>NZ_JBYSWS010000004.1:0-569527 GCF_058781425.1 Paenibacillus sp. FW507-14B1B | reverse complement strand
AGGCACGCCGCCAGCGTTCGTCCTGAGCCAGGATCAAACTCTCCATTAAAGTTAATGAAAAGAGCGATTCGCTCATTGTTGAAGCTAACGTTACTTAATTTGACGTGTTTCATTCGTTCAGTTTTCAAGGAACTTGTCCGCTCTTCGTCGTTAATCTCTTAACGTCTCAGCAGCGTAGGTGTTTATTATATCAAGTGTCTAACTTGCTGTCAACACTTTTTTCGACAACTTTCGACGCGTTGTAAACTTGGTTGTTTAGTTGGCGTCCGAAGCGACAAGAAATAATATACCATGCTTCTAGTTACTTATCAAGCTTTTTTTTGAAAATTAATTTATATCATCATATTGTTACTTCCTATAGCACTTATCATTCACAGTATTACTCTAATAATAACTTTCCTAATCACCGCTGAAATGAATTGATTTCCAAACCAAAAGGTTTTAATGTAAATTCATCAATAAATAATAGTTACAGATAGAGAGGGGATTCTACAATGTCGGACAAACCGCTACGCCTTCGGAGGCCCGTCTCTTCCACCAAGCCTTCACCTGGCAGCGGTACGGAACAAGCTACAGTGTACCGGATATTGCTGGCGATCAGCTTTGTTCATCTATTCAATGATTCGATTCAATCTGTAATACCTGCAATTTTTCCTATCCTAAAAGATAACCTTCTGCTCACCTTTACACAGATTGGCTGGATATCATTCGCCATTAATTTCACATCATCCATTATACAGCCTGTGATCGGATACGCAGCAGACAAACGACCAACACCAATACTTCTCCCCATCGGTATGTGCTTCACTTTCGCAGGTGTGTTTATTCTCGCTTACGCAGATAACTACATCCTCGTGCTCTTCTCAGTTGTATTGATTGGTCTAGGTTCTGCGACGTTCCATCCAGAAGGTATGCGTGTAGCGCATATGGCAGCAGGCATGAAGAAAGGGCTATCTCAGTCTATTTTTCAGGTAGGAGGAAACGCTGGTCAATCTCTTGCGCCTCTACTGACCCGCTTTGTGTTCGTACCTTACGGCCAAATTGGTGCACTAAGCTTCACTGTCGTAGCTGCAGCCGGCGTTATCGTGCAGACTTATGTTGCCCGGTGGTATCAAAGCATGCTGGATTCAGGGTATACGTTCAAAAAGAGAGCCGTAGCACGGATGATGGATCCCGCTCAACGCAAAAGCATTCGAAACGCCACGCTTATTCTAGTTACCATCGTATTTGTACGATCTTGGTATGGCGCAGCCATCAGCAGCTATTATGCGTTCTATCTAATGGATGCCTATCAAATCTCGATTGATAACGCGCAGATCTACATCTTTTTGTTCTTGGCAGCAGGTGCTCTTGGAACTTTCTTTGGGGGTCCACTAGCTGACCGATTCGGACGCCGTAATCTGATTATGCTATCCATGATCGGTACAGCGCCGATTGCGATCGTTCTTCCTTTCGCCTCTCCTTTTTGGGCTGGAGCACTACTTGCAGTCGGCGGATTCATTCTACTCTCCAGCTTCTCCGTTACGGTGGTATACGCCCAAATGCTGTATCCTGGTAACATCGGTACCGTGTCCGGCCTGATTACAGGCTTCGCTTTCGGTATGGGAGGCATAGGTTCACTGGCACTTGGCAGCCTCGGCGATGCATGGGGCATTGAAAATGTAATGATTGCAGTTGGTTTCCTTCCACTGCTCGGACTTCTTGCTTTGCTTCTGCCGAGTGATGCACAAATTGAAAAGTGGTCTAGCGAATAGTAAGCAAAAGTTTAATTAAAAAGAGCCTGAATCAAAATGATTCAGGCTCTTTTGCATGCCGGCTTCTATATAAGACGGTTTATTCCTCGTTCAACAAGCGTACAAACTCTTCTTCATCCTCAATAACCTGGATTCCGAGCTGCTGTGCTTTGGCAAGCTTACTGCCCGCTTTTTCTCCAGCAATGACGAGATCTGTTTTCTTCGACACACTACCTGTAACCTTAGCACCGAGAAGCTCCAAGCGCTCTGTTGCTTCCTCACGTGTGAGTAAGTGAAGTGTCCCCGTGAGGACGACTGTTTTGCCGCTAAAAAAGGAATCCGTACTTACTGGACGCGGCGCTTCGGGTGCTTTGGCCTGAACACCTAGCGATAGCATTCTTTCGATGCTCGCCTGTGCGAATGGATCTGCAAAATATCCAGCAATACTCTCCGCCACAATCCCACCGACATCCGGAAGACCTACCAATTCCTCAGCAGGTGCTGCCATCACAAGATGGAGATCGCGGTAGTGATCTGCCAGCATTTTGGTCGTAGATTTGCCAGTGTTCGGTATACCTAATGCGAAAAGGAATGATGCGAGATCCCGCTCCTTACTCTTCTCAATAGCATCCAGCAGATTCTGAGCTTTTTTCTCACCAAAGCGTTCCAGCTTCACCAAACTATCAAACGACAAGGTATATAGATCTGCAGGTTCACGCACATTCAGTTCCTCATACAGTTGGTTTGCTGTCTTGTCGCTGAAGGTCTCGATGTCCATCGCATCACGGGACGCAAAATGCGTAATCCGTGCAATGATCTGCGGCTTACATCCTGTCTTGTTGTTGCAGAATAAATGTGCACCACGTTGTTCCAGCGGAAAACCACAGGAAGGACACTGCTCTGGATATACAATTTCCTCACCATCATTCTCTTCCGTTACCTTACCGAGAATCTCAGGGATTACATCGTTCGAGCGACGTATGAACACGCGTGTGCCTAATGCGAACTTAAGGTTTTTGCGTTCAATGTCACCGATATTGTTCAGCGTACAGTTCTGTACCGTTACCCCTGCCAGTTCAACCGCTTCTACTCTAGCCAAAGGTGTGATTTTGCCGGTTCGTCCCACATTCCAGGATACAGATTCAAGGATCGTTGTTGTCTCCTCGGCCTCAAATTTATAAGCCACCGCCCAGCGAGGGAATTTATCTGTATAGCCCAGCGCCTCACGTATTCTCATATCCGTCACCTTCAGGACTGCTCCATCAATCAAGTAATCGAGCTCCGAACGACGTGCTTCTATATCTGCCAGTTGCTCCATTACATCATCAAATTTCTCGAAATAGAAAATATAAGGATTTACTTTGAACCGATTTTCACGTAAAAAGTCCATCATTTCCTTATGATTATCAAATGTGATGTCATCAGAATATCCAACATTATAAAAATACGCATTCAGCTTCCGCTCTGCCGTCACTTTCGGATTCAAGTTACGCAGTGCTCCCGCCGCAGCATTACGGGCATTCTTGAGTGGCTCCGCAGCTGTCTTATTGTAGTTCTCCAATACGGACAGGTTCATAATGCCTTCACCCTGCACTTCTATCGTTCCTTCTGTGTAAGGAATCGTCAAAGGCACGGATTTAATTGTCTTCACTTGAGCCAGTATGCCTTCTCCAACTGCACCGTTGCCCCGGGTTGATGCTTGAATCAGCTTACCATCTCGGTAAGTCAGATTCAGAGTCAATCCATCAAACTTTAGTTCAAGTGCATAACAAGGTACCGGCAAGGGATTGCCTGGATTTTTTGTATTGTAGTCGTTAACTAGTCTGACCACACGATCATGCCATGTTCGAAGCTGCTCGATGTTCTGAGCTTTGTCGAGACTCCAGAGCGGAGCCAAATGGCGGTGTGGCGTAAAGCCCTTCAAAATATCTCCGCCTACCCGCTGTGTAGGAGAGTCCGGAAGTGCGAATCCGGTCTCCTTCTCCAGCGCTACTAACTGATCATAAAGAGCATCGTATTCTTTATCGCTCACAAGCGGCTGATCGAGCGTGTAGTAGTGGTAGTTATAATTGTTCAACTCCGCAATGAGCTTCTCCATTGTTTCCTTAAAATCCATGCAGGGACAATCCTCCTTCAATCGAATAGGCCGTAACTATTCCACCTTTGTAATGGGAGCAAAACCAGCTAAAAGACGTTTGATGCCTACTGGAGCTGGGAACGCAATCTGTAGCTCCATATCATTGCCCGTTCCTTTTACAGAAACAATCGTTCCGGTTCCCCACTTACCGTGAGCAACCTTATCCCCTGCGCTAAATCCATCCGTACTTCCAGCAGATGTTGCCTGACGGGCCGGCGTTCCTGTTGACACCGTTACACGACTCTTCTGTGAGGTAGCAGCAGAAGCTGTAGAACCCCCAAGAGATAGATCCTTGGCTCGTCCACCCCCGAAGTTACTTCCTCCTCCACTAAAGCCGCGTCCAGCATAAGAGCCGCCTACATTACCGCCACGGCGATAACGATCTTGAGCCATCTGGGTATCTTCTTTCAGCTCGTCCGGTATTTCTTCCAAGAAACGTGAAGGTTGATTTGCCGTCGTCCGGCCGAATAGCGTCCGCATACGTGCACATGAGAGGAACAATTGCTTCTCCGCACGTGTAATCCCTACATAGGCCAAACGGCGCTCCTCTTCCAATTCTTCGTTATCCGAGAAAGCACGGCTATGCGGGAATACGCCTTCCTCCATACCGATGATAAATACAACCGGAAATTCCAGACCTTTGGCGCTGTGCATCGTCATCAGCACGACTGCATCACTTCGATCCTCTTCATCATCGTTCATCGAATCGATGTCCGCAATGAGCGCTAGATCGGTAAGGAACGAAACGAGTGATTTGTCGTCGTTATTTTTCTCAAATTCCATCGTAACGGACAAGAATTCTTCGATGTTCTCTAGACGGGATCTTGATTCAAGCGTATTCTCAGTCTGCAGCTCTGTTCGGTACTGCGACATTTCAAGTACTTTCTCCGTCAATTCGGTTACAGAAAGGAATTCCACCATCTTACTCAGGGCAGCGATCATATCGTAGAACTCGACTAAAGCGTTACGTGTACGACCTGCAAATCCGAGGTCATCGACAAACCGGAGCACGCCGAAAATAGAAGTTCCTTTTTCAGCAGCTGCCGCTGCAAGCTTACCAACCGTTGTATCCCCGATACTCCGCTTCGGTACATTAATAATCCGAGTCAGACTAATATCATCATCCGGGTTCGAGATGAGCCGCAGATAGGCAAGAATATCTTTAATCTCTTTACGATCATAGAACTTAATACCGCCAACAATCTGATAGGGGATATCCGATTTAATCAAAATTTCCTCTATAACACGAGACTGCGCATTGGTACGATACAAAATCGCGTGGTCTTGATAGGACTTGCCTGTCTTTACGCTTTTGGAAATTTCAGAGGTAACAAAATATCCCTCATCATGCTCGGAATCTCCGCGGAATACCTTGATCTTCTCCCCTTCGCCCTGTTCGGTCCACAAATTCTTGGGCTTGCGGCCTGTATTCAGGGCAATGACTTTGTTCGCGGCATTCAATATATTCGAAGTAGAACGGTAATTCTGCTCAAGCAAAATTGTCCGTGCTTCTGGATAGTCTTCCTCAAAGTTCAAAATGTTACTGATATCCGCACCACGCCAGCGATAGATAGACTGATCACTGTCACCTACTACGCAAATGCGATGATGGCTATCTGCCAGCATACGGCAAAGCATGTATTGGGCACGGTTCGTATCTTGATACTCATCAACATGAATGTACTGAAATTTACGCTGGTAGAAATCAAGCACTTCCGGTACTTCCTTAAACAACTGGATCGTTGTCATGATCAAGTCATCAAAATCAAGCGAGTTATTGCTCTTTAGACGTTTCTGGTACTCCTTGTACACTTGGGCCACAAGAGTCTCAAAATAATCTCCTGCCTTCTGCTCATACTGCTGTGGAGAGACCAGTTCGTTCTTAGCTGCACTCATCGTTGCTTGAATGGCTTTTGGCTCAAATTTCTTGGTATCGATGTTCAGATGCTTCATAACGTTACGAATAACAGAGAGCTGATCGGTTGAATCCAAAATACTAAAATTAGAAGTAAAGCCAATGCGGTCGATGTCTTTACGAAGGATGCGAACGCACATCGAGTGGAAGGTGGATACCCATATGTCTCTCCCTTCCGGGCCAACAAGCTTCGATACCCGTTCCTGCATTTCACGTGCTGCCTTGTTCGTAAATGTGATCGCTAGTATCCCCCATGGCGGAGCTTTACGTGTGGCGATTAAATAGGCGATACGGTGCGTGAGCACCCGCGTCTTACCGGATCCGGCTCCGGCCATAATGAGCAGCGGTCCGTCAGTCGCCTCGACCGCCTTCCGCTGCTCAGGGTTGAGGCGCTGGACGGCCTCGTGTATATTAATGGGCTGCATAGGTTCAGTTGCCTCCTATTTTGTGTAGAGTGGTCATACTTTTAAATAATTACAAACTGAATAAAATCATAATAACTTTAGTTGCTTCAATTAAGTCATGCAATGAATCCTACTTTTATAGTAGAAAAAGGACTGAAAACAACTTAAACGGCTCAGGTAATTGTGCCTCAGCTACTCTTTAATATGGTTAACCTTTCACAGCCTTAACGGTCTCGAGGGCTTGAGACAAATCATCATAAATGATATTGCCTACTACAATGGTGTCCGAAACAGAAGCTGCTTCTGCTGCTTGTTCAGCCGTTGTAATTCCACCACCATAGAAGAGCTGGGATTGATCTAGTGATCTACGAACTGCGCCAGTCGTTTCCATATCACCAAATGTACCGCTGTATTCTAAATAAACGACTGGCAAATTCATCAGCTTGTCCGCAATCTGTGCGTAGGCCACAGCTGACGCTTCACTGATCTGTGCCTCAGCTCGGGTTAACTTCGCAACTGTGGCATCGGGGTTCAAGACAATGTAACCTTCTGCCACTACGAGATCCCAAGGGATCATATATCCATAGCGCTCAATTCCTTGATGGTGACGTTCAAGAATCCATGTCGGATCCGGTGTGTTCAGCACCATAGGAATCATATAGAGATCAAAACCAGGTACAACTGCCTCAAGATCAGAAATCTCCTGCACACAAGGCAATTCATAACGACGCACCCGTGAGAGAAGGTCAACTGTATTCTCGTAAGTTACTCCTGTGGAGCCACCAATCATAATCGCATCTGTTCCCGACATACATAACTTATCCAGTGCATCGTCATTGATTTCTTTCTCGGGATCGAGCTTAAACACATGCCTCCAGGGCTTTATCATGTCTTTCAACGTCATTCCTCCACGTTAACGGTCTACTACTAAATTAAGTCTATGATAGCCGCGGTAGCAAGTCAATTTGTGTTCGCATAAAATACGAACATTTTTATTGGTAATGGAGTAAAATCCAAATCATACTTCCTGAGGATATGAGCATCTACCTATCATTCTCATTGAACTAGAAATGCCCGCTCTACTTTTCTTCTAAATGAAAGTAGGGCGGGCATTTAAAATTGAGGCTCCTTACCGTTTTAAGGTATAGCGCAAGCTATTAGCTTCTAGTTCCGGCTGCGTTATATCATCTGAATAAACACCATACACGCCCCATTTTTCATAATTGTTAACGGTGGACATGTCATTAATCGTATGTACATAAGTGGCGACATCCATTCGATTTAACTTCGCTATAAAATTAGGATTCACACGATACTCGGGCATGGTAACGGCATCGATATCATGCTCTTTTACAAATTGGGCGATACGGTTAGTTGAATCTTGAGTTGCATATATCGTATAGATAATAGATTCAAATGGATACACATTCTTCACCATATCAAGCATCGGTTCATTGTAAATCTGGACGACTACCCGATCCAACAGACTCAAATCACGTTGTTTCGCAGCAGCGACTAGTTCAGTAAATAGATGCCGAATATCCTCATCCTTCTGCTCCTTCGTGTCGGTCACAATGTATATATCCGGATATCTCTCCATCAGATCAAGAACCTTGTCGACATCCATCGGCTGATACTTATCCTGAATAGGTGTATTAATGAATTCTTCACGAGTAAGCCGTGCAGCTTGTTTATCCTCAGGCAACTTAGCATTCTGACCAAGCTGTTCTGTCATGCTCTTGGTCCACTCATGGCGCGCGACTACCTTCCTGTCTGCACTGAGCATAAAATCAATCTCAAATACACGAGTACCCTTCTTGTAGTTCTCAACCATGGCGTCATATGTATTGGTATAATACTGATCTTCGATACTTCCTGTCGCATGCGCAATCAGGCGATAAGCGGTAAAGCCCTTGCGCTCGGGTTCATCCTCGTACTGTGTATAAAGAATTAGAACAATTGTGGAGAATAACATAAGTACTGCGGCAATTCTTTTCATGGTGTCCTCACCTTCCGCATGTTCATTTCTCTTTGGCAATCGCAGCAAATCACTTTGATTCATATCTGATAAAAGTATCAAGGATATGGTTCGTAATGATCTTAATCGTTGTTAGATATGTACCCTTCCAATTGAGCTGTAAAACAAGGTAGCTTGCTTGTTCAATTCTTGAATGCCAATAAAAAGATAAAAAGGCCAGCCCTATGGGCTGACCGAGAAAGATTCATCTAATCTTAAATTAATAAATATCCATTTAGTTAAGATCCAAGTTACATTTTAAAGCCAATAAAAACTCTCTCAACCCTTCGCGCCAGTGCTGAAGATCATCGAACCCATTCGTACGTATTGAGAGATGTTCCATTACCGAATAGGCTGGACGTGGGGCAGGTCTAGGAAACTGTTCAGTTAGACATGGCTCTAGTGCTGCGGATGGAATCCAATCTAGCAACTCATGTGCCTCTTCAAAAATAGCCCGTGCAAACTCATACCAAGTACATGTACCACAATTGGATACATGATATATTCCAAACTTCTCACTCTCTGTTACATTTATGAGAAATCGGGCCAAATCAACAGTATACGTAGGAGCCCCAGTCTGATCGTTAACAACCTGTACAAGGGATTTCTCTTGCCCAAGCCGAAGCATTGTTTTCACAAAATTGTTGCCATGCAGTCCGAACATCCAGGAAGTCCTAACGATAAACCATCTAGAGCATAAACTTTGAATCAGGGTCTCTCCAGCTCGTTTAGACTTTCCATAAATACTATAAGGATCCGTATTATCATACTCGTGGTATGGCTGGGCTGTCTGACCACTAAAAACATAATCGGTACTAATATAAACTAGCTTAGCTCCAACCTTCTCGGCCGCAAGCGCAATATTCCCGGTTCCAACAGCATTAATTAAATACGCCTTATCTATATCCGTCTCAGCTGTATCTACCGCCGTATACGCTGCACAGTGAATGACTGCATCGGGAGAATGCTCTCTCAAAACCCGTTGGCACTGATCCATATCTGTAATGTCCAGTTCTTTTCTGCCACAAGGAATAACCTCGTGACCGCCAGCACCGAACAATGTGACTACATCCGTTCCGAGCTGTCCCCTCGCTCCTGTCACAAGCACCTTCATTAAGAATCACCCAATCGGTCGCCATATTGCCTAGCTACATACTGCCGATAAGCACCGGATTGAATTCGCATCCACCATTCTTTATTATTCAGATACCATGTAATGGTCTCTTGTATACCCACTTCGAAATCATGCTTTGGCTTCCAGCCAAGCTCCCCTGTGATCTTAGCTGGGTCAATTCCATAGCGTCGATCATGGCCAAGACGATCCTCTACATAGGTAATCAAAGAGGTCGGTTTACCGAGCTTCTCCAAAATCGTCCTCACAATATGGATATTTGTTCGTTCATTATTTCCCCCAATGTTATACACTTCACCACTACGTCCTTGTTGAATAACTAGATCAATCGCACTACAGTGATCCTCAACATAAAGCCAATCACGTACATTCAAGCCATCTCCGTAAATAGGAAGCGCTTCGTTATGCAAGGCACGCGATATCATCAAGGGGATTAATTTTTCAGGAAATTGATAAGGACCATAGTTGTTAGAGCAGCGGGTGATGTTTACAGGTAATCCAAACGTTTCATGGTATGCACGGACAAGTAAGTCCCCTCCCGCTTTACTTGCTGAATAAGGACTGTTTGGTGCGAGTGGTGTCGCCTCTGAGAATAAACCGGTCTCACCAAGTGAGCCATACACTTCATCAGTTGAAATCTGAACAAATTTATTCACACCATATTTCCTGGCTGCCTCTAATAAAACCTGCGTACCTAATACGTTGGTATTCACGAATACTTCAGGTTCTAAAATGCTTCGGTCAACATGAGACTCTGCTGCGAAGTTTACAACCACATCTACGCCCTGACTGAATACATGTTCTACAGCCTGTTTATTCACAATATCTGCATGAATAAATGAATAATTAGATAGATGTTCCACAGACTTGAGATTCTCCAAATTACCTGCATACGTAAGTGCATCCATATTCGTAATGTGAACATCTGGATACTGACGCATCATATACAAAATAAAATTACTTCCAATAAATCCTGCGCCACCCGTCACAAGAAATCTCATCTTCAACGTCGCCCCCTACTAAAAATTCATTTCCGCATCATTTAGCAACGGATGTCTTTGATCCTTGTCGGATAGGATGGGATTGGACGTTGGCCAATCAATCCCCAAGGCTGGATCATTCCATAATATGCCACGGTCATGTGCAGGAGAATAATATTCGTCCACCTTATAAAGTACTTGTGTATTAGGAACAAGCGTACAGAAGCCATGTGCGAAGCCTTGAGGGACCAAAAGTTGACGTTTATTATGTTCGGTTAAAATAACTCCAACCCATTGACCAAAAGTTAGGGAGCTCTTGCGTATATCCACAATGACATCGTAAATAGCTCCAGCTAATACTCGAATTAGCTTAGTCTGCGATTTCGGATAGAGTTGGTAATGTAAGCCGCGAATTACTCCAGCCTCGAAGGATTGCGAATGGTTATCTTGAATAAAGTTAAAACTTGCTCCATGTTGTTTAAACTCAGCAGCATTGTAGCTTTCCATGAAAAAACCCCGGTTGTCATGACGGACAACCGGTTCTATTAAACTTGCTCCATTTAATTTTAGAGGAGTTATTATCATCACTTATTTACTCCTTCGCTTATTACATCTTAAGATGACCAAACTCATCGCCAAGCAAAATATGTTCCGCTAATTCATTAGCGCGCGCGAGTGAAGTGTGTGTTCCTGCGTCCGTCCACCAGCCCTGTAAAACATTAAACGTGAGTTCTCCTCGCTCAATATACGCATTATTGACATCGGTTATTTCTAATTCACCGCGAGTAGATGGTTTTAGATTCTGGATGATATCAAACACACGTGAGTCATACATATAAATACCTGTTACAGCAAAATTACTCTTGGGCACGGCTGGCTTCTCTTCGATCGAGATCACTCGGTCACCATTAATTTCTGGAACACCGAATCTTGATGCATCATCCACCTGCTGAATAAGGATCTTGGCACCTGACGTTTGATTTTGAAACTGGTTGACGTAAGGCGTAATATCATCGAGGAATACATTGTCCCCTAGAATAACAACCACTTGATCCTCTCCGACAAATTGTTGGGCTAAGCCAAGTGCTTGAGCGATCCCACCAGCTTCATCCTGAACTTTATAAGTAAATGAAACACCGATTTCCCTGCCACTCCCAAGTAGATTAACAACATCACCCATATGTTCTTTACCTGTAATAATAAGGATATCAAGAAGACCAGCTTGTTTTAATTTCTTAATCGAATGAAATATCATAGGATATTTCCCAACCGGAAGTAGATGTTTATTGGTTACCTTCGTTAAGGGGTAGAGTCTGGAGCCCGTTCCTCCCGCTAGGATGATGGCTTTCATAATCGTTCTCCTTCCAAAACTCGAACATATTGTAAACACATGACGTAAGCATCAGTTCTCTTCTGCATCATATGGTGATTAGTCATGTCCGATGACACTCAAGCCAGTCCCAAAATTCAGACTGGAACACCTTACTTCATAAAAGAAGTATGATTAACACAGCAAAGGGCAGCCCAGGTAGATTAATATCTACTTGAACTGCCCAACTGTTTGTCTAACTCCCTATATCAATTTATTATTGATCTTCTTGTTTAAGTACTTCACGCATGTACTTCAAAAGTTCCGGTCTCAATTCATTATGCTGCAGTGCATAATGAATACTTGTCTCGATAAATCCGAGCTTCTCTCCTACATCGTGGCGCTTACCTTCAAAATGATAGGCTAATATTGGATCTCTTCGTGAAAGCGTAGCTAGAGCATCCGTGAGCTGAATTTCTCCGTTCTTTCCCGATGCCTGTGTCTCCAAAATTTCAAAAATATCGGATGGCAAAATATATCGCCCCATGATTGCTAGATTAGAAGGAGCTTGGTCTCTCGTTGGTTTCTCTACCAAGCTAGTTGTCTCATAGATTCGGTCCGTTATTTCATGGCCTGCTGCAATGCCATAACGACCTACTTCATCCCATGGCACAGGCTGAACACCAACAATGGCCCGTTGATATAGATCATAAACATGCATCATTTGCTTTAAGCATGGCGTTTCAGACTCCACGATGTCATCTCCGAGCAAAACAGCGAAGGGTTCATCTCCAATAAACTTACGAGCACACCAAATGGCATGTCCGAGACCTTTGGGCTCTTTTTGCCTAATATAATGAATGTCTGCCATATTGGATGGACGACGCACCTCTTCAAGTAACCCCCACTTTCCTTGGGAAGCAAGATTATGCTCTAGTTCAAATGAAGAGTCAAAATGGTCTTCGATGGCTCGTTTTCCCTTACCGGTGACAATGATAATATCTTCAATTCCTGAAGCTACAGCTTCTTCAATAATAAATTGAATCGTCGGCTTATTTACAATAGGAAGCATCTCTTTAGGCATAGCTTTCGTTGCTGGTAGGAAACGAGTTCCAAGCCCTGCTGCTGGAATGATGGCTTTACGGATCTCCATAATGGACTCCTTCCAAAGCGAACAAAGGAACATCCACGTCCACTTTTTTAGATAATTATACCAGTATTCTAGGCCTTTTTCCTAGCCTATCCTATCCAAACGATGTCAACACCACCGCAATCCCATTCATCAGTCCGTGAACAATAACCGCCGGCCATATCGAATTCGTCCGTTCATAAGCCCATGCAAAAACGACCCCACCCAAAAAGTTTGCCGGCATTGCATTGTATGTTGGAATATGAGCAAGCGTAAAAATTAGTGAGCTTAATAGGATTGCCCAGCGCATTGAGAGACGTGTACGTAGCCAGCGGTATAGGAAACCACGGTAGAAGATTTCTTCATAGAGCGGTGAGATGATTGCCGCAGATACGAAAGCAATAAATACGGTAAAGAAAGTTACATGATTCTGCATTGCTTCTGTTTTGCTGTTCTCATATGTATTTCCTAGGAGATTGGTAAGCTCCATGACCAGTACACTTCCAATAATCAATACAAACGTCCAGACGAAGATGCGTCCCCAATCTTTTGCAGCAAAAGTTCTTACTCCTACCTCATCCCAAGAGAGACGTTTTGGTCGAATTGCAATCAAATACAAACCTGTCAACAGTACGATTGCGATCGTCACTCCGATCAAGGTTCCCGCGTATAACTCATCTCCAAGCCAGTCTCTGTACAGAGGCTTTACTACAAACTTAATACATCCGATGACGAATCCGAATTCGAGTAACAAAAGCGCCGCACACTCTTTCCAAGTCCATGGGTCTTGTTGCTTCCAATTCTCCACATTGCTGTTCATTCCGCATGCCCCTTTATCTCCTGTGATATAATTCCAGTATATTAGGTGACGGAACGTCACCTTCAAGCATTATTTTTCAGGAGGATTCGCATGAATCGATGGACAACAGGGCAAGTATCCAAACAGAGTAATGTATCAGTCCGCACACTTCGCTATTATGATCAGATTGGACTTCTTACGCCAAGCTATAAAGATGACAATGGCCGGCGTTACTATGCAGAGGAAGACTTGTTTACCCTTGAAAAAATCATTCTCCTCAAATCTCTTTCACTACCGCTTGAGGATATTCAGAATCTGCTGGAGAAGCTGTCATTACGACATATTCTGATCGCACATCACAACCATCTGCAAGAACAGTTATCCTCCCTTCAGACCAGCATCAACAACACAACCTCCCTAATCAATATGATTGATCTGGATGGATCCCTTTCTTGGGAGAAGGTATCCTCTCTCGTCCAGACCGGGAAGACTAACTCTAAGAAATGGATGGACTATTTTGAAGAGGATGAACGTCAGTTCTTAAAGCAAGCGCTCCCCAATCTAGGGAACAGTGACCGAACTACACAACAGTACATCTCATTGCTCAGACGGATCGAATGGTGCATTGAATATTCCATTGAGCCTGAGTCCGAGGAAGGCTATCAGATTGCATCCGAGCTCATTGAGGTATCGAACGAAACCTTTGGCGGAGATGAAGAGCTTATGAACAAGTTCTGGGAGGTACGGAAACAACCGGCTGAGGAGTCTGGGTTGTATCCAATTACGGAGGATGTGCTGGAGTTTGTCGAGCGATGCATCGCTTATGCTCTGGAGATAGACAAAAGTGCGGAAGTAGGTTCCGCATCCGCTAAAGAAGATTAATCATTTCATTTGTTCTAAATCCACGTAAAAAGAGCACGATGAGGCTTGTTACCGCGCCTCTCGTGCTCTTCTATAAATTCATAAGTTACGTAATCTAACTTCTTACTTCACTAGCTGCCCACGCGTTACACCAAGCTGGTTCGTTGCCTTTAGCTTCTTCCACACCTGTGTTCCACTAATCTCACCACGGAGAGCGCGGTTGTAAAGATCAATAACCTCATGTACTTGCTCTGGCGATTCTTCTAGGAATTCCACACGGTAACTTGATACTCCAAGTTCCATGAAATTAGCCAAGTATTCTGCACCAGACTGTTCAATAGCGTTATACACCGTGTTACGACAGCCCTCATCTACGCGTACCGGGTGAGACATGCCAATCCGGTCCTGAAGGGATACGCGGTGTTCTTCACAAGGACGACCACAGTTCGTAAAGTCAGTTCCTTCACTTAGGAACGTACAATACACACAGTGCTCCGTATGGAACATCGGTAGATGTTGATGGATAACGACTTCCATTCTTGATGTGTCAGCCTTGCCCAGCAGGTCAACCATCTGTTGAATGTTCAGGTCATACGACGGTGTAACTGCATCGCAGCCAGCTTCAAGGAATAAATCTACGGCCTTATGGTTCGCAATATTCAGTGAAAAGTCACCGATCAACTTCGGATGCTTCTGATCCGGGTTCTCCATCCGGTGGCGCAGATAGAAATACAGCGCCCCGGTGTTGCGCACCAGCACAGCATCTGGCTGTAAGCGCAAGATGTTGTTATGGTAGCCGTTCTCGCCTGGCATATGAATGCGCGGCGTAGCCAGCGCAATCTGCTTGCCAGCAGCATGGACGGCTTCCACCGCTGCCGGGAACTGCTTGATAAACTCGAAGTCGGCGTATATCATCTCTACGCCGGCTTCGAGAGCAGCCTGTACCTGCGGCAGGCTGCGGCACAGCGCGGTAAGCTTCGCTTCACCGCGCGCCACTGGCGTTGCTGGCTTCGCCGCATCGCCATAGACCGACACCGCCCGCTTCACATATACGGGCGGCTTCGGACGCTCGCCTGCGAGCAGTTCCACCGCACGGCGGCGGATACTGTTCAGCTCGCGCATAGGGACAATGACGTCGCCGTATAACTCGACGTCTAATTGCTCTAGCTGGAACACGGTTCCGCCCAGACGGCCGAATTGCTCCTCGAGAAGCTCTCGGTTCATCGGCCGCTTCTGGGCAATCTCTAGTTCCATCTCAGAATCCACTTGGACCGTCGTGCCTTTCTGCACATCGGTCCACCACGTTGACAGCGGTTGTCCAGGACGACCGCTGACACGCACATGTACCGGGAATACCCGGTACGGCTTGTCTGTCTCAAACGTCTGACGCAGACGTTTGTCCAGTGCCGGGTCGTTTGTCTTCCAAATCCGGTCCCCTACATGCAGCTTACGCAGATCTACATCACTACGGCCTGGTACGATGTCGATAATCCAGCCTTCTTCAGCTTCACCTTCAAGCTTCACGCCTTTACGACGTACATCGTAGACACGCCCGCCTTCTTCCTTCTTCGTTGGATCTCCAGCATCAAACACAATGCCGTCGCCGCGCTTCAGTGGTGCTTCCAGCTTACATACCACACCATCACGAAGAATCTGCTCTACACGGCCCAAGTATACTCCACGGCTTTTCGGGAATGTACCTTCCACCAATTTTTTATTATTCGTGCCATCTAAGAAACCATGAGTAAAGCCACGGGAGAAACTCTGCTGCAACTCACGCACTTCTTCCTTACTCGGTTTGGACTCATCCCCGTCAAAATACCTGTCAATTACTTTACGATATTTGCTGACTACATTCGCCACATATTCTGGCGTCTTCAGGCGACCTTCAATTTTGAAGGAAGTTACACCTGCTTCAATTAGCTCAGGCATCAGGTCAATTGCCGCCAAATCTTTTGGAGACAATAGATATGCCACATCGCCCATTGGCTTCTGTTCGCCATCGACCATAAGATCATATGGAAGACGGCAGGCTTGGGCGCATTCTCCACGGTTCGCGGAGCGACCGCCCCACATTTCGGAGGTCAGACACTGTCCAGAATAAGACACACACAAAGCTCCGTGTACGAACACTTCCATAGGCAGCTTCGCCTGAGCACCGATCTTCTGAATCTGCTTCAGATTGTTCTCACGACCAAGCACAACCCGCTCCATATCAAAAGGTTTCGTAAACTCCACTGCTTCTGGTGAAGTAATGGTCATCTGCGTCGAACCGTGGATCGGGAAGTCCGGCGAAATCTCGCGGATCATCTTCACCAATCCGAGATCCTGTAC
The DNA here is from genome assembly GCF_058781425.1 of Paenibacillus sp. FW507-14B1B. Taxonomy (NCBI): domain Bacteria; kingdom Bacillati; phylum Bacillota; class Bacilli; order Caryophanales; family Paenibacillaceae; genus Paenibacillus; species Paenibacillus sp. FW507-14B1B. Next base: position 552,777 of record NZ_JBYSWS010000004.1, on the reverse strand, counting down.
AATTACTGCATCGACCCCTGCATCAACACAAGCATCAATCAGTTCCTTCGCATCCTCAAGTTCATTCTCGAACACTAGAATATTAAATGTGAGGAATCCCTTTACGCCATAACTGTGCAAGAAAGCCATAATCTCTGGCAGCTCATCCATACGGAAGTTGTTCGCACGAGCACGCGCGTTAAATTTCTCGACCCCGAAAAAGATTGCATCCGCCCCATTCGCAACAGCAGCCCGCATGCAATCCCAATCACCCGCAGGCGCTAGCAGCTCTACGTCTTCTCTTCGTAAAACTTTTGTATCCATCTATATCCTCCCAAACCGGCACATGACCAGTTACTATATAATTTCATCACATTCAAGAAAAGCCTTATATCCAACATCAATAATAGAGAATCTATAATTCCATCATACCCGTTATTACAACTCTAATTCTACAACTTATCCAGTGTACCAAAAGTGGGGTTATACTAAAAGCTTTTCTACGAATTGCTAAATTCGCATGGAAAGCTTACTACGGAAGCATGAGCCAAGCTTTTCTACGAATTGCTAAATTCGTATGGATAGCTTACTACGGAAGCATAAGCCAAGCTTTTCTACGAATTGCTAAATTCGTAGACGAGAATCGTTCCAACAAGCACTTTAAACGGACTCGCATTCCGTTATTTGCTGTAATCCACCAATATTTCATGTTGTTGCGGACTGAGAATCCGCTAATTTTGCAAAACAAGTCTTTTCCCCGTTCATATTTACAAATAACGGCCTCTCAGGCCATGAACATGTTCATAACGACTCATTCGCTCCAAATAACATCCCCTGAGTCAGTAAAACAAATATTACGACCAGCTGGCTTAGGAGCATACGGATGTGCTACGCATCTTATATAGTCTTCATCTAATTGGGGACACTGCCTCCTCAATCACCTGCCACTATGCTTTCAATTCAAACGATACAGATGCCATACGCTTCCCATTCACCAATATATCGAGAGTATGCTCGCCAGGATAGAAACGGCGTGTGGAAATCACTTTGAAAGATTGTTTTTTCTTCACATGATGTCTTCCAGGAGCATAGGGTTTGTCAGAACACTTATATCGCTTAGGTGCGCGCTTCCCATTCGCCTTCATATATCCAATCTCATAATCAATGCGCAACGACCGCTGTTGATCGGTCCCATTCAGTAATGAAAAGGAAAATACTAAATCCTCGCCCACTGAAATGACCTCTGATTCTACTTGAAGTCCGATCACCTCTACGATGTTCTCCTCAAGGTCCTCATAGCCAAACACAGCAAGCGCTCTTATATCTCCCCGTCTTAACAGCGTACGCAGACCATGCCTTACAATCCAATCCGTATGCGGGTGATTACCATACCACTTGCCTGCCAGCTCCAAGACCAGTTCTGGATGGTCCTTCGAAATGTCATTCAGATGATTCGCCACACTCTTGCGCACATACAGGGATGGGTCTTCCTTCAATAATGTAAGAATGGGTAGTGCAGGAGCAGGATCTCGAATCAGCTCTGGTAGCTGCTGTCCCCAAGGAAGACGTGGACGACTTCCTTCACTTGCAAGCCTGCGCACATGCTCACTATCGCTTTTAGCCCAATCTATCATTTGTGCCATCATGCGATCCTGATGCTGTATGATAAACGGCCGAACCGCAAACTCTGCACTTGAGTAAATTGTGAACACTTCCAGTGCCTGCATTGATTGCTCAAAATCCTCCATCCCATTCATTTCAACGAAGTCAGGGATAAACAAATACTCAATACCCTTACACTCCGGAGCCACCTCATACAAAATCCTCAATGCTTCTTCATAGGAAGGCGGCAATGTCTCGGTGAGCGCACGGGCTAAATGCCGTATACGCTGCTTAAACTCCTCCGATTCCCACATCTCATCATAGACGAGTGATTGGAACCGTTCCTTATCGAAATCGGAGTATTTCTCTTTCATTTTATCGGCAACCGAACGTACAAACGACGTTGAGAACATATCTTTTAAAGTCTCTCTCATACAGGTATCTCTTCTTCCTCTCAAGAAAAATAAAATGTAATCTCAAACTACCGCATATGGATGAAGATACAAAGAGCCAAGCAGTCGTTAACTGTTGGCTCTTTATCTATAGATACTATCCAATTTAAATGGCCTGACTTATATTATAACATCTTATTATAGCATTTCTCTATTTGACCAATTCAAACGATTTCAATGTCTTCTCAATTGCCTCTATTTGAGCTTCGGTCGCGTTCGCATCATTTATTACAGTTGATAGCGTGTATGTCACCCCGCCGTTCTCAAAAACAATCTGTCTCGCTGTATATCCGATCCCATTCTTCTCGTGGTGCGCTTTGAAAGATACAGCAGGCACACCTGCAAATGTAATGTTCTCTGTACTCAGAAGCTTCACTTTGTTCTTACCTTTAGATGCTTCTTTATAATAGTCCTTCAGTCCACTAACCAACTCTTCCGCCTCGAGATCCTTGTCCGCTGTTATTTCAAAGTTGCCTCCAATGAAGCTATACTCCACTCGGTATGATTCAAAACGATCACTGATTGCCGTCCAATATCTAGGAACTGTAATCTGATAACGATAAGCACTTGAACTTCTTGTCGCTACCTTTGACTTGTCTATTAAATACTCTTCCTCAGCGATTCGACCAAAGTTAGCCGGAACAGCTTCGTAGTCGATATCTACCGACTCCAGCACATTCTTCCATGCCGTGGCGGTCTCTTCTTTTCCTTCTGGCACGACATATTCTAAATAGTACCTGTAGCCATTCTTTTGAACCATGACTTCATATTCCGTTGCCCATCCATCGCCATAATTGTATCGAACCTCTTGAATGAGCCCCTTCTCACCGGAGATTTCCACAGGATTGGTTCCAACAATCTCATAGGACTCTGGAATAAAAACTTCACCAAGATAGCTCTTCATCTGATCAGCCCAACCGCTAAGCGTTCCCTTTGTCCCCTCCGGCGCAGTGGTGACTCTGATAGCTAGGTAACCGTCTTCCTCATCACCATAGAACATGTCTTGGTCGTTCACTGACCAATGAGCGGGCACACTTGCCATAATGCCATAATCCAAATTCATAACACTGCGGAGCCCATTTTCAATCGAAGAAAGATCCTTTAGTGTCTTATCCCCTGCGTTAAATGATGGTTTAAAGGAATTGAGCAGCCCAGCGTATTTATCCAGGTCTTTATAATGCGAAGCATCACCATCAGCAAAATAAATGCCATACACCTTATCGTTCGCATAGTAGGCCCGAACTTCCCACAGTAAACCCTCAGAATCCTTAGAAATAATTCGCGCATAAGGTACAGGTGCCTGTGTCACCGTTTCACGGTCTAATACAACATCACCGGAGCTGTGAGCCTCTTTTTCAAGCTTCAGCAAAAGATCCTCTGTATCGAGCTTTACCTGCTGCTCCGTCGCATGAACCTCCAAATAGTAACGTCCGGTCGCATCCGCAAATACTGATACACTCTCATCATCTGCCCCGCCCCCGATCACCATGCCCGAAGGGTAGTTCATACTCCATTCGTAATAACTGTTACCAATGCGTGTCTTACCTGCCGTGCCATCAATGCTTGTGTTCGTCTGTGGCTCATCTTTATCCGTTACCACTAGGCTAATGCTGAGCTTACCACTCTTGTCCTTAGTCACTTTAGCACCGATCCCCTCTGCTACAGAGCGTAGCGGAACCATCAGTGTTCCGGCAACCATCTGGGGCTCTATCGGAAGAACAATCTTTTTCCCGTCAACCCAAGCTGTCGTACTGCCAATTGACATGACTACAGCATGTGGTCCTTGGAGAACACGAATACGGCTGTTGCCCTCCAGCTTAATCACGGTGCCAAATGCTTTTTTGAACACACCAACAGGAACCATCAGGGTACCTTGCTTGATCAGCGGCTTGGCAATGGTATAAGAACTCCCATTCACTACCGCCGTACCGCTGCCTTGCTTCACTGTAAGAATTCGCTTCTCCACCGCGTCTCCCCATACTGGCAATGACAATGAGGCACTTAATACAACAGCTGTCAGTAGTCCAGTAGACGCCCGCCATATCTTTGTATGAACTGTCCGTTCTTCCTTCTTCATTACAGTTCCTCTCCTTCTGGCTCAGAAGCTGCGATGGCATCATACTCGGCTCCACTACTAAGTGTAAGTCTGCGGTTCACAATATCTCCGTCACTCTGCATTAATACATTGACCTTGGAGCCTGGCATAAAGCTCTTTAGCATTTCATTAATATCCACGTTCGAGTACACCCTCTTACCATTGATGGCGTAGATTACATCATCTTCCTTGATTCCAGCTTTTTTCGCATGGTTAGATATAACTTTCGTAACCGTAAGTGGGTCATCACTTGGGAGTCCTACGATGGCTGACCAGCTTTCCTCGAGTTCGAGCCCCAAAGCTGCACGCTTCACTTCTCCATATTTAAGTAAATGACCAATGACATATTGAACGGTTTCCGTAGGAATGGAGAACCCCATATTCTCAATCCCAACTGCAGAAAATTTCATCGTATTTATCCCGATAACCTCACCCTTCATATTCACGAGCGGCCCACCGCTATTCCCTGGGTTAATCGCTGTATCGGTCTGTAGCAAACGATAAGCGCCATCCACACTTCGATCTAGTCCACTTACGACACCAACCGAAGCCGAATTACGAAGCGAGAATGAAATGGGTGTACCAATCGCAACAACCTTCTCACCAACTTGAGCGACCTTGCTACTATCAGCAAATCGAGCAGGCTTTAGAGATTTGGCATTGATTTTGATTAATGCTATATCACTGATGCTATCACTAAGCACCTTAGTAACTTTGTATGTTTTACCGTCCGCAGTAACTACTGTAATACCTGTAAGCTCGTTCACCACATGAGCATTCGTAACAATCCAGCCATCGGATTTCAGGATAACGCCTGTTCCATGTGCCAAATTATAACGATCTTCGCTACTTTGGGAGCTTCCCGAGGTTGTCTTTCCTATAATCCCAACAACCGACGGAGACAAGTTCTTAATCACCTGTGGAACTGGATCCTGTGTGTATGTAGGGGCACTGCTTGTACTACTTCTGGCAGACTGTGCTTCTACCTCTTTAACCGATATCGAGGACATCCCCGTACCGACCAAAAGTGAAACACTTAGCAGCGTTCCTACCATCTTTATCTTCTCAGAACTATTCATCTCTTCACCCGTTCCTCTCCCGAACGTTAGCCACACGGCTACGTGTACTCCTAAATTTACCATACGACTAAAACCCATACAATTGCTGGAAGTCCTAATTTAACTTTTAATACACCTATAATTATGCAACTACTGTCATTCGATAAAAAAAAGGCGTCCACACTGTGTTAACAGCAGGACACCCTCTTATGTAACTTCTACATTTCCTAATTGGTACTGAACCAATTGGTAATCATCGCATAGTCCGAGTACAAGAAAACTAGCAGACTAACAATGCCAAAAGCAATCGCAAATTTATTTTTCTGGCGGGCAGTTAGCAACCGAACTACTCCGATAAAAATCAAAATCGTAAACAAAATCATGAAAATATCAAATGTCTTAAAATTTGAACCGGCTTCCGCAGCTGCTGCAAGGAACATTGGGACGTACCTCCTCGTGGTTTCTCGGGCATTTTCACATATCTTCCTCTATGTTATCCGCGCCCACGCTCGGATGCAAGCCCTTCATTCCAAAAAAGGTAAAAAAGTCATAATTTTTTCTCATTTTTAGCCATTTTTATCACTTACTTCATGACATCCTTCCTTGACCCCGTGTTTTCTTCTATGATCATTTGTGTTTTTAAAAGGTTTTCTCCGCCATTTCGATTTACAACACAAAAAAAAGCGAAGCCTTGTGATCCAAGGACTTCGCTTTCATTCATTCTTGAAGAGCTCCCGTCAAGTTAGATGATTACCCGTCACACAACATCACTTGTTCCATGGGTCCGCTCTCTATTCTAATCATTTCACTTATTTCACTGTTGTTTCTTCTTTAACCATATTCTCTTTATTCCAATCCTCAGTCCGTTTCGTATCACGTTCTAGAATTGGCTTCAGATATTTACCGGTGTAGGATTCAGGTACTTTCACGATCTGCTCAGGCGTACCGGTAGCAATGATGGTACCCCCGCCGCTGCCGCCTTCCGGTCCAAGATCGATCAGATAATCAGCTGTCTTAATTACATCGAGATTATGCTCGATGACAAGCACCGATTCACCAGAGTCCACCAATCGATGGAGTACAACAAGCAAACGATCAATATCATCGACATGCAAGCCCGTAGTCGGTTCATCGAGAATGTACATCGTCTTGCCCGTACTACGACGATACAACTCGGAGGCAAGCTTCACACGCTGAGCTTCCCCACCCGATAGTGTCGTTGCAGGTTGTCCTAACTTGATGTACCCAAGCCCTACATCCATAAGCGTCTGCATCTTCCGGTGAATCTTAGGGATATTAACGAAGAATTCCGTTGCATCTTCAACTGTCATCTCCAACACATCGGAAATATTCTTCCCTTTATACTTCACTTCTAGTGTCTCACGATTGTATCGCTTACCCTTACATACCTCACATGGTACGTAAATGTCTGGTAAGAAGTGCATCTCAATCTTGATGATTCCGTCACCACGGCATGCCTCACAGCGTCCACCTTTAACGTTAAAGCTAAAGCGGCCTTTCTTATAGCCACGAATCTTCGCTTCATTTGTCTGAGAGAAAATGTCGCGAATATCATCAAATACTCCCGTATAGGTCGCTGGGTTCGAGCGAGGTGTTCGTCCAATTGGGGATTGGTCGATATCGATTACCTTCTCGATATGCTCTAGGCCACGCATTTCCTTATATTGACCCGGACGAACCCGGGCTCTGTTTAGGTCACGCGCAAGCGTCTTATACAGAATCTCATTCACAAGTGTCGATTTACCAGAACCAGACACGCCGGTAACTGCCGTAAAGACACCGATTGGAATTTTGACATTAATATTCTTAAGATTATTCTCCTTGGCTCCCCGGATTTCTAACCAGCGGTCATCTGTCTTACGGCGTGTACTATTGACCGGAATGAACTTACGTCCACTCAGGTACTGCCCGGTTAGAGAATTCTCATCTTCCATAATCTCCTTCGGCGTACCTTGGGCAATAATCTGTCCCCCGTGTATACCAGCGCCTGGACCAATATCAATAATATAGTCCGCAGCCATCATCGTATCTTCATCATGTTCTACAACGATCAGCGTATTACCGAGGTCACGCATATGCTCAAGTGTAGAGATCAAGCGGTCATTATCCCGTTGATGAAGCCCAATACTCGGCTCGTCCAAAATGTAGAGAACACCCATCAAGCTTGAGCCAATCTGGGTTGCAAGTCGAATACGCTGGGCTTCCCCGCCGGACAAAGTACCTGCCGAGCGGCTTAGTGTTAGGTAATCGAGACCGACATTAACCAAGAATCCTAAACGGCTGTTGATCTCTTTCAAGATCAGATTCGCAATCTGTTTCTCTTTCGGTGTAAGGTCAAGACTTTCGAAGAAACGAGTCGCCTCACCGATCGATAGACTGGTCGCATAAGCCATGTTCTGCCCGTTAATTGTCACCGCTAAGCTTTCCTTCTTCAGACGGTGTCCCTTACATACATCACAAGGCTTCGAGCTCATGTACCCTTCGATATATTCCCGAATCCCTTCTGAATTAGTATCACGGTAGCGGCGTTCCAGGTTCGGGATAATCCCTTCAAACGTAACAAACGCCTCTTTCTTTTGGCCAAAATCATTCTCGTATTTGAAATGAACCTTCTGGTTACCAGTACCGTACAGCAGTTTATCCATATGCTCTGAGCTAAGCTCACTCACCGGTACATCCCTTGGAATATCATAGTGCTCGCAGACAGACTTCAGAAATTGAGGATAGTAGTTCGATGTACCGCCGGCCCATGCCTGAAAAGCCCCATCCTCAATACTCTTGCTTGTATCCGGGACTAACAAATCCGGGTCAACAATCATTTCTACACCTAAACCATCACAATCTGGACAAGCTCCAAATGGAGTATTGAAGGAGAACATCCGTGGAGAGAGCTCCTCCATGCTAAACCCGCAAACAGGACATGCAAAGTTCGAGCTAAAACGAAGTTCCTCTTGCCCCATAATGTCTACCAGAAGCTGGCCACCCGATAAGTTAAGCGCCGTTTCAATCGAATCCGCTAAACGAGCTTCGATATCCGGTTTAACGACAATTCGGTCAACGACGACTTCGATCGTGTGTTTCTTATTCTTCTCAAGCTCAATATTATCGGAAAGATCACGCAGTTCACCGTCAACACGAACACGCACGAAACCTTGTTTTGCGATATCTGCGAATAAGCTCTTGTGCTCCCCTTTACGCCCTGTAATCACTGGCGCAAGAATCTGCAAACGAGTCTTCTCCGGGTACTGGATAATGCGGTCTACCATCTGTTCAACGGTCTGGGACGTAATCTCAATACCATGCACCGGACAGTGGGGGTGACCAATACGAGCAAACAACAACCTTAGGTAATCATAAATCTCCGTTACTGTTCCCACGGTGGAACGCGGATTACGGCTTGTCGTCTTCTGATCAATAGAAATGGCTGGAGATAATCCTTCAATCGAATCGACATCAGGCTTCTCCATCTGACCTAAGAACTGGCGCGCGTAAGCGGACAATGACTCTACATATCTGCGCTGTCCTTCCGCATAAATCGTATCGAACGCTAGGGATGATTTCCCGGAACCACTTAGTCCAGTAAGAACCACGAACTTATCCCTCGGGATCGTTACGTCGATATTTTTCAGGTTATGGGCGCGAGCGCCCTTAATAACGATATTCTCAATCGCCAAAAGTTATCCTCTCCTCACTGCTTCACGTTGCCTTACTATATATTTCTCAAGAGTCAAAATGACTCGTCTGTAGTACATCCACATATGCACTATTCAGCCTTCAGCTCAAGTAATGCATCACGAAGCTCTGCTGCTCGTTCGAACTGCAAATTCTTCGCAGCTTCTTTCATCTCGGCTTCTAGACGCTCAATCACAGCCTGACGATCCTTCTTAGACATCTTGCCCGCTGTGCCTGTGAGATAATCCGCTTTACTCTCAGCCACCTTCGTAGCCTCGATGACATCACGCACTTTCTTGCGAATGGTCTGCGGTGTTATACCATGTTCTTCATTATAAGCTTCTTGAACACTACGGCGACGACTAGTCTCTTTGATCGCTCGATCCATCGAGTCTGTAATCTTATCACCATACATGATTACCTGACCTTCTGAGTTCCTCGCCGCACGTCCAATCGTCTGAATCAACGAGCGATCGGAGCGAAGGAAGCCTTCCTTATCGGCATCCAGGATGGCAACCAGAGAAACTTCGGGAAGATCCAGTCCCTCTCTTAGCAAGTTGATTCCGATAAGTACATGGAATGTACCCAGCCGAAGATCACGCAAAATCTGCATCCGTTCAAACGTCTTGATATCGGAATGCAAATACCGAACCTTGATTCCAATTTCCTTCAAATAATCTGTTAAATCCTCTGCCATCTTCTTCGTCAAGGTTGTTACAAGAACGCGCTCATCACGTTCAATCCGGGTATGAATCTCACCAATCAGATCATCAATCTGACCTTCGGACGGTCTTACATCAATTAGTGGATCGAGAAGCCCAGTTGGACGGATAATCTGTTCCACCATTGTGTCGCAGTGCTCCAGCTCATATGGACCTGGTGTAGCCGATACATAAATAATCTGTTTAACTTTCTCCTCGAACTCCTCAAACTTCAGTGGTCGGTTATCCAGCGCAGAAGGCAGACGGAATCCGTGATCCACGAGCACCGTTTTACGAGCACGGTCACCGTTATACATAGCTCGGATCTGTGGCAGCGTCACATGGGACTCATCCACGACAATCAGCATATCGTCTGGGAAATAGTCCATTAAAGTAAAAGGAGTAGCTCCTGGTTCCCGGAAAGTCAGCGGTCCAGAATAATTCTCGATACCGGAGCAGAAACCAACTTCCTTCATCATCTCAATATCATAACGAGTACGCTGCTCCAAGCGCTGCGCCTCCAGCAGTTTGCCTTCTGCACGAAGCACTTCGAGCCGCTCCTCCAGTTCCCGTTCAATGTTGACGAGTGCTACGCGCATCGTCTCCTCACGGGTGACGAAGTGAGAAGCCGGAAAGATTGCAACATGCTCACGTTCCCCAACAAGCTCTCCGGTCAGAACATCAATCTCTGTGATCCGTTCGATCTCATCTCCGAACAATTCTACACGTACGGCATGTTCTCCCTTCGAAGCAGGGAATATCTCTATGACATCGCCACGCACGCGGAACGTACCACGTACGAAATTGATGTCGTTCCGCTGATACTGAATATCAACAAGCCGCGACAAAATCTGATTGCGCGGCTTCTCCATACCTACCCGCAAGGAGAGTAGCAACTCTGAATACTCCTGCGGTGAACCTAAACCATATATGCAAGACACACTTGCCACAATAATAACGTCACGACGCTCAAACAATGAGCTCGTGGCAGAGTGGCGAAGTTTATCGATCTCTTCGTTAATACTTGAATCCTTCTCTATATATGTGTCTGAAGAAGGGATATAAGCTTCTGGTTGATAGTAATCGTAATAACTTACGAAATAATCAACAGAGTTGTTCGGGAAGAACTCCTTAAACTCACTTGCCAGCTGTGCAGCTAGCGTCTTGTTATGCGCAATGACCAGTGTTGGCCGGTTTAACTTGGCGATGGTCTGTGCAATCGTAAATGTCTTACCCGTACCTGTAGCACCAAGCAGTGTCTGATGCTTCTTACCCTCTTGTATCCCTTCAACCAACTCGGTTATCGCGCGGGGCTGGTCGCCCTGCGGCTGAAATTCCGACTCAATTTCAAAGGATTTCGTACTGACAACTATATCACTCATTTGTCCAATATCACCCTTATCGTCTAGAATAGGTATATTAAAGGTTCTGTCGAAATTTCCCGATAATAATATGAAGGGAAATGGATCCCTGAACATTCCAATAATAAGAATGCGTGTTCCCCTTAATTATACTCTCTTCGTTTTTTGTATGCAAACAATATATATAACTCTTATATAGAAGGAGATGGTTCAACAACATGGACTTAACTACGATTATCGGTATAATAGCTGGCCTCATCGCATTAATTGGAGGCTTCCTATGGGAAGGCGGACATATTAGCGGACTGTTACAAGGCACTGCGGCTCTGATCGTGTTCGGCGGTACTTTTGCCGCTGTCATGATAAGCTTCCCAGCCTCCAGACTTAAAAAAATCCCAACTGCCCTCCGCGTTGCCTTCGGACGCCGTACCCGTCTACCCGATGAACTCATTGAAGATCTTGTGCATATGGCCGTTATTGCGCGTAAAGACGGTGTACTCGCACTAGAACAATCCTCTTCTGAACATCCCGACCCTTTCTTACGGGAAGGCATTCAAATGGTCGTCGATGGTACCGATGCTGAACTCGTTCAACAAATCCTAGAGCTTGAAATTGAAGCGACTGAGCAGAAGCATGAAAACTACGCCAAAATCTTCGAGTCTGCTGGTGGATACGCTCCAACCATGGGAATCATCGGTACCGTGATGGGCCTGATCCATGTCTTAGGAAGTCTGCAAGAGCCGACGCAGCTCGGTCCATCCATTGCTGTTGCTTTCACAGCCACACTATATGGTGTCGCAAGCGCTAATATTATCTTTCTTCCCATTGCATCCAAGATTAAAGCACGTGGCGAAGAAGAAATTCAGAATATGGAGTTACTCCTTGAAGGAATCCTAGCTGTACAGAACGGTGAACACCCGCTTCTCGTACGTAAAAAGCTTGCATCCTACACTTCTCATAGCAGTTTATCTCGCAAAACGGAGGCAAGGGGGACAACCCATGAGACAACCGATTAGAAAAAAACGTCGTAAACGGAGTAGCGGAAGTGAACAACAGGATCGCTGGATGATCACATATGCCGATCTGATCACGCTATTACTTATCTTTTTTGTTGTCATGTATGCGATGAGTCGGCTCGATACGGAAAAATATAAGCTAGTTACGGAATCCTTGCAATCCACTTTCAAAAGTGGAGACTCCATCTTGGAGCAAGGATCTGGTTTAACCGGAACAGCGGATACCGAGAAACATAAGAATCCCCAAGCGGATACAACGGGTGAGAAAGACCCCGAGCCATTAAGTGATCGGGAACTGGCCTTCCGTAAACAGGAAGAAGAACTCGCAGACTTCATGCAAGTAATTAAACAATATGTGCAGGATAATCAACTTCATAATGATATTTTTATTTCAGACGAGCCTCAAGGCATTGCCATCACACTCAGTGATCGCTTTCTATTCGCCCCAGGTAAAGCCGAGCTGAAGGACGGTGCTGACCCCGTGCTTGGTAAGCTTGCGAGCCTGTTCCGGGACCTGCATACGACGGTCAGCATTGAGGGCCATACCGACACCGTTCCCGTCGGTCGCTACTCTGAGTACAAAGACAATTGGGAACTATCAGGTGCCCGTGCGATGTCTGTCCTGCGTTATTTTCTCGATGTAAGCAAGCTGGACCCGAGCAGTTTTCAATATGCGGGTTATGCAGACACCCGCCCTGCTGCCGATAATGAGACGGTACAAGGGCGGCAGAAAAACCGCCGCGTTGAAATTACCGTGTTAAGACAACTGCGTAAATAAAGAACAGATAACTTATCTTATCATAAAAAAAGTACGGATCCTTATGATCAGGAATCCGTCCTTTTTGTTCTACATCATTACACGATATCTAGGCATTGACACTGGTTTCACTTGGACGCAGAATCACAGAGCCCAACGCAAGCAAGATCACTGCCATTAGACCAAGGATCAACAGCGGCAGCTGTATATCCACAAGTGTACCTCCACTCGCGGCGGTTTCTACTGCTTCAATAGCCCATTTTTGAGGAACAAAGTTCGCAATCTTCTTGAGGAAATCGGGCATGATGGACAGTGGCCAGAAGCAGCCTCCGAGCATGCACGTTGGTGTTATGATCAAGGAGTTAAGTACTCCTGCATTCTGAGGATTACGGATCATACCTGCAATGGTGCTGGCGATGCCCATCGATACGAGCATAAATGCTGCCAAAATCAGAAAGTGCATAAAGAATGGAATCCCGTAATCATAACCAATCACAAATCTGGAGATACATAATACGACTATGACCTGTATAGCGCCTAAAATGAAACTACCCAGGAAATTCCCAAGTGCTATTTGGTACGAGCGAACAGGTGCCGTAAAGATGCGTGACATGGTTCGCATTTTGCGATCCTCCACGATCAACATGACCGAACTTGCGATGAGTCCCATCATGAACATCAGTGTAAAGCCCGTCACCGTGTTCAGTCCCGGCTTGGCGTATAGCCCCATATCCGTGCTAACAACATCCAGCTGATGTAGCTCCATTTGCTTCAAAACATTTTCAAGAGTAGCCTCTGGCCCTTGCTGTTTATCACCACTATTACGGATGACAGCGGCTGTATCCTGCATACGGCCAATCGTTCCATTCACCGTCATTTTGACCATAAAGGATGCTTCACTGCTGGTCAGTTCAACCATTTGCACTTTCGGCTTATTGCCATCAAGAAGCTGCTCACTAAAGTTCTCTGGGATCACAATCCCGATCTTCCCTTTTTGCTGAATGATATCCTCTTTAAGATCTTCATCCGACTGGATCGGCTTTAAAATGTACTCCTTTGTACGACTCAATTCCTCTATCAGATGCTGTCCTGCAGGACCAGTATCCGCATTTACGTAAGCAATAGGTACACTCGTGGTCTCATCATTTCCAAGGAGCGCCACAGCACCTGTCACAACAGCACACGGTATGATAACGTAAGAGATCCATCCTTTTCTTCGTCCTAATGTTCGTTTAATCATCTGCCAAGCAATCGTAAGACTATGCATGGTAACCCACCTTTCGATAAGTAAGGACTGCCCCCGCTAACAAACCTAGTGATATAGCGGCCAAAGCTCCGACACTCGTCAGGATCTGTGATATATCCGCATTCAGCATCATGTGCAAAATACCTTGTAACGCCCAGTGGTTAACTGTAAACTCACCAAGCTGTCGGATAAAATCGACCGGAAGCGGAGTAAACCCTCCACTCAAGAAAGTCATCGCAACAATGAGCGCTTGGATAACCGCTGTGGCCGTTGAAGCTGATTTCGTAACCAACGCTATGATGATGGCTATCGTCATAGAAGCTAGTGTGATTAGAATGCATATTAGTAAAAGTAACCCCACATGCTCTCCCCAATTGACGCCATACAGCAGACTTGATCCACCAATAATGATGATGGCCTGAATCAGAGTCACAAGGCTGCAACCTAGAATTTTGCCCGAAAAAATAGTCACATTCGAAACTGGCAACGACTGTAATCGATAGAGCGTGTTTCCTTCTTTTTCTCCCAAAAGACTATTGCTAGCCATCAATCCCGAATAGAGCAGAAACATAATTAACATCGAGGCAGCGTAGTACTGAGCAGCTGTATAGACCTTTCCTTGTTCATTCAGCTTTCCACTCTCGATATAGGAAGGTCTTTCAAATGCTGTTGCGTCTCCCTTTGCAAGCACTTCAGGTCCCATGATTAAAGCCTGCGCCTGCTTGCTATTGGCTTCATCCATAAATGTGCCGAGCATCGACTGAGCTATCACATTACGTGTATGGCTTTTTCCAAGGATCATTTCAAGCTGAACCTTACCACCCGAAAAAATCTGAGTTTCAAATTCACTTGGTATCACAACTGCAACATCAATTTCACCTAAACGAAGCTTACTCTCCACTTCATCACGTGTTAAACCCATAGATGGAACCAGCACTTCAGCAATCGCCGGCTCCTCCATAAAGGCATTTAGACTTGCTGGAAGCGAATCACTCGTCTCAATGCCGATGAACCCCACCTTCACTTCCTCCGGGACATAATCTTCGTTGCTGCCAAAAAAACTAGATAGTGCGGTCCCCAAAATAAAGATCAGAATCATAGGTAGCATAAATAGATTAAATAATACGGTCCGACTCCGAGACATTCTTCTCAATTCAAACCATGCAATGGTTCTCATGTTCACAAGTGGTGCCCTCCTTCTTTTCGCTTCCGTAAGATTAGTCTCGTAGCGTTCGCCCGGTCAGGCTGAGGAAAAGTGTCTCGAGATCCGGTTCTTCGCATTTGATTGTCTGAATAACGACCTCATGTTTACTGCAAATAAATAAAACATCCTGAAGATCATTTTGTGCAGATGGCAGATAGATCTCCATCTCTTTCTCATTCTGGATCACACGGGTAATACGCGGATGCATGCTTAGTTCACTTACAACATCCTGTGTGATGCCATCAGCTGTTAGCACAATTTTCTCTTCACGAGCTACCCGTTCCCTCAGCTCCTGCTGTGTACCGCAAGCAATCACATGCCCTTTATCCATGATGGCAACCCGGTCACTGATCGCAGAAACCTCTTCCATATAGTGACTTGTATAAATGACTGTAGAACCTAATTCGTTCAGCTTTCTTACCGAGTCCAAAATATGATTCCGAGACTGTGGATCGATACCAACGGTCGGCTCATCCATAATAATTAGCTTGGGGCGGTGCATAATTGCACACGCAATATTAAGTCTACGCTTCATTCCTCCGGAGAAGGTTGAAGGCGTTTCCTTCGCTCTGTCCTGAAGACCTACAAACGCCAGAGCCTCTTCTACTCTCTCCTTCATAAGTTTCCCGCGCAGACCGTAGAGCTTTGCGAAAAAGGATACATTATCTGCAGCAGACATACTCTCATAAAGTGCAAGATCCTGGGGCACAAGTCCGATTCTCTTTTTCACTTCCAAAGGTCGGTCTTTAACGGATATGCCATCAACCTCAATATGCCCCTGGTCTGATTTAAGCAGTCCACAGATCATGTTAATCGTCGTACTTTTGCCAGCACCATTCGGACCTAACAACCCAAAAATCTCGCCTTCGTTAATGCTCAAGTTTAAGTGATCCACCGAAAGCTTGCTTCCATAACGTTTGACCACATCGTTCATCTGTAAGAATGTCATTATCCTTCACTCCATTCTGTTATCCGTTGGTCTTTATCTTGATTTCATTGTACCTGGCAAGAAGCGACCTCGAAGGTAGATTAAGTCATTTCTATAGGTGACCAAAGTCACCTCCTGTCAAAACAGCTTCGTGTGATATAATGAAACCAAATTCACACGTTTGCCTAATTTATGGAAAAAGGGAGTCTGCTCACCTATGCCCCACTCTCTTGCTTCGCTTCGGTTTGGTCTTATTTTGGTTCCTGCTGCAATTGGGCTCTATGTAGACAAAATCGACCATTACGACTGGTATACGGTCTTCATCCTGATATTCCTTGCACTGGCTGTGCTTGGCCGCTTCATTAAATCTAGCCCTGTGATTATTTCAGGCGTTATTGTGGAACTCATTATTGCAGGATGGCTGTGCCAACATTACGGTATGCTAATGATTTTTGTATCGATGTCGACGGCCTTGATATATCTTTTCTTATCCCATCCATTTCTCCGGTATGTTCTACTTGGCATTCATCTGATCGTACTGAATGTTTCCCTTCAGGGGCATGAGATTGTATGGATCATATCCGCTAACCTCCTACTCATTATGGTCACGGTATTTATCGGGGTTCTGCATAACACTTCAGGAAGTAAAGAAGATACCCTTCGGTTATATGATGAGCTAAGAAGGAAGCATTTTGAACTCGAAGAGGCTCGGAGTCGAATGCAGCAATTCGCCCATCAGATTGAGGCTGCTGCTCAAGCCGATGAGCGAAATCGGATATCCCATCAGCTTCATGATGACATTGGACACCGACTCATTCGAGTTAAGATGATGATGGAAGCCGCTATCTATACGGTTCCTCAAGATGGGAATCGGGGGATGGAACTGCTGCATCAGATTCGTGATCAACTCGGAAGCAGCATGGACGAAATGCGATCTGCCGTGAAACGAATGAACCCAGGAAGGCAGCTGGCAGATGCTTATGCACTGGATCGCCTGCTCGAAGAAACAGGTCGCGAGACCGGTATTATAACTCGATTACGAACAAAGGGTCTTCCCTATCCGTTGTACCCTAGCCAGCAGGTTGTTCTGTACAAAAATGCGCGCGAAGCTATCACCAATGCCATCCGGCATGGACATGCTGATCAGGTGGAAGTGCTCCTTACTTATGATGATCATGAGGTATGCATGGAGGTTTCGAACAACGGGGAAGTTGCAGCCGAAGCACATTCAGCTGGGAATATGCCCGGCATCGGCAAACAAGGAATTGGTCTCAGCGGTATGCTAGAGCGTACAAAAGTCATTGGGGGCACATTAGAGGTATGCCGGCAGATGCCATTCACAGTCATTACTCGCCTGCCTGTATATCGAAAAATCGAAATTATATAGGTAAGAATATAGCTGAGTAGCTGAACTACAAAAGTAGGAGTGAATGTTGAGATGATATCTGTATTGATCGTGGATGACGATCCATTTATCAGGGAGAGCTTAAAGCTTATAATCGGCATGGATCCTGAAGTAGAGGTAACTGCAACCGCGGCACATGGTGCTGAAGCCATGGAGCTAATGGGGAATGGTCTTACGATCCATGTGGTTCTGATGGATATTCGGATGCCTGTATGTGATGGTGTCGAGGGAACCAGACTCATTCGGGAGCATTACCCCGACGTACGCGTGCTAATGTTAACAACGTTTGATGACGATGACTACATCGTCGAGGCACTGCAGAACGGAGCGAGCGGTTATTTACTGAAGAACATTCCGCCAGACCGTATTATTCAAGGGATCAAAACCGTTCATGACGGTAACATGCTTATCCACCCTGACATTGCGCGCAAGCTTACAGGAATGCTTCGTCCAACTACAACTTCACCGCTCGCTTGGCAGCCTCCCGAATTGGAGCAATATGGGCTCACTCCTGCTGAGAAGAATATCGTTGCTCTGATCTCCGATGGATTATCCAATAAGGAGATCGCTGGTCATCTATTTCTTAGCGAAGGCACGATTAAGAATTATGTTACTGAGATTCTAAGTAAATTAAATCTTCGAGACCGAACGCAGATTGCTATTTTTTATTTAAAAAAGATAAACGGTGCACTGGGCAACAAGAGCTGAGATAGGCTTAGTTATATGCATCAAAAAAGGAACTCTCATATGGGAGTCCCTTTTTTGATTAATGGAGTAACGATATCGATTACTACTCCACCGCTGTTGATCCCTTGGCCGCTGCAGCCCGATCATTAAACCACTTCTGAAGCTTACGAATGGAGTCTGTCTGATATATAGCATCCTCTTCATCGAATACGATAAAAGCGGGGAACTTTGTCACCATGAGCTCCTCCTTATAGTCTATAGCTTCCCCTTTACGATAAGGCACCCAAGATATACCTCCACTATAGGCGCCTGGTACATATCGCTCGAAGTCCATTTCATCTTTAGGAGGCACTGCTCCTTCTTCGTAAATCACCACGGTATGGATGGTCCCCGGTCTTGCTAGCATATACTTCAATTTCTCACTTCGCGTCATCGTAACCCGGATCACTTGCTGTGTCTGAAGATTGTTATCATCCATGCGTTCATAAGACCAATTCTTAGTCGGAATAATTTCCAGTTTGTCTCCTGCCTTGAGTTCGGAAACCTTTAGTTTCTGACCTAGTCCATCCAAAAGTTTAGTGTCTCCGTCATATGGAATGTTGATGCTGTGCATCATACTATCGATTGCTCCACGGTTGTTCCTATTCACCCAATCACTAATATTTAATGAAATAAGATTCTCCTTCATCTCAATCGAAAGTACATACCCTGTCACTATATCATCCCGAAAGCCAGTGACTTGCATCAATTGAGGTTCTTTAATGATCTTCATCGTTTGCGTATTTCTAAGAGGAGGGTTAGTATCCTCCTGCTGAGTTGAAGTCATACGCACCAGCTGTCCTACTTTAAGCTGTTTATACTGCTCGATAGATACGGGATAAAATGCCCCGCTCTTATTCTTTTGACCAATCTTCACCAGTTCGTCCCAGCTTGAATTCATCGCTACTTCTTCCTTCAAGCCTTGAATGATTAGCACACTACGGCTTTGTCCCCCACTGCGTTTCGCTGCTACCATTCCTTCAAAATATAGAAAACCATCTCCTTTAGATGTACTAATCACCTTCGGTTCGGGTTCGGATATTGGTGCTGAAGAGACTTGTGGCTTAGACCCCAATACCTCAGGATTAGAAACCTTATCCCCAAGTTCTGTACAACCAGAAACCATTAACATCCCTGAAATACCGAATATTACTGCTAGTATTTTAAGTGAAGCTTTCAATCTGAATGGCCCCCTCTATTCTAAAATACCTAATTATGGATATTATATATCTAACGATTGCAGACACTCAGATGTTGCAGACTTATAACAAGCACGAATAAAAAACCCCCTCCAAATCGGAGGGGGAAAGTGGTGACCTAATCATGATGTATTTTACTCTAAAGCTCAATCGTATCCTGCTTATCCTCAGGTTGACCCGGTGCAAGTAACTTGGGCGTAGCAGTCCTTTTATTACGTACGTTCAGCTTCATTCCTACAATAGCAAACAGGCTAAGCGGCTTCATCTTCACAGATAAATGATCATCTGGACCAGGAGCAACAATCGCACCTAATTGATGATGGTCGCCTGCATATATTGCCCGCTGCATAAACTTGCTCTCGCCCTGATGATTCTGAACTTCCAACTTACAAAAAGCGGAGTTCTGACGGAGTGCAGCATGCAGTTCTTCCTTGTTATGGATTAGTGCTCCGTTCACCTTCAGAATGGTTTCACCGGCGAGAATGCCTAGCTCATCTGCTGGGCTTCCCGGCAGTACGGCAAGCACACGCAAACCCTTCGTGGGGTTTACAAATACCGGACTCTTCTGGGATTCCTCATAACGACTGTACCAGACCAGTCCTTCATGAAGACCAAGTGCTGCCAGTGCTGTAACAATCATAAGCGGTGACCACCATTCAGCAAGTAAGCTCAGTGCGAGCAGTACAGCGCTATAGATCACAAGTCTCTTGGAAGTCACTAAAGCCTTCTGCCTAGGCAGCATACTCTGTGTCATCTCTCCAAAGCCAATTAATACAGGCAGCACGAGTATCCCAAACCCACTGCTCCAGCCCTCGCCGCCAAAGAATGGTGTCCAAGGGAGAACCATACTTCCCCCTGTAGCAGGAACCAGCAGGAACAATGGTAATGGCCAGAAGCTCTGCATGTTATACCCGCCAACAAGCTTACCTCTCTTCCCTTCAAGGAACAGCGGCGTTGCAAACTTCGAACCTTGTATTACAACAAGCACAGCTTCAGCAAAATGAAGTACTGCCGCAAGCGCAAGCAACGATGGAATATCAAGCCCCATAATCGTCGACTTTATATCACCTATGAATCCATTAGGCTGCCATTGTGGAAACCAGCTTAATATAAACTGAGTGATGCCAAGTACCCCGATAGAATAAGCAAAGCATAAAAACCTAACACGGAAGAGCATGAGCACAATAGCGGTTACCCAAATACATAGGACAGCACCAAAGGTTAAGGATATTCCTAGAAAAGCCATCACTACAGATACTGCAAGCCCCGCGATAAGACCTCCTAAGAATGTCCTCCACGTTTGAAGTCCCCATCCGTTTAGCCGAACATGAAACAGTTTACGTTCTAACAACACTTGCCTGCGATACAATAAAGCGATCAAAATAATTGAAATATAATAAAACGGCTGCATCAGCAGCTGTAATCCTGCATCCATCGCGAGCCACAGCAACTCTTTCGCTATCTCCAAAAGTGTGCCACTCTCCTTCCTCTTCAAACACATCCTTCGATTCCTTTGGGCAAATAGAAAAAAAGAAGGCTAAGGTTCAGCCTTCTTACTTGTTCGACGCCTTAGCGGCAATTTCCTCCCGGACCTCGGCGATTCCGCGATTCATTTGATTATCATTCTTCGGATCTTGAATCTTCTTAATTAACTCAGCCTCAAGCGCTTCAGCTGTTGCGGCATTTACGACACCATCCGCCTTAAGCTTCTGACTGCTCTGGAAACTCTTCACTGCTTTCTCCGTAGCACGGTCAAAGTAACCGTCCTTCCGTCCAGGTTTATATCCAATAGCCTCAAGCATGATTTGAGCATTCTTAACATCTGAGTTATTCATATCGAACTTCAAGGTCTTCTTCTTATCAATCGGTGCAACCGAGAAGTAATCTGGTTGAGCCACTTTAAGGTCAGGCTTGATACCTTTTTCATGGATCCATGTTCCATTTGGTGTCAACCATTTGGCGATCGTTACTTTCAGTAAGCTTCCGTCTCCAAACTGCTTATCAAAACTTGTCTGAACCGTACCTTTACCGAAAGAATTCTCACCGATCAATACGGCTCCAGCAGACTCCTGCAATGCTCCGGCAAGAATCTCGGAAGCACTGGCACTACCCTTGTTCATGAGAACCGTAACAGGATATGCTTTAGAGTCTCCTTTAGAAGGATGCTTCTCTCGTTTCTTGTCCTTGTCTTCAACCTGAACAATCAACTTGCCTTTCGGTACAAATTGTTCCGCAATGTCAATGACGACAGAGAGTACACCGCCTGGATTGTTCCGAACGTCAATCACGAGCCCCTTCATGCCTTGGTCTTCAAGCTTCTTCAGTTCTTCCTTAAAGCGATCACCTGTATTAAGGGAGAATTGGGAAATCTCGATAATACCAACCTTATCATTCTCCATGCGGGACGTAACCGTTTCTAAGTTCACGTTATCTCGGACAATAACAAATTCGATAGGTTCTGTTGAACCAGCGCGTTTCACCTTGATAACCGCTTTTGAACCTTTTGGTCCTTTGATTTTTGCTACTGCAGCATTTAAGTCCAGCCCTTGCAGTGATTCATCGTTAACCGATAAAATCACGTCCTTCGCCCGAATTCCAGCTTTGTCAGCCGGAGACCCTTTAATAGGCGAAACGACAACTACATTTCCATCGACGGAGGATACCTCAGCACCAATACCACTGAAAGAGCCTTCGATACTCTCCTCAAATTGTGCTGCTGGAACCTTGCCCATGTAATTGGAATAAGGATCACCCAGTGACTCCATCATTCCGTTAATCGCTCCATCGACCAGCTTGTCCCTGTCAATGTCCTGATAGTAGTTACTTTCGATTAAATCGAGAGCCGTGCCTATCTTCTTCGCTTCCGCTTGCTCGAGTCCACTATTCGATATGCTTGCAAGCAATCCTTCTCCGCTAGCACTCGAACCTGCCAGATTCGGCAATTGCGTGAATGCCATTGTCAGTAGTCCGCCGCATAGCATAGCAGCTACTACCAGGAATACGACCGTTCTCTTTCTTAACATGGATTTCACCGCCTTTTGTACGTATCAGCTCATTCATTTCGTAGCTCCCCGGTCGTCCTAGTATATGATTAACTTCCGGGGAATATTTATACAGCGGCTCTTTCTATTAACTACAGATAAGGAGTCGGATTTACTGCTGTTCCATTAATCCGAACTTCAAAGTGTAAGTGAGGGCCTGTGCTTCGTCCCGTGGAACCCACTTCTGCAATCTTCTGTCCACGAGTAACTTGCTGACCTTCATGCACTTTCGTACCACCATTACGGATATGGCCATAAAGCGTCCACACACCACCACCATGGTCAATAATTACGGCGTTACCATAACTGCTCCACCATTCCGCTAAGATAACCGTACCACTCTCAGCTGCACGGATTTCTGTACCTTCAGCTACTGCAAGGTCTTGTCCGGTATGCATAGAAAGCACTTGACCCGTAACAGGGTGGGTACGTGTTCCGAATGGTGAAGACAGGTAAGCTCCGGATACCGGCATTGCGAACGGACCGCCATTCCCTGCGAACGAACCGCCGCCACCGCCACCGCCGCCGCCACTGGACGGTTTATGGGAAGCTGCAGCTTGCTGTTTCTTCGCTGCAGCCGCTGCTGCAGCCTTCGCTCTAGCTTCAGCTGCTGCTTTAGCTGCTGCTGCTCTTTTAGCCGCTTCAGCCGCCAGTAACTTGTTCTTCTCTTGCTGAAGGTTAGAACGTTTCGTAGCTAATGTTACGAGCATCTGCTCCTGCTCAGCTGAGATATCATCCGATACTTCGATCTTCTGATCGTACTTAGCAATGAGAACTCGCTTCTCTTTCTCTTTGTCATTAAGCTCCGATTTACGTTCTTCCATCTGGGCGTACAGATCTTTAGCTTTCGCATACTGTCCCTCAAGTTCCTTCTTCTTATCAAGCACAAGAAGCTTGTCCTGTTTATGTTGAACTAGAAGGTCCTGATCCTGATCGACAATCGTCTTCAGTGAATCTGCACGTTCCAGGAAGTCTGTGAAACTTGTGGATGACAATAGCACATCCAGATAAGAAACATCACCTTCCATATAGATAAGACGAATACGTTTCTCCAAAAGTTTCTCTCTTGCAGCAATCCGTTCTTCCGCTGACTTCAACTCTTGTGTCGTTACACGAAGATCTTCTTCCGTCTCATCGATCTTAACGGAGATTTTAGAAAGCTCGCTACTTACGGTATTGATCTGATCCATTACATATTCCAAGGATCTATTCGTTTTATTCTTGTAATGCTGCGCCTCTTGCTTCTGCTCAGCAGCTTTATTCTTTTGGTTGCGGGCCTGACGGACCTGCTCCTGTAGTGTTTCAAGTTCACGTTCAACATCGGCAGATGTTTTACTTTCAGCTAATCCGGCAGAGGGTTGGAATACGACTGCAGCCAATAGTAAGGCGGCTAATCCGGCGGCGATCTTTTTCAACTTGCGCTCCCCATCCTTTTTCAGTGATCTAGTTAAATAAAAAATATTTTTCGAAATATTTGAAACAAAATGACGTAATCAACAGTTATAAAGTTATACCTTCAAAAACTTACGAATGGACATCGTGCTACCCCAAATGCCAATCAGCATACCAAGTAGAAGAATTAATCCTCCCAGCAGCATCCATATATCCCCTAGTGGGATCAAACTTTGTGCTAGTGTGATATCACCTTTCACTGCATTTTGCAGGCGGCTATATCCAAGGAACAGCACACCTACCGTAACCAATGAACCTATGAATCCAATCAAGGCACCTTCAACGAAGAAAGGCCAGCGAATGAAGTTATTCGTTGCTCCCACCAGCTTCATAATGCCAATCTCTCGGCGACGAGCTAGGATCGTAACCCGAATGGTATTAGAGATCAGGAACATCGACATGAGGCCGAGACCCCCTACGAAAATAAATCCGATATTTCGCACCGTACGGGTGATCTTAAACAAGGTTTCAACCGTGCCTTCCCCGTACTTCACTCTCAAAATAGGCTTTTCCGGATGCTTCTCGTTAAGAGCACTGATCTTCTCAGCTAGATGAGGAACCGTAGTCGGCTCAACAACTTCAACGACGAATGAATCTGGCAGGGGGTTCTGATCCTTGTTATTAAAGCCCTCCAGCATATCCTTACCTTCCTCACCAAGGCTTTCGGTTAATTCCTTCATTCCTTCGTCTTTGGAGACAAAACGGATGGAGCTAACCTCAGGCATCGCCTTGATATCCTTCTCTATGGTTGCACGCATCTCCTCATCCACGTTCAGATTAAGATATGTACTCACCTGTACTTCACTATCGGCTTTATCAGCCAATGCATTTACATTCAACACTAACAATATGAATACACCTAGAATAAATAATGACACTACGATCGAGGTTATTGAAGCAACGGACATCCAGCCATTCCGGAATACGCTTTTGGCCCCTTCCCGTAAGTGCCGTAGGAAGGTCTTAAAAGTCATATCCGTACTCCCCTCTTGCCTGATCTCGGACAATTTGTCCGTTTTCAATAGCAATAACGCGTTTACGCATTGTATTTACGATATCTTTGTTATGCGTTGCCATCACAATGGTCGTTCCCCGGAAGTTAATCTCGTCCAGGAGCTGCATAATTCCCCACGATGTCTCCGGATCCAAGTTGCCGGTTGGCTCATCCGCAATAATAACGGAAGGATTATTCACAATCGCCCGGGCTATGGCAATCCGTTGTTGTTCCCCACCTGACAATTGTGCTGGTTGGCGGTTCGCTTTCGATTTCAGTCCTACGAGGTCCAGTACTTCCATGACCCGTTTCTTCATAAGGCGTGTAGGAGCCTCAATAACTTCCATAGCGAACGCAACATTCTCATAAGCGGTCAGCTTCGGTAACAATCTGAAGTCTTGAAAGATAACTCCGATATTACGCCGAACATACGGTATCTTACGTTGCTTCAGCTTACCAATATTAAATCCATTGACTGATATTTGTCCTTTAGTTGGTACTTCTTCTCTATAGATGAGTTTCATAAATGTCGATTTACCTGCGCCAGACGGTCCGACGACGTAAACAAACTCATTGCGGTCAATCTTCACGGAGACCCCTTGAAGTGCATGGGTGCCATTCTGATAGGTCTTCCAAACATCCTGCATTTCTATCACTTCATCACTTCCCATTACTTGATTAGCCCTTATACATTCGACACTTTCCATCTAATTCCTTTAAAATCCATGAAAAATCCTCAAGACTCACCTATTGTAACAAATTTGTTACCTTTTGAGTACCCGAAAGTTTAACAGGCCTGTGACATATACATTAAAAGGTGCTTGAACTACGACTAACCAGAAGTAAAAGAAGGTGGGTTCTCATGAAAAAAATTCACATTGGCCTTATCGTTGTCACTAGTATTTTGTTATTTTCCTCTATTTGTTACGGGGCATTGACCCTGTATGTTAATCAAAACATTCTTCCAAAGAATGTAACCCTGTCAGGCTGGCATATCGGAGGTAAATCAACAAGCGAGGTTCTTCATGAGTTAGATAATCGCTTACGCGACATGGAGGCCATTCAGGTTCGATTTGGCGGAGAGCATATGAACGGAGATGAGGAAGTTGTAAGTCTTCATGATGCAGGCGTACAGTATGAAGCGGATGAATTTCGAAGTGCTGTATCACGTTTAATGGAAGGTGGACTGTGGGAACGGGCTGTGTACCGCTACAAATTCAATCGGACCTGGAGCATCCAGCTCACATGGGATCAGGACGTTCTGAAGAAACGATTCCACACCGAATGGGAAAAGGAAAGGTTCGGCGAACCGGTTAATGCAGTACGTACCATTTCAGATGACATTGTGCGCTATTCACCGGAGCAGTCGACATTCCGAATCGATTGGACAGCACTTGGCGATCGATTTAACGCAGCCATCCCAGGCGACTTTTCTCCACTCGAGACGAATCCACCAGCAGACATTATCATGGAAATCCCGCTAACTTTACATGCGCCAGACGTCACGGTGAAATCACTCCAAGCTGAAGGAATCGAAAGAAAAATAATCGAGTTCTCGACATATCTAGGAGCAAGCGGACCAGGCAGAGTTCACAACGTAACTTCAGCTGCCAAGGCTGTGGATGGGATGATTCTAAAGCCAGGTGATGAATTTAATTATGCAGAAGTTGTTGAAAGAGCACAGGATAAATACGGCTTTAAGGAGGCGCCCGTAATTGTTAGTGGTAAGCTCGTTCCAGGCATCGGCGGAGGCATATGCCAAGTGTCTAGCACGATCTATAATGCTGTTCTATTGACAGGACTTGAAGTAACGGAACGCCGCAATCACTCTCTGCCGGTCAACTATTTGCCAAAAGGACAAGATGCCACTTTTGCTGAAGGTTATATCAATTTCCGATTTCGCAACAATACGGGCAAGCATCTACTCATCCGTTCTGAAGTGAACGGAAAGACGCTCACGCTTAAATTTTTCGGTACATTTCCGAAGAATACGGTGTATTCGCTCGAATCCCAGACCGTTCAGAGTATTCCCGCTCCGCTCAAATACGTCCGTGATACGTCACTGGCTTCTGGTAACCACAAAGTCATCCAAAATGGAAAACCGGGATACGTTGTGGAAACCTACCGTGTCAAAAAGGTCGACGGAAAGATTACCGAGCGGGAAAGAATATCCCGCGATATCTACCGTGGACAAAGCACAATCATAGGCATGAACCCCTCCAACGGCGAGCTTCCAAGCTCACGGGATTTACCTAAAGCGCCTGTTGTTGAGGATGGTGTCAGCAACCCTTAGCCCTAGTTCATGACATATAAAAAGAACCAGAGGATTCGCATCTTCTGGTTCTTACCGTTTAATAGCGTTCTATATTAATAATTTCCGCATCTTTATCAATCTTAAGCTGATCGCTATAGATAACCTTCCCAATCACGCATCCTCTGCCGATGATTACACGGCGACCTCGTACTGTATCCGCTTGGGTGTTCTCAAGAAAGATCTCATCACCTTCAATGTGTTCGGCACGCAGACTCGCTACGCGTGGTAATCCGATCATTCTAGCCAGTCGTGAGGTCGATACAGAAATCACTTGGCCCGTGATGCTAGATACTCTGGAAAAATCCCCAAGCAGCTTTATGTTTATATCTCTACCATATAGCATACCGCCAGCATGAACTCGGCCTCTGATCTTCAAATCTTCCACACCGATCTCATCGCCAGCCTGTAAGGTTCCATTGATCGTCATCTTCACCGCTGAGAGTGAGTGCCCTACAGACAAATCACCGTTGATGTGAATTTGCCCCATCCGGCTACCTCCACCTATCTTCATCCCACCGTTCACCTTTAACTGTTCGGCTTCGAAGTGTTCGTCCACGCTCAGTTGCCCATTAACCTTGGCATTCGTGCTACGCATACTTCCTTCCACGACGGCGGTTCCGTTACAACGGAAAGTCATACAATCGCTGCTACCATATATTCGTCCATCCCCATTAATCCGTACTCTACCTAGTGTGCCGCCAGCAGATGTTCCATTCCCCATTATCAATACATTCTGTCTGACCTCTGCTGCATATTCTGTCATCTAATGAGCCTCCTTACCTTCATTTAATTCATATCTGCCAAAATCAAGCTTATCCGCATGATTCAGCAATGCATTTATTAAATCAGACGTACTTCTCCAACCTCTGCAGAAGGGTCCTGAATAAATTCCTCACTATATTCAACTACACGAACTTTACAGCCTGGTCCAAGAATAACACGATTGGCACGGATGATGTCAGCCTCCGTATACTCTACATCTATCACGTTACCTTCGATCACACGTACGAATAATCGAACAGGCCTAAAGGAAAAAGATAATTGTTCCCAGATTCGCAGTCCTTTTTTTCGAACTTGAATGAAGTTCCCACCGATTTCATACGCCTCCGAACGATCAAACAAGCGAATATCTACCGTCTCTGAAAATATTGAACGATCGACATTAAAACTTCCTTTCACTTCAATCTTTTCACTTTGAATATGTTCGGCTTTTAGGGACCCACCAATTTCAATATTTGGAGCGTTCACGTCACCTTGAACATGACACCGCCCGTTCACCTTCAAAGTTCCAGAGCGCAGGTGACCTTTCACTTTCGCGTGTCCATCAACACGTACTTCCACAGCGTCGACGGGGCCATCCACCGTTCCGTTACCATTTATCCGAATCTTCTCGGAGGTTAGAGAACCTTTTATACTGACACTTCCATTGCCTACAAAATCAGTACAATCCATATCCCCACTAATTGTCCCTGCTCCGTCTAGTTGCACTTTTCCATATATTCCTCCGGCGCTTTTACCTACTCCTGCAATGTGTAGATCATGACGCTTTTGTTCCATGGCATGCGTAGCCTCCAATTTCTATATGTGCTGCAGCTCCAACGCTGTGTTTATCACGAGATTATTTATAAATAATGTAACACACACAATAAAGACAACAAACGTCCTTGTGGCTGAAATTCGCCTCCGTCCAGAGACTGAGATGATGAACGTTCAAGTTATACGAAAAAAACCGGTCCTCCTAATTGCTTGAGGCCGGTTATCTGGGGATTCTTGTGAAAGACGATCATTATTTCACGATTGCCGCTTCTCCCTGAATGTCTTCATAATAAGCAGTAAACACAATATTGGCGGTTATCTCCGTTTGGGTACCCGATGGCTGCTGAAAGCGGAAAGAGTCGACCTTCATGAGCCTTGGCAATCGCTCAAGCTCCTCCATCCAAGCGTAGATCTGCTCGTAATTCCCTTCCACCTCTGCGTTCATCTTTACTTCTTTAATGAAAGGATATACACCTTGACTGCTCCCCGTCATGAGGAAAATCTCATTTATACCGCTTAGATTAAAGTCGACATTTTTTAGTATAGCTTGTGATCTAGCACCTACTAAACGTAAATCCAGGACCAACTGATCAGCACTGTCACTCTGTGGGAGTGCAGTCAATGACTCTGCTGCGGATAACTCGCCTGAACCATCCGTACCCTTCATCTCATCGACCTTACTCTGTAGGATAGCCGTCTCCTTTTCAATGCGGGTCATCTCTAATTTCTGCTCATTCATTTCATCCATTGTAGGCTGTAGTCCAAGCATAAAAAATGCAAACAACAGCAAGAACAGAACCAGCACACCAAGCACAATCGTGGACCGATATTTATTCAACTGTTCCATTGCTGCTGTCCTCCTTCTCTACATCCACTGATTCATTCACTGAACCGCTGCCCGATTTCAGATTCACTCGGTAGACAGCTGTATAAAAATCCTGATCCAGACTTGATGCATCTCGCCCCTGTGTTCCTTTGGTCAGCTTTAGAATCATTGCATCAGATGTAAATGCTAATCTGCGTAGATTCACTAAATACTCCGAGGACTGCTCCATATTTTGAACATAGATTGTTAGATCTACGCTGGATCGGTAGCTGTAGCCAATATCCCGCAATGTACTCCCCTGTGGCAGACTCTTCACAAGTTCTTTCAAAATCTGAACCGCACTCTCTCGGTGTTGCTTAATGTCCTCAATGGCTTCCGTTCGTTCCGTCTGCCCAAGTCCACTACTGCTGAGCGAAGTTAGTTCCTGCTCTACACTACTCCGCTGATCACGCAGTGCATTCAACCGCTCATCCTGATTACTAATCTGCCCTTTGTTCAGAACGTAAAAAGTACCTGTAGCCGCTACACCGAGAACCCATATACCTACCAATGCTACTGCTACATATGGGAATAACACTTTTTCCCGATCTTCGCGTGGTAGTAGATTCACCTTATGCCCACCGGAGTTTTTCAGTGCTGCTCCTGCAGCCAAACGATATTCATTGATGTCAGGATCAGGTGAGGCAATATCATGAAGTTGAAGAAGATCGACCGCATGCAGCTGGATTTCAGACATGGATTGTCGCAGTTCTTGATACAACTGTTCTCGGTGTTCAGCTTGTCCTGTTACAAGGATATCCTGAATACGAGTGGTCCCATCATGTAAGCTATATTGATAGAAGTTCAGCATTCTTGATATTTCTGCGGTAACCTCAACAATTTGTTCGGGAGCAAGCCGCCTCGCTCCAATCTGCGCATTCTCATTAGGTTCAGTCTCCGAATGATCGCTAATGTGTTCCCTCGAATTCAGATCGTACAAGTTAATCGTGCGCATAAAAACCGGATCACCATTATGGAACATATACACGTCTAACAGGGATTTTTCCATATGAATCAGCATGGTTTCTGCGAATACCTCTCCCTGACCAAGGGATATCGTTCGCGCTAATGCAGTACCCGATATTTCAACACTGCTCACTTTTAGACCTGCGGCCTCAACAACATCTACATAAGCTTGAATGAGCTTACGCGGGGCTGCAAATACAAGAAGATGTACGTGCCCATCGATGGTCTCCGTTTCCACATAATCATATACCGGATTGTCAAAAGGTAAGTGTAGACCTGTCTCTACCTCCAGCTTAATGAGCTGTTCAACCTGCTTACTGTCGGAGCTGGGAATAACCATTTTCCGGACAATCATTTGAGAAGGAGGAACCGACAGCGACACCTCGGTGCCTCTTAGCTTAGCATCCTTTACAGCCTTCTTAAGGAGTTCAAGCATCGCAACGCCATCTGCAATCTGATTCTCTTCGATAATACCCGGCGGCAAAGGGAGAAACCATTTCTTGTCGAACTCCCAAGTTTTCTTTTTTAACCGAACGTAGCGGATCCCTGTTTGTTCTATGGAAAGACCCGCTGCTTTTTGACCTATACCGAGCATGCGTATATCCTCCTAACCGATGAGCGAGAGATACCCGCCGATAATCTGTGAACCGTAACCATAAGTAATCAGGGTACCTACCGCTAACCAGGGTCCGAAGGGAACGGGCTGCCGTCGTTTGATGATACCTAGCAGCATGAGGGTTCCTCCAGCTATAGTTCCTAATAAACAGGCTGTAAGAAATGCTAGAATGACACCTGGAAAGCCAACAACCCAGCCACATAATGCAAACAGCTTCACATCCCCCATCCCCATGCCGCCGAACCATGCCAGCACCAGAACGATTCCTCCGCCAAGCACTGCTCCTAGTAGGTGTTGCCAGATTGAACCGCTAGGAAAGAGCAAGGTTAGGACACCTAGAATCGGCAGGAAAAAGAGCAGGACTGAATTAGGTATCCGCATGTATTTCAGATCTGACACGGTTACAATAACCAGCATGCTGACAAGTACAAAGCCAATGATGCTTGCCATGGTTAGCCCGAAACGTAAATAGAGCCATAGGAATAGCAGGCCTGTGACCGCTTCGCCAATGGGATAAAGTGCAGATACTTTGATTCCGCAATGTCTACACTTCCCTTTTGCGAACAAGTAGCTAAGTATTGGGATCAGGTCACGACCTGATAACCGCTTATGGCATGCACCACACTGTGATGGCGGGCTTATAATGGATTGCCTCAGCGGAACCCGTAGACCCACTACATTATAGAAGGAACCAAGTACCATACCTATGAAAGTGATATAGATTGCTATCATCGTCGTCATTGCTGTTCAGTCCGCTTTCTGCCTTGAATTTGAAACAGGAACCGGGGGTGATTGTTCCCGATTCCTGAGGGGAGGATAAGTGCCTGACTCCTGGTTTGTTCTGCTTGTGAGGCCGCTGCGCGGACGGATCGTACTTCCGATCGCTGTTGTCTTCGGATTTCCTGAATGGACTTATACAAGGGTGAAATCCGAAGACAAAGGCGACCACTGGCGTTTCTCCAGTACGATTCCGTCCTCTCCGCTCTTGGCAGAGGGAGGAGTTAGGCACTGATTTGTGGGTGTTGTTAGACTAAGTTATGCCTCTATTCAGTCTTAAGGAGTTGCGGGCTTACTGTCTACATCAGAGCTAAGTACCTGATCAGCTCTATACAGTCCCTTATCTGATCCTTTAGGAACATCTCCATCAACAGGTTTAATTGTAACGCTAACCAACTGCCCTCCACTAAATAAAACGGTACCCTCTTTTATTTTCTTCTTAGTACTTGGAATACTTAGAGAGTTATCTAAATAACCAGCTCCCTGCATCTGAGCAATAGTAACTTCTGAAGTTCCCTCGAAGTCGCCACCTTCTTCACCCGTAATATACAGTCTCGCAGCATCGTAAACCTGACGTGCCGTTGCAACATCTCCATCTTCTTTGGACTTATTAATGATATTTCCGATCAAAGGAATAGCAATTACTGCAATAATACCGAGAATAACGATAACAGCTAAGAGTTCGATCAGTGTAAAACCTTTTTCATCTTGCAATCTTGTTTGTCTAGCTTTCAAAGCTCTGGTCAACATGGGATAATCCCCCTTTAGAATATTGTCGTACTGAACAATCTATGAATCTATAAATCTACAAAACAGACAAAGATTGACTACTTAACCTACGAAATAAATCTCACGTTAAGTTACAACTACTAACATCTAACATCATTTACATCAGAGCTGCTATTCGTCGGGTCGAATGATGAGCATACAACTTAATTATTCACTCTCCCGGCGTCACCCCTCTCCAAAATTTAAATCTATGATAAGGCATTACATATTGCCGTACATACTGAACATCGGCAGCATAATTGCCGCCACAATGACACCTACCACGCCTGCAAGGAATGCGATCAACAACGGTTCAAGCAGTGACTTGAGACGATCCACGGTATTCTCGACATCCATCTCATAAAAGTCTGCGACCTTAGAGAGCATCTGATCCAGCGCCCCCGTCTCCTCACCAATCGCGATCATCTGAGTCACAAGAGGCGGAAATACCCATGCTTTTTTCAATGGTTCGGATAGAGGTTTACCCTGCCTGAGGGAATCGCCTGCACTACGGATGTATTGCCCGACAACTTTGTTACCAGCTACCTCTTCCACAATGCTTAAAGACTGAAGCACCGGTACAGAACTTGCATAGAGGGATGCAAAAGTACGCGTGAACTGGGCAATGGACCCCTTCTGGTTAAGCTTGCCGAACACGGGCAGTTTGAGCTTCGCATAATCAAGCCAATATGCGCCGCGCTCCGTCCGTTTGAATACTTGGTAGGCGACGACTATTACTAGAACAGCCAACAGCCAGATGTACCATTGTCCCTGGATGCTTTCACTGAGCGCGAGCACAATCTTAGTAATAGCAGGCAGCTCCGCATTCATGGACTCAAACATAGAGACGAACTGTGGCACAATGGCCCATAGCAGGTAAACGACAGCAGCAACGGCCATAACCCCAACCGTCACCGGATACGTTAATGCAGATTTAATCTTCTCTGTCGTGCTGTGCTGTTTCTCGTAATAGAGAGCCAGGCGGTCCAGCGTACCTTCCAGATCCCCTGACTCTTCACCAGCGCGAATCATACTTACGAATAAGGGCGGGAAAATCTTCTTATGATCCTGCACCGATTGTGAGAATGATATCCCCCGAAGCAAGCTTGAGTTGACATCGATCAATGCTTTCCGTAATGGTTTACTGTCTGTCTGTTCTGCCAAAATCCTTGTAGCGTCCACTATCGACACTCCTGCACGGATTAATGTCGCGAACTGGCGGCAATAGATGATGAAATGAATAGGTTTGACCGGATTGCCGATATATATATCCATGGATAAAATCGTCTGTTTCGTCTCGACCAATGAGAATACGGTCAAGCCGCGCTTTCGAAGTTCCTCCATGGCAGAAGCTTTATCTACGGCACTGAGCTTACCTCTCAGCTGCTTGCCACCACTTGTCTTAACCTGATACTCGAATTGCTGCATCAGCTGCTCACCTCCGCGATATACGACTTCGCCGCGGATGGTAGAATTAGTCCATTCTGGAGATGCTCCCGAACAGACATTTCCAAGGTGTGCATTCCTAGTGTACGTCCGGTCTGCATGACGTTCCTGATTTGATGCGTCTTGTCTGTCCGAATCAAGTTCGCTACTGCAGGTGTATTAATGAGGATTTCGGATGCGCATAAACGACCTCTTCCCTCCGCACGTGGAAAGAGCCGCTGAGAAATGACACCTACAAGCACGGATGCCAATTGGGAACGAATCTGTGAATGCTGGTGACCAGGAAATGCATCAATAATACGATCAATGGTCTGTGGTGCATCGGTTGTATGAAGTGTGGATAATACGAGATGTCCTGTTTCGGCTGCTGTTACCGCTGCTGATATCGTCTCCAAATCTCTCATTTCACCGACTAGAATAACGTCCGGGTCCTGCCGCAGCGCAGCTCTAAGTCCATTCGAGAAACTTCCCGTATCGCTGCCAACTTCCCGCTGATCCACAAGGCAAGTCCCATGAGTATGTAAAAATTCAATTGGATCTTCCAAAGTGACAATATGCTTGCGTTCACTATGATTTATATGGTCCAGCATTGCGGCTAGCGTAGAAGATTTCCCACTCCCTGTCGGGCCTGTAACCAGAATAAGTCCTTGGGGTTTCATAGCCAGACTAGATAAGACGGAAGGCATCCCAAGCTGTTCAAGAGACGGTATTTGTGCTGGAATAGAACGAGCTGCTATACTGACGAACCCCCGTTGTTTATAGACGTTCACACGAAATCGTATTCCGTCTTCTAACGGATAGGAGAAATCAAGCTCTCCCACACTCTGAAAATATTCCATCCTCTCACTTCCAAGCAGCTTCTCAGCCATCGCAAGTGCATCCCGGGGGGATGTCATCATCTCATCGATCGGCTGCAGTTGGCCATCAACACGCATCATCGGCGGAGAGTTGACGGAAATATGTAAATCCGAAGCCTGGGAGTGATACGCCTTATGCAGCAAACAAATAATATCTCGTGACTCTATCAATCTCGGCGCCTCCCCTCGGATTAATGTGCAACAGACTCTCGCATGACTTCATGCACCGTTGTAATACCCTGGCTTACCTTCACAATCCCATCCTCCATCAACTGAATCATTCCGCAATCCTGAGCGGTACGCCTCAACTCCTCAACAAATGCCGAACTCGTAATCATTGCTCTCAGTTGATCATCTATGACCATGACTTCATGAATCGCGATCCTACCGCGAAAGCCTGTACTATTGCAGTGTCCACAGCCTTTTCCCCTGTACAACGTATCCATATGAAGTCCATAATTACGCAGCAAAATCATTTCCTGCTCTGATGGTGTATAAGCTTCTCGGCACTCAGTACAGATCTTGCGAACAAGGCGCTGAGCAACAACACCAAGGAGTGAAGAAGCGATCAAATACGGCTCTATTCCCATATCTCGTAACCGGGAGATGGTGCTAATCGCATCGTTCGTGTGGAGAGTAGATAACACCAGGTGCCCTGTCAGTGAGGCTCGAACAGCGATCTCTGCCGTTTCGGTATCACGGATCTCACCAACCATGACAATATTGGGATCTTGACGTAAGATTGAGCGCAGTCCGGCAGCAAACGTAAGCCCTACCGCTGGGTTTACATGAACCTGGTTAATACCCTCAAGTTGATATTCCACTGGATCTTCAACCGTAATGATGTTTACATTTTCTTTATTTAAATGATTCAGTGCCGAATATAAGGTGGTTGTCTTACCACTTCCCGTTGGACCCGTAATGAGCAAAATCCCATAGGGACGCTCGATCATTTCTCGAAATGCTTCAATGTTTCTCTCATTAAAACCAAGGTTATCTAGTGACTTTACGCCTGTGGTCATATCTAGAAGCCGAAGCACAATCTTCTCACCATGCATGGTTGGTAAGGTAGAGACACGAATATCGATCATTTTGTAATCAAACTGCATCTTGATCCGGCCATCCTGCGGGAGTCTGCGTTCTGCTATATTCAACCTAGCCATAATCTTGAGCCTTGCGGTTATAAAACCTTGCATCTGTTTCGGAATCAATCGTTCCGTCTTCAGAGAGCCGTCGATTCGGTAGCGAATCAATAGATTGTTCTCTCCTGGATCTATATGAATGTCGGATGCTCGAAGCTGAACCGCTTGCTGGATCATCTGATTTACCAGACGAACGATCGGTGAAGCCTCATCCGTAATCTCCGTCTCCTCAAATTCCTCTTGTGAAGGAAGCTCCACCATCATCTGACTCATAGAATCTCGCATACCGTAATGTCTCGCTATGGCACGCTGAAGCTCTTCCCTAGTTGAAATAGCCGGTTCAATTCGGAATCCCGTCGTCATTCGCAAATCTTCAATCGCAAAATAGTCGAGGGGATCTGCCATGGCAACCATCAGTTTCCCGCCCTCTTTCATAAAAGGAAGCACTTGATGACGTTTCGCCATACTCTCCGGTATGATTCCTGTTATCGCAGGGTCAATATTGTATTTAAATAAACTTACATGCGGAATACCTAGTTGAAATTCCAGTACTTCGATCAGTTGCTGCTCCGTTATGTACCCTTGAGAGATTAACAGATCTCCAAGTCTTCTCTTTGTCTTGCGCTGCTCTGCTAACGCCTCTTGCAACTGTTCCTGCGAGATAATCCCGTTCTCTACGAGCAAGTCTCCCAATCTTTTCTTCACGATGGCCATAATAATCACTCCATATCGTGTAGTCTCATAAATCAGACATGATTCCAATCATCAAAAATAGGTTTACATTTCGATGAAATGTAATTTTTGCTATCCATATAATAGAATAATGATTTTGTATAGTTACATAGTCTTATTAAGTAGGGATAATTTCATACTTTCGTATTGCTTAGATGAGAGGTTTGACCTAGAATGATATATAACACACCTTGGAAATTTTTACAACTACTCTCTCTATTGAGCTTGTCAAATCATCAGATATTTTGATTATATTTTAGGTTTTTTAATAGAAAGGGGCGAATAACAACGATGAAAAGACACTATAAACGGAATCTACTTCTTATTTTCGGATTCATACTGGTTTTATTGCTCTTCTTACCGATTAGGGACTTTCTAACTAAGGCTGAAGCAGACAACACGAATTATACCATTCGAATTCTGGAAGTAACAGATAACGGGTCAACAGACCTAGCTGGGTTAACTTCTGGAGGGAATCCAATTCAGATTGATACGATGAGTATGAAGAGATTCGTCTCTCTTCGAACAGACCTTGATGGAAAGTATGATGCTATATACATAGGATCGGGGAAATACAACAAGAGCGGTGTAGCGGGGAAAGATCATAATACATCTACGGTGATGAACGACATTACGAGATTGAAAGCAAAAGCGATTATCGATCATTTTATTAACAAAGGGCTTTATGTGTTTTTGCATACAGATCCTTTTACGAATCGGCAGCCTAGCGAGCAAGGGAACTTATACAATGCTTTCAATGAATATCGTACCTCTACGAAATCAAATGTCATTTTTGTTAATACGAATGATGTGAATAAGATTGTTCAGGATATCAACAAAGGAAGTTCCCCATACCTTCCTGGTATGAAGCAGCGCCCTCGCCTTGAAATTACGAATAGATCCGAGATCAAAGAGTACACGACGAGTCCAAACCATATCTATCAGATCGGTGATGAGCTCACCTATAAGATTCGTGTATCTAATGTGGCTGATTTTAAGAATCGACCGGTTACAGCCAACCTGTATATGAGTGTTGATAAATCAATCGCCATGACCAAGGATCAGATCGTTGCCTCTACCACGCTGGATCAAGGACCTAACGGAGAAATCAAATATAAACTGCCGAAGACCTATTCAGGCGTCCTATATTGGAAGTTAGAAATCGTGGATCAATTAAACCCGAATCAATGGAAGGATTATGACAGTGGGTCAATTCGATTCCGAGGCAAAAAGACTGTCGTCAGCATACTTCAATTACTGCCTAACAATGAAGGTAATCGAAGCAGCAGTCTGCTCAATAGGGCTAATATGGACCCGAGTTTTTTGAAAAATGATGATTATGAGCTAAAGATTGAAACTAAATCCATTCAAGACTTTAACAGATACATTGCAAGCAACTACAGTTCAAATCAAACCTATGGATTAAATGGCATCTACGATATGATCATTTTTGGTTTTGCCGATATCTATAACACAAAAACACCGATCAGCGCTCAGGCAGCCGAGGCAGTTGTAGAATTCATCGAGAAGACAAAACAAAGTGTCATGTTCACCCATGACACCATTTATGCGAGCACAGCCGAATGGATGAGCAAGTTCCAGAGTATTACGGGCCAGATCAGACCGGAGACTAATCTGGGTTTAAATGCACCCAACACATCCAAACTCGTGGCTCCTGTAAACGATGGGTTACTCACACAGTACCCTTTTAACTTATCGATAACAAACGATGCCACCAATAAACCGATCAATCAGGTCGCAACGACACACAACCAATATTTCACACTGAACTTGGAGGATGAAGAGGTTATTCCTTGGTATAACATTCAGGGCAATAATCGTGATATCAACGATAGCTGGAACCACTACTACACTTACTCCAAAGGAAATGTAACGTATTCGGGAACAGGACATATTTTTACCGGAAACAATTCGGCTTCATTCCCTGACTGGGAACAAAGATTATTCGTTAACACCATGTATCGTGCCTTCACTGGAGCTAATCACGCTCCCGAAATTACGGTTCTGACCCCAGAGGACAAGAGTGTAAAGCCTTCGTATCAGGAGGAACTCGTTGTCAGCTACACGGTGGATGATTGGGACTGGAAAGACCGGAATCTGCTCACAAGTATCAAGTTCAAGAAAGATAATGTCTACCTGAGCGATATGTCCATCCATGAGAAAGCAATCCTCTCTGGCCAGACGGTAACGCAATCCTTCAAGAACCCCCTTCCCGAAGGTGGTAACCTTGAAATCGAAATTTCAGCACGGGACAAGCAAGGTGCGATGTCAACCAAGACGATCCATGTCACCATTAAGAAGGTAACAGTGAATCTGGAAACGAATCGTTCGCTTTCGGACAACGTCATTCAAAATGAAGTGAAGCGTGATGATGAAGTCGTTATTAGCTATACAGTAACGCCCAAACCCGTCCCTTATCTGGATGTTGATGTTAGCGCACAAGGCAAGGACAAGCTGGTCATTTCGGATATTCAGTTTATGGAGACATTTCCTGCGAATTTTGAAATCTTAGAAATGCCGGAAGGAACGATTAAGACTGGAACGCTTGATACAGGCTATGTGCTGCACCAGAGCTTGGGGGATATTACCTATAAGTTAACGGAGGTAAACGGCATCAAGTCATATGTACCTGAGGAACGCCAGCTTATCACTTTTCAGGTGAAGGGTACACCTAAAGCCAAAGGGGTCTATTTACTTGATAACTCCAAGATTGATTATGAGGATATACATGTGTTACCTGAGGTTGGAGATGGGCAAGGCACTGAGGCCCCTGAGGGAACCGCATCGAATACATCACTTGGACTTCCTAAAGATTTTTCCATGTTTGTGCTGAACAATATCAATATTAGCAACTTCACGAATGAAGGGGTCATGGCCGGCGGAGGTAATGTAAGTATATCTGGTTTTGGTGTCGGTACTGGACTTGATCGCAGCTACGCTAACAAATATACCGTCATTGCAGGTAACGATATTAACGTCGGTAATGGATCATTCGGTACGGATAAAAATGAATGGGGAAAAGCTGCCTATGGCGGAACGGCCACCACTCTTGATTATCTCAAGCACTTAGTGATAAAAGACAGTCCAATTGATTTTACCGCCATTCGAAGAAATATGCTGCATACATCAGAGGCTATTGCACAGCTCCCTGCTACCGGAGAGACAAAGATTACTGAAAATGGAGGAATCCTCACACTTATCGGTGATGATCCTAAACTTAATGTATTTCATGTAACGGGAGAAAAGTTGAAGCTAGTAAACACATTTACTATCGAGGCTCCTGCAGCTTCTACGGTTATCGTAAACATCGATGGGACTCATGTAGAAATGGGTAGGGGATTATCACTCAAAGGCGTCGATGCAGCCCATGTACTCTATAATTTCCATCAGGCTTCTACGGTATCTAATGTAGGTATTGAGGTGCTCGGGACGGTTCTTGCTCCGAAAGCTGCATATAGACTACAAGGTAACATCATTGGTTCGGTTATCGTTGATTCGATGTCAGGCGGAGGCTACAAAATCTTTCTCAAGCCATTCGAAGGAGATATCGGAATCAATCCAACAGAACCCGAATCTCCACAACCGCGGCCTCGCATACCAGCGATGTTCCCGGATCTAGTCTTTAAAGCTGTTGTGAAAGTCACAGAAATTCAACTAAGTGGAAGAACCATTTTGGTAGATACAGAGCAGCAGTTATCCCCGGTCGTACTCCCTGAGGATGCAGATAATAAGATGCTAGGTTGGGAGTCTTTGGATTCAAGCATTGTATCCGTTACTAATGAAGGCACGATTCATGGTCTAAAGGAAGGTACAACAGAGATCAGAGTATTCGCGACGGATGGCAGTAATGTATCCACCATCGTTCAGATCAAGGTGATTAATCGAAACTTAACCATCACAGGTCCGAACACTGCAAAAGTACGCGATGAACTCGACCTCTCGGCCTCATACGTAACTGTTGATGAGCAAGTCACTGGCTATCGCTGGAGTGTTAAGCCCATGGATGGACATGATGTATCCGACATGGTAAGAATCGTTCAGGATGAAGCAGACCCAAGCAAGGTGAAAGTGACCGCTTTGAAAAAAGGTCGTGTCACCCTCATTGCCACTGTCTTAACGAATAAATTCCCGAAAGGGGCTATGTCGAGGGAACATACCATCACGATCTCTCAGCGATTGGATGAGATTTTTATCGACGGTCCTCAAAAGGTTCTCGTTGGAGAAAACATCACACTCAAGGTGCTCACCAATCCTGCTGGTGTTGAGAATACAGGTTATCAGTGGTCTCTTGTAGGAGATGGCGCCACCTACGCGAAGATCGTGCCCGCAATAGATGGCCTAACTGCAACCGTTACTGGATTGAAACAGCATGATGCGATCAGAGTACAGGTAACTACCAACTGGCCCTCCGATAACTTAACAGCGACTAAGGATATTAAGGTTGTGCCTGTTCTTACTGGACTTAGATTAGAGGGCGTAACCATTAAAATTCATGAAACAGCCAATTTATTCGATGATAAGCTGACTGCCCTACCGAGTGATTTCATGAAATCCGAACTGAGGGGTAAATTAGACTGGACGAGCTCCGATGAATCGATTGTCACAATCGACCAGAATGGTATCATTACAGGAAAGAAAAAAGGCATCGCTCAAATCACTGTAACCTACATTAACGCTAAGAATGTGAAGATCACAGCGAAAGGCACCGTGAAAGTCCTAGGAACGAGTAGTACAGATAAGTATTAACAACAAACAGCCCAACCGGTGAAGTCTAACGGTTGGGCTGTACTTTTTATGTAAACCTTCTAGACGCTATAAAATATACGCTCACCTGAAAGGAAAGGAAGACCGTATTTCGCACACAATACAGGCATACGTTCACGCATCCACGGATGTACCGCCTCATTCTCCATCTGAAAAGCATAATAACCAATAATAGCAATTAACATGAAGCCTTCTATGAGAATCATATCGTGCTGAGGTATATGCGATTGTCCGTAGTATCCCCCCAGAAATGCTCCTCTATGTTCGGTAGGAATCATCATGGCTCCCATAGCAACATCCAGCAAATAATACCCAGGTCCAAAAAAACCAAAATCGATGAAACTCATCTTCCCATCAGGCGTTACGAGGATGTTTCCTAAACTCAAATCCCCATGAATAAGTCCCCAGTAATCTGTAGTGTCCCCTTGCTCTTCAAGACGTGCGTTAATTAACCGAATACTATCCTCTATAACTTGAACGTCGGATGCCGTGAATAGTCCCAGCTCATAACCACGCTTAATGGTTATCACTAGCTTATTGTTATATTCGATACCCTGGCTAGGCCTCTTGTCCAACCCAGTGGCTCGATATCCTCGAAAGAATGAATGCAACTCTGCGATGTCAGCTCCTACCTTAGTAACAAACTCAGCATCCATGAGATCTTCTTTCTCCAGGTCCCTTCCTTCTAACCACGTAAGCAATGAGCAGTTTAGGCTCTGGCCTTCATATTCTATAACCGTCACCAAATCACCATCTTGATTCCGAATAGGCGTTTGAACACGAAGCCCGATCTGACCTTCCAACGCCAATGCTTCAAGCATTTCTAGTTCACTCAATAAGCCATCATACGTATGCTGTGGCCCTGCCATACTTGGTTTGAACGGTTGATGGATTCGCATTAAAAAGGCGTTGCCATTTGCTTCGTCATCAACCTTGTAGGTTCTGTTCTCATTATGTCTAATGAACGTAATCACAGGCTGCTCCATGCCATAACTTTTTAAGATTAGAAAAAGATACTCCTCTGTCATTCATCGTACCTTCTTTCATCGTTAGAATTGTTCAACACAACCCAATCTGTTACGCGTAACGGCATCAACTATTTCAGTCTAACGTTCCCAACCCGGACACTAATGTTATTCACACGAGGAAGGCCTGCTCCTTGCTCTATGTAGACCTGATTATTATAGTTGGCACGAAATCGAATTAACCCTGTGTTATTGACCTGAATAACATCTCCTCCGTCCTTAGCTTCTCCTCTTACCGCATTCACCGTTAAGTCTCCTTTAGCGAAAAATCCGCCATTCAGTGAAAAGATAGATCCTACACCGTACAGTTCTGCCGTCGCATCGGTATAGAAAAAGGCGT
Organism: Paenibacillus sp. FW507-14B1B; assembly: GCF_058781425.1. NCBI lineage: Bacteria > Bacillati > Bacillota > Bacilli > Caryophanales > Paenibacillaceae > Paenibacillus > Paenibacillus sp. FW507-14B1B. The sequence goes on along the minus strand of NZ_JBYSWS010000004.1, from coordinate 509,699 downwards.
TTAAGGTCTGAGTCGTATCTTTAAAAGCATCAAGCCGGTTTACGAGAATAGGACCTTTTGATATCACAACCGCTCCACTGCCCCCAATAGAGGCATCCTCTACTAAGGTAGAGCCGAGTACAAACACGGTGGAATCCAGTTGCACATTCCCTCGGATCTCAAGATTGCCGGTCACGAGCAGATTCGCATGAATAAACATCGCATGATCACTATAGTTATCTATCTTCATATTCCCATCAACAACATACCATTTCCCGCTCTTACTAACTCCATCCTTATACTGAATACCCGCTAGCTCTACCCCATCGAATACCAGATCACCCTTGATCACTTGGGAATCCGCTGGTCTTGTGAAGCGTTCAATGGCATTTCGGTAATCCGTCCATAGCATAATGTCCTCGGGCTCTAATGAATCCTCAGGTACAAGTGGCCGAACAGGCAATGTTCCCGGTATGGACATATCATATTTTAGAAGATAGTCCCCTAGAAACTCAGCAAGACCCACTTCGCTTATCTTACTCCGAACATACCCCCGGTCTACTCCTGCCCTGTCCCCGATGGCCTCCATCACTTTATCTAAGAAGGATTCTTCCACATTCATTTGAACGAATTTTCGATGATTCTTTATCTTCAGCTTGTCCATCGGAAGAATTCCAGGCCAAATGGTCCCCTCTTCCAGCATATCCGCTGCACTCATCGACCCACTCTTATCATTCTGTGTGTACATGACATCTTTTAAAGATTGGATATGTGCCTCTCCGCTATCCTTCTGCCCTTCACTAGGCTTTAATTCAAATGGTGTAGACTTCATCGTAAGAGAATTTGAATGAAAATCATACTGTGCTTCGTCGCTAACGTACAATTTTTCACCCGCATATATATTCCCTGTCACTTCAGGTGAACCGTTAATGGTTAAGCTCGCTTCTGACCCGAGTGTATATTTCAAAAAGTCCGGGAACGTATCAAACATAACCTCCTGAATCAGCTCCCGCTGAACCCCGTTCACGTCTGCTTGGGCTAACAGAGTCAGTTTATAACTCACAGGCTGTCCGTACTCCTCGATGCGCTCGTAATCGATGTCCTTAATCTGACCCTCTGCATCCGTCAGCTCTGTACTTGTTGGCAGTATCACATTATTATTCTTCAAATTACTCAAGTAATTATTAATTAGATTGTCTAGATCGTCCTTATTTGAATTGTTGCTCAGCTTCACTTTTGATTCCAATTCCGCTGTGATGTAAGCAACCGTTTCTTCTAAAGTCTTCTCCGCAAGGTGTAAGCTCTGCACATCATTCTTCCGGGTCTCTGTCCGCTGCGCACCCCCTACGGCTGCGCTAAGCACGGTAACACCTAATATTGTAAATAAGAGAGCAATGAACATGACCAGCACCAGCGCTGAACCTCGCTCTTCGGATATTCGTGCTGAATCCTTCTTATCAGGCATGACCCCTAGCCTCCTAAAATCCAAATTTGCTCTCAAGCTTCAGTTCATAATCACGATCATCTTCCGGCTGCTGCAGCTGCAACGAGATATGGATCAATCCACTATCACAAAAATTTGCGCCCTTGCACGATCTTCCATCCACCGTCTTGGACTGTATCTTACTACCGCTGAGATCAAAATCGACTGCGGTGCGTGGGTCATTCGAGAGGGGCGGCACCCCTACTTCACCGATAACGAGGGTACCATTCACAATTTCGATAGAGCGTCTTGTTGTACCCCCACCTTCCTCTTTGATCAGTACAATCCCTCTCCCACTGCTATCCGTACTTTCTATATTCTCTATGTAATCTGGTCCAAATGTATACAGCTCTGTCATAATCGAGGACATGACAATGTCAGCTTCATCTCGAAGGGCGTTCTCTATCTTGATTTTATGGTAGTTCCTAAATCCGAACATGGTTACAGCTGAGATCAAACCTACAACCAAAGAAAATATCGTCAGGGCTGCGATGAGCTCAATCAGCGTAAATCCGGAATCTGACCTGAGGCTGAAACGGCTAGCGTATTTTTTCATCTGTAATATATCCCTCCACAACCGTCTCATAGGCTTGTCCTCTAGGCCCACCCGGCCCTTTCACCACAACTTTCACGGGTAGTAGATACTGTGCCATCTGGATTTTTTGATGCTCGGGGACCGAGCTACTATCTGCTGGATCGCCTTCTAGCATTTCCGTATGCAGTTCATCCTGATAAGAGATTTCGAGCTCGTACTGAACATTATTGACCAAGGGATTCAGAATATCTGGGAGGATTCCTGGACTAAGGAACTTATCTTTATACTGACATTCGGAAGTGCTCGTGCAGAGATTGCCTACTAAACCAGGTTGCTGGGTATCTGATGTGAATAGTTGCTTCATGGTTTCAAAATCCTGCTTCTCCATATAAAACAAAGCATTCCGTGCGAGATTGACCATCACAGTCTTATTCTGGTTCGATTTAGAGTAGGACAAAGCATTCGTAAAATAAGACGTTAGTACCAGGGAGACAATCGACAAAATGACGATAGCAGCCAGCACTTCTAACAAGGTGAACCCATTTTCTTTTCGAAAATCTGTCTTCATGCCCGTTTCGCCTCATATTCTCTCTATTTTCGCATTTGCGAACAAATGATAGATTATTCCTATTTCCATTATATTCCGTGAAGCTCTGGTCATCAACCAATATGTGGGGATTTATAATGTATATCCACTATCATTTGTGCTATCATCTGAAATGAAATGGCTTTCATAGACGAAAGGAGATTATTCATATGGCACTTATGCAATGCCGTTTTTACTCGGAGGCGTTAGGACTCAGCACAAGCATGACCGTCATTCTTCCGCAAAATACAACCTCTCAAATTGGCATGGAAAGCCGCTCCGGCAGTCATCGCCATCCAACACTTTATCTACTGCATGGATTATCTGATGATGATTCCATCTGGCTGCGCCGAACTTCAATTGAACGGTATGTGGCTTCCTTGGGCATAGCCGTTGTCATGCCACAAGTCCATCGCAGCTTCTATACTGACATGGAATATGGAGGGAAGTACTGGACCTTTGTTAGCGAAGAGCTGCCTACTCTTGCCCGCTCTTTCTTTCCTTTATCGGACAAGCGTGAAGACAATTTCGTAGCTGGTCTTTCAATGGGCGGATATGGAGCCTTCAAGTTAGCCCTTCGGAAACCTGAGATGTTCGCAGCAGCTGCAAGTCTTTCCGGCGCACTAGATGTGGTAGAAAGATTTAACAATGAAGGGTTCAACCATGAAGCGCAGCTTATCTTTGGTGATCAACCCATCCAAGGAACAGATAATGACCTTTTAACCCTTTTAAAGAAGCTAGATCAATCTGAAGGACCCAAACCGAAGTTATTCCAATGCTGTGGTACAGAGGATTTCCTGTATGAGGATAACCTCACATTCCTAAAGGCTTGTAAGGAAACATCTCTGGATCTCACCTACGTGGAAGGGCCAGGAGCACATACTTGGGAGTACTGGGATGAGCGAATTCAAGACGTGCTGAAGTTTCTTCCTATTCGGGACATATAAGGTTTTTCGATTTACTACAATAAAAAAAGACTGCCATCAGGAAGCCTAATCATCTGCTTCCTTGGCAGTCTTTTTCATCTTGTTCTTTTATTCAGCCACTCCTGCGGAATGAGCCCCAATCCATTCAGCGGATACCGCCAGTGCCTGCTCCGCACGATCAATTGCCGCTTTCACCTGTGGTGAAGCCGTGCCACCGTATACGTTACGAGCGTTAACTACGGTCTCTGGCTGAAGCACTTGATAGATGCTATCATCAAACAGCGGTGAGAACTGCTGGAACTCTTCGAGCGTTAGATCCAGCAAGAATTTATTGTTTTGGATACAGTAAAGTACTGTCTTACCAATGACTTCATGTGCTTGACGGAATGGGAGTCCCTTCCCAACGAGGAAGTCAGCAATGTCTGTTGCATTGGAGAAGTCCGTATTCACTGCTTCACGCATCCGGCCTTTATTCACTTTCATCGTTGCGATCATTGGAGCAAATAATTGCAGAGCACCCTCAAGTGTCGCAACCGTATCAAACATGCCTTCCTTGTCTTCCTGCATATCCTTGTTATAAGCGAGCGGCAAGGATTTCAGTACAGTTAGCAAGCCCATCAGATTGCCGTACACACGTCCTGTTTTACCACGGACAAGCTCAGGCACATCCGGGTTCTTCTTCTGCGGCATGATACTACTGCCTGTGCAGAATGCATCGTCAAGTTCGATGAAATTGAACTCAGTGCTGCTCCAGAGTACCAACTCTTCACTTAGACGCGAGAGGTGCATCATAATCATGGACGCATCCGATAGGAATTCCAAGATGAAGTCTCGGTCGCTCACCGCATCCAGACTATTCTCATACACACCGTCAAATCCGAGCTGCTCGGCTACAAAATGACGATCAATCGGGAACGTTGTTCCTGCAAGTGCGCCTGCACCGAGTGGCAAGATATTAATCCGCTTATAGCTATCGATCAGTCGTCCAATATCACGTTGGAACATGGACACGTAAGCCATCAGATGATGCGCGAACAGAATAGGCTGTGCACGCTGCAGGTGTGTATAACCTGGAATGATCGTATCTAAGTTGTCTTTAGCTTGTCCGATCAATGCCGATTGCAGCTCATACAGCATACCAGTCAGTTCAACAACGCGGTTACGTAGATACAAATGCATATCCGTTGCCACCTGGTCATTCCGACTACGTCCTGTATGCAGCTTGCCACCGACAGGTCCTACTTCCTCGATCAGGTTCTTCTCGATATTCATATGAATGTCCTCGTCAGAAACGGAGAACTCAATCTCACCTTTGCGAATCCGCTCAAGGACTTTGTTCAGACCCGCTTTGATCGTCTCAACATCCTCTTGTGGCACAATACCGCATTTGCCCAGCATGGTCACATGCGCGAGACTCCCTTGAATATCCTCCTCAGCTAATTGTTTATCAAAGCCGATAGATGCGGTGTATTGTTCTACTAAGGCGTTTGTCTGCTTCGTAAAGCGGCCTCCCCATAACTTGCTCACAACTTTTGCCCCTCTCGTGTAAGGCAGAGGGCCGTCTCTAGTCTTGGCCACCTGAAAGCCCTATCCCTTTAAGGATCAGCTTCTAAGGTACCACTCGACATGAAACGGCCTTCGCCTGTTTAAGTATAGTTAAATTACCGGTGATTACTGATTCTGATTAACGCCAGTAGCCACTTTCAAACGCAATGCGTTCAAACGGATAAATCCAGTTGCATCACCTTGATCATACGCCTGTGTAGGATCAGCTTCCATTGTAGCGATGTCAGGATTATACAGGCTGACAGGACTCTTCACCCCAGCACCAATCACGTTACCTTTGTACAGCTTCACGCGAACTGTTCCTGTCACGTTCTTCTGACTTTCTGTTACCAGTGCTTGAAGTGCCAAGCGCTCAGGCGCGAACCAGAAGCCGTTATACACGAGTGTGCTATAACGAGTAATCAAGCTGTCACGCAGATTCATCACTTCGCGGTCCATCGTGATGGATTCCATTTTGCGATGAGCAGCGAACAGGATTGTTCCACCTGGAGTCTCATATACGCCACGGCTCTTCATGCCAACAAAACGGTTCTCAACCATGTCCACACGGCCAATACCATGCTTTCCGCCAAGTTCATTCAGCTTCTCCATTGCTTGAAGAGGGCTTAGCTTTTCACCGTTCAGTGCCACACAGTTCCCTTGTTCAAACTCTAGCTCCAGGTACTCAGCTTCATTCGGAGCATCCTCAGGAGATACGCTAAGCAGGTACATGTCCTTGCTCTCAGGAGCACTTGCATCGAACCAAGGGTCTTCGAGCACGCCACTCTCATAGCTGATATGTAACAGGTTACGGTCCATGGAGTAAGACTTCGCAGCAGATGCAGTCACCGGAATGCCATGTGCTTCAGCATAAGCAATCATCTCTGCACGACCTGGGAATGCGTTACGGAACTCTTCCATACGCCAAGGAGCAATCACTTCAATATCAGGAGCAAGTCCTGCTACGCCAAGCTCAAAACGAACTTGGTCATTCCCTTTACCTGTTGCGCCGTGAGCAATTGCAGTGGCGCCTTCAGCACGAGCAATGTCAACCATACGCTTCGCGATCAGTGGACGAGCAATACTTGTACCGAGCAGGTATTGTCCTTCGTACATTGCACCCGCTTGGAACATCGGGTAGATGAAGTCCTCAGCAAATTCTGCACGCAGGTCATCAATGTATACTTTAGAAGCGCCCGTTGCTAGAGCTTTTTCCTCCAAGCCATCGAGTTCTTCCTTCTGTCCGATATCAGCGGTGAATGCAATAATCTCCGCGTCGTAAGTTTCTTTGAGCCATTTTAGAATAATCGACGTGTCGAGTCCGCCGGAATATGCGAGTACAATTTTTTGTTTAGCCATGGTTTCATTCTTCCTCTCTTTATCGCTTGCTTGAGAATTCTCGCAATCTATTAAGCCATCAGAGCAACCATCAATGCTTTTTGAGCATGCAGACGGTTCTCAGCCTGATCAAAAATAACCGAGTTTGCGCCATCAATGACGCCTTCACTTACTTCTTCACCACGGTGAGCTGGTAAGCAATGCAGGAACAGGTAATCCGGTTTCGCCGCCTGTGCCAGCTTCTCATCCACTTGATAGTTCGCAAAAGCGATTTCCCGCTGCTTCTGCTCTTCCTCAAAGCCCATGCTCGCCCATACATCAGTATAGATGACATCCGCGTCTTTAACAGCTTCTTGCGGGTCCTGCGTAACGGTAATCTCCGCTCCGGTCTCGCGCGCAATCTCCCGGCTCAATTGAACGATTCGCTCATCCGGTTCATAGCCATCTGGGCTCGCTATTGCAACATGCATTCCCATCTTGGCTCCACCAATGAGCAGGGAGTTCGCCATGTTATTGCCATCACCAACAAAAGCCATCTTGAGGCCTTTTAGCTTACCTTTATGCTCAAGAATCGTCTGAAGGTCAGCAAGTACCTGACACGGATGTGCCATGTCACTAAGTCCATTAATGACAGGAATCGATGCATAACGAGCAAGGTTAATCACATTATCGTGACCGAAGGTACGGATCATAATGCCGTCCAGATAGCGAGACATGACCTGTGCCATATCACTGATCGGTTCTCCACGTCCAAGCTGAATATCATTCTTACTCAAGAAGAGCGCGTGCCCACCTAACTGGAACATACCAGCTTCAAAAGATAATCTCGTCCGTGTGGATGATTTCTCAAAAATGAGTCCGATCGTCTTGCCTTTCAGCGGTTGATAGACCTCACCGTTCTTCTGCTTCCGCTTGATCTCAATGGCTGAATCGAGCAGATACTGAATCTCTTCTGTCGTATAATCGTCTAATTCGATCATATCGCGCCCTTTAAACGTCATCTCCTGCACTTGTCCGCTCGGGGTCATATGCTGCATCCTCCTTACCAATTTCTTGATATTTTTTATTGTATCATGATTGGATTAATTTCATATACCTTTAGCTGCTTTCAATCAAGGGTATATATAGATCAAAACGGTTTTGTTTGTCTATATATAGTTTCAATTACATTGTTTTAATAAGTTATGAAATTGATTCGATTATACTGGATTTACATTTGGTTCACTGCGGTATGCTCATGAATAAGCTTGGCTAGTATGCTCACCGCTTGGTCAATCTCTTCCTTCGTCACAAGAAGATTCGGAAGAAGTCGAATGACATTCGGCCCTGCAGTTACGAACAGAAGTCCATTCTTCTGCCCTGCCAGAACGATATCACCAACCGGTTCAGCACACTCGATGCCGATTAATAGCCCCAGGCCGCGAATTGCCTTTACAAAAGGATGGCGCCCAAGCTCCGCATTCAGACGCTCCGTTAAATACTGCCCCATATCTGCAGCACGCTGCGGTGCTTGCTCCTCCAAAATACTTTCAATTGTCGCCGTCACGACCGCCATCGAAATTGGTGTTCCGCCAAAGGTTGAGCCGTGGCTTCCAGCAGTGAAGGCTTCGCGCAAATACCCTTTGCCAAGCATTGCGCCAACCGGGAAACCAGATCCAAGCCCTTTTGCCACGGTGAAAATATCCGGCTCAATACCGTAATGCTCATGCGCGAACAGCTTACCTGTACGGCCCATCCCAGTCTGCACTTCATCGATGATGAGCAGTATGCCATGCTTACGGCAAAGCTCATCTACAGCCTTCATGAATTCCGGTTCAACGAGGTATACCCCGCCTTCTGCCTGCACCATTTCAATCATAATCGCAGCAGTATTGTCGCTGATCGCCGCTTCGAGTGCTGGAAGATCATGCAGTGGTACGGTTGTGAATCCGGCAGGAAGTGGAAGAAAGCCTTCCTTTACTTTATCCTGGCCCGTTGCCGTCAGTGTTGCCAAGGTCCGTCCGTGGAAAGATTGATTGAACGTAATGATTTCAAAGCGGCCCGTACCTTTTACCTTTTGGTGATAACGACGTGCAAGCTTGATTGCAGCTTCATTCGCCTCAGCGCCACTATTGCAGAAAAAGACCGCGTCAGCGCAGGTGTTCGCCGTTAACAGGGACGCTGCTTTTTCCTGACCGGGAATGTGAAACAGGTTAGATACATGCCACAGTTCATCAAGCTGTGCTTTTAGCTTTTCTTTTACTTTTACAGGAGCATGCCCGAGATTTGTTACCGCGAGTCCACACATAAAGTCTAGGTATTTGTTGCCTTTGTCGTCCCAGAGCCAGCTGCCTTCCCCTTTAACCAAGCTGATCGGGTATCTAGCATAAGTCGGAAACAACGAGCTTTCTGCTACTTCCTTCGAGTTCGATCCTCCAGAGAGCTGTACCTCATTACTTTTGCCCATTCCTGCCACACTCCTGTCCTATAAAGTATTATGGCCGGATGGCTCCGGCCGGGTACTACCCTAATCGCTGTATATGAAAGCCATAAAGCTAACTACATGCGTACGATACGCGTTCCGATCTTCTCTCCCGATAGCACACGGCTCAGCACACCTGTTTCGCTACCGTCAACAATCACAACTTCACGGACCTTTCCGTGAATGCAGCTGATCGCTGCTCTAACTTTTGGAATCATGCCGCCGTAGATTTCACCTGTCGCAATCATGTCCTCGATTTCCTGCACGGTGATGGTCGGAAGAACTTTTTTCTCGCCGCCAGCACCCTTCATGATCCCGGGAACATCTGTCACCACAATCATCTGGCTTACCCCTAGATGTGAAGCAACCGCGCCTGCGGCGGTATCGGCATTGATGTTATATCGCTGTCCTGAAGCATCTACACCGATCGGTGCAATAATGGGCATATACCCCATTTCTAACACACCTGTAATAATGGATGACTCCACCGATGTCACGTCACCAACGTAGCCAACCTCAGCACTATTCACCACGGGTTTAGCCTGAATGAGTCCACCATCTGATCCAGACAATCCAAGAGCTTTCCCGCCAACGCTCTGAATGCGGCGCACGATCTGCTTATTGATGCTGCCTGCCAGCACCATCTCTACTACGTCAAGCACCTCTTCTGTCGTCTTGCGCAGTCCGTTCACGAACTCTGTCTCAATCCCAAGCTTCTCCAGATTACCGGAAATTGCAGGGCCTCCGCCGTGCACGATGATGGGAGTGACACCCTGCTCCTGAAGATTCATCAAATCCTCAAAAAAAGCTTCAGGCAATGCAGCAAGCGTACTTCCTCCGCATTTCATCACAAAGTTATTCACAGCTACCTCGCCTTGCGGCTGTTTCGTAAGATTATCAGCGATACTATTCAAGTCCGTTCCCCTCCTATATCAAAACACTACCCGCACATTTTATGTCCGGTAAGCAGCGTTAATTCGAACGTAATCATAAGTCAGATCACAGCCCCATGCCGTCGCATTGCCACTACCGATATGAAGATTCACGTCGATCTGCACGGTATCTCCTTGTAGATAAGCAAGCGCCGCTTCCTCGTCAAAAACAACGGGGCTAGACTGCTCCAACACCTGAATTGGACCAATCGCGATATCCACAGTCTCTGGATTAACGGGACGTCCCGCACGACCCACAGCGGCAATGATCCGGCCCCAGTTCGCGTCAGCACCGAATACCGCAGATTTTACTAGACTTGAACCAATAATTGTCTTCGCAATGGCCTGTGCATCGTCATTGCACTCTGCACCTTGTACACGTACCTCTATTAAATGTGCAGCTCCCTCGCCATCTCTAGCAATGGCAATGGCAAGCATGCGGCATACATATTCAAAACCTGCAGCAAACGCCTTCCAGTCTGGATGCGATGGCGTCAACACGTCATTACCAGCAAGGCCACTCGACATCGCGATCAGCATATCATTCGTACTTGTATCTCCATCAACAGTAATCATATTGAAAGTCAGATCGGTTGTTCCGCGCAGCAGCACCTGCAAAGCTTCCTGACCGATGACCGCATCTGTTGTCATAAACCCAAGCATAGTCGCCATATTCGGATGAATCATCCCCGAGCCTTTAGCGGTACCTGCAATCGTAATATCTCGGCCATCTACTTTCACCGTGACGCAGGCTTCTTTTTTAACAAGGTCTGTCGTCAAAATAGCCTGGCTAAATGCCTCAGCCCCTGCACTCTCGCCACTAATCCGTGATGGCAGACCGGCGATACCAGATTGTACACGCTCCATCTTAAGTAGTTCACCAATAACACCCGTGGAAGCTACAGCTACATCTTCATCCGCAATATCAAACTGTGCCGCAGTCTCTGCACGCATGGTGTATGCATCCGCTTCTCCTTGCTTGCCCGTACATGCATTGGCATTTCCACTATTCACGACAACCGCTCGAAGCGTGCCGTTATGAAGGCTCTCACGCGTTACCTTCAGCGGTGCAGCTTGGAATACGTTCGTTGTGTATATCGCTGCGGCAACCGCAGGCACATCACATACAATGACACCGAGATCGTGGCGATCCGTCTTCTTCAGTCCGCAGTGCAGACCTCCCGCCTTAAATCCCTGCGGCGAAACAATCGTTCCCCCGCTTACGATGGTATATAAATTTTCCATATGGCTTCCCCATTCTTACGGATACACAGGTGTAAACGTAAGTCCGAGACTTTCCTCCCATCCCATCATCAAGTTAAGGTTTTGGATCGCCTGTCCTGCAGCGCCCTTCACCACGTTATCAATTACCGATACAAAGGTGACTCTTCCCGTCCGAGGATCGACCGCAAAACCAATATCGCAATAGTTCGAGCCGCTTACTTCTTTCGTTGCTGGCCAAATCCCTTGATCACGAACACGTACAAAACGGCGGTCTTTATAATACTGACGATACAGCTCTACAAAATCCTCCTCAGTATATGCGCCCAGAAGGGATGCGTACATCGTACTCATAATTCCTCTTGTCATCGGAGCGAGGTGGGTCGTAAACGTGACCGTCACTTTCTCACCAGTAACTTCGCTTAGCACTTGCTCGATTTCAGGAATATGCTGATGCTTATTCACCTTATAGACTTTGAAGTTCTCGTTAATCTCCGGGTAGTGGAATCCGAGACTCGCACCACGTCCCGCTCCGGACACACCTGACTTGGCATCAATGATTATGCTTGCTGGATCAATCCAGCCTGCGCTAATTGCAGGGATTAGACCAAGCAGTGTAGCCGTCGGATAACAGCCTGGGTTAGAGATGAAATTCACGTCCGCCACTTCTTCCCCAAATACTTCGCATAAACCGTATACCGCCTGAGCAAGTACATCGGCATCCGGTGCTTCGTGCTTATACCATTCCTCATACACGCTTCCATCTTTTATTCGGAAATCACCAGATAGATCAATAACCTTTAATCCAACTTCAAGAAGTTGTGGCACTAGCTTACTACTTATGCCTGATGGTGTTGCCGTGAATACGACATCCGCTCGTTCTGCGATTTCAGCTGGTACAACGCCGTCCAAGTTCAGCTGCACAATGTTCGTCAGATGTGGAAATCCGTTCGAGATCGGTACACCTGAGCTAGAAGAGGAGATAACCGACGTAATCTCCACTTGAGGATGATGCTCCAGCAATCGGATTAGCTCTACCCCTCCATAGCCGGTTGAACCCACAATCGCAATTCTTAACTTCTTCTGTTCTGTCATCATGCCATCCCTCTCTCTCCCACTTGCATTCTGGTATCTTTTTACTTTCCCGTCTCATAAATATGTATTATTATACGTCTGTATTCATATTAATACAACAGATATCTTTCATTTCATATAAAAATAGGCTCGTCATCTACTATAAAAGATGAACATGATATCATCAGTATCGCAGCACTACGCATGTGGATCATTCTTCCGATCACTGTTGTCCCCGGATTTCTTTTTAATCATGTTAAGTTAGTTGAAATCCAGGGACAAAGGCGACCGCTCCGCTTCTACAGAATGATTCCGCCTTCTCCGTTGTAGTAAGAATTCAATTCAATCAAAAAAAGCACTCTACTAGACTTGTCCCTTCACTCGTTGCTCGTATTCCTCTTTCAAAATAGAATAGCCTCTAAGGTCCTTGTGCACGCCCTTAAATTTCACCACTTTACGCTGCGTGCCCTCATACGTCATGCCGAGCTTCTCCATCACGCTGGAGGAACCCATATTCTCAGTTACACATCTTGCTTGAATGCGTACGAGATCCATCTCCGAAAATCCAAATCGTACTAGCTCGCCTGCAGCTTCGGTCATGATCCCTCTACCCCAGTAGTCCTTGCCCAAAACATACCCAAGCTCAGCCACTTGATGTTCTGGCTTCCATATTACAAAATCTACCGTTCCGATCAGCCGGCCACTCTCCTTGTACTCGATTCCCCAAGGCGCTACCGTATTATCCTCGTATTTCTGCTGAACAAAGTTAATAAAGTCTATACTGTCCTCAATCGTACGATGCGTCTCCCAAGGTACGAACCTTGATACTTCATCATTCGATGCATAAGCAAACATATCCTCTGCATCATTCATCGTTATCTTCCTCAGAACAAGCCGCTCTGTTTCTAACCGAGGAATGTCACCATATATTTCTTCAATTTCCATATTTGCACCCCCGTAGATTAGTTTCCATTATATCGATTACTGGCAAAAATAAAAGAGCCATATTCTCAGAAGAATATGACTCTTGATAGGTTTTACTAGATTGGACACTTCGCCCCAAGGGGCTTATGCCATTCCATGCATATTTAGTTAATGAATCTTTGCGACTATTCTGGCGTTTAGATCTTTTGGAAGCCTTCGCCGAGTACCTCGTGTGCATTGCTTATAATAACAAAAGCATTCGGATCGACAGACTGCACTACGGTCTTAAGCCTTTGAATCTCACTCTGGCCTACAACGACCATAAGTACCGTACGATCCTCCCCGGTATAACCACCTTTACCGTCCAGCTTCGTCAGGCCCCGATCTAAATCTTGCAAAATCGCCTTCGTAATTGGCTCTGTATGATCAGAGATAATATAAGCTACCTTAGTGAAATTAAAGCCAAGCTCAATGGTATCGATTACCTTACCCGTTACGTATAAACCGATCAGGGCATACAGCGCCTGTTCCAATGTCAGCACCAGCGCAGCTGATGTAATGACGAGTGCATCCAGCAGCACAACACTGAAGGAGAAGCTCAATCCACTATATTTTTGAACAATCTGGGCAAGTATCGTAAGTCCACCTGTTGAACCACGCCCTCGATAGACGATTCCCATCCCGATGCCGACTCCAATCCCTCCATAAATAGAGGCTAAGAGCATATTCGTTGTAGGAACCATCCAATCACTCGTTAAATACACGAACAACGGCAATATGATGCTGCCAAGCAGCGATCTTATGCCATAATCCCTTCCTAGAAGCCAGAAGCCAAGAACGAACAAGGGAATGTTCAGCATCCACTGTGTATAGGCGGGTTCAATACCAAGCCATGCTTCGACTATAACGGATAACCCGGATACACCTCCGGGCGCAATCTGGTTAGGAACAAAAAACATGTTAAACGATATTGCCATAATAAACGAGCCCACAATGATAAACAGGGTATCGACCAACTTACGTACGGGTCCGTTCATCGGAATGAGGGGTTCTCTTCGTCTGTTGCGCGCTGTTTGGCTCATGCTAGTTACATTCTCCTCTTACTTAAGCATCTTGCTTGGTCTGGATCTGACTACGTAGATATCCGTCGATAAAGCCGTCTAGATCTCCATCCATGACTGCGCCTACATTCCCTGTTTCCACTTGAGTACGGTGATCCTTAACCATACTGTACGGATGGAATACATAGGAGCGAATCTGACTGCCCCAAGCAATATCGGATTGCTCCCCGCGAATCTCATCCAGCTCCCTCTGCTGCTCTTCAATCTTACGCTCATAGAGCTTGGAACGAAGCATCGTCATCGCTTGCTCACGGTTCTTGATCTGGGAACGCTCATTCTGACAGGTAACGACTACTCCAGTTGGAATATGTGTAATCCGTACCGCAGAATCGGTTGTATTAATATGTTGTCCACCCGCGCCGCTGGCACGGTAGGTATCAATCTTCAAATCCTCTGTACGGATTTCAACGTCTATATCATCGGTAATTTCCGGTACAACATCACAGGATACGAAGGATGTATGACGACGGCCAGAAGAATCAAAAGGCGAAATACGAACGAGACGGTGTACGCCTTTCTCTGCTTTTAGGTATCCGTAGGCATTGTAACCTTTAATCAGTAGTGTCACACTCTTAATACCCGCTTCATCGCCAGGGAGATAGTCAAGCGTCTCGACTTTGAAACCGCGCTTTTCGGCCCAACGGGTGTACATCCGAAGAAGCATTTGTCCCCAGTCCTGTGATTCCGTTCCACCCGCACCTGGATGGAGCTCTAGAATCGCATTAAGCTTATCGTAAGGTTGATTCAACAGCTGCTGCAGCTCAAAGGCTTCAACACGACTGCCGATTTCTTTAATCGACTCTCCAATCTCACTTGTTAGGGAATCGTCTCCCTCTTCATCTGCAAGTTCGATCATAACAACGGCATCGTCAAAATCCCGTTGCAGTTTCTCATATTGGTCCACACCTGATTTCACAGCATTCATCTCTGCGATCAAGCTCTGAGCCTTCTCATTGTCATCCCAAAAATCAGGAGCTGACATCTTCTCTTCAAAGTTCGCAATCAGTTCCTGCTTAAGATCTAAGTCAAAGAGACCCCCTAAGATTGGTTAATTTTTTGCTAATTTCGCGCAGGTCCTGCTTCACACTTGGATCGATCATGATACCTCTTCCTTTCTTTTCCCTACATATATGTTCATTATACCCTTCAAGTTATGAAAAACGCTCCCAAGGGATATGTTAGTTGATGCTTTGAATCTTAAACCGATTGAAACGTTCTTAGCCTGAGCACTGAAGATGATGGATACGGGATTCCACCCGCTGTTAAAGTCATATTCCACTGATTGATCACTTGAATGTGGGAATATGACTTTAAAGGCGGCCGCTTCGCTTATCCACCCCGCATCCATCCTAGACAACTTTCCTTTTGGAGCATAGGCATAACTTTACCCTTTTTGTGCGTTCATCAATGAAGCAAAACATTGAAGAGGCCTACTCATGAAACATCGATAGCAATACCGTATTTACCTGTTTCTTCAGAACAACTCCCTTAAGGGTGCACAGAGGAACACCCTGATGCGCACTTAAGCCATCTCGGTGTTCCCCTGTTTACTCTCAAGGGAGTCTGTGAATGTACCGCGGTTAGAGCGATACGATATTACTATGCAATCTGTCGCTTACGCGTTCTGTCCATGGCAATGCTTGTACTTCTTACCGCTGCCACAAGGACATAGATCGTTGCGTCCAATCTGATCCTCAACCGAAACAGGGCGCTTCTCTGCTGGCTCACCGTTCGTGGATACCTTACTCTCTTCCACAACAGCTTGACGCTCCTGATTCGTCTCGATATGTGCCTTCATAATATAGTTCGACACTTCTTCTTGAATCGCAGCGATCATCGCATGGAACATTTCGAAGCCTTCGAATTGATATTCACGAAGTGGATCAGTACCACCGTATGCACGAAGATGGATACCTTGACGAAGTTGATCCATCGCGTCGATATGATCCATCCACTTGCTGTCTACAGAACGAAGAACGATAACTTTCTCGAACTCACGCACCAGCTCTTCACCGATGGATTGCTCACGTTCTTTGTACTTCTGTAATACACGCTCAAAGAGGTGCTCCGTGATCTCTTCCTTCTCCTTGCCCCACAGCTCGTCACGTGTAACAGCACCTTCATCTAGAAGCTTGCTGTTGATGTAATCTGCCACTTCTTGCAGTTCCCAGTTCTCTGGAATATCGTCGCCGCAATGAGCATCAACGACACGCTCAATCACGGGCTTGATCATATCAAGAACAATCTGCTTGATATCTTCAGATTCCAAAATTTCACGACGCTGCTTATAAATAATCTCCCGTTGCTGATTCATCACGTCATCATATTGAAGAACGACTTTACGTACATCAAAGTTATTACCTTCAACACGTTTCTGAGCGGATTCTACCGCACGGGTAATCATCTTGCTCTCAATAGGTTGGTCTTCTTCAAAACCAAGGCGTTCCATCATGTTCAGTACATTGTCCGTACCGAAACGCTTCATCAATTCGTCTCCAAGAGACAGGTAGAACTGGGTTGAACCTGGGTCTCCCTGACGACCAGCACGACCACGAAGCTGATTATCGATCCGGCGAGATTCGTGACGCTCTGTACCGATAATGTGTAGACCGCCAATACT
The DNA here is from genome assembly GCF_058781425.1 of Paenibacillus sp. FW507-14B1B. Taxonomy (NCBI): domain Bacteria; kingdom Bacillati; phylum Bacillota; class Bacilli; order Caryophanales; family Paenibacillaceae; genus Paenibacillus; species Paenibacillus sp. FW507-14B1B. Next base: position 492,954 of record NZ_JBYSWS010000004.1, on the reverse strand, counting down.
TTGTACACCTTCACCAAGCAGGATATCCGTACCACGGCCTGCCATGTTGGTAGCGATAGTCACTGAGCCTGGCTCACCAGCACGAGAGATGATCTCCGCTTCTTCAGCATGGTACTTGGCATTCAGTACTTTATGTTGTACACCTTTGCGTTTCAGCATATCCGACAAGCGTTCAGAGTTCTCAATAGATACAGTACCTACGAGAATCGGTTGATTCTTCTTGTGGCGCTCCACAATCTCTTCAACAACCGCTTTAAACTTGCCTTCTTCGCTCTTATACACTACATCTGGCATATCAATACGCTGGTTCGGCCGGTTCGTAGGAACTTGAAGCACTTCAAGACCGTAGATCTTCTTGAATTCTTCTTCCTCCGTCTTCGCCGTACCTGTCATACCAGCCAGCTTACGATACATACGGAAGTAGTTCTGGAACGTAATGGTCGCAAGGGTCATGCTCTCATTCTGTACCTCGATGCCTTCCTTCGCTTCGATCGCTTGGTGCAGTCCGTCACTGTAACGACGTCCAGCCATCAGACGACCTGTAAATTCGTCAACGATAACAACTTCGTCTTCTGTTACAACGTAGTCCACATCACGACGCATAATAACGTTCGCTTTGAGCGCTTGAACCACATGGTGGTTAAGTGTAACGTGATTGTGGTCATAGAGGTTCTCAATACCGAAGGCGCGTTCTGCTTTAGCTACACCCTTCTCTGTCAGAGCTACTGCCTTGACTTTAATATCAACGGTGTAATCCTCTTCCGCTTCAAGACGCTTCACAAAACGGTCTGCTGCATAATAAAGCTCTGTCGACTTCTGGGCTTGTCCCGAAATAATCAGTGGTGTACGAGCTTCATCGACCAAGATGGAATCCACTTCATCAATGATACAAAAATGAAGAGGACGCTGTACCATCTGTTCTTTATACAGCACCATATTGTCACGCAAGTAGTCGAAACCAAACTCATTGTTCGTTCCGTACGTAATATCACAAGCATAAGCTGCCTGCTTATACGAATGATCCATACCGCTCAGGTTAACCCCGACGGTCATACCTAAGAAATTATATATCTGCGCCATTTCTTCGCTGTCACGTGTTGCCAAGTAATCATTGACGGTAACCACATGAACACCCTTGCCAAGAAGTGCGTTTAAATATACTGGAAGGGTACCTACAAGAGTCTTACCTTCACCCGTCTTCATCTCTGCAATTCTGCCTTCATGGAGGGCCATCCCCCCGACCAGCTGCACGTCATAGTGACGCTTGCCGAGTGTCCGTTTGGAGGTTTCACGAACTGTCGCAAACGCTTCTGGAAGTAACTCATCCAGCGTTTCACCCTTTTCGATCCGCGCACGGAACTCTTCGGTTTTCGCTTTCAGTTGTTCATCCGAGAGCGCCTCGAATTCCGGTTCCAATTTGTTAATTACATCGACCGTCTTCATAAGACGTTTGACATCGCGCTCGTTGGTGTCGCCGAAGATCTTTTTGACAAGTCCTAGCATGGTTAACCCCTTTCGTGCAAAACAGATGATAGAATCAACTTCATTAAATGCCAAAGGGTTGAATGATGAAATCGATTCATTGAAACTAAATGAAAAATTTTCATTCCTGCCGGGCAAGAAATTAATCCCTCAAGATAAGTTTGTTTGCATAAATTGTAACAGTTTGTAAGAGATGCCGCAACACATTAGGACATCTCTTCTTATATACATATAAAGAGCCTTCCCCCGCTGTTCACGGGTGAAGGCTCGTCTTCATACATTTCATGGTAAGCCGTAAATCCGGATCGTGCGTGTACAGCATTCATTTTGCAAAAAACTCTGCGAGCCTAATCGCGCTCAATCAAGCCGTACTTCCCATCATCACGCTTGTAAACTACATTCACTTCTTGGGATTCAATGTTAGTGAATACGAAGAAATCATGACCAACCATATTCATCTGCAAAATGGCCTCTTCCACGTCCATCGGTTTCATTGTGAAACGCTTCGTACGGACAACTTCCAATTCATCATCATCGTATTCCTCTTGTTCTACAGCTACAGAACTTGTTGCAGTTCCATCCTCTACGAACAAGGTCTTGAGACTGCCTTCCTGGCGGAACTTACGGTTGAGCTTCGTCTTATGCTTGCGGATTTGTCGTTCTAACTTGTCCACAACAGCGTCAATTGAAGCGTACATATCTTCGCTTCGGTCTTCTGCCCGCAGCACCACGCCTGGCAGTGGGATCGTCACTTCCACTGTGTGCAAACCTCGGATAACGCTTAAAGTAACGTATCCTTCAGAAGTGGGGGGTGCATCAAAATACTTTTCAAGTCTGCCGAGCTTCTTATCAACGTATTCCTTTAAAGCTTCGGTCACTTCAATCTGTTGTCCTCGAATTGTGAATTGCATATGGCACTCCTCCTTTGCTTCTTCATTATAACACTTTGTTAAGCCCATGTAAAAAGACGAATTTGTGTAAGTTAGCTAGCATGTAAGCGCTTGTGTGATAAAGTTAACAGCCGTTATTTGAAGGTTGCGGAATAAGAGCCTCATTGAAGGTTTTTTTAGCTCTAAACCATATAAAAAAGACCCCGGCTTTCACCGGAGTCTGTAGCTATCCGAATCTTCAATTGTTAACCATCTAACCGTATATGTAGGTCGGCTGAGCCGGGATGATTATAATTTGATTACGTTAGCTGCTTGCGGTCCGCGGGCACCTTCGACGATTTCGAATTCTACGGATTGCCCTTCTTCTAGAGTCTTGAACCCTTCGGACTGAATTGCGGAAAAATGTACGAATACGTCGCCGCCGTCCTCAGTCTCGATGAAGCCATAACCCTTCTCTGCGTTGAACCATTTCACTTTACCTTGCATGCACTAACATTCCCTTCATCATCAAATAAAATAAGTATGTGAACCGACATAAGTTGTCCACATTTCCGACTATAACACCCAAAGATATCCATGTCAATCGAGACAAAAGTATGAGTTTAGCGAAAATATGAAAACGGTATCATTGGTTATATACCCTAGTGGAGTGGGGGTGAAACAGGAAGATTGAAATTTCTCAATTTTAAACTGTTTTGCGTAGCGAGAATTTTGTATAAACAAATGTGATACGATCTAATTGTATTCTAGGATATATACAGGACCCCCTGTCCTATCTAGATAGGACAGGGGGTCCTGCCGGATTAAATACTATGGCTGTTCAATATCCTTAGCTACGATCTCAACTTTGTACACAAGTGCTTCTCCTAGCGGATTAAATCCCGTTCCCTGCTGAGCTGTGTATATCGTGATCGTATACTCACCAGCAGGTAAATCTGACTTAGGTGTTACTGTTAAGTGGATACTTCTCAATTTTCCTGCTTCAAAACCCACAGTATGAGCAACTCCACTGGACTGTCTCAGGCCATAGAACAGACTCTTTCCACCCTCAGGTTGTGCCAGCACAGTTTTAGAGCTTTCGAATCCCTCAAATCCACCAAAGTCAGCCTTCTCTCGGTTACTGTCTGGAATCGTATCAACCTTTCCGCCATCCGTTTGCAATGTGATTTTCTCAAAGACTTCACTGAAATTCAGAACTTCGCCCTGACTATTCTTCAGTTGCAAAGCCAGATAGGCTCCATCGCTGTAGTATTCATAGCTGCTTCCACTTGTGTTTTCCAACTTATCCTTGCTGCCAATTCCGTTAGACGAGCTCCATGTAAAGCTTACTTCTCCATCTAAGAGATCGTCCGATTCAACCTTTGCAATCTTTGTATCCGGCGCTGCATAAGGAGCCACGATCACTTCCGCTGATGCTCCTTCATTATATCCATCTTTTGCTGCGTAACGAACTTCATACGTACCTGCACTTAGGCCAGTAATGGTTGTTCCTGTTACTTTGATCCAGTCTGTAGAATCCTTTAGACGATACTCCATTTCCTCCGTAACATCAGTAATGGTTCCATCGTTTCCGGCTACAGTTACTCCCGTTGCCTTCAATCCTGTAGGAGCTTCTTGATCTTGGTTTGTTGCTTGTTTAACTTCAACCTTGTATTCCAAAGCTTCTCCTTGCGGATTAAACTCTGTCCCCTGCTGGGCTGTATATACTGTAATTGTATACTCGCCAACATGTGCGCCTTCTTTAGGCTTTACAGTAAAATGGATAGTTCTCTCCGTATCTGCTTCAAAGCCTACAGTATGAGCGACTCCTTTTGTTTGTCTCAATCCGTAGAACAGACTCTTTCCACCCTCAGGTTGTGCTAACACGGTTTTATAGCTTTCGAATCCCTCAAATCCTCCAAAATCCGCCTTTTCCCGGTTACTGTCTGGAATCTTATCTACGGTTCCATCGTTTGTTTGCAGCGTGACCTGCTCAAAAACCTCGCTGAAATTCAGAACTTCACCCTGGTTGTTCTTCAGTTGCAAAGCCAGATAGGCTCCATCACTGTAGTATTCATAGCTACTTCCACTTGTGTTTACCAACTTATCCTTGTTGCCGATTCCGTTCATTGAGCTCCATTTAAAACTTACAGCTCCATCTGAAAGATCGTCCTCTTCAACCTTGGTAATGCTAGTGTCTGGTGCTTCATAAGCTACCACAACCACTTCCGCTGAAGCCCCTACATTGTATCCATCTTTTGCTGCGTAACGAACTTCATACGTCCCAGCACTTAAACCAGTAATAGCTGCACCTGTCACTCGAGACCATTCATCTTCAGAACTCTTTAGACGGTACTCCATTTCTGCCGTTACACCTATAATGATTCCATCGTTTCCAGCTGCAGTTGCTGCTATTGCCATCAATCCAGTAGGAGCCTCTTGATCTTGGTTTGTTGCTTCTTTGACCTTAACCTGGTATTCCAGAGCTTCTTCTCCTTGCGGATGAAATCCTATTCCTTGCTGAGCTGTGTAAATCGTAATCGTATAATCGTCAACAAGGGCGCTTTCTTTTGGAGTCACAGTAAAGTGGATAGTTCTCTCCGTACCTGCTGCAAAACCTACAGTATGAGCGACTCCTTTTGTTTGTCTTAATCCGTAGAACAGACTCTTTCCACCCTCAGGTTGTGCCAACACGGTTTTATAGCTTTCGAATCCCTCAAATCCTCCAAAGTCCGCCTTTTCCCGGTTACTGTCTGGAATCTTATCTACGGTTCCGTCGTTTGTTTGCAACGTGACCTGCTCAAAGACCTCGCTGAAATTCAGCACTTCACCTTGGCTGTTCTTCAGCTGCAGCGCTAGATATGCTCCATCACTATAATAGTCGTAGCTGCTTCCACTTGTGTTTTCCAACTTATCCTTGCTGCCAATTCCGTTAGACGAACTCCATGTAAAGCTTACTTCTCCATCTAAGAGATCGTCCGATTCAACCTTTGCAATCTTTGTATCCGGCGCTGCATAAGGAGCCACTACCACTTCCGCTGATGCCCCTGCATTGTATCCATCTTTTGCTGCGTAACGAACTTCATATGTCCCTGCTCTTAGGCCAGTAATAGTTGTACCTGTTACTTGCGTCCATTCATCATCAAAATTCTTTTGACGATACTCCATTTCCTCATTAACACCTGTAATGGTTCCATCGTTTCCAGCTACCGTCACTCCTGTTGCTGCCAATTGTGTAGGTGCGTCCTGATCTTGGTTTGGTACTTGTTTAACTTCAACCTTGTATTCCAAAGCTTCTCCTTGCGGATTGAATCCTGTTCCCTGTTGGGCTGTGTATATTGTGATCGTATAATCATCAACAAGTGCGCCTTCTTTAGGGTTCACAGTGAATGTAACTTTTCTGGATGTATCAGCTTTAAAACCTACAGTATGAGCAACTCCTTTGGATTGTCTTACTCCGTAGAACAGACTCTTTCCACCCTCGGGTTGTGCTAGCACGGTTTTATAGCTATCTAATCCCTCGAATCCTCCAAAGTCAGCCTTCTCTCGGTTGCTGTCTGGAATCTTATCTACGGTTCCATCATTTGTTTGCAGCGTGACCTGCTCAAAGACATCACTGAAATTCAGCACTTCACCTTGGCTGTTCTTCAGCTGCAGTGCTAGATATGCTCCATCGCTGTAGTATTCGTAGCTACTTCCACTTGTATTTTCCAACTTATCCTTGCTGCCGATTCCGTTAGACGAGCTCCATGTAAAGCTCACCTCGCCGTCTAAAAGATCGTCCTCTTCAACCTTATTAATCTTAGTATCTGGAGACAAAGCTTTTAGTTCTGAAATTTTAGCGACAGCTTGGTTCAATTTCTGTACGCTAGAAGCACTTATCAATGCCTTTTGTCCATCGGTTAATGCCTCGTATGCTTGCATTGCAAGATTAACCTGAACTTCATCTGCAAGTGTAAGCTGTTCAACGGCTGGCAGTGCATTGATCTTAGCGATAACGGCATTAGCCGCTGTTTGATCAGCTGATGGTGGGGTAGGGTTAGTCCCAGCATCTCCACCAGAAGACGCACCACCGCCACCTCCGCTAACTATTGGAGGAGTAGTTACAGTGATTTTATCCTTTCGTGGCCCTTCAACATTCGTTGGGCGATTGGTGAACACCGACCCTTGACCACCTTCGTTTATAACTGCAGTTTTTATCGTTCCTGATCCAAGTAACTTAGCAATTGCATCCAAAATCAGTTTCGTTACACTTGTACCACTGGACAAATTAACAGATGTATTCTTAGCTACATCACTGATATTCAGATTCTCAATCGAGCCACGTTGCAGCTGGACCGAGATCGAAGCTGCCGAGATATCTACATCATCAAAAGTACCATTTAGTACAACTTGAGCATTCGCCGGAAGTTCCGCAGCAAGTTCAACATCGGTAAAGCCTACACCACTAACTCCAGATTCCTCAAGTTTAACGGATGATTGAACTACAACACTCTCAGCACTAGTTGAACCTTCAGCTACAATCCGTACAGTGCCGTCTTTCTTATTTACAATTACGTTAACTAGCACTGAATCTACGAAGTGAATAGAGTTAACGCCGCCACCCTGAACATTAGTCGTTCCATGTACTTTAACATTCTTAATGGTTACGTCACCTTCACCAATACCTTCAGCCAAGGTAAGGTTACCTTTAATCTCAACGTTTTGAAGAACGACACCAGGCGCACTGATCACGATACTACCATTAATTACTTCAGTACCTTCTGCCGGGCCATATGTTCCTTCTTTATCATATGTTGTAGTAGATAGACTATCTTTTTTGGTGAGAGCCGCATCTATCAATGAAACAGCCTCTGCTCGTGTCAAAGCCTTCGAAGGTGAGAAAGTATGATTTGGATATCCCTTCATCACTTCATTCTCAACGGCTACTGTAACACCGGATTTTCCCCAGCCAGCAATTTGCTCAGCGTCTGTAAACTGTTTCAAGATTCCACTATCTATAGGATTCACTCCAAGTATTTTCGCAACAATCACTGCTGCTTCCTGACGCGTTATAGGTGCACCAGGACGAATAGTCTGATTCCCATATCCTTTGACATAACCTGCTTTAACCGCTGCTGCTATATCTTTATAAGCCCAGTTCTGTGCATTCAAATCTTTGAAGTCAATCTCAGCTGTCTCTGTGTATCCAAATAAACGATTAATCATAGCCACAAACTCAGCCCGTGTGATCGTTTGATTAGGTTTAAAGCTTCCATCTTGATATCCTTTAAGGTTATCTTCATCAAGCCATTTCTGAATTTTCTGTTCTGCCCAGTGTCCTGAGATATCCTTTACGGACTGAGCTTGAACACCACTAACCGTACCAAATGCCATACTTACACCCAATAAGCCTGTTACTGTACTGCGTACTTTTTTCCCCATGTTGCCCTCCTAGAATGAGTTCTTTGTATTCAACGCAAAAATTAGGTCTAATAACATGTAAAATTACTAGTTCTTTTAGGGTTATCACGCTTAAAAAATAGTATATTAGACCTGTGTATATAGTCCTTGTTGATCCTACCATATTTAACCTTGGTTAATCTAGTAAATTAATGTTAAATTATAGCTCGTAGAGTTGGTTATGAAACTGATCTTTATTTGATTAGTCAGCAGTAGTGTTCAAATGAATCTATTAAAAACAAAACGAAAAGACCCAAGCATTTGCTTGGGTCTTACGTCTAACTATATCTTAAATTGTTAACAGTTTTTAAAGAAGGTCCGCTAGTTCTTAATTAAAAGACTCATATGTCCCATTGTTAGATAATTCTCTGCATTTAAGACCTCAAGTGTATTTTTCACATATACATTTGAATGTTCGGATTTTTTCGTAAAGGATTGTATTAATTTAATAACTAATTCAGTTGTCAGTCCCTTATGCTTAGACGACATTCCAATAAGCAGTAGCTTCAGTAATACGAAATGACTTACTAATAAAACATATACTTTAAAGACATTGCCACTTTCACTTCTAGGAAAGAGATGAGTAAATATAAAATTGACAGCATAATTCTCAAAGATATATTCATGCTCATTTATGAAAGGCTGAAAATGATGGTTATAGGCTTCCGAAAATCGTTCCACTAGTTCATTTTGGCTATCAGTAGAATCGGTTGCATTTAACCCTTCCAAGTAATCTTGTATACACTCTCTAAATCTACTATTTGCACCAGTCTCGCTTAAATTTTTAGATATAATATTATTCAATATAATGAATTGAAATTCATTGTTAATAGGAAATACGTCAAAGTTTCTTAACTCTAAATCACTATCAATCATTTCTTTAAAATTATTTATTAAGGAAATAATATTGATTTTAGTATCTTTCTCTTCATTAATTAGTGACTGAAGTTCCTCTACAAAAAGTCCGAGTATAATTAACCTATGAGCAAAGTTAAAATCTCTGTTTTGTAAAATTTCTATTGAGAACACTCGAATCTCCCAGAAGGAATCCATGTAACTATTTTTTTCACCTTCTATATGAATAGCTGATTTTAATAAGAGATTATTTTGTATCAATGAATCAGTATAATTATAGGTAAATTCCATTTTATTCGGATTTAGTAGTGCCAAACGTGCAGCCTCAGGACAAGACATAACAGCTGACACTTCAGGCGAACTATTCACAATATGAATATTTCTTGGATATGTTGCGCAAATTGGCGCCAAGTAATGTTCGCCAATGCTAGCTTGAATAGTACATAGATTACTTTCATTTAACATTGAACAACAACCTGTCTGATTATCCATTTTCATAGCAGCATATTTTTTGTCTGTTCTTTTATTAGCCTCTTTTTTCTCAATTCCGTTTTTAAACAAATCCCTAAACTTTTTATTAGAAAAACTAGACAAATTCTTATATGTCTGTTTATCAATTTCTACTTTCCAGCCAATACAACAACTATCTTCACAGCTCGAACCGATACATTTAAAATTCAACATATATTCGGGGATAAGCGCAGACTGATTTTTCATGACTTCACTCCTTCTAATTAAATATCGGCATTTACGGTAGCATTCTAAATACACTCATAAAAAAAGATGCCTTCTGTCTAATCTTGAAGGCATCTCAAAACACTATTTTCTATTATCTATAAAAAAACTATCGACTGCATAACTATGTTGGTAAGCAGACTGCTGACTTTTGATAGCCCCTTGCTTAGTTAGCCATTGTGCAGCTTCGTCTTTTATAGCTTGCATTCGAGATAAGATGGCATTATCAAAAGCCAGTAAGGCTTGAACCTTTTGTTTATCATCCTCTTGCAAAGGCACTTCAATCTGCTCAACAATGTGCTGACGAAAATCTACGAATTTTTCTATTTCCTCATATGATGCATTTGATAACTTAATCGCAAGCTCATTGGTTGCCGTATACAATTCATCTAATAATATCTTATTGCTCATGACTGCTCCATAGTTAAGCCTTGAGTTTTACTAGCTTCCCCCCAGGCCTCGCGAAGATCTAATAAATACTCTAATACCTCTTTGGCAACTTCTTTATCTTTTCTAATATTTGATTCAACTAGTCTATCAATCATATACTCATAAACTTGTAATAGACTTGATGAAATCGGATATTCAAAATTCAAGGAAGCTATTAATTCATGAATAACGGCCTGTGCTTTACAAAAATTATTATTTGCCTTTTCAATGTTTCGTTCTTCAACACCCTCTATGCCCGCTCTTACAAAGCGAATTGCACCATCATATAGCATCATTAATAATTTTGGTTTTGAAGCAGTCTGTGCCTGAGCCTGTTGATATTTCTGATAAGGTGTATTAATCACAATGATTCCTCCTTCATGAATCAAGACATAAAACTAGACAAGGAGCTGGAGGTACTATTGTATTTATTCATGGCTACTTCCATTGCAGTAAATTGCTTATAGAACTGTGTTTCCTTCATAGTAAGGCGCGTATTCATAGCAGAGATTCGATCATCAAGACCCTTTAACTGTTCGCCTAAAAGACTTGAGGCTATGAAAGTTGCATTAAGATCAGTACTTGTCTTTGATGTACCGGCTGTTTTCGCTATGTTCTCTAACGAATATTGGGATATCTTTCGTAATCGACTGTAAATGCCATCCGTATCGTCATATCTTGATGTGCTTGTTGTGGTCGTAGCTGATGATTTTTTTCCAAAAAAGTCACTCACAGCATCGGGATCCTTAGCGAGAGCTTCCTTTAGCTTAGTCTCATCTAAATATAACTTCCCTTGTTCAGTCCACGTTCCCGTCGTGATTCCCAGCTGTGTAAGGTTTAAACTCATTTTCTTAGCGTCGCTATTTAAAGAACTTACACGTCCAATATTAACATCGCCCATTAATGCAGTACGCATTTCAGAAAGAGTTTGCTGTAGAAAGCTATCGCCTTTAAGCATACCACTCTTCGCCTTACTCTCCCAGAGCTTAATCTCATCTTCTGTCATGTCCTTCTTCTGTTCTGTAGTCAATGGGGCGTATTTACGGTATCTCTCTTCGTTGACTTTGTTATTTAATGAGGAGACCATATCATTGTAAGCTTCAACAAACTTCTTAACATTATCCACAATTTTATCTGTGTCTTGGACAACCTCAATCTTTGTAACCTGGCCAGATGAAATTCCAGTTAGATTGATATCAACACCATTGATGTTGAATCTGTTAGAGGACTGTGTCATCACCATTCCATTAACCTTAATTTCTGAGTCAGTTCCAGAAGTAACTGTAACTAGTTTATTTAATTTAAATTGTTGGTCCAATATATCCCCACTAAAAGTTAGGTCTTTACTTTTTCCTGACTCCTTATTTGTTAAAGATAATCCACCAGAAGTAGGGTCATAGATAGCTGTTACATTTGCTTTTTTATCAGAATTTATTTTTTGAACTAGTGAGTTTATGGTGTCCCCTGCTTCTATCTTTATTGTAGACCCATTTATTAAGATCTCATTAGCATTAGTAGCAGCATCTGGATCAGAGTTATAAATGACTGTATCCCCCGGTCTCCCTGTAGTGCCCTTACCACTCTGAACTGTTGCAGATGTAGCTAGCTTTACTACCTCAATGTTCATCACTCCGCTATTGGCAGCCCCCGTCGCGGTCGCTGTTAATACATTCGAGGCTCCGCTAACTTCAGCCTTTTTAGCATTTGTTGAACTGTTAAGACTTAAATTCATTAGTGTATTATTAGAAAAAGATACGAGTTTTGTACTCGCTTCACGGTATCCTTCACGTTTCCATTCAAGCAGTTGTTTTTGTTGGTTTAATCGATCCAGCGGTACTCTTTGGGCTGTCATTAATTGTTTGACCATAGAATCTATATCTAAACCAGATGCAAAACCTGATATTCTCATAATATCCTCCTAAACTTTTTCATCAATAATAATTCCTGTAATCTCCATCATTCGTGCTGCTAAATCTAATATCTTCTCTGGGGGAACTTCTCGAATTAGTTCCCCAGTATCCTTGTCCATTACTTTAATCATAATCGTGTTAGTTTTCTCATGCATAGAAATCTCAAATTGCTTTTGAGGACCTTGGATAGCTCGTATTGCTTTTTCAAGATCTTGCATTGTTTGTCTTTGATCGACTTTACTTACGTTAGAATTATCAATATTAATTTTAGGTCTTACTGAAATCCCACTCTCTCCATCTAACTTCGCTATTGGAGTAGTGTTAGTTGTCTGAGTGACCCCTTGATTTGCTATCGACCTGTTACTCGTAGTTACGCGTGCATCCATCGGTCTTATCCCTCCGTATACTACTGCTTTATCCGGTCTTATGCATACTGTTAATATATATATCGGTAATTACAGTAGAATATTTATATACTTATAAAAAAGAGACCTTAAAGTTTTAAGGTCTCTCACGAATATAATGTCTAGATTAATATTAACGAAGTAGGGACAGAACACCTTGTGGGGCAGAGTTAGCTTGAGCCAACATGGATTGGGAAGCTTGAAGAAGGATGTTGTTTTTAGACAAAGCAACCATCTCTTTAGCCATGTCAGTATCACGAATACGAGATTCAGATGCTGTCAGGTTTTCTACTGTAGTACCCAAGTTGTTAGAAGTGTACTCCAAACGGTTTTGTTGAGCACCGTAAGTCGCACGTTGTTTGTTTACTTCATCAATAGCTGCCTCAATAGCAGTTACGTTAGAATCTTTATCAAGAGCTTTAGTGTTAGTCAGAACTGCTGCTGCAATAGTAATCTTAGAACCTTTATCGTTAGTTACGATATCAGCTGTAGTAGTACCATCGAGAATCGTCTTTCCGTTGAAAGAAGTGTTTGTAACGATATCATTGATTTGTGTCTTAAGTTCTGTCAACTCAAGATCAATGTTTGCTTTATCCTCAGTACCATAAGTTCCATTGTCCTTCTGAACATTCAGTTCTTTCATACGAGTCAACATGGAAGATACTTCATTCAAAGCACCCTCAGCTGTTTGCAGCATGGAGATACCATCTTGAGTATTACGTTGTGCCTGCTCAAGACCACGAATTTGTCCACGCATTTTTTCGGAGATCGAAAGACCTGCTGCATCATCAGCTGCACGGTTAATACGAAGACCTGAAGATAATTTCTCCATGTTCTTGCTTGCTGCTGTGTTATTCAGACCCATGTTACGGTGAGTGTTTACTGCTGGAATATTATGATTGATAATCATTATTTATTTCCTCCCTGAAATGTTTATAATCCCACGTCCTTGTGGTATGAGCGTCTTCACAGGTCGGCCGCCCTGAAGAATTACCGCTCTATTATATATATCGTCAGGAAGAAGCATCTTTTAATAGCAAATTTCACTTTTTTTAATTTTTATTTTTTTGGTCTATCATCTTTATTAATGCACTCATTCCAGCCTGTGTTGGAGCTGCAGACTCCTGATTAGATTCCTGTATTGAGAGATATACTTCCTTACGGAAAATATCGACCTGCTTAGGAGCCTTAATCCCCACACGAACATTATCACCCTCTACGCTGAGAACGGTTAATTCAATCTGATCCTGAATGATGATGGATTCTCCTACTTTACGTGAGAGCACGAGCATTATTTAACACCATCCCTTTCATTCTTTTCAGCAGACTCATTCCATAGGCGATGACTTGTACGATATGGAACGCCTTGAAGTACAACCTGCTTTCCCAATCTTTCCTGAGGATTAAACACTAATGGTGCCAGAAGATTAATACTAGAATCTTCTATTCTTTCTCTCACAGTAATTATACACTTCACAGATATCGCATCATTAATAGAGAGTTCTTCAGCATCCATATCAGGCAAGTCAAATTCATAGTTAGGATAAAAAAGAAATGGGTCTGCTAAAACAAACGTAAGGTGCTTTTGCTTTAGGGACTGCATATACACAAACGGGCTGTCTTCTTCATCAATAAGAGCAAATTGTTGTTCTTCCTCAAACCCTGGTATTCCCTTAGGAAATTCGTAAATCTGCCTTTCTTGCACATCTATTTCTCCCCACATGGACGTATGAATAATCATAAACAGCACTCCGATCCTAAATAAAATGAAAAGAAAGCTATAGACAGACTTCCAACCATCTACAGCTTTCTATATTTGATATCAAAATTTCAAAAGATTATCTTAGAAAATCCATTAATGTAGGTTGAATAATCTTGGACCCAGCAGAAAGAGATGCATTATAAATATTTTCTTGAATCTTAGAACGGATAATTAATTCTCCGTAATCAGCATCTTCCGTTTTAGCTTGAAGTTCGGTCAAATTAAGTTCCAAGTCACCTAATCTATTCTCCATTAACTCAATTCGGTTTGACTTAGCCCCTATCTCTGCTCTCATGCTAAGTAGGCGATCCATACTTGACTCAATGTTAGCTAACTCTGCACCAGCCTCATCGTGTTTACCATCCTTAAGAGCTTGAGAAATACGATCCATCATGACAAAGACATTGTCATCTCCGTTACCAAAAACATCATTACCTGTAACGTTAATGCCAATTTTCACATTTTCACCAACCAAGTATTCAACAGCACCTTGATCCGTTATTACAGTTCCTGCTGTTGTCGTATTCAATGACCCATCTGGATTCTTTGGAAAATCGAATGGCATCTTGTCGTATTGCTGCCCATTAAATACATATTTTCCGTTCAATTTGCTATTTCCTATATCAACAAGTTGTTCCTTTAGTTGGGAGACCTCCGCGTTAATACTATCTAACCCAGCCTGTGAGTTTGTACCAGTTGAACCCTGAACAACAAGCTCTTTCAGTTTCAATAAAACACTACCCGCTTGATCCATCGCAGTATCACTAAAATCCATCCAAGATTTAGCGCCATCCACATTCTTCTGATACTGTTCATTGGAAGAAAGCTCCCCACGATAACGCAGGGAATACGTGATCCCTACCGGATCATCGGATGGCTTATTAAGCTTTTGGCCAGTTGACATCTGCAGTTGCGTTTCGTTCATCCGCGAAGCATTTCGGTTAAGGTTCAACATTAACTGGCTGCTCATCATATTCGAAGTGACTCTTAACATATCAAATTACCTTCCTTCCTCATTATCTTCCCACCACGCCAGTGGAATTGATCAACTTGTCCAGCAACTGGTCAAAAGTTGTTAAGAAACGGGAAGCTGCGCTATAGGCGTGTTGAAATTTAATCATGTTGGTCATTTCTTCGTCCAAAGAAACACCACTTACAGACATGCGACGTGTGTCAACTTGTGAAACCAGGAAGGAGGAATTCTCCGCCTGACGCTGTGTCTCTTGTGTCTGAACACCCAGTTGTCCAACCATCGAGCTGAACAATCCATCCACTGTCGAAGTGTTAGTGCTGCCCGGTACGGTGAATGAGGAATTCTTGAGGTTTGTGAGTAGCTTCGCTAAATCATTATTACCCTTAATCACAGAGTTGCCGTCTGTTGAAAGTCTCATGGAAGTAGCAATCTTATCTGGATTATCCGAGATAATCTGATTTAGACGAATATTACCTGCAGTAATATCTGTGCCCCCATCTGCTGCCGTAAAGAACGGTACACCCTTATCTGTAGAACCATCCATCGTATAACCAAGCTGATGCAGGCCGTTAAAACCTTTTACAATCGTAGAGACATCTTTGTTCAGTGTTGCACCACTAGGTATAGGTTGACCCGCTGGTATAATGGATACCTGACCATTGATCTTCACTTCTGCATCAGCAGTTAAAATCGTTCCTTCAGGAGGCATTGCTCCTGCGGGAAGCTTCACCTCAACGTTACCGTTAACCAGTGTATTGGCAAGCGAGTTCATCTGATTGCGATAGTCCTCCACAAGGATATCCTTGGAGATAATCATCCCGTGAACTTCTCCGCCTTTAAGATCTCCGCTTTCGTAAGCGGTGTTCAAGAAAGCACCATCAACCGTCGCAGCGACAGTATCACCCTCTACAAGGCTCTGTCCTCCAAGGGATACATTGTATCCTCCCTCGCCATCCGTTACGGTAACATTCATAATTTTGGACAACTTATCAACCATCAGATCTCGCTGGTCACGAAGATCGTTAGCCTTATCACCCAATTGCTCTATCCGAGTTATCGAACTGTTCAAATCCGCAATCGCCGTTAAGTACCCTTGAGCTTCAGTCGCCTTAACATCAATGTTTGAATTCAAATCTCTGCTTAAATTATCAAGTTGCGTGCTCATATGATTGAAGGCATCAGTCAGGGCTTCTGCCGTCTGCTTTACGATTTTGCGTGCCGTGGGATCATCCGGGTTCTTGGACAATTCCGAGAATGAGTTCCAGAAATTATCCATTACCTTACGAATACCACTATCAGATGGCTCATTAATAATGGCCTCTAATTTATCCAATGTGTCATACTGAATGTTCCAGCTACCAAAAGAACTATTCTCCCCTCGAAACTGGTCATCCAAAAACTTTTCCCTAATACGCTCAATGCTATTAAACTCAACCCCTGTTCCGAGTTGGCCCGCTGCCGTTGAGCGGTTAAGTCCATAAGCTTCCATCGGGATAGATGCTTGCATTTTCACAACTTGACGGGAATAGCCCTCCGTATTGGCATTCGCTATATTATGACCTGTCGTCCCGAGTGCGGCTGTTTGTGTAAACAGGCTTCGCTTGGCCGTTTCAAATGAATGAAATGTAGATCTCATTACAATATCCTCCTGTTTACGCTCGGGTATCGAACAGACCCGGTCGTCCTGTACTGCCGCCTCTATCAGACGGGTGATGATAAATGGCTTCGTCTTGTGATGACTTTCCAGTCAGCATATCGAGAGAGAAGTCGATGAAATCGAGGGATTGAATCAGCAGCTGCTGATTCAGATCGTTCTTCTCCTTCAGCTCTTGCAGTGTACGAGACAGCCTTGCCTGGATCGCAAGTAACTTCGCTTTCTCCTCCGGATCGAACACAAGCCTAGCAAGCTCTGTTAGTGTCAGCTCCAACTGTGATTTAACACCGCGGCTCTGTAAAAAAGCAAACGATGCTTCGATGCGTTCCCGCTCCAGCTGCTCGATTGTCTTCATTCCTTTAGACTCTCGATTAAGTAGCTGAACCACGGTATCCACATCGTTCTTCACAATCGCCGCTCTCTTCGCTTCAGCCACGTCTAACATGTCATTGTACACCGTTTCGAGCCGTTGTAATGAATCAATTAACACCTGTACTGTCATATCAGACATCCTTAGCTCTCAGGAAACTGCTTGAAATAAGGAAGCAGCTTCTCCGCAAGTTTATCAGCACTCACATTATAGGTTCCTGAGGAAACCTGTTCTTTCAAGGATTGAATCTTCTGTGCGCGAGCTGGATCACCAGCACGCTCCTGAGCCTGGAGCATCTCCATCGCTTCGGTTGAAATTGACACCTCGTCCTTGCGGCGAGTTTTAGTGTGTTGTTCCTGTCGGTTAGTCTCCATGTTCCGTTGATACGAATGGACAGCGCCGACGCGTCCGGTTTCGTTAATCTTCATAACGCTCACCTTCCTTTTATATAGAAAAAGAATTTCAAATTGTTCCTCGTACATACATTTTACATAAACCTTCAGATAATGTGAAAAACCGATAACCTTTACTAAGATTATCGGCCGGGATTGTAACATAGTTAATAGTTCGATTGTAGCGTTTTAGTATTTGCGTAATTTGTCAACCGCTCTATAGGTTAGGTCGTCCTTCTTATTTGAAGTATCGTTACCTGACTGGTCATCCGAATGAACACTTCTTAATTCCTTAGTCAATCGTGTTCGACACGATTCACACATGTTACTCTCACGTATCAGCGTACCGCAAACCTCGCAAGGATAAGACAGGTTCGGTGCGTTAGCAATGGAAATACGGCCTTCACGAATAAACTTCGTGATCTGACGAATCGACACTCCTGTTGCTTCAGATACTTCATGGATTGTAGCACCTCTAGATTCTCTTAAAAACTGGGCGCACTCCTGATATTCCACCTCAATGTCTTTCAAACAGTCAGAACACATATCCCGGAAGTTTAGCGCATATAATTTGCCGCACTTCGGACAATTCCCCAAGTTCATACTAACCGCCCTCCATGTCGCATAGATCCTTTGATACTTATAACCATAGATTACCGTATAATAGGTCCTCACGTCTATCATTAATAGGAAAAAAATGCGTATTTATCCCTAAGACAATTAAGACCGTGCCCAAGTAAGACTATACACCTCTACCGATATCCCCTGAGATTGGCCCGCATTCTTAAGTGCCTGAGAGCACGCATTAATTGTACTGCCTGTCGTGTATATATCATCTATCAATAGAATCCGGAGCGAAAAAGGCACCTTTGTGGGAGCAATCGATCTTAGATGTCTTTTTCTATCACTTACAAAGATTCGATTCGCCTGTAACTCCATCAAATGCGCCGATTCCGGTAGAGTACGAAAAATCCCCTCCATATCTTTCAGTCGATCCATCCGGCTCTTAAAACTTTGCTTATTCGTATGCCGATCCCGCTGAAGAAGCTCTGCATACGGGAGATTAATAGCATCAGCTAAACCGCGAGCCAGTACCTCAGCCTGATTGAACCCCCGCTCTTGGAGTCTTTCATGACTCACCGGTACGGAGGTGACCAAATGAGCCTGCCAATGTTCCTGAATCCGGGACTTATTACTAGCTTCACGAGACAATACGAACTGCTTCCTATTACTTAGTTCCCGCTGCATTTGACGGAATCCCCGCTCCATCATCCGTATCAAAAGAGGCGCATATGACTCGTTCCCACGGTACTTGTATTGTGCCAACCACTCTCTCATATCGGCACTATACGTTACTGCACTTCGATTACATACAAAATGCCAGGGTCCTGCACCTTCACGCGTACAATCTGGACACCCGATCATTCTTCCGCAGTACACGCATCTCAGACTTGTAATCCATGGAATCGATAAGGAACAAGTCCGGCATATGCCTAATTGCTCTTGTGATAATGATGTCGTTCTCCCACAGGTCAAACATTTCTGCCCGGTTACTGCAAGCAATCGATAGAGCGGCTTTAGGATCCGGTCGAGTGTATCGATCAACATGAGTAGTAGCCTCCTTACGTCTATTAGAGGAATGCTAGAAGAAGCATAAGATTGAAAGCATAAGGTATATAGCATTAATCAGATCCAACACTCTACATCTCTGACTCCCATCTGACAAAGTCTTTCCCACGTTCAGCGCTTCAAATATCCACCCCGCCACGCAATCCGGTTCATTCGCTTAATCTGGTTCATCGCGGATCGCTGACACCTTGTCCACTGGGGCGAGCCAAATACAACCCTTCCCGCCGGATCATCCTTGGACCGTCCTGCCCGACCGGCCATCTGGATCAGCGCCGCCTCATCAAAAAGCTCACTGTCCGCATCCACGATAAACACATCACTCTTGGGTACGGTGACACCGCGTTCCAGTATCGTTGTCGTTACTAATAAGCGAATGTCCCGATTTCGGAACGACATCACTTTCTCTGCCCTACTAGGATCAACAGAAGATGTTCCTTCTATAGAAATGTCCTTGAAATAACGGCGTAATAGCTGTAAAAAAGGTTCAATGTGACGTATCCGTGATACGAACAAAAAGACCTGCGCTTCCCGCTGCAGTGACGCCTTAAGCTCGCGTACTAAACCTGAAGGAAGACTCTTCTGCGTTAGAGAACGCTGAACTGAAGGGATTTTCAGTGCCTTTGGCACAGGTAAGGGATGTCCGTGAAAACGAGCTGGCACTTTCGCATGAGGCAACTTTCCTGCAGCAGCCTCACGTTGGAGCTTCGCAGGAGGAGTCGCGGACAAATAAATATATTTCCCTCCGGGCTTACACGCGCCCTTGGCTGCAAAATCCAGCATCGGATCGTTATGGTACGGGAATGCATCAATCTCATCTATAACTACCAGATCAAAAGCGTGGCGAAAACGAAGCAACTGGTGAGTTGTCGCTAAAGTAATACTCCCCCGCTTCCAGCGGTCTGGGCTTCCTCCGTACAGTGTCGCTATGCTCTCACCGGGAAAAGCGGTAGCGAGACGTGGTGCCAACTCCAGCACCACATCTCTACGAGGTGCCGCCACTAGTACCCGCCCGCCAGCGTCCAGCACGGACTGAAGCAACGGGAAGATCATCTCCGTCTTCCCGGCGCCCGTCACCGCCCAGATCAGGAAGCGGGCGGCCGCGGAGCCCGCCTCCGGCGGCTCCGCCAAGAACCGCAGCGCGGCGCCTGCGGCGGCGCTTTGCGCTGCGCTAAGCCCCCACCGGCCCAAGGCCGCGGTGGGGGAACCCCCGGCCGTGCCCCGCACGGCCGGTTGCGCTGCGCCCTGCAGCAGCAGCGCACAAGAGCGGCTGCGCCCCATAGCGAGGCAGGCCTCGCAATAGGCGCAAGCCGCCGAGCCGCACGTGGCGCATGCCGTGCGGCTAAGGGCCTCGCTGCCGCAGCGCCGGCAGCGAAGGGCCATGGCCCGGCTACGGCGCAGCCAGCCGGGCTTCTCCCGCGGGGCGGGCTGTGCCAGCCCCGCTTCCAGGCGCAGGCGGCCCAGCAGGTAGCCAAGCTGGGCCGCGGCAAGCCAGCCGGCGCGAAGCCTTTCGCCGCCCCCATATCGTGCGGCGTCATCCCCCGCCGCACCGCCCTCTTGAGGCTTCACACCAGCAGAAACCTCAAAATCCTCTTCCAACAATAACTCAACCTCTCCGGCCAGCAATGCTCGTCCTGCCAATCGCTGTATTAACTCCTCCGCTTGCGTATGGAGCTTGTCCCAAACGACCGGATCATCCAGATCCGTGCTTATCTGCTCTCTCTGCCCTGTTATCCACATTGCCATGTCATCTGGCTTACCCAGTAACAGATCTCCCTGCCTTTGCGGCTCTAAAGCCAAATTGTCAGCGAGTGCCTGACGAATATAATGGCGCCATTTTTTTAATCCCCAACTATCCATCTGCCGCTCCGAATAAAGTCCATCCCGCAGGCTAACTGCCCACCCTAATGGCATACCTCTAGCTAAGAGAATGAATCTATCTAATTCATGGGACATTCGTTCACCCGCGTCAACTCCACTAGCTGACTCATCACCCCTACCATTCACCCAAGCTCCCACCTGCTGTTCATTACCTTTCTTCTTACCAGTTCCTAGCTCATCACTTCTCTTAAATGTAGTTTCCCTGTCTCCCATTCCACCTAACATCCACCAACGTATATCCACTCGAATATCCAATGAAATGTCGACATACCAATGACTCTTCATATTCACCGCATAAACAGCTACTTGCACTCCCCCACCCCCTTTCACAATCAACGCTTACGCTCATTCTCTCCATCACCCCATACAACACAAAAAAGCACCCTCTCTCCCTTTTCAGGTTGGAGTGTGCTTCACACCATCATATTTATAACCCGGCTAACACCATCACGTTCCAATAGTCTAGCTCTGGACATAAGGGATTCGGACAACCTCACTTACATTACGCAAATCAAGCACAATACGTTGTTCATCATCTTCTAAAGTCGGAGGAGCTATCTGCTGTACGCCAGCACTCGTGCTTTCATTTGCACCTAAACTTGCACTTGCACTTGTACTTCCACCTATACTGGTACTTACGCCTGAACTTGAACCTCCGCTTAAACTGCTACCTATTCCCACAACCGAATTCCACTCACCCACCGTAAGCTCAATACCAGATAAGTTCACCAAGCGATGTACAATTCTCAAGGTATCATCCACGGAACGATCATCAAGGACGGTGACGCGCACCCGCGTCCCGCTTAGCAGGGCATATAGTGAAAGGGCTCTCAAATACCATTCCACCTGCCGCTCATGGTTGGAAGTAATCAATACATAATGCATTCTAGGGCGCTGTTGTGACGATTCTCCACCATGACGACGAGCATGCAGAACATGCACCAATACAACTGTGACCCCATATATAGCCAGTATCCACAGCAAATGGGCAACCATGAGACTCACCTCCTTCTCTTAAAGGCAGTATATGCCGATTGAGAAAGAGCGGTGACAAGGATGCAAAACACAGCCCACACAGATAACCAAGGTCACGGCATTTCACATACTACGAACACACTTGCTCCGAATATGGCATTCCAATTTTTCTTCCACATTTTCATTCCATATTTTACTGCACTACACACTCCACACTTAGCTCGGAGCACACTCAGATGACTGTCGACTACACCCGCATCTATCCATTACTTATGCCTGCTTAATAGGAATAGGAATCTAGAGGGATACAGACACAGTAATACCGTAGCATCGTATCTTCAATTTGCTATTTATCTCCCCTAAATACACAAAAGGAACCGCCAAATCCTTGGCGATCCCCTCTCCCATGTGTTAAGCCATATCCGTACTTCGGATTACAGCCTACAGTGTCACCCAGCCATACTTGATGGAGTTGATAACCGCTTGTGTGCGATCGTCGACCTCCATCTTTTGCAAAATGCTGCTGACGTGGTTCTTTACAGTTTTTTCACTAATGAACAGGTATTCCCCGATCATCTTGTTGCTCTTACCCTCAGCCATCAGACGAAGAACTTCAGCTTCGCGGCGCGTTAATGGGTTGTTCTCACCAGCTACGAATTTAACACCAGCTTCACGAGTTCCACCTTCGGCCATAGCCCCGGCTTCATTCACGTAAGTCATGCGGCGCAGCTGCTGGATAAGCTTACCCGTCACCTTCGGATGAATGAACGCATAGCCCTCATGAACGGAGCGGATCGCGTTGATCAGCGACTCGGCCTCCATGTCCTTCAGTAAATATCCGTTCGCTCCTTTACGGAGTGTCTCAAACACATAACTCTCATCATCATGAATCGAAAGAATAATGACTTTAATCTCCGGGAATAACTCACGCAACTTCTCTGTAGCCTGCACGCCATTCTCCGTAGGCATGTTGATGTCCATTAGAACGATGTCCGGCTTAACCTGATTGCAGAATTCCAGCACTTGAATGCCGTCTCCACATTCTCCGATGACGTCAATGTCATCCTCCATGTTCAAAATACGTTTCAATCCTTCACGGAAAAGCTGGTGGTCATCCGCTAATAGTACTTTAATGACCGGAATTTCATTCTCCAAATGTTCCATCCTGTTACTCCTTTCTCTTCTCTACGTTCGTCGGGATATGGATTATGATCTTCGTACCTTCATTCTCGGCTGATATAATTTCCATTCTCCCTTCGAGCAGTTCGACCCTCTCCCGCATGCCGATTAACCCAAAGTGGTCCTTGCTCTTCTGTTCCAGTAATTCAACCTTGAATCCTAGTCCGTTGTCTTGTACGACGATTTTAACCATTTGCGCCTGGTATGTAAGCTCCACTAGCACATATGTAGGGTAAGCATGTTTGGCCGCATTCGAAAGTGCTTCCTGCACCAACCGGTAGATGGCCGCCTCCATCGCAGAAGAGAGACGATGCTCCTTGCCACGTGTTTCAAACAACATGCGGATTTTGGACTTTTCTTCAAAATCATGCACGTATTTACGGAGTGTAGGAATAAGCCCCAGATCATCGAGTGCCATTGGACGCAGATTAAAAATAACTTTACGCATTTCTTCTAAACTTGACCGAACCTGTCCCTTCAAATCTACTATTTCGTCTTGGACCATCTTAAATTCCTGCTTAAGAAGCATTCTTTCAACAATTTCTGTCCTAAGAACCAGATTCGCCAGTAACTGAGCCGGTCCGTCATGAATTTCGCGTGCGATCCGCTTGCGTTCTTCTTCCTGCGCCAAAATAATCTTCAATCCGATAACCTGACGATTTTTGGCGGATTCGATAATTCGGGATACTTGTCCTAGTTCACCAGACAAATATTCCAAAACCACACCCATCTGCGAACCGATAGATTCTGCTCGTTCTACCGAGTTCTCAACACTACGAACCCGTTTCTGGAGTTCGTCGCGCCTTGCCTTTAAGTACATTTCCTTCTCGCGATAAATCATGAGGTCAAGCTGAAGCTGAGTTGCCTTTTCGTACGCCTGCTTGATGTCTTCTTCCTTATACCGGACAAAGTCCCGACTGACTTCCGTCAGCCGGATCCGGGAACGGCGGTAGTTCAGCTCCAACTGGTCTACCTTTTCCAAGGTTTCCGTCGTTTCTTTCAGTACCTGCTTCAGTTCCTGATTGAGAGACACGAGCTCATCGCGCGATGTCTCTAATATTTCAAACATCTGGTATTTGCTGTCTTCCATCACTTGGATGGCGTTCTTTATGACACGGTCGATGGCATCAGCTTGATAATCCACGCACTCTACTCCATTTCTAACGTTTCATACTCACATCATACCATATCACGATTCTATCGTAACGGTCTTCGTGTTCTTGTCCCATTTTACTTTCAGGCCCAATTGCTCTGAAACGAGACGCAGAGGGACCAAAGTCCTACCCCCTTGAATCATCGGTGCTACTGCAGTCGATATTCTTTTCCCGTTTAAGACTAGTTCCTTCTTCCCTACTGTCAGATCCATCAGCTTACTACCGCGAAGTACAGTTACTCGCTGAGCTGTTTTATCCCATGTAGCCTGACCGCCGAATGCGTCGAGCACATGTTTGATCGGAACATAGGTTGTTCCACCTTTTAAGAGTGGGGCTGAATCAATCGCTATCTTGTTTCCATTCATCGTGAGTGACTTCTGACCAATTGTCATCACAGCCTTACCTGTTGGCAGACCTGCATCACTCGAAAGCGCAGGCATCGTAAACCGGATATCGTCAAAAGATACCGAGCCCGTCAATGCACGCTCATCCTGCCCTTCCTCTACATTAACAACATACATTCTTTTCAGCTGTGCTGGGAAAGCAATGTTATAACCGCTCAGATCAAGATTGAGCGTCTTCCACCCTGTCCAATCGATCACTTTTGCGAGATCTATATAAACAGTTTTGCCGTTTTTGTCTTTTAACTCCGCGCGGAGCCAGTTTAGACTATTATCCCCTTCCACGTCAAGTGTCATGGCGGTAGCTGCTGCCGGGATGGTTTTGCCTGTAGAACCGTTAAACTGAGCGTAGGCGTACATTTTTTGCCCAATTCCACCGTTCATATCGTAATCCAGCTTCAAAACTTTGGAAGTCGAATGCATTCCGCTTCCCTTCACAATCGCTGCTTTTCCTGTAACGCTGGATACATTCGTTGTGAAGCTAACCGGATAGTTCACATTCTCAAAATCCTCCCACGTGCTTTCACCCGCCGCCGAGAGAACAACGACGGTGCTGAAGCCGTCATAACGAGCAACCGCGTAGCCGACTTTTGCATTCGCATTCACAGAAGTTACGCTCAGTCGTCCGTCTGTCACTTTGCCTTTGAAGCCGATAAACTCCCACTTCAGTGCGCTATCCGGAACTTGAATGCTCTCCCCACTGCTCAGTGTCGCACTGATAGGTACAGAGACAGTTGTTCCTGCAGCTAACGGAGCCGCTGCTGTACTCGCCTGTAAGGACACGACATCTTCTGCACCAAGGACTTTTACCTGCATGGTCGCTTTAGCATTGCCACTAACCGCTGTAACCGTTGATGTTCCCGGAGAAACGGCTTTCACCGTCTGCCCGCTCACCTTAATATTAGTGTTGCTAGACTTCCAGGTTGGCGTTACCGTCTGCATATCTACCGGATTGTAATACGTATCATAGCCTTTTAACTGGTAGTTTCCAGTCTGCCCGATTAATAGGGTCGTGTTCCCACTTACTTTAAAACCCTTGAGTGCGCCTTTCGGAGCAGTCGAGAACACGCCAAGCGCATTAACGATGCTGCGCTGCGCGGTACCGTATTCCGTGTTAAATGTTAATCTCGTATCCATCTCCGCCAAAGGACGGTTTATCATCGTTGTCGATCCGCCGCCGTCCAGATTCAATCCCTTCCACACGCCGATACTTGTCATGAAGCTCTGTAGCTGACTCAGGGACATGCCTGTGCTTCCTGCGTGCTTCTCTGTTGCTATGAGGTAGGCATATCGACCATCCTTGGAATAACCTAACGCGGTACGTGCACGATAACCACCAATACTACTTACATCTCGTGAAAAAGATGTCGCTTTTCCATCATTCACAAGAATCGTATGTCCGCCAATCATCACCTGAAGCGAGTCTGGATTGACTTGTTGCCCGGTTTTCTTGGAGACAAGAGAATAATCGGCTGTAAGCCGCTGTCCAACTTGCAGATTATTTTTCACAAAATTCGCCGCCGTACCATGTGTACGCAGAATAAAACTTCCTTTAGGAATGGATGATTGAATGCTCGCTTTGTCCGAGATTTCCGTGATCACCCCATCCGTTACCATAACCTCGGTTGGCGTTGTCGAACTGTTCGTTGGACGTTCAACTGCCTTCCAAGCACTTGTGTATATATAAGCTGCATTCAAATGGCTAAAGTTAGAGGAACCTCCCTCTGGTACATAAGCCGATTTGTTCATCCCCGCCAGCGTAAACTTCTCACCATTCTCAGCCGTCACACTGCCAGAGAACTCGAACTCATCGACCATCGGTGTGCCGTCTTTCGTCACGGCAAAAGCGTACATTCCCTTCAGCATAGATGGTGTGGACATGAGCAGTCCGCTTGATACCTGTCCACCCATTGGAGCTCCTTGTGCTCCTGTGTTAAAATAGTCACCGTTAATCGCAGCAACCGCACCATTTTCCTTTGCCATGCCACCTGTCGATTGTTTGGTTGTAAAATACCCTTCCTTACCTGTCATCACATCCAGCTTCACGTTCTTATTCTTGAGGTCTACCTGAATGACATTTGCAAGTGAGGTCTGCGAGCCTGTGTTACATTGATATTTAATTAGCGTTGCACCAGATGTTATGATCTCCTCACTTAGCTTCTTAACAGAGGATGCTGCCGCTTCGACTATAGAATTAGATAATGGTCCATTCAGTACCGGAACACCACTTCCTAGAACTGGACCGATCCAGATCACACCTGCTAAAGTAACGATGGCCCATTTCTTCCCCGACTGACTCTTTCTCGACGTTTTCAACTCTTCCTTACGTATCATGTGAATTGTAACTCTCCCATCTTTATGTCCAGACTTCCAATCTATCTGCTGAACATTTAAGTCTCTACTTTAATAGACTGAATTTTAGAGGAAAAGTTACGAAAATAGTCCAACATTCTACTAGTTTCGCATCATTTTTCTTATAATCTACGACATTTTCTTAGAATGCCTTGTCATAGGAGCATGATTACTCTAGTAAACCAACTTACGCGGACAAAAAAAGAAGCCAATACCTGTTACCAGATATCGGCTTCTTCGATCATTCATGGACATTTCATGTCCTCATATTTATATTACACCCAAGATGTAACAGGTTGTTACACTACTTAGATGCCAGCTTGAGCTTTCAACAGCTCCGCTTTATCCACTTGTTCCCAAGGCAATTCTACATCTGTACGTCCGAAGTGGCCGTAAGCTGCAGTCTGCTTGTAGATTGGACGGCGAAGGTCGAGCATGCGGATAATACCAGCCGGACGAAGGTCGAAGTTGTTACGAATGAGTTCAACCAGCTTCTCTTCGCTTACTTTACCTGTGCCGTAAGTGTCTACACTAATGGAGACAGGGGTTGCTACACCAATCGCGTAAGCAAGCTGAATCTCACATTTGTCAGCAAGACCTGCGGCAACGAGGTTCTTCGCTACATAACGAGCTGCGTATGCTGCAGAACGGTCTACTTTTGTAGGATCCTTACCGGAGAATGCACCGCCGCCATGACGAGCATAACCGCCATAGGTATCAACGATGATCTTACGTCCAGTTAGACCTGCATCCCCTTGAGGTCCGCCGATTACAAAACGGCCTGTTGGGTTAATGAAATATTTCGTTTCTTCATCCAAAAGTTCCGCAGGAACAACTGGAAGAATAACTTGTTCTTTAATATCTTTCTGGATTTGCTCCAGTGTTGTTTCTTCAGCATGTTGAGTGGACACAACGATTGTATCTACACGAACAGGTGTATTGCCATCATACTCAATTGTAACCTGAGTTTTACCATCTGGACGAAGGTAGCTCAGTGTACCATCCTTACGCACTTCCGACAAACGGCGTGCAATACGGTGGGACAATGCAATTGGAAGAGGCATCAATTCAGGAGTTTCGTTGGTAGCAAAACCGAACATTAAACCTTGGTCGCCGGCTCCAATGTTCGCAGTTTCCTGATCCATTTGGGATGGGTCACGATCCTCTAGTGCAGCGTTTACCCCTTGTGCAATATCAGCTGACTGCTCGTTAAGCGATGTCAATACAGCACAAGTATTGAAATCAAAACCGTATTTAGCACGGGTATACCCGATTTCTTTCACGGTGTTTCTTACGATGGACGGAATGTCCACATATTCGGATTTAGTGCTAATTTCACCAATTACGAGTACCAAACCTGTAGCTACAGATACTTCGCATGCAACGCGTGCGTTGGGATCGTTGGCCAAGAAAGCGTCGAGTACCGCGTCGGAAATCTGGTCGCAGATTTTATCCGGATGTCCTTCAGTTACGGACTCAGATGTAAATAAACGTCGCCCTGTTACAGACATGAGATCAACCTCCCATATGGATAGTATTATACTTGCGAAACAAATCATTCGTCTTTCTCACAAAACGATGCTTGTTTCCACAAGAAAATATAAGCAAATATAAATGGCTATTATACTTCTTATATTATAAAAGAGGTCCTACACAAAAAATGAACCTTTTCCAATTGGAAAAGGTTTGAATGTACAATCCTCAACATGCATATTAACGTATTTGAAACCTGGTGTCAATCCAGCTGACAAGCAGTTTTTCAAGGTTTTTCGCTGATTTTCCACACTTTTTCATTCTGAAAAAAATTCATGTAATAAGTACCTGTTTTTTATGAAAAAATACTACAGCTGACCATACATACTTTGTTCCGCTTGACGCACCAATCGCTTCGTAATTTCTCCGCCTACAGAACCATTATCACGAGAAGTTAAATGGCCCCAACCAGGACGTCTGGACGATGAGCCTCCACCCATAGCTCCCAGTTCAGAACCAAACTCGGTATCTGCCCCGTACGAGCTGCCACCGTGTCCTACGTTCAATCCAAACTCTGCTGCAATCTCATACTTCATCTGATTCAACATCTGACGACTCTCTGGCACAACTTGACGACTACTGCGATTGCTATTTGCCATGTTACTACTACACCTCCTGCAATGTTGGTTTACAGGAGTATTATCTGTGTTTCTTTCCTTGTGTACACGTATAAAACGTTGTCACATATGGCAATAATTATTAGTAAGGAAATTTATTAAGTGCATTTGAATATGATGATAATACCTAGTGCTGGTCAACACTATTGCTGGTTCTGAAGCGTGTAACCACCACGAACCATAACAACCAGATTACTGTTCAGCCCATCTTTAACCTTAATCCCGCGACCTTCCCTTGGGAACGACAGCAAATGGTTCGATGGTGCAGCTTGTCCATTCAGTAGATCCACACCGTCTGTCAGATCTGCCACACCGTTAGTGTCTTGTGTGTAGATAACAGCCTTACCGGAACGTACGATAAACTCAGCACCAGCTTTAGCAATCAGGATTTTGCCTGGCTTGATCGTTACGACTTTGATCTCATCTCCACCTTGGGATGGCTTAGATGGTGTACCCGGGTTGCTTGGATCAGTTGAGCCACCACCGTTGCCAAGTGCTTTCTGGATTTGTTGGTCTACGTAGCTTTTGGTTACGACCGGGTCGTCGGTTGTGCCGGGTTGGGTGGAGCCTGCTCCGTCTGCAGTTGTATTGAGAAGCGAGCCTGCAATTAATGTGCAGGTAAGAATTGCAGTTGCTGCTATAATTTTATTGGTTTGTTTCATGTGAATACACCTCCGTCTTATTAATTATAGTTGTTTTACGGTAATATCTACATAGTTAACACTAGGTCTTCTAGATTTTTAGTATAAATCAAAAAGAGGACTAGAGAAAATCTCTAGTCCTCCCTTCAATGAAGCACAGTTAATGAGAACTGATATTATTGTTTAATAGCAGCTTTGAAGGTAGTAACAGCATCTTTAAGAGTTGTTACTGCATCATTTACTTGAGCTTGTGTAGCATTATTGTTACTACGTACAGTTTTAGCAGCAGCAACTGCATCTGTCAAAGCATCATGTTCACCTTGCTCAACTTGGCCTGAACCTGCTCCAACAGTGGTATTAGCTGCTAGATCTTCAGCGTTAAGGATTTCGTTGCTCAACGTAGCTTTATCTACCACTACTTTTTTAGCTTCAAATGCTGTAGTAGCTGCGTTCAACTCAGTCAATGCAGCATTGATTTGTGCTTGTGTACTAGTCGCACTATTCGCTACAGCACTTGCTTTATCAATGGCACTTTTATAAGTTGCTTTTGCACCTGATTGATATTGACCATTTTGAAGTCCTTCTGTTGCTCCATCATGTTTAGATGTAGCAGCAGAAATAGCTGATTGAAGAGTAGTAGCATCTACAGCAGCAGAAACTTGAACCTGAATTTTCTCGGATTGAGATGCAACAACATTTGAGCCGGCATCAATCAAGAATCTTGGGTTAGGAATAGATACTTCCAAAATACCTGTTTGAGCTTCAGTAAATGTAAGAGTTACAGTATTACCAGAAATCGATGCAGTGTAACCTTTTGCACTTGCATTAGGAGCCAGAGTACCGTTGCTATTACTTACAACGAAGTCAGTTGCAACGTTAGCCAAATAGCTAGCACCGTTTGTTTCTGTTAATGCTTCGTTAAATTGAATTGCAACTTTACCAGTATTAGTACCAGTCACATTCTTAATTGTAGCTTTAATGGCATCTACAACCTTGTTTGAAGCTGTGTTTGTTGTTACTGGACTAATTGGTTGACCTACAGCTGTTGAAGTTGTAGCTCCCTCTTTGATTTGAACGTATACATCATTGTCGGAAGCGCCAACTTTAGCATTTTGCTTCAAATCATCAGCAAGTGTCAATACTACAGTATCCGCATCAGAAACTGCTGCATTTGTTACCGCAATTGCAGTACCATCGGCTAATACTACTTTAAAGTCACTTGCTCTTACTGTTGTGGAAAGAAGGTTTTCTGTAAACTTAACAGCAATTTTATTTGTTGCTGTAGCATTTACTGAAACTACATTTACTGCTGATGGGTTTCCTACAACCAAATCCTTGCTAAGACCAACCATCAGATTACCTGCAACGTCCTTAACAAGTTGCACTCGCAATCCAGTGATGTTAGCAACATTGATATTAGATGGGAATCCTAGAACTGCTGCTTTACCATCAGGTGTAACATTGACATTCACTGAACCAGGAAGAACTTTCCAGTTTCCAGCGTCATCAGATGTTTCGTAGAAATAGTGTGCACGATCTACGATAGATCCATCACCACTTACAGCCATCTTTTCTGGATAAGATACTACAACAGTATTGTTTGTTGTATTTCTCTTAGCAGCAGTAGCAGAAAGCTCAGGTCTTTCTGTATCTCCCACGTTAATTTCTTTAGAGTACGGAAGGATTACATTTTCAAGAGTAGTATTATCACTAATACCAGTAATTTCAAGTGTGTATTTAGCAGATTGATTCAGAGCTGTAGCCAATGTTACAACAACTGTTCTGTCACCACTCATGCTTACAGATTTAAGTTTGTTAACTTCTTTTCCGTCTGCATCTTTAATTACGAAATCTCCAGGCTCAACAGTGGAAGCTTTCAATGCTTTGGAGAATTTCACAGTAATTACTTTACGATCTTTATTCAAATCAACATTGACTACAGTTGGACGAGTTTGATCCAGCACTGGGTTAACTTGAACTTTTGAATCCGCTGCAATTGTATTACCAGAATAGTCTTTAACTCCAGTTACATACAAATCAGTAGCGTATTGAATTTTGTTAGAACCACTGAATGTGAACTTGTAAGTATCATCAGCAAGTTGAACTACAGAACCTGTATCAGCTGTTCTCTTAGTTGTTCCTTGCATCCAATAAACATTAGAAGCAACAACAGTTTCAGGGTCAACTGGCTCACTGAACTTCAATGTTACAGACTCAAACGTAGCATGCTCTACTGAAGCAATAGTAGGAGCAGTTTCATCTTTAACAACATCATAAGACAACTCTTTGCTCAAGGATTTAAATCCAGCAAAGTCCTCAACATTCGTTACTGTAACTTTGTGCGCTCCGTCAGCAAGTGGAGTGTACAATTTAACAATCACTGTGTTTCCTGCAACTTTAGTGTTACCAACCAAAGTGTTTCCATCTACCAAGAAGTTAGAAGCATTTGCTTTTTGGATAGGTTCGCTAAACACTACACGGATAGTGCTGTTACCCAAAGCCTCAACGCTATCAGCCACTGGAAGAGCAGAATCTACTGGAGTAAATTCATAATCAGTTGCACTAATAACTTTATCTCCTGCTTTTACATTATTAAAGGAAATTTTATAAGGCAATTGGTTAACAAACTCATCGGCATCTGCAGTAGCGTTTGGCAAAGCTACGGTTAAAGTAACAGATTTACCATCAGCAGAAAGTACAGCAGATTTTACATTTTTAGCATTTGTAGTATCACGTTCAGTAATAGTGTAGTTGTCTACCAACTCAGCTGTTGATTTATCAACTTCACCATCAAATGTAACAACTACTTGAGCCAGGTTACTAGCTGATACACTTTGAACCTTAGTAGCTGTAGTTACAACCCAAGTTACTTTCTCGCTGTAATCATAGTTACCATGTTTGAAAGTTACTACAGTCTCTACGTTAGCTTTCAAAGCAGTTTCAGGAGTTACTTTCACAACTTCATCATTAGCAAGTTTGAATTCAACTACTTTACCATCTTCTTTAACTTCATAAGAAACTACTTTTGGTTGTTGTTGATCGATCCAGATTGCATATGCAGTGTCAACCATTTGAGCTCTAGTTGCATTTGCTTTTGGAGCAGCATCTTTGGAGATGATGCCAGCGTTAACTGCTGCTTGAACATAACCTTTAGCCCAAGCGGATGCAGCGTTGTCGGTTTCAGCTGGTACTTCAAGTTTCATTGCACGTACCAATACTGCAGCCATTTCTTGAACGGTAATTTTACCGTTGTAGTCGAAGATCATCTTCGTAGTGTTCTTACCTTCCATCAGGCCAGCAGAGTATACTGCTTCGATGTAAGGAACAGCCCAGTTCTTAGCTGTGTAACCTTTGTCTTTGAAAGACAGTTGACCAGTGATTGGCTTAAGGCCCATCAAGCTGGATACAACTTTCGCGAACTCAGCGCGAGTCAAGTCTCTGTCCAGACCAGCGGAACCATCTTGGTAACCAGTTAGGATCTTAGCGTCTTTCAATACGTCAAACTTTTGTTGGGATGTAAGTTTTGCATCGTCACCGAATGCAACAGAAGCAAACATGGAGAATGCCATTGCTGTAGACAGTGCTACGGATAAAATTTTCTTCATAACCTTTTTTTCTCCTCCTTGAATCGTAACCTGATTATTTTCTTTAATTTGTTTAGAATGATAGCTCGTGTTACTCATTCGTCGTACACCTCCTTCCTCGAGTGTGAGCAGAAATCATATAAATGATGTCTGTGACGGGTATCACAGAAACATGTTAACAAAGAGAACATTACAAACTAGCGTAGTTTCCTATAATCCTACCTAGGTATTATACAATGAGTCCCATAGACCGTAAAGAAGATTTTTCTAATTAATAGACAAGTTTCTTCAAGCGGTACATATTGGGTGTTTCATTGTGTTCTACATCTTAAACGTTCTATAGAGGAAAAAGTTGCGGATGTTTCCAAGTTTTTTTGATTTTTTTTAAAAAAACTCAAATAATTCGCTGAAACTTCATCTAACATATCACTTTCGTGGCATTAAAACAAAAAAAGACGCCTTTCGGCGCCTTTGTCATAATCTAGCGGATCTTCATAGCAAGCTGGATAACCCGAGCACGCATTTCTGGATCTTCATTAAGCTTACTATACATCATTTCGATTTCGACTTTATTATCACGATAAGTCTTCTCATGTTTAATGGTAACGTGGGACCACTGGATTAAGGCGTTCTCTGCCAGTGTCAATTCATTAAATGCATCGTGGAAGCCTGTCTCCATTACGAGTCCTTCCATGATTTCTTGTGTAATCTCATCATGAACACCGCGAGCAAGCTCAATCTTCTTCTCCATAACCTTGGCTCTATCTTCGAATTGAGTCTTCGCCTTCATATAGTCCAACTGTGCTTTCGATAAAATCGGCTTCATAAATTCTTCTTCACCCTCTAAAAAATAGTATGTGCTCTGGTTATTGTAGCGCATTCTAAATCAAATTACAAAGAATTGTAAGCTTGATAGGATTATTGTCAATAGATAGCTAGACTTAATATAGAGAAAAATAAGAGGAGAGCCGGACCATACCGCTCTCCTCTTATACTTGATTCTAGCAAGATTTCTGCGCCACTATATAGGGGAAGCTATTCCCTTAACTTCAGCCTAACTCAGGTTCTTAGGGAAGACATTCGTACTCTTCTTCAGAAGCTCAACGGCAATTTTACCAGCTTCTGCACGAGTCAGATTGCCTTTTGGATTGAAGCTATATTGCGGTTTCTTCTGCCCAGCAGGTGTGGACGCCGAACCTTCCATGATCTTAGCTTTGGATACGGCCAGTACTGCAGGACCCGCATATTTATCAATTTTGCCTGAATCGACGAAGGCTTTAGCAAGTGAAGCTTCAAGTTTGGCATCGTTATTAGCTAGCTTGAGTTTCAGTGCACGGGCAATCATGACCGCTGCCTGTTCACGAGTTAGTGGTTGATCTGGAGCAAACACTCCATCCGTAAGACCTGCCACGATCCCTGCTCTTGCTGCTGTCTCGATGCTGTCATAATCCCATGTTGCAGACCGCGAGCCTGGTACGATGTCTACAAATGTACGATTGTCATCAGAGTTAATTGGCAGACTCAAACCTTTTACAAGAAGTGTTGTGAACTCCCCTCTCGTTGTCTGATCGTCTGTACCGAACTGTTCAAAGCGAAGGTTATTCATAAAGCCTTTCGCATAAAGACCATTCAAAATATTACGTGCCCAGTTATGGTTCGTCACGTCATTATAGCTACGACTTAATTTCATGACTTTATAATAACCGAACTCGTCGAATGGAACGCTAATGGTATGGTTCTTCATGTTGACTTCTCCACCAATGTTCTCCCATTGCCGTTTTGCGGTATATCGATAAACGGTAATTGTTGCACCTGCTTCATCTACCACATTCGAATTAAAGGACAACGTCAAAGTTCCTCGTTTCGATGGTGTAATTCTCCGCTCAGCAGGAATCTGTGGATCACCAAACAATCCTTCCACCGAATAAGGCGTCAATCCATTCGTCTTACCCGCATAAGTGGCTGTCCCCAGATCACCTTTCTCCCCGAGTCCTCCACTAATCCAGTAGACTTGTGAAATTCGTCCAAAGTTGCTGGACTGCGATGTCGACCCGAATTTAAGTAAGTATTCATCTGGTATGCTCCATGATGGAGCTCCACTATCCTCACCGGTTCCAGGGAAACCAATGATATTCCCGTAATCATTCTTCCGTTCAACGATTCCCGTTATTGGATCTGCAATACCGAACAAAAGTTTCGTATCTGGATAATATTTTGCAATTCCTCTTGTATCAGTACTCTGCATTACCGTCCCTTTAGGGAGATCAAGCAGCAATTCCTTGTTAAAGACCGTATACTTATTAGCTACTTTCGGAGCCATATATTGTGCATCTACACCAACAGTCCCTGTATAAAACACTTCGATGGTGTCTGAAATCTTGGTGCCTGCCCGATTAATTGTGATCTTGATCTTATTGGATTTATCTTGCTTCAACCCAACATAATCATATACAAAGCGATGCTCGCCTAAATCTGTACGCTTCGCTGCCGGTTCATTACCTATAATGACCTCTGTTGCACCCTCTGCTTCAATATCGAAACGAACAAAGTTCTTATTCACTACAATCTGTTTACCGACGGTAGGTTGTGGAGCAAGAATACGATATGCAGCTACTTCACGAACCAATTCTAGACGCTGGGTTGTCTTCGCCCCAGTTTCATTCAACAATTCTAATGTATACACATTCGTTCCTGGTGCACTTGCCGTAATATCATGAATTCGCATAATAAAGTCATTCTGAGTACCTGCGAAATCATACGTATACCGCTCACCATTAAATATAACTACCTCGTTCGTCGTTGTAACCGCTGGCAGGTCCACGGACAAAATGTTCTTTGTACCCTGGTTCAAGTTCAGCTTGACGGCACCACTTCCACGGAATACAAGGTCGTACGTACCTAAGCTTGTTGTAAACTTATTATCATTGTAAATAAATTCAGGTGTTAAGTTAAAGATCTGTTTCAAGAGCGGATCAGCTGCACTGAAATCTCTTGGTGGGAAGCTAGGACGATCTTTACCAAGTGCTGGCTGGAAATTCGCAATCGTCGATACATTGTTATCTACGATATAAATACGAAGTTCTTTGCGGATTTCTCTCGCTTGTCCTTTACCATCTGTGCCAATTCCCGTAAGGATAATTTTATTCTCCCCGAATACTAGCGGACCATCTTTCATAGAGATGTTCAATTGGATATCGAATTGACCACTACTTTTAGTTAACCACGTAGGGTCAAGACCCTCTGTTGTATTCGTTGATTTGACTTTCTTACCATTCACAAATACTTCAGCAAGGAAATGATTACTGTTAATTGTGTTATCGAACCCAATATATTGACCTTTAACATTCAAGTTAGTTCCATTTGCAGAATCCAGCGTATAAGTCTGTCCATCAATTAAATTCTCTATATAAATATAGTTCTTGGATGCGAATGAAATGGTAGCATCCTTGTACGCTGTTGAACCACTATAGTTAAATCGCACCGTCTGGTTGCCGTTCTTCAGTCCAACAATTCGGTACACATAACTGGTATTCGAAACATTCGTCACATAATCAATCTGAATAGAGCTTGTTCCAAGGGGAAGATAATTAGCTCTTAGACCGTTTTGAGGATCTGCAGGCTTTCCGTTCGTATTCACCAAAATATAGAAATCTCCCGAATCCACCTTAGCTCCGTTCAGTGCTTCCCCTGCCGGAATCGTTCCACTGCCCTCATATCCTTTAAGATATTTCAATCCCGTAATAACCGTCTGTCCTTTCATATACTGAAAGTCCATTCGCTTGTTTATTGTCTTAGTGCCATATGTTACGGATAACACATGCTTCTGATTAAGTAATCTCTCTCCACTCGTATCCTTGTTGAGCGCCAACTTAGGGATTTCGAATGTTACCATCCAGTAAGAAGGAGTGTTCCCCTTAACACTCGGAATGAAGAGTTCCTCCGTAAACGATGGTGTCACCTTATTATCATTGACCAATATCTCTGCACTTTCACTAAACTTTGTATTATTCGCAGTATCCTCAGGAACCAGCATCTGCACTCTTACCATCGCATTGTCTGTATCCTCTGTAAAGATTGGCTGCACTCCAAGAAGACTTTGTGGATTCTCACCTTTCGAATCCAACAAATCAAGGAGTACGATCGGATTCTTCTCATCGTAATAAAACAAAGAGTAGTTGAATGTAAGCGAGTCAGAGCCATTCTGTGCTACCAGCTTCAAGCTATTTAATCCCGGATTCAGCTTAAGCTGTGGTGAGAAGAAGCTACCATCTTGCAGTAATGATGTTGACAAGGCTGATCCATTATTGATGGATACAGTCACCTTGGTTGTATTCATCGCTTTACCCTGCAAAGTAATTTCATCTCGATTTACAACGATCTGAGCGCCTTCATTCAAATCGAGATTGTCTGATCCACCTAGTACCTGTAGCTTTTCAACATAAGGCACTTGATCAAACAAAATATAAAATGTCTCAGAACGTTCAACTTGACCCTGCTGCCCTGTAAAAGTAACTCGGTTCATACCAGGGTACAAGGTAAGGTTCGCCTTGAATCGTTGGTCCGGTCTTTCGTGATCAAGTGTAACCACGGCCGGGGCAATACGACCGGAATCCTCTATCCACTCTTTCTTATTTTGATCCCAGTTAAGTAATTGGACATTGGCTCCGAGTGTGGAGTCCGTGACCATTCTGTATGTCCCTGTAATCTCTTGCTGTGCATCAGTTACTTTGTAAACATTACCTCTGGATAATTGTTTATCTTCAGGTGTCTTTGTCAATGTTAAGTCAACCGTATTTCGTAGATCTGAAATATCCGGAGTAAAATAACTAGTAAGCTTGTCAGCTGCCGATGCCGTCGGTACAAGCCCTGCTGGTATCAACGACACAATCATAGCCACCATCATCAGCCAAACAATCGGCTTCTTCGTACGCTGCATTCGATCATCTCTCCTCAGTTAAGTCAATTACCTCTTATATCGGCACCATCCTCCCCTTATTTTAGAAGAAAACACAAAAAAACCTCACCCTTATTCGGTGAGGTTGCTTGTACACATGCTGTGTAGTGATATGAGAAAAAGTTACGATAACTGAAAACTTCATTTAATAGTAGGGTATTAAAATTATTAATACCTAAACTTGTTATTTCGTGCGGGACTCTGCGTTCGTCTTCACTCGAATCCGGTTGATGAGTCCGAGCAGTGGGCGCTTGGTCTTACCGACCAATCCAATTACCTCTGCACCGATCTGCAGGAAGAACATCATGATACAGATCACGACGAATGTGACCCAGTTCGCTTCATACATCGCAGCTGAGGACTGAATGATAGCCAGCACTCCGAAGAATGCAGCAATACCATAAATAATCAGAACCGACTGGCGATGGCTGAAACCAAGTTCGCGTAAGCAGTGGTGCAAATGCCCTTTATCTGGAGCAAAGATCGGTTTCTTCTGGATCTTCCGGCGGATGATGGCGAAGAGAGTATCCGACAAAGGCACACCGATAATGATCAGTGGCGTGATGAAGGAGACAATCGCAATCTGCTTAAATCCGAGCAAGGACAGCATGGCCAAACTGAACCCAAGGAACAGTGAGCCTGCATCCCCCATAAAGATCTTAGCCGGATGGAAGTTAAAGAATAGAAATCCGATAATTCCGCCGAGCAAGAGCAAGCAGAGCAGTGCTACTGTCGTATTCCCCATCAAGAGGGACATGACAAGAATCGTACTAATGGCAATACCGGATACACCGGCAGCCAGACCATCAAGCCCATCGATCAGGTTAATGGCATTCGTCACACCAACGATCCAGAAAATCGTTAGCGGAATGGAAATCCAGGCTTCAAGCGTCGAGTAACGGTCCTGGAAAGGTATATTAACAAAATCAACTGTAATATTAAATCCAAACACAACAACACAGGCAGCAATAATCTGCGCCAGAAATTTCACCTTAGCAGACAGTTGGAAACGGTCGTCCAATGCTCCGATCAGGACGATCATCGATCCGCCAATAAGAAAAGCTTTCATAAAGTTTGCGTCACGTGGTGACAGACTTTCAGGAATAAAAGGGAGCACGGCAATCAATCCGAGGATAAATGCCAGATAAATTCCTAATCCGCCCAGCCGGGGCATGATTCGTGTATGCACTTTACGGGCATCCGGAACGTCCACAGCGCCAACCTTTACCGCAAATTTTTTCACGAGCGGTGTCAAGAACAGAGCCAGTACCAACGACACGACAAACCCGATGATGTATATCGTTACCATGTAATCATTCAACCCCCAATATTGTCTACCGTGTTGAATTATACTCCCTTCGCTTCCGAAAACCAATGTTAATTTCCGGCGATTTACCGGATTTTACCCACAAAAAAGAGTTAATTAGCTTGTTTTCGTAACTTTTTCTTTCTCACGCAGTACTTTAACTGCGAATTTCGGGAGCGCAAGCATTCTTTTGGCCCGGGATGGCTCACGTAATAAACGATAGAACCACTCCAAACGGAGCTTTTGAAATACTTTGGGTGCCCGTTTGGACTTACCCGAAATAATATCAAAGCTGCCGCCAACACCCATCATGACAGGTACGCCGAGACGTTCTTTATATCGAGCAATCCAAGGCTCCTGCGTGTCTGCCCCACGGGCCACAAACAGCAAGTCTGGAGATACTGCTCTAATCTCTTCAATAACCTCATCATCTTGTTCTGGTCCAAAAAATCCATCACGATATCCGGCAATCACAGCTGCCGGATACTGCATTTGTAACCGCTCGGCTGCTGCCTGAATCACTTCCGGTGTCGTACCCAGCAAATAGAATTTCCATCTATAGCTTTCGCCAACCTTCATTAATTCATGTAGCATATCAAAACCGGTTACACGTTCGTTAAGCGGATCGCCACCTACGTTCGCTGCCCATACGATCCCCGTACCATCAGGAACAATTATATCTGCGTTCTGCATCATGGTCTTGTACTCCGGATTGTCGAGTGCAGTCATAACCATGATTGGATTCGCGGTAATAACCTGATGCGGTCTTCCGGATTTAACGGCTTCTGTTAGGTACGCCACCGTATCATCCATATTCAGCTTCGAGAACGGTATATCAAAAATAGAAACGGTTGGAATCTTGGTTGTCTGGTTCACTTTATCACCTTCTATTACCTAGGAATTCAACAATATGCCGGGCTGGGTTCTGAGATTCCTGCTTAAGCTGTGTGATCTGAGCACTATGCTCTTCCTTCCAAGCTGCTAAGGAGTCCAGCATTGTAATCATATGCCTTGTCAAATCTGCAGGAACCAGTGATTGGCTGCTCCCTATAGGTGCACTGTCCAGCCGCTTCAGAAAATGATCGATCTTCGGATCATACGAAATACCGATGAGAGGTACACGCTGATTGGCTGCATAGATCAAGCTGTGTAGACGCATGCCAAGAATCAAGTCACAGCGGCTTACTTCAAGAAGCATATCTTGAGGTTGCTGTTCCTCCCGGTAGAAGCTTATCTTTCCACCGTATGATGTAATATCACCCATCTTGTCCGCAATATACTGTGAAGCTTGTTCATCTTCGGGCTGATAAAACGGCAGGAACCTTAAATGAACGGGCCGCTTACGAGCTAGTTCTGTCAGTGCATCAGCTATCGCATTCAATTCCCGGCGTTCCTTATCCCAGAAACGGACCGAAATGCCGATTACAGGAAGCTCTTCTTCACCTGAAATTGAAAGATCACCAAGCTCTTCATTATTCTGCTCAGGCAAAGGCATTCCCATCACAGGATCAGGGACAATGTGAATGTCCTCTGAGCGAATGCCCATTGACTGAAGGAGCTCTCCCGATTGTATATCTCGTACCGAGATATAAGAGCATTTGCGGAACACAGACCGAATCATGGGATTAAATATCTTTCGATTCACAGGTCCCACACCTTGTGCATAGATAAAGGTTGGTTTCTTCAGCCACTGTGCAATCTTGATGATCGCCAGATAATACGGGATCGTCTTGGGGCTGGTTGCATCCTGAAGCAAGCTCCCTCCCCCGCTGATCAATCCGTCACTTTCTTGAATCGCACGTCTAACTTCACCAAGCTGCATTCGATGTACCGCACGGACACCATACATGGATGATGTCCACTCCGGATTGATAGAAAGGACAACGGGTTCAATCTTAATACCCGCTGCCTTTCCCTGCTCTTCGAGCGCAGTCAAAATTGATTTCAAAACGGCTTCATCACCGCTATTCTTAAATCCGTAATATCCGGAAATGACTATTGTCTTAGTAGAGGAGACCATCTTTTCCAGATCCTTTCCGCGAGTTGCCATACCAAGATCGCAACCAAGCCAAGAATGAGTCCGAGAACAAGACCAAGCAATCCACGGACCGCCGAAATATAGATTGGTGAATGGATATGCGTAAATGTACCGACGATTGACAATTGACCCATTGCACCGAAAATTAACAGATACGCTGCATGGCGGTATTTAAATGACAGGAACAGACCGAGCAGCATAATCGGATGAGCGAACAGGAATTCTTTATTCCGTGGACGTACACCGAAGGTGTTCTCTAAGAATGAACGGAATGCCATCTCAATCGATGATACCTGACCTGCATTTCCTGTACGGCTTAAGTAGTACATACCAGCGACACCCAGAATACCCGCAGCGATAACCATTGCAATATTAATCGGTGTCTTGAGCAGAGATGTTACGCCACTGCGTGTTGCCTTACCACCGCGATACAAGAGTACATATATCGCCGTCAGTAACATAGGCGCCATAGCCAGCAGGTTAACACCGCGGAATTGATCCAATACCAGCATGTATGTCACATTGTTCAGCAGCGCGATCACAAGCGGTACTGCTGCAAGGGATAGAATCGTTGTCTTCAAGAACAGCACGATCGCGTGCGTTAAGCGTCTTCCCGTACTGATATCTGTGAATGTACGGCTAGCGACATTCACTTTGCGAATAGCCAGAATCATAGCAACCGTAGGACCACTAATCGATGTTCCCAGTGCCAAAGCTTGTTCCATCAATTCGGCGTTCAAGACATACAGCCCCGCACTTCCAATAAGTCCAAGCACGAAGGCTGGAATAGTCAGGAACGGAATGAAGTACGATATCATCAGCGCGATAAGCGCGACCGATCCAATAAGAGCACCAATCTTGAAATAGCGCTGCATGGAGGAGTCCTTAACCTTAAACGGCTCTGCTTGTCCAATTGTAAAGCCATTTTTCTCAATATCCTTAATCGCATTTCCTGGCTCAGTCAAGCTCTCAATGAGATTGTTGATTGGATCTGTGATCGATGCTTTTGTGGAA
Source organism: Paenibacillus sp. FW507-14B1B (assembly GCF_058781425.1). Classification (NCBI taxonomy): domain Bacteria; kingdom Bacillati; phylum Bacillota; class Bacilli; order Caryophanales; family Paenibacillaceae; genus Paenibacillus; species Paenibacillus sp. FW507-14B1B. The sequence goes on along the minus strand of NZ_JBYSWS010000004.1, from coordinate 450,422 downwards.
TCTCTAAGCGGTTCTGCATTCAAATAGAACATCCGGATATTCCGGTCTTTGGATGCGAGTACGAAACGATCGCTAATCACATCCACTTTCAAAGATGCATCTCTCTCACTCAGTGAATAAATACGCACAACATTATAGTCGGTGAGATAGGCGAGCTTTTCAAAGCCTTTTTGCGGCTTCTTTATATTCTCAATGGCTGTAAGACCGATGTTGTACTTATTTAGCAGTTCACCAAAGGCCTCCAAGCTCTCCATGTCTTCATTGTCATTAAAACCTTTTACGGATTCACCGTCGAATAGAACCCGTTTGACCCCGTTATCGGCAAAATAAGACATCAAACGCTCCATATATGCCTGATCATACGGTAAGCTGTCGGATAGACGCGGAACAATCGTAAAGCCACGTTCCCGAAGCATAGCAATCGTAATTGGGTCTTGAGTCATCGGCTTCAGGTATGCATTCGCTTTAGGCGTCTCCAGTATTAACCCGTCGTGATCTTTGAACGTCCATGAACGTACTGGAATATCAATTCTCTTGAAAGTTTCTTCAATGATCGGCTTAATCTGATTCTTACTCTCATCTGTATTAAAAGTGATGTACGTATAGTTATCATTCGTTGGGGTAACATTTCCTGTCAGATCGGCTACTTGCTGCCCATCGTATACTGTGATCCGCCGTGACTTGACGAATTCATCCAATGTACTTTCGAATAAAGCCATACTGCTAACACCGGCTTCCTTCAACCGGTCCAACTGTTCTGAAATAAAGTCCTGTGGATGGGCCTGATAAACCGATATATCCACCAAGTCACGATAGTCAAATACAAACTCAACATTCTTAGCCGTTGATTCAGTCTGTAAGCGGTCATAGCCAACAGGCAGAGCGGCCGCAACGCCCAGAACAACTAGAATCCACAGCCACTTACGAGCTGCCACATTCCAGTGTTTCCATTTCTGATGCACGAAAGTTCCTCCTCATTGAACTTACGGGATTCTTCCGCTGAGTAATCAATCGCGAAAGAACCCCGGTCGTTTAAATCTATACCTAATTTATCGATTAAGCATCTACTCTGGTCATGACATGACTTGCGAGCGTCTGCATCTTTTGCTGTGCGTCTTCAAGTGACTGACCCCGAACTGCAAAATACACCTTAATCTTCGGCTCAGTGCCAGATGGACGCAAACAGAACCAAGAACCGTCTGTGAGCATGTACTTCAGTACATTCTCCTTCGGTAGTCCATCAAGACCTTCTGCATAGTCAAGCACGCGCTCAACCGCAATACCGCCAACTTCTGTTGGAGGCGTACTGCGCCAATCGCTCATAATGCCTTGAATCTGAGCAATGCCATCTTTACCTTTGAGCGTACGGGACTCGAGGCTCTCCAGGAAGTACCCAAATTGCTCGTATAGCTCTTGCAATACATCATAAAGGGTCTTACCTTGACCTTTATAATAAGCAGCCGCTTCACAGATCAGCATGCTAGCAAGCACTGCATCTTTGTCGCGTGCATAATCTCCTGCAAGATAGCCGTAGCTTTCCTCATATCCGAACAGATATGTATGCTCACCGGATTGTTTGAACTGGGTCATTTTTTCACCGATATATTTAAAACCTGTGAGTGTGTTCATGACTGTTGCTCCGTAGTGCTCAGCGATAACCGCACCCATCTCACTCGTTACAATCGTCTTCACGACTGCAGCATTATCAGGTAGCTTACCCGCTTCCTTCAATTGACTGAGCAGATAATGAATCATAATCGCACCCGACTGATTACCGGATAGAACCACATATTCGCCTTGGTTGTTCTTCACCACGGCTCCCATACGGTCCGCATCAGGATCTGTTCCGATCAGAATGTCTGCAGAAACTTCTTCACCCAGCTTCATCGCAAGTGTGAATGCTTCACGCTCTTCTGGATTTGGAGACTTCACAGTAGAGAACTCTGCATCTGGCTGTTCCTGCTCAGGAACAATGTATACATGCTTAAAGCCGACAGCCTCAAGCACCTGACGAACTGGAATATTCCCTGTTCCATGCAGTGGAGTATAGACAATCTTAATATCTTCTCCTAGCTTAGAAGAAATCAGATCACGGTTCACACTAATACTTGCTACAGTGTCGATAAACGCTTGATCTTCTTTCTCGCCAAGCCAAACCAGAAGCCCTTCTGCCTCTGCTTGTTCTTGAGATAGCTTCTTCACAGCAGCAAAAGAATCTACCTCCTGGATATTCGAAATAACTTGCTCCGCTTCATCCGGTACCAACTGGCCACCTTCCGAGTTATACACCTTATAGCCGTTATACTCCGGAGGGTTGTGGCTTGCTGTGATCACAATCCCACCTGTAGCATTTAGCTCACGAACACTAAATGATAACTGAGGCGTGGACCGAAGGCGTGGATACAGCTTTGCAACAATGCCATTGCCTGCTAGTACAAGCGCCGCTTCGAGAGCAAACTCTGGTGAGAAATGACGGGAATCATGGGCAATAACGACCGAAGGCTTTCCCTCTGCAGTGCCGTGAGCATCCAGGATATAACGAGCAAGGCCTTGAGTTGCACGACCTACTGTATATTTATTGATCCGATTGCTACCCGCGCCAATGATCCCACGAAGACCACCTGTTCCGAACTCCAAGTCACGGTAGAACCGCTCTTCTAATTCTTTCTCGTCATTTCCGATTGCACGCAGTTCCTGCTTCGTCTCTTCATCTACATAAGGATCATTTAGCCAACGATCTACAGTCTCCACTGTTCTCTGACTCATTACTGCCATGATAATTTCCCCTTCCATATCCAAAAATAGTTATCGAAGTCTCTATTACTTTTTGTCTGATAGTGCGAACATAATCTCGCCTTCTGCGACCGTACGGCCATCAACCGATGCCGTTGCCTTCCCTTTACCAATCATCCCTTTAAGGCGGGTGATTTCAACTTCAAGGCGCAGAGTATCACCAGGTACAACCTGTCCGCGGAAACGGAAGCCATCAACACCTGCCAAGAAACCAAGCTTGCCACGATTGCTCTCCACATTCAGAATCGCTACGGCTCCAACCTGAGCAAGTGCTTCCACAATCAGCACACCCGGCATAACTGCGTATTCTGGAAAATGTCCAACAAAAAAAGGCTCGTTAATAGTTACATTCTTGATTCCTACGGCTCTCTTGCCGTCCTCGATTTCCACGATCTTGTCCACGAGCAGGAACGGTGGGCGATGAGGTATAATCTCTTGAATTTGTCCGATATTCAGCACAAAAAAACTCCTCTCTTATGTAAGTAACCGCTAAGCACTACCTTTGAAAAGCAACAACTCGTTTCTCAGGTGTGTTATTTCATGCCAACTCATGCATAAAATATGGCGGATACGGAAAAACTAAAGATATCCTTCATTACCTGCAGACATGAAGGTTGAGATAAGGGGCTTTCTCTATAGGCGTTCGCCTAGGAGGAGGCCCTTTTTTATTGATATGTCTAAAAAATGCGCTAGTCCATCCCATTATAACGTTTTCGTGAAAAAAAAGAAAACTCCCCCAGGGGGAGTCTTAAACCATTATTCGCTCGTTCTATACCTTACTCCATTTAAGGAGCAAAGACTAAATCGAAAACATGCTTCCAAGTACTCCACTGGAAAGCTTCCCCGATATCCTGTTTACCTAAGACGACATATCCGACTACCATTCCACCGACCAAAGCCAGTAGCAAAAAGATCGGAACCATGATTCTAAGAGCGATCTTCCACCCTGAAGTCTTACGTCGTTTAGGCTCGCTTGCTTCACTCACGGTTCATACCACCTATCCTCGCATAGTGTTGGCAAGGTTCATCATGGTGTCGCTGGAGCTCAGCGCGCGTGCAGCCAGCTGATAAGCTCGCTGGACTTCCATCATCTTCGTCATTTCGTCCGACATACTCACGTTAGACTGTTCCAAAAATCCGGATTGAACTTCAGATTTCAGCTGCGTAGGATCTGCTTGCGGTGCTTCGAATACCTGTGCTTCCGTCAGACCTGCAGCCAGCATGTATAGATTGCCATCCATCTGCACAAGTCCCTCTGGACGCTGCAATTCAGCAAGCTTCAGCGTACCTACTACAGTTCGTCCAGCAGCAGTCTCGGCCAATACCTGCCCAGCACCGTCTACAGCAACTTTGGCGTTCGCAGGTATACGAATCGGGTTATTATTTCGGTCCAGAACCTGATACCCTTGATTGTTAACCAGATTCACATAAGCTGCATTCTGCGGATCAGGTGAGACACGAAACCCACCTTCACGTGTATACGCGATACCGCCATTACCTTGCACCGCAAACATCGCATTCCCTTCAATCGCAAGATCCAGCGGGTTCCCTGTTTCCTTATGGGAGCCTTGTGCTAAATTCTCAACAATGGAGGCAAGCCTAGTACCGAAGCCCATCGTATATCCTGACGGCGTAGATCGTCCAGCCAGCGCGAAATCCTTATGATGTCCCTGCACCTGAGTCAGCACATCTTCAAATGATGTATCCTTGCTCTTATATCCAACCGTATCCACATTCGCAATATTATCAGCAATGACATCCAGTCGCTGCTGCATTGCGTTCATAGACACCATAGCACTAATCATGGAGTTATTCATACCCAAACCTCCTGTGGTGTAGACATATTGTATTGAACATATGCCTTACTTAGACTCTGCCAATCTCATTCACTGCTTTTTCGAGAGACTTATCGTAAAATTGAACGACTTTCTGGTTCGTCTCGTACGCACGAAGAGCTGCAGTTAATTCAACCATGGACTGAGAAGGGTCCACATTGGACGCTTCAATAAACCCTTGGCGAACAATTGCATTATCTCCAGCGGCTAGAAGACGAGAACCATCTCCATTCGCTGCATCTAGACGAAAAACACCATTGCCTTCTCGCACGAGCTGATGAGGCTTGTCCACCACAGTAATTCCTAATGTAACTCCTGTCGGAATACCTGCTTCACTCAAGATTTGCCCTTGCTCATCCACTGTAAGGTTACCAGACTGCCCTGTCAATACAATCGGCGTATTCCGCGCATCCAATACCTGGTATCCCGTCGACGTCAGAACATTCCCCTGATCATCAACCTGAAATTGACCATTCCTTGTGTAACGAACTTCACCATTCTCATCCTGTACTGTAAAAAAAGCTTCAGGACGATACGTAATTTCACCGTTTCCATCTATATATTTACCAGACGCATCAAAATTCACGTTCTCGCCAGTCGCCTGATCCACAAGTCCAAGCTGAGAAACAAGGGCGAAGTCTGTCGATTGGCCTGTCTCGCGAAGTGCTCCTTGCTTATACAGTGACAGACTCTCCTCTGCGAACACACCGGTATTCAGCTTACCGACCGTTCGATTCGGATTCTCTGCATTGCCACCAATCATAGATACAAGCACTTCCGGAAAGGAGCGCTGCACACTGTCTGTCTGCTTATAGCCAGCCGTATTTAAGTTCACAATATTTTGCGTAATCGTATCATGACGCCGCTGCTGTGTAACCATACCTGCTGCTGCGTTATAAAGTCCTCTTAACATGAAGGCACTCTCCTTCTCATGGACCCTTCAAAAAGCTCCACAAATTCTTTCACTACCATTCTATATCGGTAGATTAGAATTTTTTCTTAACCACTTTATCCAAATTGTCCAGCATAATTCCCGTTCCCTTAACGACACAGTGCATTGGGTCCTCTGCTACCAGTACCGGCACTCGCAGCTGTTCGGTTAACAGCTCGTCCACTCCATGAAGAAGTGCGCCGCCGCCTGTCAGAATAACTCCACGATCAATAATATCTGCCGATAGCTCTGGTGGTGTCCGCTCAAGCACTAACTTGGCTGCCAAGACGATGGATGACATCGGATCCCATAGTGCTTCCTGCACCTCCGCAGATGTAACAGTTACCGTGAGCGGAAGTCCCGATACCATATCTCGGCCTCGAATATCCATCTCCGCTTGTCGTCCACCCGGACGAACGGTTCCGATGGCTACCTTGAGGTCTTCAGCTGTACGCTCTCCGATAAGCAATTTATATTTATTCTTAATGTATTTAGTAATGGCCTCGTCGAACTTGTCCCCAGCCATTTTGATAGAAGAGGCGGTTACCACATCGCCCATGGACAGGACGGCTACGTCTGTCGTGCCGCCCCCAATGTCCACGACCATGTTACCACTAGGCTGATAAATATCCATACCGGCGCCAATAGCAGCCGCTTTAGGCTCTTCTTCCAGGAACACATCTTTCGCACCGCTTCGCTCTGCCGCTTCTCGTATCGCCTTCTGCTCCACAGACGTAATATTCGTAGGTGCGCAAATGAGGATGCGAGGACGGCTGTACCAGCTGCGTGCTCCAACGCGGTCAATAAAATACTTAAGCATCGCTTCTGTAATTTCAAAGTCGGCAATAACCCCATCCCTCAGCGGGCGGATAGCCATTATATTACCGGGTGTACGCCCTATCATGCGCCGTGCATCTTCCCCGACGGCAAGGACTCTTTTGGTGTCGCTCTCTATGGTCACTACGGAAGGTTCGTCAAGCACTACCCCCTTCCCTTTGACGTGAATAAGCACGTTCGCTGTCCCGAGATCGATTCCAATATCCTTGCTAAACATCATGAAAAGCCCCCAAAGTGTTATTTTATGGTAAGTGAATGTTGATTCCGAGCATGTCTGCCGAGGTTCGACAAATAGCAGCATAACATGATGTAAATCGGCATACGAAGTCCTTATCATTCAGTCTGATACCATCTTTTAACATATCATACTTTAGGGGAGGGATTCAATCTTCTTCTAGCGACCTAAGAACTATAATTATGATTTCGCTGTTGTGACAGGTTCACGGCTTCCGCTTCCCGTCTTTTTGTATTTGATCTTGGTGGCTTCGCCGCCTCTAAGGTGGCGGATTGACTTGTGGTATTCGAGAATATGCTTAACCTGATCCGCTAAGTCCGGGTTGATCTCCGGCAGACGTTCGGTTAAGTCCTTATGCACCGTGCTCTTCGATACGCCAAATTCTTTGGCTATCGTACGGACTGTATGCCTTGTTTCCACGATACAGCGTCCGATTTTAATGGTCCGCTCTTTGATGTAATCGTGCACGCTCCCGCCTCCCTACTGTGTGGATAGTTTGGTACAGTATATGAATGGCATGGCGGGATATTCGCGGTTTCACGGGGTGACAAGCTCCACTGTACCCATTTATTTTGAGGACATGCTAAGAAGAGACCTAATCTTTAGTGCATCTTACGGGACATCTTCGCGCCATTACCTACCCTTAAAGCCTTGAGGACAAAGAAAAAAGGCAGGATCATGGGATCCTGCCCTAGGTGCCCGAAGGGCACTGTCTATAGACTGAAAAATTTATTTCTTCGGAAGATACTCCGATGGGTTAGCCAAGTTATCGCCCTCGTACACTTCAAAGTGCAAGTGGTTACCCAGCTCTTTTTCGAACTCACTACGTCCAGCCGTTGCGATGGTATCGCCTTGCTTCACTTCTGCACCTTCCTCAACCTTCACACCGCTCAAGCTTTGATAAACGGTCTTCAGATTTCCCGGGTGGGTGATTTCTACCACCGTTCCATTCACTGGATGATCCTCTACTCGACTAACCGTTCCATCCAATGTGGCTTTTACATCAAATGGCTTGTCGTCTTTAGAAGCAAAGTCAATTCCGAGGTTCGGTGTAAAGGTATCATTGTACTGAACCATCGCTTCTTGATTCTCTTCTACTGGAGCTTCTGCATCATAGAACTTCTTCACAACACTTACATCTGCTACGTCGCCTGTTGGTAAGATCATGTTCTGCGCGTTAGCCACAACTTCAACAACATCCTCTTGTTTGCCTTCCGCTCCAGTCTTGGCATCTGTACCTTTCTCGGTACCACTTACAGCCACGTCTGTGTTAAGCGGTTTTTGGCTGGCGTCCTGGTAGACCCACACGAGGGTTAGTATAATTGCCGCTGCTGCCAGATATGCTGCCGGGAACACCCACCGTCTGGAAAACATTTTTTTCCACGAAGACGACGTTACCGCCGTTTCTCCTTGATTGGTTTTAGGAGCTTCTTCGCGGGTTTGACTGTTCTTGTTTTGTTCATTCATTTGTAATCACCTCAGTAATCATTGTTACCGGGCTCTACTCTTTTATACGTGTGTTTCTATTATTTTTTTGGAGAGAGAAGTTTTGAAGTTTCTTCAAATGAAATACCAGTATAGTAGTGTCGCAGAATCTCTTTCGCCTTAGCTCCTTCTCGCGCCATTCCCTCTGCGCCGTACTGGCTCATGCCGACCCCATGCCCGTTGCCGTAGGTCGTGATGATCACTTCCCCGTCTTTCAAACTCCAGCTAAATTGACTAGAACGAAGCGCGAGCTTCTCTCTTATTTCTCTACCTGTAAACTTCTGGCCGCCAATTCTCACTTCCTGAATTCGGTTGCCTTTCGTATAAGAGATTACTTTAATCCACGATGCCGAGTTGCCACCTGAGGAGGATACAGGTATCGCAGCATCTGATAGACCAAGTCGTTTCGAAAACTCAGCGCGCGACATCCGGACCGTAGACTTAAACTTAGGAGAGATTTGCTCATCCCAGGGGCTCTCTACACTTCGAAGATAGGGAATCTCGTTCTTCCAATAGTCCTCTGAATTTTCAGTATAACCATTACTAGTTGAGAAAAAAGAAGCCGTGATCGGCTGACCGTTATAAGTCATGACAATGCCTCTGGTTTCCTTAACGGCTCGCCGCAGCTTATCAAGTTCAGCTTGCTTCCCTTGCGCTGCCCACTCTTGCTTCAGCTTCTCTTGTGATATGTATGCCTGATGGGTAACCGTATCGGTCACATCACTCTTATCGTCCGGCACACCGCTCTTGTCGCCGGACTTCAGCCGCTGCACGATGTAGGTCCGTGCTGCAATGGCTTGGGCCTTAAGTGCCTCAAGCTGGAATTCTGCTGGCATTTCGGCGGCTACGACGCCGATAATGTAGGTTTCCAGCGGGAGGGTCTCCACAGTGTCCGTCTTCGTTAAATAGACGGACACCGTGGGCTCTTCCGCCACCTGCGGAGCGGCGGAAGGGGCGGGCGCTGGCACGGGCGCCGGCGGTGCGGGCTTGTAGTCGCCGGGGGCGACGACAAGCAGCGGCAGCGCAAGCGCGAGGGCCAGCAGGCCCGCAGCGGCCCAGGCGGCAGGGTGCACCCGCACCCGCCGGCCAGGGGCCGCTGGACGCCGCGTGGCGAAGCCGCGGCGCCCGAAGCGAGAGGGCCGCGCGCGGAACGCGCGGGCGTCTCGCGGGTTTTGGTATGGCTTCACACTACCGTTCCATTCACCGCTAAGCCGCACATCATCAGGCTTAGAACTGCCGTGTCCCTCGCTACCATGCTTTACACCGCCTGCCTCGGATGAATTAACGGCTTCTTGAGATGAATGCTCATGTTCAAGCCGTTCTCGCGGCACTTTCATTTTTTTAAAGAATTCTTCAACAACTCCTTCACCGTTCCACTCCTCTAAACCTTCTATATTAGAGTCATTAGATTCACTTTCACTATTCTCACTAGCTGGAAACTTCCACTCAATCACTTTTGCGCTGGAACCTTCTGTTTCAAACTTTTCTTCTTTATAATCTTTTGATATATAACCTTTTGAATTTTTCTTCTCTGGTGTAATGGGGATTTGTATACGAACCTTCGAATCTTTCATTCCGACTCCCTCCTTATGCAGTTTAGAACACCGGAATTAACTTAAAACTTAGTCACTCGGCTTCTATTTTCATTTTTACTAGCTGCTTATAATTATGAGAGCCTTTCATTTGATAGAACCTTTTTGAGAGAGAAAGAAGAATCTACCCCATTTCTATTCTCTAAATATATAGTAACTTAATCGCTTGCGAGCTTTAGACTCCATCGATAGTAAACAAAAAAAGGGCCCTGCCATCTGGCAGGACCCTTCTTCATATGATGTTACGTCTCGTGCAATTGCGCAAGTAGTAACACTTACACCCAAGTTGGCTGTACTTTAAACAATTTACTGTCATCGGTCTTCGAAGCTTTAGGTGCTTTCTCATAATCCTTATCCTCTGTCGAAATACGCCAGATATCTGCACCTAAACCGGATAGCTTCTCAGCCAAATGAACATATCCACGATCGATGTGGTGTGTACCACTAACCTCAGTCGTTCCTTCGGAAACAAGTCCCGCCAAGATCAGTGCAGCTCCTGCGCGCAGGTCGGTTGAACATACCTTCGCTCCAGTCAGACGAGCACCACCTGTCACAATCGCTGAACGACCTTCAACCTTAATCTCAGCATTCATCAACTGAAACTCATCCACATGCATGAAGCGGTTCTCAAACACGGTTTCTGTTACAACACTTGTGCCTTCAGAAACGAGTAGGAGTGCCATCATCTGTGATTGCATATCTGTTGGGAATCCTGGATAAGGTAAGGTCTTAACGTCTACAGCCTTCAGTGGCTTATCCGCAATAACGCGCACACCATTCTCATCAGGCTGAATCGTTACACCCATCTCTTCCATCTTGGAGATGACTGGCCCCAAGTGATCAGCAATGGCGCCTTCCACATATACATCTCCACCCGTAATCGCTGCAGCAGCCATAAAGGTTCCTGCTTCGATACGGTCTGGAATGACATTATGCTTCACACCATGCAACTTCTCAACACCTTCGATACGAATAACGCCCGTACCTGCACCGCGTACAATCGCGCCCATTCCGTTCAGGTAGTTAGCTAAATCGACAATTTCCGGCTCTTTCGCCGCATTTTCGATAGTCGTTACACCTTCTGCTAATGTGGCAGCCATCATAATATTCTCAGTGGCTCCTACGCTGGCAACATCCAGATAAATCTTCGCGCCACGCAGTCTACCGTTACTTTTAGCTTCAATATACCCCTGACCGAGGCTGATCTCGGCACCCAACGCTTCGAATCCTTTAAGATGCTGATCGATCGGTCTTGTACCGATTGCGCATCCGCCTGGGAGTGAGATACGGGTTCGGCCGCAACGAGCCAGAAGTGGTCCCATGACCAAAAAAGAGGCGCGCATTTTCCGCACCCATTCATAAGGTGCTTCACATGTGGCTATGTGCTCTGCATTTACACGTATGACTTCGTCTTGATATGTAACGCCTGCACCAAGCGACTCCAACACTTTGCTAATTGTGATTACATCGTCAAGAGGAGGCGCATCAATAATGACGCTTTCTCCCACTTCCCCTAGAAGAGAGGCAGCGATGATCGGAAGAACTGAATTTTTTGCTCCGCTGACTTTGACGCTTCCGGTCAGTCTTTTGCCACCGCGGACGATAAATTTGCTCATCATGGTTTCCCTCCGCGTCCATAATTTTCCTGTAATTTAAAATCAATATTTCGATATTACTCATTCTCTAAATGCCATCTTATCATTGTTGATTTCAACGTTACAAGCGATTATAGGACTAATTCTGTTGTCAGGAAAACATTACCTAAATTATTAGGTGTATTCCTGATCATATTTGGTAAATAACATATGGTTATGTGAAGCCCAGTCCTCAGAATAGCCTATGCAAGATTTCTGTCTTGGTGACGCAGATTATGAGCATGTGAATGTTCATGTAATCTTTAATAGTCCGTAAGTCGTGTTAACTTTACAGACCGTGTATTTATTATTCATTGTTGACATAATAAAATGCGTTTATTCGACAACTTGCGCTGAGTTATCCTAAAGAGATATAACCATTCAAACAACATTCAAAACATTTTCATAAAAATAGCTTTCACTCGTGTACATCAGTTTAAAACATATATCGAATCATTTGGCTCCACATCATATAGTCGATTAAAAATTCGGCTACAAAACGACCAAGTACCACGGCAAGCAGTAAGTGAAGCAACTTACCTTGAGGGCTTTTGGGATTGCGGATAACCAAATCTAACTTTAAGGTTTGCAATGCCCACCACGCCAGCGCTATGCAGACAAGCGAAATGATAATGGATAATAGTCCGCTAACGCCAACCGCACCAGAGACAGTGTTTGAAATATCTTGATTCATTGCTCCCTCCTCATTCTCAGGTATACCATCCCCAAAAGGACCGACCCTTCTATAATACTTGTCAGCGCGGCAAGAATCCAGTACTTTCTAATGCCATTTCCTCGGAAATAAAATATTTTGATCAGAATGTCATATAAATGATCTAATTGGCTACGTAGTCGTCCCATTCATATTATGCAATGATTGGAGTACTTATATGAATGAACACAAAAAAAGGCAGTCCAGCTTGTAACAGCGGACTGCCTTTGATTCTATTGATTATTGCCACCGGAGATTTTAATCCGGTTCATAGCCCGTTGTAGAGCTAATTCAGCACGACGGTGGTCGATTTCATCTTGTCGTTTGCCGGCTTTCAGACGCATTTCAGCACGTTCTTTTGCGGCTTCCGCACGCTCCAGATCGATCTCTTCTGCTCTCTCAGCACTCTCCGCCAAAATAACAACCTTGTCCTTGCGGACTTCCACGAAGCCCCCTTGTACTGCAAACGGGGTTCTTTCGTTTCCGATCTTCACGAACACAGGTGCTACCTGAAGTGGAGTAACAAACGGGATGTGTCCTGGTAAAATACCCAGTTCTCCTTCAACCCCGCGCACCGTAACACTATTAACCTGCTCTGAATAAACGAGTCGGTCCGGTGTTACGATCTCTAACAAAAAGGTGCTCACTTCCATCCCTCCTCACCGTTTTCCGCAGAAAACTCGCGTAGCAGGCGCCGTTCGTAAGTTACGGGACGACCCGCATATCACGGAGCGTCAGCTTACATAGTTTTTGCTTTTTCCACTGCCTCTTCGATTGTTCCAACGAATAGGAAAGCTGCTTCTGGAAGATGGTCATGCTTGCCTTCCAGAATCTCTTTGAAGCTGCGAATGGTTTCTTTAACTGGTACATAAGTACCTGGCATACCGTTAAACGCCTCCGCAACGTGGAACGGTTGGGAAAGGAAACGCTCGATACGACGAGCACGGTTAACGATAGCTTTATCGTCTTCGCTAAGCTCATCCATACCCAGGATTGCGATAATATCTTGAAGCTCATTGTAGCGAGCAAGAATTTGCTTAACGCCTTGAGCGACATTGTAATGCTCTTCACCAACAATTTCAGGTGCAAGAATCCGTGAACTTGAAGCAAGTGGATCTACCGCTGGGTAGATACCTTTCTCGGAAATCTTACGCTCCAGGTTCGTTGTTGCATCCAAGTGAGCAAATGTCGTAGCCGGAGCTGGATCCGTATAGTCATCCGCTGGTACGTAGATTGCTTGAATGGAAGTAACAGAACCTTTTTTGGTGGAAGTAATACGCTCTTGCAGACGACCCATTTCGGATGCCAGCGTTGGCTGGTAACCTACTGCGGAAGGCATCCGGCCGAGAAGGGCGGATACTTCGGAACCTGCTTGTGTGAAACGGAAGATGTTGTCTACAAACAAAAGAACGTCTTTTCCTTCCTGATCACGGAAGTACTCAGCCATAGTCAAACCTGTCAATGCTACACGAAGACGTGCGCCTGGAGGCTCGTTCATCTGTCCGAACACCATCGCTGTTTTGCTGATAACGCCGGAATCTGTCATCTCGTGGTACAAGTCATTACCTTCACGAGTACGCTCACCTACACCAGCAAATACGGAAATACCGCCGTGCTCTTGAGCGATGTTGTTGATAAGCTCTTGAATCGCAACGGTTTTACCTACACCCGCACCACCGAAAAGGCCGATTTTACCACCTTTTTGGTATGGAGCTAGCAAGTCGATAACCTTGATACCTGTTTCAAGCATTTCTGCTTGTGTGGAAAGCTCATCATAAGCTGGAGCTTCACGGTGAATCGGGTTACTAACCTCAGAAACTACAGCACCTGCATTATCGATAGGCTCACCCAGTACGTTAAATACACGACCCAGTGTAGCGGATCCTACAGGAACAGTGATAGGTGCACCCAAATCTACTGCTTCTAGACCACGAGTAAGACCGTCTGTTGACGACATCGCGATACAACGAACCAGATTGTCACCCAAATGGTTGGATACTTCCAAAGTCAGATCAATAGAACGGCCGCTTTCCAATGTGCCTTCAATTTTGATAGCGTTGAAGATCTCTGGAAGCTGACCGCGCTGAAATTCAATGTCAACTACAGCGCCTGTAATGCTGACAACGCGTCCTTTGTTCATCTTTTCGTTTTCCCTCCTACCCGTTCGCCTTATATGACGAACGATCATCGTAAAGCGGCACAACGTGCCGCGTATCTATTAACGGAATCTTGTACAATCTAATTATTGAGCGTCGGCTCCAGCCACGATCTCGGAAATCTCCTGAGTAATGGCTGCTTGACGGGCACGGTTGTAAGTCAGAGTCAGATCGCCAATCAGCTTGCTTGCGTTCTTCGTCGCAGCTCCCATTGCCGTCATTTTTGCACCTAGCTCACTAGCTTTTGCATTCAGCATCGCACTGAAAATGAGCGTTTCTGCGTACTTCGGAAGCAACACTTCCAGTACACCTTCTGGTGATGGCTCATATTCGTAGCTCGATACATTAACTCCTCCACCAATGTTCTCCATTGGCAGAAGCTGATTTACTTCCGGATCTTGAGTCAAAGCATTGACGAACTTGTTGTAGCAAATGTACAACTCATCAATTTCACCAGACTCATACTGACGAACAGCTGCATTAGCGATGGACTTAATGTCCCCGTATGTAGGACTGTCAGACAGTTCCGTCAGCTCTTCCACAACCGGGAGTTCACGGCGACGGAAATAATCACGACCCTTACGTCCGATCACGAAGATAGAGTACTCATCTTTCGACTGATGACGTTCTGCAATAATACCCGATACTTTACGCAAAATATTAGAGTTAGACGCTCCAGCAAGTCCGCGGTCCGAGGTAATAACCAAGTAACCGGTTTTCTTAACTTCACGTTTCTCCAGCATAGGATGGCTGATTCCCTTGGTTCCAGCCGCGATACTGCCTACTACTTCTTTCAGCTTTTCAGAGTAAGGAAGGGCAGCGGTTGCCTTCTCCTGTGCTCTTCTCAGCTTCGCAGCAGCAACCATCTCCATTGCTTTGGTGATCTGCTTGGTGTTCTGGATACTTTTGATCTGCCGTTTAATGTCACGTAATCCTCTTGCCATGTTTTCACCACCTCAAAACTTTGGCGAGCCAAAGTTACTTCGAAAGCATTAACCTTAAAGCTTTGGCGAAGCCAAAGCTAACTTCGTAAGCGTAAACTAAACTTTGGCGGAGCCAAAGTTACTTCGTAAGCAATAACAAAACTTTGGCGAAGCCAAAGCTAACTTTATTAGCCATAACCTAGCTTTGGCTAGACCAAAGCCTTCATCCATATGTTGAAAGAGGATGCCGAGCATTTCATTGCTCGGCTCCCCTCCTATTGCACAGCTGAGGAGCTTACACCGAAGCTGCAAAACCTTTTTTAAATTGTTCAATTGCCGCTTTAAGTGCATTCTCATTATCCGCTACCAAGTCTTTAGTATCACGGATCGATTGCAGAATTTCTGGTTTGTTGCTCTCAACAAACGACAAGAATTCTTTCTCGAAACGACGAACGTTAGAAACCTCAACATCATCAAGATGTCCTTTTACTGCTGTATACAGGCTGACAACCTGCTGTTCAACAGAAAGTGGTTGGTTAACGCCTTGTTTCAGAATTTCCATCAGCCTTGAACCACGGTTCAAACGAGCCAATGTGGATTTATCCAAGTCGGAACCGAACTGGGAGAACGCTTGAAGTTCACGGTATTGAGCCAGGTCAAGTTTCAAACCGCCCGCAACCTTCTTCATCGCTTTGATCTGTGCAGAACCACCGACACGGGATACGGAAATACCCACGTTGATCGCTGGACGTTGACCAGAGTTAAACAAGTCAGACTCCAAGAAGATCTGTCCGTCAGTAATCGAAATTACGTTCGTTGGGATGTATGCTGATACGTCGGAAGCTTGTGTTTCAATAAATGGCAATGCGGTTAATGAACCACCGCCGAGCTCATCGCTAAGCTTCGCAGCGCGCTCTAGCAAACGGGAGTGCAGGTAGAATACGTCACCTGGGTAAGCTTCCCGGCCTGGAGGACGACGAAGGAGCAAGGACAATTCACGATATGCCGCAGCTTGCTTCGACAAGTCATCATAGATAATCAAGGCATGCTCGCCTTTGTACATGAAGTATTCACCCATTGCACAGCCCGCATAAGGAGCGATGTATTGCAATGGAGATGGCTCGGAAGCCGATGCAGTTACAATGATTGTGTACTCCAAAGCACCGTGACGACGCAATGTTTCAACAACCTGTGCTACTGTGGATTGTTTCTGTCCAATGGCAACGTAAATACATTTCACGCCGTTACCTTTTTGGTTCAGAATTGTGTCGATAGCGATCGTTGTTTTACCTGTTTGACGGTCACCAATGATCAACTCACGTTGTCCGCGGCCGATTGGAACCATCGCATCAATCGCTTTGATACCTGTCTGCATTGGCTCGTGTACCGATTTACGATCGATAACACCTGGTGCGTTGCTCTCTACTGGACGGTATTCAGCAGCCGCGATCGGCCCTTTACCATCAACAGGTTGACCCAGTGGGTTTACAACGCGACCTAGCAATGCTTCACCTACAGGAACCTGCATGATGCGGCCTGTACGTTTTACTTGATCGCCTTCTTTAATGTCGGTATAAGGTCCCAAGATTACGACCCCGACGTTGCTCTCCTCAAGGTTGAGCGCCAAACCTAAGACGCCGTTAGGGAATTCTAGCAATTCCCCGGACATAGCGTTCTCTAGGCCATATACGCGAGCAATACCGTCACTTACTTGAATAACTGTTCCTACTTCGGAGACAGCAATGTCAGATTTATATTCTTCAATCTGACTTTTAATTAAAGTACTAATTTCTTCAGGTCTGATACTCAACGTTTTCACCCCTATCTACTATGCTTGTCTGTTAAAAGACTTTTCAAGACGGTCCAGCTTGCCTGACAAACTGCCATCATATAGCTTATCGCCGATAGCGACCTTAAGGCCGCCCAGCAGACTCTCGTCAACGACATTGGTCACGCGGATCTTTTGCTGTGCCAGTTGTCCGAATTCCGAAGCCACTTGTTCCTTCTCCCGATCACTTAGCGGGTATGTGGAATATACTGTGGCATCGGCCATTCCGAGGCTAGCTCCCTGAATTTTCACGTAGCTGTTCAACAGTTCAGCGAACAGTCCAGTGCGTCCTTTTTCCAGAAGCAGCTCAATTGTATTCAGAACAGGCTTCGATATCTTCCCTGCAAGTGCCTTGTTCAAGACATCCATCTTAACGGAACGGGGAACATTCGGCGTGGAAATGAATTTTTGAATGTCGGCGTCTCCCTCAATAGCAGACACGACGGCTCTCAATTCTTGTTCCACTTCCAGACCCTTCTGCTGCTCAGCCGAAACTTCGAACAGCGCCCGCGCATACCGCTTGGCTGCTACCGTTTCTTGGCTCATGGTCTGCCTCCTACCTCTTTAAGGTATTGATCAACCAATTCTTCCTGAGCCTTGTCACTCTTCACTTCACGCTCGATCAACTTGGATGCGATCTTCACAGATGCAGCACCCAGCTCGTTGCGGAGTTCTGCAACCGCTTTGTTCTTCTCGTTCTCGATGTCGCGAACAGCTTCGGATTTAAGACGTGCAGCCTCTTCTTTAGCCAATTCCATAATCTGTTCAGCTTGTTTGTCGCTAGTCTGCTTGGAACGCTCGATGATCTCATGAGCATCCTTACGAGCTTGCTCCAACGCTTGTTTCTGCTCTTCTACATAAGTAATCGCCTTCTGGCGCGTCTCAGCTGCTTCGTTCATCTGATTCATAACCAGCTCACGGCGCTGTTCCATAATGGCAAACAATTTACCGAATGCAAACTTGTTGAGCAGGAAGTACAAAATAATAAACGCAATTATAGAGATTACAATTGTCTCCCAATGAATTGCCATTAAAGTCACTCCTTTCCATTATTGCGAAGTGCATTTCCTAACAAAACGAAGGCGCGGATGGCATCGGCCCTCCCCGCCAAACCGTTGTATTGTTATTAAGAAAACATGATCAAGAACGCGATAACTGTAGCTGCCAAAGGAATAACCTCAACGATACCTACACCGATAAACATTGTAGTCTGCAATTGACCACGTGCTTCTGGTTGACGAGCGATAGATTCTACCGTTCTGCTTACGATCATACCGTTACCAAGACCTGCGCCAAGTGCGCCCAAACCTACTGCAATAGCTGCTGCCAAAAATTCCATTGTTAAATATCCTCCTTAAAATTGTGCTTTTAGTTTTAAACTATAATATATCTCTTTCGAAACCACCCTGTTTAAGGGGCTTATCCGGCCGAGTTTATTAATGCTCTTCTTCGTGAATCGTAGTCTGCGCAATGTAAACCATTGTTAAGATTGTGAAGATAAACGCTTGTAGTGCGCCAATGAAGATACTGAAACCTTGCCAAGCAGCGAGGAACGGAACCCCGAAGAATCCAATTTTCAGTATGACGGAAATCAATACTTCCCCAGCAAAAATGTTTGCGAACAAACGGATTGCCAACGCAATCGGTTTTGCCAAGTTCTCAATAATATTGAGTGGCAGGAAGATTGGGAATGGCTCGATGTAGTGCTTCAGGTAATGTTTGCGGTTCAGCTTCAGACCCAGATAGTTCATCAAGATAAATACGACAATAGCAAGACCTGCCGTAACGTTGATGTCTGCAGTTGGTGATTTCCACCACAACACTTCATGGTGTTGAACTCCCACAAGCGGTTGACCGAAAACTGTGAAGTCGTCTGGCACTGTAGTTATCACTGAAAACGGAAGTCCCAGAATGTTGGCTACGAAAATGAACAAAATGAGTGTCAATCCCAAGGATATGTATGGTTTCCCTTTTTTCAAGTCCATAGCACTTGACACAACGCCTTGTACAAATTCCACTACCCATTCCATAAAGTTTTGCAGTTTGGAAGGGTTTTCGACAGATAAATTACGAGTTGCCAGCCATGCAAGTACGAAGACTACTACTCCAGTTACAAGAAGCATGAGTACTGCTGACAAATCGATATTGAATCCGCCAAGATTAATAATCGGTGAATCGTGCATAATTTTGTTTTCACCCCTTTCCAATTAGCGCTGATCAATGATTGTTTCTCAAGCCAAATATAATGCTGACAGGAATGGTCAACAACTGGGGAATGAACAGACCGGCAATGGTTGCGCCGAGTGATACCTGCTCCAGCTTCGCTGCGATGACTACAATCAAGAATCCGGTACAAAGTCTAGTTATAAAACCAAAGCTATACCGTCTGTTGTCTTGGCTGACCGCCAATTGTGCCAGCTGCCGCACTTTAATGGAAAGGAAGCGTACGTTAAACAAACCCGCTGCCATGCCCATGATCAAGCCCGAGAGAATCGGACGATAATCAGGGGATAAAGCCCAACCCAGTAATAATGCAGACAATAGTAGTATCGTCACTCTGGAAACAGCGTTCACAATGGATGTCAAATCATTCACTTTGCGCCCCCAAAAACTTTTTAATGAGAAGAGCAATATTCAAAATCCCTACAAAGAGCCCTGCAACGGTTCCAATCGCGAGCCAATATCTGGGCCCGTCCAGCAAATCAGCCAGCCACTTCCCACCGAAAAAACCGATCAGGATGTAAACTGCCAGCAATCCTCCGGCACTACTAATGTAAAGTGCAATCAACCAAGGGGAATCTTGACTATTTGGATTTTTCATATGAACCTCTAATCCCAACTCATTTTACTTAATATAACAATGCTTTGTCAATGAATCGATAACAGCGTTTTAGCATATAAAATCAAGCATTTTGCGCAGTCCAAACTGCGCAAAATGCCGCCAGAACCGTACAGTTCAACTGTATGCTGTGATGTTTGTCACGAGAATACACATTATTATGCTTTTGTGAACATTGTGTGAAATTCTTCCGGACGCTCATTCACGACCCCAAAATGGTGCAAAATCGCATTGACAATACGTTCCGATGCCTGCCCGTCACCGTATGGATTTGCGGCTTGACTCATAGAGTCATACAACGCTTTATCCGTTAGCAGAGCTTTCGTACGTGCATATACATCCTCTTCGTGGGTACCCACCAGTTCCAGTGTTCCTGCATCGATTCCTTCCGGACGCTCTGTCGTATCACGCAGCACCAATACAGGTACGCCGAACGATGGAGCTTCCTCTTGCAGACCACCCGAATCAGTCACAATGAGGTGTGTATGCGGATAGAAATTGTGCAAATCAACGACATCCAGCGGATCGATGAGCTTAATACGTGGATGATTGCCAAGGATCTCGTGTGCCGGTTCTTTAACCGCAGGGCTTAGATGAACCGGATAGACGATCGCGATATCCTCGAACTCATCAGCAATCCGTTTGATCGCACGGAAGATGTTCCGATGTGGTTCACCCTGTGATTCCCGGCGATGTGCCGTCATCAGGATCAACCGTTTACCCGCCGCCCAGTCTAGAACAGGGTGTTTATAATCAGGTTGTACTGTGTATTTAAACACATCTGTTACCGTGTTGCCTGTGATATAAATGGTTGAATCATTCTTATTCTCTTTGCGCAAGTTCTCTGCCGACCAGTTGGTAGGAGAAAAATGAATGTCTGCAAGTATACCCGTCAGCTGGCGATTCATCTCCTCAGGGTACGGAGAAAGTTTATTCCATGTACGAAGCCCTGCTTCTACATGACCTACCTGTATTTTTTGCAAGAAAGCTGCATAGCTGGCAAGGAATGTCGTCAGCGTATCACCATGCACCAATACAATATCCGGCTTAGCTTCCCGCAGGACAGGCTCTAGTCCCTCCAGCACTCTAACGGTAATTTCATTTAAGGTCTGACGGTCTTTCATGACATCGAGGTCATAATCCGGGACAATCTTAAACACGTCCAATACCTGATCGAGCATTTGCCGATGCTGCGCTGTTACGCATACTACGGATTCAATATGCTCGGGATGACGCTGAAGTTCCAGAATGAGTGGTGCCATTTTGATGGCTTCCGGACGAACGCCGAATATGGTCATCACTTTCACTTTAGACATGTTCGGTTAACCCCCTCTTTAAAACATTCTAATATTCTCTAGATTGTTACTTCGTGCCGTAGAGACGATCTCCTGCATCACCAAGACCAGGAATGATATATCCATGCTCATCTAAGCCCTCATCAAGAGCAGCCACATAGATATCTACATCCGGATGTGCTTCCTGAACAGCTTTCACACCTTCTGGTGCTGCTACCAGGTTCATCATCTTAATCTGGGTACAACCACGCTTCTTCAGTACATCAATCGCCGCAATCGCGGATCCACCTGTTGCCAGCATAGGATCGATAACGATCAGCTCACGTTCCGTGACGTCCGTAGGAAGCTTCGTATAATATTCTACAGGCTGCAGTGTCTCAGGGTCACGGAACAAACCTACATGTCCCACTTTTGCAGCTGGAAGTAGCTTAACAACACCGTCTAGCATACCAAGACCAGCACGCAGGATCGGAATCAATCCCAGCATACGACCTGAAATAACTTTCCCTTCCGTCTCAGCTACAGGTGTCTGTACCGAAATGGATTCCAGCGGTATACTGCGAGTAATTTCATAAGCCATCAACGTTGCTACCTCGTCGACCAACTCACGAAAATCCTTTGTGTTAGTCCGCATATCGCGGATAAATGTCAGTTTGTGTTGAATTAATGGGTGATCACAAATCACCAATTTTCCCATGTCAGGTCCCTCCGGTTGGTTACAATATGTTTTTCAATATGGATATGAATTCTAGCGGGCTCCATAAATCCTATCTATTATATCATCACCAAGCTTGATTTCACACCTGCAAGCATCATGTTTCTTCTATCTAATATGGGGAAAAACATGGCAGCTTCAAATCATTAACTTATCCTAGCATACTAGGTTTTCCAGTTATCCGAGAAAAAATGCTGAAATATTATTTTCTCAAAAAAAGCCCCGCCTTCTTTTTTTGAAGACGGGGCCAATGCATGGCTAGAATAAGATGCCTACCTATTTTTAGTATTTCATCTCTGGGTAAAGAGGGTATTTCTCTGTCAATTCAGCTACTCTGCGGCTTGCTTCTGCAAGTGTAGCTTCATCTTGCGGCTGACGAAGAGTCAGGGCAATGATCTTACCGATCTCAACCATTGCTTCTTCATCCATACCACGGGATGTAATAGCTGGTGTACCGATCCGGATACCGCTTGTTACGAACGGACTTGTCGGATCGAACGGAATAGCATTTTTGTTAACTGTAATTCCAATAGAATCAAGCACCTTCTCTGCGTCCTTACCCGTAATATCGAGATTACGTGTATCAACCAGCATCAGATGGTTGTCAGTTCCACCAGAAACGATGTTCAGGCCTTCAGCCATCAGCGTATCTGCAAGTACTTTTGCATTCTTCACAACTTGTTGTGCGTACACTTTGAAGGAAGGTTCGAGCGCTTCACCCAAAGCTACAGCTTTAGATGCAATAACGTGCATAAGAGGTCCACCTTGGGAGCCTGGGAATACTGCTTTATCAATAGCAGCAGCCCAAGGCTGTTTGCAGATGATCATACCACCACGTGGGCCACGAAGTGTTTTGTGCGTAGTAGTCGTAACAAAATGAGCATGTGGAACAGGGTTCGGATGCAATCCTGCTGCAACAAGACCTGCGATATGCGCCATATCAACCATGAACAGCGCACCCACATCGTTAGCGATAGAAGCCAGCGCTTCAAAATCGATGGTACGCGGGTATGCACTTGCACCAGCAACGATTAAACGTGGACGATGTTTGAAAGCTGCTTTACGAACTTCGTTGTAATCGATAAGGAATGTATCTTCTTGCACACCATAAGCTACAAAGTTATACAACAGACCAGATGCATTCACAGGACTTCCGTGTGTCAAGTGTCCACCGTGAGCGAGGTTCATGCCGAGAACCGTATCCCCAGGCTTAAGAGCAGCCAAATATACAGCCATGTTCGCTTGAGCACCTGAGTGAGGTTGAACGTTAACATGTTCTGCACCGAACAACTCTTTAGCACGGTCGCGAGCTAGATCTTCAACGATATCAACACGCTCACAACCACCGTAGTAACGTTTACCCGGATAGCCTTCCGCGTATTTATTCGTGAGCACGGATCCTAGCGCTTCGATAACCGCTTCACTAACGATATTCTCCGAAGCGATAAGTTCAATGTTGCTGCGTTGACGTTTGAGTTCCAAATCCATTGCTTCCAGTACAGCCGGGTCTTGCTTACGCAAATTCTCCATCATCTTCGTTTCCTCCCCAAATTCAAAAAATTTATATGGTATATCATCAATCACAACATCAAACTTACTAGACCTTAATCACAAGAAGTGGAGTTCATATCTTGCTCCAACCGATAAACGGCTCGCTGCCCACCAATCAACTTCGGTCTTGTCAGTGCTGCGGTCACGCGTGCTTCCCCGATAT
This sequence comes from Paenibacillus sp. FW507-14B1B, assembly GCF_058781425.1. Taxonomy (NCBI): domain Bacteria; kingdom Bacillati; phylum Bacillota; class Bacilli; order Caryophanales; family Paenibacillaceae; genus Paenibacillus; species Paenibacillus sp. FW507-14B1B. The sequence goes on along the minus strand of NZ_JBYSWS010000004.1, from coordinate 426,898 downwards.
AACGAATACTAGGCCGAAATGGTACAGCAACCGGGCGCAGATGCATTCCGATCATGGTCTCACCGATATCTATACCGGCATGTGCCGAGATGCTCTCAGCAAGGCACGGAGCAGCAAGACTTCGGTAAGCTGCGGAAGCCATGGACCCGCCCGCATGTGGAATAGGTACAGCAGCCACTTCCGTCAGTCCCAGATGTTCGAGAAGTTCTCGTTCCACCACAAGTGCACGGTTCAAGTGCTCACAGCATTGAAATGCAGTATGAAAGCCAAACTCAGCTTGCACTTCCTCAATACCATTCAATACTTGACGAGCCGTCTCAAGCGCACCACCAGTACCTATCTTGCGACCGGCAACCTCACTTGTACTTGTTCCAATAACCAGTATTTTGCCTCGTCCCAAGCCTGCAGCCTGGGCCAGCTCCCGTACAATCGTCACGGTTTGCTCTTTCAAATCATGATCATTCGAGTAATCTGTCATGTCACAGCCCCCCATGGATGCGATCGCCCTGAACACAAGCTAACGCCAGAATTAAGCAGGCATTAGCTTGCATCACCTGCGATGAGCTTAACCTTTCAGATAGCGTTCCTCAATGGCCTTGATCTTGTTAACCCTGCCAACATGCCGTTCACCCTGACTAAATTCTGTACCGAGCCAAGCTGTAACAATCTCAGCTGCCAATCCAGGACCTACCACTCGTTCTCCGAGAGCCAGCACGTTGCTGTCATTATGCTCACGGGTAGCTTTTGCCGAAAATACATCGTGCGTCAGTGCACAGCGAATGCCTGGCACCTTGTTCGCTGCAATACTCATGCCAATTCCCGTTCCACAGATCAGAATGCCGCGGTCAGCTTCTCCGGATACGACCTTCTCACATACCGGAAGTGCATAATCCGGATAATCAACCGAATCAGAGCAGCCACAACCCAAGTCTTCAACCTCATGTCCAAGACTGCGAATAACCTGCGAAATTTCCTCTCTCAAACGAATACCAGCATGATCTGTGCCTAATGCGATTTTCATATGAAAAACCCCCTTGTATGTTTCGTCTTTTGTCACCGTAATTCACAAAAACAATGTAAACCACGTGTACAACAACTTGTATCATTATAACCCAAATTGTCATTAAAAGACGAAAAAAAGAGCAGTCCGCGCACGTGAAATGTGCACCAATTGCTCTTTGCCCAGGCGACCGGCCGTATGTTTCCGATGCTCCATCGTGGTTTCATCCACTTCGTCGCCAGTTACATCGGAATCCGTGTTTTTCCACTTCATCTTAAATCAAACTCAGCAGAAAAGCAACGGATAAATGTTTATATATTCGTGCAGTTTCTACTTATTCTCATTCCCTAGCTTATCCAGCAAGCGGAACAGCGCTAAGCGAATTTCTGCTGCTGTAGCCTCGTAATCCTCCAGTGAACCACCGAATGGATCGGATATGTCAAAGCTCGGAATACGCTGTCTAAGTTCGATTAGACGCACCTTGTCCTGCTCCTGAAGTTCACCACCAAGTGATCTTGTCATCTCCATTGATGCAAGCAGACTGTCCTGCTCTTGCAGATCCCGAAGCACCTGCTCATCATTCTCAACGTACTCCTTCAGCGTATGAACCTTGTCCGCCGCATAAGGAAACTGACGAATCGCGTATTGCTTATGGGACAGCGTCAATGTCAGAATCATATCGGCCCATTCCACAAGATCTGTGCTGAGTGGTTTAGAGCTATGACATTCTTCAATCTGCTGATCCCGAAGAACCGTCCCGGCATGACTAGATATAGGCATGCCCTCTACAGCGGCAACACCTGCGGAACGCACTTCGAGCGAAATCCCTCTTCCCTCGGCAAGCTTACGCAGCATACCCTCAGCCATGGGACTACGACAGGTGTTGCCGGTGCAGACAAATAATATGTTTTTCACGGTCTCCACCTCCCAAAATTCCATTGCTGTTATTGTATCAAATTATAAACATCAAACCAAATGCCAGCAGAATAACGCCGCCTATCATTTCTCCATATTCCCCAAGCTTACTAGCTGCATGTCGTCCCAGCATAAGCCCCATAATCGACATGAGTCCCCCAATTACACCGAATGATACCACAATCAATAGGACATCTTTGACAAACATACCAAGGGAGACGCCCACAGAGAATGAGTCGATGCTGACACTAAGTGCAAACAACAGCATGCCTAGCAGCGTGGTGTGATTAACAAGCTTACCGTCTTCCTTACGAAAAGAATTCCAGATCATATGTCCACCCAGAAGCACGAGCAGCCCACCCGCTGCAAGCCCTGTAACTTGTCCAAGCAAAGAGCCGACATATCTTCCTGCAAATAACCCAATCAGCGGCATAAGCATATGGAAGAACGCAATTAGCAGACTGATATTCAGAATATGCCTCAGCCGAATACCTCTCATCCCGACGCCAATACCTAACGAAAATGCGTCCAATCCCAGTGCCACAGCCATAATTAGGATGGTCGCGAGTTGCCCTGATTGGACAGACGATTCCAACATCCGAATTTCCCCCAAGTCCCTATGGTCTTGTACACCATATGCGGACAAGGAAGGAATCATTCCGGATAGTCGTTATTATTCTACTTGCAAAATATGATGGCCTGCTGCTTTAAGAAGCCGATTCATCACTGCAGCGCCGAGACCCTTCTCCGGGCAGGACTCTGCCAGAAGAAAGGTCGCGCCCTCTTCATCGAATTGGCGAAGCCCGGCGTAAAGCCGGTGGGCCGCTTCCTCCGGTGCGGCCAAACTGCCGAGCGAGACGACGACGTCCGCGCGGTAGCGACCGATGTGCTCGTCGAATGACAGCACACCGGTCTTCTCCCCGCGCGCCTGGGCCGCGTCGAGCTCGGCCTGGATCTTGGCGGACACGGCTTCAGCCGTCCGCCCTTGCACGATGCACAGCGCACCCTTGGGTGCGTAGTGCGTGTACTTCATGCCCGGCGAGCGCGGCGCCGGGCTGTTGGCGCTCCCGGCGCGCGCAAGCGCCGGGTCGCGCTGGACGCTTGCCGCTAATACGGCAAGCTGCTCTTCCGTGACGCCGCCGGGGCGCAGCACCGTCACGGTACCGTCCTGGCTAGCCTGAACGACCGTCGACTCGACACCGACCCCGGCCGGGCCGCCGTCGAGAATGCCGTCGATGCTACCCGCCAGATCCTCAAACACATGGCTGGCCAGCGTCGGGCTTGGCCGGCCAGAGCGGTTCGCACTAGGCGCAGCGAGCGGACAGCCTGCGGCACTGATCAAGGCCAGCGCCACCTTATGGTCCGGCATGCGCACCGCTACCGTATCCAGCCCAGCCGTTACGCGCGTAGACACCGCGCCGGGCTTCACAGGCAAGACGAGCGTCAGCGGTCCCGGCCAGAAGGCCTCCATCAAACGCCGTTCGGTCTCATTCACATTCAGAACAAGGCCATCCAACTGACTCTTGTCCGATATATGCACGATAAGTGGATTATCTGAGGGCCTACCTTTTGCTTCAAAAATACGCTCCACCGCATCCGTGTTTCCTGCATCAGCACCTAGACCGTAGACCGTTTCGGTCGGGAAAGCTACCGTTCCACCCGCTGCAAGCACTCTTCCAGCTTCTTCAAGCACAAGCGCGTCCCCTTGTTCTAGGTGCAATCCAGAAGCAACTGATTCATCTTTTTCAGTATCACTCTTCGTGGAACGTCCAACAATCGTGTTCATCCTGATATCTAATTTATCATCCATGTTCATCCGCCACATTTTGGTGACACGATGAGGAGCAACCATTTCCTGTTCACTGATTCGATTCTCTTTTGGATCCATTGTCATCCCAAACTTTCTATATATTAGATCATCCAGCAGCTATATTAATCTCACATTGCCACAAGGATGGATTGCTATATCGTCATCGGTTCAGTACCCATGCACCCTTCACATCTTGCATTTAACTGACCACAAGAAAAAGCGCTTGTATCTCACAGCAACCAGCAGCCCATCATGATCGGACCCTAACGCTAAAGAGAAAGCACTCTTCTGTTAAAAAGTGTATCATATTCTACTGTGATTGACGATTCGAATTCCACCTAAAAGCCTGCACCGTATACTCTAGTATTGTCACCTTAACTATTATTACTGCGATTGTAAGAATCATTGCCAGCTAGAAAGTGCTCTATTCCTTTATGCAAATAACCCAGACACCCATTCCCACAATCCTATGAACATGTCCCACAGGAAGAACCGCACCTCTGGTTCACTTGAATTTGCATTACTTCGTTCCTCTGATGCGTTGTTGTCATCCGCTTTAGCAGAAGCCGTCCGCACTTCACCATCTACCGGCTGAGCCGCTGCATCACCACTACCTGCATCGATGAAGCATAGAGGTGGGAATAATACGCACCACCAATTCTGTCCTTTTCCTTCACCTAACGTAATCCGAACAGCCTCATATTCTCCTGCGGGATAGACTGTCCCACCATATAGCTTCGTCGGAAATGGAACGCTTCCCAGTGTCACATCATAGGCATATGTAATGCCACGCTTGGACAACTCTTGGCCAACCAACTGACGGATTTCAGGCAAATGACTTCGAGTTAAGACTTTTGCGTCCTCTAAACTTTGCGGATTGTCCAATTCAAGTACCCACTGCTGCATTTGGGCTACAACTGCATCACGGATTTCACGTTTCACAAGCTGATCGGACGGGTTATCCGAATTAGCCAAAATCCGAAGACGGATAGACTCTGCCGGGATCGGTCCTCCTGCTACTGCAGCGTCGATTCGTTGCCCTTCCCAGGCCATCACAATCATAAATAATATAGATAAGAGCATGATCATTTGTTTAACAATAATACGGAGTGTCTCGCTATGCTTTCTCATAACGCCAGCCACCTCTCAAGAATAATCTATGATGTCTATCAGTATGTCCGTGATTGAGAGAGTTAAACGTGTAAACTAGCATTTTATTAAAAAAAGATAGAGTAGAGACACAAAAAGCCCCGAAGGGCTCTTTATACGTATTGTATTGATGATTTAATGATAATCGGAAATATTCCGTGCCTGATTCGCCTTGGCAACCACTTTAAATGTGCTCGGTTCTAGCAAATCATCATCGATTTCCTGTCCATAAAACTTCACACTCATCACAACCCCAAGGCTTGCCATATTGATCACCAATGAGGTGCCCCCAAAGCTAATAAATGGCAGTGTAATACCAGTTAACGGCATCAGACCGATAAACATACCTATGTTCTCAAAAATCTGATATAAGAACATCGCCACCATTCCAACAATCAAGAATGGCCCCGCCCGGTCCCGGCACTCCAGTGCAATCAGAATCATTCGATGAATGAGAACAAAATACAATAGCAGCAAGATAGATGAGCCAACAAAGCCGAACTCCTCCGCAATCTGTGCGAAGATCGAATCGGAATATGTATAAGGTACACGGTCTGATTGGACCGACGTTCCCTGCATAAACCCTTCACCACTAAGACCACCCGATGCAATGGCAAGCTTGGCATTTTTCGTATGGTAAATCGCATCTGTCGTCGCTTTGTCCGGTACAAGCCATGGATCCAGCCGAGACATCCAGTGTGCACGAGAACCATTACCGAGATACTCCTTAATCTGATCGTGATAATGAATATAAGCCTGAGACCCACCCAAAACTACAGCTGCTACAAGCACCAAGCCAATGAGTGCATGTAGGAACTTGAGGTTACCAATCCACAACAATCCTACCAAAATCACCACATAACTGAGTGCATTTCCAAGGTCATTGATCCCCATCACAAGCACAAATGGAAGAAAGGCAAGCAGTCCGACCGGAATCACATCCCGTATAAAGGAGAGCTGAGGTTTATTTTTGCGAATCAATATATAGGTCAGAAAAATAATCAAGACCAGCTTAAACATCTCAGCTGGCTGCAGGCTAAGGGAAGTGCCGAACTTGATCCATCCCTTCGATCCGTTTATGTCTGCACCAAAAAACATAACGAACACTAATAGCGCAAGTCCAGCCAAATAGATATACAGCGCATATTTAATCAGGAGACGAAAGTCTAGTAGACTCATACAAAAGAAAGCAAGGAAACCAACGATGTAATAGGTAAGCATCTTCATATGATGACCTTCCAGTTCCGTACCAATCGTAACGCTATATATCGATGAGACGCTAATCAACATGAGCATGATCAGCACAGCCACGATAATGAAATCCATCTTTTGTATTCTCTGAAGCATATATGCCTCCTTGTGCAAACGATAGTTTACTAATTCATTGTTACATGAAATATAACAATTACTTTTACTATTGTAAGGAATTACAAGCTGAATCACAATACTTCACATTTCCAGATCCGATTTTGAATCACGTAGTGTAGGGAAAAGAAAAAAGCCCCGAAGGGCTTTCCTATTGGTCATTGATTGGATTTAAGTATTCATCTTATTTCTGGTCTTGGTAGACCCTCATTAACTTTTCTCAGCTGTCGCTGTTCGATACGTGCTTGGCTGTGGCAGATCCTCGTCGATCTCCCGTCCGTGCAGTTTCACACTCATTGCTACACCCATACTCGCCATACTGATCACGAGCGATGTACCCCCAAAACTAATAAACGGCAGTGTGATCCCCGTCAGCGGCATCAGACCGATGAACATACCGATATTCTCAAATATCTGGTACAAGAACATGGAGACAATACCCACAATAAGGAATGGACCTGCACGATCCTTACACTCCAGTGCAATCAGAATCATCCGGTGGATCAGAATAAAATACAGCAGAAGCAGTACCGATGATCCAATAAAGCCATATTCCTCCGCAATCTGTACGAATATAGAATCAGAATACGTGTAAGGTACGCGGCCCGACTGAACAGACGTTCCTTGCATGAATCCTTCTCCACTCATCCCGCCAGATGCAATCGCCAACTTGGCATTATTCGTATGCCAGCTTGCCTTAGCTGTAGCTTTATCGGGTACGAGCCACGGATCAATACGCTCCATCCAGTGCGCACGTGACCCCTCCTCCAACACAGCCTTAATATCATCATGGTAATGGATATAGGCCTGTGCTGCGCCAAACGCGGTACCTACAACAAGCACAAAACCAATGAATGCATGTGATAACTTAACATTACCAATCCAGAATAATCCCAGCAAAATGATGACATAACTCAGAGCATTACCAAGGTCATTGATGCCCATAACGAGAACAAAAGGAATGAACGCGAGTAATCCCACGGGGATGACATCCCGAATAAAGGATAGCTGCGGCTTATTCTTACGAACTAAGGCATGCGTTATGAAGATGATGAGTACAAGCTTGAACATCTCCGCTGGCTGCAAGCTAGCGAATCCGAGATTAATCCAGCCTTGTGAACCGTTTATGGTTGCACCGAAGAACATGACGAATATGAGTAATGCCAAACCACCTAAGTAAATGTACAACGCATATTTCATTAAGATACGATAGTCCAGCAAGCTAATTCCAAAAAAAGCGATAAAACCAACGATATAATAGGCGATCATTCGAATATGGGAGCCATCAAACTTGGCATCTCCCTTGGTCACACTATATATTGACGTAATGCTGATAATCATTAACATGACCAGTACGGCCACGATCACGAAGTCAATCTTCTTAAACTTCTGAAGCATATTCGGTCCCCCTGTGCTGCCTGAGCTGAGCTTCAATGCTCCCTAGCGCCCTAAAAAGGCAATTTAACATCCATACTTACTATTGTAAGAAAAAATGGGCCGAATGACAATTAGAGCGAAATTCCCAATACATGTCTATCAATTCCCGCCAAATCCGGAACTGTAATAATACGTTCCCAATGTCCCGCTGACCTTAATAAATCAGCTACTGCATCTGCTTGACCCATGCCAAGTTCAAACGCAATGATGCGTGGTGGTGCGGCGAGTAGTGAAAGCTGTTCCATCATAATCCGGTAAGGATTCAATCCGTCAGCTCCCCCATCAAGAGCCGTGCGCGGCTCATGGTCACGAACTTCCGGCTGGAGGCCTTCAATATCCTCCGCTGGAATATAAGGCGGGTTAGATACAATAATATCCGGTGCAAGGCCTGTAAAAGGCTCGAGTAAATTCCCCAGACGAAACTCCACATTCGCGCCAAGTCGTTTCGCGTTGCGCCGAGCCACCTCAAGCGCTTCCGGAGAAATATCACTCGCGAGCACACGCCAGTCCTGTGATTTCAAAGCTAGTGTCACAGCTATAACCCCACTACCCGTGCCAATATCCAGTGTCGTCAGTCCTCGTGCTGATCCAGCTTGCTCCAGCACCGCTTCGATGAGAAGTTCCGTCTCAGGACGAGGAATAAGTACAGCAGGTGTCACCTCGTAGGTGAGTCCGTAAAATTCTTGTTCACCAATAATATATTGTGCAGGGACACCATTCCCCTTCTGATTCACAGCTGCTTCCCAAGCATCACGGCGATCAGCCGGAAAAGAGTCTGGCAACGCCATATAATAAGCTGTGCCCGTTAAACCAAGCACATGCTCAAGCAGTAGCTTCGCATTATGCTGTGGCTCCATCACCCCGCAGCTTTCTAAAAAAGAAGAAGCCTCTGTGAAGGCTTCTCTTATACTACGCTCCGGTGTCGATACAAATACATGTCTCTCCAAAGCGTTATTCTCCTTTATCCATCATTTCTGCTTGCTCCGCAAGCGTAAGTGCCGAAATGATTTCCTCAATTTCTCCGTTCATCACCTGATCCAGCTTATGCAGCGTCAAACCAATGCGGTGATCTGTTACACGGCTTTGCGGGAAATTGTAAGTCCGAATACGTTCACTGCGATCTCCGGTACCTACCTTACTCTTACGCTCACCGGAGTATTTCGCTTCTTCTTCCTGACGCATCATATCATAGATACGGGTACGAAGTACTTGCAGCGCCTTCTCCTTATTGGAGTTCTGCGACTTCCCATCCTGACATGTAGCAACGATACCTGTTGGTACGTGAGTAACCCGCACGGCAGATTTCGTCGTGTTAACGGATTGTCCACCTGCACCACTCGAACAGAATGTGTCTACACGAATATCCTTATCATGGATTTCGATATCTACTTCTTCTGCTTCAGGTAATACAGCTACCGTCGAGGTAGAAGTATGAATACGGCCGCCGGATTCCGTTGTCGGAATACGCTGTACACGGTGTGCTCCACTTTCAAATTTCATTTTGCTATATGCCCCGCGGCCATTGATTAGGAAGATAACTTCCTTAAATCCACCAAGGTCATTGGAGTTCACGTCCATAAGCTCCACTTTCCAGCCCTGACTATCAGCATAACGGGTATACATCCGGTATAAGTCCGCTGCAAACAAAGCCGCCTCGTCTCCACCAGCCGCTCCGCGAATTTCCACGATAACGTTCTTATCATCATTCGGGTCCTTCGGCAAGAGCAGCACTCGAATGGTTTCCTCAAGCGATTGCTGGCGTGCGCTCAGTTCATCGATTTCCATCTTCACCATCTCGCGCATTTCATCATCCAGCTTCTCGCCCTGCATAGTCTTAGCAGCATCAAGCTCTTCCATCACATTCTTATATTCAACAAATGCCTCGTAAGCAGGCTGCAAATCGGATTGTTCTTTGGAATAATCCCTCAACTTTTTCGAGTCGCTTGCAACGTCGGGATCGCAGAGCAGCTCACTTAACTTTTCATAACGGTCCGCAAGGGATTGCAATCGGTCCAACAAGGGAATTCACCTCTCTACATGTATATTCCTGAGTATGTTCAAACAAAAGATTGTCATTTATTCACGATAGTTATTTCATTTACACCGTCATAACAGCAGTAACAAACGACTTTTTATTTTAACATGAATCAGCCCGCTTGGCTAGAAGGACAATACCCAAATCAGCATATTGATGGAAATAATTTTCTCCAACAATTAATGAACCCTCATCTCCATCCATACAATAAACGACAGACCCCCATCAAGGAAGCCTGTCGTTCTTCTACATCATACCTTATACATTGAAACGGAAGTGCATAACATCGCCGTCTTGCACCGTATAATCTTTACCTTCCAGACGAAGCTGACCACGCTCTTTCGCTCCGTTCATCGAACCCGCTGCCAGAAGGTCATCATAAGACACAACTTCCGCACGGATAAACCCACGTTCGAAGTCACTATGAATAACTCCTGCCGCTTGTGGAGCTTTCATTCCTTTGCGGATCGTCCACGCACGAACTTCCTGAACACCAGCCGTAAAGTAAGTGTAAAGCCCGAGCAAGCTGTATGCAGCTTTAATTAGTCGGTTCAGACCAGACTCTTCAAGGCCCAGCTCCTCCAGGAACATCGCCTTATCTTCGCCTTCAAGCTCTGCGATCTCCGCTTCCACTTTCGCACTGATCGGAACAACAGCAGCATTCTCAGCTGCAGCAAATTCTCTAACCTGTTGAACATAAGGATTGCTGTCTGCTCCAGCCACACCATCTTCACTCAGGTTCGCCGCATAAAGTACCGGCTTCAGTGTCAGCAAATGCAGATCACGGATAAGCAGTTTCTCATCATCGCTAAGCTCTACACTACGGGCAGGCTGATCATTGTACAGAGCTTCCTTCACGCGCTCTAGCAGTTCGACTTCCTGTGCGTACGTTTTGTTACCGCCCTTCATATTCTTCTTGGTGCGGTCAATACGCTTCTCTACACTATCGAGGTCAGCCAGAATCAGCTCCAGGTTAATCGTCTGAATGTCGCTAACTGGATTCACTTTACCGTCAACGTGGGTAATGTTCTCATCTTCAAAGCATCTTACCACGTGCACGATAGCGTCTACTTCACGGATATGAGCAAGGAACTTATTCCCGAGGCCCTCTCCCTTGCTTGCACCACGAACCAAACCTGCAATATCAACAAATTCAAATGCGGTCGGTACGGTTTTGTTCGGCTGTACCAGTTCAGTCAACTTGTCCAATCGCTCATCTGGCACTTCCACCACACCTACGTTAGGGTCAATCGTACAAAACGGATAGTTAGCCGATTCTGCCCCCGCCTGTGTAATCGCATTAAACAATGTGGATTTGCCGACGTTCGGCAGACCGACGATCCCTGCTTTTAAAGCCATTTATGTGACAACTCCTTATCGATTTCTCTAAACAATCTTATTAATTATATCAGAACATCCTTATTGTTCAAACCAAGAATATCGCTCTTACCCGCATTATGAAAAAGGATACCAGAATGCATCCCATCCACTGCTTCTCAGCCAAATTGCCAAACCGAGAATAACCAGCGCTAGTCCGATAACAACCCAGTCAGCAGCCGTCATATCTCCTCCACTATACCAAGTCCTCTTCTTACCTGCACCGAAACCCCGAAGTTCCATGGCGCTTGTGACGGAATCAATCCGATGAAGAGCGGATTGCAGAACAGGTACAACAACAGCAGAAAGGTTCGACAGACGTTTACCTAAGCTACCGTCTTCTTTTGAAATCCCCATCCCTCTAGCTTCCATGGAATGGAGCGTGCTTTTGAACTCTGCAATTAGATCCGGAATATAGCGCAGAGCAATGCTAACTGCATAAGCGATCTTATACGGAACACCTACTCGGTTAAGGCTAGCCGCAAAGGCACTTGGCATCGTCGTAAACAGACAGAGCAGCGTCATGGGTAACAGTGTCAAATATTTGGCCGACAAAGTCAGAACATAGAACAGTGTCTCCTGATTGATTACCGCATACCCAATAGGAATAACAGGCGTATCTGTACCCGTCAACCTTGTACCGAACGTTGGTGTAATGAGAAGAATAAATAACCCATTAATAATAGAGAACATTACGATCAATCCGAAGAGAAAAGCCATCTTTCGAAAAGGAACACCAGAGTATACGAGCATTGCAGCTCCCCCGGCTAACATCACAGTGAATATCCGCAGGTCCATAAACATGAATGCTACAACAGTCCATATGAGAAAGAGTACAAGCTTAACTGCTCCATCCATCCGGTGAAAGAAAGACTGCCCCGGTACATATAAACTCCCTGTTCTACTCACTAGACATCCCTCTTTTCTCATGCGACACAAAGGCCTCTACGAAGTGTTCGGGATGTTCAAGCCCGTTATCTCGTGCAAATATGGATAATGAAGTCTCCCTCAGATGGGCAGCTTCTGTAACGGTTGCATCACTTAATATGGAAGCAGGAGATCCATAAGCAATCATCCGTCCACCGCAGAGCACCGCCGCACGGTCCGCATATTCAAGGGCGAGGTACATATCATGTGTGATGAACAGAAAAGCGGTCCCCTGCTCGGCAAGCTGTGCGATAAAGTCCATGAACTCCTTGTAATGACGGTAGTCCTGCCCTGCTGTTGGCTCATCTAAAATGATGAGTTTCGGTTGTAACACCAGAATTGAAGCAATGGTCAGGCGTTTCTTCTGGCCGTAACTAAGTGCCGAAACTGGCCAGCTGCGGTATGGGTACAGACCACATACCTTAAGCACTTGTTCCACACGCATAGTAATTTCTGCAGGATCTACCTTGCGAGCTTTCAGCCCTAAGCCCACCTCTTCTATAATGAGATGCTGGCTGATCATTCGATTCGGGTTCTGCATCACATACCCGATCTCTTCACCACGACGCCGAATCGACCATTTGGCGATATTATCGCCCCGAAGCAGTATCTCTCCAGAACGTGGTTTCAGCAGACCTGTAATGACATTAGATAAGGTTGATTTCCCCGCTCCATTCGCTCCAAGCAGCGCAACCGTCTCCCCGGCACCAATGTCGAGACTCACATCCTCTAGTACAGACCTTCCGGCTTCATAACCAAAGCCTACGTGACGAAGACTCAGCAGAACTTCCCGTTCTGTGTCTTTGCGCAGAGTCCTCGCGCTATTAGCGAAGTTCTCCAATTTGTCCTGAGCACCGTCTATGTCCAGCTTACGAGGAACCGCCAGATTCGAAATGCCTTCAATAGAAATCCCTGCGTACTCCATCGCATCTACATAGAGCGGCGGACGAAGTCCATATTGACGAAGTGTACCGGAGGCAAGCAGCTCATCCGGGGTCCCCATCGAAACAATGCTTCCTTTATGCAACAGCACGATTCGGTCCACTGGCTCGAGTAACACATCCTCCACACGGTGCTCAATAATGATCACCGTCTTGGCGCTATTCTGGCGAATGCTCTCGATTAATTTCATGGCACGTTTACCCGCAGCCGGATCTAGATTAGCTAGGGGCTCATCAAAGAGGAGCACCTCGCTATCTGTTGACAGGACTCCTGCAAGCGATACGCTCTGCTTCTGTCCTCCCGACAGGTCGTGCGGGCTATCCTCGATCCGGTCCAGCATATCCACCATTTGAAGTGAGGTAATAACCGCACTTTTCATCTGTGGTCGTGGCATTTCTCGATTCTCCATGACAAACGCGGTGTCTTCTCCAACCGTAAGCCCAACAAACTGGGCATCTGAATCCTGCAAAATCGTTCCTACCGTGCGGCTTCGTCCGAAAACGCCGCCTTCCTTATAATCGGTTCCACCAACGGTAAGACTGCCGCTTACTTCCCCGTCGTACATAAAAGGAATTAGCCCATTTAGACAATGGGCTAAAGTCGATTTGCCAGAGCCGCTAGGCCCGGCGATCCATATTTTTTCCCCAGGATAGATATCAAGGGTAATATGACGGAGGGTCGGCTCCGTTTGATTTTTATAGCGAAAGCTGAAATCTTGAAATGAGATGATGGGTTGCATGGTCGTCTGTACTCCTCAGTTTATTCGTTAATCGTCAGATTGCCGGACTTCGCACTCCGTTTGGAGTAGCCTAATACGGCTGGAAGACCAAGCACTACAAATACAGCAATGTTAGCGATAGAGGCAACAGTGACTTGAAGCACCAATTTATCCGTTGGCTCTCCCATAAAGATGGCATCAAAATATCCAGAGAATAAAAGTGACAAGACAATACCCAAAACTCCATAGACGGTAAGCATACCAATCTGTTTACCTGTTACAGAGCCACTGTGTGGATCGAACTTTTTGTGCAAATAAATCAGGCCCATGAATGCCCCTGTAATACCTGACCCAAGCGCCCAGCCCCACCATACCATACCACTGCTCATGAGATCCGTCAGCACGTGACCGATCAAGCCTGCCGCGAAGGCAACCATCGGACCGAATAAGGCTCCAAAAATAGCAAGTAATGCAATGGCCGGTTTCAAAAAGGTATCCGGTCCTGCAGGAATTCCAATCATAAAGGTTGCTCCGTACAGCGCGGAACAGATTCCGATTGTCACTACGGTTCTTGTACTAAATTGAAATGCAGGTCTTTTCAAAAAAGTTCACCCTTTCCATATAACCTTTTCCTAATGATAAAAAACGAACGTTTATCGCTATAGTTACTCTTAATATAAGGTTTTTAGTACGCGTTGGCAAAAGTTTTTTTCGAAATATTACCCCTCCTTCATTCGTCGCTTAGTTCCGATAAGACTCCACTTCCATAAAACGCACATCAAAAAGGACCCTGTTCCCGTTCTGGAAAGGGTCCTCATATAGATATTTCAGCAATTATACAAGGCTTCAATCTTCATCTAAAGTCACGAATACCGCTTCACTAAACGATCTGTCTCTTTCAAAGCGGCAATATCCGCGGCTCCAATACCGAACATTGCTGTACGGAGTTCAAGCTCAACCTGAGCTAACTTCTCGTTCAGTGCTTCCTCCGAAGCGACCGCTGAGCCAAGCAGCCCACGTCCAAAACCAGCCAAGTCTGCACCGAGCGCAATCGCTTTAGCTGCATCAACCCCGGTATTTAGACCGCCACTGCCGATTAATGCAGCAGAGGGTGCATAGTCCCGTACCTCGGCAATGCAATCGGATGTCGGATGACCCCAATCTGCAAAAGCCTCCGCCGCCGCACGCCGAACTGGATCAATACTTCGGAACTTTTCTACTTGGCTCCAAGATGTACCGCCAGCTCCAGCTACATCAATGAATGCCGCCCCAGCATTTAGCAGATTTAGCGCTGTAGCCCCGTCAATCCCCCAGCCTACTTCCTTAACTCCCACAGGTACATCCATGACTTGGCATAACTCTTCAATCTTGGACATGAGTCCTCCGAATCGGGTGTTCCCTTCTGGCTGGAATACTTCCTGGAGTCCATTGAGATGCAGTACAAGCATATCTGCGCCAGCAATGTCCACCGCCCGGCGGCAATCATCCAGCCCGAAGCCGTAATTTAATTGTACAGCCCCAAGATTTGCGATAATCGGGATATTCGGTGCCATCTCCCGCACCCGAAAGGTGGGTGCCAGTTCACCACGCTCCACTGCTGCGCGTACCGATCCAACACCGAGCGCCCAACCACGCGCTTCAGCAGCGGCAGCAAGGCGCATATTAATCTCTCCTGTTGCCTTGCTCCCACCTGTCATCGAGCTAATCAGAAACGGTGTCCGGAGTTCAAATCCAAGAAATGTGGTACCCAAATTCACTTCGTCAAAATCGACTTCCGGCAGCGCGGCATGGCGAAATCGATAATTCTCAAAGCCTGTTGTCACACCCTGACCATTCACTTCTTCCTCCAGACATAAACGAACATGTTCTATTTTTCGCTCGCCTGTCGGTTTCTCTGGTAGCAACATGCCCCGGTTCACCGAATCTATTTCACTAGCTGAAGGACTACCTTGTCCGTCTACAACTCTTCTATTACCGCTCTGATTGTCCATTCTTCCCTCCAACGACTTCGTTTTTATAAGATATGTAATCTTACGATAATATCGCTAATCAAACACCCTCGCTACCGTTAATGAATCGAACCAACCAATCCTGCCATTTCTCAGGTGGTTCAGACATTACAAATTCTCGGTATGCCGTTTGACTCTTCCCTTCATATCCATGTCCCCCTAGTAAAAATTTTACGTTTGGATAATGGGAAGAAATTAATTTGACCATTGCATCAGCTTTAGGTACAAGGCGGGGATTCGATACAGACATGCACACAATGCTGATTTCTTGTGCTCCAATCACTTGCAAGACTCCGTCAATCGGCGTATTAGCACCCAGATAAAACACTTCCAAGCCGTTTCTACGTAACAGTAATGAGAACAACATCAAACCGACCTGATGATGCTCTCCTTCTGGACATAGGGCCAACACTTTGGGCAAATTAGAATGAATCGGGAACAGATGGAAAAACTGAAAAAAGCGCCTCGATACCAACTCAGTCATAAAGTGCTCCTGAGCTACCGAGGCCTGACCACTCTCCCACTCGTCTCCTACACGAACAAGAATGGGAACCAATACTTTGTAGAACATAGCATCATATCCGTAAATCGAAAATCCATAATCAATGAGCTTGTTTGCCTTTTCCCCTTGGAACTCAGATAAAGTTTCATAGATTTGTGCACATAACTGCTCATAAGATTCTTCACCAATAGGTCCTATTGCTGGAAAAGGAACAGCATTGGTGGCTGCTTCCTTCTGCAACTTTAACTGCCGAACAGCCTGTGATATGCTGCTCCCCTCATTCTCTACCTGCTCTTTCAACCATCGTAAATCATCTACATCCTCTTGGCTGTACATACGATAGCCCGATTCTGTTCGCAGTGGATTCACGGCACCGTACCGATTCTCCCAGGCCCGGATGGTAACGGCGGGCATATCCAGCATAACGGCTACCTGTTTGATGGAATACACGTAAATTCCCTGCCTTTCGGTAAATATCAGGGGAGGCCCCCAAGAATTTTATAATCCGACTCTATACAAATTAAGTACATTGATTATACATTTTTCCCAAACTTCTGTCGACCAAGCCAAGATTCATGCCTTTTAATATAAAGGCATTTCGTCACTCTGCTTCAAAAACGCATTCCGGTTGTTATATAGGACATAATACAATAACAATCAAGAAAGAAGGTTACCTATGTCACTTTGGCCTTTCTCTCGCAAGTCCTGGTTACGCTGGATAGGACTCATCATTTCTCTCCTTATTCTCTGGCTTATTGCTGTGATGATATACCAGACTCAGAAACCACTGCCCCCCGGCATATCCTATGAAAGCCCGCTCTATCAGACAGACGATGTAAAGTTTTGGACGGATATAACCTATACAGGTGCGGATGGAAAACCCGTTCACGAGCAGCAGATTTATAAACGAATTGAACAAATCATCGATGAGTCGAGGCAATTCCTCGTTATTGATATGTTTCTATTTAACGATTACACACATAAAGATCAGCAATTCCCGCCAGTGAGCAGCAAGCTGACGGAGAGATTAATTCAGCATCAAAAATCTCACCCTGAGATGGAGATCATCTTTATTACGGATGAGGTAAACACCAATTACAATTCTGCTCCAAACCCGCTTCTTGAGCGTATGAAAGCTGCAGGCATCTCTGTCGTCATGACGGATGTAGATCCCCTCAGGGACTCGACTCCTGTATATTCAGCGGTTTGGCGCACTTTTTTTCAATGGTTCGGACAGTCCGGCAAGGGAACACTTCCTAACCTGATGGCAGACAATGGCCCACCGATAACCGTCCGTTCCTATTTGAAGCTGCTTAATGTCAAGGCAAACCATCGAAAGGTTGTTGTTAGCGAAAAGACGGCTCTCGTCTCCTCGGGTAACATCCACGCTGCTAGTGCATATCATTCGAACATTGCGTTTGAAGCAAGCGGAGAGATTATCAAGGATGTACTGGCATCCGAGCAGGCTGCTGTAAACTTATCCGGAGGAATTGAGCTCCCCGAATATCAACCACAACCAACAACACATGTGAACTCAACACAGAAGCCACTCGGCATCCGGTATTTAACGGAAGGGAAGGTTTATAAGTATGTGCTTGAGAGCATTCAACAGGCTGAACCGGGCGATATCCTCTGGATGGGTATGTTCTATTTAGCGGAAAGCAAGGTCATGGACGAATTGATCAATGCTGCGAATCGGGGTGTGGATGTACGTCTTATTCTTGATCCGAATCAAAATGCTTTCGGGCGAGAAAAGATTGGTATACCGAATAGGCCAGCGGCCGCAGAGTTGCTGAAGCGATCCCAGGAGTCTATCGCGGTTAGGTGGTATAACACAGGGGAAGAACAATATCATACGAAGCTGTTATATATTGCGAAACCTCAGGATAAATCCATCATCATAGGCGGATCCACCAACTTCACCCCTCGTAATCTGAAAGACTATAACTTAGAGAACGACCTCTGGGTTGACGTACCGCAGAACCACCACCTAAAAAAACAGCTGGATGATTATTTTGAGATGCTGTGGTTTAACAATGGTGCCGAATTCACGCTTGATTTCAGCGCTTATGAAGAACCATCGACATGGATCAAGGACATCATTTTCAAGCTTCAAAAAGCAATCGGCTTTACGACCTTCTAAGATGCAATTACAAAGAACCACCGGTGGTAGTACGTGTGCTCATACGCAACATGTACTGCCAGTACCGGTGGTTCTTAAGGTTTGTTATAACAGCGGAGACATCAGGCGTGCCCCCGATTCCAGGATCCGTACGATAATGCGCTTGTTCATAAATGTATCCTGATCTATCAGACGCGTATACTGCAAATCCCGCTCAAAATCGTTAACCATCTGCTGTACACTTTCCGTCTGAACAAGCAAAGCGTTCACTTCAAAGTTCAAATGGAAGCTCCGCATATCCATATTCGCGGTTCCAATCGTCGCAATCTCACCATCCACGATCAGCAGCTTGGAGTGCAAAAATCCTTTTTCATATTCGTAAATGCGGACCCCTGCATCAAGCAAAGAAGAGAAATAGGAGTGCGAAGCCAGAAACGGAAGCCACTTGTCTGGTTTTGCCGGAAACAGAATCCGTACATCGAGTCCAGAGAGAGCAGCTACACGCAGCGCTGTTAATATATCGTCATCCGGAATGAAATAGGGGGTGGCAAGCCAGACGGATTTACGAGCGGAGACAATCATCGAAAAGAATATATTCTTTAGCGCTCTTCGTTCATTGTCAGGTCCGCTGGCGATAATCTGGACAGCTCCCTTGCGATTCTCTAGTAAATCTGGGGAATAATACGCTTGTTCGGTCAATTTCTCACCGACCACGTAGTTCCAGTCCTGCATAAAAATAACCTGCAGTGTTCTTACGGCTTCACCTCGTACAAGCATATGCGTATCACGCCAGAAGCCATACGTCTTGCTACGGCTTAAATATTCATCTCCAATGTTCAAACCGCCAATAAAACCAACGCTACCGTCAATCACGACAATCTTGCGGTGATTGCGATAGTTCACCCGGCTGGTGAAGAAGATGGTGCGCGGGCTTCCGAACACACCAACCTGGACACCCGCTTCCCTCATCTCATTCAAGAAAGCGGATGATAGCTGCAGACTACCAACGGCATCGACCATGAATCGAACAGCTACACCCTCTTTTGCCTTCTTGATCAGGATTTGCTGAATTTGCGTGCCGATCTCGTCTGCCCGGTAAATATAGTACTCCATATGGATATGGTGCCTTGCTTTCTGCAGTTCCGGAAGAAGGGCCGAAAAGGTCTCCTCCCCGTTCGTGAGCACTTTGGTTTCTGTTGAGAAAGAAATCGGAGTACGAGCCAGCTTCTGGGACAACTGGAGCAGCTGCTGATGTTCCTCGCGGAAACGTGTTAAGTCCGGCGTACTGCGCTGAAGCACTTCACTTTCATAGGCCAATATATCGCGCTGAGCCTTTTTATCATATTTTCTTCGCTTGAAATAATTCTGTCCGAACAACAAATAAAAAAGAAGCCCCACGATTGGAATGAGTGCTAATAGTAAAATCCATGCCATTGTTGCTGAAGGTCGCCTGTTCTCCATAAATATCATCAAGCTGATGGAGATCACCGTTAAAGTAGAGAACACACTGACAACCGTACCCGCCGTTTTACCGAAATAACCGAAACCGAAATAATAAAATGCAATCAAAATTGCCGTTATTATGACCGCTTGTATTCCCTTTCTCATTTCTAGTAACCCCACTTCCATATATCACGAAATTAAATAATAATCTTATGCTTATCCATCACATTCTACATGAACTCATACGTTCTTCCTACGATCCTGACTCAAAATCAGTTAATTAAGACAAAGTTGTAACCTCTATATGTCAATAATGAATATCACGATCTTTGAAAATAAATAATTTAAAATCTTCCCTTGACAATAGATTCAAAATTTGAAAAAATACAAACTAACGAACGTTAGGTAGGAGGTTTTGGTGATGAGCGCAACACAGATCATGCAAGCCGCACTTGTTCATTTTGCAAAAGACGGGTACGAAGGAGCCTCTTTGAAAAGTATCGCTGATGATTGCGGCATAAAAAAACCCTCGATATATGCTCATTTTGCAAGCAAAGAGGATTTGTTCATGCAAGTGCTAAAGGCCGTCTTCCAAAAACAAGAGGACAAGATTCAGCAGTATTTCAAAGATCATGCATCGCTCCCACTTGAAGAGTTACTGAAGGGATTATTAATACGTAAACTGCGCGACTACCATGAGGATCAAGAGGCAAAATTCTTTCTAAGGATGTCATTTTTCCCGCCTAACTCGCTTTATGACGAAGTCATGGGCATGGTCTATCCTTTTCTGGATAACCAAGAGGAGAATGTGGCTACACTGCTGGCTGCTGGCTGTCCTGTAAACGGAAAGATTATTCAGAACCCGCGGCAAGCAGCGCTCGCCTTCATCACACTGATGGACGGGATTGATGTGGAAACTCTTTACGGCGGTGAAGAGCGCTCAACTCGGCGACTGGAGCAGGCATGGCCTGTGTATTGGCTAGGTGTAACTAAGGTAACATGACATCAAGAATATAAATATAAGGAGTAATTTGCTATGAACCGCAATTGGATATATGTGCTGCTCAGCGGTCTCGTTGAAATTGTCTGGGTGATTGGATTAAAGCATTCCAGTAATGTTTGGGAATGGCTCGGAACTTTACTCGCTATATGCGCAAGCTTCTACCTCATTATCGAAGCAGCGAAACGCCTTCCGGTGGGAACGGTTTATGCAGTCTTCACAGGAATCGGGACCGCAGGTACCGTTGCTGCTGAGATGCTCTTATTCGGAGAACCTTTTAAACTTGTTAAAGTCCTTCTGATCGGTGTCTTGCTGGCGGGGGTTATCGGGCTTAAGCTCGTTACCGATGATTCGTCAGGTCAACAAGATAAGGAGGTGACTTAGCTGATGGCATGGCTCGCATTGATTTTGGCAGGAGGATTTGAAGTCACTGGTGTGATCGGCATTAAAGGTGTTTCCCAGCGGAAAGGATGGCCTTATCTCGCACTTATGGCATTATCTTTTGCCGCTAGTTTCTCTCTCCTGTCCTTCGCTATGACAACTCTCCCGATGGGAACCGCTTATGCTGTATGGACCGGTATCGGTACGGTAGGCAGTACAGTAGCAGGTATGTTCTTGTTCGGAGAGCCTAAAGAATGGCGCAGAGTTCTGTTCATCTCGATGATTTTGTGCTCTGCTGTTGGCTTGAAAGTGCTCACGTAATCTTCATAAGAAACGGTCACAACTGCTCAAGTTGTAATGGCCGTTTCTTTTTTATATAATTAATTTTGACCAGCGGGTCAACGAAAGAACTACATAGTTCTATATAGCGAGGTGAGTAACGGATTGTCGGATAAGACAGCAGAGAAGCGCAAGCAGATTATGGTGACCGCTATGCAGCTGATTTCAAAGAAAGGTTCCGCAGCAACCTCCATGCAAGAAATTGCAGAAGTATGCGGAATGTCCAAGGGAAGCCTCTACCTTCATTTTAAATCAAAAGAGGATCTGGAAAAAAGTATCTATGAATATATTGCGCTTCGAATCCGTGATGAAGTTGTTCAGGTGGATCAGGAATCTCATCTTGCTCCGAAGGAGCAGCTTCGCAAGCAGGTTGAGGTGTTACTGGTACATTTCCTCGAAGTGCGCGAATTTCTATTGAAGCAAATTCATGAGAATCCGGGATCAGGTAAACCGCCTTTCGAACATGAATGTGCTCATCAAGAAATGAATAACGCTCTTCTATGGTTTAAGAATAAGCTTCGCTCCGTTTACGGGGAAGAAATTGAGCCATATACGATGGAAATTGCCATGTTTGTTGGTGGTATGCTTGGCGCATACATACGATTCTTATTCCTCCCCGGCTTACCGCTGAATGTCGGAATTCTAACGAATCATCTCACCACCATGCTCGATGATGTAAGCGAGAGTCTGTTGTCCCGGAAACCTGCCCCTCTTGTACCTATTGAAACATGGGAGCAACTTGCAGGCATAAAGCCTGAAGAGACACGGTTCTCACGTCATCCACTCGTTGTGATCAAGTCACTTAAGATAAAGCTTAAAGAGCTTCCTCTGGAGACAGAGACACTTCACGATGCGTTAGACTCTCTAAGTCTAATGGAGAAAGAACTACTCGATATGCACCCACGCCGGGTGATACTTCGAGGTATGCTTCGAAACCTTGAAGGTATTGAGGGCATAGATGAGCTGTACAGTGAATTAAGCACAACAATCCACGGCGTTCTGGACCTCTATCTTTTCTCGGATGGACGGATTCAAGAAAAGCTGTAGATTTATAGACAAAAAGGTAATTTGGAGAGGAGAACGAACCGCCTTATGAAAGGAATTATTAACTTCTCGCTTCGGAACAAGTTCGCTGTCTGGCTGTTAACCATTATTGTTACTTTTGGTGGGTTGTACAGCGGATTGACCATGAAACAAGAGACGATTCCGAACATCAATGTCCCCTTCTTAAGTGTTACAGCAGTTTACCCAGGGGCTGCACCTGAGGGTGTCGTACAGGATGTCACGAAACCGCTGGAAACCAGACTACGAAACGTAGATGGGGTTAAGACAGTCACCTCGACTTCCATGGAGAACGCGTCTAATTTATTCATTGAATTCAATTATGGCGTGGATCTCGATAACGCAACTGCAGCCGTTCGAGAAGCACTCAACGAGGTAAAGTTGCCAGATGATGTACAGAAGCCTCAGATTTCCAAGTTCAGTTTGAATTCGATGCCTGTCGTATCGCTCAGTATCGCGAACAAAGAAGGCACTGAACTAGATGAGCTTACACGTATAACGGAGAACGATATCGTGCCTGAGCTTGAGGATCTCGAAGGTGTTGCTTCCCTTCAAGTTTCTGGTCAATTCGTTAATGAAGTAAGTATCAAGTTCGACCAGAAGAAAATGGATGAGCTTGGCCTTACGGAAGATACCGTTAAGGGAATCGTTCAAGGCTCTGCCCTTTATGCCCCTCTCGGATTGTTCGAGATGGAAGAGTCACAAAAAGCGGTGGCAGTCGATGGCGGCATCATCGGTATTGATGATCTGAAGAATATCGCGATTCCTGTTATGCCTAGTGGCGCTGGAGCTGGCGGAGCAGGAGCGCAAGGCGTTGGTGGAGCACCTACAGCAGAAGCTGGGGCTACTACTGGGCAAATTGGAGCCGACAATGCTGCGGGTGCTCCTAACGGAGGAGCTCCTCTAGCCATTCCGACCGTGAAGCTTAGTGATATTGCTGACATTCAAGTCGTCGGAAAAGCTGAGTCCATCTCCCGCACCAACGGCAAGGAATCCATCGGTGTTCAAGTCGTGAAAGCCAATGACGCGAACACCGTAGATGTTGTTAACCGAGTTAAAGACAAGACAGAAGAATTAAAAGAACTGTATCCGGGCATGGATCTAACCATCATGCTTGATCAGGGTAAGCCTATCGAAGATTCCGTTCATACCATGTTGTTCAAGGCTGTATATGGTGCCTTGTTCGCTGTAATCATTATTATGATCTTCCTTCGTAATATCCGTTCAACCATTATATCGATCATTTCGATTCCATTGTCGCTTCTCATCGCTGTGCTCTGTCTGCAGCAGATGGACATTACGCTAAACATGATGTCGCTCGGTGCGATGACGGTCGCTATTGGTCGGGTTGTCGATGACTCCATCGTTGTCATTGAGAATATTTACCGGCGGATGTCATTATCTACTGAGAAGCTGAAGGGCCGAGAACTGATTAGCGCAGCTACTCGAGAAATGTTCATACCGATCATGTCTTCGACAGTTGTCACGATTGCCGTGTTCTTACCACTCGTACTCGTTAGCGGTATGGTAGGCGAACTATTCATGCCATTTGCATTGACGATGGTGTTCGCTCTTCTTGCATCACTCGTCGTAGCCGTTACACTCGTTCCTGCACTTGCTCACACTCTTTTCCGTAAAGGTGTTAAGAACAAGCGGAACCATGAAGAGAATCCAGGCTCACTTGCTCGCGGTTATCAAAATGTGCTGAGATGGACGCTGAACCACAAGCTGATTACTTTTGGTGCTGCGATTGTGCTGTTGGTCGGTAGCTTGTTCCTCACGAAATTCGTGGGCGTAAGCTTTATGCCGGATCAAGAAGATAAATATGCGATGGTTACTTATTCACCTCAACCAGGCGACCGTCTGGAAGATGTGGAACAACGTGCATTAAAAGCCGAGAAGTACATTCTCGCTCAAGATGGAGTTCAAAGCATGCAATTCTCCATCGGAGGCAGCAACCCACTAGGTATGGGGTCAGCCAATTCCGGTCTGTTTTATGTCATGTACGACCCAGATACGAAGAACTTTGAGGATGTAAAAAAAGACTTAGTCGAAGGCCTCGAGACAGAAGTTCCTGAAGGTGTATGGGCAAGTATGGACATGGGCGGTATGGGCGGTAACCAGCTTACCGTTAATGTCTTTGGTGATTCACTAGATCAGATCAAACCTGTAGCTGATGAAATTGCAGAACTGGCGAAGAAAGATACAGCCAGCTTCGAAAATGCAGAAACCAGCTTGTCAGAAGCCTATGAGCAATACACATTAGTTGCGGATCAAGAGAAGCTTAGCTCTCTCGGTTTGACAGCAGGTCAACTCGCTATGAAGCTCAGCCCAATGCGTGAACGTCCTGTATTGACTGAGGTGAAGATTGAGAATAAATCCTATAAAGTCTACATTGAAGCTGATAATCAGACTTATAAGAGCATCAAGGAAATTGAAAATGAGACGGTAACCTCACCGCTTGGCATGGAAGTCCCAATTAAAGACGTCGCTAAAGTGGAGAAAGGTACCTCACCGGATTCCATTACACGTATCGATGGTAAGATGGTTGTTACCATTAATGCTGACATCCTGACTACAGACGTAGGTAATGCTTCCGCTGATCTTCAAGCCAAAGTTGATAAAATGAAGCTACCTGAGGGTGTTTCTGTCTCCTTCGGCGGCGTAACCGAACAGATTAATGAAACATTCGGTCAGCTTGGTCTTGCAATGTTGGCAGCCATTGCGATTGTTTACTTCGTTCTTGTTGTTACTTTCGGAGGTGCGCTTGCTCCATTCGCGATCCTGTTCTCACTACCATTCATCGTCATTGGTGCAATCGTCGCCTTGCTGATTACAGGTGAAACACTGAACGTATCTGCTTTGATGGGTGTACTGATGTTGATTGGTATCGTTGTAACGAACGCGATTGTACTGATAGACCGTGTTATCCATAAGGAACGTGAGGGAATGTCTACTCGCGATGCACTTCTTGAAGCAGGTGCAACACGTCTTCGTCCAATTCTGATGACTGCTCTTGCAACCATAGGAGCATTGCTGCCACTCGTCTTCGGATGGGAGAACAGCGCAGGTATTATTTCTAAAGGGCTCGGTATTACGGTTATCGGCGGTTTGATCAGTTCTACACTGCTGACACTTGTCGTTGTCCCTGTGGTATACGAATTCCTCATGAAATTCCACAAAAAGCAAATCGAAGATTAATTCAAAAAGGACACACTCCGAATTATAGGAAGTGTGTCCTTTTTTTCATTTGTTCTTATATGAAGAAGTACATCTAGACCTGATTGTAGCTTGTATCAATCATTGTCTCTATGCGAGTACAGGTTCACGAACCGGCTCTTTAACCGTCAGACAAGACTGTCTCCAAGTCCGAAGCATCGCCACATCGTATTCAAGGAACTCTGCAAGCAATCGTGATACCGATAAATAGATCGGACTCATCGTTGAAGCGTTTAGTTCTCTACATAGTGCAGGGATCCAGGTGAGTAAATGTTCTTCCAAGAATCGAATCTGGATATCCATGAGCTCGATCATGCTATCTTCGGAGTACAAACTATTCAGCATACGATCATGCAGTACCGTTATAAATTCAAGCTCAATTGCAAGGTGATCGTCAGGTTCGCCGCTCACTTTCTTAAAAGCGACCCCCGCCGATGCATAGAAATCCGATAGATCCTGTGCCGTACATGAGTAAGGAGAATAACGCGATTCCGCTAATGGACGCTGTTTCGAATGCTGCAGCAATCTACGGTATTCGGCACCTTCCCTTTCGCAAATCTTCACGAGTTCCTCTGGTGAGCGGCCACTTAAATAATGCATAAGCTCACGGCCTCCACGAGTTAACTCAGCAGCTTTACTAATGCCATGACTGCGACTCCAATGTGCAACTAAAGATAGTGTAGGCTTGTGGCCTAGAAATTCAGTGAGCAGCTGATAAATCGTCCCGCGATTTTCCAGCCACCTGTGACAGACGTCAGGTACCTCCAATGTTTGAACAGACGATATCGCCATATCGAACCTCCTAATGGTGACCTCTTGTTGGATGTGATATCCTTCACAGTATATCGCAAATGACTGAACTATGGGTGATTTAATGAAAAATGATTCCCGGAAGTTTCTGAAAATTCTGGAAATCATCCTGAAAACAGCGGCCATCCAGATCAGGATGGCTTAACTGTTAACTCAGGGCATATTTCCTAGGGGAAATTCATGTTCCTGTAACTACAGTATAAGGACACCTGAAAACGTTTTCTGTGATAGAGTTCACATGGATCGCATTTATATGCGAATTTTAAAGTTAAAATTTAATCTTTTATCATGTCCACTCCATTGACTCCCGCTCCGGCAATCGCTACAATGTGACCATGCTAGCTGGAAAGGGGATTCCGATAGATGAAACCAAATGTTGAACCACTGACGGACTCCTTTGGAAGGATCCATGATTATATCCGAATATCGGTAACCGACCGTTGTAATCTTCGCTGTGTGTACTGCATGCCTGAAGAAGGAATGGTATTTCAGCCGCATGACGAAATCATGAGCTATGAAGAGATTGCAGCTGTACTTAAAGTCCTTGCGCCAATGGGCGTGTCCAAGGTACGGCTCACAGGTGGCGAACCGCTCGTTCGCAAAGATTTAGAGTCTCTTGTCGCTATGATCTCCGCGATTGAAGGAATTCAGGATATTTCGCTTACAACCAACGGGCTTCTGTTACCTTCAAAGGCCCGTCTTTTAAAAGAAGCAGGACTTACTCGGATCAACATAAGCCTTGATTCATTACAGGAAGAGCGCTATGCATCAATTACCCGAGGTGGCGATGTGCGGAAGGTGCTTGAAGGCATCGAAGCTGCATATGAGGCTGGACTCGATCCGATCAAGCTCAATATGGTATTGATGAAAGGTTTTAATGAGGATGAAATTCGAGCGTTTATTGCAATGACCCTTGAGCGTCCTCTTCATGTCCGCTTTATTGAATATATGCCCATTGGACAGGCTTCTGATGAATGGCGCAAAACATACATTCCTCTAAGCCATGTAACCGATGTTTGTCGCGAAGCGGGTTGGTCTATTCAAGAGGATCAAGGTCCCGCGGGTAATGGACCCTCTCGCAATATGAGAGTTGAAGGCGCTGCAGGCACTTTCGGGCTTATCCATCCGGTAAGTGATCACTTCTGTGACTCCTGCAATAGACTTCGTCTCACCGCAGATGGACATATTAAGGCTTGTCTCTATTGGTCTGATGAGTTCAACGTTCGCCGGGTTGCTCATGATCCGGAAGCCACAGCTGCCTTATTCCGTAAAGCATTAGGGAATAAACCGCAAAACCACGAGATGGCTCTAGCACTCGAGAAAAAAGCCCAAAGTCACACGCCCACTCATCGACGTATGTCGCAGATTGGTGGCTAAGGAGCGATTTCCAATCCATGCTCAGGACATGTAAATAAAGCAGCTTTCGGGAAATCCGAAGCTGCTTATTTCATTCCCTACCGTTCAGCACGTTTCACTCGGCCCCTACGAATCAAGAAATGTCACCCGAAGTAGAATCCTCCACCCACTTACATGCTGTAACATAGTCTTTAGGCTCATTCATGTTAAATAAATCCCGTGTAGTCTCCCTCCCTACTCGCTGGGACAAGTCTTCCACTGGAACATACAATACATGTAAATGAGCAAGCCAATCCATCATACGCAGTTCATTTCGGCTTAAACAGTTCGCAAGGCTTCTCTGAACATCCCGGTGATAAAGGGCAAAGAGAGGCTGCGCTTTACCTCCAACTACAGGTATTACCGCGTCGAGCTCAGTGCGTCCAACTGCCTCATCCCTAAGATCATGGAGCAAGTCCGCCCTTGTCTTTTCCACTTCGGTTTCTCTGGTCATATCGCCTGCCGCAATTTGAATAAGCGCCTGCATCGTCTCTGCACTCACAAATGGCATATCACATGCCACAACCATATTCCAAGCTGTTTCAGATCTATTTAGACAAGCATGCAGCCCAGCCATTGGCCCCTTGCCGATATAAATATCCCTTACTGTTTTTAATCCTAGGAATTCATAAGGCTTCGGGTTGCTGATGGAGATAAGCACTTCCCTACATACCGCTCTAAGAGTCAGTGCCGTGCGTTCAATGGAAGTAACACTGCCAACGGGAAGCATCGCCTTATCCCTCCCCATACGCCTCGAAGATCCACCAGAGAGGACGATGCCTGTCAAATCCATCGGTACTTCCGTTACATGAAAATCTATCTGAAAACTACCCATTTTCATCCTCCCAACCATGCTCTTTATGGTTCAAATGTTGCTATGAGAATCGACCATTATTCCATCAAGAGTACATATATTACACTTGTATTACATTAACATTAAATGGATAATATCATATAAGATGGTTTGTATCCCTTTTCAATGCGTGATACATTGAGAGAAGATATTCGGCTACTCAGGCCATTTTTCTGTATTGCATTCGGTTTGAAAGGAATGACCTATTTGCGGAATATGAACAATGATCAACCATCATTAAAGTCTCTAAAACTATATAACTTCTTCATATATGGAACCATGGTCATATTCACCGGGTTCTTTCAACTATACCTGCAAGATATCGGAATGAGCAAAGTGGAGATCGGTAGCCTGATGGCTATTGCCCCTTTTGTCTCCGTGTTCGCTAACCCCTTCTGGGGGTATTGGAGTGATCGTGCAGAGAACATCAAGCGCGTTATTCTTATTATGATGACGGGAACGCTACTTCTTGTACAGTTTGTTTTTCAGGCGAATACGTACGCGATGATCTATTCAACAATGATTCTATTCTATTTCTTCCAAACACCAATGTTCTCACAGACGAACACCCTTATTCTAGGATATATCGAAGGTACAAGTCAGAAATTCGGCTCATTCCGGTTATGGGGTTCAATTGGCTGGGCACTAACAGCCGTTGCTGCAGGACCTGTGATTGACCGATTAGGATCAGGACGGATCTCCATTGTTTTCTCCATTATGCTGGTCATTGCAGCCATCTTCATGTTGTCTCTTCCGAATATTCAGAAGACAACAGGCTCAGCTACCGTAAATTTACGCGGGTTTAGCAAGCTGTTCCTGAATCCTTATTTCATCTGGTTCATCCTGCTTGGTATTGTTGTCTCGATTCCTAATACGATGAATAACACGTTCATGTCCCTATATATCCTTGATCTCGGGGGTACTAAGCAGATGGTGGGACTGGCCATTTTCTTTGCTTCAATATTTGAAGTAGCTGTCTTCCTGCTCTGTGACCGGTACTTGAAGCGTAAGATCAATGTGTTAATTGGATGTCTGACAGTGGTAAGCCTTCTCTTCTCTCTCCGCTGGCTGCTTATGGCTGAAGCTTCAACACCGATGGAGGTTGCTCTTATTCAGGTTCTGCACTGCATTACCTTTGGCGGTTACTTCTATGTTGGAACTCAGTTGACTATGCTGTTTGTACCCACGCAGTACCGCGCGTCTGGACAGGCCATCTACACCTTATCCTGGAGCGGCATCTCTGGTGTCATCGGTGGTATTGCTGGGGGTTGGATGTTCCAGAACTTTGGCGCTCAAACCATGTACCGAACGGGTATGATGCTAGCCTTAGTTGGTGCTATTGGTTTCGGATGGATGTGGTATATGCTTCGCAAGCAAGAAGATATTCTGACACCTGACCTGGAAACGGATGAGGATTATGAGGAAGAACCATACTCGACCCATTAATCGGATTGTAAAATAGGACAAGGCCCGGAAGTCTTCCCTCTAAGGGGAGCTTCCGGGCCTTGCTAGTTCTAGCGCGAGTCCGTGCTGCTTAAGAATTCTTCGGCAGCTGGAATGAGCTTTTTAAGGATACAACCCGGTTAAACACAGGGCGACCCGGCTCAGAGTATTTAGAGTCTACATTAAAGTATCCATGACGGAAGAACTGGAATTTATCCTGCGGCTTAGCATCTATCATATTCCGTTCTACGAAGCCATGTACGATCTGTAAGGAATTCGGGTTCACGAAGTCGAGGAACGTCTTCTCTGGCGCCTCAGCTGCATCTTCGCTCGAAATAACATCCCCTGCAACTTCTTGCTCCAATTCTTCATCTGGCTCCTCATCTTTAATGAGAGGCTCGAACAAGCGGAATTCAGCAGGAACAGCCTGAGTAGCTTCAACCCAGTGAATAGTCCCCTTCACTTTACGGCCTGTAAATCCAGTTCCACTCTTTGTCTCTGGATCATAGGTGCAGTGAATTTCAACGACTTTGCCGTTCTCATCTTTAATAAATTCGTTACACTTGATGAAGTAGGCATGCTTCAAGCGGACCTCATTACCAGGGAACAGGCGGAAATACTTGTTTGGCGGATTCTCCATAAAGTCTTCCTGTTCAATATATATTTCACGAGAGAATGGAATCTGACGAACACCCATCTCAGGATTTTCCGTATTATTCTCTGCATCCAGCCATTCCACTTGTCCCTCAGGATAGTTCGTAATGACCACTTTGAGCGGATCAAGCACAGCCATCGTACGCGGAGCCTTCAGCTTAAGATCCTCACGGATAAAGTGTTCCATCACTTGACGATCCACTTGTCCGTAAGCCTTCGATATGCCCGTCTCATAGACAAAATTCCGAATCGCATCCGGTGTATATCCGAGGCGACGAAGACCGGAAATGGTCGGCATGCGCGGGTCATCCCAGCCATCCACATAGTTCTCATCCACAAGCTGCTTCAGTTTGCGCTTACTCGTTACCGTCTGGGCTACGTTCAAGCGACCAAACTCATACTGATGCGGAGTAGCAGGCATTTCACACTCTGCGATAACCCAATCATAGAATGGACGCTGATCCTCGAACTCGAGGGAACAGAGGGAATGAGTAATCCCTTCAATCGCATCCTCAATAGGGTGAGCAAAAGCATACATCGGATAAATGCACCACTTATCTCCCGTGTTATGGTGGTGCGCATGAGAAATTCGGTAGATAACTGGATCACGGAGATTGATGTTCGGAGAAGACATATCGATCTTCGCACGAAGAACACGCTCTCCATTAGCGAACTCACCCGCACGCATTTTCTCAAATAGTTCGAGGTTCTCTTCAACAGTGCGATCACGATATGGGCTGTTCTGTCCAGGTTCTGTTAGCGTTCCGCGGTTTGCACGAATTTCATCTGCTGACTGATCGTCAACATACGCCTTTCCCTTCTTGATCAGAAGCACTGCGCGGTTGTACATTTCTTCAAAATAATCGGAAGCGAAGCGAAGCTGATCCCAGTCATATCCGAGCCACTTCACATCTTCTTTAATGGAGTTTACATATTCAACATCTTCTTTAACCGGATTCGTGTCGTCAAAACGAAGATTCGTTCTGCCGCCGAATTCAGCTGCTAATGTAAAGTTGATCCAGATTGCCTTCGCGTGACCAAGATGAAGATATCCATTCGGCTCAGGCGGAAAACGAGTTACAATCTCTTTGACTTTACCGGATTTCAGGTCTTCGGTAATGACATTTTTTATAAAGTTGGAGGGTGTTTCAGGATGGTTCTCCACGTTAATCAACCTTTCGTCCTGTATATTCTCTCTTTTCCTGTATAAACGAGTTTCTTATAAATATACCTGTATCGCCCGGATTGTTCAAGGAATCTGCAAGGATTAAAGACTTCAACCATATGTAGTAGGTGATCTCTGTTTTGAAAACGAGACAAAAAAGAAATATCCTACCCTAGAGATCGTTAAAAACGGCTTTGACGAGGTCTTTTTTTTAGTTTAGCATGGAAGAAAATAGCGAGAAGGAGGTCCGTTAATCCGATGAAACCAGTGAAATTTCCGAAAGAGAAGCGCGAGCTTCTCATTGAGCAGATTCAAGAATATTTCGAAGTAGAACGCGGCGAAACGCTCGGACACTTAGCAGCGGACAACATGCTTGAGTTCTTCATGACCCATATCAGTCCTCATGTATACAATCAAGCTCTGGATGATTGCAGACATCTCGTCACCCAGCGAATGGTCTCCATGGAGGAGGATATCTACGCGCTTGAGCAAAAAGTAAAACCTGTCCGCTGATCTTATCTATCAGAATAAAGGAGTTGGATCATGTTTACATATGCTTTAGATGATCATGTAGAACTGCGACCGCTTGCACCCGAACACGCACGCGCCCTTTATGAACTTACGGATCGGTCACGTGACCGTCTTCGCCAGTGGCTTCCTTGGGTGGATTCCGTTACGGAGGTTGAACATAGCGCCAACTATATCAAAGGAGCGATGAAGCAGGCTGCTGATAACGGTGGATTCTCCGCAGGTATCTGGGTACGTGAGGAATTAACAGGAACGATTTCATTTCACGAAATCGATTGGAATAATCGATCTGTCGGCATCGGCTATTGGCTCGATAAACAGTTTCAAGGACAAGGCCTCATGACAAGTGCTTGTCGGGCTTTCACGGACCATGCGCTTATGCGGATGGGGCTGAATCGTGTGGAAATTCGCTGTGCTACAACCAATCGCCGCAGCCGTGCCATTCCGGAACGTTTAGGGTTTGTTTTGGAAGGAGTTATCCGTGAGGCTGAGAAACTTCCCCAAGGTTACGTCAACCATGCAGTGTATGGCATGATCCGTAGCGAATGGAAACGAATGAGATAGTGCTTTTGCAATTTTAAATCGAATAAATAGAAAACAAATAAGCATACCCATTTTCCTTGTTAAGGAGCTTTGGGTATGCTTATTCAATTACTGGATTCATCAATCAGCATGAGGATTCCAGCTTATCCAGCCATCCTTGAAATTTCGTACGAACACTTTCAGCTAAAACCTCAAGATCAATCATTTGGCGAAGAGCAGCTGTCTCCTGTCGTCCATTAGTAAGCAGTTGTAGAATATTCAGAATACTCACCTGATCAGGGTGAGACTCTAGCTGTATGATTCGTGAATCAGCTGATAGATATCCTTCTTGCAGCACCCGTAGATAGAACCCGCTATACCCCGTCTCTAGCACCCGAGCTGGCATATCCTTCACACCATGCTTCTGAGAAAGCTTGAAGCAAGGATAGCGCGGCTGACTGACTTGTACAACTGCCTCACCAATCTGATACACATCACCAATACATACTTTATCTTCAAGCAGACCTCTTACCGTAAGATTCTCACCGAACGAAGCATATTCCATCTTCTTCGCCAAGACTTCCTCCCAATAGGCATAGTGTTCAAAAGGATACACACATACTGCCTTATCTGGTCCTCCATGAAACACCAGATCAGCTTGTCCATCCCCTTCAAATTGAACTGAACTTAAATAAAGCGGTCCCTGTACCGGTTGTTTATAGATTCCTGTTGATAGGGACTTACCGAGATAATCGACTGTAATCGGCTTACCAATATTCAGAGACACAATGTCTGCTGCCATCAATAATTCCCTCCGTATGTCCTTTTGATTAACACTATACACTAATGAAGATGATATCCATATTATATAAAGCAACCCATTAAGATATCATCTACATAATGCCCATCAATGAAAAATTCCCGTTCTAACCGGCCTTCTTCGTGAAATCCGCATGTCTTATAAAAAGAAATGGCACCCGGATTACTTGAAAGTACTCTCAGCCTCAACTTGCGCTTATGCTCTAATCTAGCCATATCTTTAGCTGCTTGCATAAGCCGGCTGCCTAGCCCCTTACGCTGGTAAGAAGGATGAATCGCTATATTGAGCTCCAGTACATGGTGATTACTCTCAAGTCCTGTTGGAGTACGAAAACCGACATATCCACAGATATCATCTTCACATACTGCCACAAGCTGTGAGCCGGGCGGACAATGCAGAAGATAATTGTCTCTTGAGCTCCAATGTAACGGCTCTGGAGCCGTGTACTTGTCCCATACGATATCGTCGATCTCCATGAGCTGAGCGGCATCCTTGATTTCGGAGAATCGGATCGTTACGGTTTGCTGACTTATACTCATGCTCTCATCCCTCATTTCGATAACAATCTTCCTTCATTATATCACTCAAGGGAATTTCACAAGGTTCACTTCATATACGCTAGGCTGCAATACTTTCACTTATCTGGTTGCGCTTGCTTAACTTTGAATGAACAAGGAATGACAGAAGTGACATCACAGCCGTACCTACCGCGAGCCAAGCTACTGGCGTGAGTCCACCACCATCGTACAGTGTTCCCATCGCATAGGGCCCGACAACACGTCCAGCTGCCCCCATCCCGCCTGCAACGCCGATATAAAATGGAGCATGATTCCCTGCACGATCTGCTATATATGCAGGTATCGCTGGTGAGATCAGCATCTCCCCAAGTGTGGCAAGAATCATCGCTAACACAAAGCCGGGATAGTTATTCATCACCACGATGATCATATACGCAGCCATATAGAATACCGCACTCATTGTCATCTGAGCGGTCTCTGTACGGGCGAACCAGCGTTTAATCATTGTAGTCAGTGGCTGAGCCACAAAGATTAAGATTCCATTGAGCGTCCACAAATAACTAAAAGCGGTCTTAGACATCCCCTCAGAAATAATATGCGGCGACACGCCATTATTCCATACCGAAACACCAAACCACATAAACAGAGACCCAAAGCCCATGAATAGATAAATCCGAATGTTCCGAAGCAGCGCCCAAGCACCAGGGCCCGCTGGTAAAGGTGTCCTCACTTGTGGCGAATGGCCCTTCTCCTCTAGATTCTCTGCTTCTGATCCATCGAGTCGCGTTAAATAGACTAGGAAGAAAACAGCAAATCCGAGTGAGGTTATACCGTTTGCCACAAAACTCAGATGGTAGGATATTTCGGCAAGGAATCCACTCATGGCTGTTCCAATCGCGATACCAATGTTGTTAGCTACGTAGATTACGTTAAACAACTCTCCGCGCCGATCCGCAAAGCGGAATCCGATAAAAGCTTGTATGGCGGGCAGCGATACCGCATTGCAGAATCCTATAAATAGCATCATCGGTAGCAAAAGCGGCCAATATCCGTTGATAAACGGCAGTGAAAACAAACCGAGTGCATTCAGCATCAGAGACCCTACGATTAATCGCTTCACCCCGATACGGTGATACATGGCGCCACCAAGCAGCTGTCCGGCGATCCCGCCCACGGATTGGATAAGGATAACAAGTCCTGCATCTTGCATATTGCGACCGAGCTCATCGAACACATACATCGTTGTTAGTGGCCACATCAGTGAGCCACCAGCAGAATTTACGAGGCTTGCTACTAGAAAACCCCTTACTTCCTTAGGAAACTGTTGTAAAAATTTCATCTGTCTCTCCCGTATTCTCCTAAAATTAAGAAGAAACGGTTTCCCACTCCATCGGGAGCGTTAGCCGTTTCTACGATAAAACCTCATATTCAGCATTTCAATCGTATGATTGCAAAATACTCAAAAAATGCATATCAAAAAGTAGAAACGACTTTCCTCTTGCCTTATCAGCATGGCGAAAGAACGTTTCTACTAGTTCGCATATGAAAAAAGTGATCTTTGGCCTCGACATATAGTATTGCTCAATTCAGCTCCTCAGGCAAGCACATTCATTGACGCTTCACCTTAATAAGCTATTCTTATGCTCCTCTTCTCCCCGTAAGCTTCCTCTCCCTTGCGGGGATGCGAATTTGTACCGTCGTTCCGATGCCAACCCTACTATAAATAGAGACACCATATTCGTTCCCGTAATGCAGCTTCACACGCTGATCAATATTTCGGATGCCGCACCCCATATGGCTATCATCTCTAGGGTCAAATATCTCCTCAATTCTCTCTTGCTTCATACCCAGACCATCATCAATAATTCGGTAAACGATATCCTTGCCTTCCTTAGTTACCGATACCCGGATATGAATTCGATCCCCACTCCAAGCGTGTTTGAGCACATTCTCAATAAAAGGTTGCAAGATGAGCTTTACCGTTTCATATGGCCAAATCTCCGCATCAATATCATAGGTAACCTCCAACCTCTGCCCATACTTCACCTTCTGGATATCCAGATAAGCATTTGCTTGCTCAATCTCTGTTACAATTGGAATCATCGTTTTCCCTGAATTTAAAGTGAGACGATAGAATTGGGCCAGCTGTACAACCATATCCTGAAGCTTCTCTGTCTCTCCAAATTTAGCGAGCTGGTTAATCGACGATAATGTATTATATAAAAAATGTGGATTGATCTGCGATTGGAGCATCTCAAGCTCCGCTTCCTTCTTTTGAAGCTGAGTCAAATACACCTTATTAATTAATGATTCAATATCTTCACCCATCGCATTCAGTGCTGTCGCAATCTGAGGGAACTCCCCCTTGCCACGATACGTAATCCGCTTATGTAAATCTCCTTCACGGAATGCATTAAGTACGCCTACTATCTTTAGAATCCGCTTCGAAAAAGATTGTGAGATAAGATACCCAGTGTATGCAAAAAGGAGAACGCAGATCAGACAGATAATAATGAACACCGTCCGAACTCGCTTCGCTTCTTGTTCAATAATGTTTAAGGGTACTTGGGCAACGATCTTCCAATTCTTCTGTGGTAGATCTTCTTGTAGGGTTAAATACTTCTTCTCATCATATTTTGCCGGTATAGCATATTTACTCACCTTTTTCTGTGACTCATCACGATCTTCTAAAGCCTGTCCAGAAGTAAACACTACATTACCCACAGGGTCCAGTACCGATAGTATACTTCCTTCCCCGAGCTTCGTGTAATCCACACTATCGAATAACTCCGATAAGCGCACACTAAAACGCATGATGCCTATCTCCTTGATTTCAAGTGGATTGTTCATATCCAGCATCCGTCGAATCATGGATATTCGCTCGTCTCGCGCATCCTCTTCGACCTGCCTCCATACCATCGTCACATTGAAAATTTCTTCAGGAAGTGTAAAATACCAAAACTTATTGGAGATATGTTTCATATAGTAGATATCGTAGGTCTGTTCATTGAAATTTTCGCCTCTACCATTACTCCAATTTCTGTAACTCTGAAATAATGTTTGATTATGAAAATATACAGATAATCTTAAATTTAGTCCAACCGCCTTCGCAGCACTCTCTAACTTGGGAACGATTATATCATTCATGCGATTATGATTATCAAGGCCATACAAATTCCTACGAACGCTCTGGGCTAATGTAGTATCATCATACAGTGTAGCTGACGTTTGGACGATATCATCTACTTTGTAAGCTACGTTATCTCTAATCTGTTTAAGTGTCCCTTGGATGTTCACCCGCGTTTGTTTTCGCATCGTTTCATCGTACATGGAATGCGATATATAGAAGTTAACCGAAACTAGTATCACAATAAATATCAAAAAAGTCAGCATTAACTTGTAACCGATCGGTATATACCCTAACTTCTTTTTGTTTCCTTGGGGTAAAGGAATCCAGCGTCTATTCATTCGAGCTCTCTCTTTCGATATTCCATAGGGGTCATACCAAACTTCTCTTTAAATTGCCTACTGAAATAAGGGAGATACCGGTATCCTACCTGATCGGCTACTTCATAAATCTTCATACCTGGCTGTTTTAATAATTCACACGCCTTCTCCATACGGAGCTGGACAAGAAGTTCATTAAACGTACTTCCTGACTTCTCTTTAATCAGGAAACCTATATGACTAGGCGAAAAGGAAAAATGCTGTGCAATATCCTTTATCGTAATATTCTCACTCATCCGTTCTTTCATCGTTTGAATCACACTTCGAATAAATTTACCATTCTTAGAATTACTCTTCTCGTATAGACTTTCAGAGATTTCAAATATCCGATAAATAAACCAGGAGCGAATATCACTCACTGTATCAAATTTCATCAAAATATCCAGATGATGAATCTCCATTCCTAACAGCTCAAACAAATCCTCGTTTCTGCTCGTTAAATATTGATCTAACTTCCATATAATATAATTAGACATATTGTGAACAGTAAATCGGGAACGCAGACTTTGAATCGAACCGAATAAGTTCTCCAGTTCATCACAGATTTGGACGAGCTCGTACTCCTCCATTGCCTTAATTAGTGTATTCATCCGTTCATCCAGCATCCTTGCATCAAGCATACCAGGCTCACCGCTTACGTCTTCGAACCGAATTACACTTCCCTTACCAAGAAACATCTTTCCTTCAACGGCCTCAACTGCTTGTCTATATGATAACTGTAACTCATCTAACGATTGTACTGGCTCACCAATTCCAGTTGTAATCGAAGATGACTCCATTGTACTTTGAACTGCTGTTGTTAATGCATCTACTATTTCATTGGTGACAGCGTCTTCAAGCAATATAGCAACTCGATGCGAAGATAATTTACAGTAAGGAACGGGTCCTTGTGCTGAGATCGCCTCGTGAATGTATTGCAAGAACATGCCTGACATCTCTCGCTGTGAAGAAAATCCTACAGCTTGTCGCCATGGCAAATTATCAAGCTCCATCACAACGACGCGAATCGGCCAGTTCAGCTGTTCAAACTCCTGAGATATACTCATTTTTGTCATCGCCTCATCCGTTTCCTCACGTTCAAGTAAACGTATGAGAAAATCGCTCTTGACGATGGGAATCATTTCATGGTAAGCCTGCTCCACTTCACGCTGCTTCATCTCTTCATCAAGATCTCGTTTCACCTTCAGTAATGAAGATACAAGCTCCTTATCATTCATGGGCTTCAGCACATAGCTATACGCCTTTAGTGACAGAGCTTCCTGAACGTAGCTAAACTCTTGGTATCCACTAACAAATATAATTCGTATATTAGGTTTGCGTTCAATAGCAATACGTGCAAGCTCGAGTCCTGACATATAAGGCATGTTAACATCACTAACTAAAATATCAACATTCTCATTCTCAATAATTTTACAAGCTGATAATGCATTATTAACACTATCCACTACCTCCATGCCGAGATCAGGCCAAGGAATGAACCTCTTCATTCCTTCCAAATCAAGCTCTTCATCATCTACGAGCAGCACCTTGTACATGGAAATCCCCCTAGCTAAATGTAAAAATTGCCCTTATTTGCATACTCATATCATACTATACATATTGGTCTATTGGATACATATACCAGGGCAAGAGCTCTTAAAAAAGAACCATCCCAAAGAGTAGATTGAACTCCTTGGGATGGTTAAATACTTTATTCGATTACAAGATTACTTTTTCATTTTTGCAAGGTTTGCCTGCCACTTTTCTGTACGGAAATCAAGAAGCTGTTGGTAACCCAGATCCATAAGATCTTTGTTTCCTTGATCAAGGATTTGATCTACTTCTTCATCACTCTTCGCCATAACGGATTTAGCATAAATCTCTAGGAACAATTCATCCACAGATTTACCAATAATATCTTCATCTGAGTTTGGAGGTGCATCAAGGCCAACAAATTCAGTAACGTTTAATTGTGTCGGCCAAGTAACTGTTTGTTGGTAACGCACTTCCCACTGCTGTTCTTCTTCAGGAAGGCTCTCCATGTACTTCCACTTAGCAGGGTCGATGTAACTTGTATTACCTACGATCTGCCATGGGCTGTTCTCAGCAGAGATTTTTGTTACTTCTTCTCTATCATAGTTCTCTGTGAAGTTTGGTTGACCATTCTCATCGAAACCTTTCCAGTTCTTGCCTTCTGGACCGAAGAATTGAACGTTCATACCTTCAGGACCTGTCATCCAGTCAAGGAATGCGAAGATTGCCTCTGGATCTTCAGCTGCAGTCGTAATATGTGCAGCGTTCCATCCAAAGCTTGTGTAAGTACCTGCTGTAATTTTGTTCTTATCCAATCCTGGCTTATGAATTGGCCAAATCATGAAATAACCGCCATCTGGATCGTCTTTCGTTAATTCGATCTGTGCTTTTGCTGCGATATCCGTCGGGCTTGAACCCGCAAATACAGCCACTCGACCAGTCATTACTTTTTCTTTAACCATATCTTCTGTTTGGCTAAATGCATCTTGAGAAATCAGTTTTTCTCTGTAGAGCTTAGCGATGTACTTCTGTGCTTCACGGAATGTTGGATCTGTAAGTAATGATGTAAGTTTGCCATCTTTAGGAACAGCAAGCAGATTTGCTTTTAAGTTTGAATAGCTTACTTGCTCTCCAAATGCCGTATACAACAGACCAAGCCCTTGTCTATCTTGTGCACGGTGCGGCTCGAACGGAACGATTGTATCGCCATACTTGTCTTTAACCATCTTCAAGTAGTTATACAAATCTTCAGTTGTTTCAAGTGCTGGCTTACCTAGCTCATCATAAATTTTCTTGTTAACTACATAACCTGCAGTACCATAAGGATTGGATGAATACCAGTTAGGGAATCTGTAGATCTTTCCATCTTCAGCGCGAAGCAAATCCAGATCGCCCATCCATGTTTTTAAGTTCGGATATTTATCGAGGTAAGGATCAAATGCAACGAGCTTACCTTCTTTTTGAAGACTTAGAATCATTGGCTCATCACGGTCTGTCCAGATCAGATCTGGTAGATCGTCAGATGCAATCATTGCACTCAACTTTTGCTTATGAGCTCCATTAGCCGCAATTACATCAATTTTCACTTGTTTCTCATCACTCAAGTACTTACCGAGCGGAACGCTCTCCCATTTAGGAAAGTCTATTCCTTCATAGTGAGCATA
Organism: Paenibacillus sp. FW507-14B1B; assembly: GCF_058781425.1. NCBI lineage: Bacteria > Bacillati > Bacillota > Bacilli > Caryophanales > Paenibacillaceae > Paenibacillus > Paenibacillus sp. FW507-14B1B. Next base: position 385,755 of record NZ_JBYSWS010000004.1, on the reverse strand, counting down.
AGCTGTAAATTGAAGTGGCTTCTCACCAAGTACCCACTTGTCTCCAGAAGAATCTGCTGGTGGAGTCTCTTTTACTGTCTCCCCATTATCTTTGGTTGGTGCTGGTGCTGGTGCTGGGTCAGCTTTACCGCATCCGGCAAGAGCAGTAGCCAGTACCATGATCAGTGAAACCATCAACAGTAAAGACTTTCTTGTCTTTCTCATTTACTAAACCCCTCTCATTCTAAAAATATATATGTTCAAAGCTATTCGCCTTAAACCGTACGTAAAATTACTCTTTCAGCGATCCTACAAGAACACCTTTTACGAAGTACTTCTGTACAAAAGGATATACAAGAACGATTGGCAAGGTGGCCACAATCATCATCGCCATTGTGAGTGACTTTGATGTAATTTGTTTGGATCGGTTCATTAACATTACCGAAGCACTATCAAGTATGGCATTCGAATTCGTTACAATATTGGCATTCAGCGTCTGCCTTAAAATCGTCTGTATTGGCAATAAACTTTCAGTAGTGATATAGATGCTTGGAAGGAACCAATCGTTCCAGTGGCCTACCGCTGTGAACAACGATAGGGTTGCGATAACCGGACCAGACAGCGGAAGTATAATCCGGAAGAACATTCCCCAGTTGCTGCAGCCATCAATACTAGCTGACTCTTCCAACCCAGCAGGGAGACCTCTAAAGAAAGTTCGGAATATAATCATGTTCCACACACTAACTAAGGACGGAATAATAAACACCCAGAAGCTGTTCATCAAACCAAGTGAACGAATTAGGAGATAAGTCGGAATCAATCCTCCCGCAAAGTACATTGTGAATACAAAGAACACCATATAGAAATTCCGGCCGATCAAATAACTACGAGTCATTCCGAATGCCAAGATGGCAGTCATTAGTATCGAAGTTGCGGTTCCGATTATAGTCCGACTAATGGATATAAAAAATCCATTACCCAATCGCTCATCATCCAATATGATTTTGTAATTCTCCAATGTGAATTCTCGAGGCCAGAAGGTAATTCCGCCTTTAGCCGTGTCCACACCCTGATTAAAGGATACGGCAATTGCATTCCAGAACGGATAAAGTGCAGAAAAGGCCAGTAAAGTAAGTAATACATAGATCGTGATAATCATGATCTTGTCACCAAGACTAATTCTCTTTAGCATGCTGTACCTCCTGAAGGCTACTGATAATTACCATAGACTGTTACCTGATCTTCGGGCCACATAGTTCGCGATCGTAAGCAGTACTATGCTGATGACTGCTTTGAACAATCCAATCGCAACCCCGTAAGAATAGCGATTTGAACCTAGACCGACTCGGTAGACATATGTATCAACAACATCAGCTACCGGCCTCAGTACAGGATTGGAAGCCAAGAGCAAGATATCTTCGAAACCTGCATTGAGCAAGTTACCAATGGCCAGAATCATGAAAATAATAACAACTGGCATGATAGAAGGAACTGTAATCAAGTAAATCTGCTTTGTCTTGCTAGCCCCGTCAATGTCTGCAGCTTCATACAGAGATGGATCAATACTAGCTATGGCTGCAAGATATACAATCGAGTTAAATCCAATCTCTTTCCATACGTTGGCCGAAATCAGGATTGACCAGAAATATTCCTTAATAGAAAGGAAGTTGATCGGTTCATCGATGGCCCCCACACTCTGAAGCAGCATATTAACACTACCGTTCTCTGTGGATAACATTGCCATGACAAATCCCGCGACAATAACCCAAGACAAAAAGTGAGGCAGGTATGTAATCGACTGGATTATTCTTTTGAAAAACATATGACGAACTTCATTCAATAAGAGTGCTAGGATAATCGGTGCCGGAAAACCGATGAAAAATTTAAGTAAACTGATAACAATCGTATTCCGAATAATCCTCTCAAACTCAGGAGCATTAAAAAATGCTTCGAAATGTTTAAAACCAACCCATGGGTTCTCAAAAATCCGTGAACCTGTAAATATGCTGTAATCCATAAATCCGGTAATTACACCGTACATCGGCAGATAGGCAAAAATGAAAACCAGAACAATTCCTGGAATGACCATAAGCTGAACATCCCATTGCTTCATTAAGCGTTTCAAGAAACTCTTGTTATGGACCTTTGGCTGCCGGGAAATCGGTGTTTGCTGCTGTCCCGCTGTAGATTGTGGCATCTTCTTCCTCCCGTAAAATGATATAATGCGCAGCGATTCTCTGAATGCGTTTCCACTCCATTACTAATCGTTTGCATTTGACCTAATATCATTCTACCTTTGGAAATATATTGAAACTATATAATAAAAGCCCGATTTTTTATACTTCGGCAGGAAAATGTTATAAAAGTATAAAATTTTATCAAAATAAAAAAACTGCCATGTAGGTCTTATTGACCTATAAGGCAGCCTCTATTTTTCAACTTTATTCCAGTTACTAAGTCCTATTCAAGCGAAACGAATCTTTCGTAAGTACTCATATTTAGTTCCTTCAATCTTTCAGTTTAACCTCTACCACCGTCGAAAAGAATGTCGCTCCTTCTCCAAGATCAGACAACCGATCAGAAGTAAGGGCATTCGCCCGCTGTTTTCGACTTTCTCCTTCCCACCACAGACCCTGGCTTACAACGGTACCAGGGAGCATTTTATCTGTTACCTTAGCTCGCACCTCAAAGGTACCCCGGTCATTGTATACAGTTATCCACATACCATCTTCAATTTTTCTCTCCGCAGCATCTTCTGGGTGAATTTGCAGGAAAGGTTCTTTTTCCAGCTTCTGATGCTTAGGAACATTCGCAAACGTCGAATTCAGAAAATTATGATTCGGTGGAGAAATGAACATGAGTGGATACTTATGTCCTCGGCCTCGGCGGACTCCATCGTATCCTTCTTTTAATGGTACATAGGTAGGTAACGGGGGGAGCCCAGCAGCTTCTAAGCTTGCTGAGTACAACTCAATTCGGCCGGAGGCCGTTGGTAAATTATCCAGATATGAGGCATATGGAGACATATCCAGCTTCACATGACGATGTTCCTTCAATCCGCTGAGTGTCACTCCGTTTAAATACGGATTATCTGGGTAATCCAATGCTCGAGCAATCATATCTTCTTCACTCTCAGCAAATGCAGCTTCATTAAATCCCATGGCTTGTCCCAAAAGGGAAAATAACTCTACATTGCTCTTACTCTCGCCAATAGGCGCAATAACCGGTTCTTGCAATTGAATATACTGATGCCAATAGGAGCCGAAGACATCCGTATTCTCAAATGAAGAAGTAGCTGGCAGCACGATATCAGCATACATGGCTGTATCTGTCATAAATAATTCATGGACAACAGTAAACAGGTCCTCACGTGAAAATCCGGTACGAACGCGCTCTGTATCCGGTGCTACGACGAGTGGATTACTACAATAAACAAACAGTCCCTTCACCGGATTATCTGTCAAGGCAAGCGCCTCGCCAATTCGGTTCATATTAATCGTACGCGCTTCGGGATTGGGGCGCAGATCAGGCCGCTCTAGTGCATCGCTATTCATACTGTTATATCCACCGTTTGACTTCGAAGCGCCACCGCCTGTTTTTAACCAGTGCCCTGTAATTGCCGGAAGACATGCTATGCTACGCACAGCCATCCCACCATTATCATGATGTTGGAGCCCATTCCCAATATGGATATAAGCCGCTTCTGCACGACCATACATTTCAGCTAATTGCTCAATCTGCTCAGCTGGTACCCCTGTAATAGACGAAACATACTCAGGTGTATATTGTTGAACATGCTGACTAAGCTCTTCATGTCCCACAGTGTACTGCTCCATAAATGTCTCATTCACAAGACCATCGCGGAACAAAATATGCATCAACCCTACGGCAAGCGCGGTATCTGTACCTGGGTGAAGAGGAATGAACCAATCCGCCCACTGGCCTGTCTGGTTTCGATGCACATCGATTACGACCACCTTAGCCCCATTCTTGCGGGCCTTCTCGGCTAGTATCACTTGATGCATATTCGTACTTACGATATTAGCACCCCAGACGATAATCATATCTGCATGAATGGTCTCCTCCGGTAACGTTCCCCCGTTAATACCCATCACGGATGTCCAGCCTGCCGTACCGGCAGAATTGCAAATACTCTGCTTCAGCTTGCTTGAGCCAAGTGCGTTAAAGAAACGCCGATCCATTCCATCCACACTCAGGACGCCCATATTGCCATAAAAACTATAAGGCAGAATGCTCTCAGAACCATACTCTTCGGATAATGACTTAAAGCGATCTGTAATTTCTGTGATAGCTTCGTCCCAGCTAATCCGTTCAAAAACCCCTTCTCCCTTCGGCCCTACCCGGCGCAAAGGATATTGAAGTCGTTCCGGGTGGTACACCCGCTCCGCCATATTTCGAACCTTATTGCAGATCGCACCCTTTGTAACCGGATGATCCGGATTCCCGGCCACCTTCACAATCTTCCCGTTCTCTTTATGCAGCAACAGGCCGCAAGTATCCGGACAATCCAGTGGACATACCGCCGGAAATACACCATTCTCTTCATGAATCATTCCGTTAACCCTCCTAGCTGCATCGATTCCTTTATCTTAAAACGGGAAGACTCTTCTCGTAAAGTGAATACGACGTTAAAAACATCCAACTTTTATGTAAATATTATTCATTATATGTTTCATCCCCTAGCCAGCCGGGTAAGTTCGTATCAAGAGCAACGAAGAGGAACCCAGACCCTTTCTCTTCTTGCCGTATCATGGACCACTCCCAAAAAAATTAGCCATGCCGAGTTTCTTCCCCCGAAACCGGCATGGCTAATTTGTTTTATTTCGATGATAAATTGATATAAAAGTTAAGCACGCTTCTGAGTCATTTCGCTTGTTTGAGCCCCAGCTTTATTATAAGCGGGTACCTCAGTAAGCTGCGTCTTTGCTTCCGGTTTACCGTCCTTCAGGTACACAGCCCAGTAAGCCAGTGCAACGAACACGGCTCCTCCCGTCAAATTACCTAACCACACAGGAATAAAGTTCATAACATATTCTCCCCAGCTGAAATAACCTTCAAAGATCGCTGCAGGGATCAAGAACATATTCGCCACTACGTGCTGAAATCCAATCGCTACGAAGGCCATGGTCGGGAACCAAATTCCAAGAATTTTGCCGCTCATCGAATCAGATCCGTAAGATAGCCACACTGCGAGCGCAACAAGCCAGTTACAACCAATCCCTGAAATAAACGCCTGCAGGAAGCTATCATCGAGCTTATGTCCTGCCATATCCACGAGCTTATCCAGATAGACACCACTGCTCGTCAGTCCAACCACATGCCCAAAGAAATAAGCAACAAAAAGCGCGCCTGCAAAGTTACTGATTGTAATCAGCGTTAGATTCTTAAAGACTTCGCCCCAAGTAATACGCTTGGATATCTTGGCCAGCGACACCGCCATCATATTACCTGTAAGCAGCTCACCTCCAGCAAGTAGCACCAAGATAAGACCAACTGGAAACACCGCTGCTCCGATAAACCCAGCAATGCTCCCCCACTCCTTGGGCGCGCCAGCGATGACTCGTATATCAAGCAAAAAACCGAGCGCTATAAATGCTCCAGCTAAGAAGCCAAGAATGAGTACAGTTAAAAGCGGATTATGCGCTTTTTTAACGCCATTTTCCACAGTGATTTCTGCAATCTGTTGCGGCTTATAAAATGCCATCTCTCTATCCCCTCTATCACTTTTGACTTTGTATCCTGTAAAAACATATGCTCTGTATTTTCATAAATTTTATCGTTTGTTTTCATTGTAACGCAGACGAAAATTTTCGAACGTAAACTATGTCACGTTTCTGTTGTTTCCTGCATCGGCTCAGCACTTCTACGCTTTATGGCTTTAAATGAGTTTTCTTTTTCATTATAATGACGGAATGGATGGGTCATACATCGGGAAATCTATCTAAATAAACATCTAGGAGACTCCATTTATGAGTTTGAAACACAAGCTGCTTCGCAAGAAGCCGATCCCCGTGCTGCACGGCGGAGAAGTTCGTTCTTCTTTAAAAAAACAACTGGGTGCTATGGACCTCATCGTCCTTGGTGTAGGCTCGATTGTGGGAACGGGTATTTTTGTACTAACAGGTGTCACAGCCGCTACTCACGCAGGCCCAGGACTCATTCTCTCGTTTATACTGGCAGGCATTGTCTGTGTATTCTGCGCGTTATGCTACGCAGAGTTCGCATCAACTGTACCTGTATCAGGGAGTGCCTATACCTACAGCTACTCTACATTCGGTGAAGGTGCCGCTTGGATTCTAGGCTGGGATCTCATATTAGAATATGGCTTTGCCAGTGCACTTGTCGCCAGTAGTTGGTCCGGATACATTCAGGGCATATTGTCTGGATTCGGTATCCATCTGCCGAAGGCTATCAGCAGTGCTTTTAATCCAGCAGAGGGAACCTACATCGACATACCAGCCATCCTGATTGCATTGACCATTGCTTGGATCATATCCCGAGGTGCTAAGGAATCGACACGTCTGAACACGTTCATGGTATATCTCAAGGTTTCTGTTGTTCTCCTATTTATCGTCGTTGGGGCATTCTTCGTTAAACCAGATAACTGGACACCTTTCATGCCTTTCGGATTCGAAGGGGTGGTGACGGGTGCTGCAATTGCCTTCTTGGCATATGTCGGTTTTGATGTTATTGCTACCGCAGCGGAGGAGGTTAAACAACCACAGAAAAATCTCCCCATTGGCATTATAGGATCCCTCGTTATCGTGTCCATTTTGTATGTGGCTGTTACAGCAGTGCTTACCGGACTTGTACCCTATAATCTGCTAAACGTGAAAGATCCCGTCGCGTTTGCACTTCTGTATATCCAGCAAGACTGGATGTCTTATTTCATCTCCCTTGGCGCAGTCGCCGGTCTGACTACCGTTCTTATGGGCGTGATGTATGGACAATCCAGACTACTGTATTCACTGGGTCGTGACGGATTACTTCCTAAAAAAATGAGTTCTGTTGACCCGAAAACCCAGTCTCCGAAATTCAGCACTTGGGTAACGGGTATTGCCGTCGCCTTGTTCTCCGGCTTGGTTCCACTTGGTCACCTAGCCGACCTGACAAGCATCGGCACATTATTTGCCTTTATTTCTGTATCGCTCGGGATCATCGTTCTGCGCAAAACCCATCCAGATCTAAAGCGCACCTTCCGTGTGCCTTTTGTTCCATGGCTGCCGTTAATCGCTGCAATAAGCTGTGTCTACCTGCTAACAACACTACAGACGATCACTTGGATCGGCTTTATCATTTGGCTATTGATTGGTGTTATTATTTACGCAGCTTACGGGTATCGAAACAGCAGACTAGGTAAAAACGAATCGGAGGAAGGGGAGTAAACCTCTTATCTCTCTACAATTAACAAAGGGACCGTTCCAAAAGCACACATGTGCTGGAATGGTCCCTTTGTTCAAGGTCGGCCTTATATTCATTAATCAAGAGACCAAACCGCTTCTCCCTCCAATAACGGAATCGCAAAGGTCAGCTTCAAATCCTTGGCGTTCTTGCTGACTTCATAAGGAATTTCCCCTCGCAGCACCTGATTCGGTGCAACAACGCCGTCAAGACTCTGTTTAATATCAGAAGTCACTACAGGCATGTGCGTCTGACCACGGTCATCCGATAAACTAAACGAGAGGGCTGAGGACACGACCTGCTCCTTGTCTCCTGTGTTAACCACGGTAATATCAAATACCTTCAGGACATTTCCTTCCTGTGGCTTCAAGTAGTCGTCCCCGGCTGATTCCCTGATCGAATCGACTCGAATAATCATGCCATGATAATTAAGCCATTCACCCAGACTGGCTGGTTGATCTGAAGGTTCTTCTATTGTCTTCGACTGGACTTCAGTTAGGATGGAATCCATATTCTCTGATTCACGATTCGGCTCATTCGGTTCCTCCACCTGCTCACCTTTATTATTCTGTGTCATTGTCGTCGTTAAGGTCTCTTTAAAAGAATCTGGTTGATTATCATTCGAGCATGCTGCTGTCAGTATTAATCCGCATATAGCCGCTGTTATGATGATCATTCTGCGTATTGTCATCGTTTCGTATCCCTCCAACATTAGCTTCTCTTCTCTATAGCTTAAATAATGTTTTCTCCATATCCTTCCATATACCTGCCAAAAAGACAAAAAAGCCCCCCTTTACAGGGAGGCTTTAAAGCGAATTATACGATTTTATGGTGCATTAACCTTAAAAATGTCGATTACGCATGACTTAATTGTTCACTCTTACTCTTCACTTCAGGCAACGCTGCAAGTCCGGCAGAATTGAGGAAGTTCCAAGGTTTATTGTAATGCGGTTGGAAGAAGAAATCTACAAATGCCAGCTGGTCAATGGTCATTTTATTCTGGATACATACCGACAAGGTATTCATCGATTGTGTTAGATCTGTCTCCGAAATGATCTGGGCACCAACCATTCTACGACTATTTTTCTCAAACACAACCTTTAAGGTTACCGATTCAAAGGTCGGCATGAACTCCGGCCGGTAATGATCCGTGATCGTGACGGTATCCACATCCATATTCTCATCTGCACAAGCTCCTTCTGTTAGCCCAGTTGAAGCAATGTTTAGGTTATATATTTTCAATCCCGAGGTTCCTTGAGTTCCCAAATACTCGGTTGTTGGCTGCACCAGATTCCGGGCCACGAGCGTTCCCATCCGGACAGCATTCGTCGCAAGAGGAATATACGTATTCTTCCCTGTTGGGTTATAGTGAACGGAACAACTGTCTCCAGCCGCATACACGTCCTTCTTACTCGTCTGCATATATTTATCTACAATGATCGCGCCATTCGGAAGCATATCTACTTGGCCTTTTAGCAATTCTGTGTTAGGGCGGAATCCGATACATAGAATAACCAGATCGGTTTCAATCTCACCCTTATCTGTAATCACACGGTTGACCTTTCCATCTTGACCTTGGAAAGATTTAACCGTCTGATTGAGTGCAAGTTCAATACCTTTTGCTCGGAATGCATCTTCAATCTTATCGCTGAATTCCGCATCCAAGTACTTATTCAGTATACGATCTGCGCTGTCAATCAGTGTTACCTGTTTGCCATTGGCCTCGAAAGCCTCTACTAGCTCTACTCCTATATAGCCTGCCCCAACAACGGTAATATGCTTGGCTTGCTTAGCTTTATCAATAATCGTATTCGAATGGCTGTAGTTCTTGGAGAGCAATACATTATCAAGTTCAATTCCATCCAGCTTAGGCACAATCGGCCATGAGCCTGTCGTCACAATCAGCTTATCAAAAGTGTCCTCAAAGGTTTCCCCTGTCTCCATACGACGTACCTGCAACGTCTTTTTGTCTGTATCCACCGATATAACTTCATGAAGCATCTTGGTGTTCACACCAAGTTCAGCAAGTTTCTCTGGGGATGAATAGAACAATCCATCCGGATCCTTCACAACGCCACCTACATAAAGAGCAATACCACAAGACAAAAAAGAGATATTATCATTGCGTTCATACACGGTAATCTCAGCATCAGGATAAAGATTAGCTGTGTTAACTATGGCTGCCGTTCCGGCATGTGTACATCCGATTACTGCTACTTTCATGATTGGTTCCTCCTCGGGATGGATCTGTACTTGTTTAATATGGTCGTCTTCCTACACAATCATGCTTCATATTCGAAGATATTGTGAAAAATTTCACCTTAGCTTCTTGTTATTCATTATAGTGTGATAAATTTCACATTGCAAGAGACATTCGTTAATTTCTACACTTTGTTCACATTTTCACAATCATAGTGTGATATATCGCACCGACATAAAAAACCACCGGATCAAGGCGTAAAGCCTCAATCCAGTGGTTATCCTAATAGCTAAGTTTAACTGTATAAACGAGTTATCCAAGCAGCGATTCAATGGCTTCCTTCATAACTTCAGGTGCTTCTTTCGGCTCAAACCGAGCAGCCACCTTGCCGTTGCGATCCACTAGAAATTTCGTGAAATTCCATACGATTTCCCCATCTGGTGAATCACCGGGTTGCTCCTTCTTTAAGTAACGGAATAATGGATCTGCCGCTTCCCCATTCACATCTACTTTAGCAAAGACAGGGAAGGTAACACCATAGTTGATCTGGCAGAATGAAGCTGCCTCTTCACTCGTTCCAGGCTCCTGTGCACCAAATTGATTACACGGAAACCCAAGAACTTCTAAGCCCTGAGCCTGATACTGATCATAGAGCTTCTGAAGCTCTCCATATTGTGGAGTCAACCCGCATTTGCTCGCTGTGTTCGCAATCAGTATGACTTTTCCCTTATATTGCTCTAAGGAGACCTCCTGCCCTGCTGGATTGACTGCTTTCATCTCGTAAATTGTCATCTTCATTTCCTCCTCATTGTAGGTACTGTTGTAATGCTTCACATGCTTCTTCATAAGCTGGGAGCAACAATTTAACCGTTTCCTTGTAGGTATCGATCCGGCCCTCTTTAGCAGCCGTCTCAATCTGGGTCAATAAGTCAGATAAACGGACAATTCCCAGACTTAGACTACTTGATTTGAGATCATGTGCTACAGCCGCAATCCTGTCCGCATCAAGATCCTCTACATTCTGCTGAAGTTCATTTATTTTTCCTGGTGTATCTTCAGTATACATTCGAAAAAGAACGGATAACAAATCGCTCTCTTCCCCCATACTCAGAGCTTGAATTTCCCGAATGATTGAATCATCGAGAATCAACGTTTCTTGAGCAGATGGAAGCCATCTTCGCAAAATTTTTGCCAGCGATTCCACAGTGGATGGCTTCGGTAAATAATCATTCATACCCGCATTCAAACATTGGTCCAGCACACTTTCACTTGCATTGCCTGTTAATGCTATGATCGGAACATGTTCTAACGCCTTGGCAGTTTCATATTCTCGAATTCTTACAGCAGCTTCCAAACCCTTTATCTTCGGCATCATTTGGTCCATAAATATTAATGAATAATTTCTTCTCCGGGCTGCAAGGATGACTTCTTCACCATCTTTAACGGTATCAACATCGTGAACACCCAGCTTTCTAAGCTGCATCACGATCACTTGACGATTAATGGGGTTATCTTCAGCAACAAGAACCGGCGCTAACACATTCACTGTACGGTTATCTAATCGTTCTAGATCCAGATTTGAATGGTTTTGTGGGTCTTCATGATCTGAATTCACAGCTCGATCACCTTTATAAAGCTGAACTTCAAACCAGAAACAGGAACCTTTTCCTGGCTCACTATCCACCCCGATCTGTCCATTCATTAGTTCAACAAAAGATTTACATATCGAAAGCCCGAGTCCAGTACCACCATACTGAGGTGAACTACCTTCTTCTGTCTGAGTATAGGGCTGGAATAGTCTATCTTGATCCTCTGCTGATATTCCGATCCCGTTATCCTCCACCTCAAAGCGGATATACTGGTAATTCTGTGCGTCTTCTAGCAATTTCACTCGTAGGTTCAGATGACCATAGCTCGTAAATTTATTCGCATTGCTCAACAAGTTGAGTAAAATTTGAGTCAATCGACCAGAATCTCCGATGAGATTCTCATTCATTTCCTCATCTATATGAAATAGTAGGATATTCCCATTATTTTTAATTTTAATATCAAGTAGTTTAACGATATGGTCAATTATGGACTGAATCCGAACTTGCTGCGTCTTGAGTTCCATTTTGCCAGCATCTATTTTAGATAAATCCAGCAGGTCATTGATCATATTTAATAATAATCCCGCTGAATCTTGTATCACATTCATCATTTCACGGTGTTCAACAGATAGCTCTTCACTCTCTATAAGCTCCGTCATACCAATAATACCGCTCATCGGGGTTCTAATCTCATGACTAATCATGGCTAGAAGTGAACTCTTGGCTTCGTTGGCCCGCTCGGCAGCAATACGTGCCTCTGTAAGCTCTGCATTTGTCTTTGCTAGTTGACGTTGTAAAGTGACTAGTTCGTTATTCATCGCAGAAAACTCAGTTAATGCCTTCTCTTCCTGCGCTTTACTGCGAATAATTTGATCAGATAAACGCTCGATTGTATTCTTCAAATGATCCATTTCACTGTTCGATGGTTGCAAGGGATTACCCCCTTCCTGGTGGTCTACACCGACCTTGTACCTCAACTATTAATTATTGGAGTAACAAGCTCTTCTGCTAAAGATACGGTAGTCTCGGCATCTGGCGCATATCCATCGGCACCTACTTCTTGCCAAAGGTTTGGATCTAGATTAAAGGGAAACCCTCCAACCATGATCTTTACGCCACAAGCAGAAGGTTCCGCTTTGATCTTCATGATCAACTCGCGCACCAGATGAACGTGATAAGTCATTGTAGCAGAAATAGCGATTAGATCCGCTTTATATTCCACAATGGCTTGCACTATACTCTGGTCAGGTACATTGGCTCCCAAATAGTAGGTGTCCCAGCCTTCCATCTCAAACGTATCTGCAACCATGCGTAGTCCAATCTCATGCATTTCACTACCAACACAAGCCGCTATCATCCGAAGACCCTTATGTCCTTTTCCGATCCAATGAGGGTAGAGACTCGATATAATCGATTGCGTAACCGCGGTACAATAATGTTCCTGTGCCACAGTGAGCGTCTTATTATGCCATAAACGTCCAATCTCATATTGGGTTGCTTGAAAAATATGCTTATACAGCGCTTTAACCGGAACACCTTCATCCATAAGTTGATGAACGATAGCTACAGCTTGTCGTCGCTCGCCATCTAGTAATGCCTTCAGATAAGCCTCCGCCTCTGCAGCTAGAGGGCTATCCGGCTTAATAAAACTTGGAGTTGGCGCCGCTGGCTCATTCATTGCTAGCTCAAGATGCTTCAGCACCAACGATTTGTCAGGATGATCGAATTTCTCAACAATTGCCTCTCTAATCGTCTCCAGATTCACTCTCACATCTTCATCAGATACCTTATATCCTGCAAGTAAAACTTTTAGCCAAGATACGTAGTGAATAAACAGTGTCGAACTGTTCACAAGAACGCTCTCGGCTAAGTAATTCAAGGTGTATAACGAATCCTGCTTGGTTCTCATTCTGCCTAAGGGGCCGAAACGCTCTATCAAGTCAGGTTGCCGTGTGTACTGCTTGTCCGTAACCCAATCCGCCAAATCTCCCGCCTGAGTTAACAGTTTCTCTCCTGCGGTGCTATGTTGTATGCTCAGGGTGCATTCCTCCTCGCATTATTCACTCCGCCGAAATCGTGATCACTGCTGTTCAACAAATTTATTATTGTTCTGTAAGAGTTATAAGAAAGCCGGGCTGTTCATTAACAGACCGGCTCCCATTGTGGTAGTCCTATCACTTTCTACGCTCTCTCAACTCACATCCTGCACAGCAGACAGGGATACATACACTCGAGAAAAACCTTTTGTGAAAGATCTTCCTAATTTATATGAAGAATGAATAGTATTTTCTGGTTATCTGTATTATAACGCAAATCAGATCATATTTCGAACGCAGAGAGGTAGGACCCTGCTGAATTATGTTATCCCCCACAAAAATAAAAACAAAAAAATCCTTCTCCGACTTGGGTCGAAAGAAGGATATGATACTTCATTATCTACTGTTACTATTCTGCCTTGCCTTGAGCCAACTTAACTAACAGATGAGCAAGCTTATGCTGCTCTTCTTGTGTGCCGACTTTCCACAATTCTTGTAACAATTTCTCTTCACTGTTACGTGGTTCTTCATTCGCAGCCAAATATCCGGCCACCTTCTCGGCAGCTTGAGCAAGCTGTTCATCATTCAAGCCGATACTTTGTGCCAGTTGAATGCGCTGGTGTAAATACGATTTGAAAGAGTCGAAGTTCTTTAGAATTCGATCCTTTTCGCCATCGTCAATCCGGCTGATTGCGTCATCCATCTTACTCATATCCAAATCACCATTTTTCTTCACTACATGATTATGTTCAGACATGGTAACGCCTCCTTATACATTGACTATGGTAACGTATTTTACTTAACCTGCCCAAAACAGCTTGAATCTATGAATTTACATTATTCTTGTATCAATTAGCGATTACGGCCACGACGTCCACCGCTTTGGCTTCGTCCACCCTCACGGTTCGCGCTCCCACCTCGGCTTGGCCCGTTCGTTCCACGGCCGCCTGAGGTTCTTGCCTTGCCAGCTCCCTCTGGAGCTTTACGTCCGGAGCCTATACCACCTTTGCTCCAACCGCCCTGACCACGATCACTGCTCGGTGCACCTGATCTTGCCCCTTGACGTGTATCCTGTCTGCGATTGTCTTTATTCTTCCGTGCACTTCCTGTCCCTGCCGAAGCCTCACTGCGGCTACCGCGAGCTTCTTGGGAACGCGAAGCGTTACCACCACGTCCTCCTGCCTCTGGACGTCTGCGCCCCTCACCTCGATCATAGTCACGTGCAGCAGAGATATCCCGAGCACGGCTTGTGCGGTTGCCACTGCTGCGATCCGATCCGGAACGATCACGATCACGTGACGCTCCTGAAGCCGTTCTGCGTGGTCTGCCTTCACCTAAACTACTATTTCCGGTAGATTCACGCATCTCACCGCTTGCACCATCCCAGCGAGTCCGTTTCAGACGTAGTGAAATGCCCTGTTCGATCTTCTCCAGCTCTCCACGATCTCTTGGAGATGCGAATGTGATGGCCATACCATTACCACCAGCACGACCTGTCCGGCCAATTCGGTGAATATAGCTCTCTACATCATGCGGAATATCGTAGTTAAATACATGAGTGACACCTTCCACGTCTAATCCCCGAGCCGCAACATCCGTTGCTACCAGAAGCTGAAGCTTCGCATCCCGGAATCGCTTCATTACCGCTTCCCGTTTGGCTTGAGACAAATCACCGTGGAGCTCGTCTGATTGATAGCCGTGGGCTAACAATGCTTCGTTCAGTGTCGATGCCCGGCGCTTCGTACGGCAGAAAATAATCGCCAAGAACGGACGATACTGTTCAATCATACCTCGAAGTGCGTCCTGCTTAGCACGGTCACTGCACTCCACAACTACCTGCTTAATCTGTTCAAGTGGGATTGGGGAAGCACCTTTAATTACAATATCCTCTGGCTGGTTCATATAGTTACCTGCCAGCTGCTTCACACCTGCAGGCATCGTAGCGGAGAACAACATGGTCTGGCGACGATACGGAAGCGCTGCAATGACAGCCTCTACTTCATCCAAAAATCCCATGTGCAACATCTGATCAGCCTCGTCTAGAACGAGTTGTTTTACGCCACCAAGCTCCAATGTACCTCTGCGTAAATGGTCCAGAAGTCTTCCTGGTGTTCCGATGATTAAATGACGTCCACCCTCCAGCTTACGAAGCTGTTTCTCCACATCTTGACCACCATAAACAACCAAGATTTTCACTCCATCTTCTGCTCCGGAAGTCAGCTTTCGTGCTTCCTCCGTTATTTGGAGAGCTAGTTCACGCGTAGGCGCTACAATCAGCGCTTGCGGATATGCGCGTTTCGGGTCAATCCGCTGCAGAATGGGTAGCAGAAAAGCAAGCGTTTTGCCTGTCCCGGTGCGTGCACGGGCAATGACATCCTTTCCAGCCAGCAGCGGAGGAATGCTCTCCAGCTGTACCGGCGTCGGCACGGTAATTCCTTGTTCTTTTAGCGTCCGTACCATTTGTTCGTCAATGCCCAATTGTTGAAAGTTCGGCAAACGTTCCACCTCATTTATAGTATTTCCCGGTAACATCCGGATTGTTTTGAGTGACATTCCAAAAGAAACTGACAAAAGCTTCGCTCTCTGGTAATGTCAGTGTATAGTTCATATTTACGACAAGGAGGTACTTGTATGAATGCAGTTCAGCTTATACTAGCCTTCCTCGTGCTCATGTTGCTGTTCGGAATCATGAACCTGACCATTAATTATATCACGCGCAGGGATCGTAAGGGTCAAGTTTCCTTGCGAATGAAGCTGTGGCTCATTCCGACCTTGTCCACATTTATCATTGTACCTGTCCTGATATTTTCTGTCCTGTTCGACTTGTTATTTCATACAACAGCTAACTACACTCAGATTATATCCTATGAGAATGTAGGCAGCCTGCTCAGCTTTGCACTAGTTGTTCTTGTCTTATTTCTCTTATTCGAGAGTCTAGTCCATCCCCTTAGTATCGGTCTGCTGCGGTTATGGATCGGAAGGGATGCTACCATCTATACCAAACAGTGCATCACGATGATCACAGATACCTGTCTCCTGTATTTGATCTCTATAGTTGTTCCAGGTTTCCATGTTAGTGGATTTCTTCAGGCTCTATCCATTTCAATATTCTACCATCTTATCGAATGGTTTCTTATGGGGGTACAGACCTTCATTCATCATCGAAAGCAGATACGCTCTTCCACATAAGAGTGCTTCACGCCTGTTAATCCTTAAAACCTTCCCGATTTAAAAATGGAATACAGCAACCAGGCCACCATAAGCAACGCCACAATAAATCCAATCTCAATCGCTGGAAAATTCCATAGCATCGTCGGTTGACGGCTTAAAGATGAACCGATGATCAAGCCGACCATGATGATGCTAAACGCCAGCAGTACTATGCTGAAGGATAGACGATTACTGATCTGATCCATTTTACGCATAAGCGCCTGTAGTTCAGGCACACTGATCTCTACCTTCAGCTTCCCCTTACTAATCAATGCAGACAATTGTCTCGCCTGTCCTGGCAGATCGAGCAGCCCTTCGGCAAGACTTGTTACCCCATCTAACACCTTACGCCCGATCCGGCGAGAATTGTAACGTTCCTTAAGTAATTTACGACCAAAGGGCTCAGCCATGTCGATGATACTGATCTTTGGATCCAGCTGCTCAATAACACCCTCAAGGGTTAGTAATGACTTGCCGAGCAGTGTTAAATCTGCCGGCAGAATGATCTGATGACGCTGAGCCACACCGAATAGATCACTAAGCGCCTTTCCCACTTTTACCTGGGCAAAAGGAACATCCAAATATTCATTTCTCAGTCGTTCCATATCGGATCTTAAATGCTCAAGATCACACTCATCCGGTACTAATCCCATGCGGAGAATGGAGCGAATCATACCATCCGTACTCCGCCGCATCAGTGCGATAATCAGCCCCGATAAATGGCCCTTCATATCCTCACTCAGGTGACCCACTAAGCCAAAATCCAAGAATACCAGCTTCCCGTCTTTCTTCACCAGCAAATTACCGGGATGAGGATCCGCATGGAAAAAACCTTCAATAAATATTTGGTGGAGCATGCCCTCGATTAAATGCTCGGCTACCGCCTTCAAGTCATAACCCTTGTCCGCAAGTTCCTTGCTTCTACTCAGGGTAATGCCCTCAACATATTCCATCATAAGTACTCTTGATGTTGTATATTCCCAGTATATTGAGGGTATTTCAAAGTCCTTATTCTCGATAAACCCTGCAGCGATCTTCTCTGAATTCCGCGCTTCATGACTGTAGTCCATCTCGGTCAAGACCGCACGGGCAAATTCGTCTACAATCCGGTCAACCCGGTATTGTTTCACCCAATCCCAATGTTTCTCCGCTAAAGAAACCATGTCCTTTAGAATTTCAAGATCTCTTCCAATCATCTTCTCAACACCAGGGCGCTGAACTTTTATGGCAACCGTCTCTCCGCTCTTCAATACCCCGGTATGTACCTGACCGATCGAAGCTGCGGCAAGCGGCTGGTCCTCGAATGAGTGAAGCACCTGATCAATAGGAACCCCCCACTCATGCTCAATCAGTGCCCTGGCGCTTTCTGAAGAAAAGGGAGGCACCCGCTCCTGCAGTTTCACCAATTCCTGTATAATATGGTCCGGTAATAGATCCGAACGCGTGCTAGCCAACTGGCCAAACTTAACGAAGGCCGGACCTAAATCTTCGAGTACTCGCCGAATTCTCTCACCCAGTTTAATACTCTCTGGCTCCTCATGAGATATCCATCTCACAGGAAGTGAGAGAATATGAAATAGTCCCATCTCCTCCACCATATAGCCAAAGCCATGACGCATAAGCGCCATGGCGATTTCCCGGTACCTTCCGGCATGTCTGATACGAACAGCCATTTATTCGGACCGTGGCCCTTCCAGCTCTTCTACTTTCTTCTCCAGAGCCGCAATCCGCTGTTCCAGGCTGACGATATCATTCTCAGTCGGAACATCCAGTTCAGATAATACACGCTTTACTTGATCTTGTATGAACGTCTTAATTTGGGACTGTTCTTCATCTCCGCGCTCAATAAGTCGACTCACAAGCGCTTTAGATTCATCCGGGGCTAGCTCTCCCCGCTTCACCAAATCATCCACTACTTTTTCAACTTTTTCCTTGCTGACTACGGTAAGGCCTAATCCTAGCGAGATTGCTTTTTTAAAAAGATCACTCATGGTTTTTTCCTCCCGGTCTTAGTCTTAGGTTCATTATACCCTGAATACATATAAGAAAAAAACGGCGTGCTTCCACGAACATAAAAGTCCCGATGAACAATTATCCTGGGAAACGTGATGCCCATTTCGCAGCCTGTGTGATCATGGATCTCACTGGTGGCTGAATAAACGTTGGCTCGTGGTGACCTGGCATCAAGAATACAACTCTTCCAATCCCATAAGTGTGACACCAAGCTGCCGGCCAGAATTGCCCCTCATGCTCATATTGAAGCAATACGGTTTTATCTGTAAAAGGATCAAATATGAAGCGGTAGGCTTCTTCCTCAAGTTCGAACGGCTCAATCCCTTTCATAATATCATGTCCAGGTGCAGCTGGAGTGAACGACAGCTTTTGAATGGGTGGGTGGCCGTCAAATCTTGCTCCGATTAACTGAGCCAGTTCATATCGATTAGCAAGTGTAATCCCGTTATGAATGACTAGTAGTCCGCCGCCGCCACTTACATAAGACAGTAGTCCTGCCGTTTGCTGTGGGGATACCTTCTCATCCCATAAATCGCTATAAGCGATGCAGAGATCGTAAGGGTACAGGTTGCTTTCCTTCAACATTTTATGATTCTCGGTGCACTGCACCGTAAACTTATCATTCAATAAGTGAGAGATTTGTGTATCGATTCCTTGAAGTGGGTGAAATTTAGGATGCGTATAGCTTCCCAGTAATAGTGCTTTTTTTCTATCCATAGATAGAGACCTCCTTGCTTAATTAAGTGTATCTTGCATACGCTCTTCTTATTACCGTACTATCAATTTTCCCGATATGCACGTAACATAGTCACATTTAAGAAGAAATCGTTGTCTGGGCAAAATATCGTCCAAGTTCAACCATCATACTGCCCATTCGTTCCTCTTCCGGCACAACCTTCACTTCGACCCCTTCTTCACGAAGGCCTTGAGCCGTTACTTTACCGACAGCAACTGCGATGACGTTATCTTCGAACGCATGGATTAATGCATCAAACTTGTCTTCTTTGCGGGCATATTCAGATAAGAAGCGGAACTGAGGAGCACTGGTGAACGTTACCGCATCGACCTTACTTTCCAGAATCTCTCCGAGCAACAGTTCAAGATCTTGCTCCTCTGGCGGAATATGCTTATAGGGAAGGATCTGATCGATCTCTGCGCCTTTCTCCTGCAGCCACTGCACCAGCTTCGGAGCAGATTCGCCGTGGAGTTGAAGCATAACACGTTTTCCTTCGAGATCATGTGCTTCAAATGAACGAATTAATCCTGCGGTACTCCCGTCGTCGTCTCTTACGATCGGTGCAAGTCCTCGCTTTTTCAGAGCATTTACAGTCTTATAACCTCTTGCTGCAATCGATGTATTCGCTAATATTTCAAGCAACTTGTCCAGTACGTCCATCTGCTCGGCTGTGTTCAGAATGGCTTCTAATCCGATTCCCGTTGTAAACACATTCCAGGCCGGGGGTTCGCTCACCCAAGCAGTAATAGACGCCCGAAGCGCTTCATCATCCAAAAAAACAGTTCCCTGAGCAGGACGAAGCACTGGTGTTCCGCCCATTTTCTCTACCAGTTTCGCCATATCTGTTGCCTTACGGGGACCCGCAAGTGCGATGACCTTCCCCTTCATATGTTGCGCCAATAATTTCGCCTCCCGTTCTTGCCTTCGATAGACCTGCTGTGTTTTGTTATTTAATACAGTATACTTGCCTTGCTTATATATATAAAGCCACTTTGGTCTTATTTACGTTTGAAACTCCTTTTGTATTTGCACTTAAAGACACTGTATGTATGAATCGTTTCTATAAAAGCACAAAAAGCAGGCAGCAACGGGACAAACCCTTGGCTAGCCTGCTTTTATTATATGAACTGGTCAAACAACAACCAGGAACAAATCCTTCAATTATACCTGAGGTGCACCTGGTACAAATGCACTTACATCCACACCAAGTCCTGCAGCAAGACGACCTCCAAGGCCAGCATCTGCACGGAAAAAGTTGCACAGTGCACGCATCTGAATATCCTGCTTCACTTGACTAAGGTCCGTAACAAGATTGCGGAGGAGATTCGCTTGCTGCTCAGCTGTAAAGGAGCGGTAAAGCTCACCGGCTTGCGTAAAGTCGTCCGTCTTCTCAATCTTCTGGCGTGTGACATGACCAACCAAAGGAGCTTCGCTCTCACGATATGATGGGTCTTCACTCGGACCGCTTGTATAGCTGTTTGGCTCATAGTTAACCGGTGACGGATCTTGATTCACATTCATGAGTCCATCACGCTGATGATTTCTAACAGGTGCGTATGGACAGTTGATTGGTATTTGCAAATAATTCGCTCCAAGACGGTGACGCTGTGTATCTGGGTAAGAGAAGAGTCTACCTTGAAGCAATTTATCCTCAGATGGTTCAATTCCCGGCACAAGTGCACTTGGTGAGAATGCAGCTTGCTCTACCTCTGCAAAAAAGTTCTGCGGGTTCCGATTCAGTGTCATGGTACCAACAGTCACGAACGGGAAGCGGTCTTCCGGCCAAGTCTTTGTTGGATCCAGTGGATCGAATGACAGGTCATCCATCTCATCTGGAGACATCATCTGGACAACCAGACGCCATTTCGGGAAGTTTCCTTCAGCGATGTTCTCGCGCAGATCTCGAGTCGCATGGTTAAAGTCCTGTCCTTGCACTTCTTGAACCTCATCCGCACTCAGTGTCTTAACACCCTGCTGGGATTCCCATTTATATTTAATGTATGTGACTTTCCCTTCCGCGTTCACCCACTTGAAGGAATGGACACTAAAGCCGTCCATTTGACGATAATTTGCAGGAGTACCGTGATCCGAGAATAACCAAGTCATCATATGAGTAGATTCCGGAGTCAAGGTCATGAAATCCCAGTAGCGTCCAGGCTCTTGAATGTTACTCTCTGGTGATGGTTTCAACGAGTGAACCATATCCGGGAATTTAATCGCATCGCGGATAAAGAATACCGGCAAATGGTTACCTACGATATCGTAGTTTCCTTCTTCCGTATAGAATTTAACGGCAAAGCCTCTCGGGTCACGAGCCGTCTCTGGTGATCCTGTTCCGTGAATTACGGTGGAGAATCGGACAAATACCGGTGTTTCTTGGCCCGCTTCTTGTAGGAAAGCTGCACGGGTATATGATTTCATACTATTCTCAACAACAAAGACACCATGTGCTCCTGCGCCGCGAGCATGAACGACCCGCTCTGGAATACGTTCTCGGTCAAAATGAGCGATTTTTTCAATCAGGTGATAATCTTCCAATAGCGCAGGACCACGGCGTCCTGCTGTTTTTGAATTTTGGTTATCGGCTACAGGAGCCCCTTGGTTTGTTGTCAAACGATGATCCATATATTATTCCTCCAATTAATCTATATTTGATTTTAGACTGAATCTAAATTTATAAATTAATTGTATCATCCCTTTAAGCCCTCTTCATGATCAAAAGATGATCCTTAAATGAAGATCACATGAATAGACATCCAGCAAGATAAAAAAAGAGGAATCAGTCCGCCAAGCGGTATCCGACTCCTCTAACCGTTGTGATATAACGCGGGGAACCCGCTTTATCACCAAGTTTTTTTCGCAGACTTTTAATATGAACATCGACGACATTACTCCCCCCAAGAAAATCAGTATCCCAGATTTCACTCATCAGATCTTCTCGGGTACATACACCGCCCTCACGATCCAGCAGAAGGGTCAGAAGGCTATACTCTGTCTTCGTTAAATGGATGACTGTGCTTGCACGTTCCACTATCATTTTGTCCCGATCTATGCACAAGTCCTTGAATACTTGCTGGCCTACGCTCTTGCTCTCTTCCTTAGGCAATGGGGATACCGAATATACACGAATAGCTCGCTGAACCTGATACATCGTTGTCTCTTTAGAGCGAGCTGGCCATACCATTAATTCCTCCTGCAGCAAGCTTCCACTTGCACGACTCATCAGATCTGCACTAACCAAGTACATCACTGGAACACGCATCTGTTCGAAATGAGGAAGCAACTGATTCCGCTCCACTTCAAACTGCTCAGCGTCGGTGCATCCTGTCAGATCGGCCAAGACTAATCCTGTATGCAGTGCAGAATGCAGCTCCGGCTCCCACTGCCGCATCACCATGACATCAAAACAGTTCTCAGACAAGATCCCAACCAATTCATGAACGCGGGCCGGATTCTTACTGATCATAGCTGCGCGAAAAATGGATACTGGACACTTATTATCTGTTATCTCCTCGGGGGTCGGACGTCCATAAAGACTTCCCCCTTGCCGGCCTTTCATCGGAATTCGTTCAATTACTTGTTCCGCTTGATTTGGCATTCTGGGCACACCCCCCCAAATACTACATGTGCATGATTAATAACGTACCCCGTCTCTTCTGTAACTGTTTCTGTCCACTCCTTGGGAACCTCTGTCATCACTTCGTCTACCTTGCCACAGATTTCACACATAATATGCTGATGTTCATCCGTACGAGCATCGTAGCGGCTCATTCCTTCACCGAGCTTTAATTCCCGAATCAACTGCTTGTCAGTTAAGTAACGAAGTGAATTATAAACGGTTCCGTATGCCAGATTGTTTCCTTTCTCCACCAACCGGTTCATAATGTCTGCTGCGGTGGGATGGTCCTCTGAATGCCGGACTATATCATAAACTGCTTGCCGTTGTGTCGTTAAATTTAATGATTTCAAGGTATTCACCCTTTTTGATTTATTTTTAGATCAAGTATAAATCTTATTTCTGATCAGGTCAATCCATCTAACTGGCGTGATTCTTTAACATTTCTTAAGAAACGATTAATAAATAATTAAATCCAGTTGTCTACACTACAATTATTAGATTTATGCAAATACATATAACTGGAGGCGTGTAATTTAGCGATGGATACCATATCAAGACGATCATCGGAACCTCAAACGATATTTCAGCGGAAACGGAAAAAGCAATCTCGGCTATCACTCATCGTTCTCACGCTAGGCGTTATCTTCGTCTCTGTTTATATCATAAGAATATTCATCCCACCACAAATGAAAGTGGCATCTGCTGTGCTTATCAATGCAGATACCGGTAAGGTCCTATATTCATATAATGGAGATCAAGCACTTCCACCTGCTAGCATGTCCAAAATGATGACAGAGCTTATCGTTCTCGAAGCAATTGCCTCGAAGCAGCACACGTGGGATGAGATTGTATCGATCAGCCATTATGCTGCAAACGTCCCTGGATCACAGATAGGGGTCGAGGAAGGTGAAAGTTACAGTCTGAAGCAGTTGTTCGATTCACTTGTTATCCATTCAGCTAACGATGCTGCAGTCGCCATTGCAGAACATATCAGTGGATCTGAAGCTGCCTTTGTGCGACTCATGAATACAAAAGCCCGGGCAATTGGACTATCCGCCAAAACCGTGTACGCCAATGCGTCTGGTCTGACAGCAGATGATCTTCAAGATTTCACTGGAGCAGCCTCTTCCGCAGATACAATGATGACGGCTCAGGATGCTGCCAAGCTCACGAGATGGCTTCTTCATAACTATCCAGATGTGCTTGAAGTGTCCCGTCAGAAAGAGATCTCCATCCCGCAGCGACAAGTATCCTTACGAACGACCAATCTTATGTTGCCTGGTGAAGCTCATGCTTATCGAGGAACAGATGGTTTTAAGACTGGGTACACTCGGCAAGCAGGCTACTGCTTCACGGGAACGGCCGAGCGAGGCGGAAGCCGTCTGATCTCTGTTGTAATGGGCGCTGCTGATTCTGATGAAAGATTTACAGAAACACGTAAGCTACTCGACTATGGATTCCGCAGGCATAGTACATTATGGGATACCTTAACTTCCTTTTTAGGGTAAACTTAATGTTAGTTCTAAGTATTGGGGGCGTTTATCATTCGAAGTATATTAGTGGTAGATGACGATAAGGAAATCGCAGGACTGATCTCGATCTATTTGGAGAACGAGGGGTTTCAGGTCATCAAAGCACATGATGGTGAAGAAGCACTTATGCAGCTGGAGACCAGAGCAGGCTCCATTGTTCTCGTTATCCTAGACGTGATGATGCCTAAATTAAATGGGATGGAGGCTTGCCGAAAGATCAGAGAAACATCATCCATTCCAATCTTAATGCTAAGTGCCAAGAGTGAGGATATGGATAAAATCCTTGGGCTCATGACCGGAGCAGATGATTATATGATTAAGCCATTCAATCCGCTGGAGTTAACTACAAGGGTGAAATCCCTTCTGCGGCGATCGCTGCAATACAATTTAGAGCAACCGCAGGCTATCCCGGATAGCTTGCACTTAGACGGACTTGAAATAAATCGAACCACACATGAAGTTTTGGCTAACGGTCTACACATATCACTCACCGCCAGAGAATTCGATATTTTGTATTTGCTTGCCCGGCAGCCAGGACGGATCTTTAGCGCGGAGGATATTTTTCAGCAGGTGTGGAAAGAAAAATATTACGTTTCGAACAATACGGTGATGGTACATATCAGCAATCTTAGGGACAAGCTAGAAAAAGAACTTGGTTATAAACTCATTCAGACGGTGTGGGGCGTTGGGTATAAGATCAATGCGTAAATTTCAGTGGAAGCTTATTACTCTCTTTTTCTTGAGTTTAGGGCTGACTGTACTTATACTGTTCGGCATTCTACTCCTCGCCAGATATCTTGGACGTACCTATTGGGCTGACCCATGGATTGATTTGATATTTCGAATTAATCGTGGGACGGCTAGTTTTTTTGGATTCCCGATTCTTGCCACACTCAGTGGGATCCTGCTCTTCGTTGGGATTGTGCTCCTGCTAAGTAGAAAAACAATTGTGACGATGAATCAGTTAATGGAAGGGACGAATCGTCTTGCACGGGGAGAGTTGGATCAGGAAATTCGTGTGAAATCTGATGATGAATTCGGACTTATGGCTGATCATATTAACCGAATGGCTAAACAGCTGAAGCTTTCCATGGAGGAAGAACGCATGGCTGTACAAGCTAAGAATGAACTCATCAGCAACGTATCCCATGACCTGCGCACGCCTCTCACGTCCATTATAGGTTATCTACGACTTGTTAACGAAGACCGCTATAAAGATGAAGTTGAGCTTCGGTATTATACAGAGATTGCATTCGAGAAGTCGCTCCGGCTTGGAAGACTGGTGAACGATCTCTTCGAATATACAAGGATGGGACACTCACCGCTGAACCTTGCAGATATTAATCTTGTAGAACTGCTTGGTCAGCTTGCGGCTGACTTTTCCTTGGCAGGGCACACACGTCATGATAACGTGCAGGTTGTGTTCACAGCCGCTGAAGAGAAGATCATTATCCATGCAGATGGAGATAAATTAATGCGCACCTTCGAGAATCTTCTCTCCAATGCTGTTCGTCATGGAAAGGAAGCAGGTAGGATCAATCTAACCGTTAAAATAGATGCACAGCACGCTGTTGTACAGGTTATTAATTTTGGACCCCCTATACCGCCTCATGCTGTTGACCATATTTTTGAGCGGTTCTATCGTGCAGATGCTTCACGTACAGACAAAACAGGAGGGGCAGGTCTAGGTCTTGCGATTGTCAAAAGCATCGTAGACGCTCATCACGGTATAATCCGTGTAAGTAGTACACCAGCACAGACGATATTTGAGGTTCATCTGCCGTTAAAAGAAACCACCACTCCATAAATATTAGCAACATTTTCGTATATTAATCGACAAACAATTCCATTTTCCGATAAAATAGGAAAAACGCTAACAGCATAACTAGCGAATCTATACCGTTGAAATCGGTATGTGAGAGGAATGGAATGCTTCTTATTATGATTAACATACTGTTTGCTAACTTCTGCATGTTCGTTACTTTCTTGTACATTTCAGGTTTATTGTCCCAGCGATATGTCGTAGGCGTTCAGTCTCCTTCCTATATTGTAAAGATAAATGCTGGACTGCTCTTTGGGATCTACGGCATCATTCTGATGTATTATGCGTTTCCCATCAGCCCACTGTTAATTTCTGATCTCAGGCATTTAGCAATTGTTGTTATCGCGAGCTATTTAGGCTGGCTTCCGTCCCTTATTGCAGGCTTTCTGATCGGGGTTGGGCGCATGCTCTTGTTCGGTCTGACCGCTTCCTCAATAAGTGCAGCCATAGGCACTTGCCTGATCGGGATCCTATGCGGATTGGTCTCTTGTTATCGTGGAAAGCGACTCGTCAAAATGCTATTTATGAACTTGATAAGCCTGCTCATTATCTTGTTAACGCTGCTTATCAATCTGAAAGAACGAGGTAATATCTTCGAATTGTTCACGATTCAGCTAGTTATTTCTACGCTCGGTACTCTAATTATCTATACCTTAACTGAGCATATTAACGCATCTAACAAACTGTTTCTACAGATGAAAAAAAATTCAGAAACCGATCACCTCACCAGTCTGAACAATCTGCGTCAATTCGAGCAACTTCTATTAGAGCGATTCATGGAAGCTCAACATTTCAATGAAAGACTAGGTGTTCTCGCTGTCGATATTGACCATTTCAAAAAAATAAACGACACCTATGGTCATGCTGCCGGAGATGTAGTCTTGCAGCAGCTAGGCAGGTTATTAAAGAGCCATACTCGCTCCTTGGATGAGGTGTCACGAAATGGTGGGGAAGAGTTCTCGGTCTTGGTCCCTGGAACATTACGGGGGGAAGTGACCACACTTGCTGAGAAGATTCGGATTGCGGTGGAGAATCATTCCTTTGAGCTGCCAGACGGTACGAAGTTAAAGATCACCGTATCTATCGGAGCTGCGGTGCATCCAGATACGATAGACGCTGCAGATGCTAAGGATTTACTTGAGCAGGCTGACCGAGAGCTGTACAGAGCAAAGCATGCTGGACGGAATCAGGTATGTATTGCTTCTGGTCGCTAATACGTAGATACAAGATCAACTGGTGTTACTCACATTTACGAACGAAGGATCCGCCCATGATGGTACGGATCCTTCTTCATATTTATCGATTTACTTCAATATTTCTTCAATCGCTGTCAGCGTATCGGGCGATAATTTAATCCCTGAAGCCTTTACATTCTCTTCTACTTGCTCTGGCCTGCTTGCACCCACAAGTGCACTAGCTACATTACTCTGCCTCAAGATCCACGCAAGTGCTAGCTGTCCCACACTAATACCGTGCTCGTTCGCAATATGGCCAAGCGCCTGTACTTGGTGTATCCGCTCCTCACTAATCTTCAGTCGATCCGATCCAAGCTTTGAAGCACGGCTATTCTCCGGAACTTTCTCTGCAGACGCATACTTCCCTGTTAGAATGCCTTGGGCAAGTGGAGAATAGACAACTTGGCCAATTCCCTTCTTCTCCCCGAGTGGAATAATCTCTTCTTCAATACTGCGTTCAAACATGTTATACAGCGGTTGATTGACGACAATCCGATCCAGTAGATAACGATCCGCTACCGCTAATGCTTCCTCCATCTGAGCTGCTGTCCACCTGCTAACACCGACATACAGAACCTTGCCTTGACGAACTAGGTCATCTAGAGCACGAAGGGTCTCCTCGACTGGCGTTTCTGGATCAAAACGATGGCAATAATAAATGTCTACATAATCGGTGCCAAGACGCTTTAAGCTGGCATGGCACTGTTCCATAATATGTTTACGGGAAAGTCCCTGATCATTCGGGCCGTCGCCCATCTTCCCGAATACTTTTGTCGCAAGTACATAAGATTCACGCGGAAATGCCTTTAATGTCTCTCCCACAACCACCTCAGCAGCCCCTTGTTCATAGACATTAGCTGTATCGAAGAAGTTAACACCCAGGCCATACGCTGTTTGGATGGATTTCACCGCATTCTCACGCTCTACATAGCCACCATAAGTCAACCAACTGCCCAGACTAATCTCACTTACCTTTAATCCGCTATTGCCTAATCTTCTAAACTCCATATGGGGAAAACCTCCTTGCGATAAATATATATACTCTATATTTTAACATCATCTTGAACAATTCATAGATACTCACGATTAGCGGTTATAGCCCGTCGATTTAATGGCGGTGTGCACTTTAACCCCGAACTTAATCCGAGGATACATCTCTCTCCACTCCTCTACCTCTGTTTCATTATTCCAATGTGTTCCGAAATAGCGAAGACCGAAGCCAAGTGGATCGACGCCGGTCTTTTGTATTTTTTCAAGCAGCTTCGTAACATCGGTTGCAATTTCTTTACTAAAACCCTGCTCAATATTAACAATATCCTGATGCGTCAATTTCCCCACCTCGTCCTTCTCCTCCAGATTTCCCATCAGCCGGATGGTGTAAATAATCTCTTCTTGTCCAAGGCCCCCGTTCTTAATGTTGAACTTTGCTCTGCTATTCGTGATGTTAGCCTCATAATGATTGCCGCCCTGCTCCATCCCGAAGTTCGTTCTCAGATCTTTGCGAAAGAGCAGATTGAATAGCTTTGTCTCCTCTGGCGACAAGATTTCCAGTACCTTCTGCTTGTCCATTAGAGCAACCTTCTTAATATCAAGCAGTGATTCATTCACCACTTCAATTACAGGCATGATTGGGTCCTTCCCCTTTTCATTCATCCTTCTTGCCAGATCAAAAGAGTACATCTTGGTGATATACGGTGAATCTGATCCGTCCTCACTCAGTGCGAGGAACAGGGAGTTACCCGCGATACGCTCTGTCTTAGGCTGTACTTTGAGCACCGCCTCAGCTGTGGGAATGGCAACCGTAGGATACATAAGCAGCTGAATATCCCTGCGCCGAATCGTCCAATCTTGGACTTTACGAATATCCCTGCGTGCGTAGGCTTCTCCGTACATTACGCCTTTGCAATGCCCAAAATCGAGCTCTTTATCGACCTTTGACTTGGCTTGCCGAATCGCCGTAGCTATATTAGTGGCATCCTCGGTCACAACCAGTAAATTAACCTCCCCAGTCTTGGGGTCGCCTGTTGGAAGTGACATTTTGAAGCTGAATCGCAGCAGATCAGAGTTATCTTCAATGACGTCCACTCCAATAGCCACCACAAATAAACGAAGGTCGATGTCACGGAATTCACAGCCTCCCAAGATCATCAGCGAGGAGCACATCAGCATAACCAGATAACGCTTGAAATGCTTCATACACGCCACCTCCTCTGCATCACGAAGTAAAACATCAGTCCTAACAAAACAATCTCGCCAACAAAACGCAAATTGAGAAACATTTGAGCCATCTGGTTCAGAGTGAACTGGTCTAATAGCCATGCACAGGCATACACAAGAGCAGAGAATACACCCAGAATCCACCACTCCAGCTTGCTTTTCTGTTGCGACAGATGTGCGGATGAAGACATAGCCTTCTTATGAAAGGACCCGAGCAATAATTCTTTGGACACATGCCAATGAATGATTGTGTTCATTAATGACAGAGACATATACACAACATAAAAGACATAGATCATTCGCTCGACAATAAAGTATCGAATCCGTAGTGAGTCTATCGTAGAGAATGCAGGATAAACGTGCTCACCAGCACCGTCAGCACCTAAAAAACCGATCGGGGCAAACATCGAGATGATCAACGTAAAGAAACCAATGATGCAGAACAGCCATAAATGTCTAATCTTTACCTTCTTGAATACCCGATTAAAGATCACCATATTAACGTATCCACTAAAAATAAAAGTTGCCCCAGCGATCGTCTCATAGCGCGGCATCTGCCATACATAAGTGATAATCTGCATAACCGCATCCCACTCAAAGTGCGGACTGCTGAACACCCGCCATACCATGTAAACAATAAGTGGGACCGTCATATAAAGAACAATCTCTAACGCATACAATATAGACTCCGAATCGAGCCTTGCACAAAGCCCTACCACGACCAAAAAACCAACAAGCACAACATATGGCGAGACATCGGGACTAATATAACGCACTGTAATATCTACGAATCCTACTAGTGTAAGTACACTGGACAAATACCAGATACATCCCATTACAAATAACAGCGGCCTGCTAATCCAACCTGGAAGTGCTTTACTCATGATTTCTGGCAATCCTTGCTGGGGAAATTTAGCGATCATTTCGCAAAATAAGTACAGCAGCAGTACTCCGACCGGAAGGGCAATCATGATCGAGATGATTGAACCGTTAAACCGATCCTCTATAAGTACTCGGGGAACATAGTTAACCAGATTGATAAGAGCATTCAATAGAAAGAGGTACAAGAAATAAATATTCTTAACCATTGTTCTGTCCCTCCTTCGCGCTCTTATCAATGGCGAACATCTTAAAGTACGGTTTACCAAAACTCCGGAGACTAGTTAGATACATAATCATTCCAATCATCCCTAGAACGATGCCGACTAAACCGAAAAAAGTAGATAACAAGATGAAGATATATTTGGCCACTCGAATGCCAAAGCTCATCATGGTTAATGGAATTACAAAATTCGTAATGGCTACCGCGGCGACCAGGATTACCATAATATTACTGACCAATCCTGCCTCCGTCGCTGCTGTACCCAAAATTAACCCGCCAACTGTTGTTGCCGTAGGGCCTATCGATTTCGGCAGCCGTACACTCGCTTCCATCAGAAACTCCATGGCGAGCAGCATGAATAGCACCTCGAAAAAAGACGGATATGGCACCGTAGCTCGGCTGCCCGCAATCAGCAGCGTAATCTGCATCTTGAGTATTTCGGGATTATAAGACGTAAAGGCGACATAAAGAGCAGGCAGAAGAACAGTCAGGAATAACCCGATGTAACGTATAACCTTTAGAAACCATCCGATCGGGGGCAACTGAATCTGATCATCCATCGCTGTAAAGAAATCATTAAATATAGCAGGCAATAAAAGAACGTATCCGGTTGTGTCCATAACGACCGCTATTTTCCCTTGTGATATATTCAGCACGGTTCGATCCGGACGCTCACTCAGCATAATTGTAGGAAATAACCGAAGATTCGGTTTCATCGTGAATCTCTCGATTTCCGAAGCAGATTGTACAACGTCTTCATCAATTAGCGATAGACGATGCCTGAGCTCTTTAAGCACATTCTGGTCAACTCTGCGATCGTCGTACAAAATGGCGATCCGGGTCTTAGATGTTTTGCCCAAATTCATATATTCAGATTTCAAATGGGCCGTCTGATATCTACGCCGTATCAAGTTCATGTTGGTATCAATACTCTCAGTAAATGAATCTGTGGGACCCTGAATGACATTCTCCGTTGAGGCTGGTGATACATCGGCTCCTTCCACCCATAAGGCATCGAACAAATAAATATGTTCTTTCGTAAAGACCACAACTTGTCCTTTAAGTACATTATCCAGTGCATCTTCCCCGTCCTTTGCTACTTTACTGGAGGGATAAGAGCGTACGTAATCACAATATTGCTCTGTATTCTGAATTTCGTAATATCGGTTGACCAAGTTCTCACTGACAAAGTTAGGGTCACAGAGACTTTTGAAATAAATAAGCTCAATGGTCTCACTGCCATCTGAGAGGTGAACCTGCTCTTTGTCACCTATATCCTCAAGTTGCTTCAATAACCACTGCTTCGTCTGATCCGTACTGCTTATCTGACTTACCATCTCCATCACCTCGCTTTTTCCGTCTCTTAGCCGTTTCATGTTCTGTAGACTAATGATTATCCTTTGCAAAATAGTTCCAATTTATGAGTGAGAGACTGGATTCGTTTCTTTTTTCTGGTAGGTGGTAATAATGAAGCACAGGCAATACGTAATTCCATGGAATAATCGATTTAATATAAAGGAGGGCATGTAAACGATGGATAAATCTAATAAAACCCAGCAAAGTCTGCCTCAATATCCGGAATCTCTATGGAGAGCCACAACCGATCTTCCTGCTTTTCAACGACTTGCTGAGGATATTGATACGGATGTTGCTGTTGTAGGTGCGGGCATTACCGGCATAACGACTGCCTATCTACTGGCGAAGCAAAGTAAACAGGTTGTTCTTCTCGATGCAGGCCGGATATTAGATGGAACGACAGGCTTTACAACGGCCAAAGTAACAGCCCAGCATGGCATGATCTATCATGAGTTGATGCAGCATTTTGGCGAGGAGAAAGCACGACACTACTATGATGCAAATGTTAAAGCGATGGACTTTATCCGGCAGCAAGTCAAAGAATGGGACATTGTCTGTGGGTTAGAGAAAGAGGATGCATACATATATACGCAGGATGACAAGAGGCGATCGAAGCTGGAGGATGAGTTCAAGGCATATGAGAAAATGGGGATTCCCGGGGAATGGCTGGAGAGCGTGCCGCTGCCACTACCTGTCCGGGGTGCTATCAAGATGCCAGGGCAATATCGCTTCCACCCCCTAGTCTATTTAAAACGGATGGTGGAGGAATTTCTGAAATTAGGCGGCGTGATCTATGAAAATACAACCATTGATGAAAAAGCTGAAACGGAAGGACCAATCACACTCACAACAAAACGAGGAAATCACAGCATCACCTGTCAATTTGCCGTATCAGCTTCGCACTTCCCGTTCTATGACGGAAAAGGTCTTTATTTCACAAGACTGCATGCGGAGCGTTCTTATGCGGTTGCTGTGAAACCGGAAACGGGTTATCCCGGTGGCATGTATATCAATATTGATGACCCTTCTCGGTCCCTTAGATCTGTATCTTATAACGGTGAAGAACTGATCATTGTCGGTGGTGAAAGCCATCCTACGGGTAAAAGTGAGTGCACCCACCGCCATTACGAGAATCTTGAGAAGTTCGCTGGAGAGCTGCTGGGTGCTAGATCCATTCCTTTCCGCTGGTCTGCTCAGGATCTGATCACCTTAGATAAGCTGCCCTACATCGGGCCTATTACGTCCAAGCAGGACCGAATTCTGGTGGCGACCGGTTACCGGAAATGGGGTATGACCACGGGTACCGCGGCAGCAAAAATCATTACAGATCAGATTATGGGCAAGGATAATCCATACTCCGAACTGTTCACGCCTTCTCGGTTTCAAGCTGATCCTGCTCTGAAAACCTTTGTCGTACAAAATGCAGGGGTCGCCAAGAATTTTATTGCTGGAAAGTTCGACATGACTCACGGGAACATTGACGAGTTAAAGGCTGATGAAGGAATGGTCGTACGTCATAACGGTCAACGTGCCGGGGCTTATAAGGATGCTCAAGGAAATTTGTATCTCGTAGACACGACTTGTACACACCTAGGTTGTGAGACTGAATGGAATGAAGGTGAGCGTTCATGGGACTGCCCTTGTCATGGATCGAGATTCAGATATGACGGTGAGGTGCTTGAGGGTCCTGCCATCGAACCACTGAAGAAGCTCGATCCTCACGGGGATTAACCCACAAAAAGAGGCTCATGGACAAGGAAAATCCCTCGCACATGAGCCTCTTTGTTTCATGATCTTTATTTAAGCCGTTACCGGTGCCAGTTCAGCACGGTAGCTTTCCAGCGACTGGTCTACAATGGTTCTGATAAGGATCGGATCAATATCCATAATCCACGACATAGCGTTATTCCATGCATTTTCCTCGATTTGCAGCGCGATTGTTTTTCTCCTGAATTCATCTCCGCAAGTATCCAGTTCATCACAGAGCTTAGATAGACTTGCATCAGCTGCATGCCCAAGCTCATGAGCGAACACCACAGCAAAGTATTCATACACGGGTTCCAACGTTCCAAACAGCTGCAAGCATTGTTGTTTAATGACCTCGGTATACATTGTCACGCTGTGCGTACTCATTGCATATTTCCCGCCGATTAAACGGCCCCCTGGAAAATAAGAATGGAGCTTTACTGTGACTCCGCTACCCGACCGACGAAGCAATTCTGAAACCGTTCGGTTCAGTACGGATTTCTTCAAATCATCATGGCTCCCTTAGTGAAGATTACACATCATTATAAAAGAACCGCATGAAAATATGCAACGAAAACGCATGATTTGTTACAGAAAATGTGACCAATTCGCGTAGCTCGCCAGCTTTCTGAATGGTTATTTAAACGCGCTCTTGAACTGCTTTCGCATCTTCTACCTCAGCTGGGGCTTTGCCCGGCCAAAAAGCAGCTTTACCAAATAACGTTGTAATCGCTGGTACAAGGAATGGGCGTACAACAAAGGTATCGAGCAGCACACCGATTGCCGTAATAACCCCAAACTGTACAAGGACCTGAATTGGCAATGTAGCTAGTACAGCAAAGGTTCCAGCCAGGATCAGTCCGGCGGAAGTAATGACCGGTCCTGTCTCATGCACACCTTCACGGATTGCCTGCTTAAGTGGCATACTGCGGCTCTTCTTCCAGATGCTCGAAATCATGAAGATATTATAGTCTTCACCAAGAGCAACGAGGAAAACGAACGAATACAACGGGATTGCTCCTTGAATCGCATCAACGCCCATACCGTAATGGAGTACGATCCAGCCTAGACCAAGCGCAGAGAAGTAAGACAGGATAACTGTAAGTACCAGATATACGGTAGCGACAACTGAACGAAGATATAGAAGAAGAAGCAGCGTGATCATTCCGATGACAATCGGGATAATCAGCATGGTATCACGATCACCAATCTGCTCTGTGTCATACTGAGTCGCGGTCTGCCCTGAAATCCATACCTTGGACTCAGGGGATGATACTCCTGCCTTCTGAAGTGAAGCTTCTGCAGTAGCACGCAAATCCGGGATATGTTCCATAGCTTCAAGGTCGTACGGATTCATTGTAAATTCTAGATCATAGGCTAGAATGTTCGGGTTTTGTGCACCTTCTACCGGGTCTCCAGCTTTGCTGATATAAGGAAGAGATGCTAGGGTTTCCTTCAGCTGCGAAGCGTCTTTCCCCTCTGTATCTACCATCACTTTGACCGGAGCTAATTCACCAGGGGAGAACTGCTCTCCAATAATCGTAAAGCCTTCTCTAGATGGCATATCCTTAGGAAACGAGGAAAGGATATCATACGTAAACTTCACTTTAGGTGTAAAGGCCGCCAAGCCTCCCAGCACAACAAGGCCGACTAAAACGACCATCCAAGGCTTACGGGTCACGATTTTGCCAATCCAGCCTTCTTTCTTGATCTTATGCGTTTTAACCGGCTTACCTTTGCTGCGAGCACGCTCCTCTTCCATCTCCGGAGTACGTGGGACGAATGGATAGAACGATACACGACCAAATATAGCAAGCAGTGCAGGAACTAGTGTAAGGCTCGCAATAAACATAATCAGAATAGCAAAACTGAAAGGTACCGCAAAGCGGTGGTACGCACCATATTGTGCGAACAATAGGGCAAGCATCGCGATAACAACGGTAATGCCACTCATAGCAATGGCGCCTGATGATTGTGTAATGGCTTTTAAGAGCGCTGCAGTCTTACTCTTCTCCTCACGGAGATCGTGACGGAAACGGGAGATCATGAAGAGACAATAATCGGTGCCAGCTCCGAATAATAGTACGGTCATAATAGAAATTGCCTGGCCATCTACCGTAATCCATTCCTTGTCAGCCATAAAGCCTAGCACCGGACTAATTACCCCATACGCAAATCCGACGGCAACCAGCGGTATAAGAGCCAGAATAGGCGAACGGTATATCAAAAGTAAGATAATAAGGACAAGAAGTACGGTAGCTATTAATAAAGAAACGTCAGCATTACTAAACAACGCTGTTGCATCAACTGAAATCCCCGCTGGGCCGGTAACACGCGCTACAAGCTCAGGATTGTTCATATCCGCAGCGAATGGATCCACACCAAAGGTCTCCTTGACCTGGGCTTCCATCCCTTTAATTCCTTCTTCTATTTGTTCAGCTCCTGCTGTTTTATCGAAAAACACAGGAGTCACGATAGAACTTCCATCTTCGGACAATTGAGCCTTAAGCGCAGGCAGAGGCATTTTATCATACGGAACGAGTCCAACCTGATTCGGTACGGGCTTCTCAGCAAGCTTAGCAAATAGCTCCTGAATATGGCCTAAATCCTCATCAGACAATCCTCCCTCTCTCTGCCATACGACTAGAGCTGGAACCCCTTCTCCGCTCGGAAATTCTCGTGAAGCTATGGACTCCGCCTGTACAGATAGACTAGTGTCCGGTAAGTTCGGTGCATTGTTTTTTTCCTTCTCATTCACCATAGGCCAAATTAGATTGAGGACTGCAACTACAACAATCCATACAATCAATGTTACCCATTTGGTCTTAGGGCCTGCCACCAAGCGGCCGTACCCACGTTGTTCTTTCATCCTTATGCTCCTCCTCTTTTGTAACTCGTAGACTTGAAAAAATGACGCTCTGGTGTCAAAATCAACATCATAGTCGTTAAAAATAAACGGTAAACGCCATCCATACGAATAATTGGATTATTAATCTCTAATAATTATATATACCGTTCGGTTAATTAATCAACTTTTTTTATTTTTTTCGAAATGAGGGACTCCTAATGAAACCAAACACACCTCGAATGCCAGGCCGTCCCAAGCGGCAGGATCAAGATATGCCAGTACAGGAAACCGTGTTGTTCACCGCCTCCAGACTATTCATGGAGCTCGGTTACGAAGCCGTTTCCTTACAGCAGATTGCTAAAGCCTGCGGTGTAACTAAAGCATCCATCTATTATTACTTCGACGGAAAACCGCAGTTGTTCACTGCATCCGTCTCTGCTGTTTTGGAGCGGGCACGTACAAGTACTTCTCAAATTCTTGTTCAGCCATTGCCGCTGCGGGAACGCCTCATAAAAGTATCGGAAGCCAAACTTGCACGCTCCCATGGTGATTTTGAGACGATTCTGCGTGAAGCCCGTTCTTCCTTAAGTCAGAAACAACTCGATGAGATCACTAGCAAAGAGGAGATGATTCATGATTGCCTTGCCGAGCATCTTGTAAAGGCGATGGATGCTGGTGAAATTCGTAGAACGGATCCACTGCTCACAGCGCATGCCTTCTCAGCAGTTCTGATGCTCGGAATACGTGAAATCGCCAAGGGAACACCCGCTGACAAGCTCGCCCGAGACATTGTTGATTTATTTTGGGATGGCCTCTCAATAAGGTAAACCTAAATATAAATTACACTTCACCCGTTAAAAATTCGAGCGATTCCGATCTAATGGATAACTTCGCTGGCGTCTTAAGATATTTCTCGCCATCCGTATCCGCCTTCATGGGCTGCTCTGTCTTCAAGGTGAGGGTTGAGGATTGAAAATACTGAATGCTATCATTTTTCGGCTCCCATTCCCCTTGCTCCTTGCGGCTAAGCAGCTCTTTCAAGAGCGGAAGTCCAGCCTCTCGAATGATCAAGACATCAAGCTTCCCATCCGTTAGAGCATCGACAGTGAAAGGCAGTGCCTGCGTACCAAGATAACGGCCATTAGACACGTAAATCATGACTGCCTCATCTTCTTGAATGCCATCGTCTGATTCCATCCAGTAACAAAATGGCTCCGCCGAGCGTACGGTTTGAAGTGTACTGATATAGTAGCTCAGACGACCTAGCGTTCCTTTTAAATCCGAGTTAATATTTTCTGAAGCTTCTGTAATCAAACCGACACCAAAGAAGTTCGTAAATACCCTCTCCCCCGCAACGCCGATGTCCACTTTTCTTCGCTTTCCTTCCATAAGCTGTCTTGCCGCTTCAGCCAGATTAGCCGATAGATTCAGTGATCTGGCAAAATCATTACAGGTTCCTGCTGGGAGTACCCCGATTAACGGTGGGTTCTCTAAAGAGGCGAGTCCATTAATACATTCATGTACCGTTCCGTCTCCACCCATGATGAGAACAAGCTGAAATTCCTCCCCTCGCTGCTGACAGATCTTCTCCCCTTCTCCTGGTTCAAGCGTCTGGATCAACACGAGCTCCCGTATACTGCGCGCAAGAATCCCTGTTACTGTTCCCAGTAACTCCTCTACACTCTGTTTCCCTGCGTTACCGTTATATATAAGCATGGCCCTTTCATACATTAAACGTTCCTCCTTAGGGATTGATCCCTATATTGATGTATATTATTACCCATTAGAAGAATTCCAGTAATCAGGGGGCCAGCTGCTGAAGTAGGCTGCAATAACAAAAAGGCCGAAGGCATAGCCCAAAATGAGCTTGCCTTCGACCTTTTTGATTGGATATTCGTTGTGTTAAATTGTGTTCTTTTAACCTGCTTCCTGCGTTCCACTAAACTGGCTGTTATACAAATCTGCATAGAAACCATTCTGCTCAAGCAGTTCCTCATGTGTACCTTGCTCAATAATACTGCCCTGATTCATCACGAGTATCATATCTGCATCCCGAATCGTAGATAGCCGGTGAGCGATAACGAAGCTCGTTCTTCCCTGCATCAATCGATTCATCGCCTTCTGGATATACAGCTCGGTCCGCGTATCCACGCTACTCGTTGCTTCGTCCAGAATGAGGATCGAAGGGTCTGCAAGAATAGCTCTTGCGATCGTCAGAAGTTGCTTCTGTCCTTGCGAAATATTGGATGCTTCCTCATTCAGAATCGTATCATAGCCTTCAGGCAAGGTACGGATGAAATGGTCCGCGTGAGCCGCCTCGGCAGCCTGCACGATTTCTTGCTCCGTAACACCTGCTTTACCATAACCGATATTATCACGAATTGTACCGTTAAATAACCAAGTGTCCTGTAATACCATACCAAACATACTGCGCAGATCACTTCTCTTCATCTGCTTAATGTCGATACCATCGATTGTGATTTTACCATCATTAAGCTCGTAGAAACGCATCAGCAGGTTCACAAGTGTTGTTTTACCCGCGCCTGTAGGACCTACAATAGCCACCGTCTGCCCTGGCAATACGTCGACATTCATATCTTCGATCAACATTTTCTCCGGGCTATAACCGAAGTTTACATGTTCGAAATGAACTTCGCCGCGCGGATTGGTAAGTTTCTTCGGAGCGGAATCCTCAAGTACTTCCTCTTCTTCATCCAGCACCTCAAATACCCGCTCTGCGGAAGCTACCGTGGACTGAATGACGTTCGCAATATTCGCCAATTGAGTAATCGGCTGTGTGAATTGACGTGAATATTGAATAAACGCCTGAATGTCCCCGATTTCGATCGATCTCTTGGTCACAAGAATACCACCCATGACCGCGACAATAACATAGCCGATGTTTCCAATGAAACTCATAAGCGGCATAATCGAACCCGAGATGAACTGGGCACGCCAACCCGCATCGTACAGTTTATCGTTTACCTTATCAAACTCTGCGATCGATTCATTTTCACGTCCGAACGCTTTAACCACTTTATGACCTGTATACATTTCCTCTACATGGCCGTTTAACTGTCCAAGATGTTTTTGTTGTGCTGCAAAATGCTTCTGTGAACGCTTTGCCACCATCATGGTCACAATCACGCTCAGCGGTAAAGTCAAAATAACAACGAGTGTTAACAATGGACTGATCGACAGCATCATGATGATAACCCCAACCAGGGTAACTACAGAAGTGATCATCTGGGTCAAGCTTTGTTGCAGTGTACTGCTGATGTTATCCATATCGTTCGTTACACGGCTAAGCGTCTCTCCGTGTGTTCTAGCGTCAAAATATTTGAGCGGCAGCCGGTTCAGCTTCTCATTCACTTCTTTACGCAGATCATACACGGTACGCTGTGCGACACCTGCCATTACATACTGCTGAAGATAAGCAAATAGGGAGCTGACGATATACAATCCGGCAAGCCACAGCATAATACGCTGAATGGCAGTAAAGTCGATTCCCTCGCCTGACATCATGCCTTTGAACAGAAGTGTTGTTGCTTCACCTAGTATTTTCGGGCTGACAATGCTGAATATGGTACTGAGAATAGCCGCAACAAGCACTGTGATCAGCTTGCCCGAGTGAGGTTTCAAATAACGGGCTAACCGGCCGAATGTCCCTTTAAAATCCTTGGGCTTCTGAACAGGCATCCCCGGTCCATGAGGACCGCCACCGAAAGGGCCTCCGCCACCGCGGGGATGTCCACCGCTTTTTTTAGCTTCACTCATGCGATCTCCTCCTCTGACAGCTGGGATGACACAATCTCACGATACACTTCACTGTTCTCCATCAGTTCCTCATGTGTGCCGATACCAGCGATTCGGCCTTGGTCAAGTACAATAATACGGTCTGCATCCATAACCGTGCTGACGCGCTGAGCTACAATCAGTACCGTCGACTCGGTTGTTTCCTCTTTCAGTGCTGCACGCAGTTTCGCATCCGTCTTGAAATCGAGTGCTGAGAAGCTATCATCAAATACGTACACTTCAGGACGGCGAACAAGTGCGCGAGCAATGGAGAGACGCTGCTTCTGTCCACCGGAGACGTTACCGCCACCTTGGGATATTTCGGCTTCATAACCGCCTTCCATAGCGGAGATGAAATCAGCAGCTTGGGCAACCTCCGCTGCATGCTTCACTTCTTCATCTGTTGCATCTTCTTTACCATAACGGATATTATCTGCAATCGAACCGGTAAAGAGAAGTGCTTTTTGTGGAACAAATCCAATTTTGGCACGAAGATCTTCCTGTTTCATATCCCGTATATCCGTGTCATCCACCAAAATCCGCCCTGATGATACCTCATAGAATCTTGGAATCAGACTGATTAAGGTGGATTTACCTGAGCCCGTACCGCCAATGATGGCCGTAATTTCACCTGGGCCCGCACGGAAGGAAATATTCGATACCGCAGGTTCCTCAGCTCCTGGATAGTAGAACGTCACATCATCAAATTCAATGTATCCTTTTCTGGAAGATCTTTGATGTGCCTCTTTAGGATCCTTGATCTCTGGCATCATATCCAGCACTTCGTTAATACGAACTGCAGAAGCCTGTGCACGTGGAATCATAACGAACATGACAGACACCATGATAAGTGAGAACATGATCATCATTGCGTATTGCAGGAATGCCATCAGATCGCCTACCATCATGTGCCCTTCATTAATACGATGTCCGCCGAACCAGACGATCGCAAGTGTTGCGAAGTTCATCACTAGCATCATGACAGGCATCATCGCACCCATGATTTTATTTACTTTAATCGCCGTCTGCGTTAAGTCCTCATTGGCATCATTAAAACGTGCTTTCTCATGCTCCGTGCGGTTAAAAGAGCGAATAACCCGGATTCCGGTTAAGCCCTCACGCATTACACGGCTGAGGCTGTCGATCTTAATCTGGATCGCTTTAAAGAGCGGAATCCCCTTTCTAGCGATGATAAAAATAGCCAGCGCAAGTACCGGCAATGCCGCAACAAGCACAACAGTCAAGCCCGGATCACGGGATACCGCCATGATGATTCCCCCGATACACATCATCGGTGCAAGAGCCATCATGCGAAGAATCATAATTGTCACTTGCTGTACTTGCGTAATGTCATTCGTGGTACGAGTGATTAGGGATGCCGTGCCGACCTTATCAAATTCCTGCAGTGTGAAGTTCTCAACATGAGAGAACACCCGTCCACGAAGAATTTTTCCGAAGCCGGAAGCGGATTTAGATGCCAAAAAACTAGCCGCAATCGAGCAGATCATTCCGCCCGCTGCCACTGCAAGCATAAAGCCACCGACACGCCATATATAAGACGTATCTCCTTTCACAATACCGACGTTCACAATATCCGCCATTAATGTAGGCAAATAGAGTTCAGACAACGCCTGGAAAAAAGTAAATAACAGTACAAGCAAGACCGCCGACCAATACGGCTTCATCATATACCGAAATAACTTCAGCATGGTTTCATCTCCTTACTTCTTCTCATCTGGCGAATTTAATTGAATTTCACTCTCACTCATATACTCATAAACTTTGGTTAATAAGTTAGCCAACTGATCACTGTCCTCTTCACCTAGGTATGCGACGAGTCCTTCGAAATTCGCCTTGAATGCCTCGTGTGCCTGATGAACAATCTTCTCTCCCTCATCCGTTAAGCGAACGCGGACTGCACGTCTGTCTTTCTTATCCATCACGCGCTCAACAAGTCCTTTGCCCTCTAGGCCATTAATGAATTGAGTAATTGTTGGTGAAGTTACCTTCATATGATTACTAATCTCCGAGACCTTAAGACTTGGTTCACTCTCAGAACGCGATTCGAATCCTTCTGCCCCTACGGACTTTTCTTTATATTTCAGCGTCATCAGAATTCGAATCTCACCGGTCGTATAACCTGAGATCGTACTTTGCTCCCAGTCCTTCTTCTTCTTCTTGAACAGACTGAAGCTACGCATGAGTCTTCCTGCCGCTTCGCTGCCGAAGCTTCCGTTCTTAGAGGAGTTTCCTTCGCCAGCAAAGCCGCAGCCTTGCTGTCTATCCGTCTCTGACATGATGCACCTCTCTTTCGACAAAAATAGATAGTGTACCAATTAATTAGGTAACCTAACTATAAATCTTGTGAAAGGGTAAAGTCAAACGCACAAGATTTGGCAAGGGCTGTGCTTCTAGGTCACTTCTAGGTCACGAGGGAAATTTCAGATTCACTCATACCCATCTACAGAGGAGGGATACGAGGCTGCATGTTTTCCTCGGCGTGATTTGGAAGCCTGAAACCGGGATTGATCCACCTGTTTCCTGGACGTAGACCTTTCCTTGCGCGCAAGATAAGCAAGCTCCTTCTCTGTCTTCTTGTAGTTGTTAAATCGACCTTGATCAAGTGTCCCTATATGGAGTGCTTGCTGTACCGCACAACCGACTTCGGATTCATGACGACAATCACTGAACCGACATTGCCGGGCAAGCTCCTCAACCTCTGAGAATGTCTCTTCCCAGCCCCCCGTCGAATCCCATAATTTAAGCTCTCTCATCCCCGGAGTATCAACCATAATTGCACCTTCCGGGAGTATAAACAGCTCTCGATGGGTCGTGGTGTGTCTCCCTCTCGCATCTTCTTCACGGATTCCCTGTACCCGCTGTAAATCTTGACCGGATAGCCAATTTAGCAATGTAGACTTGCCAGCACCAGATGAGCCGGTTATCGCTACGGTAGAACCCGGCACAAGATAAGGAGCTATCGCTTCTCTCCCTTGGTCTTGCACGGAGCTTACTGCGTGAACGGGCACGCCAGGAGCAGAATGGATTACTTTCGTCATGTACGCTTCAGGGTCATCGCACAGATCAGCCTTAGTAAGTAGCACGACAGGCTGTGCTCCACTCTCCCATACAGCGATGAGGTACCGCTCGATTTTGCGAATATTAAAATCGTGGTTCAGTGCATTAACTATAAAAATAGTGTCCGTATTGGCAGCAATAACCTGCTCATCAGGTATACTTCCTGCCTCTTTTCGTGTCATTGCCTTAGCCCGTGGTAGCAGGCAATGAATAACTGCTCTCGGCTCCCCCTCTAATAGTTCTACCAGCACCCAATCCCCAACCGCAGGGAAATCTGCACGACTTGTAGCCTCATACTCATATTTTCCAGTCACCATGGCAATTCTCTCTCCCGATTCAGTTATAATCCGGTATTGTTTCGAGAACTGTGCTGTAACCCGCGCGGGCACAAGCTGCTTCTGTGGATCCTTTAGTTTGTCCATCATTTCTTGCCAGTGTTCATTCCAGCCGTATTTCTTTAAATTGTTCTGCTCATTATTCAATTCGGATAACCCCTTTATGATTTGGTATATTTCGGGCACAAAAAAAACCGCAGAAAATAATCTGCGGTTTGCTACGTCTAACAGGAATAGCCCTCATGAATCTTGTCACTGTAGGACAAGGGGGGCGTGCTTAGACATAAAAAAAACCGCAAGAAACCATGAATGGTCTCCTGCGGTCCGTTGTTCCTATACATCATCTCATCATCATGAGTTCATGTTAAAAACAACTTATCTTACCCGTCCGTAGAGACCGACGCCAACGTAAACTCGCTTCATCTGCTTTTTCATTGTCATCAGCCTCCTTGTTATCAAAAGTATATTCGTATTATATGGGTGGCAATCTGACATGTCAACAATTACCACCACAAATCATCATTCGCCTAATCCTATATACGCTTATAGTTCCGCCATTCCTCTGGCAATAGTAAATGATAAGGCCGATTCTGGAATCGGTCGTCCACTAGTACAAGTGTCCCTCGATCCTC
Source organism: Paenibacillus sp. FW507-14B1B (assembly GCF_058781425.1). NCBI lineage: Bacteria > Bacillati > Bacillota > Bacilli > Caryophanales > Paenibacillaceae > Paenibacillus > Paenibacillus sp. FW507-14B1B. The sequence continues at coordinate 341,253 of NZ_JBYSWS010000004.1, read as the reverse complement.
TTCAGATCGAATCAGACGGCCACCTGCCTGAAGCACCTTATTCATACCAGGGTAGACGTAGGCATAATCATATCCATTCTTCTCATTTCGGTCGAAATAATCCTTAATAATATCATTCTCGAACGACAACTGAGGTAGTCCCACGCCAACCACAACAACGCTTTCTAGACGTGCCCCCTTCAGGTCAATCCCTTCTGAGAAAATACCACCCATCACAGCAAAACCAACCAATGGAACCTCTGCATTCGCTTGATAAGAGCTTAGGAACAACTCCCGCTCCTCCTCACGCATCGCGTGGCCCTGAACCTGCGTTTGAAGTTCAGGGTTAAGCTTGATAAATGCATCGTATACAGCCTGCATATACGGATATGAGGGTAGGAATATCAAGGTATTCACAGGGTGTTCCTTAACTAGCTTGTCCAGCATATCAACAATCGCATCCTTGCTGCGGTCCCTATCCTTGTACCGAGTAGACACGGGCATCAAGCGAACATCTAGCTGTTCATGGGAGAAGGGAGATGGAATCGAGAGACTATAATCATCTTCCTCCGCCCCGAGCATATCTCTGTAATACATCAGTGGAGTTAAGGTCGCAGAGAACAGCACGGTACTGCGATAATTCTTCCCTGCTTGCTGTAGTAAATAGGACGGATCGAGGCAAAATAGCTTTAGGAATACCTCACTACCTTCCATCTCGGCATAAGTCACGAACCGCTCATCGTACAGTTTGGAAATTCGCAGATAAGCCTGTGCCGCGAAATAACACTCCAGTAGTTCATCTACTTCATCGCCGCCTTTACCGGTTACGAGTTCCGCCTCAGCATGCATAACGAATTCTTCAAGCAGTTCATCCATCAATTCGGGCTGATGGGTCCCGACAATCCGCTCTTCCTCACCGCTAACCTTGCGGAATATGATAAAACGGTTGTTCACCTTTTTGGTTGCCTGATATAGTCCAGGGTTGGCCTCTTTATAAGCCCGCTGTATGTTCAGAAACATCGATTTTCTAAGCTCCGCTGAGAACATACTCCGCGCCCGGTCGACTAAGTTATGGGCCTCATCGACCAGAACCACGCTGCGCTTCTTCACTTCCTCTGGTAATCGTTTGAATGATACCCGTGGATCATACACATAATTGTAATCACAGATCACAGCATCTGCAGCATATGCCGCATCCAGTGAGAATTCGAACGGACAGACCTGATGCTTTCGAGCATAGGCTTCTATAACCGGGCGGGTCATGGTTGTTTCATTCTCTAAGAGATCCAGAATCGCCCCGTTAATCCGATCATAGTAACCTTCGGAAAATATGCAAGAATCCTGTCCGCATCCTTCTTCCTCACCGAAGCAAATCTTATCTTTTGCCGTTAAAGTTACGGTATGCATATGTAGTCCCCCCGACTCCATCAATGCCACCGCTTCCTCTGCTGCCGTACGTGTGATCGTCTTGGCTGTTAAATAATAAATCCGCTGCACCGTTCCTTCACCCATCGCTTTAATCGTAGGAAACAGCGTTGAGATGGTCTTTCCTATGCCGGTCGGTGCCTTGGCGAATAAGCGTCTACTTTCGCCAATGGTTTTATAGACAGCACCCATCAGTTTGCGCTGGCCTGCGCGGTATGCTGGGAATGGGAATGCCAGCTCTTTGATGCTCTTATCCCTCTGCCGTGCATGATCCCGAAGCAGGTATGCATAGGGCGCATAAGCAGCGACTACTTCCTGCACGAACTGCTCTAGTTCTTCATAGCTAAAGGTTCGCTTAAATCTTTTCATATCTCCAGCTGGTATCTGAAAGTACGTCAACTGAACCGACATCTCCTTGGCGCTGTGTAGCTTAGCATACATGTAAGCATACATTTGAGCCTGGGCCCAGTGGACAGGATACGTATCCTCATGGATCTCGTTCAAGTTGCCCGACGTGGACTTAATCTCATCAATCATCACCGGACCATTTCCGTCTCCAATGATTAATCCATCGCAGCGTCCTTCTACGGCAAATATGAGATCCTTAAAAGGAATTTTCGCCTCAAGATGGACCTCCTTCTGATCTTGTTCACCGTATTCACGCTGAACCTGCTGATGCGCTCTCGTTCCTTCGGAAAGAGTGGTTGCTGTCCGAAAGCCAGAGGTAATACTTCCGCTGCGAAATACATATTCCACAAGCGGTCTTACGGATATTTGAATGGTATGAGACATACGCGATCTCCTTTTTTGAACAGAAACTTCTGGTCTGTATTATACCAAACATCCATTTTCCAGGTATTAGCACCAAACTCTCTATCTGAAAAATAAACACTGACACAGTATAAAAAAAAGCGAGCAGATACACGGCTCCCGAGTAGCCATGTATCTGCTCGCCTGTATATAAATTTAAATCTCTACGGCGCCCGTGTCCCCATCTCATCCAAGCTCTTGAACTCATAGCCCTGCTTCCTAGCTTCGTCAATGATACGGCCTAACGCTTCCGCATTATCTCGGGAAATGGAGTGCAGGAGCATAACGGCACCCGGATGAAGCTGGGCTGTCACTTTCTCATATGCATACTGTGAACCGCGCTGGGCATTCACATCCCAATCTTTATAAGCAAGTGACCAGAATACGTTCGTATATCCAAGATCCTTACTTACAGCCAAAGAGCGCTCATTAAATATTCCCCTTGGCGTCCGAAGATACTTCATCTCCTTCTGGCCTGTTACGCTCGCTACCTCAGTCTTTACACGATTGAGTTCTTCTGTCAGTTTCTCCGCTGAAATCGTGGATACATCGGGATGGCTCCAAGAATGATTCCCTATTATATGCCCTTCTGCAGTCATTCGCTTGAGCAGCTCGGTCTGGGTCTTCACATAATGACCGGTAACAAAAAAGGTTGCAGGTACTTTCTTCGCTTTCAGCGTATCCAGGATACCTGCGGTGAATCCATTCTCATATCCGTTATCGAACGTCATGTACAATTCTTTCTTCGCGGAATCGCCCATGAAGATGGCACCATGCTTCTTGAGGAGTTCCTTAAATCCTTCCTCATCAATGGATGGAAGCTTGCCGTTCACACTTCGTTTGAATCCGAAATGGAAAGGACCGCTGCCATTCGCCCAAGTCGAGCCGGAATACCCCAGCACTAATATCATACATAGCGAAATCATAGACGTCACACGAAGGACGCTGCGTTTATTCATGCTCAAATCTCCTTCTCCGTGATTTAGTCAAATCGCCCGCCAACCGGAATCGATGACAGGGCTGATATAGCATACTATCCCACGAACGAAGAAAACTTATGTGTCGTTTTAAGTTACGGTGATTGTAGCCCCTGTACGATGGCTTTCCATGGCATACTCGATCATACGAATGGTGTCTCGCGCATCTTCCGGTTTCACAGGAACCGCAGCCCCTTCCCGAATAGCTTCTGCAAGCCCCTGATAGAATGCCTGATATCTGCCCGGCAAGGTCTCGATCTCACCTTGTACAGCTAGTCCGCTCAGTTCAGTAGCCAGCTCACCATACTGATCCGGCTGATCCTCCCCCCAGCCGATATCACCCGGATGCATTCCTTGCTTCAACTGCGATTCTTGTGGATCTTGACCATATTTTAGAAAGCTTCCTTTATCGCCGTGAAGCTCAAACTTTGGTCCAGCCTGCCGTACCAAGGAACCGGAATGTAGGATGACTCGGTGCTTCTCATAACTGAACACGATATGGAAGTAATCGACCACCTCTGAGCCTTCCCGTTCAGCACGCATATCTGCCCATACAGTTTTCGGCTTACCGAACAAAAATAAAGCTTGGTCAATTAGGTGTGAGCCTAAGTTGTACAGCTCGCCTGCTCCGGGGCCCTCCTGTTCTTTCCATCGGTGCTGAACCTTTGGACGGTAACGATTGAAATGCACCTGATAAACCGATAAGTTTCCAAGTGCTTTGGTCTCCAGCAAATTGCGTACCGTGAGAAAATCGTTGTCCCAGCGGCGATTATGATAGACGGTTAACAGAACTCCTTTTTCCCGAGCAAGTTGGATCAAAATATCCGCTTCCTCCGAGGTTACTGTAAAAGGCTTCTCCACAACCACATGCTTACCAGATTCAATAGCTCTCTTGGCATACTCGTAATGGGTTGCATTAGGGCTTGTTACGATAACAACTTCAATCTCATCGTCTTGGAGCAGCTCTTCCACATGGCTTATCACCTTCGTGTGAGGAAGATCCTTCTTCACTTTATCCGGATTGGAAGACACTACAGTATGTATTTGATAGTCCGGTATACTTGTAAGAAGAGGTGCGTGAAAGGTTGATCCGGATAATCCATAACCGATAATCCCCACTTGTATCGTCATCTTTCGATCACCACTTTCTATTAAATTACAAAGCATATGTACCTTAGAATATAGTAGCATTACAACTCATCAATCAGCAAAAAGAAAGCGCCGCCCGGCCATCGTATCTTCGGGCGGCACTTTTTTTACATCGCTATTAATACGGATCGGCCTCGTGGCCTTTTCGTTCAGCCTCTTGCACAGCTTCTTCGCGCTCGCTCTGCACAGCATCCCCACCGCGATTCTTCTTCATCTGCTCGATTCCTTCTCTTACTCGGTGTCCATAATCTTGATCCGCACTCGTAAAGTACGCAATCATTTGCTCCTGAATACGGACATCACACTGAACCAGAGCACCTGACAGATTACGGATAAGCTCATCCCGCTCCCAATCTTCAAATGCTCGGTACGTATCCCCAGCCTGCTTGAAATCAAGCGTGCGATCGATTTTCTCACGCACCAGATTCGCATGATAGTGAGGCTCATGCGGCTTAGCCGGTTGATGCGCCTCCTTCAGGCCGTCTGTCATGGACGGCTCATAATCTACATGCGGGCTCTGAGATGGCGCTTTATCTACGTAATACTGCATCTGCCCTCCGCGCTGGTTGGTAGCTACTCTTTTCTTAGGGGCATTGATCGGGAGCTGTAAATAATTCGTTCCAACCCGGTGACGCTGGGTATCCGAATAAGAGAACGTTCGGCCTTGAAGCAGCTTATCATCCGAGAAATCGAGTCCATCGACAAGCACTCCTGTACCAAATGCAGCTTGCTCCACCTCGTTGTAATAATTTTCCGGATTACGATTAAGTACCATTTTGCCTACTTTTAGAAACGGGAACTGCTCTTCTGGCCACAGCTTCGTTGGATCCAGTGGATCGAACTCAAGTTCAGGATGATCATCATCACTCATGATCTGAACACATAGCTCCCACTCCGGATAATCGCCACGTTCAATCGCTTCATATAAATCTTGTGTAGCATGACTATCGTTCAGTCCCTGAATCTCACTAGCTTCCTTCTGCGTCAAGTTCTTGATGCCCTGCTGAAGTGGTTCCCAGTGATACTTCACTAACACACCGGTTCCTTCCGCGTTTACCCATTTGTATGTATTTACACCGGAGCCTTGCATTTGACGATAGTTCGCTGGTATCCCCCAAGGAGAGAACAAGAATGTAATCATGTGCGTTGCTTCTGGCGTTCGGGAGACAAAATCAAACATGCCCACAGGTCCAGGGACATTCGAAACGGGGTCAGGCTTGAACGCATGAACCATATCTGGAAATTTAAGAGGATCTCGAATAAAAAAGATCTTCAGGTTATTACCCACCAGATCCCAGTTGCCATCCTCGGTATAAAACTTCACGGCAAAGCCACGTGGGTCGCGAAGTGTTTCTGGAGATCCGCTACCGTGAACTACCGTGGAGAAACGGACGAACACCGGAGTACGCTTGCCCGGCGTCTGGAGCAGCTTAGCCCGGGTATACTTAGAGGCAGGTTCATCACCGGCTTTACCATAGGCTTCGAAATAGCCATGAGCACCAGCGCCCCGCGCATGAACGACCCGCTCTGGTATACGTTCACGGTCAAAGTGTGTGATTTTCTCTAGAAAGTGATAGTTCTCTAGCGTTGTTGGACCACGATTACCTACCGTCCGCACATTTTGATTATCATGAATGGGATGTCCTTGACGATCCGTGAGTGTAAGCTCATCCTCCGTCTCTCCTACATTCTGGGCGTAATTTTCTCCCTGCTGATCCATTTCAGGGCCTCTGCCTGTATTCTCCCGCTCGCTCATTCATTCATCTCCTTTAACTGCATCTACTTGAAATGCACATGCTTACTACTATGAATATTATGTCCTCCACCTCGAAATGTATGATCATTTCATATTGGACATCATGTAGCAACATGGCAGCTATTCATTACTCTCACCAAGAATAGAGCGTGTAAAGGCAATCCATTCTCTAGCAGCGAAGGATAAGTAGCGGTCTTTTCGCCAGATCATTCCGAGCTGCCAAGGTATGGATGGGTTATCCAAAGGAAGTATGGTCACTCGTGAAGCGTCAATCTCTCTACAGATTGTTTCCGGAAGAAGTGCGATACCGAGATTTGCAGCAACCATCCCACTAATCAAATCCCACTGAGAGCTTTCATATACGACACGGGGCTCAAATCCAGCACTTACACATTCTCGAATGATGCGATCATGCAAGGTGAAATCCTCGCGGAACAACACGAATGATTCCCCTGACAGTTCAGATAGTGATACAGACTCTCTCCTTGCGAATCGGTGAGATGGATGAAGAAGCAATAAGAGATTCTCTTCTACGAATGAATAGTAATGGAATACTTCCTCATTCACCGGCAGCACAGCAACACCAATGTCCGTCTGTCCACTCTCTACATCAGCCTCTACCTTCTTCGCGCCATCCTCAACTAGCTGGATCGTAATCTGCGGATATTTATGATGGAACTGCCCAATGACTTCGGGAAAAAAACTAGATCCAATCATCGGAGGCAGCCCAATGCGCAAATGACCTCGCTTCAGATTCATCAAATCCTCTAACTCGTCTGATACTCGCTGAAAGGATTCCACCATTTGCTGAGCCTGCTGATACATGATTCTACCTGCGTCGGTCAGTTCGGTACGTTTGCCTTGGCGGTGAAAAAGCGTAACCCCCCATTCATCTTCCATATTCCGAATCGTCTTACTAATGGTTGGCTGTGTAATGTATAAAGCCTCCGCTGCCTTCGTAAAACTTCGAAGTCGTGCTACTTCCAAAAAATACTGCAAATGCCGAATATCCACGAGCCAGCCTCCTATAATTCAACTATAGCTTTTTGGAATGATATCGATTCAATATATTCATTTTACCTATGAAAATAATTACTGTAAAATTTTCATTAACAATGAAAGGAGAGACCGGTCATGAAACAATTGATTAAGGGAAGTCTCCAAGTGGCCGGTTTCATGCTGATATCGATATTGATGGACAAGTTAGCCGGGTGGCTTCATTTGGGCATTCCCGGAAGTATATTAGGCATCGTTCTCGTATTTATCTTGCTTGAAACCAAAGTCCTACGCTTGGAGTGGATTGAGCTTGGAGCAAACTGGCTGCTCGCTGAACTCTTATTATTCTTCATTCCAGCTGCAGTTGGCGTTATGAAATACTTTCCGCTGTTTGAAAGCGACGGAATTCAAATACTGGTGGTCGTATTGTTCAGCACCATAACGGTTATGGTCAGCTCCGGATTAATGGCCACACTGATATCCAAAAGAAAGGAGCGGAAGACCTCATGAGTTTATCCTGGCTTGCACTATTTGGCCTCCCTCTTACGGCTATCATTTATTGGGCCACTAAAAAATTATATCAACGAAGATCGAGAGTATATTTATCGCCGCTCCTGATTACTCCGGTGATCATTATCATTATTCTGACACAGACAGGTGTTTCCTATGAGGCCTACAACGAAGGCGCCGGATGGCTGAGTAAATTACTTCAGCCCGCCACAATTGCGTTCGCCGTACCTTTATATAAAAATTTTCAGACACTTAAAAAACATGCTACCGAGATTATGGTCAGTGTCGTATCTGGATCGGTTATGGCGATTATATCGTCGGCTTTTCTTGCGAAATGGCTACATCTGAGCAGCTCACTGACGACGAGCCTTGTGCCTAGATCCATTACAACGCCAATCGCCATGAATGTCTCTCAAGTTATTGGTGGTGTGCCCAACATGACAGCAGTCTTCGTTATTATGACGGGCATACTGGGCTCCATGATCGGCCCGCTTGTGATGAAGGTCTTCAGGATTAAGGGTGATATCGCCCGCGGAATATTGTTTGGCACAAGTGCCCACGGTACAGGAACTTCCAAAGCATTCGAGTTTAGTTCGCTGTCAGGCACCATTTCAAGTATTTCAATGATCGTTGCCGCATTGTTCACGCTTTGTGCAGCACCGATTCTGATGTCCTTCATATTCTAAAATTGTTTCCTCCACCGGCTATCCACGTAGCCGGTTTTTTTACGTTTGTTATGGGTTTGTTTTCCGCTTGTTATACGAAATATGAAATAGGTTTCTTGTCTCTTTGACAACCATAGGTTGTAGGGCGCATAATTACTTTGATCAACTTTTCTATTAAAAATAATACAAATATAGCGTAAGGGCTGTGCGGCTACTCGCTCCTCCCGCGCGACATGAAAGGAAGGCGGTACTGGTGTTCGCAACGAATCGGTTTCGTTTAACGATTACGAAACCATTTATATTCTTCTCTATTATTATGCTGCTGAAGAGCTATCTGGCTTGGATGGTCATCTTCGATGATGTCCTTCCATGGATGCCCCTTATTACCGAAATTCCCTTCATCTGGCTTGTGTTCAGCCTGATTGAATGGTTTGCTTCCAAACGTAAAATGGCGGCCTATATGACCGTTAACTTACTGCTTACCGCCATATTTTTTGCAGCCATTATGTACTATAAATATTATGGTGTCATGGTAAACTACCACGCCCTGGAACAGGTTAACCAAGTAACCGCAGTTAGTAACAGTGTTTTCTCTCTGATGGATCCTTATTATTTGCTAATCTTCGCAGATATTATCGTACTGTTCGTGCTCCTGTGGAGAAGTGACAAGGTTAAGGTCTGGAAACAGAAACATTCCAAGAAAGAAAAACGAGCGCTCGCTTCCAGCGTATTCGTCATTTCATTAATGCTATGCCTGATTCAGATTATGCCCAATCGGAGCATCATGAATGAAATTGTTAGAGCTCAGGAGATGGGTATTCTCAATTACGAGGCTTACACGATCTTTCAACAGGACAATACCGAGCTAGTTGATGCGAAGTCCATTAACCAAAAAGAGGTCGACAAATTAAAAGGCATTTCTCCTGTAACTTCAGCTGCATACCAAGGTGATGCCAAAGGCAAGAATGTCATTATGATTCAGATGGAATCTTTCCAGCAATTCCTTATTGGACTGAAGCTTGATGGTAAAGAAGTTACACCCGTGATGAATAAGCTTGCACGCGAGAGCCTGTACTTCCCTAACTTCTTCCAAAATGTTGGGCAAGGGAATACATCGGATGCTGAGTTTGTTGTAAATACTTCCTTCTACATCCCGCCACGCGGAGCAGCTACACAGCACTATGCAGATAAACAACTTCCAAGCTTGGCTAAACTGCTCAAAAAGGACGGTTACCAGTCCGCTACGTTCCATACGAATGTCGTGGAATTTTGGAATCGCGGTGAGCTCTATAAAGGGCTGGGGTTCGATCAATATTATGATAAGTCCTTCTTTGGTGAGACCGATAAAGTGTTCTTTGGAGCATCTGATGAAGTACTGTATTCAAAAACCGCAGAACAGTTGAAGAAAATGAGCGACTCTGGTAATCCGTTCTATGCTCATATTCTCTCCATGACTGCTCATCATCCGTATACCATTCCGGAAGAGAAATATAAGATGACGCTACCTGAACGCTATGAAGGCACTTTTGTAGGCGATTATATTCGTTCGCAGAATTATGCTGATTATGCCCTGGGCCTATTCATCGATCAGTTGAAGATAGACGGCATCTGGGACAACAGTCTTGTCATCGTATACGGCGATCATCAAGGTCTGCCCATCTACTCACTGGACAATGACGATAAAGAACTAATGAAAGAAATATACGGACGTGAATACGTATCCTCGGATATGATCAATATCCCAATGATGATTCACGGCGAAGGATACATCGAACCGAAAGTGATGGAGCAAGTTGGCGGTCAAGTCGATATCTTACCTACCATTGCGAATTTAACAGGAGTTTCGATGAATGATCAGCTTCACTTCGGACAAGATTTACTGAACCAGAAAGATACAAATCTATTGCCTGAGCGTTACTACCTGCCATCCGGTACATTCATTAACAATACAACCTTGTTTATCCCCGGTAATGCGTTTGATGACGGTAAACAGTACACGCTGCCAGGCAAAACCGAAAAAGAACTTGAAGCATCCAAAGATGAATTCAATCGTGCGCTTCGACTTCTTCACCTCTCAGACAGCTACTTAAGACAGCTGCCTGAACATACACCACAATAAATAAACAAGGGGCATCTCTACAGGACTTACAGTCCTTCGGAGATGCCCCTTTGTGGTGTTCTGATTCCTTATCGCTTTGATCTAGTACTATTCCTTAACGGCGCCAATCGTAATACCGCTTGTGAAATATCTCTGGAACAAGATGAAGATGAGTAGCATTGGGATCGCAGCAACCGTAGCTCCTGCCATTTTGTAAGCAAAGTTCGGATTAAGATCCTGCATCAGCGTTGCAACCCCGACCATCAGTGTCTTCATATTCTTATCTTGACCAATAACGAGCTGCCACAGGTAGTCGTTCCACACCTGAACGAAGTTCAGAATGAACAACGCACCGATCCCCGGCTTCACAATCGGAAGCATGATTTGGAGGAACGTTCTAACTTCGCCTGCCCCATCAATCCGGGATGCTTCTCTCAAGGCATCTGGAGCAGAGTCGAAGAATCCTTTTAACAAGAATACACCAAAAGCTGCGGCCACGTTAGGCCAGATCATACCGAAGAGATTATTCACAAGTCCAAGGTCCTGAGAAATACGGAACAACGGCACAATCATGACTTCCTTCGGAACCATGAGACTTGAGATAAAGACGATAAAGAGTACATTTCTTCCCTTAAATCTTAGTTTAGAGAAAGCATATGCGGCCATAGAGCTTGCAACGACAACGAACACAGTGGTTACTCCTGCTACGAACAAGCTGTTAAAGGTCCAGCGAAGTGCAGGCTGACTTTGAAACACCTCTGTATAGTTGGAGAAAGTGATCGTGGCAGGCCACCAGTCTGGTGGCATTTTGAGCACATCAGAACTGTTCTTAAGTGAACTTGTAAATAACCAATACAGAGGGAACAGGTTAAGGATCGCAAAGAAAATAACGACTACATTCGCAACCACATCGAACTTTTCCCGCTTCTTCCTGGTTTTCATTAGCTGCATGGTAGATCCCTCACTTATCCTTGAACATCGCTCTCAACTGCGGAATGGACAATAACAGTGTGATGATGAACATAATAACCCCTACTGCGGAAGCTACACCGATCTGGTTGTATTTGAACGCATTGTTGTAGAGATAGTACATCATGGTTACTGAGGCATTGTTCGGTCCTCCGCCGGTTAACAGTTGAATGACGACGAAAATTTTCAGTACCGCAATAATATTAATAATCGTGATATAAATGGTTGTTGGTTTAACGAGTGGAATTAGAATCTTGAAAATAACATTTAACCGGCTTGCGCCGTCCACTTCGGCAGCTTCGAACAAATCTTTTGGAACTCCGATCATCGCGGCAATGTACAGGATAATGGCCTGACCGACGTTGGTCGCAAAAGTGACGAAGATGATAACCGGTAGCACTGTCTTTTTGTTACCAAGTAAATTGATATTGCCTTGGCCAAGCTCACTCGTTAAATAGGAGATTAGACCATTGGCCGGGTTAAGCAGAAAGCTCCATACCATACTCATCACGACCATGGATACCATAACGGGGATGTAGTAGCTGCCCCGGATAAAGGAGACGTATCTAGCGTTCTTATCAAAAATGGATGAGGCAACAAAGATAGAGAATAGAACCGTTAATAGAACGATAAAGATAACAAAGATAACCGTATTGACTATCGATTTAAAAAATACAGGATCCTGAAATAACGTCGTATAGTTACTCAGACCGACAAAGGTTTCGTTCTGATAATCCACCCGGTACAGGCTCAGCCTAATCCCTTCCAGGATTGGATATACAGCAAAGAGGAGAAAGAGAAGGAACTGAGGCAGAATAAACAGATAACCCGTTATGTTTTCTCTTAATTGTTGATGGCGTAGTTTCATGGATATCCTTTACCTTTCTTATTCAGCAGGTCTAGGGCCGGGGAGGACCCGGCCCCAGAATAGCCGAATCAATTTGTCGGTATAGGCGAAATTTTATTTGTACACCGTAGAGCTTTCCTTCGCCTTTTGAATCACCGTATTACCTTGAGTCTGATAATCTTTAATAGCTTGTGCAGGGTCTTTCTCTCCAATGTAAATCGCTTGAAGTTCAGGGTATAACACCTGACGAAGCTGGCTGTAACCTGGTACGTTACCTGTGAAGTTGAACAAGTACTTTGAGTTCGCATCATAAGCCGCAAAGAGTGGGAATTCGCCTTTTAACTCTTCTGCAACCGAGCTTCTTACTGGAATACTGTTCTTCGAAGCTTTAACAAGCTCAGGATCGGTAGAATAGAACTTCACAAAATCTTTAGCAACCTCTGTTCTCTTCTCATTACCTGTGTTAAATACATTGGATCCAACCACATAGGTGAAGGACAATGGGTCTCCACTCTCGGAAGGAATGTTAGCTAGACGAATATCAAATTTCGGCGCTTTTCCACTTTCCATGTCAGCTTTAGCATTGTTATAAAGTACGGCGTTGGTAAAGCTGATCGCGAGCTTCTGGTTCTGGAACATCGCATTGGCATCATTAGAGGATACAGATTCCGCACCTGGATTTGTGTATCCACCTGTGTAAATTTTCTTGAGCCATTCCGCTGCTTTAACACCATTCGCATCATCGACAACAATGTTTCCTTCATCATCAAAGAACTTGTTACCGAACATACGCAGGTAAGCTAGGTTCCATGTATCGCCTTGGTTATTCAGACCATACAGCGCCATTGGGCGAGCGCCTGGGTATTTTGCTTCAAGGTTATTTTTCAGACCATCCAAAATTTCTTCATATTCGCTAAGTGTCCAAGTTTTAATCTCGGTATCTCCACCAACGAATTTCTCAAGCCCTGCTGCCTTGAACATATCAGCGTTATAAGCCAGTGTGCCTGGGTTATGGGAGAACGGATAGAAATAGATATTGTCTCCGAATGTTACGTTATCCCAGTAGTTCTGAGCGATGTCCTTCTTCGATTCTTCATCGATGATGTCATTCAGAGGCACAAGTGCCCCGCGGTGAGCGAAGTCTCCCATAGCAAATACGCTTTCAAAGAAAATATCTGGTGGTGTTCCACCGTTCAAATTGACATTCAACAGCTCATCCCGCTGATCACCGGCAATAACCTGAACGTTCACCTTCACGTTGTATTTGTCATATTGCTTAGCAAACTTATCAGCAGCTGCTTTAAAGAAGCTGTCATAATCCGCATTTTCCTCTGAAGCCTCATATACGCCCTTCCACTGTGGAGTCAGCCACAAGGAAATCTCAACATTTTCTTTTCCATTCCCTGCTGCTTTATCTGTTCCCCCGCTTGTACCTGCGTCTTTACCGCCACAGCCCGCAAGCAAGGTAAGCATCATAACGGATGCCGTAAACATAGCCAGAAAGCGTTTTTTAAACATGCAATAAGCCCCCTTTAATATTTTTAAGATGATTTAAATAAGTCTGTATTGATCTTCACCACAACCTTGCGTACCGTTCCCGGAGCTTGAGCCGTAAGCCCTGGCCTATGAATATCCTCTGGGAATAACACCATATACATGCCCGGGGTCAGATCGACCTGCATCTCTGCAGGGATATCACCATAAAGCGCTGCATCATGCTCTGGATTATAAGGCTCAGTTGGGACAAGCTTATCATCCTCAATGCTCCAACCGATACGCTCTTCTCCTTCAATTAAATAATGAATGTCGAAGAATTGCTCGTGCTTCTCAGCAAGTTGTTCATGCTTATCCTTTGTCGTCAGCTCGATTACTCTAGCAAACATATCCTTGCCCCGAATCGGATACTGTCCGGTGACAAGCTCCGTGAAATCCATCGCTACCAAATAGTCAATGGCTTGACGAATGACCGGATGGGCATATGCTCGCTCTGATTCCCAGTGGTCCTTGTGTCCTACGATCATGACCCTTGTCCTCTCCTTATGAACCGAGTAAAGATTTAGCCTCTTCGATATAAGCATTCAATTTATGATGAAGCTGCATCACTGCATCCTGGTCCTGATCTGTAACTGGAAGCAGTGGAAGCCTCGGCTCACCGATATCCAAACCACGAAGTTTCAGAATGGCTTTACATCCGCCGTATAGAGAAGGAAACTTAAGTAGTTCCGTTATGATTTCGTTAATCTTCCCTTGCCATTCTCTTGCTAATTCAAGGTTCCCGTCTACAATACACTTCTCAAGTGTCAGGAATAGCTCCGGCATAACTCCATACGTTCCACCAATACCGCCATCTGCTCCAATGCTCCGTCCTGCAAGATACTGCTCATCCGGTCCGTTGAGTACAAGGAAATCTGAACCCCCCGCTGCCTTGAACTGTTGCAATTCATACGTGCTTTCCGAAGATATTTTGACACCGATTACATTTTCGTGCGCAGACAACTTCTTCAGCATACCCGTGGATAGATGGAAGCCTGTTAATTGTGGAATATGATAAATAATAAAAGGTAATCTCGTACTGTCAATCATCGCTCTCCAGTGACGCTCTACACTATCTGGAGATAGTCTGTAATATATTGAAGGGACCGCTGAAACAGCATCCGCATGTACAGACTCTGCATGAACGGCTAGCTCCACACTTTCACGAGTAGACGGTGCTCCAACATGAGCTATGATCGTCATTTCTCCGCCGACTTCTTCCATAACTGTTTCAAGTACTAATTTGCGTTCTGCTGTGGATTGAAGCATCCCTTCGCCGCTGCTACCTCCGACGTAAAGCCCCTTTACACCCGCGTTTTTGTAATACCGGGCTAACTCACGGACAGCTTGGGGATCTATCTCTCCCTGACTGTCATAACAACCGTAGAAAGCAACAATGACACCTCTGAACTTGTTCAAATCATGTTTTCCCATTGTGTTGCGCTCCCCTTCTTCATAGCTATCTCTTTTACTCCCTCATCCATTGTAAGGGCTTACACAGAGTATAGGCTCTGCTGAGAACATACGACAGGAACGGAATTACGAACTTTATTCACAATTATTTGATAGCGCATTCATATTCACAATTTCGTGTGGATTTGTTCACTATTTTTATATTTGCACACAGAAAAAGCTGTATTAAGTAGATGTGTCTACTTAATACAGCTTCTTTTTGTGGTTCTGAGAAGGAGACAGCCTTCCGATTCTTCCTAATATCACTTAAACTGCGATCGGTAACGCTGCGGACTTACGCCTTTTATTTTTTTGAATATACGGCCGAAGTAGTTGATATTCTCGTATCCAACCTCTAGAGCGATCTCATAGATCGGCATCTGAGAATTGATCAATATATGAGCAGCCTTGTCTACCCGAAGCATATTCAGATAGTCTGTGAAGCCGGTTCCGGTCTCTTTTTTGAAAACATAGCTCAAATAACTCTCACTCATATTAATGTAATCTGCTGCCTTCTTCAGCGAAATGTCGGTATCAAAATGTTCCTTCATATACTCCAGCAGACGATTAATGTCTTCCCTTGCGGTTTCTTTAATTCGACTGTCATTTAGCATGTCGTGAGCTTGTTTGTATGCCTTGTCCACTTCACTCCAGTTGTGAATAGGTCCACTTATTCCGACACTTAGCGCGATACCAAGCATTCGGCTAGAGGCACCCATGAGTTGTTCTGCAAAAGATCCATGGTCAGATGATTCGCCTTGATGCTCCGACAGCAGTAGTACAATCTCTCTTTGGGCCGTCTCTACAGGGTTACATATTAGCGACTCTCCGAGTTCGGATTGAAACAAGTGCACGAGCATCTTCATGGCTGAGGATTCCTGCACCCCTTCCCGCAACAACTGAGGCTGCAGAATCATCAAAATACTGTTACTTAGCACCTCGTCACCCAGATCAGCTACATCTGCCCCCTCAGAGATAGCCTGCTGCTCCTTGGTTATATGTCTGCTTACTGCAGCGGTTATCGCATCCCTCTGGGAGCCCTCCTGCCCTTTTGACACAAGATCAAGCGGATGATGCTCTTTCCGTTTCGCAATTTTTCTTGAAGCCTCCATCAAGATTTGAAGTAGCTCTGCCGGCTTTAAGGATGCCTTCAAAATATAGTCCTCCACACCCATCTTCATGGCCTTACGAACATAATCGAATTCATTATGACTGCTGAGTACGATAAAAAGGGTATCCGGATAAAATCTCTTAGCTGTCTCAATAAGCTGAAGTCCGTCCATTCTCGGCATGATAATGTCCGTAAGCAATATATCCGGTGCTTCCTGTTCCATAAGTTCAAGGGCCTTTTCACCATCCGGTGCGTCTCCAATGAAAGAGAAACCATGCTTCTCCCACTCGATTAACGATTTAATCCCTAAGCGTACAAGTAATTCATCATCCGCTAGCATTACCTTTAAGGTCATCGTTAATCCCTTCCTCCATCTGTTTAATCGGCAGTACAAATGCTACTGTCGTCCCTTCACCCAATTTGCTAAATATTTCGATCCCGAAATCAGGCCCATACTGAAGCCGAATTCGGTCATGCACATTTTTAATACCGATTCGTTCAGGAAGCTCCTCTGAACCTGCGGCTAATCTCGTGTGTAGTTCTTCAAGCTTCTCTTCAGAAATACCTACGCCATTATCTTCGACAGTCAGAATAAACTTCTCTTCCTCCCGTCTGGCTCGAACAATAATTTTCCCCATACCATTCATGGGCTCGATCCCGTGCATGAGACTATTCTCTATGACAGGCTGCAGCATAATCTTGATAACTTCTTGGGTCATAAGCTCTTCAGGAATGTCATATTCCACAGACAGCTTCTCATTAAATTTCATTTTCATGAGTTCAACATAATTCTCTATATACTGAATTTCTTGGGTCAGCGGAATAATTGTCCCTCCCCGCCCGATACTCTGCTCCAGAATACCGCCCAAGTTCGATAGCATATCCCCTACTTCTTTGTTATTACGAATGTAAGCCATCCATTTAATATTATTCAGTGTATTAAGAACGAAGTGAGGATTAATCTGAGCCTGCAGCGCACGAAACCGCATGTCCTCTTTCTGCTGATACTCATCCTTCACACGATTTAGTAATTGCCGGATCTTGGTGACCATTTTATTGTAAGTCTCAATAAGAGATGAGATCTCCTGTGGACCTGCAACAGATAAGACCGAATGGAAGTCCTTCTCTTCGAGGACCTGCATTCGTTTCTTCAGCAGTTTAAGCGGTCTTGAGATGCCATAGGATATTGATAGCGTAATTATGGAGAATACTACGAAAATCATCAGCACTATCAAATTTTTGGTCTTGCGTAGATCATATATTTCTTTAAAGATCGCATCGTATGGAACGAGCTGCACGATCTTCCAACCGTTCAAATCGACCGTATCAAAATTGACTATATATTTAAGACCTTCTTTTTCTACATTGGTCTGTCCGCTGCTCTTCGTCCAAAGCCCCGGCATATACGATTCCTGCGCTACGCTCTTACCGATCATATCCCTCTGAGGACTTGAGACGATAATCCCCTCCCGGTCTACGAGGTAAACGTCCCCTTCAATTCCCCTTAAATATTTACGCAAATCGCTCTCCATTACACTAAAAACAATCATTCCGATGTTCTCATTGTCTTGAATCTCTGTAATGGTCTTAACCAGCGAAATAATCGGTTCCCTGTCGGTATAAAGAAACTTTTCATTATTGAACATCCAGCGAACTTGATATGGGGTGCTTATCATCTTCTGATACCATTCAGAGCTGGTATACTCCTCATATAAGCTGTCTGCCAGATATCGTGTACTGTACCAATTGCCATGTGTATCGAAAAGAGTGACGTAAGTATTTGAAAAATAAGAACTGAACGAACGGTTCAGATTCGCATCATTCAGCCGAAGACGTTCATAATGTGTAAGCGCATTCGGATCTCTCAGCATCTTTTTGGTATCCGCATCCGTTGTAATATCAACGGCTGACTTTAGCATATCCTCAAGAAACAACTGAACGTTAAATGTCATAAGAACGAGTGCATTCTGTGCAGATTCCCCGATCTTTCGCTCAACCGTACGCTCCATGGGTTTGTCCAAGAACTGATTGGAGAGCAGCAGTGGAATGACCAAAAACAGAAGGATGGAGAAAAAAATCCGGTTGCGGATGGAATTAACACGTTCCATCCATTGCTTCAAGCGCCGCATCCTCATCAATCCCTCTCCCGCAGTGTTCGTGTTAGTGAAATACTACCGCTATATATATAAGTCTAGGCCCCAAGCTATAGTTTTGTAAAGGCTTTCTCAAACGTGTAAGTTGACTCCTGTCTGGCCCCTGGATTTGACATAGGCACTTACTTTTTCTTATTATAGATTACATATACCTAAATTTAAGTGTACGATCGTCAAACAGCAATCTTTAGGTTAATGAATTGGTAATACCATTAAAGTTTATAGGAGTGAGAATCACGAATTGGACCCCATACGAAGGATAAGCAGATTCATGTACTTGGCACTTGGCTTAAGTGTCCTTGCCTCATCCACCTCCATTACAGGGGATGATCGATCCGATTCCGTTTTTGCAACTCAGGAATTGGCACTGGCTAAGAGTAATCGCGCCGCACCGGCACCGATCCCAACCAGTCCTGTACCGGAAAGGACGCTGACCGTTGCACCGCGCAAAGTGTATCTGATATCCACACGCATGAACTTCTTCAGTTTAAAGAGTGCTCACATCTTTCTGATTTTAAAGCACATGCTTCTTGAGCCCTTAAAGTTCAGGTCGAATTATGTAGATAGCCATGCATATTTGCGTCTTGCTTTGCAGTAAGCTATTAAAAAACAAATTCGTACCAGAAAAGAAAAGGATGTGTTTTGATTGGATGGCAATATAGGCCTAAATATATTTTTAGTTGTATTACTGATTGCTTTTACCGCTTTTTTCGTTATGACAGAGTTTGCGATTGTAAAGATCCGTACCAGTCGAATTGATCAACTCGTATTAGAAGGACGCAAGAACTCCCTTGCTGCCAAAAAAGTAATTTCAAATCTGGATGGTTACCTGTCTGCGTGTCAGTTAGGTATTACGATTACAGCCCTCGGCCTCGGTTATTTAGGTGAGAGCACATTCGAAGTGATCTTCCATTCCTTGTTTGATAAGCTGGGCATACCTACGGAGTTCGCAGGAGCTCTTTCATTTGTTTTTGCGTTTATCTTTATGACATATATTCACGTAGTTATTGGTGAACTTGCACCAAAGACCCTTGCCATTCAAAAGGCAGAAATGATTACACTCATGACGGCGAAGCCGATCATTGCGTTCTATCGCCTGATGTACCCGTTTATCTGGGTACTTAACGGCTCAGCTAACGGCCTTGTCCGTATTTTCGGTCTTCATCCGGCGAGCGAGCATGAAGAGGCTCACTCCGAAGAAGAGCTTCGCATGATCCTGAGCGATAGCTATGAGAGCGGAAAGATTAACCAAAGTGAATACGGCTACGTTAGCCGGATCTTCGCTTTTGACGACTTGCTTGCTAAGGAAATTATGGTGCCTCGTACCGATATGGTATGCCTTTATGTAGATAAGCCTCTTGCTGCTAACCTGCAGATTATTAAAAGAGAGCAGTATACTCGTTTCCCTGTTGTTCGCGGAGACAAGGACCAAGTTGTCGGCATGGTAAATACGAAGCAATTCTTCCTTGAGTTCGATGATAATTCCAACATTGATCTCACGAAGCTAATTCATCCAGCTATGACGGTATCTGAAGCCATTCCAATCAAGAAATTGCTCAAGAAGATGCAACAAGAAGGCACGCACATGGCCGTCTTGATTGATGAATACGGTGGTACCTCCGGTATGATTACGATTGAGGATATCTTGGAGGAGATCGTTGGTGAAATCCGTGATGAGTTCGATGATGATGAAGAACGCGATCTGCTTCAACCCGAGCCGAATCGTCTCATTGTGGACGGGAAGGTTTCGATCAATCGTGTGAACGATCTATTACAATCGGATTTGAACACCGATGACTTGGATACGATCGGTGGATGGTTGTACGGTCACAACTCCGAACTTGTTAAGGGTGACAGTTGGACGTACCGTGATCTGACTTTTACCGTGTTAGAGAAGAAGACACACCGTTACACGAAATTGGAAATTCTCAAAGAAGCAACAGAGCAGCAAGAAGCCGAAGCGGCAGCCGCTTTAACAGAGAACGAATAATATAGCCTATGAGATGCCGGGTGGAGAATCTTTTCTCCACCCGGCATCTTTTAGTTATGAATGTGTTATCCCCCTCAGCTACATAGACTTCAATTTTCTCCCTTTAATAGAGTACAACAGTACTGTAATATAGTATATTATGCTCAATTTAGATGGGGGATAGGGTAGAGATGCATCGACAAATCGCAATTATAGGAAGCAGTGGAGGAAACCTCTACAATCTGGGTGGTAAAGAACCGCAAAAGTTGCTGGAAGAAATACTACTGCAAATGGAAAGCGCCGGCCTGTCTTGTGCAGCACTCCAATTTATCGCTGCGCAGGCTTCTATGGACTCGGCCAAGGAAACAACGCTTGCCACATTATATAGTTGGAGCATATCCCAAGGGGCTCCGGTCGTTATAGCGGAAGGGACCCTACAGGAGATCAATGAAACCGCCAAACACCTGGATCGTGAAATCGCGGAACAGATCGAACTCGGTGAAATTGAAGGTCTGATTGTGATGAGCGCAGATCCGGAGAACTCCAACCGTCATACTTTTGAAGCAGCTGCGAAACACCACCTGCCTGTCACAGGCACTGGGGGCACCTCCATGGCTATGCTCCAGTCCAAAGGAGTCCGTGTTATCTCGGCTTCAGGTACTACAGGCACAACGAACCGTACACGCGCTGTTGCATTCGTTACCTCTCTATCTAAGCATTGGAGATTATCCTATCGTCCGGTTATCGGTGGCACAGCAGCATCGGCTATCAACGCAACATCAAACACATCACCGTGGAAGCGGATTAATATTCGGGGAATCATGATGGCATCCCTACCCGGCTTTATCGGAATGGCTCTGATTCTGGCAGCCAGCAAAATTCCCGGTCTTTCAGCTCTCACCTCTATATTCGACCTTATGATTAAAGCACTACCGGTTATCGTTGCTGTTATTGCAGCGAAACAAATATCAGAACTCGACGAAGTATCCATCGTTGCCGGAATTGTTGCTGGTGTTCTGTCCGTGGAAGGCGGACTTATCGGCGGCTTAATTGGTGGAATCGGAGCAGGTCTGATCGTCCACTACGTATTCCGTAAATGTGTAGAATGGCGTTTCCCAGCTACTACGGTTAATATTGTTGCCGGCGGTGTATCCGGTCTGATCGCTGGATTATTCGTTTATTTCCTCATTGCACCCGTGGCATTGTCTGCAGGAGAGGGAATTCGATTTCTGATTGAGACACTGGTCTCCTGGAACCCTGCCATCGCAGGTCTGATTGCTGGAATTCTGATCTGGCCTGCAATTATTGGCGGCGTATATCATGCAGCTATTCTACCGATCGTATTGCTGGAGATGGAACTCACAAGTAACAGCTTCCTTGGAGCCGTGGATATGGTAGGTCTCGTTATGGTATCTGCCGGTATTACACTTGCTAATATTATCGCTCCACGCGATAAAGGAGAAGCAGCCGTAGCTGCACCCGGATTTGCAATTAATATGGGATTCGGCACGTTTGTTGAAGCTGCCTATCCATTCATGTTCTCGAACAAGCTGGTATTTGCCGGTGCAATTGCCTCTGCTGGGCTCGGTGGTCTTCTTGTCGGTATGTTCGAGGTGAGAGGAACTGCATATGTACCTTCATTCCTAGGACCGGTAACTTCCAACAATACCTCCGGCTTTCTGATCTCGATGGCGGCGAGCCTGCTCTGTTCATTCTTGATTACATTCTTCGTGAACAAACTGTCTGTATATCGAGAATCTAAACAGACGTTAAGCATGTAGGCAATGACTGAGAATATAAAGCGATAATATCAAAACTCCCTCCGTACGTTTTTATGGCACGGAGGGAGTTTCTTATATGGATTATGATAATCTCAAGCCTAATTCTTAGTTAAATCACGGATCTCCAAGCTGCTTGCCGATGTAATCTCTGAAATATCATCCACTCTGAATATATGTGTCTGTTTCCCTTCATTAAATCCTTGATCGAAAGTCCCCTTTTCAAGCTTCTTCATATTACCAGGGGTGTTCAATTCGGCTGGGTAGTAGTCAATCTCTAGTGCAGTGTCCCCTTTCATCATCACTTCAGGCATGCGCTGGATCAGCTCCAATACGCGTTCCTTCTCTGCATCTAAGTTATCTGATGTAAGATCGGCAAATACCGTCAAATTGACGAGCTGACTGCTAACAGATATCCCCTTCTCGCCGCCCAGGTTATTGTAATCTTTCTCGACAACTTGGTTATTATCGGCGTTAACCCATGTATAAATAAATGCCTGATTAGGATAAAATTCATCCATTACTGGTGATAATTTATCCTTGAGCTGATGCGACCAAAGCGCATTCAAGTATCCATCATTCGAAATAATCGGAGGATTACCGTTACTACTATCAAGGCTAAACTCCAAGTCAGGGTTCTGTTTAGGGTGTGCCTTTAGAGAGTAAGAGCCAATCGCCCATATATATTTCACTTCCGAAACCACAAAGGGTTCGTTGTATCTGTTCTCCAAGTAGCTTTCGGCTGCTTCTTGAACTACCTTTTTCTCTGCAGTTGTTTTGGAGAATGGAGCCATCCCTTGCGTATAACCCCCATAAACGGTAACGATAAAAATAACCAAACCAATCACGGTCCGCAGGCCGATCTTCCACGAAGAGGAAAGCTGTCGTTCTCTGCGCTGTGCTTTATTCGGATCTATAAAATTTCTTCGTCTGAAATACATGAGCGTTACAATGATCCCCACACTATGCACGAGCAGTGCAAAAGGCAATATAATAACCCCTAGAAATCCGAGTGTCATAAAAAAAGTGTAAAGTGAGATACCCTGGAGTGCCATTAGAATAACAGCACCTACAATCATTCCTGGCGTTCCAATATAGAACATGCCCAGTCCCGTAAAGACTAGAGAAAGAAGTGCAGCAATCCACTGGTGTTTTTTCAATGTACCATCCATCCTTCAGCCAAAAATTAGTCGATCCCGTTCCATTAGAAGTTCTTATTATACAGCAGCACTTATAACAAATAAAGAACCCAGCATCACCGTGGTGATACTGGGTTCTTCAATCAACTTACTCTATTCCTTCGGGTGAATCATCTCTTCCGGTCTCACGATTCGGTCGAATTCCTCGCCGCTGAGCAGCCCACTCTGCACTGCCGCTTCCCGCAGGGTTAATCCCTCCTTATGGGCCTTCTTGGCAATACTCGCTGCATTCTCATAGCCGATATGAGGATTGAGCGCAGTCACCAGCATAAGCGAACGCTCCATGTTGCCTCGAATGACATCCAGATTAGCCTCAATCCCTGCAGCACAGTTTCGATTGAAGGATTCCATAGCATCACCAAGAAGGCGGGCCGATTGAAGGAAGTTGTAGATAATGACCGGCTTGAATACGTTCAGCTCAAAATTCCCTTGGCTAGCCGCAAAGCCAATCGCCGCGTCATTGCCCATCACCTGGCAGACAACCATGGTTAATGCCTCACTCTGGGTCGGGTTCACCTTGCCTGGCATGATGGAACTGCCCGGCTCGTTCGCCGGGATGCTCAACTCCCCAATACCAGAGCGTGGACCACTAGCCAGCCAGCGTACATCATTCGCAATCTTCATCAAATCGGCCGCGAGTGCTTTGAGGGCTCCATGAGCAAACACCAACTCATCATGACTGGTTAGTGCATGGAATTTATTCTTAGCACTTGTAAAGCTCTTGCCAGTTTCCTTACTGATCTCCGTGGCTGTCATATCACCGAAGTCCGGATGAGCATTAATCCCGGTTCCAACAGCAGTACCACCGATCGCAAGCTCTCGCAGCGGCTCCATTGAGGAAGCAAGCATAAGCTCACATTTCTCCAACATCCGATGCCAACCACTAATCTCCTGTCCCAGCGTCAGCGGGGTCGCATCCTGCAGGTGGGTACGTCCGATTTTGATCAAATCCTGATATTCTTCAGCCTTTTCGGCCAGTGTATACTTCAATCGTTGCAGTGCTGGGAGAACTTCTTCTTCCACAGCAATTAGTGCTGCCATATGCATTGCTGTAGGGAAGGTGTCGTTCGAGCTTTGTGATTTATTGACATCATCATTCGGATGGATGGTGTGCGAGAGGCCTTTCTCTTGGAGCAACTGATTTCCCCGGTTAGCAATCACTTCATTCATATTCATGTTGGACTGAGTGCCACTACCCGTCTGCCATACGACAAGGGGGAAATGATCATCCCACTTTCCACCCCTAATCTCATCAGCCGCAGCTGCGATGGCACCGGCTTTATCCTTATCCAGCTTTCCAAGCTTGGCATTAACTGTTGCCGCACTCTTCTTCAGAATAGCGAAAGCCCGGACAATCTCAACTGGCATCCGTTCCGTACCAATCCGGAAATTTTCGAAACTCCGCTGAGTTTGGGCAGCCCACAGCTTATCTGCTGGTACCTTGATCTCACCAAGGGTGTCTTTCTCAATACGGTAATCCATCTCATTGTCCTCCTCTGGCATAAATAGAATGATGCAGTACTCATAAATATTTTGAAAAAAAGTAATTCTTACGATGCCTTATAATTGTCTCTTACCCTATTATGGCACAGTCTCAACCTATAAAGACCTGTACAAAGACCATTTGTAAAAAAGAGAGCCATCCCAAGAAGGGCTGACTCTCTTCATCCATTATCATATCGTTTATTACACAAGTGGACGATCTAGCTCATACAGATGGCGATAACGTGGATAACGCTCAAGCAATTGTGCATGCGTGCCGCGCATGACAATGCGGCCCTCTTCCATAAATACAATCTCATCCATATGCTCTACACCAACCAGATGATGTGTCACCCAGATCAGCGTTTTACCCTGCAGGCTTGTGAACATCGTGGACAATAGTTCGCGTTCCGTCTTCGGATCAAGCCCGACTGTCGGTTCATCGAGAATAACAACCGGTGTATCCTGCAGCAAAATACGCGCTAATGCTACACGCTGCCGTTCTCCGCCAGAGAAACGCTGTCCAGTCTCCTGCATTCGGGTTTCAAGCCCTTCTGGCAAAGATTCTACAAGATCACCAAGCCGCGCTCGCTGAACAGCATCTCGAAGTTCTTCATCGGAAGCATCTAACTTACCCAAACGAATGTTATTCGCAAGCGTTGTGTCGAACAGATGTGGGCTTTGATTCAGCACGGACACTACCGAAGCGATCCCATCTCCAAAAAGGGAAGCATCCGTACCATTGATCGTAACGCGCCCTTCTGATGGAGACAATACGCCTTGGATTAGACCCAGTAGTGTCGACTTACCTGCACCAGATCTGCCAATCACAGCTACCTTGGACCCTTGATTAATGCTTAGTGATAGCTCACTAACAGCACTAACAGCCATCTGGTCAGCAGCGTCACCATGTCCCACGTAACGGAAAGACACATGATCTACATCAACGTGAACTCCGCCCTTCGCAATAGCCGATGCTTCCTCTCTAGTCATACCATGCTGGTTATTTCTATCCGCATCTGCTCTCGGAACTTCTTCCTTAATCGCATTTAACCGCTGAATAGACTGCTCATACTGTGGAATCCGTTCTATCGCTTCAGAGATTGGCAGGAATGCATCCATTAACGGAAACACAACAAGCACAAATGCAGCGATAAGCGTCACATCAATACGGCCATCAGCATATTGCTGACTTGACCACGCGATCATGGATAGCACAACGGCAGCCACGACACACTGACTAATAAAACCGCGAACCCGGCCCCATCGTTTTAAGGATCGATCTGTACGGTCTACACTGGCCTCATCTTGTTCATATCCCGTAAGGAAATCCTGTTGACGACCGCTGATGAACCATTCACCCATACCAAGTACGGCATCCGTGAGTTTCTGATAGAGCGCAGCACGCTCCTTCTTCATGGCAAGATTCTTACGCTTCGTTATAAGCAGTGAAGCAATTGGCAAGATAAACAGAAGGAGAAACACATAGGCAGCCATGAGCAATGCAAACATGGGATCGAATAAGCCAATCGCAATAATAGCACCACCATAGAGCACCAAGGCAACGATGGCTGGGAACACAGTTCGGATGTAAACATCTTGTAAGTGTTCAATATCATCAGCAAGCACACCAAGTAGATCACCTGTCTTAAAGCGAGCGGAGAATCGCAGTGCCTGAGGCTCCAACAGATGATATAACCGGACACGCATTTTGGATAATATCCGCAAGATTGTATCATGTCCCACTAGCCGCTCTACATAGTGAACAACTGCCCGACTAATCCCAAAGGTTCGCACGCCAACAACGGGCACATACACCATCAGGATATTCTCCGGTCTAAGTGCTGACTTCGAGATCAAGTATCCCGAAGTAAACATGAGCATCGACGCGGACAGAATGGTCAGCACACCTAGGATCACAATCAGCAGAAACCGCCAGAAATTAGCCGTTACATACGGACGAAACCACTGTTCCTGCTTCAATGTACTCCCTCCCATTGCGATGTGATGAGGCCGTAATACACACCTTTACGTGCCATTAACTCTTCATGTGTGCCTGATTCAGCAAGCCGCCCCTGATCCATCACCAGAATGTAATCCATTTCCGTCATCCAGTGAAGACGATGCGTTGCAAGGAATACCCACTTATCTTTAAAGAACGAGGCTAACGTCTCTTTCAGCTCATATTCGGTTTCGATATCCAGATGCGCGGTTGGCTCATCCAGTAACAGAACAGGACGCTGACTTAAAAAAGCCCTCGCCATAGCAACCCGCTGCGCCTGTCCTCCGCTTAAACTGCGACCCCCACCGCCAATCATTTCATTCAATCCGTTGGGCAGTGATTTAACCAAGCTGGACAATCCGGCTGCTTCCACAGCCCGCTCCACCTCTTCATCAGAGGCATTCGGAGCATAAAACCGAATATTATCAGCCAGTGAGCAGCCGAATAAATACGGATGCTGAGGAATATAGGTCATATGGCTGCGCCATTCTTTAGAAGCGGTATTGCGGAGCTTTACGCCATCGAGAACAACTTCACCACTGCTCGGCGCAAGAAATCCACCTAAAATATCAATGAGTGTAGATTTACCAGCTCCACTCTCCCCAACAATACCGATCGATGCTCTGCCCTTTAAGCGGAAGCTAACGTCCGCTAGAGATGCAGGTCCTTCCTCGTCATGATGCATACCTATACCAGACAAGCTCAGCTCACTATCTTCCTTCCACGTCAGCTGAGGCAAAGGCTCATTGTCCACTCCCGTCCCTATATCCTCGTTCAATCCTTCACTAGTCTCATCCTTGATCATCTCTTGGATCGCTTCACCTGCTTGTTTGCCGTCTAATGTAGCGTGGAAATCCGCCCCTACCATACGAACAGGCAAGAAATACTCAGGTGCAAGAACAAGAATCGTCAGTGCAGGCAGCAGATCCAGACTGCCATGAATGAGTCGTAATCCGAGATTTACAGCTACCACTGCAACAGACAACATCGTGAAGAAATCGAGTGCAAAAGACGAGAGAAACGCAACGCGAAGTGTACGCATTGTAGCCTTTCGGTAGCTCTCACTTACCTGCCCTATGCTCTCACCATGTCTCTTACTTTGACCTAGAAACTTCAGCGTCACGAGTCCACGGAGTGAATCTACAAAATGATTAGACAACATACGATACGTATGTAGCTGCCGCTCTGTCTGTTTACGTGCAGCAAGGCCAACCAGAATTAGAAATACGATCAGAATCGGCATCGTCACAAGCAGAATGACTGCTGAAATACGATCAATATAGAATACATACAGCCAGACCAATGCAGGTGTAAAAGCGACCCCCATCATACGGGGTATGGTCAGTTCTACATACTTTCGAAACTTGGATATACCCTCTAGCACAAGCGTAACCACATTACCTGTTCCTTCGGACCGGACAAATCTTGGGCCCATATGGAACAGCTTATCCATGAGCTGCTTTCTCAGGTCCGTGCCCGTTTCCTCAGCGAACCGTTGTGCCACGCCCTGTTGCACGAGTCCAATACCGTGACGTGCCAGAAAAGCAAGCAGGAACAATACCATTGTCATGTATTGTTCCTGTAAAGAGGATCCGGCAAACAGGGCGGAGATAACCTCCGCCAACCATTTTGCCTGTAATATGATGGCCATGCTTTGTGCCAGGGTACATATGGCAACGACGAGAAAAACCGTCTTAACTCCTTTGTATCCCAGCAGATCTTTACCCATCAGTACTCTAAATGCTCCTTCTCATGTACCCGTTTATGGAAAACGAAGTAACTCCAAATTTGGTATCCCAGAACGAATGGCAACAGCGTTACTGCCACAATTGTCATAATCTTCAAAGAGTACTGTCCTGAAGCGGCATTGTGAATCGTCAGGTCGAACGCGCTGTTGATCGAGCTGATCATTACACGCGGGAACAACCCAATGAATACGGACATCACGGACAGAGCAATAACAGCTCCAGTCATACCGAATGCCCAGCCATCTTTTTTAATTTTCATAAAATAACCAGCTAACAAGAATGCAATCACACCTACAACCAGCATGATGGATAATAATCCACCACGAACCTCAAACACATCTGTCATGAAATACGTCATGATTCCAAATAGAAGTAGAAGTGCAGCAACTGGGATCAACAAGCGACGAGCCATAATGCGAGCACGTTCTTGTAAATCACCTACGGTGCGAAGGGTTGTAAACATCAATCCATGCAGTAAGCATAGCATAACAACGGTCACACCGCCTACTACGGTGTACAGATTAACAACATCGAAGAATCCAGCATTCATCTGCATCGCTTCGTCAATCGGCAGACCTTGAATCAAGCAGGCAAATACAACACCTAGTAAGAATGGTGGCAAGATACTCCCTGCGAAAATAGCGATATCCCACACCTTTTTCCACCGTGCATCCCCGACTTTACCACGAAATTCAAAGGCAACTCCACGTCCGATCAAAGCAAGCAAGAGGAATACTAGCGGAATATAGAATCCACTAAAAAGCGTTGCATACCAGTTCGGGAAGGCGGCAAACATTGCGCCACCTGCCGTGAGCAGCCATACTTCATTCGCATCCCAGAAAGGACCAATGGAGTTAATGAGAACTCGCCTTTGGCTATCATTTTTGGCTAAGAACTGTGTAGACATACCTACACCGAAGTCGAAACCTTCCAAGAAGAAAAACCCGATAAACAGAACGGCAACTAGTACGAACCACAACTCATTTAGAGACATTGCCGTATCCCTCCTTATTGAATGGGTCAGCTGCATTGTGATCGTCTTCTTCCGCAGCAAATGGCCCTTTCTTAATTACTTTAACGAACAGATAAGCCATTACCGCAGCCAATACAGCGTAAATCGTGCTGAATGCAATGAGTGAGAACAGGATGGAACCTGCGCTTACATTCGGTGAAATACTATCTGCTGTCTGAATTAATCCGAAAACAGTCCAAGGTTGACGTCCAATTTCTGTCATAATCCATCCAGCTGTATTTGCGATGAACGGCAGTGAAATACTAAACAGCAATGCATACCAGAACCATTTTCCTGCTTTTTCTACTTTCTTACGGAACGTCAGCCATGCGCCATACAAGCCCAGCAGAATCATAGCGGAACCCGCAGCAACCATGATACGGAAGCTCCAGAATGTCGTGCGAACTGGCGGAATGTAGTCCCCAGGTCCATACTGCTGCTCATACTGTGCCTGCAATTCTTTCATCCCGATAACTTCACCAGAGAATTTGCTGTAGGACAGGAAGCTAAGCAGATAAGGAACTTTAAATTCTGCCTTATTTGTCTGATTCTCCGGATCAATCGAGGCAACAACCGTCCAAGGAGCCGGGTCATCACTCGTTTCCCACAAAGCTTCTGCAGCAGCCATCTTCATAGGCTGTGTATCAACCAAGTACTGTGCTTGTTGGTGGCCGTAGACAGCAACGAGCACGGAAGAGATAAGCGCGACAATAATTGCAATGTTAAATGATTTTTTGAAAAACTCGATATCTTTCTTCTTAAGCAACTTATATGCACTAACACCCGTAATCAAGAATGCACCTGTAGCCAGTGCACCAAAGATCGTATGCGGGAACTCAACCAAGAGCTGACCATTTGTAATAATGGCTAGGAAATCATTCATTTCCGCACGTCCATTATTAATCTCAAATCCGACCGGACGCTGCATGAACGAGTTAGCAGCCAAGATCCAGAATGCTGACATCAGCGTACCGAAGGATACGAGCCATATGCTAAGCAAGTGAACTTTCTTGGACACACGGTCCCATCCGAAAATCCAAAGACCGATAAACGTAGATTCTAGGAAAAACGCAAGCAATGCTTCAATGGCAAGCGGTGCTCCAAACACATCCCCGACAAACCGGGAGTAGTCGGACCAGTTCATACCAAACTGGAATTCTTGCAATATACCTGTAACGACCCCGACAGCAAAGTTAATGAGGAACAGTTTCCCCCAGAATTTTGCCATCTTCTTGTATATTTCCTTGCCCTTGACGACATACATCGTCTCCATTATGGCAATCAGAAACGCCAAACCGATGGACAACGGAACAAAGATGAAATGAAAAATGGTTGTCGAAGCGAACTGAATTCGCGCGAGCATAACCGGATCCATAATATACCCCTTCCTTTTGGTCACGTAATAATGCTTCAAAATTTATCTTTAATTATTTTCGCAGACCGCCGTTATAAGAATTGTGATCTTTATCACATATAAGCAACTTGAAAGGGGTTAAATAGTTATGAATTTGTGACGAAAATCACGTTGTTGTCAAAAATAAAAAAAGTCACCTTTTAAAGGTAACTCTTATGACTATATTTGCTACAAAAACATAAGAAGAGTTGCCCAATCTAGGACAACTCTTCCGCCTTATACGGTTGTTAAACTTTACTTAAATTTCTGTCTCAATTAATTTGAATTCCGTCACATCAGCCAAGCCACGGTTCGTAATACGAATATCTGGAATGACTGGCAAAGCGATCAATGAAAAGGTCATAAAAGGTGCATTTAGTGGACAACCAAGCTCTTTCCAAGCTTCTTCCATTGCCACCACTTCAGCCGCTACGGTCTCAAGCGGACGGTCTGCCATGAGTCCAGCTACAGGCATAGCTACTTTGGCAAGCACTTTACCGTCTTGTACAACAACCATCCCTCCGCCACATGCAGCAAGCTCGTTAGCTGCAAATGCCATATCTTCAGGATTCGCCCCCATGACAAGCAGGTTATGGCTGTCATGAGCTACCGTAGAAGCTACGGCACCGGATTTGATCTGGAATCCATTAGCGAATCCAAGAGAAATCTGTCCTGTTCCTTTATGCCGTTCAATACATGCAATCCGAATAATATCCTGTGCCGGATCTGGCTGAATAATACCATCGACTACCGGAAGGGATGCCGTTACTTTAGCAGTACGAGCACTATTCTCAATCGCACCTACGACATTGACCCGGGTCTGATCCGCATGTTTTTTGCTACGGAGTAGAAAATCATCGGCTACAAGTGGCCTTTGAAGTCGTACGGAGCTTCGAGCTTCGGCTGGATATTCATAAACCGGGAATTCCTTCACGATCTTACCGGATTCAGCAACGATCTCACCATCTGCAATAACAAGTGAAGGCATCATCTGTTGCAAGTCATCAATGAGCAGAATATCTGCCGATTTGCCTGGCGCGATACTTCCAATGTCCTTATCCATTCCAAAGTAACGAGCGACATTGATTGTACCCATCTGAATCGCAGTAACCGGATCAACACCTTCTTCAATCGCTCGGCGTACAACATGATTCAGGTGGCCCAAATTCAGAAGCGTCATTGGATATACATCATCGGTGACAAGGGTAATATTATCTGTACGTACCTTATCTTCTGTAACGACTTTTATAACTTCCTTCACGTCATGCCATGCGGAGCCTTCACGAATCATCAAATGCATACCAAGGCGAACCTTCTGCAATGCCTGCTCACGGGTTACTGTCTCATGACAAGAATCCACACCCGAAGCTAAATAGGCTTGTAGCATACGCTCATCGTCTGATGGGAAATGCCCTGTGACAGCTTTACCCGCCTTAAGCGTTGCTTCAATCTCACCACACATCGTCTCATCACCAAATACGACACCAGGGAAATTCATAACCTCGCCAAGGCCTTCCACGCCCGGCCATTTCAATCCTGCTTCGATATCAGCTACCCCAAGGGCTGCACCGGCGTCTTCAAGATCTGTGGTTGCAGGCACACATGAAGGGAACGTCGTAAATACTTTAAGTGGAAGTTGTTGTCCCTCCTCATGCATCCAGCGCACACCATCTGAGCCAAATACGTTCGCAATCTCATGCGGGTCCATAAAAATAGCCGTTGTGCCTTTTGCCATCGCCGCTTTAGCAAATTCCGTTACCGTCAGCATCGTGCTCTCTACATGCATATGTCCATCCAGCAGACCTGGAGTGATATACCGTCCATTTGCCTGGATCACTTTTGTATGTTCACCAATGGTATGATCTGCTTGACCGATGTATGCGATTCTACCAAATGCAATTGCGATATCTACATGCTCTTGAAGTTCTCCGGTAAACACATTGACCAATGTACCATCTTTGATCACGGTTTCTGCCGCTGCCTTCCCCATTGCGATCTGTCCGAGTTGATAACTAACCTCGTAACGCTTCTGTCTCTTCTGCGAACTCATGTATGACACTCCCTTATTCAAATATAAAGTCATCTAGCTACAGGCTTCCCTTTGAACACACACAAAATAACCCGGACAGCGTCTTCTGTCCGGGTTATCGACCATACACGAAAAAGAGAGATTATGGAAGTCGATCTATGCGTTTTATAGAACAGGCACAGCATCTATTCCTGTGGCCCTGATTTCTGTTATTCACATGATGTTTATTCTCTCATCTTCTATGTAGTCAAGTCATTTACGGTAACCTGGTAGAGACGCCTGAGCCTTATTCTCTGGCATATACATAAAAATCTTTTTAGTTGTTGTATGCATTATAATCCTTTAGGAACGTAAGTCAATAGAATGGGATTTTATTCAAAAAATCAGATTATTATTGATGCTCACTTTTATAATAGAAGATATATGCCCGTACTGACCAACAGAATATAGGTAAGCACTTTGAAAATTCGGGGATTAAGCCATTTAAAGACGATCTGACCTAGAAATAATCCGAGAAACACCATTGGAATGGCAAATAAGCTGGATGTCCACACCGTTTGATTCGTTCCAGCCAATAGGGTCTGACTCATCAGACTAATCGCATAAATAAATAGATAAAAGGCTAGCGTTGTAGCCCTAAGCTTCGATTTCTCCGTATCAGTTCCTGTAAAGTAGAGTAATAATGGTGGACCAGGCATGCCAATACTAGTCGTTAGTACACCGGATAACCCACCAACAACAAAGTCTCTGGCTGATGTACGCTGGATCTTGAAATTACACATTAGTAGTAGAGTTAATAAAAGAAGAAGAACACCAAGCCCTAACTTCAGAGCATTGATATCCATCATCATAAAGACGAGAATGCCAAGAGGTACCCCCGCGATACTCCCTACCACAACTCTTTTTAAAAGTCTGATATCAATATCATGCCTGATCTTCCATATTAATGATACGGAAATAAGCAGCGATAATATGATATTAATCTGTATCGCTTCATTCGGCAGGAAGATCATGAGCAAGAAAGGAGTTGCCATAATAGAGAATCCAAAACCTGTGCTGACTTGAAGAATAGAGGCTAATAATACAATAGCTGCAAAAGCAAACATCGTTCCCACAAAAACATCCCTCCTAAGTGAGATGACTGCATCCTCTTATTTTATCATTTATAGAAGGTTAAAAGAGCCTCATTTCAAAACACACCTGCTTGCTTGGATGAAATGACCATCTCCGCTAAGGTATAATAGACATGCAATTATAACCCTAATAACCGGCTAAGATTAGCCGGATTACAAGCCTAAGGAGGAACAAATATGCTGGTCGTAACGAACTCAATCAAAGTCAAACCAGGGCACGGCAAAGAACTGTCCGAACGGTTCGCACAGGCAAAGGGTGTACAGGAAATGCCGGGGTTCATCCGAATGGAAGTATGGCATGAAGCCAAGGAAGGCGCGGAAGCCGAAGAACTCAAGGTTTGCACCGTATGGGAGAACGAAGACGCATTTAAAGGCTGGACTTCCAGCGAATCGTTCCGTCAATCTCACCGTGGAGGCGGGAGTGAGTACATTCTGAGCGCATCCCTGAATAAATATGAACTGCTTGTGAGCAACCCACCAATCGCTTAAACCTTAAAAAACCCGCGGAAAGCTTAGACTTCCCGCGGGTTTTTATGGTTAGATGCGATTCTATTTTAGCAACTTACCTGATACTTATTTCGCACTTTTCGACTCTGTTTTCACAAAAAAGAGCGCTGTCATCACTCTTTTTTCAAAGGTCGATAGGAAAGTTTTATGACCGGGGTAAACTTCATGGAATGTCTACATGAAAATTCAAAATATCTATACAAATTTACGCAATGGGAAATAGTAAATGAGCACGCGAAAGACACTAAACAGACCCACTTCAAAGGAGGATTTTAGCGTGGAAAACACACATGAGTTTGTTGAAAAGATGAAATCAAATGCCGAAAAAGCGCGTCACAACAAGGAAAACCACGGTAAGGGAAGTCCCAATTCCAAATTACCAACAAAACAACATGGAACCAATAAGTAACGTAACGAATGCACAACGTGGCGATCCTTTGGATCGCTTTTTTTGCACTAATCGTATAATTTCTGAAAGCATTTTTTAGGTAAAAATGTATAAATAATTATTCACGATGTATAAATTGAAACTTGCAAGGATGCTGAATATTTGATAAATACAACATAATACATATTTATGAGAGAGGTGGACCTGTACATGAATCTTACTGCACAACAATCGCAAGAAGCGGTATCTTACGTCCAATCCATATTCGAGACAGTACAAAAGCGTAACCCTAATGAGTCTGAATTCCATCAGGCTGTGAAAGAAATTCTGGATTCACTCGTTCCAATCCTCACAAAATATCCACAGTACCAAGAAGCTGGAATTTTAGAAAGACTCGTTGAGCCAGAGCGTGTCATCACATTCCGTGTTCCTTGGGTAGACGACAAAGGTAAAGTTCAGGTTAACCGCGGTTATCGTGTTCAGTTCAACAGCGCGATCGGACCGTACAAAGGCGGCCTCCGCTTCCACCCTTCTGTTAACGTAAGCATCATTAAATTCCTCGGCTTTGAACAAATTTTGAAAAACTCCCTGACAGGTCTTCCTATCGGCGGCGGCAAAGGCGGCTCCGACTTCGATCCTAAAGGCAAATCCGATAATGAAATCATGCGTTTCACACAAAGCTTCATGACGGAGCTATATAAGTATATTGGTCCTGATACTGACGTACCTGCTGGTGATATCGGTGTAGGTGCACGTGAAATCGGTTATATGTTTGGTCAATACAAACGTATCCGTGGTGGTAACGAAGCTGGTGTTCTGACTGGTAAATCCATTCAGTACGGTGGAAGCTTGGGACGCCCTGAAGCAACAGGCTATGGTTGTGTGTATTTCGTAGAAGAAATGCTGAAATCCAAGGACATGAGCTTTGAAGGCCAGACGGTTGTTGTATCCGGATCCGGTAACGTGTCCATCCACGCGATCGAAAAGGCACACCAACTCGGCGCAAAAGTAGTAGCATGCAGTGACTCCAGCGGTTATATCTATGATCCTGAAGGTATCTGCCTTGAAACACTTCGTCGCCTTAAAGACGTTGAAAGAAAACGCGTAAGCGAATATGTTAAAGAGCACCCACGTGCTACTTTCACTGAAGGCTGCCAGGGTATCTGGACGATCCCTTGTGATATTGCCCTTCCATGTGCTACGCAAAACGAAATCAACGAATCAGACGCTGCGATCCTCGTATCCAACGGCGTAAAAGCGATCGGTGAAGGTGCTAACATGCCATCTACACTTGAAGCGATTGACCTCTTCTTGAAGAACAATGTACTGTTCGGACCTGCAAAAGCAGCAAACGCTGGTGGCGTAGCTGTATCCGCACTGGAAATGTCCCAGAACTCGATGAGATTGTCTTGGACCTTCGAAGAAGTGGACAACAGACTTCACCTCATCATGAAGAACATCTATGAGAACAGTGTGCAAGCGGCTGAAGAATTCGATTGCGCTGGTAACCTTGTTGTAGGTGCTAACATTGCTGGTTTCCGTAAAGTAGCAGACGCTATGCTCGCTCAAGGTATTGTTTAAAGACTAGCAAGGTTTCAATGCATACCCTGTGCTCTTGGTTTCAGATTGTAGGCAAAGTCCAATGGAAGCTGATTACACACATCAGGTTAAGCGGTATCCATCATCTTCTGTTTGACTTTGTCATCAGCCTGAGACCTTGGCAGTACACGGGCTGTGGTTGGAATGCTTATATGCTTTATAGAAAAACCTCCGTTTCAATGGATTGAAACGGAGGTTTTTCTATGTTGAATATTATTTTTATATGCTCATCCATAGCACCGCTATGCCAAGCGCCATAATCCTCGCTATATTCATCATGAGAAAGTTTTGAACTGCGGTGATAAAGGTCGCTTTCTTGGATGGATTGGCCATAAATCGCTTTATATTTCTGTGGATCGGAATGACGGTTAGTAGGATAAGCAGTACAATGATCGGGTTAATGCCTAAGAAAAGCAGCACTACGACATCTACATAAGCGAGAAAATAAAGCATACGAAAAAGAACAAGCGCATTTGGACGACCGATATAAACCGGAAGGGTGTAGCGTTTATTCTCGATATCCTCCTCCACATCACAAATATTGTTCGCGAGCATAATGTTAGCAATACCGAGTATGGCCGGAATCGAGAACATAAATAGCACAATCACTTCCGGTAAATTCACTTGTAAACTCGCCATCCCTCCCTCTAACGTTAGACTCGCCAGCTGATTCCCATCCACATGAACCCATGCTGAGATAAAGATGATCACAAAGCCCATGAATAGTCCGGAGAACAACTCACCAAGCGGCATTCGTGAAATCGGAATCGGTCCAAAGGAATAGAGAATACCTACCGCGAACGATAGCCCGCCGAGCAGTAGGATCAAAAGCCCTGTATCAAGAAACAACATTATACCTGCACTGACTGCGATCAATAACAGAATAGCAATTACGGTAATTACCGTTGCTTCCTTCAATTTGTGGTGAACAATCGGATTGTGGAACTCATAACCGAAACCGTTCTTTTTAATCGCCTTTTTATAGTCATAATAGTTATTAATCGCTGTGGTAGCCATATCGAATGATAGTAAGGAGGCAAGCATAAGCACGAAGTGATACGCATTAAACTGCTCAAAGCGGAATAGCGCATACAGTGTTCCCATAAGAAAAGGAACCATACTCGCAACCTTCGTCTGAATCTCCACCAGCCTAAAAAAAGGTTTGACCCCCATCTCTACACCTTCCGTCCTTCTGTGTACATTATCTAAAAATAGAATATCTTATATTTAAAATTTTGGATGTGGAGTTTGTGCTTGACAAAGAAAAAACACCCTTTAGATAGGATCATATTCACATATCATCCTATCCAAAGGGTATTCTAATATTCATTATATATGCGTCGTTTGTTCCTTCGTTTCCCGGCTACTCCGAGTCCAAGGCGTACCTAACAATGGCAATGCCCAGCGATCCAGTCCGTACCAACCTGCTACCTTCCATGCGAGCACAATCAAGATCGCAAGAATGAACAGAATAGGATTCACACTGATCGAGCCAGCGAATAGGAAGCTGACATTCATCAGGCCACCAAAAAATGCCGCAATTCCTGTCAGTAGACCGAGAATAAGACCTAAGCCAACCAATGTCTCCCCAAATGCCACCATATGGGCGAAGACTTTCGAATTAGGAAGAACCACATTTTCAAGAAAAGTCGCATACCAGCCAGTGACATCATTGCCACCTTCCGCTTTAGCAAGCGCTCCTTTAATAAAGCCTTCCAGCCCAGCTCCTGCATTCTCACCGGTCCAAGTACCAGAAGATAACTTCTTGATCCCAGCAGTAAACCAGGTATACCCCAGATATAGACGTAAAGCAAGCCATATCCATGCTGAGTAAACACTGTTAAAAAGAAACATCGATACCGGATTCTCCGGTATTACCATATACTGACCTTCTCTAAAGCTGTTCTTCTTCATAACTATCCTCTCCATTTCTGCATAAATGATAATAATTCGTTCAGAATTTACCATTTATAAGGAGAAGATACAATCCTTCCATTGGCATAAATTAGAAATACATGGTTATGACCTTCAGATGATTCCCTTTTAGCCTATAAAACGACTTGTCACCTCACTCTAACCGTATTTTTATGTAAAAATATTCAATATTAATCATACCCTCACATATACCAACACAAAAAAACACCCGTCAGACGGGACCTACTGCGCGCGAGTCCATCTTAAGGGTGTGTACTTCTTACGTATTTAACGAATATTTATTCCTTCAATCTCGCTTCCGTCGGCTCCATGGTGTACCTAGTAGAGGCAACGCCCAACGATCTAGTCCGTACCAACCAGCCACTTTCCAGGCAAGTACGAGCCATGTTGCCAAGATGAACAATAGTGGATTGGTGCTTAGTGTACCAGCAAACAGGAAGCTCGCATTCATAAGTCCACCGAAGAACGCTGCGATCCCTGTCAGAAGTCCGAGAATAAGCCCTAATCCGACTAGTACTTCCCCATAAGCAACCATATATCCAAAAAGTTTAGCATTCGGCAATACGAAATTTTCCAGAAATGATGCATACCAACCGGCTACATCCTTACCACCTTCGGCTTTAGCAAGTGCACCTTTCACAAAACCTTGAATCGCCGCTCCAGCATTCTCACCTGTCCAAGCATCAGCCGATAACTTCTTAATTCCTGACGTAAACCATATATAACCTAGATATAGTCGGATAATTAGCCATATCCAAGCCGAGCGGGTACTGCTGAACAGAAACATGGACACTGGGTTCTCAGGTACAACGATATACTGCCCTTCTCTTAAATCTCGTTGTCTAGCCAAACCAATCATCTCCAATCCTGATAAAATGGATATAGTCATTCTAAATATAACCATTATCCCAGAATGGATTCAACCCAATTATTTCTTATAACTCTGGGTTAATGCATTTGGACGAGAAGAGACAACTGATTTATCATTAAAAAATATTCATACTCAGATATCTTTCACCCGTATCTGGTGCAATACATACTACTCGCTTACCCGCACCTAACTTCTCAGCTACACGGATAGCGGCGAATACAGAAGCACCTGAAGAAGGACCGACCAATATGCCTTCTTTTCGAGCCAGACTACGAACTGTCCCAATGGCTTCTTCATCCGCAATTTGAATGATCTCGTCGTATACATTTGTATTTAGGATATCCGGAACAAAACCAGGACTTGTCCCTACGAGCTTATGGGGTCCAGGCTGACCACCAGAGAGTACAGGCGAGCCTTGTGGTTCAACCACAGCGATATGCAGCTTCGGAAGATGTTTACGCAATTCCTCTCCCGTACCTGTAATCGTCCCCCCTGTTCCGGCTGTCGCAACAAAGGCATCGAGACGCCCTTCCATCTGCTGCAGGATCTCAGGTGCTGTCGTCACCCGGTGAATATCCGGATTCGCTTGATTCTCGAACTGCTGTGGAATAAAGCTACCTGGAATTTGTTCCTTAAGCTCCAAGGCTTTAGCAATAGAACCTGGCATACGTTCACTGCTAGGTGTCAACACTACCTCCGCTCCATAAGCTTTCAAGATATTAATCCGCTCTTTGGACATATTATCTGGCATAATCAAAATCGCACGGTAGCCCTTAGCTGCAGCAATCATAGCCAGTCCGATGCCGGTATTGCCACTTGTAGGCTCGATAATTGTACCACCTGGCTTCAAATGACCCTGTTTCTCAGCGGTATCGATCAAATTAAACGCTGCACGGTCTTTCACACTGCCGGAAGGATTGAACATTTCCAGCTTCACATACACCTCAGCTGCTCCATCCGGAACGATTCGCTGCAACCGAACCATCGGCGTTGCACCGATCAAATCTACAATATTCTCGTATATCCCCATGGTGTTCTCCTTTGTTATAACAGAATGATTGGATCCGTCATTAACCTTAGCGCTCTCTCTATCATACCATTCCTATCGGATATTGCCATAATCAATGATTGCTTAAATCAAGATGCTTCATAATCCTCTCTCGCAGAGCAACAAAGTCTGCTCCGTTACGGTTACGAGGCCGGGATGAGTCAATTGAGATTGACTCCACAATCCGTCCAGGACGTGGACTCATAACGTAAATGGTATCCGCCAAATATATCGCTTCATCAATATCATGTGTAATGAGAAGAACGGTCTTGCCCGTGCCTTCCCACAGGCGAAGCAGCTCATTTTGCATCGAGATCTTGGTGATTGCGTCCAATGCACCAAACGGTTCGTCTAATAACAGCACCTCAGGATCCATCACAAGTGCACGTGCAATAGAGGCGCGCTGACGCATGCCGCCGGATAACTGGTGTGGATAGTACTTCTGGAATCCACCGAGGCCAACTTTCTCCAACATGGCGTCTACCCGAGAGCTTCGTTCTTTTTTGGATATACCTGCAAGCTCCAATCCGAAACCGACGTTATATTCAACCGTCCTCCAAGGATATAGAGCATGCTCTTGAAAGATTAACATCCGGCTAGGATCAGGCTTTACAATCGCTTGTTCGCTCGCAGTAACCTTTCCGTCTGAAGGATATTCGAGACCCGCAATCATACGCAGCACAGTACTCTTTCCGCAACCCGAAGGGCCGACGATTGCCACGAACTCACCTTGGCGAATTGTAATATCCACCTCTTCAAGTACATTCAATGATCCGAAAGATTTCGATACATTGTCTACATGTATGGTCTGCATGCTACTCATCTCCTCCCGGCTGAACGTAGCGATAACGTAACAGCTTTCTTTTTAGCCCCTCTAGCAGCACCAAATCTAACAGCGCCGCGATGGTTCCGATGACGATAATGCTCATCAGCACGCCTTCCATATCAGCGACCTCACCACGCCAGCGAGAGTAGAATCCCAGTCCTGCCA
This sequence comes from Paenibacillus sp. FW507-14B1B, assembly GCF_058781425.1. Classification (NCBI taxonomy): domain Bacteria; kingdom Bacillati; phylum Bacillota; class Bacilli; order Caryophanales; family Paenibacillaceae; genus Paenibacillus; species Paenibacillus sp. FW507-14B1B. The sequence continues at coordinate 299,739 of NZ_JBYSWS010000004.1, read as the reverse complement.
TCGCTCCTCCCACCATTTCTGCTGCAATCAGGGAACGCCACGCGTTCCCGAATGCAACCTGTGCGCCAGTAACGAAGGCTGGTAAGGACTCAGGAGCAAATACCTTCGCCAGCAGCTGACGGCGGCTTGCACCCATCACACGGGCCAGCTCCAGATGCGTACGGTTCACGCCTTCAGTGGCATTCAGAACGGATAGTGCCATGGGGAAGAAACTCGCAATAATAATGACTGTAATAATCGTTTTGTTACCGAATCCTAACAATATAACAAAGAAGGGCACCCAAGTAATTGGTGGAATGGCCTGCAAAATAGATATAAGACTGCGCAGGTAAACGGCAAAGCCTTTCGAAATCCCACCAATCAGACCTAACAACGCTCCAAACAGGCACGCAAGGGGATATCCCCACAAAAGCCGGATCAGACTATCACCGATATGACCTCTGAATTCAGGATCTTGGATACTGCTGAACAAACGGACGAATACATCAGGCACATCTGGCAGCAAATAAGAGGGCAAGAATAACGCCGTAATCTGCCAAATCGCAAGAAGGCTCCCTACTGCAAGGAGATAGGGGAGCACTTTTCGCCAGAAGGAGCCTGATTTCGGTTTGGTCCGCGACACTTTCGAGTAGGATGGATTCACCGGAAACTCTCCTTTTGTATGATATATGACTTACCTATTATTTCTTCATTTGATCCTGCCAGCTTAAATCGATAATATCTGCTACTTTCACGTCTTTCTCGAGTACACCCTGTTCTTTCATCATGTCGGATATTTCCTGCATACGAGTCACTTGGTCTGGTGTTATATCCCAGTTAAATACTTGCGTTTCAATCGCTTGTTTGATAACATCTACCGACTCTACTGTACCGCCATGGTGAGAAGTCATCGTATCTGAATCCACAAAATGCTTCATGATCAGTCCCGCGGATTTCTTCGGATCCTGTTGTAGCATTTCGATGGCTTCCTTCTGAGCATCCAGCAGTTGATTTACCGCTTCACGTTTGTTCTTCAAGTTATCTTCTGTTGTAATGACGACCATGCATGGAAACGGCCACACTTTACCAACTTCGTATATTTGTTTAGCACCGAGTGTGTGAGTGGCGATACTATCGTATGGCTCAAACACAAATGCTGCATCCACCGCGCCGGAAGCCAGAGATTGAATGGCCTGACCCGGATCAACATACACCATCTGCAAGTCCTTACTCGTCAACCCTGCTTCCTTCAGTACAACACCATTCAGAACGATATCTGCCGTGCTTCCTTGTCCTTGGGAAGCTAGCTTCTTACCTTTGAGATCTTCCACTTTCGTAATAGGGCTGCCATCCTTCACAAGTACACTGTGAAATCCGAGCTGCGCTCCACCAACAACCTTTACTCCTGCCCCCTTCGAGGCCCATGAGACAGCATTCGTAAAACCAAGTACCCCGGCATCCACCTGTTTACCGACCATCGCTTTGATAAGATCGGTTCCGCTCTTGAACTGCTGCATTTTCACATTCAATCCGTGCTTCTCATAAAGATTCGCCTCATAAGCAAGCATGGCTTGCGCATCATCCATTACGTTCAGATAACCGACTACAAAATCGGTCTTCGCTTTACCGTCTCCACTTCCTTGCTTCGCATCGTTGCCACAGGCTGTAACCGCCAGCATTGCAATGATGAGCAGGCCTATCATGAACCCTTTCAAACTACGGGTACCCTTTATCATTTTAAATCCCCCTTTTTATATAAACCCGATAAACTTACTAGGATTATAAAAAGATTCCTGTCTATTGTCAATCCATTCCATTGGAATTTTAAGGATAGAATGCTGTAGATATTTTCTCTTTATGGTATTCTGTAAGTAATTAATATCAGGAGGACCTCTGTCATGACTACACCATTCACCCCATCCCAAGGGACAGGGCCAATATTGCTGTTAGATCGCATACATGACCTATCCGAAGATGACGTGCTCTACTCTTTTGCGCTGGACGAGCTGTTATGCAGGCAGACAGGGCGTGGCGGCCCAGCGATCTGTCATCTTTGGCGTCATCCTCGTGCTTTTGTGATGGGCGTACGAGATAGTAGACTACCAGAGGCCTCTGAGGCTGAGCAGCAGCTACGCAAGCTCGGTTATGACACAGCGACTCGCCACTCAGGCGGAGCGGCCGTACCGCTCGATCTAGGAGTTGTGAACCTCTCCCTCATTCTTCCACTCGGCGATCAGCCGAACCATCAGAACTTTCAGCAAGATTTCGAATGGATGGTACTCTTGATCCGAGAGGCACTCCGAGATACAGGTTATACCGTAGATACAGGTGAAATTGCCGGTGCTTTCTGCCCTGGCACATATGATCTTAGTATTGATGGGCGCAAGTTTTGTGGTATTGCCCAGCGGAGACAGAATAAAGCGTTCATTATTCAAGCCTTTATAATCGCTGAAGGTTCTGGCAGTGAGCGCGCAAGTCTCGTCCGATCCTTCTATGACAAGGCTGCGGCACAAGCTGACCCTGCCGACTATCCGCTGGTTCAACCAGAATCAACCGCAAGCCTAGAACAACTGACAACTCTAGGCCCGAATGCAGTTGACGTCTTCACAGAAGCCGTTAAGAGAGTCATCCGGGAGTGGCAAGTTAGCATGGAACAAGCTGAGATGATAGCAGCAGCTGCCAACCTGCAGCTTCCGTCTTCGGAAGAGATCCGTCATATGGCACAATCACTTCGTCAGCGCTATACACGCGATTAAACGCAAAGAGAACCGCTCTTTTTCTAAGGCGGTTCTCTCCAAATGTTATGAGGTTCGTCCCAATAAGTGTGAAGTTTCCTATACTAAAGGGTCAGTCGCTGATTCGGTGGTTGTGCTGATCCCCGAATATCCCGAATGTGCAGACTTAAGAAGCAGATCGTGGCTAGAACAAGCAGCCCGCAGTTCACGATAAATACCGCTTTAATATCCCTCTGCGAGAATAAATATGATCCTACCACAGCACCCACGGTAGCAGCGAATACACTCATGAACATCGACATGACAGCCTGCCCCGTTGAACGATACCGATCGGGAATCAACTGGATCATATACTGAGCTGTATAAGAAAGATAGATTGCGATGGCTATGCCCATTACCGCTTGTGAGAACAATAATACGGCAAGATTCATCGTAAAAATGATCATTAACGAGCGAATAGCGAACAGAAACGTACTCAACGCAAGCATGACTAATGGGTGAAAGCCGCTACCGCGTCGTCCAATGATGATGAAGACGATAACCTCAACCCCCGCGGGGATCATCCATGCCAAACCATTATGAAATGAAGTCCCTCCCAGATCGACAAGCAGGAAACTTAGATATTGGTCACTCATGACCATAGCTATACCGCATAGACAGCTTACGAACAGGAACAACAGCACTTGAGGCTCGCGAAACAGCGGCCAGGCTTCCTTCATCGATACCTTCTCCACCAGCTCTATGCTGTCCTTAGAAGGCCTCCTCGGATCACTAACAGGTATAAGGCTAATCAGCGCGAACGCCATGAACAACAGAAACATGTAGCCGATGGGTTGAAGTCCAGTAATAAATCCTAATGTTATGCCAACAATCAATGCGGCAAAAGAAAATCCTGCTGCTCCAGCACTTCGTAGTGAGGCATAAGAGAGCTTCAGGCTCGTTGATTTTAACATAATGAAGCTTTCCACGAGCACAGCCACCGGAGCTGCAAAAAATTGATAGGTTAGCATCGCGGCCATAACACCGACCGGATTTTTCAGTGTAAACATAACGGCAACCGACAGCAGCGACATCAAGTTTAGTCCAATAAGTAACAGTTTGATTCGGCTTAGCTTGTCACTCAGAATACTCCACATGTAATTCGATAATAGTGCTACAATCGGTAGTAGAGCATTTTGGAGGCCGTATAATTCCCCTGAATATCCGATATCTCTGAAATAAAGCGGAAAAAACGAAGCTACGATCCCTGCCGGAACAAATAAAAGAAAAACGGATATAAACGATAGCGGAGCTTGTTGGTTAAAATATGATCTCAATATTCACACCTCACTACTTCCATGAAGGCGACCGTCAACTTAGCTCCGCCCAAATTATGTATACTACTTAAAGCATTGTAGACAATGAGTAGCGCCATTGGCAACGATAAAAACAATGAAACACCATCTTGTAATACATAAAACGGAAGTTTCATTGATTTTGGAAAGCGTTTACCTTACAATTTTAGTAGGCAAACATCACGTTAGCGAGCAACTTAGGAGGTCACACCAATGAAATGGAATCATTTCAAGTCGAAGCTACTACTAAAATATACATTGTCCTATATAGCTATTTTCCTCATCCCGCTCGTGATCATGACGATTATCCTCTATCTCAATGCTGCCAAAACACTTCGTTCTGAGATTGAGCAAACGAATGTCAATCAGCTGAATCAAGCCAAGACGGTTATTGATGAACGTATGAAGGAGCTTCAGGATATGGCATCCCGAATCTCTTACGACGAGCAGCTGACAAAATATTTGACACATGACCCTTATTACAGCCGCGAGGCGATATTTGCTTTATCTAAATACAAAGCGACCAGTTCTATCATTAATGAGGTTTTCCTGTTTTTTCGTGAAGATGATCAAATCTATTCCTCTCAAGGCCTCGAGGATCTCGATGTTTTCACCGAGCGGTACAAATTTCATTCCTGGAACGAGACAGATATGGTTCGCGACTTAAATACATTACAAATCCCAACCATGCGTCCAGCGGAACAAGTGGATCAAAGAAGCAATGTTCCAGAATCTTTGCTTGCCTACCTTGTACCCATTACACCGAACCAACCAAATGCACATGGGACCGTCATGTACTTGATTCATGAATCTACCTTGACTGGATTAATTGATTCCATCCTTGGTGACTACCAAGGGATGACTTATATATTTGATAATAATGGACAGGTGCTGGCTGGTAATTATCATGGAGAGACGATGACTCCCCAGGAAGTAGATTCCTTATTCAAGCTAAAGCCTGGAACTCACAGCCTTTCACTAAATCATGAATCCCATTCTGTTGTATCGGTTAAATCCGATTCTGGATGGACCTATGTCACTGCCATGCCAAGCAGTCAGTTTTTCAGCCGAATTGTTCATATACGCTCAATTATTATCCTTGTTTTTTCCCTTACCGTTGTCATGGGTACATTCCTTGCTATTATACTAGCGCGGAAACAATACCATCCCATCTCCGACCTAATGGAATTTGTCAAACTAAAAGCAGTGGCCGACACTTCCTCCAGTAACGAGCTGGAATGGATCAAGAAAACATTATACGACTACAGCCAGCGTGTAGATCTTCAAGAACCTTATGCACGTAATCACATTTTGTTAATCATGTTGAAGCACGGTCATACAGAGGAATTCACACCTGAGTTCAAAGAAACACTAGGCATCCGGTTTAACCGCAACCACTACTTCGTGATATGTATGGGTTGGGATGCGAATACATCTTTGAAAAGTGATGGTACTGAATCGGATAGTGTCTTTATGCTAATGAACGATGTAGAACTACCCGCCCATTCTGCCCATGTCTATGGAATTGAATTACCTCAGCCCGACAGATTAGCTCTTATTGTTGGTTTTGATGCTGTCACAGGTGATGAAGCCCAGTTACAAACGTTAATGGAAGGGATCGTCGAGACGCTAGGTTTGATGGTGAAGGAGCATATGAATCTATCTCCTGCTATTGGAGCTGGCGCACGTTACAGTCATCCAGAACAGCTGAATCAATCTTACATTGAAGCCTCATCTGCTTTTGAATCATCGATGCTTCATGGCGAGGGTAGTATTACCTTTTTCGATAAATTATCTGGTATAGAGGATCCGGATTCTTCATTTTGGGTGCCAAAAGATGTACTCCTAAAACTCGTTCAAAGTTTGAAGCAAGGAAGCTATGATGTAGCGGTCCAGATGGTCTCAACTGCGCTAAACAATTTGAAGACAGAGAAACCGAGCGTCCCTCTAGTGCGATGTATATGCTTCGATATTCTGAATACGATGCTAAAAACCGCTTCAGAACTCGAAATTCACCATGTGGTGAATGAAATTCCACGAATCACCTCCTTTGACTCCCTTGAGGATTTGGAGAAGAGCCTTACAAGACTAGCTGCAGATATCTGTGCTCATGTCGAAGCGAAAAGTGAAACTGAAGAAAGCTCTCTCATGGATCAGATTCTGACCTTTATCGATCATCATTTTACCGAATACGATTTAAGTTTAGCGACGATCTCTAACAAATATTCCATATCCTCTTCGTATTTCAGCCGTTCCTTCAAAGAGAAGGTAGGGATTAACTTCTCCCAGTATATATGGCAGAAACGGATGGATGAGGTCATCAGGCAGCTCTTGCATACAAGCGATCCTTTAAAAGACATCATTACACGAGTCGGTTATCTCGACACACCTAACTTCATTCGCAAGTTCAAGAAGGAGCTTGGCTGCACCCCTGGCCAGTATCGTAAAATGCACAGTCTAAACGGATCCTCCATCCCTTCAGACGATGAGGAAGAAGAATACACAGGATAACAAGCCCTTATACATTATAAAAACAACGAACTCCCCAAGGCTAAAGCCTTGGGGAGTTCGTTGTTTGGTACCTTGAAACTTTATTTAGCCTTGAAGTCCTTGATGCATGGCTCCAAGCAGACTGTATGTTTTGTCACAGCCATACTCCCAGAACATAACACCTGCAAGACCCTCAGCCTTTACATACTCACATTTACACTGTATCGATTCCTCATCATCATAAGAGATCAGGCTCGATCCATCGAACAAGTAAGGTGCCTTAGCCTCATCATCCCAATAACGAACATAACCATTCTTATTAATGTAGTTCGCAGCCAGCTCCGTAAAGTCAGGACCGTAGCCGCCTGTTGTACCAGCCATTTGATGAAGGCCGTGGTTACGATCAGGAACCTGCTTCCAGACACGGGAGTAGAATGCAGCTCCAATAACAATCTTCTCCTTCGGCACGCCTGCACGGATGAATAGGTTGACGGAAGCCTCTGTACTAATACGGAACAAATCACCTGTTGATGTATGCAGGTTCGTGTGATGACCCGTCAGCACTTGGAATCCTCCGCGCATATCGTAGGTCATTAGCTGAACGAAATCCAGATACTTCTGCACTTGATCCATCTCCGTGCCATCCACGTAATACTGATCAGCACCTGCCGCAATGGTAAGTAGATAGTGACGTCCATCTTGAGTGCCTTTTGCATCCAAAGCTTCACGGATGGTTTTGAGCAGCAATGTGAAATTTTGCTTGTCATTCGGGCTCGAAGCAATCTCAGCTTCACCATAGCAAGGATATTCCCAATCCAGATCGATACCGTCTAGAGGGAGATCATTCAAGATCTGAACTGCGGAAGCTGCCATGCTATTTCTTCCTTCTTCTGTGGAAGCCGCCTCAGAAAATCCCCCAGCACTCCATCCACCTACGGACAACAGAATCGTAAGCTCAGGATGCTCGGATTTAATCTTCCCAATCGACTCTTTATTCTGTAGATGCTCGATCGTAATGGCATCGTTACGAACATGGCCAAAGGCAATGTTCATATGTGTTAATTTCGATAAGTGCTCATGCGTCATATTCGGAAGGTCTCTATCAGACACATATCCAGCAGAAATATATTTCTTCGTCATTCTCATTCACTCCGATTCTTGGGGTCGCTTAAACACACCAGATAAAATTTGTAATGCTTCCTTTCCGGTACCGATCTTGTACCCGGAGGAGGTATATCGAATTTGGTCTAAGCCGTCCAGCACAAACAGATGCGGGAAGCCAGCTTCACTAGCAGGTGACTTCGATATGAAATCTGGTAACGATGCATAGGATGAATCCCGTACAAAAACAGTTCGTGCAGGCAGGTTCGGATAATTCGCAGGATTAAATGAAGTAGTCCACTCCGAATCGCCAACGATCAGCACGATCGGTGCGCCCAGCTTATCAAGCGGCTCAGCTATCTCGCTCAGCTCACGGAACAAATGCTTAGTCGGCTCCCGTTCAGGCTCGATCCACGCAGTTATCGCTCCGTCAGTCCCGATCAGATCGCCCAGTAATACTTCGGTACTGCCATCCAACTGAAGCAGCGAGCTACTGCGATCTAAAGTACCGAGAACAGGAATCTCCGAAGTCGTCTCACGGTAAGTCAGCGTAACTGTGGTTTGTTCTGCAGCGCTCACCGTGAAATATGAAAAGCGAGCTCTTACCGTTCCATCCTTCAGGCGAATGCCTGAGGTTAAGCGATAAGCTCCTGGATCCACTTCAAATGGTTCATCGTAGACATCTTTTTTGCCGTGAGGATAAACGAGTGTCTTGTACACCCCATCCTCCAGACGGGCAAAAGAGAAGTTCTCATAGTAGGATGCTGCCGGCGTATCCTCTGCAGCTTCCGAATCCGGCAGTAGTCGCAGTGTACCACTCGTCACGTGCTGATCCTCTTCTTGTGAAGAAGATGTGATTGCAAATACCGCGTCTACCCAGTTCCCATCAACGAGATACTGCGGCTTCTGCTCGCTCGGGTGAAGACGCGCCGGGATGCCCAAACTACGGCAGACAGCCACGAACATAATGTCTAGTGACACCTTATCTCCCATGCCCAAGCGGTATGTACCCAGTGGATTCCCTTTACCCTTCAGGTTAGGGAGGTCCTCCCAGATTTCATAGCCCTGCTCTAAGGTCCGCGCAAGCTCTGCAGGATTAGACTTAAATGCCGCAAGCTCTGCGGCACTAAAGGCCTCTTGGAAAGCTTGTCTGTATGGCACAATCATTTCATGGAGAACGCGTGGACATAAAATATATTTGGAGAATACATCTTCTGCCTCAGTGAAATCTCCGAGATACACGAGCGCACCCTTCAGATGATCATCAAGCGTAGGCTGGAACGTATCGGTCAGATCTTTTTCATTCAAGGTTTCCAGCAAGCATAGCGGCCACTGGCCATGTTCAGCGGAACGATCTTGAAGAAATGTTGCGATCTCTTTGCTATTCCCGCGTGCTTTCCGCAGTACATCCCACACTCTGTCAGACGGTAATCCTGCTGCTTCGGCAATTCGTAACGCATCCTCCTCACCAAGGAAGGTAGACTCGTAATTTGTCCGTATCTTTGTACCTTCTTCAAGACGACTGTTGTGATGTTGAATCTTCTCTTCCGTGAGCGATTCAGCACCTTCTCCCTCACGTTCTGGGGGAGGAACCAAGTCGAAATCAAAGATACCCAGCGGTTGCTCCGAAGTATCGAGCACGAGCTCAAAGGATTCACGATCCGCAACGGTTATCGCCATTTCGCCCCACTGGCCGTCTTTCACTGCACGAATTAGCAGGTCGCCGTAGCCAGTCTTAAATGAAGCTTGTCCCTGCTCATCCGTTGGGAGGATCGCAATCGGATATAGTTCAGCCATGTTATACAACTGGAAGTGAACTTCAGCACCACTAACTGGAACACCCTGTCCGTCTTTCACATGAATGTGGATCGTACGCGTAGGCGCGTAATTCTCCATCAGGTTGATTTCCGTAAACCATTCGTCTGTAAGTGTGATGTCTTCCGGTCCAGGATAATCCGCAAAGATACGAGTGTTGATTAACATCCCGCGTCTTGCAGGCGGGCTGAACCAGCCTTGATTAAGCCGCGCTTCTGGCTCGCAAGCACCGAAATAGAACCATTCACCATCAGCCCATGCCTCTACCCATGCATGGTTGTCATCACAATGTGCCCAGCGCGGAGTATATACCTGACGAGCAGGGATACCAATACTGCGCAGCGCTGCTACAGCCAGCGTAGATTCCTCACCACAACGCCCTCTCGCATTACGCATCATACCAAGTGGTGACATCGTCCGCAGGTCACTACCAATGTAGGTTGCCGTCTCATGACACCAATAGTTGGCCTCCATAATAGCCTCTGCCATGGATAAATGTGCTGTCCGTTCAGACAATTCATTATACATAACTCCGCGGTAATCCTCGATATTCTCGGTATTTACCCGGTAAGGAAGAACGAAATGCAAGAATAAATGGTCTGGCACACGCGCTCCCCAAGGAACCTGCTTACGGATCGCGAGCGTCTGACGCACATGGCTCAGGAACAGTTCACCATTGTAGTCAGCCATATCGTTGATTGGCATATAGGCATATAAATATTTCAGCGCCCAAGTCTCTTCCTCAGTTAGTTCCTCTTGAAAGACATCAAACAACTCAGGCTTACGCACTCCAACAATCTTCTGTTTCTTACGAAACTTCTGATCGATTAACTCCAGCATAGATGGTTCCAAAGAAAATACAGATGTCTGTATCGTCATGAATGTTTACTCCTTCCATAGCTTTCCGTCTTCTCGAATACAGATGAATCCTTGTCCATCCGAGGACGGAGCTGTGATCTGAAACAGACCACGGGTCGTTTCAATGACGGGGTCAATACTCCACACATCGTCACCCATGAGCTGCTTTTTGTCCGTCGTAAACTGACCGTGAGCTTCGAAATAGTTACGTTCACGGTAATAGAGCTTACGCAGCTCCCACTTAATCAGCTCGTCCTTGGGCAGTTCAAAGGTATTAGGTGTGCTCTCATCAGCAAACACCACATAACCCCATAACTCTGGATAATGCATGTTGATGAGACCCATCGGGGACCATACCCAGTTGTCTTCCGGATAAGGTCTGCCCGTTTCCGGATTCAACACTTTCCGGTACTCACCATCTTGAACCTCAGTCTTCCATTCAACACGGGAGAAATTGACGCGCCAGAATTCGCCTAAATGAGGTGGGCGACTTTCTGCTGCACATTCCCGCAGACTGGTCCAAGGGATCGCCACTTCGACACTCCACTTCCGGTTGTCTGCACCCGGACGATTGAGCTCCCCGTCGATATGCACAGCGGTCTTCAGACCGTTAATATCCCAGCCATTCACCGGAGGTCCACCATCACGGTATGGCTTTACCAGAAGCAGATCCCATACGGTGTTCAGCGCGTTAATCTCAAACTCATAATAATTGTGTGTATCGCCATCGGGATCGATGAAAATCTCAAAATCTTTGTCATAAAAAATGACGGAGTCACGTTCTGTTAGCGTCGCCCAAATCTGATCCTCGATCATCTCTGCTGCGAAGTAGAAATACTCATCATCCCACAGCATCTTGACTCGGGTCTGCTTGCTCGGCTTTGGACGAAGATCGCCTTCGATATCTACGAAATCGTCGGTCCAATCCGCTGCGTTCCAGAATGCCTTATCTACTCGGCCATCTAATTCAAGCGGCCCTTCCGCCCGTCTACATACATAATGTTTAGGAGCATATTCAATATTCGGCTCCGGTACTCCACTTCTGTTCATTGTTCTACCCCGCTTCGTTAGTGATGGTTAAATCCTCGTTAGTTATGGGTTACAACAGCTCCAGAACCGCCATACATGTCCAGCTCTTCATCGAATTCAAGCTTCAAGACCGTAACATGCTCATGAGTATCCTCAGGAGTCATATGAATCCAAGTTGTACCTGGGATGTTGAACCAAGGCACACCGCCATGAATCTCATGAGTGAGCTCCTTACCGGAATGAAGCACAGTAATTTTCTTGATCGGGTTACACAGACCTTTCAGACAAACATTCTCTTTCGGATCATCGTATACAAATAGATATAATGTCTTCTTATCCTCGGAAAGTGTGCTACCTCCCAAATAATAACGGGTCATGATGCCTTCACCTGTACCGAAAACAGCTTCTTCATGAGCCCTGATCCATTCACCCAGTCCAAGCAGAATATCTTCCTGACGCTTATCGATCGTTCCGTCCTCACGAGGACCGATATCGAGCAGCATATTACCACCCATAGAAATACAGTCACAGAACATCCGAATAATCTGATTCAGTGATTTGTATTTATTGTCTGTTGGTACATAGCCCCATGATGAATTAATCGTCGTGCAGAACTCCCAAGGTCCTTCCGGTCTTGTGATTGGAATTCCTTGTTCTGGCGTCTTATAATCGCCATGTCCTTGAAGACGCGAATTGATTAGAATCTCTGGGTTAAACGACTGGAGATAATGTTTAAACTCAGGCAAGTTCCATTGTTCAGCACTCCGCTCCCAATCGCCGTCGAACCATAACAGGTCCACTTTACCATAATTCGTTAAAATTTCCCGCAGTTGATTATTGTTAAATTCAAGGAATTTCTGCCATTTCTCTTCATCCTGTACTCCATCCACTGGGTTTGAATGCGGGTTCACATTACTGAGATCCTCAGGAACCTTCCCACCTTCAAATACGCTTGGATAATCCGGGTGAGACCAGTCAATAAGTGAATAGTACATCCCGAGGTGAATGCCTCGTTTCGTAATTGCTTCTGCGTACTCCTTAATAATGTCCCGTTTGGCAGGGGTCTTCTTCACTACATTTAGATCACTGTACTGCGTATCCCACAGTGCTACACCATCATGGTGCTTGGTTGTTAGAACTGCGTATTTCGCACCTGACTTCTCTATTAAATCAGCCCACTGATCGGCATCAAATTTAGATGCAGTAAAACCGTCCAGCTGCTTCATATATTCATCGTAAGAGATTCTTCCGTTATAGAAGGACCATGATTCCGCGACTCCATCCACGGCATAAATGCCGTAGTGTATAAATATCCCTAGCTTTGCGTTATCAAACCAATTTTTTTGCATGTTCTGTCACACCTTCCTTATGTATCAGCTCTAGTTATTGTTAATCACTTACACTTGAACATCCGAATGAATTGTAATTTACGTTAGACGAAGTACATGAGCGATCGGAGCTAAACCTTGACGTTCCTGTTCTGGCAGACGTACCACGATTCCCGATTCTGTGCGGCTGAAATCAAGCACTTCTTGCCCACCCACTAGATCAATGCGATTAAAATCCCCGTGAATCGGTATATACAGTTCATCTGGAATATTCTCATTCTCATCCTTATAGAGGTAGAAGGCATAAGTTGTATCGCCTTTTTGAGTAAACTGAACATTCTCCACAGAATATGGTTCACAAGCACGAGTTCCGTAGATAGCTTCTCCATGAACATTCAGCCATGCTCCCATACCTTTGATCCGAGCAATCGCTGTTTTGGACAATCTTCCGTCTGGCTGTGGCGCTACGTTCAGTGCAAGGTTGCCGCCTTTTGCAACAATCTCAACAAGAAGGTGAATGAGCTGTCGAACTGTTTTGTAATTGTCCTCATAGCGGAAAGAGAACGCAGATCCCATGGTGATGCAGCTCTCCCATGGTACATGCAGTGCACGCTCAGGAAGCGTCTGCTCTGGTGTAATCAAATTCTCATATGGACCGCCAACCGTGCGATCGGCTGACAGAAGCCAAGGCTGGATCTTCCGTGCCTTATCCACCACTTCACCCAACCGGATATTCTGATCGCGATAATCATTGACCCATCCGGCATCAAGCCACAACACATCAATGCGGCCGTAATTGGTCATAAGTTCCATGATCTGTTCATGCGTAAACTGAACAAATTGCTCCCATAGCCAAGGGTACTCCTTTGGATCATAGGTAGGCCCTCTTGATGTGGTGGTTCCAGGCTTCATACCCGGTGCCCAGTAATAGGGAGTATGCCAATCGGCTTTAGAGAAATACGCTGAAATTCCTAGCCCCTTCGCACGAAAAGCGTCAAACAGTTGTTTTGTGATGTCAGCGAATTTGTGCGTATGGAATGGACAATCGGGACCCGTAATCCTGTAATCCGTTGTGTGGGTATCCCACATGCAGAATCCGTCATGATGCTTGGTCGTAAAGTTGAGATATTTGAACCCATTCTCAGCAGCCAAATCAGCCCATAAATCAGGTTGAAACCGAAGAGGATTAAACGTCTTATTTAATGCAAAATACTGGCGCTTTAGCTCCTCCGCATCAATATCCCAATCAATCTCATTGCGCGACCATTCTTCATCTGTATCACTGAGTGCCCATGACTCCACAAGCCCGAGCTGAGAATAGGGACCCCAGTGCATCATCAAACCCAGCTTCTGATCCTTAAACCACTCCAGTCGCTCTAGCAGCAGCGGGTCCTCTGGCTTAACCCATTCTTTCTCACTGCTGTAATTATGAACACCCTGCTCGATAAAGTCTTCTTTCTCTTCCTCTATCAATTTGTTATCACTCATTTCACACCTCCGAAGTTATGTATTCGACATCATATTCTATTAGCCTTGTAAAAATATGAATTCGTTTTCATGGTGAGGTTAATAATGTTAATAGCCAACCTCCGGTCACGATGGACCGGGCTGTGTTGGCTATTGTTTTTAAATATATTTAAGTTTATTTCTCTGTATTCCAACGATCATATGCACCTTGATAAAGCTCAACGAGGCGGTCAGATCCCATTTTCTTGACTTGAGCAGCATACTTGTCCCAATTCGATAGTGGCTCTTGGCCCGTAACGAATTTCGCTTCCATCTGCTGAACATACGTGTTGAGGTCAGACATCAAAGCACTTGCTTCACTCTGTTCTTCATTTGTAAGGTATACGTTAGGGAACGGAGCTTTCGCGATTGGAATTAACTTCTCTTCGTTTTGTTTATTAATCCATTGATCAAAATCGGATTGAAGTCCTTTTGATACTTCCGGATCATTGATACCTGGTGTCAGAATACCGAAGTTTGGTGTTATTTTGCCTTTGTATTCCTCACGATCGCCACCGCCTGGTACCGGCAGCCATTCTTTTACGCGATTCTCTTTATCTTTGAACTTCCAAAGCGTATTTTCTGGTCCTTGAGAGAATAGTGTTGAGCCTTCATAGCTATAAAGATAGTCGATCCAACGCATAGTAGCTTCAGGAGCAGGGTTTTTGCTCGTAATGGCAAAGGTACCATTCGTAGATATCCCTGGATGCTTACCATAAACCGGAGAACCTTCAATATCACTCTTCACTGGTGTCATCATCGGATTATCTGAGCTTGGCTCGCCCCCGAGTGTAAAGTATGGATAGTAATCATTAAACAATGCGATCTGATTCTTCTGACCTTTCGACTTCTTCTGATCCGATGTCTGGGAGAATGTTTCATGATCTAGTAGATCTTCTTTCCATAGACGGTTCATGAATGTCAGGTAACTTTTGTATCCTTCTTCTTGAGGAGAGTAATGTACTTTACCATCCTTGTCAGCATAGATTTTCTCATCGTACATTCCAAAGAATCCAAAGAAGTACATACGTAGATCATCCAGTTTTACAGAAGTCAGTGGAATTTCATCCTTTTGTCCATTACCGTTCGGATCTTCCTCTTTCACTCGTTTCAAGAACGTGTACAACTCCTCTGTTGTCTTCGGTTCTTCAACATTAAGCGCCTTCAAGAATTTACCGTTATACCACATCGGACCGCGGTACCAAACTGCTGCACTATCAATAAAAGGTAACGCATACATATGGCCGTCAGGAGTCGTGAACGACTTACGAATATCCGGGTTCTCGTCTAGAATTTTCTTCAGATTTGGTGCATAGCCCTCATCAATATATTTTTCCAATGGAATAAGTACGCCCTGACTACCATAAGTCACTTGCTCCGCTGGTTTTAAATCCGCTGCATAGAACATATCCGGCACATCGCCACTCGCAAAAACGAGATTCTTCTTCGTTTCAAAGCTATCAACTGGTGAGAGCTGATATTCTAGCTTAATGCCTGTTAGTTTCTCCATCTCTTGCAATACAGGCATCTTGTTCCAATCTGCTACACCCGCATCCTGGGACATGACCTTCAGTGTAATTGGCTGCTCAACGATTGGAAATCCTTCTTTTTTTACGTCAGCTGCACTTGTAGAACCGGATGAACCGCTTTCACCTTTAGCGCCACAAGCAGCCAGTATACCGGCTGATAGTGTGAGGCAGAGTAAGATAGATGATGCCTTACGAAGCTTATTCATGACAACAACTCCCCTTGTTTAGTGTTTGATGTTTTTGATGTTTTTTCTATGACACGATCAGCCCTTTACAGAACCAATCATAACACCCTGGACAAAATAACGCTGAAGGAATGGATAGATAGCAATGATTGGAACCGTTGCTACGATAATAACCGCGTACTTAACGAGTGCAGCAATTTCTGCCTTACTGTTCATCGCAGCAGCTGTCGAAGCATCAATGGCTCCGCCACCCTGTGCAGCCATTTGTTGCAGTACGAGAATTTGACGCAATACCAGCTGCAATGGATATTTAGCTGAATCATTCAGATAAATGAGAGCCGAGAAGTAGCTGTTCCAGTTACCTACACCATAGAACAAAGCCATAACTGCGATGATTGGCATAGATAGCGGCAGAATGATTTTGACGAACAATCTCATATTCGTACATCCATCAATCTGAGCTGCCTCCTGTAATTCCTTCGGAATCGAGCTTTGGAAGAACGTACGAGATACGATAATGTTCCAAATCGATGCAGCCGATGGAATGACGATAGCCCAAATTGTATCAATCATGCCAAGCTGTTTTACAAGCAGGTAGGAAGGTACAAGCCCACCACCAAAGAACATCGTTACCATGAACATGCCCATAAAGAAGTTGCGGCCAATAAAATCCTTACGGCTTAGAGCGTAAGCAGCAGGAAGAGTTACTACTAAGTTAATCGTCGTTCCGACTACCGTATAAAGAATGGTATTACCATATCCAATCCAAATACTAGTGTTCTCGAAGACTCGCTTGTATCCGTCAAATGTTATCCCCTTTGGAAAGAGCCACATTTCCCCGGAACCGACAAGCTTCGGATCACTGATCGATGCGCTGACCATATACACTAAAGGATAAAACACGATGAGAAATGCAAAGAATACATAGATATAATTGCAAATTAGAAATATTCTGTCTCGTTTGGTTTCCTTAACACCTGTAAGCATTCATAACTTCCTCCTTTCTACCACAAACTATTTTCACTTGTACGGCGAACGATCTGATTCACAACAACCAACATAATTGCGTTGATTACGGAGTTAAACAATCCGATTGCTGTCGAGAAGCTGTACTGAGCATCCACAAGACCTGAACGATATACAAACGTAGATATGACATCCGAGGCCCCCATGTTAAGCGGGTTCTGGAGCAATAAGATCTTCTCAAAACCTACACCTAGCAAACTACCTACATTCAGAATCAATAGAATGGTCATCGTAGGAATAAGTGTCGGGATGTTAATATGACGCAAACGCTGGAAGCGCGAAGCCCCATCGATAACAGCAGCTTCGTGAAGCCCTGGGTCTACACCAGAAAGCGCTGCCAAGTAAATGATAGTTCCCCAACCTGCGCTTTGCCATACACCGGAGAATACATACATGGTCTTAAACCATTTTGGATCTGTTAAAAAGTCAGGTGCAGTAAATCCGAGGCCCTCAATAATATTAATGATCATCCCTGTTGAAGGAGAAAGGAAAGTAATAATCATCCCCGCCATAACAACGACAGATATAAAGTGAGGTGCGTAGGTAACCGTCTGGGCCAACTTTTTAAAGAAACCGTTTCTTATTTCGTTGAATGCTAGAGCTAGAATAATGGGAATCGGAAATCCGACAGCCAGTTCATACAAGCTGATACTTAATGTGTTCCATAATAGGTCCCAAAAATAGTAGGATTCAAAGAATCGTTTAAAGTGATCGAAACCTACCCATGGGCTACCCGTAATCCCCATTGTTGGAATGAAATTTTTAAACGCGATCTGAATACCATACATCGGTCCATACGCGAAAATAAGAAAGTAAAAAAATGCAGGTGCTATAAAGATGTACAGCTCCCAGTTCTGAAGCATTCTTTTCCATACACTTTTATTGCTCTTACCGAGCATCGTTCCCTGACTGCTTGCAATAGCAGTTTTTGTTTCCCGCATAGGATCACCCCTTCCTGATGATGTGGTTATTATTGTAATGATTCCTAGAGTTAGCTATCACATCATGTCTCGATGTGTTAACGCTTACACGATTACAATAGCTGACAATCCTAATCATCGTAAATATGTCGTTTTGGGCATCCTTGAAAACCTAGTATTATCAAGGGTTTCAGCCATTTGACATCCCCTGCTGACAACTGGACAATGTGTTGTTTTTGACCCTCAAATTGCTTGTTTTTTCAAATAAACCATTGATGACAATTTCCACTTCATAACAAAAACAGGCTACCCGTCATGATTACTTCAGGTAGCCTGTTTCGTATTTTGAGCATGTAAGAACCAAATCTTAACGTGCACTCGAGCGATGATCTTCGGTTACATCTCCAAAGAATTTAATGGAATACAGAGCACACACACCTACAAGGGTGTAAATAACACGGGCTCCAGCAGAAGTTTGTCCTCCGAAAATGGAAGCTACCAAGTCATATTGAAATACACCAATAAGGAGCCAGTTAATTCCCCCAATGATAAGTAAAAGCAATGCAATTGTATTTATCGTTTTCATGTCCACTCCTCCTTTTTTATTACACATATTTTCCCCATATCTGTTCCGTTTAGTCATTAATTATATAAAAAAAAAACACCCCTAAATTAGGTGATGTTCTTATGTCCTGATGGATGAGCCAATTTGCTTCTTAACTCTCCTGACCAGTAATCGAATAATCTCTTGGGTCGCCCAAAATATGAAAGCCCCCAACATAAAAGGATATTTATAGGTGCCCCAACCCCCGTATCCAACCACACTTGAATAGATCCATCCTACCGCTACGCCCCCGAGCAAATAGGATATCAATTTCATGCTAAATGCCACTCCCTTGGGGGCTTCATGAAAAAATCTCGCAATCGCTGCATCTATAATCAGTGAAATGGGTATGCCCAGGAATAAATACATTGGAAATAAAATAATCCAGCCTACGATAAAAAGTCTAAAATACGAATTATAGCTGACTCCGATCTCCCTCATATCCATCGGCGTATAATCTAGATAAGCTGCAACCAGACAGATTAACAGTGAGGAGAGAAGTGCGGCTAACCATTTCGACATCACATGAACACACCTCCACCTTTAATAACACGGTGAAAGCCCAAGAAGTTTCATATATAACTTACTGGAAATGCTTTATTTTGCCGTAGCATATCCAGGAATATATCCGAAGCCCTTGTATGATATGGCGTTGCCTGTGTGATCAGTGAAAAATGTCTTCGCACCCGTTCACCGTAAGGCTTGAGCATGAGCAGTGTACCAAGTGATATTTCTTTCCTCACAGCCCAGTGGGATAATAGTGTCACTCCAAGTCCAGCCTCTACAGATTCCTTAATTAACTGGGTGCTTCCGAATTCAACCTTATGCTCCGGTTGAAAGCCCCATCTGATAAACATTCGCTCTGTCGCATTTCTTGTTCCAGACCCACTTTCCCTGACGATCCAAGTTTCTTCACTAAGCTCGGGTAAATGGATTGCATTCTTCCCTGCATAGCGCTCTTCGTTCGGTACAATAATAAATAAATCATCCTCTGCGAAAGCTTCAATATGAAGCTTATCATGATGATATTCACCCTCTACAATCCCAATATCAGCTTGATGGTTCAAGATCATTTCGGCAACTTCTGATGTATTCCCGATATTAATTTTCGGGCGAATCAAGGGATATTCCTTACGTAAATATGCCAATAAATGTGGCAGAACATACTCACCGAATGTGTAACTTGCCGCTATTGAAAGATCACCGCTTGCCCGATCCAACAGATCATCAACCAATGATTGCATACGTGTATATTTCCCCAAAATATCTTTAGCATGGTGAAATACGATTTCCCCTGCCTGATTTAATCGCACATACTTATTCGTTCGTTCCAGCAGTTTAGCTCCAACTGTGCGTTCCAATGATTGAATGTACTGGCTCACAGCAGGCTGAGTCATCCTGAGTTCTTCCGCTGCTCGAGTGAAATTACCTTTCTCCACAACGGTGACAAAAACTTCTAAGGTCAAATCCATAATGAATCTCCTCTTTTTCGGCAAACTAATACCATCAGGTTATCATAAGTTATTGCTTATTATAACCATTATAATGATTTATTTTTCTTATTCTAGGAATTAAGCTACGATGGGTTTAGGCCAACCGAACATATCGGAGGTTATAACGAATGAACAAGACACAGGATCAAGCACTACCGAAGCCTAACCCTAGCCCTAAGTTTAGTAAAGCTACTTCAATGCTTGGCGGGATCGGCTTCACCTTTCTAATCGCTCTTATGGGCTACGGATTATCCTTCGTCCCTAAACTCAGTGTTCTGGGACAGTTGGCGTGGGCCATTCTCATTGCCGCATTGTTTCGTCAGGTCTTTGGATATCCAGAAGCGCTGCGTAGCGGCATTCAATTCACAGCCAAGAAGTTGCTCAGGCTTGCCATCATTCTATACGGACTCAAACTCAACATCGCTATCGTATTCAGCCAAGGACTCGGACTTCTGTTACGTGATGTCGTAGTCATAGTGTTCGCAATTCTGGTGACCATGCTTTTGGCAAAATGGTTAAAAGCAGACGGCTCCCTGTCCCTTCTTCTCGGTATTGGAACCGGAGTCTGCGGCGCAGCAGCAATCGCGGCCGTATCACCGATCCTGAAAGCCAAAGATGAGGATACGGCACTCGGCGCTGGAATCATCGCCTTCATCGGAACTGTGTTCGCCGTTGTCTACACACTTCTCCAGCCTTATCTACCGCTTACGGAATCCCAATATGGCATATGGTCCGGTATTAGTCTGCATGAGCTAGCTCATGTCGCCTTAGCGGCTGCTCCTGCAGGAGAAGATGCGCTTGCAGTTAGCCTTTTAGCCAAGCTCGGTCGGGTATTTCTTCTTATTCCTTTAAGCCTCATCTTAATGTACTGGATGCGGCGTACCGGACGAATTGAGAAGGGTTCTAAGCTGGAATTCCCATGGTTTCTACTCGGATTCATCGCTTTGAGTATCGTTGGCAGCATAGAATTGAACGGCCAACCCATGATTCCAACAGGTCTAAAAAGCGGAATTGCAAATTCGGCATCCTTTATCCTTTCAATGGCCATGGTCGGCCTAGGACTTAATATTCACATTAAATCGCTTCGCAAAGCATGGCGTCCCCTCCTTGCCATGACCATCACTTCAATCCTGCTCGCAGTACTTAGTTTCTGGATGGCCTAACACATGAATCTTACGAGTAAGGGATAAGTGATAGCTTAGAAATCAAAAGGTCAACGGCTGACCTCACATGAGGAGGCCAAAATGACCAGCATAAAGAAGAGCAAGGTAAACCCACTTCCAAGTAAAAGTGAGGTTACCTTGCTCTTTTGTTATCTTGTTCTAACTTAATAGAAACACCACCAGCAAGTAGCCAGTGTCCAAGAGCATCCACTCCCATAGGCTTGCCAAAATAATAACCCTGCATGACATAACAACCGCAGGACTTTAGAAATTCCATTTGTTCTCTTCTCTCTACACCTTCAGCTACAATATTCAGATTTAGATTTTTGGCAATAGCGATAATATTGTTGATGATGGCCTGTTTATCGAGCATATCGCTCTTCTCAATAAATATTCTATCGATTTTAAGCGTATCGACAGGCAGCTCTCCCAATCGTCCAAGCGAAGAGTAGCCAGTACCGAAGTCATCGAGGGAGAAGCTAATTCCTTTTGATCGAATACGTTTGATCTGTTCAACCATCCCCTCCATATTCATCATGGCGGTGGATTCTGTTATTTCCAACTCTAAATATCTAGGCGATAGTCCGCTATCCAGTAGAGCCTCGTCTACCATAAGTCCCAGCATCCCACTCTCCAGTACCTGACTCGAAATATTAACGGAAATAGGAACTGTCGCTAACCCCGCTTCCTGCCACAGCAAATTCTGACGGCAAACAGAGAACAATACCCACCGAGTAATTGTTAGAATACTTCCGTTCTCTTCTGCAATTGGGATGAATTCTACTGGCGATACCGGGCCAAGCTCGGAATGCTTCCAACGAAGTAAAGCCTCCATACCCGACAATTGATTGCTTGAAATATCCCACTTGGGCTGATACACAACTTCAAATTCATGGTGCGCTAGCGCTTTTTGTAAGTCTTTTTCCAGACGAAGTCGTCTCGTTTGCTTCTTCACCATATGATCATCGAAAAATTTGAATCCGTTCTTACCGGAACTTTTCATATAATACATTGCTGAATCCGATGCCTTGATTAAGGATAATCGATCTGTACCATGCTCAGGCGAAAGACTGATCCCAATACTAGCTGTTATATACAGCTCATGTTCTTCTACATAAATAGGTTGCTGCACCACATCAAGCAGCTTCTGAGCAAATGCAGCTGCACTAGTCCGTGATCCTTTCGGCAGAATACCCAAGAACTCATCACCACCGAGTCTGTACATCAGCGCACTTGATCCTGCGCATTGCACGAATCGCTCTGCAACTTCTTGAAGCAGTATGTCACCAAAATCATGTCCGAGGGTATCATTAACCGTCTTAAACCGGTCCAGATCAATAAATAATACAGCTCCTTGCCAGGAGTTACTCAATTGGTTATCCATGTCTCTAACCAATCCATACCGATTCGGTAGACCTGTCAGCGCATCGTGATATGCCATCTTCTCCAGCACATGCCGATCAAAAAATAACGCAATCATCGATACAGCCAATATAATAAAGGTTGCTACAGATACTCCAAGAAGTAAAAACCCTCCATAGTCATGCTCTTCGACCCTAATCATAGAATCCTTATGGTGAATTTCTACAGCCAACATCCCCGTATAGTGCATACCCGAAACCGCCATACCCATAAGTACTGCGCTGTAAACCTTCCAGCGACTAAAGTTAGGTATATGTCGGAATCTCCGGAACAGAAGAAGCGAAGCATTGGAAGCCATGAGTGCTATCAGTGTGGATAACCCCTGTAACGATCGATTATATGTAAGTGTTCCCTCCATACGCATAGCTGCCATCCCCATATAGTGCATGAGCACGACACCTATTGCCATACATAGTCCTCCGAGAAGTAGCTTCCTAGTATCTGCGTCCGGATCTGAAGCAATATAAAAAGCAATTAGCGATCCGCCGATGCTAACCAATAAAGACAGCACTGTTATACCCGAGTTATAAGTTACCGGTAAACCGAAATGAAATGCTAGCATACCAATAAAGTGCATGGACCAGATACCTAAGCCCATCACGCTTGACCCTGCGAGAAGCCAGATCCATCTGCTTCGTCCACGAGTTCTATATATTTTCCCTGCTATGTTAAGAGCTGAATAGGAGGCACAAATGGATATAACTACCGATAACAATACAATCCACCCATTATAGTGACCCTGAAACGGTGTCAGACTCATCTTGGACGCCCTCTTTACGTTTAAATATCAGTTTATATTTACTCGTGAACTAGTATAAGGGAACCCTTATGGAAAGAAAAGAAAAACCACCGGAAGGATATCGTCTCACGCCTCATCCGGTGGCCTTTCGCATTACCTAGTTGTCTATAACCTACGACTTTGAAGAAGTAACTAACACGATAATACTTTTGTCGAGTTCATAATTCCAATCCACAAAAATATCAAGAATCGGTCGGTTCAAAATCTGTTCGAAACCGGCATTGTTATATAACGAGTTCTTCTCTAAATTTCGTTTCACTTCTTTAAGAAGTTCTTTATGCCCAAGCCGAATAAACTCCTTTTCGATCGGTACCAGAATACCTTCCCTCACAAACAGCAGTGTCCGGTTATTCATCTCATATGAATAAAGACGATCAGGCGCTTTCTGCGCCTGTTCACTAATGAGCCTGACCTCCTGTTCTAACTTCTCTTTATCGCTGTAATCCTCCCGAATCTCGGAATCATCAACCAGACGTTCAGGACATAGAATGGTAATCATGCCTGATTGATTCTGAAGCGCCCAGTCATAATATATTTCCGAGGGAATAATTCCGGTCAATTGCTGAATGAACCCCAAAACCTCTGGATTAACCATCTGCATCAATTTATCCCGCATTTGATTTATGATGATTACATGATCCTGCTGGAGCAGAATCCGTTCCGAGGGGGTTAGGAAATTTCTTAAGTATATCGTGATGTATTCCCCGCCGATTGAGACGAGGACCGATTCGGGTCCTTTGCCAAAATGCTCCCTTAGGAGCTTACCTGTATAACTCGCTATGAGTTGCTGAAATTGATGTATTGTCTGATTCATGGGATATGACTCGTCCATTGCTTACTCCTTATCTTTTGAAGGTGCTAATATTCATATAGAAATGAACGAATACTCCGACCCCTCCTAACTTAAGACGTATCATGAGCGGCGTACGCCGCCGCAGTTGTCACCTAGGATTCCGAACTTCTACTCCGTTTAGAATATATTGGAAATAAAAAATGGCCTAACTCTCCCTTGCGAGAAAAGTTAGGCCATGAAAGTGACTTTTATTCTAGATAGAATAGATTCACCCATTTACCTGATTATATATTCACGAGTATATGTAGCTCATATCCCGAAATGTTAGACTGCAGATCAATTCGATTCTATGAAAACTTAAAAGCAGGTTTTGCGTTAAACAACCGGAATCTATTATATCACAGACACTCAGGCAAAAAAAGGGCATATTATCTGAAATTAACTACACCTTGAGTGAATGTCATTTTTATCTGTAAATTGGGCAAAATAATAGTGATCCCACTCTATAATACATAGGAAAGTTTAACTCTCTCTACTTCGTGGGTAACTAGATCTATAGAAGATAGCTTCATATACAAGTCATAGATTCATATTATAGAGGAGATGGGATCATTGGAAAGAAATCATACCATCATGCAGTTTTTTGAGTGGCACGTTAAAGCGGATGGGTCACATTGGAAACGACTTAAAGAGGCTGCACCTCAGTTAAAGCAAGTAGGGATTAATTCGGTATGGATTCCTCCCGTTACCAAGGGACAATCTGCAGAGGACACGGGTTATGGCATATACGATCTTTACGATCTCGGTGAATTTGATCAAAAAGGGACCGTTCGAACGAAATATGGTACGAAAGAGGAGTTAATCGAGGCAATTCAGACATGTAAAGCTAACGACATTGCTGTCTATGTAGACCTTGTCATGAATCACAAAGCAGGTGCAGATGCCACAGAACGCTTCCAAGTCATACAAGTGGATGAAATGGACCGAACCAAAGATATATCGAAACCTTTTGAAATCGAAGGCTGGACCAAATTCACATTCCCTGGGCGGGGTGATACATACTCATCCTTCAAATGGAACTTCAATCATTTTAATGGTACAGACTACGATGCGAGCCAAGACCGCACGGGTATCTTCCGCATCATTGGCGAGAATAAGTCTTGGAGTGAGAATGTTGATAATGAATTTGGTAACTACGATTATCTGATGTTCGCAAACATTGACTATAGTCACCCAGATGTCCGCCGTGAAATGACGGATTGGGCCAAATGGATGGTCGATACATTGCAATGCAGTGGATTCCGCCTTGATGCTATTAAACATATCAATCACGATTATATAAAAGAATTCGCCTCCGCAATTAAGGAATCGTACGGAGAATCCTTCTATATGGTCGGTGAATTCTGGAACCCAGAGCTCGACGCTTGCCGAAAATTCCTCGACACCATTGATTATAAGATCGACTTGTTTGATGTATCTCTTCATTATAAGCTGCATGCTGCATCCAAAGCAGGAAGAGATTACGATCTTCGTAAGATCTTAGACGACACTCTCGTTCAATCTCACCCGATGAATGCGGTCACCTTCGTGGACAATCACGATTCACAACCTCATGAATCACTGGAATCATGGGTAGAGGATTGGTTTAAGCAGAGCGCTTACGCCTTAATCCTACTACGTAAAGATGGCTATCCTGTCGTATTCTACGGTGATTATTATGGAATCGGCGGGGAAACTCCTGTGCCTGGCAAACAAATCGCCATCGATCCGCTGCTCTACGCCCGTTATCATAAGGCTTATGGTAAGCAGGAGGATTATTTCGATCATGCCAATACGATTGGCTGGGTACGATTTGGAGTTCCTGAGATTGAAGGATCTGGATGTGCGGTCGTGATCTCCAATGGTGATGAAGGCAGCAAGCGGATGAATGTAGGCACTGAGCGAGCAGGAGAAGTTTGGGTTGACCTCACCAATACTCGAGAAGATCATATTACTATTGGCGAGGATGGATTTGCTGTCTTTCCCGTGAATGGTGGTAGTGTATCGGTATGGGCCTTAAATACTTAATTGATAAGCTTGTTTGGATCATAGGCAGTGCGGGTAATTACTTGTATCCTAATACGAATTGGAGATGTTAATCATGAGTAATTATAATGGACTCGGAGATAAGATCAAAGGCGGCGTTTCCAAAGCGAAGGGCGAAGTAAAGGACCAAGTCGGGAACGCTACGAACAATAAGTCGATGCAGGCTGAGGGTAAAGTGGACAAAGCCAAAGGTGAAGTTCAACAAAAAGTCGGCGAGGTTAAAGATAAGCACTAAGCTAAGCCGACACATATATAATGAACCCCCGGTCTCTGAGGCCGGGGGTTTTGAATTCGAATTATAGATGAAACTGTGTAGAATAGAAATCGTATACTCTTTTATCAAATGATATAGAAGGAGCTTGTGCCCATGTCTATTTATGATTTCGAGGTTACTACGATTAACGGTAGTCGTCAGAAGCTAGAAGCGTACAAGGGTCAGGTCATTCTGATCGTCAATACGGCAACCAAATGCGGGTTCGCCCCTCAGTTCAGGGGCTTGGAAAAACTGCACGAATCATACCACGATAAGGGTCTGGCTGTGCTCGGGTTCCCTAGCAGTCAGTTCATGAATCAGGAGCTTGAGAACGATACGGATATCGCTGAGGCATGCAAATTGAACCATGGTGTCACTTTCCCTCTATTCTCCAAAATTGACGTCAATGGAGAAAGTGCACACCCGCTGTTTACATATCTGTCCTCCGAAGCTCCAGGTGCGCTCGGTACCAAGCGTATCAAATGGAATTTTACCAAATTTCTAGTAGACCGAGACGGAAAGGTTGTTAAGCGATTTGCTCCAACAGATACACCAGAGAAGATCGAAGCGCACATCAAAGAATTGCTCGGAAATTAAACTCCATTAGAGCGTGTTAGAGCTGGGCTTTCAAAATTTCGCCCAGCTCCGCGTAGCTCGCTACGGTATAATGCGGACGATGCTCCGTCTCTGGCTCTATACCCCGGTGATTAAACCAGATCATGCTCCAGCCTGCTTCCAAAGCGCCAATTACATCATTCCGCCATGAATCCCCGATATAAAAGCTATGCTCTGGACTTGTTCCTGTGATCTCATTCACATAAGCAAAAATACGCTTGTCTGGTTTATCCCAGCCAACGGCTCCCGATATAAATAACCGATCTTCTGGGATGATGTCCCCCAGATTCATCGCTGCAATTTTGTTCATCTGATGCTGAAGGGGGCCATTCGTAATTAAACCAATAATATGACCATCCGCTGCCAGCTGCTGAAGCAATTCACGTGCGCCATCAAACATCTGAATGTCATACTGACATCCGATATATGCTGCTTGCATTTGATTCGCTTGATCCGAACTGAGATCGATATCAAATTCCTCTAAAGCAAGTTGAAAGCGGCGTCTTCTCATCTCCTCCACTGCAAGATCATACGCTGCCGAACCTGCACCGCCCAGCTCCAAAGACAATATGTCACTATAATATCGCAGCCTGTGATAAGCTGCTTCATACGGAAAATCGCCCGCAGGGCGGGCAATCTCATCCACTGCTCTCCGAAAGGGAGTCAGATGGTCATATAATGTATCATCCACATCAAAAAAAACAGCTTTCTTATGTTCATGTAAAGGCAATGGTCTTCCCTCTTTCTGGTCTGTTTCATCTCCTACCTTTCTATTGTAGTCCACCTCGCCTAAGGCCTCAATGTCTTGGGTCTACAACCACGCCTACATTATGCTTCCACAGTCGACTCACACGCTTGATTTACATACTGCTGAATCTTACCTGCGAGTACAGAGATTCGATCATCATCTTTACGCTCCACAGGAAGTAGCGGAAGCCTTGCCTCACCACAATCGACACCCTGATGCCGCAGAATCGCTTTGCAAGCTCCATAAAGTGACGGATAGGACAGCAGCTCATTAATGATTTCATTGACTTTATACTGCCAAGCCCGTGCTTCATCCATCTGTCCATTCTTATAACATGCTTCAATCTTGAGGAACAGCTCCGGCATAACCCCATATGTACCACCAATACCGCCATCAGCACCGATACTCCGTCCGGCTAAATACTGCTCATCTGGGCCATTAAGGACGAGGAAATGATCTCCACCAGCTTCCTTAAATTGCTGGAGTTCATAAGTGCTCTCTGATGAGATTTTGACACCAATGACTTTGTCTTGTGCAGCCATTTTAGTTAACAGAGACTTCGAGAGATGGAACCCGGTCGTCTGTGGGATATGATAAATAATGAATGGCAGCGCAGTACTATCAATCATAGCTTGCCAGTGGCTCTCTACACTATTCGGTGACAGTCTATAATAGATGGATGGTACGGCAGAAATAGCGTGTGCGCCTACGGATTCGGCATGCTGCGCAAGCTCAACACTCTCACGCGTTGACGGTGCACCCACATGGGCAATAATCGTTAAATCGCCAGCAACCTCCATCACAGCCTCAAGAACAAGTTTGCGTTCCTCCGTTGTTTGGAGCATCCCTTCTCCGCTGCTTCCTCCTACATACAATCCTTTCACGCCTTTGTTTATATAATGACGAACAAGCTGCTTCACGCCTTCTTGATGAATATCCCCATTCTGATCGTAACATGCATACATAGCTACGATGATCCCTTTGAATGCATCTAAGTTATACGTTGCCACAGATAATCCCGTCCTTTTAAATTCAATTTGTATTAATGTATGATCTTAACCTTTCACAGCACCCATGGTAATCCCTTGTGTAAACGCCTTTTGGAACAACAGGAAGATCGCAATCATCGGCAGAGATGCAAGCGCAGCACCCGCCATAATGACACCATAGTTGGTTGTGAACTCTCCTTGTAATGTGGCGATACCCAGCGGCAATGTCATCATCGGTGTTGAACGGGTCATAATCAGTTGACTGAAATAGTCGTTCCAGGAGCCAATGAAGGTGAAGATTGCCAAGGCTCCAAGAGCCGGGGTCAACAGTGGAAGTACAATTGTAGAGAACATCCGCACTTCGGAGCAGCCGTCGATTTTGGAAGCCTCCAATACCTCACTCGGAATGGTCTGGGAGAACTGCTTCATTAAGAAGACACCGAAGGGCCATCCGATGGCTGGAATGATCAAACCGCGATATGTATTGACCCACCCGAAGTCAGCAAGCATCGTGAAGAGAGGTACTAGAATAACTTGTTTAGGAAGGGCCATTGCGGCTACAAACATCGTGAATATAATTCTCCGGCCTGGGAATTGCTTCTTCGCAAGTACATAACCCGCAAGGGAAGCCACGAGACAGACGGCAATCATCTCGACGAAGGAGATGAAGAAGCTGTTGAACGTCCATCGCCATACTGGATTCCGAAACAACTCTTCCCAGTTGGAGAGTGTAGGCTGGAGCGGAAACCATTCTGGCGGAATTTGTGTAGCCACCGTCTGACGCTTGAAGGCCCCCGTGATGATCCAATAAAAAGGAAAGATAAAGAATATCGTTAAAAAGATTAGTAGTGTGTTTGACAGGATTGAACCAACGCTCCACTTTTTTAAACGCTTGGATTTAGGGCTTCCTGTGCTCAGCCCAACTTGTAATGGTGAACTCATCGTTTTATCCTCCTAGTACTCCACATCGCTGCCAAGGTATTTAAATTGGATGATGGATATTATGCCTATCACTACAGCGAGTATAATTCCCATGGCGGAAGCCATGCCAAAGTTTCCAAGCTTGAATGCCTGTTCATATACACCATACATAACCGTTGAGGTGCTGTAGTATGGACCTCCTGAAGTAAGCAACTGGATGAGAGCGAAACACTGGAACGTATTAATCGTGGTGATTACGATAATATAGAGATTGGTCGGCATTAACATCGGCCAAATAATTTTCCTGAATATTTGCCAGGAGGAAGCCCTGTCGATCTGAGCTGCTTCAATATAAGAGCTTGGAATATTGCCCAGGGATGCGACATACAGAATAATCGGCTGTCCTACTGAGGTTGTGATCAATACCGCAATGATGGATAGCAGGGCCGTCTTTGGGTTTCCTAACCACGAGATTGGATCTGCTCCGAACATACCAGTCAGGTAATTGAGCACACCGTAGTTTGGATGGTAGATCCAGCCCCATACCACAGTAATACTTACAACGGAAGAAACGGCAGGTAAGTAGAACACACCTCTGAAAAATGAACGTGAAGCTTCTTTTTTACGATAAATGGTCATCGCGACAAAGATTGAAAATACGATAACAATTGGAACAGCAATCAATACTAATAATGAGGTGTTCCACAGCGATTTTAAGAAGTTTTCATTCTGAAATAGGTGAATATAGTTATCTAGCCCTGTAAATTCAAATTTTCGCAGAGAATAATTGAAGAAGCTGATGTAAATCCCCTTAAGCATCGGATAGGCTACAAAGATAATGAAAAAACCGAATGCCGGAAGCAAAAACAAATAACTCATCATCCAGTCACGCACCATGCCTGGACTCGCCTTACGGATCTTAGTCTCCATGATCGTTTCCCTCACTCCATATCTTGTTGAAAGGAGTAGCACTCATCTACTCGTGCTACTCCGAACAGTTGGATATTATATATACTTATTTTCCAGCGTCAGCTTTTGCTTTCGTAATGGCTTCATTCGCATTTTTAGCAAATGTATCAAGTGCTTCTTTACCTGATGCTACACCAAGCAGAGCACGTTGCAATTCAGGGAACCAGAACGTACGAACCTCAGCCCAACCATCAACGATTGTTGGAGGATCTGTGTAGAACTCACGTGCTTTTTCCGCATATGCATACTCAGGATCATCATACAGACCTGTGATGGAGTTACGTGCAGACAATCCACCTGTTTGGATCAGGTTCTTCTTACCCCACTCTTCATCATTCGCAATGAAATCAACAAGTTTCTTCGATGCAGCAATCTTATCTTCGTTACCGTTGTTGAATACAGCCATTCCGCCGAGGTACGGCTCCAATTGTGGTTTAGCACCGTCAATCGTTGGGAAAGGCAGCAAGATGTCTTCAAACGGTTCTTTTTTGAGTGGATTATTCTGCGCTCTTAGAACCGGTGAATAGTTAATGGAGAATGCCAATTTACCTTGAAGGAACATATCGTTTACATCAGCAGCTGTTAGAGACTCGGAACCCGATATAATCAGCTTGTCTTTCACACCTTTAACGATCCAGTCCAAAGCTGCTCCTGTTTTATCTGTGTTAATTGCAACTTGTGCATAATCTTCAGTGAAGAAGCGGGAATTACCCAGGTTAGCAAGATATGCTCTTGTACCTTGGTCGCCAGCTTGGCTCTTGGCAAAGAATCCAGAAGGAATAACGTCTGGAGCTTTTTCCTTAACGGCTTTAAGCGCTGTCTCATACTCTTCCAGTGTCCAAGTACGATCCGGACGATCAAGAGGAAGCAGATCAAGTGCATCGATTTTCTCAAAAATCGTTTTGTTAACACCCATCATGAATGGAGCCGTGTTAATTGGATACATATAGGTTGTGTCACCAACCATCGACTGCTTCCACAGTGCAGGTGAAATGTCATTTCGAACTTCATCAGTGACCATATCATCAAGCGGGGCAAGCAAATCTTTTTTCGCCCAATCCAGAATCCGTCCTGGTGCATCGTAAATGACATCTGGAGCTGTATTCGATGCGATGGCAACATTCAGCTTTTCTGGACCTGCTTCAAACGTAAGCATCTCCAAGTTGACCTTAATTTCAGGATGCTTCTTGTTGAAAGCTTCGATAATCTGTTTCTCATACTTACCGGCTTCTCCGTCTAACGGCTGGAAGCTAGGAAAGTTCCACCATGTAATTTCTACGTTCTTCGGTGTTTCTTTCTGCTCTGCCGGAGGAGTTGTCGTACCAGGTTCTTCGTTCTTTGGTTGTTCTGCTGTTTTGGATCCGCATGCCACGAGAGATGATCCAATCAGCACGATGCTCAGTGCCGTCATGAGTCCTTTTTTAAACGCTTTCATTTCTTGCCCCCTCAATATTTAGTAGTCTATAATGTGATGCGCTTACATTTATCATTGTAAGTTGCTATTAATCTTTGTGAAATACCCTTAATTTTACTTTCATACCTCATATTTGACCTAGTCCCCTATTCCTTTCCATCCCTCGTCTGCAAAATATGTTGTACCGTCCTCTACTCTTCCGATACAATAACTACTAAACTGAGATGACGGAGGCTTGGATCATGTATAAACTACTGATTGTCGAGGATGAGCCTTTAATCCGTAAAGGATTAACCAAGTATTTTGACTGGGAGGAGCTTGGGTTTCATCTTATCTATGAAGCGGAAAATGGTACTGAGGGCGTTCAAGTAGCTCTGCAAGAGCAACCTGATCTTGTCATTACAGATATAAGAATGCCACTGATGGATGGACTAGAAATGATAGAGCAGCTCCGTGAGAAGCTACCTACTACCCTGTTTGTCATCTGGTCTGGTTACAATGAATTCTCTTATGCACAGAGGGCTCTTCGGCTCGGCAACGTATTGGCTTATCTATTAAAACCTCTACAATATCAGGAGAGCATGAAGACCATTCAGGATTGCATAGCACTGCTTGAGAAGAGACGTAAAGAACAAGAGAACCTATTAGCACTTGCCCACGAATCAGAGGATTATGTTCATCTCAAACGGAGTCAAATCGTGAAATACTTACTAGAAGATCGTAATCTATCAGAGACTGCTGAACATGAGCTGCGCGAAGAATTAAGTGCTTATATAGATAAGTATAAAGGGTTCAAGCTTCAGCCCATTGTCCTGTCCTATATACCCGCTTCATCTCCGGCTCTAAAAACGAGAGCATGGTGGCGACAAAATGCCGAACGAATTCTAACCTCATTGCTAACCCACACTCACGCATCTACCGACATCCCGCCACCCTTTTTAAGCTATCTCAATCACTCAAAATTGTATGCGTTTACAGTTGTAGGTGAATCCGAGTATTACCCTCCTTATCTAGGATCAGACAGACGAGATAAGCTCACGGCTATTCTTCATCAAGAAGGCGCTTTTAATCAGGTTCATCTGTATCTGTCCATAGGACCGCTAGCTGAAGATTTCAAGATGCTCTCCTCTCTGCTTGTACAGACGGATAAAGCACTATTCGAGCGTTTCCATCCAGCGGGTGGATCTATTTTTGAGGTGAAACATTCTAACCTAAATCTTATAAAAGGAACACAACTCTCCCTCACTGACCAGGATAAGGTCAAATTTCTAGCCTGCTTAGAGCAACATGATGCTTCACCGTTAAAAGAGTTCCTGCATCGTATAGCTGTGGAGGCCGAGTCAAAAGTCGGGCAGTATGTCCAGGATCAGTGGCTTCCTTATATACAGGAGATCATTACTGTTGCGATGCGATTTGCAAGTAAACACGGATTAAATATGGAGGAACGGTACCACGAGAAACTGCTGCACCTCACCTTCTTGGATGACTTCGATTCGATGACAGCGATGTTTGATTGGTTATCTCACTGGATGGTTCAGCTTCAAGTTGAAGCGCAGCAATCCAGCGGAGAGGAAGAGTCACTAGACGGGGCTATTTTCGAGCGTATTGAAGAGTTTATTATTCAACATATAGATCAAGACGTTACACTGCAGATGGTAGCGGATCAATTCTTCTATAACCCTTCTTATCTAAGCCGGTTGTTTAAAACCAAGCTGAATAAGAACTATATGACCTTTGTTACCGAGATCAGAATCGAGTTCGCCAAGCGATGCTTGCTGCAATCCAAGACGTTAATGACCGACGTCTGCCATATGTGTGGATATACGAGCTATAAACATTTCGTAAAAATGTTTCGTAAATTCACCAACATGACACCCACAGACTACCGTAAAAAAATGGGGATGATCGATTGAAGAGTCCATTTGGCATTCATAAATTATTTTATAGAAACCATTTAAACACGCAGATTTTTGCGCTTATGATCCTAACGATTACCATTCCCCTTATCATTATCTCGGGTATCATTTACTATGTATCTCTACAGACGGTAAAGGCAGAGTACAAGAACAGCTCCGACCTCATTCTGAACAACCTCTCCTTCAATATCGATCAGTATTTACAAAGTATTGAAAAGGGAACCTTATATGCTCATCTCGATGGGCAGCTCCAGAATGCGCTTGAGAATTGGAATCGAAACCCCCAGATCGATCAGACGATTACCTATCAGTCCGTCATTCAACACTTTATTGGCACACTCGAAATGACGATCAAGAATGTAAACAGCGTACAAATCTATGCAGGCCATCAATTGTTCTACTCCGCCAACTTCAATCGTTCAGATATTAACTATGATGACTTCGAACAGGATGAATGGTACCAAAAGACGTTAGAGAAAAAGGGCGGCATTGTCATTTTCGGTACGCATACTCCTTTTTACAATAAAAAGTCTACGGAGAAGGTTCTCTCCATTGCACGGGTCATCAACAAAACGGGCGAAAAACAGCCACTAGGCGTACTTCTTGTTGATATCAGACTCGATTCTTTAAGTGAAATTCTGAACCTATCGGAAAACACCGAACGGAATTTCATTATTACAGATCCATCCGGCTCAATCATCTACGCTTCTAAGGACATGGATATTTCGAATCCGCTTGAAATCGATAACCAGATGTTTGATAAAGTCCTAGATGAGCCATCCGGTAGCTTTACTACACCTTTCGAAGGCCATAATTCGTTCTTTAACTTTGTAACCTCTCCCTATTCCGGGTGGAAGGTCATTCAGTACATGAATGAGAAAGAAGTGACCCGTAGCTCAGCGCTTCTTGGCAAGATGATGCTTGGACTTGCCATTGGGTCGATTGGAATGGCTGTACTGTTCATGATTCTGATGTGGCATCGTGTTACGAAACCGATCATTTTTCTGAAAAGACAAGTCGAAAAGGTCGGCTCTGGCAATTTCGATGTGGAGCTGGGAAGCTCACGAAAGGACGAATTTGGTGTGTTGTATCAAGGACTTCGGCGTATGGTGGAAGAGCTGCAGAACTATATTGAACGCTCCTCGAGGGCTCAGGTCCAGCAGCGTGTGGCTAGACTTGGGGCGCTGAAAAGCCAGATCAATCCCCATTTCCTCGCGAATGCTCTTGAATCTGTTCAAATGAAAGCAATCATTAACGGGGAGCGTGAGATTGGAGAAATGGTTGGTACGCTCGGGCAATTATTCCGTATTCACACCCAGATGAGCAAGACGATTATCCCACTGCATCAGGAACTGGAGCATATTCGCTTATATGTGAAAGTGCAACAGATGCGTTTTGGCGATAAAATTCAATATGAAGAGCATGTACTAAAAGAGACGGAATCCCTTCAAGTGCTGCATTTCTCACTTCAACCGCTCGTGGAGAATGCCATTATTCATGGTCTAGAGCGTCAAGCAGGTCCGGGTCTGCTTGAGATTTCTACGGATCGACTGGACAATCAGATGCTTATTACGATCCGCGATCATGGTGTTGGCATGAGTACAGAACAGCTTCAATCTTTACGCGATCGGCTCAAGAGTCACAATGAAAATGATGATAGCCATATCGGACTCGTCAATGTCAATGAGCGTATTCGTCTTCATTATGGGGAACAGTACGGCATTTGTCTGGACAGTGTACTAGGCGAAGGAACGACCATTACCATTACGATGCCTGCCCTTCCGTATCAACCCTGAACCATCATGAGAAGAAAGTATAGTACTCGAGTTAAGGAGAGAAAAGATGATGAGAGAACAGTCAAATCCGCTAGAATCGGGAATACAGATTACAAGTCCTATTCCAGAAGGCAATCGACAGAGTAATGTAGAACGTTTCTCTGGCTATGAGGACACCTATGACCTGTTTCGACCAGAGGCACCTGAACAAGTGGTACATATTTTGACCG
Organism: Paenibacillus sp. FW507-14B1B; assembly: GCF_058781425.1. NCBI lineage: Bacteria > Bacillati > Bacillota > Bacilli > Caryophanales > Paenibacillaceae > Paenibacillus > Paenibacillus sp. FW507-14B1B. Next base: position 263,715 of record NZ_JBYSWS010000004.1, on the reverse strand, counting down.
GTTACCTGCAGCGAAATCCAGGTCTTGTCGTGGACATCGGTTGTGGAACAGGATTATCTTCTTTTGTATGGAAGGACTATGCCCGTCAGATTATCGGCGTTGAACCAAGTGATGATATGCGAGGAAAAGCAGAGAGGAAACTTCAAGAACAAAAAGATCATACCGAACATATTTCTTTTATCGCTGGCTACTCGAACCAGATTCCACTTGAAACAAGTTCGGTGGATATCATTACGTGTTCGCAATCATTCCACTGGATGGAGCCGGCAAGTACACTGAAGGAAGCGGCACGCCTATTACACCCAGGCGGGATCTTTGCGGTCTATGATTGTGACTGGCCTCCAAGTCTGCACTGGTCAATCGAGAAATCTTACCACGAGCTCATTGAGTTAAGTGATGAATTAATTAATAAGCATATGGATGACAGTAAGAAGGCACGCAAAGGAAACAAGAACGAGCATCTGAAGCATATCCGCGAAAGCGGGCTGTTCCGGTTTGCCAAAGAAGTCGTCTTTCACCATTTGGAGCCTTGTACAGCGGAAAGGTATGTAGGGCTTGCCATCAGTCAAGGCGGTATTCAAACCTTATTCCGGCAAGGAATAGATGAACTAACTCCTACGATTGATACCTTTAGGCAACAGGTGGAGGATTTTTTCCAAGGGGAGTCGCGCGAAGTGATGTTCAGCTACCGGATGCGTCTGGGTATCAAATAAAAGAAGGAGGGGAATTCAGGTTATTCCCTCCACATTAACGCACACAGAAGCTCAAATAACTCAATTAGAGAACGTGGGTCCTTGCCCGTCAGCTGCTTAATTCGGTTCAACCGATAGTTCAGCGTATTACGATGAATATTAAGTCGCTTGACGGTCGCATTATGGTCCCCGTTCTCAGCTATATAGGCCTGCAGTGTTTCCATCAACCCCAGCTTGTCTCCATTTTGGTTAAGCACCGTATACAGAGCCCCAAGTTCTTTTCGATCTTCATGAGATAAATGAATAAGAAATTTGAGATCAACATATCGGTTGATGGTTCGAGATAGATCGAGCTTGGCGCTTGTTTCCATGGCCAATGCTGCCTGTTCGAGTGAATGTGCCGCCAGTTTCTCTGCTAGTCCTACACCGACTCGCACAGCCGCTTGGAGATCCGAAAGTTTCGTCATGAGCTCCTTGGACTGAATAGGATCGGTCATGAAGAAGACGGTCTTGTCATTCTCCAGGTTCCAATGAGGTGCATATGCCCGTAATAAGTGCTGATACGCTTTATTATGACCATGAACCAAGATCGCTTCGCATTTCCGAGTAAGGTCTAAGCCATAATCCTTGGCCCGCTCCATGAAATCTTGACTATAGGGGATCTTTCGGTAGGATAGTTCATGATAAAACTCCCCTCTCCGCTGTCTCTCGGCTTGCTTTCTCCTATTCTGGATCTCCTGCTCAATAAGTAGCACCACTGTCACTTTAAGCAGCTTACTAAACGGCCTAACCTCATCGGGGTGTCCCGTGATACCGACAACGCCAATGATAGCATTGTCCATCGTAATAGGTTCATTCACCCCAGGCTTCATTCCCTCCGCTTCCTCATATACCTCATTAATGTTGCCTGATTGTATAGCTTTTAACGCTCCATCATGAAATGTCCCAATACGTTTATGCTCTCCACTTCCTATAATGATCCCGTTCTCATCCATCACATTAATGTTATAAGGAATAACCTTCATCATTTCACTAACGATTCTCTCTGCAAGTAATTTAGATAACTTCATGGTAGTCCCCCTTTAAAAGCCTTCTTGCTGCGCCTGCCTACACTATAGTTTACACAGGATATCCTCATCAAAACGTGGTCTGCATATCTCTGCATAAAAAAGTCCTTACATGAACAAGAGGCTGACCTATGTAAGCGCCCGCCTCTTGAATGTATATTATCTTACCGACATCATGAGTCGAATCACGTTCTCCGAAGTTCTCTTCACATTTTCTGGTCCGTTCTTTAAAGCTTCCTCTATTGAGGCTGCCCCTGGCATAATTCCGAATATGCTATCAATGCCCTTGTCGTACAGAACCTCAATTTGATCACCAATTCGTCCTGCTAGAGCCACGACAGGTTTGTTGTATTTCTTCGCTACAATCGCCACACCAAGCGGCGTTTTACCGTATTGAGTCTGAAAATCCATTCCACCTTCCCCAGTCCATACCATATCGGCCTGCTGGATTTTTTCCTCTAATCCGGTGTAGTCGATGACCATATCAATTCCTTTTTTCAACACACCATTCAGAAATACCATCAATCCTCCGCCTAATCCTCCGGCAGCACCAGCACCTGGCACATTCATGATGTCCTTATTCATCTGCCGCTGAATCACTTTCGCATAATTACAGAGATTATCGTCCAATTGTCGTATCATTTCTGGCGTCGCACCCTTTTGGGGTCCAAACACATGGGATGCACCTTGAGGTCCACAGAGCGGGTTCGTTACATCGCAAGCGACCTCTACCGCAACATCCTGAAGACGCGGATCAAAGCCTGTAAGATCAATGCTTGCGAGTCTACCCAGCTCACCACCACCGAAAGAAAGCTCATTTCCTTCTGCATCCATCAGCTTGCCGCCAAGCGCCTGCACCATTCCGGCCCCACCGTCATTGGTTGCACTTCCACCGATTCCTATCAAGAGTTTACGGACACCATGGCCCAGACATGCCTTGATCAACTCACCGGTGCCATACGTCGTCGTGACTAACGGGTTTCTGCTCTCAGGGGACACAAGATGGATGCCGCTTGCGCTAGCCATTTCCAGTACACCGGTCTCACCATCTCCTGATATTCCGTAAGATGCCTCTACTTCGTTGCCAAGAGGACCTTTCACTTTAATGGTATGAACGGTGCCTCCTGTAGCATCTACGAGAGACTGCATCGTCCCTTCGCCACCGTCCGCCATCGGTACATGAATGCAGGTGATCGCTGGATTAGCCCTCTGAATTCCCCGTTCCATGGCCTCGCACACTTCCTTGGCCGTCATACTCTCTTTAAAGGAATCCGGTGCCAGTAAGATCGTATAATCGTTGTTCATCGTTATCCCACCTATCTCTATATAATTGGTGTTCTAGAATATAAATCCGTATAGAATCGTAGCCACAATAGCCATCGTTAAACCGACAATACTCTCGTAAGGAATCAGTTTCATCCGTTCTTTAATGCTCATATTCACCGAGTCTGCAGTGACGTGGAAGAAGTTGCCGTGTGGCAAGTGGTCAATAACCGTAGCACCTGTGTGAACCATAACCGCTGCACTCAGCGGAGCTGTGCCCATCGACAATATCGCTTCTCCGAACGATCCAGCGGCTACAATCGATGCTGTCGATGTCGAAGCGGTTGCCGCACCCATCAAGATACCCGCTAGTGGTGCTAGGAAAGTACCGGAAACACCCATCACTTCGATTGTATCCACGACAACTGCACTCAAATTCGATTTGGAGATAATACCGGCTATGGCGCCTGCACCAATCAGAATGATGGCGGTACCGGTCATTTTATTAAGACCCGAAGTCGTAAAGGTAATGACATGTTTGGTCTGCTTCATGGCTATCAAACCGATGATACCGGCTACCGGCAAAATGATCATTGAGTCAATCTTAAATGCCTTTAGTGCTTCGATATCCAGAATGCTGCCGATCGGGTTAATGGCAAGCAGGACGATAGCAACAATCGGAGCTACCATGGAACGTCCAAAGCTCGGTTTTTCTTTCTTTGGAGCTCCATTATCCACTTGATCGCTGTCTGCTACCATAACGCCTTTCTTCGTTAGCATTTTGGCTACAATGACAGTAACGATTAAGCCTGCAATGGCGGGAAGAAATCCGTTAATCATAACTTGTGCTAGATCTACATCAAACCCTTTGGCCACAGCAATCGTATTCGGGTTCGGGGAAATGATATTTCCCGCTTTACCCCCACCAACAAGTGCAAGTAACAGAGCCGTTTTGGAAATGCCGATTTTTTTGCCGACAGACAACGCAATTGGCGCAACAATGATGATCGCTACGGTAATGAATACTCCAACTGCAGTAATGATCATCGTAGCCAGCGCGATGGATAAAAGCGCTTTCTTTTCACCGAGCTTAGCGACAATGGTTTCGGCTATTCGCTCGGCCGCGCCAGATTCAATCAGAATACCTGCGAGTACACCGGCTGCTAGGACACGGACAACCGCACCCATAACACTGTTCGTACCCTCGATAATATACTGTACGGTCAGATCAATGGATGCTCCGCCTAACAGACCACCAATGACAGCACCTCCAAACAATGCGTAGACCGGGTTAACTTTCTTAAATATAAGTACGATGGCTAAGATCAGACCGATAATAGCTCCACCCCAGTGAATAACTGTCCCATCCATGTGTATGCCTCCTCAAAAAAAGGTATAGGTGCTTATCATGCTTGTCATTCTCCATGGAATTGATGACGCTTACATTTCTAAGTATAAATGCCCTAAGATAGTTATTCTATTGATGGGATAACGTATTTTTTTGTGTAAATGCACAAAAGTGATAGGAATCACAAAGTTCTGGATCATACAAATAGGCCGGAACATGACTCCCAGCCTCTTTCTTCTATTCTATCCTATTCAGGTGAAATACATGCTTGCTCCACAGTCTCCTTATCATCGTCGATACGCTTATGATTTCGAGCTTGGCTGCCTGTAAGAACGACAACCGCACTGAGTAAGGAATACACAATAACCTTTCTAATGAGCAGTTCTTTCTCGTTCACGGCCCATCACCTGCATCCTTTCCGTCTAAGGTATTATTATGTATAACACCTATAGGGAGATGATAGTTATCTGCTGTACGGAGAAAATAATGTCCAATTTGTTACATTTAATCCTTATTTAACATTTAATCACAACAAGCCTCTTTACGCCTTAAGGCTGTCGGGGCAGCGCCATCTTTTTAATCACCTGGTTGGTTACTTCCGCGAGAATCAGACCTAGCGCAATCGCACCGGAAATCATAAAAGCCCTAGCACCGAGCTGAACGGCAAGATCATATTCATTCATAGCAACATGACGGAGCGCATCGTAAGCGAGGCCACCTGGAACAAGTGGAATAATACCGGATACACTGAATACGATAATGGGTGTTTTATATTTTTTGGCAAAATAGTAACTGATCATGGTCACCCAGAAAGCTGCGACAACTGTCGCAGTTATGGGGTTCACTTCCATATTCTGAAGCCATATGTATAAGATCCAACCAACCATACCAGCAAAACCGCACTGCATCAGTGCCTTTCGCGGCACATTAAAGATCATCCCAAAGGCAGCGGAAGCGATGAAGCTGGTTACAAGCTGCTCAACATACATCATCATCTGTTCGCCTCCCCTTCTAGTAGAATGACAACATAAATGCAATACCTGCACCAATCGCAAACGATGTAATGAAAGCCTCTGCCCCCTTGGACAAGCCTGAGATTAGATGCCCTGCCATCAGGTCACGTATCGCATTCGTAATGAGAAGTCCCGGGACAAGTGGCATCACGGAGCTGATGATAATAATATCGATCTGATGTCCAAAGCCGTTTTTCACTAACCATACCGCGGATATACCAATAATCATCGCTCCAGAGAACTCCGCAAAGAATCGAACTGGAATAACCCTGTGCATAAAAACATAACAAGAAAACCCGAGCCCCCCTGCAATCGAAGCCGGGATAAAATCATGCCAACTTCCCCTGAACATAATAAGAAAACAGCCGCTTGCAATAGCAGACATGAGGATTAAGAGCGGCAAAGGATAATTCGGCTTCGCTCGTTCCACATCCTGTAATGAACGATAAGCTTCCGAGATCGTCAGCTCTCCCTGACTGATTCTTCTAGAGATCGTATTCACCTGGTCTATTTTATTCAAGTTGGTCGTGCGTTCCGATATTCGGATGAGCCTCGTAATGTGCTGCGGCTCTTCAACTGAAAATATAATACCCGTAGGGGTCATATAGCTATGACTGTTATCCACCCCAAAAGATGCGGCAATCCGCATCATCGTATCTTCTACACGGTAGGTCTCTGCCCCGCTCTGGAGCATGATTTTACCCGCGAGTAGACAGACCTTCATGATCTCATGCTCACGTTGCAGCAGCTTGTCCAATGCTGTTCCTCCCTATTCTAAGGTCGCCAATTACAATGTAGCTTTATTATAATATTTTTGCCTTGGGTAAGCACCGTAATACGGCAGGGAAGTAATGTGTTACAGGAAACATGCTTTGCACATCGATGCCTATATCTTTATCATAAGCATAGCTACTAAGATTACTTGTATTATAATAAATTCTTGGATAGGTTAGGTAATATCCAGAAGGGTTAGGCAAAACACCTTGAATTAAAATATAAGCTTGCGTTATACTATGTCTACAATATAGAAATCAGGCCAATGAAGAGCTTCCAACTCTGAGGCGTTCTCGTCAAGGGGAGTTCCCCCTAAGTTAACCGGACCCGCCCGTTACCGCGGAATCAAAGTGGATTGAACCCCTGAAACTTCAGAGGTTTGATCAATTTGGGTGGCACCGCGAGCGCACAAGCGTCCCTCGTCCCATATGGACTAGGACGCTTTTTTGGTATTTACACAAAAAAAGGAGCGCTGGTAGGCATGATTGACATGAAATGGCTTAGAGAACGGAAAGAGCACCAAGAAGAAGTTCAGAAAGTAGCAGATCACAAAGGAATTTCGTTATCGGTATCAGAACTAATGGAGCTTGATGAGCAGCGTAGAATGCTGTTGCAGGAAGTAGAGATGCTTCGCCAAGAGCGAAATCAGCTTACACAGGATATTAGCGTTCTGATGCGGGAAGGTAACCGTGAGCTCGCTGAGCCCATCAGATTAAACGTCAAGAACATCAATGAACAGATAACCGTGGAAGAGAAACAGCTTCGAGAGATCGAGGCAGCATATACTGAACTCTTAATGCTTGTTCCTAACATCGTCTCGCCGGATACCCCGATCGGGACCTCGGACCAAGACAATGTAGAGATTAGAAGTGTCGGTACACCCAAGATGTTCGAGTTCCAACTTAGAGACCATGTAGAACTTGGCGAAATGCATAAGATGATTGATATTCCACGAGGTGTCAAAACTGCTGGTAGCCGTAACTACTATTTAACCGGTGTTGGCGTTCTGCTTCATCGAGCCGTGCAGCAGCTTGCACTGGATATGCTCGTGAGCAAAGGATTCACCTTGTTTGATGTACCTCTGATGGTTCGAACTGAGGCTCTTATGAATACAGCATTCTTCCCGCTTGGTAAAGACCAGACGTTCCATATTCCAGACGAAAACAAATGGCTGGTTGGAACCTCTGAAGTTCCGCTCGTTTCGTATTACAGCGGTGAGACCGTCGATGTCACCGAGCCGCTGAAGCTAGCTGCTGCCTCGCTCTGTTTCCGCAGCGAAATCGGTTCGGCAGGCAAGGATGTTCGTGGTCTGTATCGAGTCCATCAATTCGCTAAAGTCGAACAGGTCATCTTATGCGAGGCCAATCATGAACTTTCGGAACGGATGCTTCAAGAAATCACCGCCAATGCTGAAGAGCTTCTTCAGAAGCTTGAGCTTCCCTACCGAGTTATGGCCGTCTGTACAGGAGATATGTCGCAAAAGACTTATAAACAATACGATATTGAGACCTGGATGCCAAGCAGAGGTACCTACGGAGAGACCCATTCGTCGTCGAACCTACTAGATTTCCAGGCCCGCCGTTCGAACATCCGTTACCGAGATCAGGAAGGTAATATGCAGTACTGCCATACCCTGAACAATACAGCAGTCGCTTCGCCGCGTATCCTCATCCCTTTGCTTGAGAACCATCAGCAGGAGGATGGATCGATTACCATTCCGAAAGCTCTGCAGCCGTACTTGAATGGTATGGATCGAATCAAGCTTTAAACCGGCTAAGTTAATCACAATATAGAAAACTATTTAGGCCAAGGCACATCCACCATGACAGATGTGCCTTGGCTTATTTTTAATGGAAGGACGGATAAAGTTGGTATGTAGATTTTTGTTATGGTCCCACTAGGTATATAATATAACTGTGCTATAATTTAAACAGTATAAATTTTGAGGGAGGCTATTTAGATGACGGAACATGATCAATCTACACATACATCCAAACAGCTTCACAATATACCGGTATCCATTCTGGATCTGGCTCCAATTACGGAAGGCAGCACAGCCGCTGAATCGCTTAAGAATTCACTGGAGCTCGCGCAGCATGCAGAGAAATGGGGCTACCATCGCTACTGGCTTGCTGAGCATCATAACATGACAGGTATCGCAAGCTCAGCGACGTCCGTTGTGATTGGTCATATCGCAGCCGGTACCCATACCATGCGGGTCGGTGCTGGTGGCATTATGCTGCCAAACCATTCCCCGCTCGTCATAGCTGAGCAATTCGGCACACTAGAATCTCTGTTTCCGGGGCGTATTGACCTCGGTCTCGGGAGAGCGCCGGGATCGGATCAACTGACAGCACGAGCTTTACGTCGGGGCCCAGGTAGTGACGGACAAGATTTCCCTGAACGACTGGGAGAGCTTCGCAATTATTTCCATCCAACTTCCGGCTCCTCTATGCGAGTTAGAGCCGTGCCCGGCGAAGGACTGGATGTTCCGATCTGGTTGCTGGGGTCAAGTGGGTTCAGTGCACAGCTCTCGGCACAATTAGGTCTGCCGTTTGCGTTCGCCAGCCATTTTGCACCAGATTATCTGCTCCCTGCACTCGATTTGTATCGCAGTAACTTCAAACCTTCTGAAGCTTTACAGCAGCCATACGCTATGGTGGGTGTCAATGTGATCTGTGCAGATACAGATGAAGAGGCTCAGAGACTTGCCACTTCAGCTCAGCAGCAATTCCTGAACATCATTCGGGGCCGTACAGGTCAGCTCAAGCCTCCAGTGGATTCCATGGACGATGTCTGGACCCCGCAGGAAAAAGCTATTGTCGGACGCACTTTAAGCTTCTCCGCAATTGGAAGCCCAGCCACTGTACGTCAACAACTGGATCGCTTCATGGACATGACAAATGCGGATGAGATCATTGTCGCTTCAGCCATCTATGATCATAAGGCTCGTCTGCGGTCCTATGAACTACTTGCAGAAGTAGGCATTCCTACAAAATAGCAACACAAAACAACCCCTTGTTATCTACAAGGGGTTGTTTGTGTTACGTGTATAAGATTATAATAGCTTTTGTTTGCTTACTTCGCTGTGTATCCGCCGTCTACAGGAAGCTCAACGCCAGTGATGTAATCAGACTCGTCAGAAGCTAGGAACAATACCGCTCTTGCGATATCTTCTGCTTTACCTAGACGTGGCAATGGAGTCATAGACTTGAACCAAGCTGACATTTTCTCATCTTTGAACATTTCTACAGTCATTGGTGTTTCGATGAATCCAGGGTGAATGGAGTTTGCACGAATGTTGTGCTTAGCGAAATCAACTGCTGTAGCTTTAGTCAGCATACGTACAGCGCCTTTACTTGCTGTGTAAGGGCCTGCGCCGCTACCGCCAGTAAGACCAGCGATGGAGGAGATGTTAATGATGGAACCTCCACCAGCATTGATCATATGTGGAATCACATATTTTTGACCCAAGAAAATGCTAGTAACGTTGATCTTCATCACTTTTTCAAAAGATTCAACTGTTTGCTCCATGAATGGAGTAGAGCTGGAGATACCAGCGTTGTTTACAAGAATATCGATCTTGCCGAATTTAGCAACCGCTTCGTCAGCAACACGGATCCAATCTTCCTCGGAAGCAACGTTATGCTTGATTGCAAGTGCTTCACTACCCAGTGCTTCGATCTCTTTTGCAACATCATTCAATTTATCATCTTGAAGGTCAGTAATAACAACCTTTGCTCCTTCTTTTGCGAAAAGAAGTGCGTCTGCTTTACCCATACCACCTGCTGCACCTGTAACGATAGCTACTTTGTTATCTAATCTTCCCATTAGGAATACCTCCTGTATGTGACTATTCGTCACTTGTATTGGTTATGTTGCTGTTGTAAGCGCTTGATCATCTTCTCGTATGATGAAATTAAAAGCTCGACTTCCTGCTCGGAGAAATCCGACCAAAGTCCTTCGGTCAATTCCTTGTATCGCTCCAGCATTCGTGACATATAACCTCGGCCTTGATCTGTAATCCGCAGGTAAACAATTCGTCTGTCCGTCTGACTTGGAACACGCTCTATATATTCCTTGCTGACGAGCTTGTTGGTCAAGTTGGTAACAGCCGATAGAGTTACTCCTAGGGAACTAGCAAGTTCTGAACAAGTCCGCATTTCATCATCCGTAAGCATCTGAAGAATAAAGTATTGAGATGCCGTCAGATCATTGTCTAGCAGCTTAGCGAATCCGGCAACAAGACTGTTTACATGATTGGAAACCAAGTATGACAGCCTCCTTTTCTTGTCCAGAATCCATCACCTCAAATCTATCATCTTCCATCTTAACGCTACAACATTAAGAAGTTAAAACCTTTAAACAATTCAAGCTTAATCCTGCTTCACAAAATAGTCAATGTTGCGTTATCCCTGATATGTTAGGAATTACCTGACTTGAACGCCTCATACAATATATTAACCTTCAAAAAAGCGAGTAAAACGAAGAAAAATGAAGAAATGGTGTGATAATTATCACTCTTGTTAGTTGTCGAATTTTATCGTATTTTGGCATATTTTTGTGATAAATCTCCTAGATTTTTATCGCGAAAAATATTTTTTTGTGATACTTATATACTATACATTCATTTCAACCTCTTAATATAATTTCACCAAAACATAACAAAATAAGCACCGTATCCCTATGATACAGTGCCATATTCTTGAACTCTTCACTACGAGATGCCGCTTACCAGCTCATGCAGCTTCTCTGGTGTTATTCTTTTTACAAAACGAGCGTAAGTCTCTTTCTTCTTACCATGTTCCTGAAAAATAGAGATCAAACGACTGACGATCGGAAAAAGTTGCTCTTCCTTGACCCCTTTCATGAACATCTGAGCAAGGTTAGCCTTGATTCCTTTGGATTCTCCCCCGATATAAATATCAAACTCATCCTTCATCTTCACCACAGCAATATCCTTAATAAGAGGTTCGCTTGTGCCTAAAGCACACCCAGCATATCCAATCTTAAGCGGACTTGGTACCACATGATCTGCCACGACTTTGTCGAGTTTTTTAGCTACATCCAGTCCTGCATCTTCAGCACCCCGGCAAAAGTTACATGTGATGAGGCTTTTGGAGACAAACCCGGCGGGGTGCACTTCCAAGCCTACCTGCTCCAATTGCTCCTGCACTTCAGGCATTCGTTCTTCGTCCATCGCCACGTACAACTGTTTGAAGGTGGTCATTTCAATCTCTGCATCCGGTCCTAGGATCGAACCGAGTACAGCGAGCTGTTCCGGCCGGAAGAGAGTCCCTCCGACCTCGAAACCCGGTGTAACCGCGAACTTTTTAACCGCCATATCTCCCGAATCTCCCCTCTATATAACGCTTCCCTTACAACTTTACACCTTCATCCGTTGTAGTCTGAGAGCATTGAGCACAACCGACACCGAGCTCAGTGCCATGGCTGCACCCGCTACCCAAGGAGCGAGAAGACCCAGAGCGGCAACCGGAATACCCAGAGAATTATATCCTAGCGCCCAGAACAGGTTCTGGCGGATATTTGACATCGTTTTGCGGCTCATATAGATAGCATCCGGAATACTGTTCAGATCGCCTTTCATGAGCGTAACGTCTGCGGCTTCCATAGCTACATCGGTACCTGTACCAATAGCCATTCCGATATCTGCCATCGCTAGCGCTGGTGCATCATTGATTCCATCTCCGACCATAGCTACCTTCTTACCTTGTTGCTGCAATTTCTTCACTTCTTCTGCTTTCCCCTCCGGGAGAACTTCAGCACGAACGTGGTCAATGCCGGCTTCCTTAGCAATGGCTTGAGCTGTACGCTCATTGTCACCGGTAATCATGATGACATCTATACCCATGGCCTTCAGCCGAGCCACAGCTTCTTTCGATGTTTCCTTGATCGTATCCGCTACAGCTACTAGACCAGCGTACTGACCGTCTACAGCAGCCAGCATCGCAGTTTTTCCTTCGGTCTCAAGCTGAGACATCCGCGTATCTGCCTCACCAATTTCAATCTGATGCTTGTTCATAAGCTTCCGAGTACCCACCAATACAGTGCGGCCGTCTACAACGGCACGAATTCCGTATCCTGGGACCGCTTCAAACTCATCCACAGGTGGGAGGGTTATGCCTTCGGCTGTAACACCTGCAACAATCGCTTCTGCAAGTGGATGCTCCGAGTTTCTCTCTGCTGCCCCAACGAGCCGTTTGAACTCTAATTCATCGATTCCCTGGACCTCGACATTCGTAAGTTCTGGCTTTCCTTTCGTTACTGTACCCGTTTTATCGAGAATGATCGTATCGATTTTGTGTGTGGACTCCAGATGTTCGCCGCCTTTAAACAGTACACCTAGCTCTGCAGCACGGCCCGAACCTGCCATAATCGAGGTTGGTGTTGCTAGACCAAGCGCACATGGGCAGGCTATTACCAGAATAGCGATAGCTATTTCGAGCGAGCGAGCGAAGTCACCTGGCGTCACTACGAAATACCAAACCAAGAAAGCCAAAACAGCTATACCTACAACAATCGGGACAAATATACCCGAAATTACGTCAGCCACCCGCTGGATCGGCGCCTTAGAGCCTTGAGCCTCTTCTACCACCTTGATAATCTGGGCTAGTGCAGTTTCTTTGCCCACCTTCGTTGCCTGAATCATCAATCTACCATTCTTGTTCATCGTAGCACCGATGACTACATCCCCGGCTTTCTTCTCTACCGGAATACTCTCACCTGTCAACATCGACTCATCTACAGCCGACGTGCCTTCCACAACTTCACCATCCACCGGAATCTTCTCACCCGGTTTAATAATGACTACATCTCCGCGCATGACCTGCTCAACGGGAATGGACATTTCTTGCCCATCACGAACAACGACGGCTGTCTTAGCCTGAAGTCCCATCAGTGTCTTAATCGCTTCAGAGGTCCTGCCTTTGGCCAGAGATTCAAATAGCTTACCAAGAAGGACAAGTGTAATCAGGATTGCACTTGTTTCATAATACATTGCAGGTCCGTGGTGAGCACTCGCTCCCGCTAGAGCCCAATCTATCGTCAAATACAGACTGTAAAAATAGGCGGCTGACGTTCCCAGAGACACAAGTACGTCCATATTCGCACTCTTATTACGCAGCGCCTTATACGCCCCTACATAAAACTGCTTACCAATGTAGAACTGAACTGGCGTAGCCAGTATGAGCTGGAACCAGGGATTCATAAACACATCTGGTATCCAGATCCATGAAGTGAATGAGAAATGACTAACCATAGACCAAAGCAGAGGCAGTGACAATATCGCAGAGATGATCAGCTTGCGTTTCTGTTTCTTTATCTCCTTCTCACGATGCTCTGTCTTATCCTGCTGCTCTTCTTTCGGCACCGCCTGATACCCAAGCTTATCAATTCGCTGCTGAATATCTGTGACACTAACCTCCGCCGGATTATACTCCACACGCAGACTCTCCATTGCAAAGTTTACAGCTGAACTAGAAACGCCCGGCAATTTACCAACGACTTTCTCGATCTTAACCGCACATGCCGCGCAGTACATACCAATTAACTGTAGATCCGCAGTCTCTTTCGTCGTACCATATCCCAGCTTTTCAATCTTCTCTTCCATCTGCTGAACGGTGACCACCTTCGGATCGAAGCTAACTGCCGCTCTTTCCAGCGCAAAGTTTACATTCGCCTCTTGCACACCCTCCATCTTGCTGAGCCCTTTCTCAATCCGATTCGCGCAAGCTGCACAGGTCATACCTGTTAGCTGTAGCGTAGTCTTCTTCAGCTCTTTCTGAAGTGATTGATTTGCTTCTCCCATGGCTTACTACACCTCTTTCCATTGATTACATGCAATCTAGATAATCATATATTCATGAATTTCCATCTTCCTTCAAGTTTCTAATCTTCAACCTCGTAACATATACTCTAGTTCGGCTTAATGCCATTATCGTTACCGTGCTTTCAGGCACTCATACCCAGCACGATTACTAAAGTTACACTCATTGTTCCTTTGATCTGATCGTCGGTTATCGTCGGTTGAATATTTCCAACTCTTTACGAACTTTAGTTTACCCCCCTACCCTATATTTGTCAAGCAAAAGAAAGCCTAATTCCCTAAAAAATAAATAATAAAGCCACTCCGCATAACGGGTGGCATTTTACTGTTAGTGTTATGATCAGCAGTGGGCTTACTGCCATTCCACTGCTCTTGCAGCCTGTACTAATGAATTAAACATTATTTCATTAATTTATTCATTGTAATGAGAAGCTCTGATATGACTTCATCATCACCTTCTTGAATTCTCTCGATTACACAGCTCTTCATATGATGTTCCAGCAGCAGCTTACCCACCCCATTAAGTGCTGACTGGATCGATGAGATCTGGTTTAACACATCGTCACAGTAAGTGTCTTTCTCAATAAGCCCCTTCACGCCGCGAATTTGTCCTTCAATCCGATTCAAACGACTGATTAAGTTGCTCTTGGTTTTATCCGAGTGATGACTCTTCCGTTCTCCTGAAACACCACACGACTCGTGTGAGTGATTTTCTGTTTCCACTTACGATCCCCTCCTAATATACATATCTTACAATAGCTACGATCACAACGTATAGATACCGATCTTGTAGGACCTCTCGCATTCCTATACTCTAAAAGAAGCCATCTATATAAACAGCTCTTCTAAGCTGTATATTTCGTTATTGAAGATAAAGACAGCCACCTAGCAGGCAGCCGTCTTTCGAAACCTATCTGTATTATCGTTAGCCTAACAACAACTTTTCAATCTCCTGACGATTAAATACGAATCCAAAAAACTCCTGATTATTAATATATATGGTAGGAACCAGCGTTTTTCCAGAGCGTTTCCGGAGTTTATCAGCATACTTCGGTTCATCAGCAATACTATATTCCTTATAGCTTATATCGTGTTCTTTCAGAAACTTCTTGAAGTTCCGGCAGTCTTCGCAGGTTGGCGTTGTGTATACTTCAACTTTCAGCTTCTTCATGGGAAGGCCCTCCTTCAAAAATAATGAAACGATTGTGCTTTGGTTCCATTATAACATATAGCCCCCCACCCTATCTATACCCACTCCAATAAACAATCAGATACCCACGTAGTAATCGCTTACAATTTAATATTTTAATGCAATCACCGTATTTCAAAATACCGCTCTGCGTTCCGATAACAAATGTCCTGAATGATTCCACCAATGTAGTCATAATCTGCTGGGAGCTCTCCATCTTTGATCCATTCCCCGAACAAAGCACATAAGACACGCCGGAAATACTCATGCCTTGTAAACGACATAAAGCTACGTGAATCCGTAAGCATGCCCACAAATGTACTGATCAGCCCAATAGAAGATAATGCCTTCAGCTGCTGAAGCATCCCTTCCTTCTGATCATGGAACCACCATGCTGAACCCAGTTGAAGCTTGCCTTCGACTTCAGAGGATTGGAAATTACCAATCGTCGATGCAATCATCTCATACTGCGCACTATATAAGCTGTAGATAATCGTTTTAGGAAGTTCATTCGTCCGTTCAAGTTCACTTAAGAATGCATTCAGTGAAGCCGCCATATGAAAATCAAGTATCGAGTCATACCCACTATCCTTACCGAGCTGTGCGAACATCCGCGTGTTATTGTTACGAATCGCGCCAATATGTAGCTGCATAGCCCATCCACGGGCACGATACATTCGTCCGAGTGCAAGCAGCGTAAAGGTACGGTACTTTCCCTCCTCTTCCGATGAAACCTTCTCTCCACGCATCGCTTTATTGAAAATGTCCACTACTTCTTTTTCAGACGCATTTACAAAAGGAAAGGCTCCGAATCCATGGTCTGACAATCGACAACCTTGCTCATGGAAGTAAGTAATCCGCTGATCTAGCCCATTTATAAGTCCGAAGTACGAATCGACCGTTACATTTGCGATATCCCCGAACGCCCTTACATACTCGGTAAATCCATCATGGTTAATGTCCAGCACGCGGTCAGGGCGGAACGCCGGTGTTACAATCGTCTTGATATCGGGATTATGTCTAATGCTACGATGGAACTCTAGATGGTCAATTGGATCGTCGGTCGTACAAGCCACTTTAACCTTGAATTTCTCCAGTATACCTGCCGCACGCAGGGATGGCTCCTGCAGCCGCTCATTACAACGATTCCACACGTCTTCCGCATTGTGCTCTGACAGTCGATCATGAATGCCAAAATATCGGGATAACTCTAGATGTGTCCAGTGATATAACGGGTTCCCAGCCATTCGAGGGACGTTTTTGGCCCATACCTTAAACTTGTCTTTGTTGGAGGCATTTCCTGTAATAAGCTCCTCATCAACACCAAGCCAGCGCAGAGCCCTCCATTTATAGTGGTCTCCATCCAGCCATATTTCTGTTAAATTATTAAACCGGCGATTTTCGGCAATATCTTGTGGACTCAAATGATTATGGTAATCAAATATAGGCATTTCTGCTGCATAATCATAATACAGCTTTCGGGCGCTTTTACTTGTGAGCAGCAGAGATTCCGTATCAAAACGACTCATTCTTCATTCCCTCCCCGTAATGGTCATTAACAATCATTTCCATGCTACCATACTTGTATGGTAGTATGGAACGAAGGAGGTGATCATGTGGAAGATTCTTTACACATGGGACCTGGATCAGCAGGTAACATCGTATATAACAAGCTAAAACAACAAATCGTGAGCTTGGAGCTTCCGCCCGGAACATCACTGTCCGAGAAGGAAATGTCCCTTGCATTTGAGGTAAGCCGGACACCCGTTCGCGAAAGCTTTGTAAGACTTGCTCAAGAAGGGCTTGTTCTCGTATTGCCACAGCGAGGAACCAAGGTATCGCTAATTGATTCCGAGCTCGTTGAGGAAGCTCGCTTTATGCGGGAACAACTGGAGAAGGCTGTGATTCGGCTTGCATGTGAAGCATTTCCGGAGAATAAACTCGAGGAGCTAGAAGCCAACCTAGCCGAGCAAAAGGAAAGCATTGAACATCATGATGGTAAACGAATGTTCGAGCTGGATGAGTCCTTTCATCGGATTTTATTCGAAGGCTGCCGCAAACAAGGAACCTGGAATATCATTCAGCAGATGAATGCACACCTGAACCGGAGCCGCATGCTGTGGCTGTCTGCTGATCCACACTGGAGTCATCTGTATGAGCAGCACCGAGATATGGCTGACGCGATCCGTCGACAAGATGGTGATTATGCGGAGCGCATCATGCAAGAGCATCTAAGTCTTATCATCTCTAACCTGACGGTACTCAAGGAGAAGCATCCGAATTATTTTAAGTGAGCCATTGTTTGTATCGTATTTTTATGGAAGAGGCGGTGGAAATATGCGTATGGTATTCCGCTGGTTCGGTGAGGGAAACGACACAGTCTCGCTGGATCAGATCAGACAAATTCCCGGAGTAGAAGGTATTGTATGGGCACTCCATGATGTCCCCGTAGGAGAGGAATGGCCTATGGAGCGGATTCTGGAAATCCGTAAACAGGCGGAAGTATACGGGCTACATCTGGATGTCGTGGAAAGTGTTAATGTACACGAAGACATTAAACTTGGCCTACCTTCACGTGATCACTACATAGCGAACTATATTCGTACGATCGAGAAGCTGGCTGAGGTTGGCGTTAAAGTCATCTGCTATAACTTCATGCCCGTATTTGACTGGGTTCGTACGGATCTGCATAGAGCTTCTGGGGACGGATCAACGGCACTCTTTTTCGAAAAGGCACGGATTGACGGCATCAACCCGATGGAGCTTGTACGAAGCATTCACGATAACAGTGCATTAACCATGCCAGGCTGGGAGCCGGAGCGTCTAACTCATCTCTCCTCCTTGTTCGAGGCTTATCGCAATGTAACGGAAGAGGATTTGTGGAACAACCTAGAGTATTTCTTAAGTGCCGTCATTCCAGCTGCGGAACAATGCGGTATTCGGATGGCCATCCATCCCGATGATCCACCATGGCCGATCTTTGGACTGCCACGTATCATAACAAGCCAAGATAATCTCCGAAGATTCCTGAGTTTATATAATAGCCCGGCTAACAGCATAACATTGTGCAGCGGCTCTCTTGGAGCCAACCCGGACAATGACATCATTGATATGATCCATGAATTTCATCCCCGGATTCCGTTCACCCATATCCGTAACGTACGTGTATTCGATAATGGTGATTTCATCGAAACGTCCCATCGAACGCAGGATGGCAGTGTGGATATTGCAGGTATTGTGAAAGCCTATAATGCTAACGGTTTCAACGGGTATTGCAGACCTGATCATGGACGTCATATCTGGGGCGAGGAATGCCGTCCAGGCTACGGACTATATGACCGCGCACTCGGCATCATGTACTTGTGGGGGGTATGGGACGCGGCTCAAAGAGCTAATATCGAAAGTCAAAAGGAGGCTTCCGCTGTATGAGCCAATCCCCGCATTCAGCAAGGCTTCCCCTCCACCCATCTCTTACAGGAAAAGTTGCTGCGATCACAGGCGGGTCTGGGGTCTTGTGCAGAGCAATGGCACTGGAGCTTGGACGCCAAGGCGTAAAAGTAGCAGTTCTGAACCGAACCTTAGAGAAAGGACAGATCGTAGCGGATGAGATCCAGGCAGCCCACGGTGAAGCCATTGCTGTCGCTTGTGACGTCACAGATATCGAAAGCATGCGCCTTGCTGAGCAGTCGGTGCGTAGTCAGCTTGGACCCTGCGACATTCTTATTAATGGCGCCGGTGGTAATCATAAGGATGCCAATACGACGAATGAAATTTTTCGTCCAGCGGATTTGGAGCAGCCTGAGGTATCTACCTTCTTTGACCTCAGTGTTCCTGGCTTCCAAAGTGTCATGGATCTGAATTTTATCGGGACACTCATTCCAACCCAAGTCTTCGGTCAAAGTATGCTTGGTCGTCCGGGTGCGGTCGTCCTAAACGTCTCGTCCATGAGCGCACCTTCGCCGTTGACCAAGGTTCCAGCCTACAGCGCAGCAAAAGCAGCCATCAACAACTTTACCCAGTGGTTAGCGGTGCATCTCGCCGAGTCCGGCATTCGGGTCAATGCCATTGCTCCCGGCTTCTTCTTGACAGACCAGAATCGCAGTCTGCTCACGCATGAAGACGGTTCTCTAACCGAGCGCTCGCATAAAATTATTACGCATACCCCAATGAGGCGCTTTGGTGTGCCCGAGGATCTGCTAGGTACCGTTCTCTGGCTTGTTGATGAACAGACATCCGGGTTCATTACCGGAACGGTCATTCCGGTAGATGGCGGCTTTATGGCCTATTCCGGCGTATAGTATACTTAGCAGACATGAGGTTACACTAGTTTTAAAAGAGTCTAAATAACCACCTTGACGATCTACTTGAAATATGGCATCTTAGTAAGAACAAATACACGAAAGCAATGAAGGGAAAATAGTAGCTTATCCATCGTTGTTCAAGCGAGCCGGCGACAGGTGTGAGGTCCGGTACAATGAGATTAGTGAATGGGTCCCTTCGCTTCAAACCCAACCCCTGTCTATGCAGGGCAGTAGGCTTTGACGGCACTCCCCCGTTACCATGGGAGAAGTGATCGGAACTGGTTATGAATTATGACCCTCTTCCCGTCATGTTAAAGTGCGGCATATGTTGCCGAAAAGTGGTGGTACCGCGGAGTCAAACACTTCGTCCCTGATAACAGGGGCGAGGTGTTTTTTTATTGTTTCATAAACCAAAGGAGGTTAACAATTATGAACAAAAGAATGTTATCGGGCATTAAGCCCAGCGGAGATTTGAACATCGGAGGCTACAGTGGCTCACTCAGCCAATTCGTAGCGAACCAGCATGACTATGATTGCTATTTCTTCATCCCTGACCTGCACGCCATCACAGTCTATCAGGACCCTAAAGAGCTATACCAGCGCTCCAGGGACATTGCTGCCCTATATATTGCTGCTGGCATTGATCCGAAAAAGGCTGTCATCTTCCTGCAATCCCAGGTGCCTGCTCACGCGGAACTCGGATGGTTGCTAGAGACACAAGCACACTTCGGTGAACTGAGCCGGATGACACAATTCAAAGACAAATCCGAAGGTAAAGATACGGTCAGCTCCGCTCTCTTCACTTATCCCGTGCTGATGGCAGCCGATATCCTGCTCTATCAAGCTACTCACGTGCCAGTTGGTGATGATCAGAAGCAGCATATCGAGCTAACACGGGATCTGGCTACAAGGTTTAACAACAAGTACGCCAAGACCTTTGTATTACCTGAGCCGGTTATTCAAGATACAGGTGCAAGAATCATGGGTCTTGATGATCCATCGAGTAAGATGAGTAAGAGTAACCCGAACCAGAACAGCTACGTGTCACTTCTGGATGATCCAGCTGTAATTCGTAAGAAGTTCTCCAGAGCCGTTACGGACTCTGATATGTGTGTTCGCTATGACTGGGATACAAAACCAGAAGTGAGCAATCTACTTGAGATATATTCCGTATTCTCAGGCGAATCTATTACATCGATTGAGAAACAATATGATGGCCAAGGATATGGTGCGTTCAAGAAAGGTCTGGCAGAAGCTGTGATTACGAAGCTCGAACCGATCCAGAAAACTTACCATGAAATCGTAAATTCCGCGGAGCTAGATAGCATCCTCAAGGACGGCGCAGCTCGTGCAAATGAAACCGCCCAAGCAACATTGACGGCTGCGAAACGCGCAATGGGCCTCGTAACATTCTAAGCTTGCGTCTAAACATTTACTGATCCACTGACAATACAAGAGCCTCCTATATAGAAGAAAGGTGCAGACCAATTCGGCATGACTCCACTTCTACAGGAGGCTCTTGTTCTTTTCTATTATGGAACTAATATGAGACTAAGTTGTCTTCATCATCAATCATTTATTTGAAAAATGCGGGCAGATACGCTTTGTGTGCTTCCAGCAGCTCATCCAGAACTTTTTTGGCTACATCTACAGAAGGAACAAGCGGATGGTGAACGAGTGCCTGAAGTGCAATTCCACGGTCCCCGGTTACAGCCGCATCAATCGTTAACTTCTCATATACTTTTACCGCATGCATTAATCCCTTCACATGCTCTGGCACGTGCTGAGGTGAAAGTACAATTGGCCCTTGTCCTGTCACTACGCAGTTCACCTCAATGCTAGCGTCTGCTGGCAAGAAGTCAAAGGTATTGCCATTGGCCACGTTCAACGTCTGAATATCACGTTTATCGTTATAAATGGAGTTCATCAGATTCACTGCGGCCTCAGAATAGAAAGCCCCTCCACGCTGCTCCAACTGCTTCGGCTTCACGTCAAGATTTACATCTTGATACAGCTCGAACAATTCCTCCTCCACACGACTGACGACGTCTGCACGAGTGCCTTCCTTCTCCAGCGAGTTCTTCATATCGGCAAACATTTTGTCCGTCATGTAGAAGTATTTCAGATAATATGTCGGGATTGCCCCGAGGGATTTCAGGAAGTCTGCGTCCCAGCCGAGGGTTGGAACGTTTTTGGCTGTGTAGCTTTTTCCGCCATCCAGCAATTCAGGAAGCTTCTCCTCACCACGAACAAGCGCTGAGGTTACCCAGTGCAAGTGGTTAATACCTACGAACTCTGGCAGCACGTCTTTCTCAGGCACCTGATACTCTGCAGCTAAGAACTTCTGGACGTTAATTGGAGAGTTACACAAGCCGACTGAACGAACCTTACTATGCTTCAGCACCGCCTCCGTTACAATACCTGCCGGATTCGTGAAATTCAGCATCCATGCATTCGGAGCCAGTTCCTCAATGTCACGGCAAATGTCCAGAATAACAGGAACCGTACGCAGCGCCTTCATCATGCCCCCTGGACCTGTTGTCTCCTGGCCAATGACTCCATGCTGAATCGGAATATGCTCATCTAGCTTACGAGCAGCCAGCAAGCCGACACGCATCTGAGTTGTCACGAAATCTGCGCCTTCAATCGCTCGTCTGCGGTCAAGCGTCAGATGTACCTCAATCGGAAGTCCCGATTTCTCAATCATACGTTTAGCGAGATTACCTACGATGTCCAGCTTATGCTGACCTTCCTCAATGTCAACGAACCACAATTCTCTGATCGGCATTTGATCATAGTTGCGAATAAATCCTTCCACAATTTCTGGGGTGTATGAGGAACCTCCACCGATGACCGTAATTTTGAGTCCATGTGCTTGTGTCACTTCAATCGCCTCCATAAGATGTTATATGAAATAAGTGATTTCAGGTCGCTTAGAAAGATAGTGATTTCAGTCTACTCTCGGTCTCTGCGTCAATGACTTGGCCATCCGCATCCATCGCACTTAGCAAAGCACCAGCCACAGGGTCCGCATTCAGATGAACGCATCTAGCATGAGGTGCTCGCTTCGCTACAATTCGTTCAATGGCATTGGTAAGAATCAAACTTCTACCTTTGTTTAAAACGCTCCCAATGTAGACGATATCAAACGCATCATTCTCCATTCCTAGACGCTCAATCAAAGTACATACGGCGTTAGCCAGCTCCTCGCCCTCAGTTTCAAGAATAGATACCGCTACGGTATCGCCCGCTTCAGCCGCTTCAAGCAGTGTCTTCACCAGACTAGATGGGACCGAGGTCTTACCATACAGAACATCCTCGTACAAAGCTTCAACAGAAGTGTATCCCGTGTGTTCAAGCACCATAGAAGTTAGCAAGGTTTTGGGGCCTCGGCCATCCCACGCCCGTATAACAGACCGGAATGCTAGTAGTGCTAGTCCAGATCCACCCGCGTATCCA
Organism: Paenibacillus sp. FW507-14B1B; assembly: GCF_058781425.1. Classification (NCBI taxonomy): domain Bacteria; kingdom Bacillati; phylum Bacillota; class Bacilli; order Caryophanales; family Paenibacillaceae; genus Paenibacillus; species Paenibacillus sp. FW507-14B1B. Next base: position 240,763 of record NZ_JBYSWS010000004.1, on the reverse strand, counting down.
TCTCCATACTTAAAGCCAAAACCACCGTATTGCAGTTCCTCGCCATCCTTATTCCGAGCTGCACTATTAAATCCAGTTCCACATATGATTGCTGCACCATAGGAGCGGTCTGTGCCAGCACGCATGCCAATCATCGTATCACAGGCAATTTCGTGCCTTGGGTAACCCATACTTCCAATCATGGGACGAAGTATCTCATAATCTGCTTCTCGATCTGCTCCTGCTAATCCGAAATAGGCAAAGTTAAGCTCTTCCTTCGTAATTCCAGCCTCAAGCAGTGCAGCTTCACAGGCAGCAGTGATATTACGCTCCGCTACTTCACGGTCAATCTGATGGTTACCGTTACCGGATATCCCTTTACCCAGCACACTGCCTTGCTCATCCACGACAACAGCATGCGTCTTGCTCCCTCCAGCATCTACGCCCAGGTACTTTCTCATGAACTTCCTCCCTTTCGCAACAATCGCGCAATCGCAGGATTAAACGTTTACTATATGTCCAGAATAATCCTTTAGGAGGGCTCACACTACTGCTATACAAGTAAGAACTGATACTATCTTACTGTCATATATAAAATCCTCAATACTACGACCGTTCTCTTAACTCACTAGGTGACAGGCCCGTATGCTGCTTAAAGAGTCGATTGAAATTAGATAAATTACGAAACCCACATTCGTCCGCAATACCGATAATCTTCAAATCCGTCGTCTCCAGCAAATGCACTGCCTTAGTCAATCTTAACTGAATCAAATAATTGAGCGGGGAAGTCCCTACAGCCTGTTGAAACAGCGCACTAAACCGCGAAGGACTCAAGTGGGCAAGATCAGCCAATTCATTCAACGTCCACCCATAACCTAGATTCAGCTCCATCGTGTGGAGTACATCTCTAAGAACATGCATGCCGCGATGCTTCATAGGGAGTGGAACCATCTGTTGTGGTACTTCATGCAAATATCGGTTCGTAAGCGCAAGAAAACGGATGAGATCTGCTCGAATTAAGCTCATAAAACCATCTCCCTGCATGCGGTACTCTTCCATTATTCTGCAGAATAGCTGAACTAGCTGAGGTGTTACAGGCTCACCATGCGTAATGACATGGCTGAGATGTACACCCGCCTCACGAAATGGACGCATCAAATCCGGGTCATACTTCAGATCAATGGCCAGAAGTGAAGGATCAAACATCATAATATCCATCACCAGATCTTCCGTCTCGAAAGCCCGGTGTAAATCGTTACTATTAATAAAAAGAAGATCACCTTCCTGAAACGGTATCTTCATCCCATTGATGAGATAATAGCCGCTTCCTCTTCGGATGTAATTCATCTCTAAGGTTTGATGCCAATGTAGGCGTTGAAATCCGGGACTCACGCCCTCTGTCGTCGAAACCGTTAATGGAAAAGACATGTCCGGAAAGAGAATATGATCGCGCATGACCGTCTGTGGCCTGTCCATATTCGCAAACCCACCTCCAGCTTATGTTCTTAAAAGCAGCGTTCTCATGCTGCTCCAAATGAATCATTCAAATATTACCATGATGTAATAAGACAGGCTATTACTCGTTATGACTTTAAATCGACTAAAAGGTAAATACTTCAATCCAACTCAAAAAGTGTTGCGCCTAATAGATCAGGTTACTATAATGGTAGTAACTTAAATGTAATACTTTATGAGATAAGGATGTGTCAGTTTGAATTTTCGAGTATATATACTGGCCATAGCCGCGTTTGTTGTTGGCATGGTGGAACTGATTGTTGGAGGTATCCTCAATCTTATTGCGGATGATCTCCACATATCTATCAGTTCGGCAGGTCAGTTTATCACCATTTTTTCAGTTTCTTTCGCTTTATCAGGTCCAATCCTCATCAATTTGACTGCAAAAATGGAGCGGAAAAAGCTCTATTTGTATACAATGGCTGTCTTTATGGTCAGTAACCTGATCGTAGCGTTCACCTCAAGTTATGCAGCCATCATCGTAGCTCGTGCGTTATCTGCTATGAGCGGTTCCGTCATCGTTGTATTGTCCATATCAATGGCAGCTTCACTTGTGCCAGAATCGCATAAGGGACGAGCAATCGGAATTATTTATATGGGTATCAGTGGATCACTTGTGCTTGGCGTACCACTTGGGATCGTTATTGGTAATGCTTACGGCTGGCGTGCTCCATTCATAGCTATTGCACTGCTTAGCCTATTAGCCATGATTGGTATTGCCTTATTCACAAATCGTGTAGCTCCGAAGCCCGTCGTCCCTCTACGTGAACAGCTTGCTCTGTTGAAGAACAGCAAGATCATTAGTGCACAACTGATCGCATTCCTGATGCTGACCGGTCACCTGACCTTATATGGATACCTGCAGCCTTATGTGCAGTCTACATTTCACGTCAGCTCCAGTACGATGAGTGTCGTGTACTTCCTGTTCGGCATAGCTGCTGTAGTTGGTGGAGGAGCAGGTGGCTTTATAGCCGATCGATTCGGTACAAAACGCTCCATTCTCACCATTGTGGCCTGTTTCTCCATATCCATGTTTGTCGTCATGCTGACCGCACAAGTCTCATTCTGGGTGTTCCTGATCGCCATGATGCTATGGAGCGGACTCAGTTGGGCGCTTTCTCCAGCACAGCAAGCTTATCTGCTTCAGCTGGCTCCAGACAATGCAGAGACTCAGCTGAGCCTGAACTCTTCCATGTTCCACTTGGGGATTGCACTTGGTTCCATGATCGGTAGTGCAGTTATTGCCCAAAGCTCGGTTGCTAACAACCCTTGGGTAGGAGGTACGATTGCCGCTGTTGCCTTTGGCGTAGCTGCCTTCTCACTGACCCGCCATTCCACAAGCAAGAAAGAACAGACCGTCTCGGCTTCGTCATAGTATTCAAGTTAATAATGACAATGTTTGTTAGACTTTTCTGTCATACACATGAAAGCCCCCGGCCTATGCAGCCAGGGGCTTCTTCGTATATATCTAATATCGAAGACGGAGCAACAGAGACTTAATCTCCTCGTCCTTAAACATCTCTTCCGGATATTTACGGCTGAACGCCGTCAGCGCCATATCATGATAGAAAAACTCAGCAAATACCTTCACAAAGGGCTGTGCCTGCGTCCTAATTGCTTGCCAGCTCCCCTGCTCCACACCTGCGAACAGCAGCTGCTTCGTATCAATCACAAGAAGCATAAATCTCTCTAACTTATCGTGATCTGCAGTAGGGTTCAGAACATATAATTTCGACAAGTTAACATCAGGGTGATCACTCCCCGTCACCAGTGCCTCAACACGCACGCCCTCACGTTCTTTACGGTTCAGTAGATCCGTAATCTCACTAAATTCGTCGCTCCACATGGAGACGAGAACAGACTCCTGTGCTTCCTCAATCATCTGCTTGCAGAACGCTTGAATGGAGCTGTGCGACTTCAGACTCCACACCTGGTCATCCACAACCTGTTTACGGACACCTGCTGATCGAAGCTCCTTTATATCACTTTCAAACTCATGCGTCAGCTTGTCAATGACTGCCTCAACAGGCAGTGCTGTATAGGTTCGCTTTTTACCGGATACGGTGTCCATCACGATTCCCTTATCAACTAGACGATCAAGCACCTCATAAATCTTGGCCTTGGGAACACCAGAGAGCTTCACAATACTTGATGCATCCATCGCCTCACCGCTCGTTACCAGCGTTTCATATACTTTACTCTCGTACTGCGAGTACCCGAATTGTAGAAGCATAGCTCCTCCTTGTACACTCTTGTTACCCTCTATGTTACCGGAGCGCGGGCCGATTGACCAGTCCACTCATAACACCTAACCATATATATTTAATAAATGAATTAGAACCAAAAATACGCACGTGAACAATCCATCAGAAAAGAACGCTCCAATGGCAAGCTGCCTAACCGCTTCCGCTCATGGCTCTGTCGAAAATTCAAGGATAAATCCGTTAGAGCAGACTCCGCGAGTCTGCAACGAAGAGCTCCCCACTCTTGCCGCTCTACAATTCGCAGAGCTTCCTCCAGAGGTAATCCCTTCAAGTGCCTAAATACAGATGACCAGCGCACTAGATCCGCGAACTCTCTTGTCTCTGGCAGTGTATATTCTGCATAACCAGAAGCCGTACTGCAAGATATTTTGAACAAGCCGCAGTTCGGGCTACTTATACTCCTTGGTAAAAACCGCTCAGCATAGGCACAGTCAAAACGAAAGATTTCCATATACCGTATCGTTGTCTCTTGTAATGTAGGTTCCGTTAACGCTGGCAAAGGTTCGATTATTCTAGCCATGACGCGTGTCTCCTTTTCATCGGTTCGATTACAACTCTATTTGTAGATCATATGGATGAAGTTGGATGAATCATACGTTATGTCCCTTCTAAAGTAAATATCCATAACAGGTCTATATCTTCAAAAAATACACGAAAAGGTCAAATGAAAACGCGTACATCACACCCTGACATCGATTATCTATCTAATTGCACAGTATCTTGCGGCTTTACTTATTTTGAGAGATAAACAGAGAAATATAGAGCATCATGCAGTATAAATGAGATTTCATTTCACTTACCACCCTTTCTGGTTATAAAACAGCTCAAAACATGCTTCTCCCTCGATTTACATTCCAAATCGCCAGACGTATGATACGAAGCATGAATTGAACAATGAATTCACTTGAATCGCTGAATGCCCTTGTCATGCAAGGGATCGGGGGAACCAAATCAAGAGATGTGCAAGGTGGTGTGAGAGCCGCCTGAAGCATCTTTCAGGGGTGAATCCTGCTTCTAAATCCAATGAAATAATGGATTTCAGGTGCAGGTAGGGCGACTCTCACCGCCCGAATCCGTCAGCTAACCTCGTAAGCGTTAGAGCTTAAGCCATTTATGCCTTAATTCGCATAGATCCGCTTGCTTATAGGAGAGGATGATGAAGCTTGTGATCGGGTAATCTCGACCACAGAGGCCTCTAGCCCTCTGTGGTTTCTTTAGATGAACAAATGCTTTTATTCGCTGAGTCCTTGAATGGAAAAGGAACGGGGGAACCAAACGGGAGATATACATTTCTCTCTGGGGTGAATCTCATCGGCAGGATCACTGCCTATGGGTAGGGCGACTCTCACGCCCGAATCCGTCAGCTAACCTCGTAAGCGTTACTTAGAGAGAGGCAACGATTGTCGTGTGCAGGGCACGGTGTATTTCACTGTGCCATCCTAAAGCCACGGGAAGAGTGATCCTCCTTCCCTGTGGCTTTTTTGTTGTCTTCTCTTTCTAACCATTAGGAGGAGAAATCATGGAGGAATGGCAAGAAATGATATTAGTATCCGCACCAACCAAGGCTGGAGAGGAATTTATCCACCAGCTCATCTATCATAAAATCCCATTCGCAGCGATCGCGAATAACCGTGCAGAACGGGATCGTCTTGAGAGTATCGGGACGAAGAACATCGTCTTAATCGATACCACCGATGAACAAACCTGGATCATACCGGATTTTTCCGTGAGCAAAGTGTTTCTGTTCGAAAGCAGCCTGAATTTATGCTGCCGTTACTTGCGAATATGCCGCACATGGACATCAGATCCAATCTATGTCATCACCCATTCAAGCAATCCCAGATTAATTTATAAAGGACTTGGCGCAACCTTTGTGATTCATACCAATAACCATCATGTGTCCTTCTTAGTTTCATCACTCATCAGCTAACCTTGATCCATACTTCATTAAAAATGTTTTTGGAGGGATTTACATGCAGGATTTATACATGGTGCTCATTCTGGGAGGAACCTACACGCTATTCACCCTGTTTCTATCCTGGTGTGGACGCGTAGTCCATGAACCGGAGGCAGATAACGAATGATCATTATTATGTTATTGCTGATTTTTATCTTTTTATATTTGATTTACGCGCTGATTCACCCGGAACAATTCTAGGGGTGCTATCGAAGGAGGAAGCAATCAATCATGGGCATTATACAAATTGCCATCGTTATTCTAGTTCTGGTGCTGCTCGTTAAGCCACTCGGAACCTACGTATATCATGTATTTCGCGAAGAAGCCAGCAGGACGGATAAGTGGTTCTCATGGGTAGAGAAACCGATCTACCGATTAATCGGGCTTAAAGAACGTAAGGGCATGACTTGGAAAGTATATGCCCTTAGCTTTGTAATGACGAACATCGTACTCGTCGCCGTGGGTTATCTTATCCTACGATTGCAAAAGGCGCTTCCTTTCAATCCGAACGGGATTGAACATATGGAGCCAACACTGTCATTTAACACCATCATCAGCTTTATGACGAACACGAATCTACAGCACTATAGTGGTGAATCAGGACTGTCCTACTTCTCTCAGATGGCTGTCATCACGATGATGATGTTCACCTCCGCTGCAACGGGGCTATGTGTGGCGATCGCATTCATTCGGGCGATTACGAGTAAGGGAACGACCATTGGTAACTTCTTCGAGGATTTTGTTAAGGCACATACAAGAATATTTATCCCCTTAGCTTTTGCTGTGGCTCTGTTGCTCGTTGCTCTGCATGTTCCTCAAACCTTAAAACCTACGATTAACGTAACGACGCTTGAGGGTACCGAGCAGCAAATATCGGTGGGTCCCGTGGCGGCATTGGAGTCCATCAAACATCTGGGTACCAACGGCGGTGGATTTTTCGGTGTAAATTCTTCACATCCATTTGAGAATCCGAGTCCGCTGACAAATGTAATCGAAATCTTATCCATGTGGTGCATTGCGGCAGCTCTGCCGTACACGTTCGGCTTGTTCGCGAAGAACCGGAAGCAAGGTTGGGTTATTTTCTCCGTCATGATGGTTCTGTTCACCTTGTTTCTGTCGCTTGCCTATGTCTCGGAATCGAGCGGCAATCCTGCAATGAACCAGCTTGGAATCGATGCCTCACAAGGCAATATGGAAGGTAAAGAGGTCCGTTTTGGTGTTGCACAATCCGCTCTATTCACGACAGTCACCACAGCCGCCACCACCGGGTCCGTCAACAATATGCACGATACGCTGACCCCGCTCGGGAGCATTACACCGCTCTCGCTCATGATGCTGAATTCCGTGTTCGGTGGAAAAGGCGTAGGTCTGATGAACATGATGATGTACGCGATCTTGGCTGTATTCCTTGCGGGGCTCATGGTCGGACGTACACCCGAGTTTCTGGGGCGTAAGATTGAGGCAAGAGAAATGAAGCTGATTGCAATCGCCATTCTTGCTCATCCTTTTATTATTCTTGCGCCGACGGCGCTTGCGCTCATAACAGATGCCGGTCAGTCCGGTATTACAAATGGTGGGTTCCACGGCATTTCACAAGTGCTGTATGAATACACATCCTCGGCAGCCAATAACGGCTCAGGGTTTGAGGGTCTCGCAGATAACACACCATTCTGGAATATTTCAACTGGACTTGTCATGCTCTTCGGGCGTTATGTCTCCATGATTGCCCTTCTGGCCGTAGGAGGTTCTCTTCTACGCAAACAGTGGGTTCCCGAGACGCTTGGAACCTTCCGCACGGATAACCGGCTATTCGCCTTTATTCTCATTGCGGTAGTCCTGATCATCGGGGCACTGACATTCCTGCCTGTGATTGTGCTTGGCCCGATCGCCGAGCATTTAATGATCCGTTAAAAGAAAAGGTGGATTATTCTAATGAATAACAATCGAACAACTGTATTAACTGGAGATATGATTCGGAAATCACTGAAAGATAGCTTCATTAAATTAAATCCAATCACGATGATGAAAAATCGCGTGATGTTTGTTGTAGAGGTCGGTACATTTATCGTCCTTCTCATGACGATCTTGCCACAATATTTCGGTACAGAAGACAGCATCAGCTTTAATCTAACCGTGTTCCTGATCCTGCTCTTCACCGTCTTATTCGCGAACTTCGCCGAGGCCCTTGCCGAAGGGCGTGGTAAAGCCCAAGCCGACTCCTTGAAACAGTCCAAAAAAGAGATTACAGCAAACAAGGTTATAGACGGCGGTGGAACTAGGACTGTTCCATCAACCGATTTACGTAAAGGTGACGTCGTCATCGTCTCGCAGGGCGAGATGATTCCTGGTGATGGCGAAGTCATTGCAGGTCTCGCATCTGTCGATGAATCCGCTATTACCGGGGAATCTGCCCCGGTTATTAAAGAAGCAGGCGGAGATTTCAGCTCCGTAACCGGCGGTACACGCGTTGTGAGCGATCAGATCAAAGTCCGGATCACTAGTGACCCGGGTGAGTCCTTCATCGACCGGATGATCTCGCTAGTAGAGGGTGCGTCTCGGCAAAAAACACCAAACGAGATCGCGCTGAACACTCTGTTGACCGTATTAACGTTGATCTTCCTGATCGTGGTTGTCACACTTGCCCCGATCGCCAAATATCTCGGCATTGAGCTTTCGATTCCTGTTCTGATCTCTCTTCTTGTCTGTCTCATCCCAACCACTATCGGTGGTCTGCTGTCTGCTATTGGGATTGCCGGTATGGATCGGGTAACACAGTTTAACGTGCTAGCGATGTCCGGTAAAGCCGTTGAAGCTGCGGGCGATATCAACACAATGATTCTTGATAAAACAGGAACAATTACATTTGGTAACCGGATGGCAAGCCAGTTTATCCCGGTTGGATCCGAATCGGTTGACGCTGTCGCCAAGTGGGCAGCGGTTAGCTCGGTCCTTGATGAAACCCCAGAAGGCCGTTCGGTACTAGAGCTAATGAAGAAAGAAGGCATTGCATTTGACCCATCGATAACAACGGATGCAGAATTCGTTGAATTTAAAGCCGAAACAAGGATGAGCGGCATGAACCTGAAGGACGGCATGAAAGTCCGAAAAGGCGCAGTCGATGCTGTGAAGAATTGGGTTCAGTCACAAGGCGGAGCGATCCCATCCGACCTGATCGCCAAGAGTGACGCCATCGCTACCGAAGGTGGAACACCACTAGCGGTGGCAGTAGACAACCGGATTTATGGTCTTATTTACTTGAAGGACACGGTGAAACCGGGCATGAAGGAACGTTTCGATCAGCTGCGGAAAATGGGTATCAAGACGATCATGTGTACTGGCGATAATCCGCTGACAGCCGCAACCATTGCAAGGGAAGCAGGTGTCGATGATTTCATCGCCGAAAGTAAGCCAGAAGATAAAATTGCCGTCATTCGTAGAGAGCAAAGCGAGGGAAAGCTCGTTGCTATGACTGGTGACGGAACGAACGATGCGCCTGCACTGGCCCAAGCGGATGTTGGGCTTGCTATGAACAGCGGCACCACCTCTGCTAAGGAAGCCGCCAACATGGTCGATTTGGACTCCGACCCGTCCAAAATTATCGAGGTGGTTGCTATCGGCAAGCAGCTCCTTATGACTCGCGGTGCACTAACCACCTTCAGTATCTCGAACGACGTGGCCAAATATTTTGCCATTATACCTGCCATGTTCACTACTGCCATTCCAAGTATGAATGCACTCAACATCATGGGGCTCGGCTCACCCTTGTCTGCGATTCTTTCGGCCCTCATCTTTAACGCCATCATTATACCTCTACTCATTCCACTGGCAATGAAAGGTGTAGCTTATAAACCGATGAGTGCTTCCAAGCTGCTGCAGCGAAATCTTCTGATCTACGGACTTGGTGGCGTAATCGTACCGTTCATCGGAATCAAGCTAATTGATATGGTTGTCCATTTGTGGATATAACGATAGATATGGAAGGGATCGAATAACAATGAATAATCAGGAGCAAAAACAAAACCATACCGCCCGTTTTTCATTTAGCATCGCGTTAAGAGCAAGTCTTGTATTTATCGTCTTGTGCGGTATTCTCTATCCGCTTATAACGACTGGTGCCGCACAACTACTCATGCCGGAGCAAGCAAACGGCAGTCTAATCAAGGACAGTGAAGGTAAAGTGGTCGGGTCTGCGCTCATCGGACAAAACTTTACAGATCCGAAATATTTTCAAGGCAGGGTATCAAGCATTGAGTACAACGGAGCCGGATCGGGAAGCAACAACTACGCTCCCTCAAATCCGGACTTAATGGAGAGAACGAAGGCTTCGATTGAAGACTGGAAGCTGAACAATCCGGATGTGCCGGTGGGCGAACTCCCGATTGACCTAATCACGAACTCTGGTTCTGGTCTAGACCCACACATCACGCCGCAATCGGCTAAGGTCCAGATCCCCCGGATCAGCAAGTTGACAGGTGTGTCGGAAGGCGAGCTTATAAAGCTCGTTAAGGAGCATACTGAAAGCCGTGATCTTGGTGTGTTCGGGGAACCTCGCATCAATGTATTGAAGCTGAATCTGGCACTGCGCGAGCTGTTGTAAATCTCAGGTACTAGGAGCCTCAAGGGAGCGAGAAATGCATGAATCCATTCAGAAGAAAAACACCTGAAGAAATCCTACGCTCCATCTCGAAGCTGCATCAAGGACGGCTAAAGGTGTATATCGGAGCCGTAAGCGGCTCTGGAAAGACATATCATATGCTCCGCGAAGGCCAGACTTTAAAGTCTCAGGGCATCGATGTTGCCATCTGTGCTGTGTCTACGATGCAGCGTCCGGAAACGATGGAGCAGATCGGCGATTTGAACCGGATTCCCAGTATTCATTGGATAAAGAATGGTGTTGAGCAAAAAGATTTGGATATCGAGCGGATCATGCAGCGAAATCCAGAGGTGTTGCTCGTTGATGGACTCGCTCATCGAAACCGGGAGGGTGCACGGCACGCTACCCGGCTTGAGGATATAAGATACCTCCTGAGCTGCGGGATCAGTGTCATTACAACGATTAACGTATATGAACTGGAAGACGTACGAGGGATTGCGAGTAAACTGACCGGAATCAAGACTACAGATACCGTACCAACAGATACGCTGGAGCTGGCAGATGAAGTCGTATTAATCGATGTCACCCCCGAAACGATGCTCAGCCGTGCAGCAGAGGGATTATCTGGCGGGGGCATAGATGTACTAAAGCACGGAAATCTGGCTGTCCTGCGGGAGCTTACCCTCCGGCTTGTTGCAGAGGGCGTGAGCGGATCTCTTGAAAGATATCGTAAAGAACTGGGACTAATCGGACCATCTGGCGCAGATGAGCGGATCTTAGTATCCATCCAGTATCACTGGAACGGCTCTATTTATATACGTCGTGGTCAGCAGATCGCAAAGAGACTCAACGGTGACCTGCTGGTCGTTACGTTTGTTGATCAGAATAAGGAGCTTAGTAAAGAGCAGACCACCTTTAAACGCTCCATCGTTAAGCTTACATCACGAATCGAAGCCAAATTTGAAGAGCTTCCCCGCTGTTCCAGAAGATCGCTCGCGGAAGTGCTCCTGAAATACGCACTAGAGCATCATGTAACCCGGATTGTGCTCGGGCATTCGAGGCAGACTCGGTGGCAGGAGTTATATCAAGGCTCCATCATCCATGATCTGCTTCAGAGAACACGCGGTGTAGATATTTTCATCGTGGCTGACCGCACGGAGCTAGAAGGGGAACGCATCCTACCCGCTCAGATCAATCGGCCTCCTGGTCCATTTGAGTCGTTCCACCGGTTAAATCCACAAGAGATTGACCAGAAGATCAGGCAGATTAAGCGTGGACGGTTCAAGGTATATATCGGAGCTGCCCCAGGTGTAGGCAAGACGTATACCATGCTCCGGGAAGGCAATGACTTGCTTCGTAAAGGGATCTATGTGCTAACCGGATTACTCGAAACACACGGACGTAAAGAAACGCTAACGCAGGTGGGAAAGCTTGAAATCCTTCCCCGAAAGATCGTTGACTACCGGGGTACACATCTGGAAGAGATGGATACGGATGAGATCATCCGCCGAAATCCAGATGTCGTACTCGTCGATGAGCTGGCGCATACGAATGTGCCGGGCAGTAAGCACAAGAAGAGATATGAGGACGTATTGGACATTCTCGGCGCAGGTATTTCGGTCATCACAACGGTTAATGTGCAGCATTTAGAGAGCCTGAACGACTCGGTAGAGCAGATTACCGGCGTTCGTGTCCGGGAGACTGTGCCGGACCATATCTTACAGCTAGCAGACGAGGTCCAGCTGATCGATGTGACCCCCGAGTCACTGCAGCAGCGAATGAAGGACGGTAAAATCTATGCCTTGGATAAAGTCAACCAGGCGCTTAGTCATTTTTTCAAGACGGGTAATCTTATCGCACTCCGAGAGTTGGCACTTCGGGAACTGGCAGACGATGTGGATGAGCGCCTTGAATCATGGGAGCGTAGCAGTTCACTAAGGGGCCCATGGAGGCGCCAAGAGGTCATTTACGTATGCGTAAGCCTCAGCTCTCAGGCAGAGCGATTGATCCGCCGCGGCTTCCGAATTGCCCACCGACTTAAGGCAACCTGGTATGTAACCTTTGTTCGAGTAGAATCTTTATCTAGCAATAGAGACATCAAAGACCGCCTAGAGATGCTTCACACCTTATCAGAACAGTTAGGTGGAACATTTATTGTTCAAAAGGCAGAGCATCAGAAGGACATTCCTTCAATTCTCATGACCGAAGCCGATAAAGCTGGAGCTACTCAGATGATTATCGGCCAATCCAGCGGCTCGGTCTGGAAACAAATACGCCAAGGTAATATCTTCAAAAAGCTACTTCGAGGTACAAGACACATGGATGTGCTTGTAGTCGCAGATAATGAAACACGGAATGGACTCAAGCGCTAGTTAAATAAGGGACCCGCCAAGCATGAAGCTGTGGCGGGTCCCTTTGACTTTGTATTGTTACGTTTCGTCTTCTGTTATATAAGTCTTCACTGTTGGTGGCTTGTATGCATTGAACTTCTCTATTAATTCATCCGGACTAGCGGCAACAAGTGCCATCGCACGGTATTTATCCTGTAGGAATTGCTGTTCATTCATATGATCGAAGAATGAGATCAGCAGGTCGTAATAGCCGTTCACATTCAGAATACCGCAAGGCTTCTGATGGAGCCCCAACTGAGCCCAGGTGAAAATTTCGAAGTATTCCTCCATTGTACCCGGACCTCCCGGCAATGCAATAAATCCATCTGCCAACTCCGCCATCTTCATCTTTCTCTCATGCATCGAGCCCACAACGATAAGCTCCGTTAAGCCGCGGTGAGATATCTCCCGGTCCTCAAGCATTTGGGGAATGACACCAATGACTTGCCCTCTTGCTTCCAGAACGGCATCGGCTACAGTCCCCATAATGCCGACACTTGCCCCTCCATATACAAGTGTAATCCCTCGTCTGGCAAGCTCTTTACCTAGCTGCACAGCACCTTCCTTATACGCGGGTGAAGCACCGTCACTCGATCCGCAAAAAACAGCAATCTTCTTCATGGTTGTCCCTCCGTATCTAATCTTTTTGAATTATACTTCTTTAATATATACGATTGGTATTTTTAACTAAAACAAATTTTAAGATGATCAACATTCACAAATTTAAAAAGGATGAACCTTTTTCCATGGTCATCTGTTTATATTACATCACACAAAGAAAGGAGAGCCTTTCATTGACGACAGAACGTGAACTATTCGATTCATACAACAAAGATGTGTATCGTACCTGCTATTACATGCTGCGGAACGCACAAGATGCAGAAGACCTCTGTCACGACGTATTCGTCACCGTATTTCATCAGGACTGGCGAAGTGTTGATCAAGTACGTGCTTGGATCATGCGCATCACGATGAATCACTGCTTAAACTTTATCCGAAAAAACAAGACCAAGCGCGATAAACAGCCCGAAGTGGAGTGGCTTTATGATCAGGCCACAGCAGCAGCCAAATCCGTTGATACCCTTGTACTTGAGAAAGCAGATGCGGCGGAATGGGAGAAACTGCTGAAACAGCTTCCCGATAAACAGATGGCGGTCGTTACCCTCCGCTTCATCGGTGAATTATCGATAGCCGAAATTGCGGAGACATTGAACGTCCCCGTAGGGACGGTTAAGTCAAGACTCCATAAAGCTTTAAAGATGATGCGAAAAAAGCTCGAGCAGCAACACCATAGCTTTTATTTGAAGGGAGAGAAGCAATTTGGAACGCGTTGAGAAAGACTTAAAGAACCAGATGAATGCTGCAAATAACGTCGTGTATCCTGACTTCGATAAGATGTGGAACAGTATCGAGCAGAAAGAGCTAAAGGTCGTAGGTAGTGAATTCGTGACATCTCGCCCACGGAGACGTAAAAGAACTGCGGTTATTGTTTCGTTATCAGTTGCCTTGATGGCTACACCAGTATATGCAGCTATTCAATACGATTGGTCCGATATTCTCTCCTTTAAATCCGGTATTCAGTCTGCATTGGAGCAAGGCTTAGGCCAAACGATTAATCAATCGATAACGAATAGCGGCGTGACGTTGACGCTCCATACCGCATTCACGGATGAGAATCGGACCTTCCTACTCTACAGCATTAATCCCGGATCTTCATGGGATGGAAAAGATGTAGGCTTTGATCAAATCGGCCTTAAAGATCAGAAAGGCAATCTAATTGAGGGAACTTATACACATAGGTGGAATGAACAGCTGGGTGTATTTCAGGGATATTTCGAAACAGACTGGGTCTTAGATGGAAGCACGGCTAATGTTGAGTTTGCGATGAAGGATCTCGTTTTTATGGGTGACGGCAAACAAACCATCGATTACGATCCTAATAGCTCTAAAACACAGATATTCAATATTCAAAAGGATGGCATAGACAGTGTGACATTGCAGTCTTTCGATCAGTCTGATGGTAAGGTGCTGTTGAAATCATCCATCACATTCACAGACCCGGAGCTACAAAAGAGAAGCTGGGTGCGGGTTCAAGCATTAGATAATCAACATGAGCCCATTAAAGAAGCGGAAACACCTGTCTTCGGAACACCGGGAGCTTCTAATGAATACTTGAGTCAGCAAATGTTCAAATCCGATCAACTACGTTCCAAGGAAATCAAGTTCCAGCTTGGTTATGATCGAATCGTGGGAACAGCTGAGGGCTCTTGGAACATAAACTTATCTCTTTCCAAGAAACAATTAGAAAAGAGTTCATTTGAAGAAGCACTGAATATTCCGGTAGACCAAGTTACTGACGGAACCAAAATAAGTAAGATGATTGTAACACCAACACAGGTGCGGCTGATCATGACTCACAAAGAGAAATACACACGCGTTCCATATATGAACTATCAACTCGACGTGGGTGGCCTTCTTCTGGATGGGGGTATCTCATACGGAACTAACAAGCCGAACAAAACAGAATTACGGTTTGAAATGACTGGGCTAGATGCCGCTTCTCTTGTGAATAAGCCTGTATCCTTGGTTGCGAGTCACCGTGTGGATGAACATGTAGGTGACGACCATCCGATACGTTTAACGAATATCTCGGATAAGCAGCAAACCATTAATTCAAGGATTGCAGGATATCCAATTACATGGAAGTACTATACGAAAGACAATCATCTGTACGTGGAATCCTTAAGCTCTGATCCGGCATTTGGCGGGGTTAACCAGACCTACTATTTAAGCGGTAAGGATCGAGAATACGGGAAACCGGCAATGATGGGCATATTAGGTGATGGAAACAATAAACATATGGACGTCTATGAGAACTTTGATCCATCCGATCTGGAAATTTACATTTATAGATACACAACAGAACAGCTGGAAGACGAGATGCGCATTAAGCTTAAACCGTAAAAGTAAAACATCTTTGTTCCAGAACTTTTTAAACCGCCCGAGGGTCTCCCTGGGCGGTTTTTCCGTATGATTCCTTTTTTTCATGTAGAGTCTATCATTCATATTCAAAATATCCCATAATTACTATATTCATATATTTAGCTTCCATGTCGATAATTCTCTAAGAACAATCTATTAAAGGAAGAAAGTAGGAATAGACCCCGTGTTGTTTAATTCATATGTTTTTATCTTTATGTTTTGGCCGGTTACTTTAATTGTTTATTTCGCACTTAATCGCTTCAGGTATACGGACTTGTCCAAGTACTGGTTAGCCCTCTCGTCTCTCTTCTTCTACGGCTGGTGGAATGTTAAATACATCCCGCTGCTGCTCGGATCGATCGTGTTTAACTATATGATTGGACGTCTACTAACCTCCAAGGACGATACACATACCACACATAAGCGCAGACGTAAGCTCATACTCACCTTCGGAATCATTATGAACCTACTCCTGCTTGGTTACTACAAGTACGCTGACTTCTTCCTAGACAATCTCAACCACCTCACGGGCGGAAATATCCCCATGTTACACATCATTTTGCCGCTTGGAATCAGCTTCTTTACATTCACTCAGATTGCCTATCTCGTTGATGGCTACCGAGGAAAGGCGCAGGAGTATAACTTTTTCAGCTATATTCTGTTCGTTACCTTTTATCCGCATCTCATTGCCGGCCCCATTCTTCACCATAGCGAAATGATGCCTCAGTTCGATCGAATTCGTAACAAGATTGTGAACTGGTCTAACCTCTCAAGAGGTATGTATATATTCTGCATCGGATTAATTAAAAAGGTTGTCATAGCTGATACGTTTGCCGTGTTCGCAAATGACGGATTCAACTCGGCTACGGGATTCGTGGATTCGTGGGTTGCCGCACTGTCCTACACGTTCCAATTATACTTTGACTTCAGTGGATACACGGATATGGCCATCGGTGTTGCCCTATGTTTCAACATCAAGTTACCTGAGAATTTCAATTCACCTTATAAAGCTGTTAACCTTCAGGATTTCTGGAGAAGATGGCATATGACGCTGAGCCGCTTCTTGCGTGATTATATCTATATTCCGCTGGGTGGGAACCGCCGAGGAGATGCTATAGCCATGCGTAATGTCATTATTACCTTCTTAATCGGTGGTCTATGGCACGGAGCTGGATGGACTTTTATGATCTGGGGTGCGCTTCATGGCGTCGGTCAGGCGATTCATCGCTTATGGGCGAAACTCGGACGCCCTTTGCCTATATGGGCCGCATGGTTCATTACTTTTATATTTATTAACATCACTTGGGTATTCTTCCGTTCCACGAGTTGGGGACAGGCCCTGCGTATACTCAAGGGCATGAGCGGTTTGAACGGCGCTGGACTTCATTCGCCGCTTACACTCCTTATCCCGATCATCATGATCGCCATCTTTCTGCCCATTGTACTTTTCACGCCGAATTCCACTCAGCGCCGCGAACAGATGAATCCCGATTGGAAGACCGCATTTACGATGGCTGTCATGTTCGTCTTGTCCCTGCTCTATCTCAACCGAATTTCTGAGTTTTTATATTTTAATTTTTAAAAAGGTGGGAGTCTCTTGAGCCCGAATACGAATACGGTCATAACGAAACCGAAACATGCAGCCACCCGAAAAACTAAAAAAAACAGTGCCCGAGCAAAGGCTATACTTCTGCGCTTCGCTATGTTTACGATCACCTTAACCGCGGCCATCATTACCTTGACTGCGGTACTTGACCCGCTGCAATTTTATCGTAAAGCTACGTGGTACAAGCCTTTTCTATCAAGCGACGCTAGGTACCAGAACCCCGGGCTTGCTAAAAATTACGACTACGACACCATTATTATTGGAACTTCGATGACCCAGAACTTTTTACCTTCGGAAGTAGGACAAGCTCTAGGTGGCACCGCCATGAAGCTAGCCATCGAAGGATCTACGGCAGACGAACACTACTATACGGCCAAGCTGGCTCTTGAGACCGGTAAGGTAAAGCGAATTCTCTGGGGTCTCGACTACTTCTCGCTGAAGGCGAATACGAAGCAAGCCTCTGATCAATTCCCTCTTTATATGTATGATGACGTATGGTGGAATGATTATAATTACTTATTTAATTACTCCGTATACGACCAGCTCTTCAAGAGCCTGTATGGCAAAATGTTCGGAAATAAAGATAAGGATTTAGAATATCTGAACAACTGGAATGATAGAGCAAAATTCGGTGCTGATGAGGTAATGAAATCTTATAAAACAGCAAGTCAGCAAGATGTGTACTTCGGAATTAACGAGGAGAGCCTCGATGTGGTGCAAAAGAGCTTTACCGATAACATCTTGTCGCTCGTTAAAGCTTATCCTGATGTGGAATTTTACTTCTACTATCCTCCTTATAGCATTTTACGTCAGACGATGTGGCAAGAGAGTAATGCTGCTCGGTTCGATAATCAGATTACCATGCGAAAATGGATGTTTGAACAATTCGCAGATCACAAGAATGTAAAGCTGTATGATTTTCAGACAGAAACCGAGTGGACGTATAATTTGGATCTATACAAGGATTTATCTCACCATTCACAAAACGTAAATTCATGGATTGCAGCCGCTATTGGTCGGGATGACATCAAGTATAGAGTGACCCAGGAGAACATCGATGAGTTGAATTATAAGCTGAACATAGATACCCTTCATGCGATGGTGACCCCTGAGCCGGGAGTCCGCAATATGTTCACTACTATACAAGAACAGGAGCCTGATTTTACAAAGCGGGCATGGGCTGGGCAGCAGGATCTCATGGTTCCTGTCAAAGAATTGGTCAAAGCGCTTGATGCTCAGTGGTCGTGGGACAAGAGCTCCCGCACCATGCGTCTAT
Source organism: Paenibacillus sp. FW507-14B1B (assembly GCF_058781425.1). NCBI lineage: Bacteria > Bacillati > Bacillota > Bacilli > Caryophanales > Paenibacillaceae > Paenibacillus > Paenibacillus sp. FW507-14B1B. The sequence continues at coordinate 222,200 of NZ_JBYSWS010000004.1, read as the reverse complement.
CAAGTAAAGATTATAAGATCCAAATGACCGTTGGAAGTGCTGCAGCTATAACATCGACCGGCAATTTATCGATGGAATCACCTCCACAAATGATCGAAGGAGTGACCATGATTCCCCTTGTTTGGACGGCTGAGCAACTTGGTTGGTATGCTGATGTTCAGGAAGATACCTATGCGACACGTATAGACCTGCGTCCAATGTAAGGCGTAGAAGAAGAGCAGCCGCTGGCTGTTCTTTTTTTATGCGCGGAACTACACGTTCCCAGCGAATACAAAATCGTATTCCTACAACGAACTACAAGAATAAATAAAGCGACCTGTTTAGACAAACTTTTATAAGGAACGACACCATGTTTCTCACGAATATGAAAGCTTTTTAGACGTTCTATATCATAGTACCTCTAACGACAACAATTCTAGTCATTCGTTTAATCAGAATGAACAATTTCATATTAAGATAAAGGTTAATAGTTGTGATTAATATAACAATTGTTATTTCTTAGGACCCACACTATAATTTTAATGAGTTACTATTTCCCTATTTTTGATTAGGTATAAATAACTACATAGTCAATTTACGAAATGGCAAACTTATCGAAAGGTAAGGGCGCAAAGCTACGGGTCTAAGGTTCTGACAAGAACGATGATCGCCGGGCCGCCGAACAGAAGAGGTATAAACACGCCTGTTTTTTTCCATTTCGGGGAAAATGACAGGCTTTTTATTTTATTAGGGGGGGGGGGACATCACCAAGTTTCATATTAAGTCAGCAAGCCCTTAGTAAAAGAAAATAGTTTACGGGAGAGAAATCAAATGAAAAAGTCATGGTTGAGTTTCATTCTATCTTTATTGCTTGTATTCAGTATATTTCCAAGCTCGTGGGCTGCGGCAGACGGCACACAAGAGCTGACGTTTAACAACAAGATTTCCAGCTCCATCACAAGCGCAGGCAAAGAAATGGATCAGTATTCATTCACAGTTCCTTCTGCAGGACGGGTAAATTTAGAAGTATTCTCGCAAATTAATGAAGTGTTGCTTTATATCGTGGCATCCGACGGAACAACAGAGATGGCCATGCAAGATCTTTACTATGGAAGTGAAGCAGAACCAAAAAAGTGGAGCAAGTGGCTTGATCTAGAGGCAGGCAAGTACTTCATCAAAGTTAAACAATATGGCAAGTACACGGGTGCATACTCGCTCGAATTAAGTCACACACCGAATGGCAGTAACGATATCGAGCCAAATGACAGTACTGCCGCATCACAGCCTTTGGACTTAAAAGGAACGGTACGGAAGGGCTTTATTTCTGAATCCGACGCAATTGACGTATATCGATTGGACGTGCCATCAGCTGGGCAGGTGGATTTTGAAGTATTCTCCCATAATTACGAGGTCTTATTGTATGTATTAGATCAAGATGGAACAACGGAAATTGCGAGTAAGGACCTCTATTATGGAAGCGTGGACGAGCCGAAGAAATGGGAGCTGTCACTTGATCTAGAGGCGGGGACCTATTACTTTAAAGTTAAGAAATATGGTAAACATACAGGGACTTATACGGTTAAGGCGATGCACACACCGGTCAAAGGAAATGACGTTGAGCCGAACAACAACATCGAACAGTCGCAAAACCTTTTGACCAATGGCAAAGTTCAGACAGGCTATATTTCAGTATCGGATGATACTGATGTTTACAAATTTAAGCTGCCTAAGGCCGGACAAGTTGATTTAGAAGCTTTTTCTCAGATCAACGAGGTGATGATCTATGTCCTAGACGCGGATGGCACGACCGAGATTACGAAGAAAGACCTTTATTACGGAAGTGCTCAGGAACCGAAAAAGTGGAATGATTCGTTAGATCTTGAAGCAGGCACGTATTATATCAAAGTAAAGAAATATGGCAGCTACACCGGCAAATATACATTAAAAGCGAACTTTAAAAGCTCTAACGGTAATGACTCCGAGCCGAACAATACGAAGGACAAAGCACAACCAATCAGTATAACAAATCAATTGGTTAAAGGCTGGATCTCTTGGTCGGACGATGTAGACATGTATAAACTAACGGTACCCAAAGCAGGCCCTGTAGAGTTGAACTTCACATCACAAATCAATGAAGTACTTGTCTACCTCCTAGCGAGCGATGGGGTAACCGAATTGTTTAATAAAGACGTTTACTATGCTAGTGAATCAGAGCCAAAAAAGGTAGTGCAGCAATTCAATCTCAAATCAGGTACATATTATATCAAGGTGAAGAAATATGGGTCTAACACAGGATCTTATAGCCTCAAAGTGAAGGAACTGACTCCACCACCTGCACCGAAGGTGAATACACTTACAAGAAATTCAACCCGGGTTACTGGCAAAGCCGAACCAGCTTCTACTGTGACCGTATATATTGGAAAAACACTTCTTGGGAAAGCAAAGACGGACCGGAATGGCAATTATTCTGTAGCCATCAAAGCGCAGCGCTCAGGTAAGAAGGTTATCGTCTATGCAACGGACGTTGCAGGAAACCGTAGTACCGGCAGCTCTGTTATTGTGAAGTAATTCAACCTTCATATCAAAACCATTGCGTACGGGTACAGTAAAAAGCAGCAGGAATCTCTCCGTGAGCGGAAAGGAACCTGCTGCTTTTCTATTCAACCTTATTATCTAGTGAGATACCGTAATCCTTCTTCAAATAAGCATGAATTCGGCGGAAATCGTCCTCGTTGAGATCCTTGAGCCTTTTCGTCTTCATCTCATGACCTAAGATGATTCCAATCGTCTGCGCAGCTAGGGCCGTATTCGGCATGATCCTTGCAGTACCGTAGGCTTTGACATCAGCACCTACATTCTTACCGGCGACCAGTACATTCTCATAAGATTTCAATTCAAATGATCGCAGCGGCATCCCGTACTTGTCTGTCTTCCCAAAGCCTATGCCTTTGGGAATATGCCTTGTGGCCTGAAGATCAACCGAATACCCTCCTATACTCACGTTATCCCAGAACATATGACTCTCTTTAACATCCTCATAATTCAGGACATACTCCGTCTCGAAACGGTTATAGTCTCGGATATACAAATAATCTGGAAACCCGTTCAGCTCCGCCTTAGCAAACCCCGGAATATTCTTACGCATAAATTCCAGTACATAAGGTGCCTCAGCTTTCGCTTTATGTAGCGCATTCTGAACGGACTTCGCATCCGCTGGATCCACATCATAGATCAATAAAGCATTCATAATCACTTCGCCATGTCCCTGATCGAGTGTGTTCATCCCTCTCAGAACCATCTGTGGATCTTGCGGTTTATACTTCATCATCATGTTACTGAGGCCTGTTGCAATGTTCCAATCCACGTATGTATTCGGGCCATATTTCTTCTGCACATTGCTCAGTGGGTAGTCCTCTAAGATCGTTTGGTGAAGCTTGCGCCAATCGACTTTCTTGAACCGGAGCATAAGTGTCGCTGCCATGTAATCCGGCTCATGTCCATCTTGTTTGTATAAGCTCTCCATACCCGGAATCCGCTTGGCATCCAGCTTGCTCGTCAGGGCATTAAAGTCCGTATTCTCGACCCAATAATCAGCCTGTACCTGATGGCGCTTGCCGTCGGCAAGATAAGTCAGTGATTGAAGAGACTGTTCTCCGTTCACCTTCATCACCTTTACAGATTCGATCTCAATCCCACTCTTAACCTTGATATCCTCTATCTTACTATCGTAATATGCATTAAACTCGGGGGCTTTACGAATTGTGCCTTTCTTAAAACCATCAAACAACTCTTTGATATCACCTTGTACTAGACTCTTCTGATTCTTGTCATTGGGCTCATCCAGAAACTGCATCTGGCCTTCAATCAGCTCTCCGCCTAGTTTCTCTCGTGGATCAAGAATAATAACATCAAGCCCATGCTTCATCGCTTCCCTTGCAAGGAGAACACCCTGAATCTCACTGCCGATGACAACAATGTCATACCGGATACAACCTTGTCCACAGGTCGCAGGGGCCTGGACTGTCTTGGCGTGAGGATAAGGTACAATCCATTGCACCATTAATGCCGCTATTAAAAGAGAGATTAATAATCGAAAACTACTCTTCAATATATTCATATGCTACGTTTACTTCCCTCCGAGTATAATACCTTTCACATTCACAGTAATATTTTCCATTAAAATGGTAGCATACTTGCTAAACCCTTTCAATATCATCAAAAAAGCATCCCCTCAGGAATGCCTTTGATCACACCGTTCACTCTGGTATATTATTTTTGCAAAATTCAGCCAGCTGTTCTTCCTCTTCAGGCTCCATATCAAAATCGAGATACAAATCACTCGTTCTTTCATAGAAATCATATTTCACTATGCGTGACTGATCCTCATCTGAGAGAAAGATAACTCGTACATATACACCACTCTCACGGAACAGCTCATCATCCTCTGGGACATCTAGATCGAATACAAATTCATATCTCTTCCCCGGTAAGATGCCGAACGGATCTTTAACAAATTCAGCTGTATATTCTTTTATCGTTAGCATGTAATCATCCTTTCCAAACACGATACCTATCATTATACACATTATCTCCGTAGTTAAGAATTAAATAGGGTTTTCATCAATAAATTGGAATACTATTACATTTGTGTAATAAATAGAAGTTAATATTTTTGCACAAGCATCCTGGGTTTGTAGTAAAATGAAAATTGTTCGTTTTTTTCAGCAAACACGGGAGGGCTATTAGCTCTCACCAATTGAGGAGATATAGAAACAAAGATGAAGAACCTTTATACCAAATTGTTCGGTAATTATTGGAGTCCGTATGTTGCTATGAGCGTCGCTGGCATTCTGAGTGCTATTTATTTCGGAATTACAGGGAGTGTCTGGGCAGTAACCGGTGAATTCACTCGTCTTGGAGGCCATATCCTTGAATTCTTCGGGGTCGATATTTCCGATTGGGCTTATTTTGATCTCGTCAAGATGAATGGAACCACTTGGACTCGGACTGATGGCTGGATCGTATGGGGCATGTTTATTGGTGCCATGATTACGATTCTACTCAGCAGCAATTTCAAAATCCGAATTCCGAAGCAGAAACGCCGTTATGTACAAGGGTTAGTCGGTGGCATCATTGCTGGTTTCGGTGCTCGTCTTGCACTGGGATGTAACCTTGCAGCTTTCTTTACAGGGGTTCCCCAGTTCTCACTTCACTCCTGGATCTTCATTGTCGCTACTGCAATCGGAACATTCTTCGGTGCTAAGGTCGTGAATACAAGATGGTGGAAAGGAAAGCCCGTTCTAACAAAAGGCAGCATAGCTCCTTCCACTAAGCCAAAGCGTAACATCCAGCCGCTTGTGGGGGCTATTATTGGACTTGCTTATACCGCCCTTATAGTCTACTTCTTCGTAACTGGACGCAATATGCTCGGTACGGCTGCTATCTTCGGTGCAGCATTCGGTATTCTGATCGAACGAGGTCAGATCTGCTTCACATCTGCATTCCGTGATTTGTGGATTAGCGGCCGTGCAACCATGACCAAGGCAATTACACTTGGTATGGCCATCAGTTCTGTTGCTACCCTCATCATCATTCTCGTATACGGAATCGATCCGATTACGAAAATTGCAGCTCCAAGCACTTTTGTCGGTGGCTTACTATTCGGTATTGGTATCGTAATGGCTGCTGGCTGCGAGACAGGCATGATGTACCGACTCATGGAAGGACAAGTCGTCTTCTTACCCGTATTTATCGGTAACATTTTGGGCGCAACAGGCCTTGCTTATGCATGGGATCATCTGGGCGTCTACGACCTGCTCGTGAAGAGCGGATCTAAGGTTAACCTGATCACAACCATGGGACCTGCTGCGGCACTTACAGCTACGCTAGTCGTTCTCGGTATTGGATTCGCCATTGCCGTTTACTGGCAGAAAAATTACCGCTTCGGCGTTGGATTTAAGAAAGGGGATTATACAAATGTCCGTTGATTTCACACTTGATCTTCGTGGAGAATCTTGTCCTTATCCTGTTATTTACACACTCGAAACATTGCGCGACATGAAGAAAGGCCAATTGCTTCAAGTCATCTCTGATTGTCCATCCGCGTTCCGTAACGTGCCCGAGGAAGTGGTTAAACACGGCTACACGATGGCTCAAGAGCCTGAGAAGAGTGGCCAAGAGTTCAGCTTGTTCATCCAAGTTTAATTATAATCTAAAAAAAATCCCCCTAGCTTAGGGGGATTTTTTATATTCATTTAAATAGCTGCTTTAATCTCAAGCAACTCATACTTAATGATTCCCATTGGAGCATTTACATTTATAACGCTTCCTACCTCTTTACCCATCAGCTCTTTACCAAGTGGACTTTCATAAGAGATTTTATTGTTCGCTACGTCTGCTTCTGCGGGTCCAACGATCTGATACTCAATTTTTTCAGAGAATTCAATATCATTTAGGACAACCACGGTGCCCACATTTACTTTATCAAAGTTAATACTGTTAGCGTCAATGACCTTTGCCTTGGTTAGCATTTTCTCTAGCTGCATAATCCGGGTTTCCATAAACGATTGATCATCTTTAGCAGAGTGATATTCACTATTCTCTTTCAGATCGCCGAAGCTGATCGCGAGCTTAAGCCGCTCAGATAACTCTTTACGCTTGGGCCCTTTCAAATATTTCAGTTCTTCTTCCAGCTTAGCGTAACCTTCTGCGGTGACAATTACTTCTTCTTCATTAGCCATTTGTCCAGCTCCTATTATCTTCATTTATTCCATTGTACCCTAAATCAGAGATCAACGTTGATTATTCCTGCTCCTGAAGCGGTTCGTTGTCTACGAATAGCTCAGGATTCGCACGCAACATTGGAGCCAGAATGTCATATAACTTCACCGTGTCACACACACGTACAACAGCGTCACCCCATACCCCCTTATACATTGCCCCTTGTTCTTCCAGAAGATCTTCTACCTTCCAGAAGTATTCTGAGGAGGCAGGACCTTTGTGTCTACGTGAAGGGACCGATATTTCTGTACCATCGCTTAAGACAGTAGCAAGAGCCTCATGCTCCTCAGTAAGTCGATCTGGGACATCGACCCATTCCTCAATTCCATGAATGAACGTGTTTCGGCGCAGGTCTACACCGACTAATAAGATAGTCGCTTTACGATCCAGAAGCTTCCCCCATACGGACTCACGATGACATGGCGTATTATATCGTTCAGCACCTTCCGTAAATGCCGCAGCATCCTTCCCTAACGCAGCTACAGAGTGCGTTGGATGATAGGATCGGACTACACCTTCACGTTTACGGAACAGCTCCGGCAGTATTCCAACACATGAAGGGGAGTTGTCCACTTCGAACTTAGGGTTATCGGATTTAATATACGACCATGTATGGGTAGGCAAGACCAGCAGTCCATCCTCCATATATTCCGATAGCGCATCTAGTACGGTATCCGCTCCGCCCTCCACCTCTCCGATGCTTTTCATCGAGGAGTGGACGAGTATGGTTCCTCTTCGATCAATCCCCAGAGTTTCAAGTTCCTTCATTAAACGATGTTTAGTATGCATATAAAGGCCCCCTTCTTATGATTACCAGAAATTCCACTCGAGAAAAAAAGCGTATCGCAAGAACGGATACGCTTTTCCTATTAGTTTAACACTTATATGGCTCTATTTAATTGATCTTTGCCGCACATCATTGTACTTTCTTAATCTGCTTGCTTCGAAGCTGCCCACAAGCAGCATCGATATCTGTTCCGTGCTCAAGACGAACGCTGACACTGACACCTTGTTTCTTCAAAATATCATAAAAAGCAGTAATCGATTCCTGCGTACTACGCTGATACTGACTGTGCTCGTCCACCGGATTATAAGGAATAAGATTCACGTTTGCTAATTTTTTGCGATGACCAACAAGCTCAGCAAGCTCCAGCGCATGCTCTTTCTGATCATTAACATCCTTTAGCAAAATATATTCGAGCGTAATTCTGCGGTTGGATTTCTCTAAATAGTAATCTACAGCAGGCATAAGCTTTTCTAGGGGATAGGCACGATTGATCTTCATGATCTGGGTACGGAGCTCATTATTCGGTGCATGCAGAGAAAGAGCCAGGTTGACCTGGAGATCACTATCTGCAAACTCAATAATTTTAGGAGCGATTCCGCTTGTCGATACCGTGATATGTCTTGGTCCAATTGCCAATCCCTTATGATCCTTGATAACACGAATGAAGTTCGACATATGCTCGAAATTATCGAACGGCTCACCAATTCCCATAACAACAATATGACTCACACGTTCACCTTGTTTAGCTTCATCCAGATGAAGCTGAACCTTCATAATCTGCTCAACAATTTCTCCACTGGTTAAGTCACGACTCTTGGCTATAAGCCCACTCGCACAGAAACTGCAGCCAATGTTACATCCAACCTGTGTCGTAACACACACGGACAACCCGAATTTATGTCTCATTAGCACCGTCTCGATCAGATTACCATCTACCAACTTGAATAGAAATTTAATCGTACCATCTGCGGATTCTTGCTTTGTGTGCACTTCTAACGTCAATATTGCAAAATGTTCTTCTAAAAGCTGCAGGCATTCTGAATTTACATCGATCATCTCTGCAAAGGTGGTGACCCGCTTCCGATATAACCAATCCCATACCTGTGCAGCACGGGATTTCTTATGCCCCCGTTCTTCAAGCCAAGAAGCCAATTGTTCTAAGGTTAACCCATATATAGATGGTTTGTTCATGTATATGTCCTCTCTTTTTAAGAAACGTTAAAATTCAATCTTACTATCTTACGCTATGAATGACTACAACATCAACACTCTGTTTATTATTGTCCCAAAATTCCAACATGAACACAAGGGTAGTCATTAGCAATTCAACGCAAATTCATCAATGAACGCTGCACCTTTTGTATCCTCACTTAATACCATAACAATAAAACCCATGACAGTAGCCTAGAAAGGTGTGACAGTTATGACTGGAATCATTCGAAATTTCTTTGCAAGCGGCAATACCGCCCGCGGTTTCACAAGTCTTCTCTCCTCGACCCTTCAAGGGATCCATTCGCTCTTTATCGTGGATGGATCGCCTGGTAGCGGCCATTCCAATCTCATTCAGCGCATTGGAGACGAGGTCTCTGAGCTTGGCTATGAACGGTGGATCTTCCATACGGCCTCCGATAATGATACCATCGACGGCTGGGTCGTTCCCGAACTGAGCACAGGTATGATTACAGGCTCTGCTTTCCGCGGAATGTCTATGGATGAGACAGGGGCTGCTATCCAGTTTATAAATCTGGATGATACCTGTATCGATCTAGATGGACTGAGCGCATTTCAGACCGAAATTGAAAACCTCAACCTCTGCATAAAGCAATCCCATGAGAAAGCCTATGCTGGGTTTGCAGAAGCTCTTCGTATACACGATGATTGGGAGGCTCTGTACATCGATAATATGAATTTTCAAGCAGCTGATGAGATGACTAATGAATACTTGAATATATTGTACGGTAATCAACAGCTTGAGAAACAAGCCCGTGTTGATCATCGTTTCCTAGGGGCAGCTACTCCAAGGGGCGCCGTTGACTATGTTCCGGATCTGACACAGGGACTCAAAAGATATCTCGTGAAAGGACGCGCCGGCTCCGGCAAATCCACCATGCTCAAAAAAATCGCAGCTGCAGGGGAAGAACGAGGGTTCGACGTTGAGGTTTACCATTGCGGTTTTGATCCTAACAGTCTGGATATGGTTATCGTCCGTGAGATCGGTTTTGCAATCTTTGACAGCACAGCACCTCATGAATATTTTCCAGATCGCGCTGAGGATGAGATCGTAGATACTTACGCTCGCTGCATTCAACCAGGAACCGATGAACAACATGCGGAGGCACTCCACGACTTCAAGCAGCGTTATGCAGCCCAAATGAAAGTGTCGATTCAACATCTGACGGATGCCAAAGGGTATTTGGATGAGCTAAAGGCCATTATTGCACCATTCGTTGATCCTGCTAAGGTTAACGGCATCCAAGAGGCAATACGACGTGAAATTCTCGGTATCGCGCAGAAATCTTAAGTTCATTCATGCAATAATCTCCTAAAAATCTTCATTTCGATCCTAATTAAAGGATTTTCGAGGTGTTTGGTGAAAGTGTATGGCACACAATACATTTTCGGAGGATCGATCCATAATGAAAAAGTACGGGTTACCACTGCTCATCCTCCTGATGAGCATTCTTTACATCTTCTTTATACCGGCTGAACCGATGGAGGTAAAACTTTTATTCAAGCTTATCCCCATGTGGCTTATGATCGGTTATGCATGCTTACAACTTCCATCTAGAAAGACACGTACACACTACCTCATCCTAGCTGGATTGTTCTTCTGTATGCTAGGCGATGGTTTACTCATCTGGTTTGTCATTGGACTAACAGCATTTCTAATCGGACACTTGTTCTATATGACAGGCTTTTTCAGTCAATGGCGGTTTTCAGTCATCCGATTTATTACGATTGTACCGATTGGAGCATACTCCTTTTTCATGGGAAAAGAGCTGATAACCGCACTAGAACTAAGTGGTAAGGACACATTGATCATACCTGTACTGGCTTATATCACGGTTATTTCCTTCATGTTATGGTCAGCGATCATGACAGCTAACCCTTGGGCCATTACCGGAAGTGTCCTATTCGTGATCTCTGATTCTATTCTTTCTTGGAATATGTTTATTTCGGATGTTCCTAACTCTGGTGTCCTCATCATGTCTACCTACTACAGCGCCCAATTCCTGATCGCACGAAGCCTTTCATCGTTTGAAGGATCGAATCGGCGTTCAACAATCAGGCATTTTCCTGTAAATTAATGGTTGTATAAGCATTTCGTATTGTGTTACCATGGCGGTAACTAATAGGAGTGGAGGGTTACGTGTGGCTAACTAATTTTCGATTGTGTACGCGCATGAGATGAATAGCACTTTTAGCTGTGCTGCTGTGTGCATGTAATCGGAAATGGTCTACCAACTAGGTAACCCTTCATCAACGATTTCAAATTTTAGAACAATAGACAGGTTCCAGGGGGTACTCATCACTTGGTTCCTGATTCTGTTCTCTTATTTGGTACCCTTTTCCGGATACAGATGGCACAGACACAGGCGATAGAACCTGTGTTTTTTTATTTTTTCTAACCTGGGAGGGAAATGCTCGATGAGCGAACAACTAATTCAAATCAATGGAATACATCTATACACAGAAAGTTTCGGGGAAGCTAACAATCCAGCTATTCTACTAATCATGGGAGCACAATCTTCTATGGTCTGGTGGGAAACGGAGTGGTGTCTGCGCCTAGCTGAAACGGGGCGGTATGTAATCCGTTATGATCACCGTGATGTAGGGCGTTCTACCACGTATGAGCCTGGACATCCAGACTATACCTTCGAAGACATGGCCGATGATGCCATGCAAGTTCTTGATAGCTACGGAATTGAGAAGGCTCATATCGTAGGCATGTCCATGGGCGGCATGCTGACTCAAATGATTGCGCTTCGCCATCCGAACAGAGTATCAGCCATCACACTCATCATGACATCAAACTTTGCCCCCCATCTACCGGAGATGGAAGCGAAGGTGATAGACTTCTTTATGGAAAATGGTGCGGTGGACTTATCCGATAAACAAGCGTTTATTCAGTTTACGGTTGGGAAATGGAAAGTGCTTGCTGGCCATAGATATCCATTTGATATAGACAGAATAACAAAGCTGGCTGAGGAAGAATGGGAGCACTCAGAGCACCCTGCAAGCTTGAACAATCACGCCTTGATTACTGGAGGAGAATCTTATCTAGGTAAAACAGCTGAAATCCATGTACCCACTCAAGTGATCCACGGTACCCTAGATCCTATTATCCCTTATGAACATGGGGTACACTTGGCGGATGCCATTCCTGGAGCTTCACTAACTACACTCGAAGGTGTAGGACACGAGATTCCACGGGAGGTATGGGATACACTTATTGAAGTCTTAACGAATAACTACTAACTAAGCAGTAAAGTGATATTAGTAAAACATATCCATGAAGAAGAGCAGTCTTTAAGGTCATTTTTAGACCTTGGGGCTGCTCTTTTGGTTAAACCCAAGTCTATCTCTTAAACATCTTTTTCGATTAATCTGTAACATTTATCATTGCGAAGAATTGTGAAATTTGACACTCACTTTGGCAGATAGTATAATTTCTCATTACTTACTCAAATTTGAGTACTTTAATATAAATATTATATATAGAGGTGTATGTATTAAATGAAGAACTTTCTTACAATGTTGAAGAATGGATCTGTGATCGGCGGTATCGTCATGATCATTTTTTATCAGATCGCATTTATCACCATTTTCATGTCGGGCTATTCTGCCATTCCAAGAAATATGGACGAGCTGTCCATCGCCATTGTAAATGAAGATACCAAAGCAGGGGGGCAAATTGCGGAGCAGCTCCAAGAACAACTGCCGTTTAAAATGGTAACCAATCTTCCACTAGAACAAGCAAAAGAAGATCTAAATAACCGTGATATTCATATGATTCTGCATATTCCGGCAGACTTTAGTGAGAAACTAGCCAAACAGGGTGAGCACCCTCAACTGGACTTCCTTATTAATCAGTCTAATCCCGCAATGGTAACCAGCACGATGGACCAAATTTCTACACAGATCACGAATAGCCTGAACCAGCAGTTTGCTGTTCAGGGAGCTGAGGGAATCCTGCTGAAATTGAACATGCCAGAAGATCAAGCTAAAGAGCTTGCAGCCGATATTCCAACGAAGGTAACACCAAATGTTGTTTATTCTAACCCAGTGCCTGTTGGTATGCACAATCAGATGGCACCATTCTTCTTGACGATGGTAAATTATGTAGGTGCAATGATCTTCTCCATGATGGTCGTAGGCGCAATGAATATGTTAAAAGGTAAAATGGGTCTCTGGCCGGCATTCTGGTCTGCACAAGGTGTAAATGCATTGGTTTCCTTGATTGGACCGCTGATTGGTCTCACTATTTATTTCTTATTCCAAGGTGGACATGGAGCTGATACCTTCGTGAAGATGTGGCTACTCCACTCTCTGGAACTGTTCGCTGCTATTGAATTTATGTCTATCTTCAGTATCTTGTTGAAGGATAAAGCGATTTTCGTCAACTTATCTTTGATGCTGATCCAGACCATTTCAAGTGGTGCAGTTCTCACTTACGGTATGATGGATGGGTTCTATAAGTTCTTTAGTCATATCTCCATCATGTTCTATACCGTACAGACTGAATTCAGCATTCTCTATGGTGGTGGCAAGATCAGTGAGCATCTGACAGGGCTTATCGTTATGACTGTCGTCTCCGTTCTCATTGTCGCTCTATCCTTTAAATTCATCTCTCCTGATATTAAAAAAGAAAAAGAGGCAATTTCCACTGCATCCTAACGCATTTTAAGTTAAAATAAGCGTATATACATGAGAGCCTGCCGCTTCCCCCTCGGAAGTGGCTGGCTCTTCGTATGTTGTGAAAAAGGAGGACGGTACTGATGTCGCTTCGCGTATTTATTTTAGGGAATCTATGTGAAAGAAACCATCATCCTTATGATGTCAAAAAAATGCTCAAAGGCGATAACATGGAGGATGTCCAAAAAATAAATGACGGACGTTTATATTACAACTTTGAAGTGCTGTTAAAACAAGGGTATATCGAGAAGATTGAGGTCACTCGAGAGGAAAATCGGCCTGAGAAAACAACCTATGGCATTACAGAAGCAGGACGAAAGGCACTGGAAGAGGAAATTTACACAGCCTTCAAAAACTTTAAAGATGTGAAATCACTATATTCATCCACTGTATTTCTGAAGCATGCTGACCCTGTGAAGCTGGCATTTCTAATTGAGGAAGCCATCCAAAAGCTTCAAAACGCAATTAATCGAAATGTAGAGGATTGGAAGATCATAGGGCTGAAAACACCCCTTAACGTCCACTTGGTTCAGGAACACTCCTTGAACTATATGGAGCTGGAAGTCTCTTTTTTGAAGAAGCTTCTCGCTTTTGTTCGCGGCGAATTGACCGTACTCTAATTGAATTGTTCCCACCTATCATAGGGCATTTACACAAAAAATCTTCAATCCCAGCACATATGCCGGGGTTGAAGATTTTTAAATTATCGCTTTCTACTCCTTCAACGCTTCGAGGATAAAACGATCATTAACCGATTCCTTGAAGTGGATCTCTCTGCGGATAAATCCATTCCCGGCCAAAATATCGCTAGCTGCCTGCTGCTCCCTTAGCGCTTCCTCCGTGTAAGCAGATACTAATGGCTTTCCTTTGCTCAAGATCGTCTTAATCGTAGCCACTGGAACTTTAGTCTTCGCATTGAAGATCTGAGCCGCTTCCTCCTCATGCTCAAGCTGCCACAGAGCCGCTTTCTTAAATACTCTTAAATAGGCTACAACCAGCTCTGGATGTTCCTTGGCAAAATCCTTGTGGACAATCGCTGAGGACGGTGCCATCACCTCACTCGCAGGAAGGTCTCTGGCCTTATTAGTGGCTATATTTTGCGATACGTAGGGGTCCCATGCAGCCCAGGCATCAAGCTTACCACTATCGAATGCAGCCTGCCCATCATCGGGTTGTAAGTTAATAATATTGAGGTCGTCTAGTGTGATGTTTGTGTTCTGCAGTACCTTAGCTACATAGACGTGAGCTGTTGTTCCTTTTGGGAGACCAATGGTCTTTCCTTTTAGGTCTTCTACTTTCTCAATAGAGCTGTCTTTCGGGACAATAATGGAGACCGTGTTCCTGCCTTCAGAAAGAAGTGCTATAACTTCAAAAGGGAGTCCACTCGCAATTCCAGCAATCGTAGCTCCGTCACCAAGAAAGGATAGATCGACCCGACCTGCAGAGAGGGACTCCAGCAGCGGGGGTCCGCTAGGGAACTCGCTCCACCGAACCTCTGCATTCAGCTTCTTGAATTCATCCTCCACCCACCCCTTATCTTTGGCAATGTTAAGCGGACTGAGCTTACCATTAATGGCAATGTTCACGGTTACCGGTGGAGAGTCCTGTTGTGTACTTGCACCGACACTAGTTACGGCATTACCGCTTGTTTTGGTGCATCCAGCGAGTAGTAGCAATGTTATACTGACGGCCAGAATGAAGATGGGCTTAATTGCTCGTGTTCTCATCGATATTACCCCTTCATAGTTTGACATCCAACTTCATTTTAAAATGGTTTATCGCCCTCGATCGAAATACGTTCCGCTACACGGCGATGCGGATAATAATCCGAGACTGCATAATGCTGTGTTGCTCTATTGTCCCAAAATGCCACGGAATTTTGCTGCCAGCGGAAGCGCACCTGATATTCTGGCACTTGCGCCTGTTTGAAAAGGTATCCTAATAGTTCCTCGCTTTCCTCTGGTTCTAATCCTACAATTCGAATCGTGAAAGCTGCATTGACGAACAACGTCTTCCTTCCCGTCTCTGGATGAGTGCGTACAACTGGATGCTCTGCAACAGGGTACTCCTCCTGCTTCGCGGCCAGCTGCTCTGGTGTCAATCGCCGTCCAAAACTAGGCGTAAAATCATGAATCGCGGTCAGACCGTCGATTCTCTGCTTCAATTCCTCAGGCAGATTGTCGTATGCGGCCGCCATGTCAGCCCATAGCGTATCGCCACCGCCTAAAGGGGGCACTTCGGAGAGGCGTAGCAGCGATCCAAGTGCTGGGTTCACCCGCCATGTCACATCCGTGTGCCACAGGTTCTCCATTCCAGTATTTTTCTCGTCTTTTTCAAACCTTGTAACCTCTTCAGCGCTTCCTTGAGGAAGAAAGGGGTGCTTCTCAATACCTCCCCACAACCGTGCAAAGGCTAGCTGCTGATCACTATTTATCGTCTGGTTGCGGAAGAAAAGCACCTTCCATTCCAGAAAAGCACGATGTAGCTCTGCTCTTAACTCAGCAGATACCGGCTGGCTCAAATCCACGCCTTCAATTTCTGCACCAATTATCGGTCCAAGCGGCTTGAGTTTAAAGATCGTATATGGACGCTCCTGTTCACCTTCAGGCAATCGGTTAAGTACACGCACCCCTGCTCTGCGGTCTCTTGCGGGTACATAGTCACGGGATAAGTAAGTCGTAGCTTGCGTCATGTCAATCCACTCCTTTAAATGATTTCATATTAAATATCATATTTAACCCATGTAAATAATCGGATTTAAGACAGCGATACCTCCTTTGATTGCGAGAATGAGGAACAAAAAAAGATCCAATGTCGCAGCCAAAGGCTGTACATTGAATCTCTGGTGTTCCAGTCGATTCGATGACTACAGGTCACACTTAACGTGATCTGCAAATATCTTGGGCACATCATAACAACCGCCGAGGTAGACTGTCAACCATTATTTTCCTTAATCACCCCTCTTGGTCAGTGAACATCCAATTCCAAAGACGCGCATCACTTACTTGAATTCCTTTTACCCAGGACTCTTTCTTGAGCTTCAAGAGCTCTTTGGTTGGTCCTGTAACCACAGCTCCATAAATTTTCACTCCATTTGATTCCACATACTCTGTAATTTGATCAAATTTCACGAATGGATTCACTTTGCCTGTTATAGATGGATAATCTCGAAGCAGCCTTAACGTTTTGATAAAGTTCTCTTCCCTCAACTTGCCGCTTCCATAATCATCTACGGTGGGGTAGGTTCCTCCCTGTAAGACGGTTTTGCCGAATCGAGTCTTCTCTTCCTTGTGACTTATAATCGTTAGATCGTCGTGATGCCACATGGGTTGATAGGGAAATCCGATCAGATCATAACTTTCCTGTTGACCGGCATCTACGGCGAACCACACGGGCTCTAAATTCTTACCCTCGAAGTTCTTCAATATCTCATCAGTCGTATAATACTGATCGAAGGAAAGATAGGTTTCTGCCACTGTCCCCTCCGGAAGCTTCTCTAGCTTGTTCCAATCGTGCTGCATATCCATATCGACGGGGTTATCGGGGCTATTAAAATATCTTGTTTTGGGATGATCGTCTGACCATTTCATCTGTAGTATTCCGGGTAGACCTAATCTAAAGGGCAGCTCAAATTGGCCAATCGTATACCATTCACTTCCGATTTGCTTCTTCATCTCACCGGTGAACTCATAACTGAGGTATCCTGCCATGCTACCTGTCACACGAACACTCACATTCGGATGGGTTACCATTATCGCGAATGAAGCCACATCTCCATATGTATCTGCACGACTGGGATCACCTTCACCAAAATATATGGAATTGAAAATATTACCTGCCCATGTGACCAGGATAAATATCACCAGTACACTGAGCACTGTATTCATACGCGCCTTCCATTTTCCACGCTTTATGATCTTAGCTTCATTACGCGACGTTCTCGTATGATCTATTTCTCCCTGTTCCTTATTCATGACTTCATCCAAATGAGCCTGATACGTCTCCATTCGCTCAAGCTCTTCCTCAAGCTGAATCTGTTCCTCTTCGGACAGCTTTCCGTCCTCGTAGTCCTGTAACCTGCGCCGAAACTCATCACTCATCCTGATCATCCCTTCCCTTCCGCTGCCGAAGTGTCTGTCTAGCTCGAAATAATAATATTTTGAAATGAGAGAGACCCACCTTCATAAGTGCGGCTGCCTCCTGATACGAAAATTGATGAAAATCATATAACACAATCGCCTGTTTCTGTCGTTCCGGAAGTTCACCTATCGCTAGCTTCAACTCATCCCATTGTTCCTGCTCCATCACTTGTTGCTCCAAGGTCTCCGTATGGAACAAGGAGTCAAAATAACTGATCTCATGAAGATCCATCCGCTTATTCTTCCGCTTCACATCAATGAATGCATGGTAAGCTACCCGAAAGAGCCATGGCTTTACCTTGACATCCTTGCAGTTCTCCAAATGTAGATATGCACGATAGAATGTTTCCTGCAAAATATCCTCAGTCATATGGTGATCTCGGCAGAGGGAGTACAAATAACGATACACGTCTTTCATATGCTGCTGATACATCCAGTCCAAGTCGTCTTGCTTCATTGCCTCCCCCCTCACCCTATACACGTTCTTACCCTCATAAAAGTTACAAAAAAAAACTTCACCAGCTCTAATGAGCTAGTGAAGTTTCTGAAATTTACTTCTATATTGAAGTGAATTAACCTTGTTGTTTCATTTCGAACATATAGTTCTCAACGTCCGCGATACTTGGGTTAGCCATGTAGTGGCCACCTTCAACTTGGATCGTCTGGCCCGTGATGAATTTAGATTCATCAGAAGCAAGGAACACAACCGTGTGTCCAATATCGTCAGCTTCACCATGATAAGGAAGCGCGTTAAACTTAGCGAAGATATCCAGGATAGCCTGAGGCATGTTGTTCTTAGCAGCTGGTGTCAAGATTAGACCCGGCGCTACACCGTTACAACGGATGTTATGCTTACCGTATTGAACTGCGATATAACGAGTCAAGTTAACTACTGCTGCTTTAGAAGCGCCATAAGCCGTACGAACGGAGTCACCTGCAAAACCAGCCATGGAAGCTGTATTGATAATGGAACCGCCACCTGCTTTGATCATATGAGGAATAGCGTAGCGTGCTCCAAGAAGAACACTCTTCGTATTTACATTCATTAACTTATCCCATTCTTCAAGATCCATGTTGACAACGTCCAAGTCTTTACGAAGATTTGTCATACCAACGTTGTTGTAAAGCACGTTAATCGTACCGTATGTTTCTACTGTAAAGTCGATAGCTGCTTTAATGGATTCTTCATTACCTGCATCCAAGAATACTCCAACAGCTTCGCCGCCAGCTTTCGTAATCTCTTCAGCTGCTGCTTTAGCGCCATCTACGTTAAAGTCAGAGATAACCACCTTAGCGCCTTCTTTAGCTAATAATGTGGCTGCGGAAAGACCGATGCCTGACGCTCCACCTGTAATTAATGCTACTTTCCCTTGTACTCTACCCATTTCTGCACCTTCTCTTTTGAAGTTAATAAATTTATGATTGTTAGGCCTTACTGTGTCGAATCCGTCAAGGACACTTATCACAGTCAATATACTAATTATAGTCCTATTTAGAGGCTTCCGCAAATTTTGAAAGAGATCTATCAAGCCACTTGAATTCAAGTAAATCCGGCATTTTAACTTCTTGTAACAACTGTTTGTGGAGACTTAAAATCCTGAATACAGGTTCTGTCCTCATCTCCGTTTATATATAAGTAAAAACATATCACGTACCCAATACTTGGGTCGTTTATAATATTGTTCTATCTTTCACAAATACAGTGATGCACATCGCCTAATAAACTACAATCTTTATTTCTAATGGTTAAAAAGGGTGTGACTCCCACCCTTCTCAACTTATGACTGTATTAACTGCTTCACGAGTTCTCGGTTACGCTGTTTAAACACCTCATTATGGGAGGATACCATCGCTGATTTTCCTGCCTTAGGCTCAATATATTGCTTCGCTTGGTTAACGGCATTGGCTGCATCTTGAAAGGCCCCCGCGATTAAATGAAGCTTCCCTTCATGCATCAGAATATCTCCAGCGGCATACAGCCCTTCAATCGATGACGAGCCGTTTGCATGACCTGCAATGTAGTATTCATCTATAATCTCGATTTGAAGTGGGCTATTCTCAAGCAAACTCTTATCTCGTTCATAACCGTGATTGATGATAACTTCATCAATCGTTATCGTCGATAATTCTCCTGTCTCATGATTGGTAAGCTCAACTCGCTCAATCCGTTCATGATTGTCACAAGCAATCAGCTTTGTAATGGATGTATTTAAGCGGCACTCCGCCGAGCTGTTCATGAGCTGTGCCACCTGCGCTTCGTGACCCGCAAGCGCTCCTTTCCGATAGCTAAGATACACTTTTTTAGCGATTGGCTCTAACTCGTTTGCCCAATCAATAGCCGAGTTACCACCACCGGAGATGATCACCGTCTTGTCTTTAAAACGTTTTAAAGATTTTACCGTGTAATTTAAGTTAGACACCTCGAAGCGTTCCGCCCCTTCAATCTCCAACTTTTGCGGATTTAAGATCCCGCCTCCTACTGCTACGATAACCGTTTTTGAATAATGCTTCTCTCCTGAAGCTGTATGTAATATGAAGATCTCATCTTCATCCTTTGTAATCGTCTCCACTTTCTCATTCAACAACACTTCCGGATCAAAGGTTAGCCCCTGCTCAACAAGTTGTTCAATAAGCTTGGCCCCAGGAAGAGGGGTCATCCCACCTACATCCCAGATCATCTTTTCTGGATACACATGAATTTTGCCTCCGAGTCTCGGCTGATACTCAATAAGCTTTGTCTTCATTTCCCGTAGACCACTATAAAAAGCGGAGTACAGCCCTGCAGGACCTCCCCCGATGATCGTTACATCATATAACTCCTGCTGACGCATAACAGCCTACCTCCTAGAATGTGATGTTAATGATTATCATTCTCAATACAATATAATCTCATTCTGATCGATTTACAACTAAAAATAAAAGTTGACAACCCAATTACTTTAGTTTTAAAGTAATTACCGTAGTGAAATTGATAATCATTATCAATTAGTATTATCTAATAATTATTCTAAATTGGAGGTTCCCCTCATGACCCGCCTATATACGGAGGACTTAAGCATCGGTTATGGTGAACGTCTCATTGTGAAAAAGCTAAATGTGGCGATCCCCGACAAAAAGATCACCACCATTATTGGTGCCAATGGCTGCGGAAAATCAACTTTTCTTAAAGCGATCACCCGTATCATTTCACATCAGGATGGAAATATCTTGCTTGACGGCAAGCATATTGCGAAGGAAGACACTAAAGTTCTTGCCCGAAAGATGGCCATTCTCCCTCAGTCACCGGAAAGTGCGAGTGGACTCACCGTCTCCGAGCTTGTCTCTTACGGTCGCTTTCCCTATCAGAAAGGCTTTGGTCGTCTAACGAAAAGAGACTTCGATGTCATTGACTGGGCACTTGAGGTTACAGGTACTCTGGAATTTAAATATCGCCCCGTTGATGCCTTATCTGGTGGTCAAAGACAGCGAGTCTGGATTGCTATGGCTCTTGCGCAGGAAACCGATATTATTTTCCTAGATGAGCCTACCACCTATTTGGATATGGCGCATCAACTTGAAGTACTTGAGTTACTACAGAAGCTTAATCGAGAGCAAGAACGTACCATTGTTATGGTGCTGCATGACCTCAATCAGGCTGCCCGCTTCGCCGACCATATCATTGCGATGAAAGATGGTGAGGTCGTGAGATCGGGAAGCTGTGCCGAAGTCATTCATCATGATGTACTGCGTGAAGTGTTCCAGATTGATGCAGCAATCGGTCAAGACCCCCGAACAGGTAAACCCATGTGTGTTACATATAACTTACTAAAAGGAGAATCATTCAATCATGAAAAAACTACTCACCCCCATCCTCTTGCTGTCACTTCTACTACTTAGTGCTTGCGGCAGCTCAACTGCCAAACCAGAATCATCACCTAATAGTAATAGTGCAGAACCCACAACTATTACGTATCAATCTGAGAATGGACCCATTGAAGTACCTGCCAATCCGCAGCGCGTCGTAGTCCTCTCATCCTTCGCAGGAAATGTCATGGCTCTTGGGGTTAACCTTGTTGGTGTCGATTCTTGGGCTAAGCAAAATCCTCGTTTCGAACAATTGAAAGACGTAGCAGAAGTTAGTGATGAAAGTCTTGAGAAAATCATCGAACTTGATCCTGACTTAATCATTGGACTATCGACGATTAATAACATCGATAAACTGAAGGAAATTGCTCCCACAGTAACTTACACCTACGGTAAAGTTGATTATCTAACACAGCATTTGGAGATTGGAAAGCTGCTTAATAAAGAGAAAGAAGCTACTGCATGGGTAGAAGACTTCAAGAAACGGGCCGCTGAAGCAGGCGAAGAGATCAAAGCTAAAATTGGAGCAGACAAGACCGTATCTGTTATCGAGAACTTTAATAAACAGCTCTATGTATACGGAAATAACTGGGGGCGGGGCACTGAAATCCTGTACCAGGAAATGAAGCTTAACATGCCAGAGAAGGTCAAAGAATCCGCGCTGGAGCCAGGCTATTATGCCTTGTCTACAGAAGTTCTTCCTGAATATGCGGGGGACTACATGATTCTGAGCAAGAACTCAGAGACAGACAACTCGTTCCAAGATACCGAAACATACAAGAATATTCCGGCGGTGAAGAACAATCAAGTGTTTGAGGTCAATATGAATGAATTCTACTTCAATGATCCGCTTACGCTAGACTTCCAATTGGAGTTCTTCAAGCAAGCCTTTCATGGCAGCTGATGAATGAACATGCGTACTGAAACGAAACGCACCTTACCTTTTACATTGAAGCTAGTCGCAGGACTGTTCGTGTTGATCGCTATATTTGTTATTGCCATGGTATTCGGGGCTGCAAATACCACCTTAAGTGATTTGTGGCTTGCCCTAACCTCGAATGTTCAAGGTGATAAAATCTCGATCCTAAGGGAAATACGCCTTCCCCGTGAGATAGCAGCAATCTTCGTAGGAGCTGCCCTTGCTATTTCGGGTGCAATTATGCAAGGCATGACCCGCAATCCGCTTGCAGATCCAGGTCTCATCGGGTTAACAGCTGGTGCCAATGCAGCTCTTGCTGTTACAATCGCCTGGATTCCCTCTGTCAATTATTTTGGCATCATGATCGCTTGCTTTATTGGGGCTACTATCGGTGCGATCATGGTGTTCAGTATGGGCACAATCAAGAAGGGTGGCTTCTCTCCCCTTCGTCTTGTGCTTGCAGGCGCTGCTGTAACAGCGTTTCTACATGCAGTCTCAGAAGGCATCGGTATCTATTACAAAATATCCAAGGATGTTTCCATGTGGACAGCCGGCGGCTTGATCGGCACAACCTGGGGCCAGCTCCAGATCATCGTTCCTGTCATCGTAGTTGGGATCATCATCGCAGTGTTCTTGTCCAGACAGCTTACGATCCTTAGTTTAAGTGAAGAGGTAGCTGTTGGACTCGGTCAGAAGACGATGCGGGTCAAAGCGCTCCTGTTTATCGTCGTCATTGCACTCGCAGGCGCTTCCGTGGCTCTTGTTGGGAACATGGCATTTATCGGGCTGATGGTCCCCCATATCGTCAGAGCCATTGTCGGAACAGATTACCGATTCATTATTCCGATGTCCGCAATATGCGGCGCATCCTTCATGCTGTTCGCAGATACCTTGGGACGTACCATAAATATCCCATATGAAACGCCTGTAGCTGCTATTGTAGCGTTGATGGGCTTACCTTTCTTCCTGATTATTGTACGTAAAGGAGGAAAAGCATTCTCATGATCCATCCAGCTCTTGTGAAGAAACAACGTTTAATTCTCGTTGCATTATTAATTTTAATCGCCATAACAGCAATTATTAGTATGGGCATGGGCTACTCTTCCTTATCGTTTAACCGATTGATTCCAACCCTATTCGGGCAAGGCACTTTTAAGGAGGAGTTTGTACTCTTCTCCATCCGTCTACCACGTATGCTGATTACCCTGCTTGCAGGAATGGCGCTGGCGTTATCCGGAGCTATTTTGCAGGGGATCACACGGAATGACCTTGCAGATCCAGGTATTATCGGCATCAACTCCGGTGCAGGTGTAGCGGTCGCCGTCTTCTTTCTTTTCTTTCCGATCCAAGCAGGCTCATTTGTTTATCTGCTGCCGGTCGTAGCGTTCCTAGGCGCACTCATTACAGCTTGTCTAATCTACGCCTTTTCGTATAGCCGAAGCTCAGGTCTTCAGCCCGTAAGATTAGTGCTCATCGGCGTAGGTTTCTCCATGGCGCTGTCCGGTCTAATGATCGTAATTATTTCATCAGCTGAGCGTTCCAAAGTCGATTTCATATCTAAGTGGATTGCCGGGAACATCTGGGGAGCAGACTGGCCCTTTATCTGGGCGATCCTTCCTTGGCTTGCCATTCTGATTCCATTTACGCTGTACAAGGCTAACCGTTTAAACCTTCTTGGTCTTAGTGAACCGGTTGCCATCGGCGTAGGTGTAGCGGTGGAAAAAGAACGAATCGTGCTGCTGCTCACAGCCGTTGCACTTGCCGCCTCAGCCGTTTCCGTGACTGGTGGCATCGCATTTATCGGTCTGATGGCTCCTCATATTGCGAAGTCGCTAGTCGGCCCACGCAACCAGATGTTTATACCAGTAGCCATTCTCACTGGTGGATGGTTGCTGCTGCTTGCGGACACCATCGGTCGTAATCTGGTAGACCCGGATGGCATTCCGGCTGGAATTATGGTTGCGCTCATTGGCGGGCCTTACTTTATGTACTTGCTGCTGAAGAAATAACAAGACGAGACTCTATCTAAAAACCCTGGAACCTCAAACGGTACAGGGTTTTTCTGTGTGTTGAAACCAACCCAATCTCACGTTTGTGGAAATGTTTTCTTTACGGCGCTAATGCGCGTGAATATAATTAACTATATTTATGTGGAGATGAACAAATTTCGGGAGGTGCACCTTTTAATGAAAGGGCTTTCAAAGAGTATGTTTTTTAATCGTTCCTTATTTCGTAAGCTCCTGCTCTCCTATCTAGTGTCCGTACTTATCCCTACACTATTGATTGTCTCCGTTTATGCCTACACAAATAAAGAAGATATTCAGACCCAAATCGAGCAAAATTCGGAGTCCAAAATTCAGCGGGTTTCTAAAAATATTGAAACAGTTATTGATCAGATTAATTCGTTCTCGCTGCAGCTTTCATTTCTTCCGTACATCAATGGATATCTACAGCAGTCTGGAGAATATGACATGTATGATGTCTATCAATTGAAAGAACAACTTCGTAAACACATTGTGCCGAATAAATTGTTTCATTCGGTATACCTCTATTCCTTTGCAGGAAACAAAGTAATTACAACGAATGATGGGATTTTTGCAGCGGATGAATTTTATGACCAGCAGGCGATTCAGCAAATTCGAGACTTTAGCGAAAACCAGCCATGGTGGTATCAGGTCCGAATCCCTCCCAAGGAAGCATTTTGGAATGCCGATTCGTCCGATCACGATGATGAATTTGTCACATTCTATAGGCCCGTTCCGGTGACTGCTGTCAAACCAACTGGGATCCTAGTCTTCAACATTCCTAAAACAATGTTTCTAAACACCCTCTACCATATGTACAACGGCTCCGAGAATGATACTGTAATTATCGACGGCGAAGGGACCGTAATCTCAAAATCCGGAATAGCCCAAGTTCCCGAGCTTCAAACGCTGACCCATGAATTATCGAAGATGCCGACCAACCGAATGAGCAGAATAACATGGAACAAGGAGTCCTACTTTGTACGTGTTGAACCCGTTCCCTACAATGGCTGGAGTGTCGTTCATCTGACCCCATACCAAGTGTATCAAGAACGTCTGCTAGACAAATTGATGGGCTTGTCTTTTGTTGTGCTCCTGGTCGGATTAATCGGTTTGTTCGTCTCATACATGTATGCAGTGAAAATGTATCACCCCTGGAAGAGTTTAATCGAAACCTTAAACGGCAGTGGAGGAAAAAAGCCGGAATGGTCCGCCAGAGAGGACAAAGATGAATTCTCTCTAGTCCGTGGTGCCATAACCACCATGTTACATACACTCAAGCAAAACGAACCCGTAATAAAGGATCACTTGATCGGAGATATCTTACAAAATAATTTACTGGATCAAGGTTCGATACCTAGCCGTTTAGAACAGTTAGGTATCTCCTTTTCTGCTCCTGGTTATCTCGTTATGGTCGTCGCCGTCGATCCGGCTGCGGGCGAAGAATCGCATGATCCACAACATAAGCTTGTCATGTTCAGCTTTTTGCTGGAGACACTTAAGACTCATTTTATAGGGGAAGGCACTATTTTAGATGATCATAAGTTCGGCTTCATCCTGAATGTTAACACTTCCTATCTGCACGAAGGCCTGAAAGAACGCATACGTGAATGCTATGCCGAAATGACGACATTTCTACAAGGACAGCTAAACGTTTCCTTACAGCTATGCGTCAGCGAAGTTAGTCCGATCGAGAGAGTTCATCAATCCTATGAGCGCATTAGACGTGCTTTAAATTATAAGGCTGTCATGGGAAGTGGTGAAGTGATTTTTGTAGAGGAAGCCCCGAAAGATTGTAAGCTCGAATATCCCATGTCCATGCAGAAACATCTGCTTCACACCATCGTTACCCTGAATCGGGATAAGGCAGAGGAATGTATTGAAGAGTTATTTGAACAATATATCTACAATTCAAGCTATTCACATGAGAAGTTGCAGGGGATGCTTGTCCTGTTGATGGGTAGTATCGATAACGAGCTGCTTCGAGAAGGCTATGACATTTGGGACCTGAATGAAGGTATTGGGATTCTAAAGCTGAACGATTGCCGTAACAACGATCAATTGCGTCAATTCATGAGCAGACATATACAGCGGCATATATCGCATCTTCAAGAGCTCGAGAATCGCAAACACATGAATAGATACACGGCCAAAGCAATTGAGTACATGGAAGAGCACTTTGCCATGAATATCTCGATTACGGATATTGCCGAGCATGTTGGCATTAGCAGCGGACACCTTAGTCGAACCTTCAAGACGGAAACAGGAAGATCGATGCTTGAATATCTAACAGAATTTCGTGTGGCAAAAAGTAAAGAAATGCTGCTTCAGCGTTCTGACTCATTAAATGAGATTAGCCAAGCACTGGGATATAACGATGTGCAGAGCTTTATCCGCTTCTTCAAAAAATTCGAAGGCGTAACACCTGGAGAATATCGAAAAAGCATGGGGAAAATCTGATATTCATCATAAAATCCTGATCCAAAAGCGTAAATCATCATAAAATCCCTATGTTTATCGCAAACTGATGATTTTGTTATCCCCTTATTCTTATTACGATGAAAGCGTACACATTAACACGTTGTGTAACGATTCAATCGTAAAGGAGAGGAGTCATTGCCTAATTCAATCGCTGAAGCGAAACAACCGTTTCAGGGAGAATCGCGGAGAAGGTCACGATTCATGAGGTCTTTTCACAAGCATAAGTACTATTACCTGCTGCTATTACCGGGAATTTTGTACTTCGTAATTTTCAGATACATTCCCATGGCAGGCATAGCGATTGCTTTTCAAGATTTCAAAATCGCCGGCGGCATGTTCTCCGGGCCCTGGACGGGTCTCAAGTGGTTTCGAATTCTATTCGAGGCCCCCGACTTCTGGGTTGCACTCAAGAACACCATCATCATCAGCTTTTATAAGCTTATATTCAACTTCCCGGCACCGATTATTCTAGCATTACTGCTGAATGAAGTGGTGAATAAGTTCTTCAAGCGAACTATTCAGACCATCATCTATTTCCCACACTTTGTTTCCTGGGTAGTACTAGGTGGGATCCTATTCTCCATATTTTCAACGGATACGGGGCTCCTTCAATTATTCGGTGTTCATACATCACCGATCATGGACCCGAGTTCGTTCCGTGGATTTCTGATTCTGACAGAGATGTGGAAAGAGGTTGGATGGGGAACGGTTATTTATCTGGCTGCAATTGCAGGTGTGAATCCGGAGCTCTATGAAGCTGCGCGAATCGATGGGGCCAATCGTTTTCAACTGGTCCGATTTATTACACTGCCTTGCATCTCCTCCACGATTATTGTTCTGCTCATCTTGCGGACTGGACAGATTTTGAGCGTTGGCTTTGATCAAATTTTCATATTATACAACCCACTTGTTTTTGAAGTAGCAGACGTACTGGATACGTACGTGTACCGTCTGGGCCTTACGATGGGCCGTTATTCCTTTGCGGCCGCAGCCGGCTTATTCCAATCGTTTGTTGGGTTGCTGCTGCTGTTATTTACGAACTGGCTTGTCCGGCGGATGGGCGAGCGCGGGCTATGGTAGGGGTGACAGATCATGAGAAATAATACGATGGGCAGCCGTTTATTTGACTGGGGCAACGCTATTTTCCTGATCCTATTTTGCTTAATCACGTTTTATCCTTTATGGCACGAAATATCTATTTCCTTCAGTTCTTCAGCTGGCGTATTAAAGGGTGGGCTATTTCTCGGACCAAGAGAATTTACACTTGGGGCTTACGAAAGTGTATTTAAGTCGAGCTTCATCTGGCTGGCTTACCGAAACAGTATTATTGTTGCTGTAGCTGGAACCTTTCTACATGTCCTGTTAACGGCAATGACAGCTTACCCGCTAAACCGCAGCAATCTACCCGGCGTGAAATTCATTACGTTCCTCATCATTTTCACAATGCTATTTGGCGGCGGTATGATTCCAACCTATTTGCTTGTGAAAAATCTAGGCATGATCAATTCATTATGGGCTTTGATTATACCTGGAATGATTTCAGCCTTTAATGTCATCGTAATGCAGAGCTTTATGCGAGGCATTCCTACTGAAATTGAAGAATCAGCTACCATTGATGGTGCCGGACCACTGCGTACTTTTTTTCAAATTATTCTTCCGCTATGCAAACCTGTTCTCGCCACGATTGCACTCTGGGAGTGCGTTGGTCTATGGAATAACTTCATGCAGGCGTTGATTTACTTGAATGATAAGTCGCAGTATACACTTCCGCTTCTTCTAAGAGAGATTATAGCCGGCCAGCAGCTTGTTGCTGAGACGGGGCAGATGACAGACTCCGCGACAGAATCAGTTATCGCTGCTGCCATCGTTGTCTCGATCATCCCTATTATGTGCACGTATCCTTTCTTGCAAAAATACTTCATCAAAGGCACAACGCTTGGCGCTGTTAAATCTTAAAATGAAAGTTACTTGATTGGACTATATAAGGGGGAAACAAGAATGAAAATATGGAACAAACGCTTGTCCACGTTGTGTCTGGCTAGTATGATTCTGGTCGCCGGCTGCGGCGGCGGTAAGCAAGGTGCGGAAACTCCTGCTCAGGATAATGGAGCTAAAACAGATAAAAAAATTACTTATGATATGTTTTTTAGTCTAGGAATTCCGGAATACCCGGAAGACGGCGGAGAAGCCAAAGCGAAAATTATACAAGGGATGGAGAAAGCGGGCATTACGAATGTCGATTTTAAGGTCTCGCTGATGGGGTCCGAGTATACAACAAAGCTGAATCTGCTTGCTTCTTCTGGCGAATTACCTGACTTCTTCGGTGTGGATACGACCACGCTTACTCAATTTATTGATCAGGGCCTCATCATGCCGCTCGATGATTTATTGAAGGATGCACCACATCTTATGAAAGTCATTCCGAAGGAACGCTGGGAAGGTGTTACATTCGACGGTAAGATCTATGCGATCCCAAGTGGTGTCCGAGAGGAGCCCTTCAACTCACCGAACACAAACGGTCTCTTAATTAGACAAGATTGGCTTGAGCAGACAGGCTTGAAGCAGCCAACTACGCTCGATGAACTACACGCTGTCCTTAACGCATTCGCGAATAATGATCCAGATCAAAACGGAAAAAAAGATACGTTTGGATTAGGCGGAAGTAAAACTTCCCAGTTTAATGTTGTCTTTGGAGCATTCGGCGTGAACCCCTACTTTTGGACAGAAAGAGACGGAAAGATTGTAAAAGGCTTCACCTTACCAGAGACCAAAGAAGCACTAGCCGTGCTTCAGCAATGGTATAAGGAAGGGTTAATTGATCCAGAGTTCCCTGTCATGGAGCCTAAACAATTCGAAACCCGTGTCACCAACTCTAAAGTGGGCGCATTCGAGTACGATGCCTTTTCCGTCGATCCGAAAGGAGCTACACTGCCTGAGGCACTGGTGAAAGCAACGCCTACGGCGAAGCTCATGATGGTTACACCTCCAAAAGGACCTGATGGCAAAATGGGTTACCCGGAAGTGAACCCTTATGCAGGCGGCGCTCTCAAATCAATCAGCGCAAAAACAGAACAACCTGAAAAGCTTATTCAAATGCTGGATTGGTCTGTCAGTGACGATGAGAATGGCGGCGTTAACCTGCTCACTTATGGAGAAGAAAACGTAGATTACACTTATGACAAAGAGAAAAACCTCATTGCCCAAACATCGACATACTCAGAACTTTATCAGAAGGGATTCTCCAACCCCGTTCGGTTCGTACAAGTGGTTGACCGCCGGTGGACGAATGATAATGTTCGTACTGCCCTAGAGACGGCCTCCAAGGATCTCATTAAGAACGAGTTGTGGAAAGCTGTACCTGCGCAGCTGGATTATCCAGATCTCGAAAATAAACTATGGCTAGAGTATTTCGTCAAGATCGTAACTGGAACATGGAGTGTTGATAAGTATGATGAATTCGTACAGAAGTATTATCAACAAGGAGGTCAAGAAATCGAGAAACAAGCAAACGACGAATGGAGCAAGACCAAATAAAAAAACTTAGACTTTATCCAGTTTGCCGAATAACACTTTCTTGGCAGCTCTTAAGATGGCCCCTTTTGGGGCCATTTTTTGCATCATGCTATAAGTTCTTGGCACCAAATGTATCTCCGCCCTTTATGGTTCCATTCTCAAACCCCTGATAGAACCAGCGCTTCCGCTGTTCGGAAGTTCCATGCGTGAAGCTCTCCGGAACGACGTATCCTCTAGCCTTTTTCTGTATCGTATCATCCCCTACTGCGCTGGCAGCTGTTAATGCTTCCTCTAAATCACCTTTCTCCAACAAGTTCTTGCCTTGGACATGATGAGCCCACACACCAGCCAAATAATCAGCCTGCAGCTCGAAGCGAACCTGATATTTGTTATACTCCTGTTCGCTCAGACTTTGACGATACTTCGCTAGCTTGTCTGATGTACCTAACAACGTCTGCACATGATGGCCCACCTCGTGAGCGATCACATAAGCCATGGCGAAATCACCGGGCGCCTGAAATTCCTGACGAAGTTCATCGTAGAAACTTAGATCAATATATAGCTTCCGGTCACCAGGGCAATAAAATGGCCCAACTGACGAGCCCGCTGTTCCGCATGCAGATTGTACACTTCCTGTATAGAGCACCAGCTTGGGCTTCTCATAGGTCAACCCTTCCTGCTTGAACATATCAGTCCATACATCCTCCGTATCTGCCAGAACAACCGAGACAAACTGAGATAGCTCTTTCTCTTCCGCCGTCTCGGTGTATGTTGCTCCCGTATCAGATCCCGAACCTACAAGACTACTCAGCAAATCTACAGGGTTGCCGCCACCGAGCAAAGTCACGACGAGCAAAATAACGATACCACCAATACCCCCGCCAACCAGTCCTGGCCCCTTGCGACCTCTTCGATCCTCGACATTAGAACTTCCTCTTCTTCCCTTCCACTGCATCCTTGTCTCCTCCTCGATATATTTCAAATGTTTATCTACGAAGTTAATAAGCACATCATTCCTAAGATGATATACCCTAAACCTATGAAAGTATCCCATGTGCTTACGGGTGCTGATTTTATGTAATTAAAAAAGCGACCTCTATAGGTCGCCAATTCCATTCCCGCGTGCTTCACACCAGAAACATCGCTACTACGGTTGTCACACTCAGACCGATCAATACTGGTTTTAAGTTTCGCCGTGCAAGTTCAAACGGGCTCACGCCACATATTGCTGCAGCCGGTATGAGTGCCCATGGAATGAGTGTTCCACCGCCGACCCAGATACCTGCCACTTGGCCAAGTGCAGTGAGTGTTGCAGCTCCGGAGTTCGACGCCATCGCAAATAGCTGTGCAATCGACCCTACTAGAGAAATACCAGAGAAGCCTGAACCATCAAGCCCTGTAATCGCTCCCGTGATGGTCAGTGTTACCGCACCTACAGCTCCATTCAGCGGCACACTGCTAGCTAGGGCTACTCCAAGATCGTTCACAATCCCATGCGATGCTTCCGGCAGCACCTTACCGAATAACTCCGCAAATGCCGAATCACCAAGGTAGAAGAAAGCGGCAATCGGAATGACAGGTCCGAACACCTTGAATCCAAACACAAATCCATCAATTAAATAGGAGGTGACCTTCTCAAGCCCTTGATTCCGATGTGCTAACAGGGTGACAGTGATAAGAATGAATACAGCGGTACCCCCGACAAGCGCTGTAGCATCTCCGCCCTGAAGCTTTAGGAAGAACATAGCAGCCACATCAGCAAGGAACAAGATCGGAATAACGATGGCGAGCCATTGCCTCACCCGAGGGTGTATCACCGCCTCCCCCTCCTCACCGTCACCGGCGGTTAAGGCACTAGCAGCATTTTTGCCTGATATGAGTCCATCTCTCCATTTACCATTCTTCATATCTCTACGCATAAACCAAAATGCGGCTATCGTTGTAACTAGACCCATCACAATAACAAGCGGTACACTCGCCTCCATAACACTGGAGACCGGAATGCCAGCAGCATCCGCTGTTAACTTCGGGGCACCTTGGATAATGTAGTCCCCAGATAAGGCGATCCCATGCCCGAACAGATTCATCGCTATAGCCGCTCCAAGCGCAGGCAGCCCTACACGTATGGCAACAGGCAACAGCACTGCTCCGATTAATGCTACAGCTGGGGATGGCCAGAAGAAAAAGGAAGTGACCATCATGATGATGCCTATTCCCCAAAATGCCATGGCTGGCGTACGTATAAAGCGCGTGAGTGGTGCTACCATCGTCTCATTAATCCCTGTACGGATCAGCACTCGACTCATGGCAACAATAATGGAGATAATCATAATCGTTCCCATCAGCTCTTTTGTTGCATAAATAAAGGAGTTAAATATACCGGATACTGAACCAGCCAGTGTCTCCGTCGCGAGTACCCCAAGAGCAAATATACCCGCCACACAGATCATCGTCGTATCCCGGCGCCGAATCAGCAGCGCCATAATAAACACGATAAACGCTAAATACACATAATGAATCGCCGTCAAATGAATACCCACCGCGATGCCACACCCTTCCGAAGCTTCCATAAAGTTGTGCTATATGCTATGCAAGGGCCTGGGCAAGTGTTCAAGGGTGTCCTATATAAACGATATAAAAAAAGAGTGCCCTTCCATCCTAAATGGACAGGAGCACTCTATTCGTTCAACGAACTCTAACTAAAGTCATTTGCTCTTCGGTGGCACCAAGCCTTCACTACTGCACGACGATGCACATGTCTTCGCGATAGAACAGCCGGCACACTTACCTTTTTTCGTCTTTCTAACATAAGAGAACAGTGTCCAGCCCGCATAACCGAAGATCAGTAAGCCAATGATGATGCTAGCCAGCATGCTCGTCACTTCCTTTCATACATTTATTGAAAGCCGAGAGCTCTTCCGACCGTAATAATCGCAAGTGAAATACCATAAGCAATAATTAGTGCATAAAGGATAGAGAACCACGTCCAACGAGCCGACATCGTCTCCTTGCGAATAACGCCAACCGTAGCCAAACAAGGCACATACAGCAGAATAAATGCCATGAAGGAATACGCCTCAAGGGCTGTAAACTGTCCAGCAAGCAGCCCCTGAAGGGCTGCTGTATCAGGTGCAGCATAAATGATGTGCATCGTGGATACCACGACCTCCTTGGCCAAAAATCCTGTGATTAACGCTGCTCCAGCCTGCCAAGTGCCGAATCCAAGTGGTGTCATCAGATAGCCGATCCATCCGCCGATCATAGCGAGGAAACTTTCGTCCATCGGTACGTCAAATCCGCCGGGACCAGCGTAACTGAGCAACCAAATGATGACCGAACCACCGAATATGAACGTTCCCGCTTTTCTTACAAAGCCTTTCCCCTTCTCCCAAGTACTGCGAGCAAGCGTCTTCCACTGTGGAATCCGGTAAGGCGGCAGCTCCACCACGAACATGGATTCCTGCTGCTTCAGAATAGTGGAGGAGAATAGCTTCGCAAGCAGAAGTGCAATAACAATCCCCATCACATACAAAGACAGAACTATTAGTGCTTGATTCGATTTGAAAAAGATTCCGACAAACAAGCTATATACCGAAAGTCGTGCCGAGCATGACATGAGCGGCGTCAAAATAATCGTAAGCAGGCGCTCCTTCGGCTGTTCAATCGTTCGAGCAGCCATTATCCCAGGTACATTACATCCGAAACCGATGATCATCGGAATGAATGCTTTACCGTTAAGACCCACTGATTCCATTAATCGATCCATGACAGAAGCAATCCTCGCCATATAGCCTGAATCCTCAATAAACGAAATGATGAAGAACAAGATGAATATCTGAGGCACAAATACAAGCACCCCACCCACACCTGCGAATATACCATCAAATATAATTGCCTTAATAAAGGAAGTCGCCCCTATTAGATTAAGGAGCCATTCCGTAACATTTCGCAGCGGGCCGTTAATAAACCCATCTACCAGATCAGATAGCGGACTGCCCAGCCATTCAAAAGTGAGCTTAAACGTCAAATACATGAATGCCAGAAAAATTGGAATACCAAGGAACTTGTCCGTCACAAGCCGATCAATCCGCTCCGACAGTCTGTTTCGTCCTTCCTTTGAACGCGTAAGACACTGTGACAAGATCTCCTGAATGTAATCGGTCCGCATTTTTCTAATATACTGAGGAAGTTGCTTAACCCCATAAGCTTGCTTAATTGCTTCTTCCTTAGCTTGATAGAATTGCTCCAGCCATTCAGAATCTATCACTTCTTCCAGTGCTTGACGCACGACACGATTCCCTTCAAGGAATTGAATGGCCATCCAGCGCGGGGAAACCATATGCTCCGGCATCTTGGAAGTCAGTTCTGCAGCCGCCTCCTCTATTCGCTCTCCATAAGGAATAAGGCACGGTTCACAGGTTAGCTCAGATACACCTGCTGTAATGGTATCCAGAAGCGCATCACAACCCTTACCGCTGCGTGCTACGACAGGAATGACTGGTGCCTTCAGCAGCTCAGCCAATCGCCCCACATGAAGCTCAAGACCATGAGCCTTGGCCACATCCATCATGTTCAATGCGATAACTACTGGCTTGCCATACTCAAGTAGCTGCAGTGTCAGATTTAGATTACGTTCAATTTGTGAGGCATCTACTACGTTCAGAATAGAATCAAAAGAT
This sequence comes from Paenibacillus sp. FW507-14B1B, assembly GCF_058781425.1. Lineage (NCBI taxonomy): Bacteria > Bacillati > Bacillota > Bacilli > Caryophanales > Paenibacillaceae > Paenibacillus > Paenibacillus sp. FW507-14B1B. The sequence continues at coordinate 187,140 of NZ_JBYSWS010000004.1, read as the reverse complement.
TCATTCAATAAAAACCGAGAAGCAACCTCCTCATCCTTAGACAGTGGATTAAGAGAATAGAGCCCAGGCAAGTCGATAATCTCGCCTTTACCTTCTTTCAGGTATCCGACCTTCTTCTCAACGGTCACTCCTGCCCAGTTCCCTACATATTCATAGAAACCGGTCAAAATATTAAACAGCGAGCTTTTGCCGGTATTCGGATTACCCGCTAGTACAATGGTGCTCATACAGCCTCCACAACGATTTGTAGAGCTTCTTTACGGCGAATGGCTATCCATTGTCCATCAGCTTCAAGTGTAATCGGTCCGCCGAATGGCAGGCGTTTTTTCACACATACGAGGCAACCTTCCACGATGCCCAGATCGTTTAGACGCCTACACACAAGCTGATTACTGCAACCAAGATCTACAATTCGAACAGGCTCGCTTATATTCATATCGCTTAATTTCACGTTAAACACCTCAGTGAGAATAATTATCATCTACTTGGATTATATGATTATGATTCTCACTTGGCAATGATTTTATATTGTAATAATTACATATAAATAATGAGACTATTCTGCGAATGACTCTACAAAAAAAGGCACCCGTCCTTCATCCCTCGCAGGACAAAAAACAGGCGCCTCTATGATTTTACTATTCGACTAAATAAAGCTTAACCTTTGATCGCACCAACCATGATACCTTTTTCGAAGTACTTCGACACGACCGGATAGAAGACGAGTACCGGAACACTCGATACGACAACCACAGCATACTTGATGGACTGCTTGATCAAGTTAACTTCACCTTGGTTACTGTTCATGATGGCCTGGTTCGCAGCATCACCCATCTGATTCTGTACGAGAATTTCTCTTAAGATGAGCTGCAGTGGGAATAGATCACGATCCGATAGATAGATCATCGCATCGAAATAACCATTCCATCTACCAACACCATAGAACAGCATCATTACTGCGATAATTGGTGTGGAGAGCGGAAGAACAACCTTAAGCAACAACTGCATATCGGTTGCTCCATCAATAAATGCACTTTCCTCTAGCTCTGTCGGGATGTTCTGCTGGAAGTACGTCCGCATAATAATCATGTTATACACACTGACCGCACCTGGCAGTACCATAACCCACATGGAGTTAATAATACCTAAGCTTTGGTTGACCAAATAGGTAGGAATCAAACCACCAGAGAAGAACATGGTGAATGTGAACAAGATCGTAATGACATTACGGCCCCGAAAGTCTTTCCGAGACAAAGGATAGGCCGCAAGTGTAGTCATGATTACGTTAATAGCCGTTCCTAGCACGGTGTAGAGGACGGCATTCTTGAAGCCCATCCAAATATCCGGGTTCTCGAATACCCGCTTATATCCTTCTAATGTAAAGCCTTTTGGCCATAACAGAAGAGCACTATCAAATATTTGACGAGGATCACTTAGCGATGCAAACACGACAAATAATAGTGGGTACAGAATAACCAGCGTAATTATGGAAACCACTGTGATGTTGATCCAGTTGAATATTTTGTCTTGTTTAGTTAGATGATGCTGCATACTTGCCCCTCCTTACCACAGGCTTGTCTCACTGAATTTCTGAGCGAATTTATTCACGATGTACAGAACGATGAAGTTAATCAGATTGTTAAACAAACCTACTGCAGCGGAGAAGCTATACTCTGCATTCAAAATACCTGATTTATACATATATGTTGACAATACCTCAGATGTAGCAAGGTTTGCATCATTCTGCATTAACAATACTTTTTCGAATCCAACGGACATCACAGAACCTGTCGCTAAGATCGCACAGATCACGATCGTTGGCATGATTGCAGGAATCGTAATATGACGGATACACTGCATTCGAGTTGCACCTTCAAGATGAGCTGCTTCGTATTGGTCTTGTGGAATACCTGACATTGCAGCTGTATAGATCAATGTTCCCCAACCGATGGACTGCCAAATACCAGACCAAACGAATACGTGTGGGAACAGATCAGCGCTACCAACAAAATCAATTGGCGTACCGCCAAAATACTCAATTACTGAATTAATTACACCATCAACTGGAGATGTAAAGAATGTAATCATACCGACAATGATAACGATTGAAATAAAGTTCGGAATATAGGAAATCGTCTGCACGATACCTTTAAACTTTTTGTTACGAAGCTCATTAAACATAAGTGCTAAAATGATCGGAAGCGGAATTCCGACCAGGAGACTGTACAAGCTGATACGCAGGGTGTTAATGATAACATCCCAGAAATAGAAGGCATTAAAGAATCTTTCAAAATGGTCGAATCCTACCCACGGACTGCCCATAATACCGAATGCAGGTGAATAGTCTTTAAAAGAAATAATAACCCCATACATGGGGATATAGTTCCAGATAATCAAAGAGGCTAGTGGCAACAGCATCATGAAGTACAGCCATTTTTGCTTCATGATTGATTTACGCTTCGGTTTAAGAAGGTTTTTCTTTTGAAGTGAAGATTCCATATTGTTCCCCTCTCCTTAAATTTGGGGAGACTCTTCATGAGTCTCCCCTGCTAACATTTGTCTCTTAGCTCTCTTTGTAACGCTTGTATTGCGTTTGCTTATGTGTCAAATATTTATCGATGCCCATTTTCTTCAATTGAGCAATGTAGTTATCCCACTCTTTATCGATATCTTTCGTGCCTGTTACGAATTCAACACGCATCTGTCCAACATAGTTACTCACGTCAGCAATAATGGAGGAAGATTCATTCGCTTCTTCGATCGTTGCTGGCAAGTCAGGAAGCATTACGCTTGGCAATGTTTTCTCTGTCAGATCTTTATATACAGGCACTTCTTGCTTACCTGCAGCTGCTCTAACTTCTGGAGATAGCTCTACATAAGGGAAGTATCCGCCGTATACATTATCAACATACTGGAATGCGCCAAGACCAATACCGTCTTTATAGTTCAAGATCTCATCGATATAAACCATCTTGTCATCTACTTTGTTGTAAGTAACGCCTTCTTTACCAAGGTAACCGAATACGCTTCCTTCTTCACTGTAGAAGTAGTCAACCCATTTCAGAATAGCTGCTGGGTCTTTAGCATCCTTGGTAACAACAAGGCTGGATGCGCCCGCAACCTGGGAATCTGTCAGAGAAGCCATATCTCCTTCAGGACCTGCAAGAACGTTAATCGCTACGAAATCATCCTTCACACTTTCACCGATGTAGTCCGGAGCTGACCAGTTCCAAGCGCCAACCAAATCTTTCGACGCATCTGCCGTCCATTTGTCGTAATCAACACCACTGAAAGCTTGCTTGTTGATTGCACCGTTCTTGTATAGACGGTTCTCATATTTCAAAATTTCTTTGTATTCATCAGATGTAATAGTGAGCTGGATTTCATCGTTATCATCAACATAGATGAAGTTACCTACTGCCTTACGACCACCATTACCGATACCGAAGGAACCCATCATCATTTGTTCGAACGTCCAACCAATCGATCCACTTGGCATATAGTAACCTTGCTCGTCGTTTACACCGTTACCGTTCGGATCTTTTGTTACGAACGCCATCAATGCTTCTTCGAGTTCAGCCGTTGTCTTCGGAACTTCCATGCCTAGCTTGTCTAGCCACTTCTTGTTGATCCACAGACGAATTGTACGGTTACCTTCTGGATATGGATCCAGATAAGGTGTTGCGTAGATGTGACCATCTGCGCTCGTGATTCCTTTTCTTACATCCGGATTCTCATCTAAATATTTTTGCAAGTTCGGAGCATTGTCTTTAATCAGTTCTTCAAGCGGCAAGAACATACCTTGCTTACCGTATTTCAGCAATTCACCATTGCTCCAGTCTACTTGGTAGAAAGCATCCGGCAACTTACCTCTTGTCAGAATAATATTTTTCTTTTCGCCGATATCAGTGAGTTCTTCCCAGTTCACTTTCATTCCGGACATTTTCTCGTATTCTTTCCACATCCACAAATCTTTGGATGCAGGTCGAAGGTTGTTCCAGCTTGGTCTTAGGATAGAAATCTCATTTGAATTCGCATCAGAAGAACCATTGGATTCATTTGTTTTACCACCACAGGCTGTAACAAGTAGGGCAGATGCTAGCAACAGTGACATTACAGCTTTTCCTCTTTTAGAAGTGAACACTCAACAAACCCCCAATATTTGATATATCATATCAAAGCACAAGTTGATTATATGATATACTAACGGAGTTGTCTAGCGCTTACATTAATCTAAATAACAAACATGTAAGCGATTATCCTTGAAATATTTTGCGCATAAATATAGTATGAAATTAGGCTCTTTCTTGGGTTAAAGCGATAAATGTGACAGATATCACTAGAAAGTTGCGATATAAGGTTGCAATAGAGAAGCCATGTATATCAACGTTATTTAGCACATGCAGGATTTGAGTGCCATAAAAACTTAGCAAGCCAAATATTTCATTGGAAATAGTGCATCATAATACTTTGACATAATCGTTTTTAAATGATATATCAAATTTAGTAAGGGGAAGTTATATGGATAACATTCCGTTATATCAACATATCGTCATTGATTTAAAGGCGAAGATTGAATCCGGTGAATTGAAAATCGGGGACAAGCTACCAACCGAAGCCGAAATTTCTAAAGAGTACAACGTAAGTCGAATCACTTCAAAGAGGGCGCTGACTGAACTGGAGAACGCCAACCTGATTTACCGAGTACAAGGCAAGGGAAGTTTTGTGAACTCTGTGATTACCGCCAATCGAACCATGGAGCGGGCTAATAAAGAGATTTTGCTGATCCTTCCGTTCACTCATAATTCAGCTCTAGGTGATTATGAAAAAGGGATCAATGAATATCTTGCAGAAACGGACTATACCCTTAATATCCAGTCCAATACGATCGTTGGGCAGCGCAAGCTGCTTCAGACAGCACTTCAAAGCTCGAATTCGGGGATTATTTTTTATCCGGTAACCAGCATTTCCGATCTCGATATTCTGTATCAGTATCATTTATCCCAGTTCCCTGTCGTGACTATGGACAAACATATTGAAGGCATTCCGTTTCCATCGGTTGTCTCGGATAATTTTGATGGTGCTTACCAAGCGACCAAACATTTAATCGAGAATAATCATAAGAAGATTGCCTTTATCTCTTCCTTGAAAGTGGAGACATCCTCATCCATTCGCGAAAGATACTTCGGGTATTTGAAGGCACTCTTTGATCACAATCTGGTCGACAACAGTGTTAATGATCTGACCGAGCGCTATCTTACTCATGCTGATGATGATGGAAGAGATTTTTACATCCGGTTCATTAAGTCCGTTCTTGAGCAGGGCATCACGGGAATCATCGCCGAAAATGACATCATTGCTATCGAAATTATTCAAATCGCTAAAGAGCTGGGACTCTCTGTTCCCGATGATTTCTCCATCGTAGGGTTCGATAATATTCAACTTGCAAGTTTCATTGACCCTAAGCTAACTACGATTTCACAAGATTTCGGCAAAATGGGGGGTCTGGCTGCAAAACATTTGATACAGCTCATCCAAAACCCGCACGACCATTCAAGCGAGAATGTCATTGTGCCGGTTAAGCTAATCGAACGTCAGACCGTCAAAAGATTGTAATACCCACTCTCATAACCAAAAGGAGATTGCCATCATGCTGCACTATATCGACACCAGACAAGGCTCTAATAACAAACATTCGTATTCTAACGGGAATACGCTGCCATACACTTCCGTTCCTTTCGGTATGAATCACTTTGTTGTTCAAACGAATGATGATGGAAGCTGGTTCTTCAATCCGAACGACCGTGTATTTCAAGGGTTTCGTTTGACACACCAGCCAAGCCCTTGGATGGGAGATTTCGCCCATTTCCTCATGACTCCGATTGCTGACGATAAGATCAGAGGAACGGTCTTCACTTGTCAGAGCTCTTATCGCCCTGAAGAAGCTGTGTTCAAACCCAACTATGTACGCGTGAAGCAGCAGCGTTATAACATTACGACAGAGCTCACTCCTTCCACCTACGGTGCTTCCTTACGTATCAAGTACAATTCCAGCCAACAAGCAGGATTTGTAGTGAACGCTAAAGGCAAGAGCTCACTTACATGGGATGCATCAAGCCGCAAACTATCCGGATTTATCAGCAACTTCTCCGGTTGCCAAGATGAGAACTTTGGCATTTATGTGGTCATGACATTCAGCAAAGACATCGACCTCTCCACTTCCGGCATCTATGATGCTGAAGGTAATTTCAGTGCAACTACAGCCGTTGAAGGATCTAATCAGCATGCCGTGATTCGCTTCGTTGACTGCGAGAAAGGTACGCTGGATGTTAAGCTCTCCACTTCTTTCATTAGCTTGGAGCAAGCTGAACTAAACCACGAGCGCGAGATCACAACAACTTTTGATCAGATGAAAGAAGATTCAGCGAAGGCTTGGAATCACTACCTGAGCAAGATCAAAGTTACGCATCGTAACGAAGAATACTTAAGAACTTTCTATACCTGCTTGTACCGCATGTTCTTGTTCCCGCAAAAGTTCTATGAACTGAATGCAAACAACGAGCCGGTTCACTACGATACAACAGCTAAAGAAGTGAAGAACGGCATCCTTTATACCAATAATGGATTCTGGGATACATACAAAACGGTATATCCGCTGTACTCCATCATCGCTCCGAACGAATACAAAGAAATGCTTGAAGGCTTCCTAAATTCGTTCCGCGAAACTGGCTTCTTGCCAAAATGGTTGTCCCCGGATGAGCGCGGCCTAATGCCAGGTACGCTGATTGATGCTGTTATTGCGGATGCAGCAGTCAAAGGAATTGCTGACTCACTTCTACCTGAGCTGCTTGAAGCGATGCTGACAGCTGCAACGACCCAGAGCAAGACGAATATTTATGGTCGTCAAGGTACACTGGATTACTTGAAATACGGTTATGTGCCAAGCAATTACCATGAAAGTGTTAACCATACCCTTGATTATGCTTATAGTGATTACTGCATCAGCCGGGTAGCTGAAGTATTAGGTAAAACCGAAATTGCTGAACAGTACAGACAAAGCGCGCTTAACTACCGTAATATTTTCGATAAAGAAACCGGATTTATGCGTGCTAAAGATAAAGATGGACAATTCCGTCCAGGCTTTAGTGATACGAGCTGGGGGCTTGATTATGCCGAAGGCAGTGCGTGGCAGAACAGCTTCGCGGTCTACCAAGACTTCGAAGGATTGATTCAGGCTTACGGATCGAAGGATCGATTCTTTAACCACTTAACCGAACTATGCAATAAAGCACCTGACTTTGATGTCAAAGGTTATGGCTTCGAGATTCACGAGATGAGTGAAATGGCAGCCGTTGATTTCGGTCAGGTAGCCATCTCCAACCAGCCGAGCTTCCACATTCCTTACATGTTCAACTATGTGGGACAACCTGCATCTGCCCAAGTTGTCATCAAGCAGATTATGACGAACTTGTTCAATAGCGGCTTTGATGGCTTCCCTGGTGACGAGGATAACGGCAGTATGTCTGGCTGGTATGTATTTAGCTCCATGGGCTTCTATCCTGTATGTCCGGGCAGCGGCGAGTATGTGCTAGGCATTCCGTTGTTTGACTCGGTAACGATCGAGCTGCCAAACGGCAAACAAATGAATATTCATACAGACAACAACAATCCACAATCCAACTTCGTAGCGAACGTTGCACTGGACGGCGAAGATTACACGAAGCTGTACTTGAAGCATGAGGACATTATGGATGGAAAAACACTTGATTTCAGACTGGGTCTGGCTCCAAGTTTCCGCCAATATGAATCCGAAGAAATTCCGTTCTCCATTTCGAAGAAATAACATAGAAAAAGGACACCACGAGCTAACCACATCACAGGTCTCGAAGGTGTCCTTTTTTTATATTAATGCTCGGATTGTAGTATGTATCCCTTGCCCCGGATACTCTCGATCGACATGATAGGTCTTATCTTCTTTCTCACCCGGTAAATCAGTGCATTCAGCTCTTCAGTGCTTACGTCAGGTAACTCACCATCACCATAGCTTCGTTCTGGCCAGACCCAGCACTTCATCTGTTCTTTAGACACGAATTGGCCTTTATGGTTCATCAGGAGTTCAATGCACTTATACTCTTTTTCCGAGAATGCATATACTTCTTCTTGAAAGATGAACTCTTGCTTAAATGGGTCCAATCGCACCTGCTCTGATGCTTCAAAAGCTGCTATCTGCTTCATTAACGGAGTAATATCCATCGTCTCATCCATACTCACACTAGAGAATGACAAGACGATTAAATCACCTGCCAGCGCAATCTGATCCATATGCTGAAGAACTCTCTCCCCATTCGGGCTCAGTCGTTCCTGGTTTACGTAAGTACCATGTTTACTGTTCAAATCTTTAATGTAATACAGCCCATTCTTGTACTGTAGTGCTGTATGTTTCCGGGATACAAACAGATTATCAAATACAATATCGGGATTCCACTGCTTGCCCTTCCTACCTAGAATCATCTGATTCTTCAGCGGGATTACATCTCCCCGTTCATAGGGATTCCCGCGCTCCACCACTAAAAAGGAGGATCTGTCCATCTTACTCCCTCCTCATTTCTTTATTCTTTGTATTCAGATTATCGATTATCAGATCACTATCATGCAATTGTTATGGTCCAGCTATTGAGTGAGCTCTCTAAATGGATAAGATGAAATAAGAGGATCTATAATACTGTACATTTTAAACAAATTTCGGGGGATCGGATAGTGAGACAACTAAAAAGAAGAACGAAAATCATTATGCTGCTTACAGCTGTGCTCATATTCATGTTTATCAATAATACAACGCTATTCACTAAAGAACATCCAAGTGAGCCATTATTACTCGCACATCGCGGTATGGGACAGACGTTCTCCATGGAGAATATCCAAGGCGATACCTGCACAGCTTCTCGAATTTATGAGCCGGAGCATCCATATTTGGAGAACACCATTTCTTCCATGAAGGCAGCCTTTGACGCAGGTGCAGACGTCGTTGAATTCGATATCAAACCGACAAAAGACGGTCAATTCGCCGTATTTCATGACTGGACGCTAGACTGCCGAACTAATGTACAAGGGACGGTCATGGATTATACCATGGAAGAGCTGAAAAACATAGATATTGGCTATGGATACACAGCAGACCAAGGTGAGACTTACCCATTCAGAGGAAAAGGAATTGGACTTATGCCCTCATTAGAGGAAGCCTTGTCTGCTTTTCCAAGTGGTTCTTTCTTAATTCATATAAAGAGCACAGATTCGAATGAAGGTACTCAGTTAGCTGATGAACTGTCTGAGATGTCAGATGAGCAATTAAGCCGTCTTACGGTATACGGAGATGATGCACCCATAAGCACGTTAAAACATGAGCTGCCCACGCTTCGAGTCATGTCGAAGTCCACATTAAAAAGCTGCCTAATCTCCTACACCGGAGCCGGCTGGACAGGGTATATCCCTTCTGTATGTCAGAACACTCAGCTACATATTCCCGAGAAATATGCCTCTCTCCTGTGGGGTTGGCCCGATAAATTTATTAATCGAATGGAAAGTGTGAATACAAGGGTTATTCTAGTAGCCGGCGATGGTGGCTGGTCTGAGGGATTCGATTCCGACGAAGATCTAGAGCGTCTGCCGGATAACTATAGCGGTGGGATCTGGACGAATCGTATTGATCTTGTCGCTCCTAAGCTAAAACTCAGCAAAGATTGAGCCATGATCCACTAACTCATGAAAATATTCTACGTTGTGTTCAGCTTTATGCATCAAAGCTTCATACATCAACTTTAACAGCCGTACTTAGAGTGTCTTGAGACATTCAGGTACGGCTGTTTGATCTGTTACACAAGCCGGAATTAGAAATTGGGAGTATGAAGGGATCGTATTCGAGCAAATCATAAACCAAGTGGAAAATCACGTCTCCATTCTTTACAATGAAGAGAAAGTGAGGTGCAAATATGAAAAATATGGTTCACAATAACGCAAAAATAGTTATTAGTATAGTAGTATCCGTTCTAGGGATCTTCATCTTATGGTTTGCTCTGAGCTCAAGCAAGGAGAAGCCTTCCAAAGTAGAACAATTCGTTGAACAGCATATGAGAAACGAGAACGGTACATGGGCCACCTATCTTCAGGAAGCCCATTCTGTAGATCAGAACATTGTGGCCGGCAGAGAGGCGCTGTCAGAGTCGCTTGGACTCTGGATGCAGTATGCGGTATTACAGCAGGATCAGTCCAGATTGAATGAGAGTGTGGACGTTTTGAGAACGTATTTTATATCCCCCCAACAGTATGTCTACTGGAAGCTCCAGCCTTCAGGGCAGTCCGATGTAAGCACCAACGCGCTGGGAGATGACCTAAGAATTGTAGATTCGCTCCTGAAAGCCTATGCCCTATGGAAAGACGAGACCTACCTTAGCATCGTTAAAGATATTACATCCACACTGCAAACGGAGGTTCAGCACAGCGGATACTTTGTAGATTTTCATGACTTCAAGAACAAAATATCTTCTGACACGCTTAGTCTGGTTTATATCGATATATCCGCATTAAAAGGAATGCTGAACAACGGCCTGATCTCCGATTCTGAATATACACTGCATAAGGATTTACTCCTTCAGATGCCAAACGATGGGCCATTCTATCCTAAAACCTATCAGGTACAGTCTAAAAAATATACATACGACGAATCCGTTAATTTGATCGATCAGTTAATCGTCGGCATTCACCTCACTGAGGCTGGGAAGAAGCCCGAAGAACTTGTGCAGTTTCTGAAGAAGGAATTTGAGCAGCGTCATCAATTGGTAGGGCGGTATGATCTTGCAACTCATGCACCGAATGTGACGTACGAATCACCAGCAGTCTATGGATTAGCGATGTTATTAGCCATAAAATGTGACGATGTGGAATGGGCCAAACAATTGCAGAAGCGTATGGTGTCATTCCGAGATCAGGATAAAGCTTATCCTGGCGGATATGTATTCGATAACAACACTCACATTTTCGATAACCTGTTTCCTCTGATTGCTGAAACGACATTAAACAACGAACGATAGCATTTTCACATTTAACCTATTTATTGTATGATTCCCACGAAAATCATGTCGATTTATGTCTTTTTATGTAATAATATATTCAGGGGTTAACGCAACACTCGCGCTAGAAAGGAAGGATGCGTATGAAGAAACATATTCCTATTCGCCGTATTGAACTTGGTTACTTCCTCATGATTGCCCTCGTCATTATACAAGAGCTTATTTTTTATTGGAACATTTATGATAGACAAGTCCTAACCGTTTCTGAGGTTGTTTTTAGTGTAGCTACACTCATATCCTTGCTTGTCGGATTTATTCTACCGGTAGGCGTCACTGCTGTTTTGATATTCGTATTCCTTGTCAGTTATTTCGTCTGGTTATCGACCTACGCAACCATAGGAATACTTACGCTCTCCTGGATGCTGCTGATTCCCGCAAATGTAATGATAGCCGCATTCATACGTTCTGTATTGATTCAGAACAGCCGTTTCATTGAGCGCTTAGAAGCACTGAAGACGAGAAACCCTGATATCGATCTAGATACTTCACTCGGTAATAAGGATGCCTTCTCCGATACGTTGGTGAAACAGTCTAATCTTGCGAACCGCTACTCTGATCAGTATAGCTTCAGCTTAGCTATGTTCAAAATTGAGTTTCTCCCGCTTGTCCAAGAATCACTTGGTTCACAGCGATATTCTCAGCTCCTGCTCGAATTGTCACAGACCATACAAGGACAAATCCGTTTTGAAGACTATAAATTCTCCCTTGATAATGGTCGGTTTATTATTCTCTGTCCTCTGACCAAACCAGAAAATCTGAAGAACCTTACAGAGCGGATTAAGCTTGCGATGATGAACATGCCCTTTACAGACAAGCATGGCAATCCTCTCAAGTTAGTTATTCGCGCTGGAGCACTCGTATTTCAACAAGATCAGTTCGAGAAGTATGAAGATAGCGATGCTGTCATTCGTGCGTTAGAACGGAACACAGAGACGGATCTCATCGGTGAATACATTTAATTCAATTCTATGACCCTACACAAAAGGAGGTATGCGCCTTATGTCATATACCAGCTGGTTCATTCCTTTATGTATTGCTGTCAGCATCCTATTTACGATATCCATTCTGATCTTGACGATTTCAACGTTAAACTTTCGATCTAAAGTCAATAAAAAGTATGATCGGGGGAAATTAAATGGCTGATTTCCTACTCATAATATCCATTATTAGCATTTGGATCGCCGTCTGCCAGTCCATTCTCATTATGGCAGGCGCTATTGTATTCATTCGCAAACAAAACCGCGAGCAACTGACCATGCCGGATAACCTTGAAGATTTCCCTACCGTGACCGTAATGGTGCCGGCGCATAATGAGGAACTCGTTATCACGTCTACGGTGGAACATATTTTGCAGATGAATTATCCAGAACATAAACTGCAGGTCATTGTCATTGCAGATAATTGTACCGATAACACTGCGGCAAAACTGAAATCCTTGCAGGCATCTGCCAGTTACGAAGGACGTAATCTGCTTATTCTTGAACGAACAGGAACAGGCGGTAAATCCGGTGCACTTAACGATGCATTGAAGCATGCAACGGGGGAATGGATCTGTATCTATGATGCGGATGCAGCTCCTGAGAAGAATGCACTGCTGTTTCTAACACGGAAAGCGATGGAGGAGCCTGAGAAATATGGCGCGGTATTCGGACGTAACAAAGCCCGTAATCGCGGTCAGAACTTCCTGTCTCGGTGCATTAACCTGGAGTTAGTCACGATTCAGCGGGTGCATCATACCGGACTATGGCAACTCTTTAAGTTAGGAACCATTCCTGGTACCAATTTTATTGTGAAATCATCCCTTATTCGAGAAATTGGCGGCTGGGATGAAGATGCGATTACTGAGGATACTGCAATTTCATTCGAAATCCTGATGAGAGGACAGCTTATTGCCCTTGCGCCACAAGCGGAGGCCTATCAACAGGAACCTGAGAAACTAAGTGTATATATGAAGCAGCGCGAACGATGGGCTAAGGGGAACTACCAGGTCGTACTTGATAATCTCCATCACTTGGTGAACCGTTCTAGCTGGCGGATCAAGTTCCACGTCCTTTATTATGCAACAAGTTATTTCTGGTTTATGATTGCCATCATTGTTTCAGATATCATCTTTGTAGCGAACATTATCTACCAGATCATTGCCTTGTTTAATCCAGCCGTTGTATCCCCTTTTCAATTTCAAGGCGACGTATATGTATTCTTGGTTATTGCATGGGCTCTTATGTACTATATTTACGTCTTACAGATTAATCTTGCTCTGGCAGCAGATATCGGGCAGAGCAACACACGCAACTTCATCTTATCCTGTGTATCCTATTTCACATATTCCCAGCTATTCTTAATCATCTCCGTCAAAGCTTTTGCAGGGATGCTTATTGATAAAATCACGGGCCGAGAGAAAAAGTGGTATAAAACACAGCGGTTCGGTTGAAACCCAAGTATCATGAGCGATCACTTTTGCTCAGCCATAAAAGCAAAGCACTCCCACCGGTCAGAAGAGACCTGGTGAGAGTGCTTTTGTTCTATATGTGAATACACGTTTACAGGAATATTTGTCCAATAAAACGAATTACATTATAAAAAGGACAATCTGTCTGGAAAGCGGTGTTTTACATATGTTCGGAATTTTAGGTGTATCCGGTTTATCATTCTTACTCGTCGCATTATTAACCCCTCTTCTTATCAAGGGATTGCATACCCTTAAGCTTACACAGCCCATTCGCACTGAATTACCTCCAGATCACCAAGCTAAGCGTGGAACGCCGCTTATGGCTGGCTTGATCCTGCTTACGGGTGTGGCGACATCACTCCAGTCTCTCCCTGCCCCTCTGATGATGTTTCTCTGTGTGACGTTCATTCTATTCAGCTCCATCGGCTTTATGGACGATTTCAAGAAGGCTGCGTTTCAGGATCCCTCAGGGATTTCCGGGCGTATGAAACTTCTCCTTCAGTTTGTATTTACAGGTGCACTATTGTATGTGCTATTCCGTTCGTTTGGTCTTACCAGTGACATTACACTATTTCAGGGATTCGAGCTCCATCTTCCCATTTATATATATCTGCCGATTATACTTCTGTTCGTGGTTGGCTCTGCCAATGCAATCAATTTCACAGATGGGCTTGACGGGCTGTTAATTAATGTAGCAATTCCAACTTACTTCTTCTTCTTTCTGATCTCGGATAAACCGGAGGTGCAAACCTTCTCACTCGTCATGATCGGGTGCCTGCTTGGTCTGTTTCTATATAATATCTATCCCGCTAGAGCATTCATGGGTGATACGGGGTCCCTTGCGATTGGTGGCTCTCTCTCCATTCTGGCGGTCATTGAAAAAGTCGAGATATTGATCCCGATTCTATTCTTTGTCTATCTCGCTGAGCAGCTCTCTGTCATCCTGCAAGTGTGGTATTACAAACGGACGAAGTTGCGGCTATTCCGAATGGCTCCTATTCACTATCACTTCAGTCTCAAATATGGCTGGAGCGAGAATAAGATCGTGATGGTATTCGGCTTTGTATCCTGGTTCTCTGTGCTTCTATGCTGGCTTTTATGGAAATATGTAATCGCCTGAATGTAACACAATAAAATTTCGCAAGTTTCAGAAAAAAATATTTATCTTGAATTAATTTTCATGAAACTCAATAATATGTTCAGGACTTATCTGCCGAGTCTCACGTAACATCACCACAAACTTATTTTAGACAGAAGAAAGGTTGACATCCGCAACATGAATGAAGCGCACAACATGAACAGAAAGCAGGTACGTAAAGAGCCCTTCCCTGTCTCCATCCTGTCACTTACAGCAGGCGCCTTTGCGATTGGTATGACCGAATTTGTTATTATGGGAATTCTGCCGAATGTGGCGGAGGATTTACATGTCAGTATTTCAACAGCAGGTCAACTCATTACGATGTACGCTCTCGGCGTAGCCGTTGGTGCCCCCATCCTGACCATTCTGACTCAACGAATTCCACAAAAGAAACTGCTATACTTGCTGATGGTTCTATTCATTATTGGCAACGGCATTTCCGTATTCGCTCCGAACTACAGCGTGCTCATGGCAGCGCGTATGATAACCGCCTTAACACACGGGACATTCTTCGGCGTTGGCGCTGTGATCGCCTCCAATCTAGTACCGCCCAACAAACGAGCGGGAGCTGTCTCCATTATGATGGCAGGCTTGACGATTGCTAATATCATAGGTGTTCCTCTCGGAACCTTTATCGGACAAAACATGGGCTGGCGAGCTTCATTTGGTGCCATCGCCATCATGGGTGTCATCGCATTGATTGGTATCATTCTATTCATCCCTAAATTGAAACAAGAAAAGCCCGTTAGTGTGGTGAAGCAACTATCGGCTGTAATCCAGCCAAAGTTACTTATGTACTTACTGATCGGCGCTTTAGGCAATGCCGGATTATTCACCGTATTTACATACATTAATCCATTACTTGTGGAAATCACTGGTTATGCAGAACACAGCGTAACCTGGATTCTAGTCCTGTTCGGCTGCGGCGTCACGCTTGGAAATATGGTTGGTGGTAAGCTCGCAGATTGGAAGCTGATGCCCTCTATTCTAGGACTTTATTTCGCCATAAGTGTCATTCTTACGATCTTCACTGTTACGGTATATCATCCTCTTGCGGCCGTAATCACGGTCTTCCTGTGGGGAACCGCTGCCTTTGCGGTTATGCCAGGGCTTCAAGTACGGATTATGAGTCTCGCTGAGGATGCTCCAGCACTTGCATCCACCTCTAACCATTCTGCGGGGAACCTGGGAAATGCCGCCGGGGCCTTCATTGGTGGCTGGGTTATTACCCACTTATCCTTGAACGCCTTGCCATGGGTTGGAGCACTACTCGTTGGCCTCGGTCTGGTGTTAGGTATTGCTTGCTATATCGCTGAGCGAAAAAACAGTGTAGCGCAAACAGCCTAAACACGCAAAAAAAAGCAATAGCACGTTGTCCTCACAGACTTCGTCTATTGCTTTTTTCATTTATCATGTTGCCATCATGCTTATTTATAAAACACTTTATCTACGTTGTACTTCGCTTTGAACTCATTAATAATATACGTTTCATAAATTTCTCTCTCCACTGGGTCCTCAATCACACAAACTTCAATCTTCGTAACTTCGTTTCGGTGATTCTTCATTACGGAGACGGTATCCTCAAAGTGCTTCTTAATTCTCGGTCTCAGCTTTCTAGCTTTACCTACAAACAGCAGCTCATCTTGAGCATTGTAGAACATAAAGATTCCACCCTTTTCTCTAGTAATCAGGTGAAAATCTGTGAATCCATAAATATTACTTAGCTCTGGGGCATCTTGTTTCGTAATCGTCACATCTGGTGTTGGAATGGTTATGTTAATCATTTAAAACTCACTTCCTCATCTATATATAGATGTAAATACTATCACAATTCGAGATGCGAGACCACTGATTTTACATTTGCGTAATAATACATAACATGAATACTGAATACAATCATTGATTTAGCTAATAAAATAAATAAATCACTACTTTATGGAATAATATATGACATAACTATTGATTAATAACTAAATTATACCGTATCATTACAAGTAATAAAATTGATTTGCGTTAGGAATTATGACATTAAGATCGCAATTCACTTTCAGGTTTGTTGACCTTAATAAGGAGAGGTGATTGGTTATGAATGTTGCTTTTGTAGCGCATGATCGTAAGAAAGAGGAAATGATTAATTTTGTCATTGCTTATCAGGCGATGTTCGAAGAACATACGCTTTTCTCCACAGGCACGACAGGCCGACTCATTACAGAAAATACGAAGCTAAACATCATGAAATTCCGGTCAGGTCCACTCGGGGGGGACCAACAAATCGGTGCTATGGTGGCCCAAAATGAACTCGATTTGTTAATCTTCTTCCGCGACCCACTTGTATCTCAGCCGCATGAGACCGATATCACTGCTCTACTTCGCCTATGTGATGTGTATGGAATTCCGGTTGCAACGAATTTAGCAAGCGCTGAACTTCTCGTCCATTCGTTAAAGCGCGGAGAATTCCACTGGCGGGATGTCATCCATCAAAGCCGTCCTGTGAATATTAAGCACCACAAAGTGAAGCCCGTCGTATTTCCTTCAAATAAGTCATCGCTGCATAACGGAAACGACCACCTCCCCGCTACAGAATCGCTATAAATTTGATGTCACTCATCAATATAAAAAGGTTGATCTTCCTCCACAGAAGATCAACCTTTTTTATTATTCAGGCTTCCTATCCAGAAAGAACGAACGAATCATTCTTTATAGTTGCCTTGCAATGGTTACGAGGTCTTCCAGATCAATCTTTCCATCTCCTGTAACATCAGCTGCTTTAATTTTTTCCCAATCTGGGCTATCTGTTGTTTTTCCGTAATTCGCAGCGATAATCGCAAGATCTCCAATCGATATCTTACCATCGTTATTAAGGT
The DNA here is from genome assembly GCF_058781425.1 of Paenibacillus sp. FW507-14B1B. Classification (NCBI taxonomy): domain Bacteria; kingdom Bacillati; phylum Bacillota; class Bacilli; order Caryophanales; family Paenibacillaceae; genus Paenibacillus; species Paenibacillus sp. FW507-14B1B. Next base: position 169,566 of record NZ_JBYSWS010000004.1, on the reverse strand, counting down.
CTCCTGGAGTTCCTGGCTCTATTGGTTTTCCTGGTTTAACCTGAACCGTTATAGAAGATGAAGCTGCTTCGAGCTCTTTTCCTTCTTGATCCCCCATGACGGCTTTCGCTATTTTAACTGAGCCCGACAACACTTGCTCCACTTTCTTCGCTTTAAATTTCATCTCAAGCACTTCGGAATTACTACGAATGGCGTGCTCTGCCCCCTTGCTTGCAACAATGAAGCGAAGCTGTCCTGGAGTGGTATCTATCACCTCTACAATCGAAACGTCATCTTCATGAATGGAATTTGCAGAGACAAATTCAAACAACGAGTCATCATATTCCACCTTAACATCCTGCGCATATACCGGATTAACCACATTATTTAATCCATAAGTAACACTTAGCGTTTGCTCTGAATCGACAGAAGGACTACTATTCAAGGTGGAAGTTAATTCGGTTGTACTGCTACTCTCATGTCGATATACATTAATCTCTGATGCGGTCGCCCATCCCCCAGATCCTTCGATCGCTTCCAGCTTTACATGTGTTGCCTTTACCGGACTAAACGTGATCACCTTATCTGTCTTATCTCTTGCCCAGCTGCCTTCGGATACTTTAGTGAATTCATTGCCGTTACTACTAACATAGAGATTATATTTGGTAATGATTCCGTTGAACCGTCCATCTCCACCCATATCTTGTCTTGGTGTGTATACGAATTTATCAATCTCATACGTATCATTCAAATTAATGATAATCGATTGCGGTAATCGATCAGATAGATTCCACTTTGTGCTCCATAATGTCGCCTTCCTGCCATCCAGCACTCGATCTGCTCCTTCTCCAGGCTCAGCACTTGTAGCTGTCGCATTCATCAGCGATTGGGGGATAGCCAGCGGATCTGTCTCAGGTGCCATGGGTACTGGATTAAATGTGCCGACCGGATGTTCATATGCACCGATATCCGGACTATTATAGTGTAATCTATTTCCCCAAAAATCCTTCACGCCTCCGTCAATCAACAGCTTCCCGGCATCGATTAAAGGTGAATTCGGCTGAAGCTTGTATCCATCAAGCGAAGTGATTCCAGTCTTACCGCTGCCGGGGTTTACAAACAACGGATCTTTAGTGATTTTGTTCGGATCAGCAGGTTCATTCGCCGCATGTACGCCACCTGCCTCATAGATTACATTATTGCTGAAGTCTACCTTAGACCAATCAGATACGCCCCAATTGGTAGGTGCGTTCTTATTCGTATTGTAGAACACATTGTTGTACACACCCATTCCCTGCTTCCAAACCACATTCGTGATCTCCGATTGGCTGCTGTCATAATAGAATATATTATTCATGATGTAAGAGGGCGACAGTTCATTGAACAGGAAATACTTAAACAATCTTCCGTCATTCTGACTAATATTATATCTGACAACATCATGCTCATTCCCTGCCATAACGAGCATGAAGCCTTCTGGATTGTCATGACTGTAGTTAAACTGGAATGTTGTATTCGCAGACATGCTGTCTAGATCAAATGCGGTTCCATCCTGATTCGGGGCGCCGCCGGATACCTCATTGAATTGGAATGTCGTATCGACAGCATTCCAAGGCCACATGCCGGCATTCGGTTTATTCGATCTCATCGCAAAACCAGCTAATACATTATGCTCGATGAGAGCACCTTTCGTATCGCGAATTAATATACCGTCTCCACCAATATCGTTAAGCTTGTTGTGACCAATATACACACCCGTGCTCCATAGGTTGTTATCCCGCAGCAGTGGTCCCATCTCGCTGTCATATTGCCCCCCAGTCTGCACCGGTACATAGAGCAATTTATAACGAACTGGCTTAATCCCTGTCCGGTCCACATGGTCGATCGTGTTGTATGTAATACGTACATCATTAAATCTGGCTTTGGTTACACTCCCTTTGGTACCGACAATAACTTCACCGACGATCCCCCCGCTGCTTTTGTAAGGATCGTTGCCTACACCATGTTCATTGCCATCAACATCGTGAATATAACAATCCTTAATATAAATATGTTGATATACGCGATCACTGGTACGTCCATCAATCGAATACAGAACTCCGATTCTCCGATTCGGACCTGTGTAATTAACTGTAAGATCGTCATCATTCGTTATTTCAAGATTAGTAATTTCCCAGTATTCCTGATTCTGAAGCATTACCGCGCCTTCCGTCTGACCTCCACCGTTAATGGCCGGCTTATTACCTGATCCATACTTACCTATTACAATAGGGCTTCCTTCGGCTCCTGATCCTTTAGGCCAGAGCTGACCGTTCCAGCTCTCACCAGCTTTGAATAGAATCTGATCGCCGGGTTGAAATGTTGTGCTGTTTACCTTATCTAGTGTCTTCCACGCAGAAGAGGCACCGTCTCCAGCATTACCATCATTACCTTTCGCATAATCCACATAATAGGTTGTACCTTGTGCAGCCGCTAATACATGTCCAGGCATTGATACCATTGGGATTGCACTGACCGCGAGCATGCTGGCCGCGAGCGTCCATGATAATAATCGTGCTCTCATTGTTTTTCCCATTTCCTTACCCTCCCCATCGCTAATTTTATTAAAAACTTCATGTTTCACTTCATAAAAGATCATGTAATCAAATTATAAAATACGATAGGATTGAATTATTTCGTAAATATGCTTTGTTTTTATCGTAATCATGCTCTGGTTTGCTATATAGATCTACCTCGTTTAAATAATCTTTTATACATGAGGTGATTCATTATGAAAGCGCATCCATCCGAGTTTCCGTACAGCACCCTTTCCCATTCTCCAAGCGATATCGCCGTTAAATTTATGTTTTTCGTTCAAGATGTTGGTTGGTATGTATGCAAGCCTGATTATTGTATAAATCGTTCATTATCTCACTATCAACTCAAGTATGTCGTTAAAGGCTCCGGGTATGTGACCGCCCAGGGAAGAACCTATAAAGTAAATGCTGGTGAGCTATTCTTCTTAGATTTAAGTCAGATGCATCAATATAACGCAGATCCGAGTAATCCTTGGGAACTGCTGTGGGTTCGCTTTGGCGGAATTCAAAGCTCATATTATTTCGAGCTGTTACACGCTTCAGAGTGCCCCGTATTTCAAATCAGCAATACCGAGCAGACGGAGCTTCTTTTTAAACATCTGTATGATTTATTTCTGCATCGCCCCATCGGTCTTGAGTTCATAGCATCCTCTCTCATTACCCAGGTGTTCACGCAATTGATCATGTCTTCCATGGACAAAAACAACGCTGAATCTATTTCGCTGAAGATCGCATACCCTACAGAAATACAACTAGCGCTAGAGTTTATCGAAGCACATTATCCATCGGATATTAAAGTCGAAGACGTTGCTCATTTCGTACATCTAAGTCCCTACTATTTCTCACGTTTATTCAAACGATATACCTGTCATACGGTCACTGAATATATCATCAAATACCGATTAATTATTTCTAAGCAGCTTCTGACCTCTACGATGATGTCGATCGGCCAAATTGCCCAGCATGTCGGCATCGGCAGTCAGAGTTATTTCTCCATGTTGTTTAAGAAATATGAAGGAATTACCCCTAAAGAATACCGCCAATATATTCACAACGATAAAGTATAAAAAAAGCGCCCTCAGCAGGGTGCTTTTTTATGACCTCTTTCACGCCTCCCCCTTCAGTCCCGCTCCTTAACAGCACCCTCATCTAGGCACTCGCATAGGCTAGAGCATTAGATGCGTTCAGCAAGGAGAATGATGATGAATGTAATATATCCGAGTCCTTATTGGGACTATCAAGTGTATCGACCCACGGCTCCTCCCATCTTGTTAGATATGAAACGAGGGGATGTGAATGGAGACGGCATCCTCGATACTGTCTATCTATTCGGTAACAAAGTAGATCCAACCAGCCTCTTCGCAGACCACATAACCATGGGGATTCAGGACGGGGCTACACACCAATTAACGATTGTCCATCCCCCTGAGAATGCCGGGTATAATCCTACGCTGTTCCTCGGAGATTTCAATAAGGATGGTATTCTCGACATTATGGTCAGTATGGAGACCGGAGGCAGTGGTGGATACGGTATTTTCTATATCTATTCGTTCCAAAACAACGATTTAAAGAAGCTATTCGATGTACAGCAGTACAATGAACAGTACCGTTTCCATGTCAACTATGAGAATGGATATAAGGTAAGCATAAGTAGTCCTCAGCTCGACATCTTGTTTACCATTGATATCAGCAACAAGGGTTACGACTATTTATCTCAGTTCTATAACGAGTCAGGACAATTGAAACAACCTACCAAAGGCGAGGTTCTAGCACTAGGAGCTCTTTATCCGGTCGTAACCAACACGGGAAGCATGCGTTATGACCTCCTCGCCTTCCAGCGAATCATTGGTACAACGAATGCTGACACATTAGGCAATGTAGAGAACCTCATTTCATGGGATGGGCATGCCTTTGCCTCGAAAAGACTGACAGTCTCTATCCCAGGTAGCAAGTTAATTACACCTTATCTCAGCTAATTAGGCATGCACCCCTAAATGGTCAGGCGCATATATTGCAGATATGGATAACCACCCAGAGATGGAGGACGAAATGATGAGCATGCAGTACCAAGGCCTCGGCCATCAAGAGCAAATCTTATATCAAGCCGGACCCAATCATCCGCAATCTTTAAAATCAACTCGAGATCATATGCACCATCTATGCAACCAGCATAAAAATCAACTCGTACGTGTAGAAACACTCGATGGGGAAGTTTTCGAAGGCGTCATCACACATTGTGATCGAGGCATTATATATTTGAGCCTACCAGACAAGAGTGGCTCGCGCGCCTTCGGACCGAATTACTACAACAATGTTATTCTCCCGCTTGTTCTTTATGAACTGCTCGTGATTACCCTGTTATTTATCTAAACGCAATCCCTCTAACTTAATGTAAAGGAGTGAACACTCATGGCATTTATGCCTCCTTTTGGACCACAGGGACAACAGACGGGACCAACCGCTCCACCTCCACAGGCTCCTCCCCCAAAGCCAATGACCTCCACCTTTGCCGTTGACCCTGGTGCAATTCAGAACTGTCTATTCCGAAACACTTATATATGGCCCAAATTCGGAATTGGTTTCTGGTTCTTCCCGACTTTCGTGGGGCGCACATCTGTTGCCGGCTTCAGATGGACTGGCCGAAGATGGGTTTATTCTGGATTTGATTTAAGAACGATTGAGTCTTTTACGTGCTTCTAGTGAGTTACTACATCGTCAAAATAATCAATTGATCAAGCAGCACAGCGCTCAAGCTGTGCTGCTTTTTAATGATTTGTCCAAGAGTATGCGAACAACTAAACTTGCACTTGCCATTTTCCAGAATAAGGGGTATATTCTCTGTGAATATAAAATATAAATATTCATACGTTCATAAGTGGCATAAGGAGACCTTAAATTATGGCAAGAAAATTTTATGAACACGAGAAAGAACGCATCCACTCACAGTTACTAACGCAGGGGAAATGGCTATTCGAGACGCACGGATTGAGGAAAACAAGCGTGTCTGATCTAACGAAGGCGGCTGGTATTGCACAGGGATCCTTCTACCTGTTCTATGCATCGAAGGAGGAGCTGTATTTCGATATTCTTCAACAGCTAGAGGAGCAGATCCGTATAGATATGGTAAGCAAGCATTTCTCATCTGGGATCTTGACGAGGGCTTCGTTCAAGCAGTTTCTCAAAGATTCCTTAGATCTTATGGAGACCTACCCGCTGATTCGTCAGCTCTACAACGAAGAGATCATGGAGACATTAATCCGCAAACTGCCGGATAAACTGCTCGAACAGAACTTTACAGGTGATGCTGACTATCTCCTACCCATGATCATACAGGCACAAGAACAAGGATATATGGCCCAGAAGAATCCTGAAACCATTGTTAGTCTACTGCGCTCCATCATTCTGCTATCCCTTCAGAAACGAACGATAGGTGAAGCACATTATGAGAACACGATGGAACTTCTTATCGATTTCATTGTTGATGGACTTATTACGGAGAAAGAAGGCTGAGTTCATGATCGAGGTGCAAGATTTACAATTTACTTATCCCGGAGCGAAACAGCCCACCCTTAAAGGGCTGAACTTCTCCATTCCTGCAGGGGAGATTTTTGGATTTCTGGGCCCTTCAGGTGCAGGTAAGAGTACAATTCAGAAGATCCTTATCGGAATCCTGAAGCAATATTCAGGCAGTGTTCGTGTCCAGGGTTCAGAAATACGCAATTCACCCCCTGATTACTACGAAAAAATCGGTGTTGCCTTTGAATTCCCGAACTTCTACACCCGCTTCACTGCATTAGAGAACCTCTCACTCTTTCGCTCGCTCTATAAAGGCAAGACTGAAGACCCGAAGGATTTACTGGCTATGGTTGATCTTGATAAGTATGCCCATACCAAAATTTCCGATTTCTCAAAAGGCATGAAAATGCGGCTTAATTTCTGTCGTGCGCTGCTAGGCAGCCCCGATATTCTTTTTCTGGATGAGCCGACTTCCGGACTCGACCCTGTGAATGCCAAAGTCATGAAAGACCTTATCCTCGCCAGACAACAGCAAGGCACTACGATTCTATTGACCACACACCACATGAGTGCAGCAGATGAACTATGTGACCGGGTTGCCTTCATTGTGAATGGAGGGATTAGCCTTATCGACTCCCCTCGTGAGTTAAAGGTTAGAAACGGCCGCTCCCGTGTTCAAATCGAGTATACAGATCGAGGACGACTCCAACGCAGAGATTTTGATCTCCAGCAGATCGGTTCAAACCAAGCATTTCTTCAATTATTGCGAACACACCCCATTGAGACCATGCATACACAGGAGGCCACGCTAGAGGATGTATTTATCCAAGTGACAGGAGAATCATTACGATGAGACTTCAAGCTGCCTTCTTCTATGATGTGAAGCTACAATTCCGGCATGGATTCTACTATGCCTATCTGATTATTAGTACCATTTATATTATGGTGCTGCAAGCTCTACCTCAAGAGTATCGCCAGACTGCTGACATCATTCTTACTTTCTCTGATCCCGGCGTACTTGGTTTTTTCTTCGTCGGCGGGCTGGTCCTGCTTGAGAAAGGTCAGAATATTCATGACAACCTCTTCGTTACACCTTACAAGCCGGAAGAGTATATTCTATCAAAGACGCTAACCTTAACCGCACTCTCCATCCTTACCTGCTCTGTTATACATCTCAGCACCTTTGGATTTCATACAAACCTATTTCTATATCTACTGGGTGTAGCCATGACTTCATTCTTCTTCACCCTAATTGGAATGGGTCTATCAGCAAGGTGCAAAACCATCAACCAATTTTTCATCAAATCTATGCTCTATACATCCATTCTCATTCTGCCACTCTTGGAGACACTTGGCCTGTGGAATTCACCACTCTTCTATGTCCTACCTGCCAAAGGCTCACTGCTTCTCATTCGATCAGCCTTTACTAACTTGTCACTAGGAGAGCTAACTTACGCTGTTATTTCATTAGCTGTATGGTGTGTGGTCGCTTATTTTTGGACACGGAATTCAATAAGTCGCTACATTATATTAAAAATTGGTGGAGGTCAAAATTAATGCATGCTATCACTCAGCTTCTACGTAGTGATGTAAGGCAGATCAGCCGTGATCCAATGCTCCTATCCGCCCTACTGGCACCTGTTCTATTGATTCTATCCTTACGTCTAGGTATACCTATGGCTTCTGATGTGGTATACGAAAGACTCGGAATCGAGTTAACGTTATATTACCGCGAGATTATGAGTTTCTTCCTACTTCTCATCCCCCTCATATTAGGGATGCTATCGGGTTTTGTAATTCTCGATGAGCGCGATGAGAATCTAATCAGCTATTATGCAGTTACCCCGCTCTCTAGGCGTGGTTATTTCCTATACCGATTATCTGTCCCCATTGTTATATCCACCTGCTTTAGTCTGCTGCTTATATACACGGTTCAACTAGTCTCTATTCCGTGGACTAAGCTTCTATTGCTCATGCCCATGATTGCAATGGAAGCTCCAATCGTGGCATTGTTTATGAGCGCTTTTGCAGCGAATAAAGTAGAGGGGCTAGCCCTATCGAAGCTCGCTGGCTTGGTTGTTCTCGCCCCTTTGATTATTTTCTGGGTTCCTTCACCCTGGCAATGGCTCGGTGGTATCATCCCGACCTTCTGGATCTCCAAAACCTATCTGATCGCTACCCAGCAGGGATCTCTGAATTTCATGCTGTATGTAATCATTGGCACTGTCGTCCACTTGATATTCCTAAAGAGTCTACTGAGGTTATTTGTAAATAAGCTCGATTAATTTAAATCCAAACTATGTGTAACCCGGTTTCTCCCATTCTCCTTGGAAGCGTAAAGGGCCTGATCGGCTTTTTCTAGCAGAGTTACATCTGAATCCTCGGAAGTCATCGTGGCTACTCCTATACTCACCGTGATAGTCACTAATTCCCACGGAGTCTGTAAAACCGCAAGTCGCAGCGCCTCAGCCCTCAACTTAGACGCTTCAGCATCTGCATCTGGCAGAAGAAGAACAAATTCTTCACCGCCTAGTCTGGCCACGGTGTCTTCACGCAGAGAATGTCTGATTAAGGTATCCGCCAACTGCTTCAGAACAAGATCACCGGCCTGGTGCCCCCAGGTGTCATTTACTTTTTTAAAGTGGTCTATATCGATAATAAGAACGGAGAAGGGTTGTTCGCTCTCGCAGTACCGCACAATCAACTCTTCTAATTTATCCTGAAAATATCGCCTATTCTTAAGGCCCGTCAACTTATCCGTAACAGACAGTTCCACCAATACTGCATTGTACTCCATCAGCTCGGCTTGCTTCTGCTCAATCTCCTTATGAATCTGTTCCAGCTTCGCAAGGGCTTGGTCCTTCTCCCAATAGGCAGCTTCAATCTGCTTCTTAGCTGTTCGTAGCTCTAGTTCATAATCAATACGCTTGCCCATCTGTACCAAGATGCAATCAATCATCTCTATTCCTTCTATCTCAAACCGTCTCCCATTCAGAATGAATGGAATGGACTGGCCTTGACTGTCTCTCAGACTTAAGAAGAGCTCCTCCACATGTCCGTTCAGATGAATATAAGGGTAGAAATAAGAATGAAAAATAAGCTTGTTTGCCGTCGACATGATAGACTCAAAATGCTTCTGGACCAAGTCTTCCTCTTTATATCCCATCCACTCCAGAAATGTATCATTCACATCGCTAACAATTCCAGTCTGAGTGATTGAGATATAGCCACAGGGGGCATATTTCAAACGATCATCCATTATCTTATATATCCTTTCAATGCGGGCATAATCTAGCTATTGAAGATATTCCTTAATCAATGTAATCGTTTCTACCGGGTGACTGATATGAGGATAATGGCCTTTAGCCTCCATGATTCGCAGTGTGCTATTCTGCAAGTGGCTGTGCAGATACTCCCCCACCTGAAGCGGAACAATACTATCATCAGAGCACTGCATAATCAGTGTAGGAACGGTAGATTCGGATAAATCACTCCGATGGTCTGATAGAAATGTAACCTCCGCGAACTCCCTTGCAATCACTGGATCGGTAGATATAAAGCTCTGTTCCAGCTCTTTCGTTAACTGTGGAAGGTCAGGGTTATTCATCGCAATCGGCGCCAGGAAACTTGCCCAGCCTGTAAAATTCATCTCCATCATATCAAGTAGTTCATTTATATCACTTAAATCAAACCCACCGACATAATGCTCTCCCTCATTCAAATAACGTGGAGAAGGTCCAATCATAATCAATTTATTAAAATACTCTGGACGCTTGATGGATGCAAGCATTCCAATCATGGAGCTAACCGAATGACCTACAAAAATAACATCACGCAGCTCCAGCGCTTCCATCACTTCCAGTACGTCCTGTACATATCCGTGAAGTGAGCTATACTTTTCCGCTCTATATGCGTGTAAATCAGAGTTGCCCGAACCTACGTAGTCAAAAAGAACAATCCGGTAATCCCCTTCAAAAGAAGGCACGATATATTGCCACATGCTCTGGTCACACCCAAACCCATGGGCAAAAACAATGGTTTGTTCTCCCGCTCCAATTACCTTCACATTATTCCGTGTCATCACATTCGTCATTTCGCATAACTCCCTCTTCTAGAAGTGTTCTCTTCATTCTGAGGGGATGATATATAAATATCAAGTCTATCTTTCTAACACTTTATAAAGTAGAAAAAGGACTGCCCTTAGGGACAGTCCACCGTCTTCATATGTAAGCATCAACTAGACAATTAATGCTTCAAAATCAATACATATATCCTCTAAGGTCCATTCCGTAGCCTGACGGCTTCGACAACTCATAAACAATGCTTCACTCGTTAGCGTCGTGAAATTTCTTCTGTCTACGACTCGAATGGAGGGCAGAGGGATACTGTCTTCACATAGAGCCCAGCTCCAGTTCGACCCTCTACTTCGAGTATTCGATATCAGTCGCTGAATATCAGCTGCTTCCTGATCCTCTGAATCTTTAGGTAATTGTCCAAGTCTTGTGCCATTTAGACATATCCCCTCGTCACTCGTCGGGTCCTCCACGTAACCCCATGCCCATACCGAGCCATCCCTCTTTACACCCTGGCTCTGCATTGTCCCTGCCATAATTTCCGCGAATCCTTCAAAATCATTCGTTATTCGCTTGGCAACCATCCAAATCATATCATGCGTATAGTATTCATCCATATAATCCATCCATGTGTATAGATGATTCGTTTGTGCCAATTTTTCTAGGTTAAAGGTTATGTCTTTTCCCCATAATTGCTTAATTTCTTCCTCTAATTTAGCATAGTTGATGTTCTTATCGAAACCGAGCGCTCCGTTCCAGTTCGCTCCCCAGCCCCAAATCTGTCCATCTTTATCAAGTGCCAGACTATGATAGGGACCCGCAGAAATGGATTGGATCTGATTCAATAGTCCATTCTCATGAACCACTCGAATGGGAGAGAACTGCGATCGCCCAATTTTATGATATCCAATCCCTAGTTGGCCCTCTTCATTATCTCCCCAGGCCCACACCTGACCCTCATCATCCAGTGCCAAACTGAAAGTGGCCCCTGCGGAGATTTCCACGATGTTCACCTCTTGAGGAAATACAACACGTTTGGCCCCACGGATGTCATCTTTATGCGCTCCCTCATTCGTGAATCCAATTCCCAATTGACCCTCAAGATTGCGTCCCCAAGCCCACACCTGACCTCTGTTATCCAGTGCCATACTGTGAAACCCACCGGCCGAAATTGCCTTAATATTTGAGAGGAGCCCTCCCTCTTCACACGATGTAACCTGATAAGCGGTCTGCTCCATAATCCATGATGAATCACCTAGTTGCCCATATTGGTTGCAGCCCATAGCCATGACGGTGCCATCGCTCAACAGGACAAGATCATGATCTGTTGCTGTACTAACCTCTCTAACACTCAGATCAGAGACCTGATTCTCCTTAGAGACGTTTACTACCGGAAGCAAACCGACCACTGATGTCCTGTCGAGAACGATTTTCCACTTTTTCCGGATTGGGTGCACTCACTTATCACTCCTTTTAAATAAAATTGCTGTTAATAATATAGTCCAATGTGAGAAAGTGATATAGTGACCCGTGTCATGAGTGTTGTCATGTGACAAGATATTCATCATTAAGCGGATACAAACACCTAATGATTACAACTGATTAGGACTTTGGTTCTCCTGCAGCCTCCCATTTCTCAATTTCTTCACGCACTCGTGGTGCCACTACAGTACCTAACAGCCTGATGGCATTCATAACATCCTCATGCGGCATGGTGCCGACCGGTACATGAAGCATAAAGCGTGTAATACCAACAGATTTACGAAGGTGAATAATTTTCTTGGCTACTGTATCTGGATCACCTACGTACAGTGCACCGTCGAAGCTCCGTGCGAAATCGAAGCTGGAACGATCGTAATGTCCCCATCCACGCTCTCGACCAAGCATATTCATACAGGCCTGCGTAGATGGAAAGAACTTATCCGCTGCAAGCTCCGTTTCCTCTGCAATAAATCCATGGGAGTGCGATCCAACCGCAAGCTTCGAGACATCATGCCCTGCATGTGCTGCTGCTCTTTTATAAAGTTCTACTAATGGTGCGAACTGCACCGGCTTCCCTCCGATGATCGCAAGCACGAGTGGCAATCCGAGCAGACCCGCACGGATGACGGATTCCTGATTACCACCACTTCCGATCCAGATTGGCAGAGAGTCCTGAACCGGACGTGGATATACTCCCAAGTTATCAATGGCTGGTCTATGTCCTCCTCTCCAGGTCACCTTCTCAGAATCCCTGATCTTAAGGAGCAGCTCCAACTTCTCATCGAATAACTCATTATAATCATTCAGATCATAACCAAAGAGTGGAAAGGATTCGATAAATGAGCCCCGGCCCGCCATAATCTCTGCACGTCCATTCGATATCCCATCGAGTGTAGCAAAATCCTGAAATACACGAACTGGGTCAGCTGACGATAAGACCGTTACCGCACTTGTAAGACGAATATTGCTCGTCTGCGGCGCAGCAGCCGCAAGCACCATTGCCGGTGAAGATGCTGCATAGTCTTTACGATGATGTTCGCCAACACCAAACACATCGAGTCCTACTTGATCGGCAAGAATGATTTCCTCCACCACTTCACGCAATCGCTGCGCGTGGCTCATTACCTCACCCGTCTGTACATCAGGCGTCGTTTCTACGAATGTACTAAGTCCGATTTCCAAGGATCATTCCTCCTATAGTATAAATATCTATCAATAGCCCCAAAGGCCAAATTGTTTTAATGACAGATATCTTTATTTTGAACTATTCCGCTATTATTTTCAAACAAGTTACATAAAGAAAACGCCAATAGATAATCTACAAGATACATAGACCATCCACTGGCGCTAATTCAGCTATTCAAATTTACTTATTGTCGATCATGTAAATTAATTGTACGAGGTTACCGTCTACTTGATACGCCATGAACATGGTGTAGTATCCCTTATCCTCATTCGAAAGGTCAAAGATAAACTTATTCGGATCTGCACTTAATTGGCTAACATCCAACACCGTTTCTTTAAACGTCTTGTTGTGTCTAATTCCAGCAGAAACCGGTATAATCTTCTTCCCATCCCGTCCTCTCACTAGATTATCCACTTCAATGATAGGTCCTTGCAATACTCCACCTACCTCAACCAATTGAGGATCAGCCATGAGGTTTGCCAGCTTCTTCAAATCTTTCAACGGAGAGAAGTCTGTAACTTCAGCGCCCGTAATATCGAGCGTTACTAGATTCTTAGCATATTCCAGACCCTTAAGAGATCTCACTCTTCTAGTCTCATCCTTGAATGAGATCAGGTTATGCATATCCGCCAGCGTAATATCTCCTGTGATTCCAAGAGTCTTCTTAAGGCCATCTCTTAGATATTGATCTGGTATGGCAACCACTTGCGTTAAATCAATCTTCACTAGACTTGCCACGGCTGCTCTAATCGATGCTACAGCAGTGTCGATTTCACTTTGATTAGCGGCTGGATTAGCAAGTATCTCTTCAGCTTTGGAAAGGCTATTTGTTAACACAGCAACGCTCTCCGGCGTGTAATCTTCTACATTTATGGCCTTAGCGTCTACAACTGCTTGTTGTAAATCTTGTACATAAATGTGATCTGCGTTAGCAAAATGGAATTTAGCATCGCCCCATGTAGCATGATCGGATCCGTTGCCATTTCCGCCATCCGTAACGACAAGCTTAAGCTCCTTCGCGCCGTTAATATCAACTTCAATAAATTTCTGTGGATCTCTGGATTGCATCACACCACTGTTGAATTTAAGTTCTCCATCCACATAAACCTCAAAGCTTACAGAACCAATTGAACCATACATTTGACGATCCACACCAACAAATGATGTGAAGTAATCCATATTCTTATTGGTTAGATCATATACAATCGTAGAGTTGGAATGTGCTCCAATACCTCTCTCATAAATCACTTCACGATTGTTCTCGTCTGTGAGTCTGAGAGCTTTAGTACTGATAGACTTATCTTTCAATGGAGCTGCATAACTGTTCTGCGTAGAACTCCAATCATAATCCGTTAAGAAGTGATAATCATTCATGTCAACTACAGCTACCGTTCTCTCTTTAGTCACCGTATTGCCGTCACTGTCTGTAACAGAATAAGTAATTGGATACTCCCCTGCTCTATTGAAGTTGACTTCATCTTCTCCTGTAACAGTTACCTGAGCTGTTAAATCTCCATCTTCAGCATCGATCGCGGAGTAACGCTCTCCCAGCGTGATTACCTCACCAACTTTAGTCGAAACCGATTTCGGAATGGTAAGTTCCGGTTTGTCATTTAGAATGATAAATTTGGCATCACCAAAGCTGCCATGGTCGGAAGCATTTCCGTTACCCGCATTATCAACAATCAGCTTTAATTCCTGAATGCCTTTCACAGGAATCCGAACAAGTTTCGCTTCTGTACTAAACTTCATGAGTCCACTATTGTAAACTTCTTGACCATCTGCTACGAGTTTAAAGATAACACTCGAGTTATTCTGTTCCGGTATATTTCGGTCCACACCTACATACGTCTCGAAATATTCATAGTTGGAATTGGCGAGATTATACACAATTTCAGAGTTGGCATGGGTGCCGATTCCTTTAGCGAACTCTTGTACTTTCCCTTGTACCAGCAACTTTATCGTTGCATTCGTACTCGATTTGTCTTTTCTAACCACGTTATAATCTGTTCTTGCAGATACCCATTCTACGTCACTCATATACTTACTCGCACTATAAACTACGATATTTCTTGTCTTGGTCACTGTATTGCCGTCTGAGTCGGATACCGATAACTCCACTTGATATGTCCCCGTCTTACCTGTTGTAAATCCGTTGGATTTAACTTCAACTTTACCGATCAAGTCTCCATCCTCATTATCAAATGCCTGCACATCTTTTAATACATCGAATTCGCCGTTAAGTGCAACGAATGTAGTTTCATCAGGCAAAGTGAGGGTTGGCACGCTAGAGTTATTCGTGAACTTAGCATCAGCCCATACGGTATGGTCTGCAGAATTGCCACTATCGTTCGCATCCGTTGTAACCAGCTTGATTTCTTTTGCACCTGTAACCGGAATTCTCACGAATTCTTGCTCGGTGCTTGCTCTGAATACACTACTGTCGAATTTCTTCTCGCCATCAACATATACCTCAAATGTTGCAGAAGACGGTCTTCCTTTCATAGACTGATCGATACCGATATAACTCTCGAAGAAGTCATAACCTTTGCCCTCAATATGATAGATAACTTCCGAGTTCGCATGCACACCGAGACCCTTCGCATAGACGGCATCCATGCCTTGACGAAGAAGCGTAATCATGCCGCCACCAGGTGCTCTATCTTTCTTCAATTCACTCCAGCCCACAGTTGCTGATGCCGCATTTAGATCCGAAGCGAATACGTAGTCGCTTGTCACAGTCACTTGACTCGTTCTCGATTCTACTACCCCACCGCTCTTAACTTCATAAACAACTTGATAGTTTCCTTTACGTGTAACATCTACGTTATTCGATTTCACCACGACTTCACTCGAAATATCGTTACCTTGATACGTAGAAGCTTTCACATAATCCATCGGATTAAACGACTGGTTCAGCTTCAGCGTGACATACGCCTGAGCAGATAATGCTGGCTTAAACGCTTTGAATTCCACCGGTTTCAGTGTCTTCAGTGTTTTATCATAAGCCACGATTTTGTAAGTGTAGTTGACATTCGTATCTATGTTCTGATCTACGAATTGATCTTCACTCGTAAAGCCTATCAGCTTGTTATCTCTATAAATTTCATATCCTAGCAAATCCTCTGCATAAGATTTATCCAGACTAATGCTTAGTGTATTCGTTTTAGCAGATACATTCGGGATCACACTAGCTGTTATCTTAGATGCCTGTTCAACAAAGCCATTTCCTTTGTAATTAATTACTGAATTATTCAAATACCACAGCTTCTTAGGTGCCGGATATACAGATACTTTCTCTCTTGTATCCGCGTTAACTGTGAATCCATGTCTTGCAAAATAACTGCTCAAATCCTTGCCCAGCACCTCAGAGGAGAACTCGACCAAATACTGTTGTTTCGAATTTTCACCATTCGGCAGAGAGACCTTTCGATCCCGGTACAGGCTGTTCAGTTCCTTCCAATATCCCGGATGAGCAAGCTCCAATTGCCAGAAGGCACCGAGTCTCGCAAATAGAGACTGCTGCTCCATAGCTACTTTATTCTCTTCAATGACATATTTATAGATATCCTGATAAGGAATGCGGGTATCGATCGATTGATAATCAACCGACATCAACATAGCCAGCATATTGTTGGTTATTTCACCATACTCTCGTTCGCCAACAGCCATACGGTGTCCGATTTCATGCGTCAATCCCCAGCCCGGATATACCTTTGTAAAATCACTCAACATTTGTGATACCGTACCAGCTTGTATTCCGGTATGGTCACCTGCTGCATACATTGCACCATACGGCTGCATCAAACGGATGTTTTCCCGAATACGCTTAGGATCGTGGTTCGTATCGCGTCCATCTAGACCGTAGAATTCAAAGTTCTTCTTCATCCAGTAGTCATAGCCGGTTAAGGTACCCATTGGATCCTCGCCCTGTGTAATAAATTTCTTATAAGCTTCGGATGCCGTACCTGTAAAAATGATATGCTCACTTGCCATTTCGACCACATCAATAAGCTTACGGTCTTTTACATCAGGGTGTGCTGCTTTATCTGCATCTAACATCTGTTTATATTCCGTTAGGAAAGACTTAAATTCCTGAGGATCCGTGTCCTTCGTCATGAAAGGGATCTTCTGTCCCCCTTCAATTCGAATGCGTGGTGCCTTTCCTTGTTCTTCAGCTGTATAAGGATTAGAAATATAAACTGTACCACCTTTAGTTACAGGGTGCGCATAGTAACTGTTCGATGCGAATTCCGGCACGATAAAAGTGTTCTTGCCTGGACGCAGCTGCTTCCCACTTGCCCACACATTCCATGCTGCTTCTTGTTGAGAGAATACGATGGAAGGTAACTTGTCGGCAGACTCCACATCCACATATACATTGATCTCTTGACCTGGCATCGCCACAAATCCCGTAGGTTGGTTGTTCGTACCAAGTGTAAACCGTAAGTTCTGCGATGCATGTTTTCTCATATCCCCGCGTTGCTCTGCGGTAATTATGGTCCCCTCGATCTGGGTCTCACCACTCACAAGCTTTTTCGCCAAATCAAGACGTTCTTTCAGCTCAGAATATAAAGGATGTAATTTCGCTTCATTCTCCAACGCAGTAAGTTTAGCCGCACTATTATAATCCGGTACTACCGCACTCATCGTGCCATCGGTGAATAGGCTGTTGACCACATCCCGAACATTATCTTCTTTATAGAAACCAAACTCCGATGCGCTGGCCCAATCTTGATCTGCTTTTTTGAATACGAATTTAACCCGTTTGAACGCTGTTGGTGCAAATTTAATCTCTACAACATCACCAGTCCACCCTTTATATTCCCCTGATGTAACGAGTGTAAACTCATTGCCCTCATCGGATGTAGAAGCATAAATATCAAACTCTCTTGCAAACCCCTTACCTTTTGCACCATCTTGTCTAGCTGAATACACAATTCGATTGAGTGTGGTCAATTCATTGAACTGAACCACCACTTCATTCGTAAAGGCGGAGGTATTCGGTTTGCCTGTTTCCCAGTGTGTCGCCATATCCCCATCAATCGCCTTACCAATCGCGGAATTAGAATAGTTCCCACCATTATTCGTAATCGATGTAATGTTATTTCGGCTGATTTTAAACACCTCATTATACGCAGCTAAACCAGCCTTGCCATGTAGATCAAAAGGAACGACAACAGCTTTACCACTTTCGTCCACTTTACTAGCCAATACATTTTTTACTGACTTTGCATTCTGTACTTCATTAGCCATAATCTGACCTGGTCCCACTGTAAGGCTGGCCAACATTGCTGCTGATGTCGCGATTGCAATCATCTTTTTCATTACGATTTTCCCCCTGGTATGTGAACATAATTATGACCAATGAACTAAAAAACGCGTAAAAAAAGCTACCCATAAGAGTAGCTTACATTGCGAATAAAGCTCGGCATAAAAATTAAGACTTAATTTTTATAAAACCAAACCTTAAATAACAAAAAGCATAAAATACTCTTTGGCAACTGGCTGACATCGTCTTTTAGACCTTAGTCCCTGTAGCTTTGCGTCCCTACGTTTCCATAGGTTTGCCTATTAAGTTTTACAACACATTAAAAACAGTAACATAGTATTATATTTTTCGTCATGAATCGTTGGGACTATATCTAAATTAAGGTAATTAAGATTATTTATTATGTATAAATTAGCTAATTTCGTTACTTATATCCTATATACAAACAACCAATTTCGATTCTCTTGAACATATAAATCTTTTCAGAGACCAGACCAGGACATTTGGGGTTTGGGGGTTTTTTTCACTAAATTAAGAAATCTATGATGAACTAGTTCATCGGTCCTGAGGCTTATTAGATACCTCATAAAAAAACACCCAGTCTATCTACATCGTAGAATCAATGTAGTAAGCAGGGTGTTCTGACATTAAAAATAATGAGCGTTAAATCTTTTTAACAAATTCAGATTTTAATTTCATCGCTCCAAATCCGTCGATTTTGCAATCAATATCATGATCGCCCTCAACCAATCGGATATTTTTTACTTTAGTACCGATCTTTAAGACCGAGGAACTTCCTTTAACTTTGAGATCCTTAATAATGGTCACTGAATCCCCATCACTCAGTACATTTCCATTCGCGTCTTTAATAACTTTAGCATCTTCATCTGTTTCGTTGTCTGATTCCGGATTCCATTCGTAAGCACATTCCGGGCATATTAATAAATTCCCATCCTCATATGTGTATTCCGAGTTACATTTAGGACAATTAGGCAAATTAGACATGTTATTATTTTCTCCATTCCTTGTTGATCATGATATGTTACCATTCTGCCATAGTGCTTATCTATTAACAATCTCATTCCCAACTTGTCCAATTAAAGGATAAGTAAAAATTCTATGGACACACTATATCCAAGTGATTCTTAAGCCTTCCTCAACACAGCTAGGTTTATACACGCACTGTATTGTGCTATACTCTTTTATGACACCTTTAGGTGTCATTTAATTTAGTGGAGGTATCAATTATGGAAACACAGAATATACCGGAAATTCGCAAAACCGTTGTACTTCAGGCTCCTATTGAAAAAGTATGGAAAGCCGTTGCAACATCTGAAGGCATAGCTGCTTGGTGGATGCCGAGTACATTTGAACCTACAGTTGGATTTGAATTCACATTACATGCGGGCCAATTTGGAGATTCACCTTGTAAGGTAACGGATATTGACCCTCCCTATCGCGTTGGATTCAACTGGGGTAAGGACTGGCATCTTGCTTTTGAATTAAAAGAACTTGAAGGCGGGAAAACCGAGTTTACACTTATTCATTCAGGTTGGGATGCTGAGAAGGTTACCGAATTCGGACAGCCGCATGCTGTCATTCGTGAAGTGATGAACGGCGGATGGGAGAACATTGTAAACAAAAGCCTTGTTCATTATGTAGAGGCTTAGGCACTTGGAAGCTACTGCTGCACAGCATGATGTCTATCAAGCCATTGCCGATCCTACCCGCCGTAGGTTATTAAAATTACTAGCCCATCAAGAAATGCCCATAGCAGCGATGACGGCATGTTTTCCGATCAGCCGTACAGCTGTAAATAAACACCTGAAAGTGCTCTCTGATGCAGGCCTTGTAAGCAGTCAAAAGGTTGGACGGGAAACAAGATATACCCTGCAGCCAGAACCACTCAATGAAATCAAGCAGTGGCTCACATTCTTTGATTCATATTGGGACGAGAAGCTGCTTGCTCTTCAGCAATTCGTAGAGTCTAATACCGAAGAATAATTAGCACGATGTTAGAAGTCTCCAGAGATGACCTTTTTATTAAAAGGTTCTGTCTTTGGAGCTTTTTTTGTATAACAAACTGCTTCATTCTGTATATTTGCCCTTACTCAAGATATATTTATCCCACTATTTATGACAAAAAACAAAATATTACATTCAAGGGAATAGGCTATGAAAATGTGCATTTTACTTTGAAAAGTGCCTATGTATTCGTTTTCTTGATTGTTAGCCGGATTTTACACGGATGCGCAAGCTGGGATAGGTTTAGCTTAATGGACAAAAATGTAAGGAAAGTAAAGACAGAGAGAAAAGGAGTGAGTTGCCATGCAGTACTTGTTTTACGGAATCGCAGGCGTGTTTCTTACCTTCCAAGTGCTATATACGATAATCCCCCTGATCTGCAGCAAAGTGAAGCGGCTTGATCCAGAACTTGCGGAGAGATCGATATCTGTACTTGTCCCCGCCTATAACGAAGAACTTACGATCAAGAACTGCATCGATGCGATTGCAGGTGTGCAGTATAGCAACTACGAAATGCTGATCATCAACGACGGCTCGAAGGACGACACGATGGGCAGATTAAATGAACTGCTGGAGTTAGAGCTGGTTCATAGGAAACCAGACCATAAGCTTACATACAAGTCAGTCCGAGGACTATACCAATCCCTTACCTATCCCCATATTTTTGTTATCGATAAGCTGAATGGTGGAAAGGCAGATTCTTTAAATGCGGGTATCGATTATGCAGCCTCGGAAATCGTCATTACACTGGATGCGGATAGTATGCTGGAGACCCATTCTTTGAAATATGTAAATCAATATTTCGATAATGATGAGATTATTGCCCTTGGTGGCACAGTTAAGATTGTACAGGGAGCCGAGAAGAAGAATGGCACGATCATAGAAACATTTCGCGGAAAAGGAATTATTAAGAGCCAG
This sequence comes from Paenibacillus sp. FW507-14B1B, assembly GCF_058781425.1. Lineage (NCBI taxonomy): Bacteria > Bacillati > Bacillota > Bacilli > Caryophanales > Paenibacillaceae > Paenibacillus > Paenibacillus sp. FW507-14B1B. The sequence continues at coordinate 148,539 of NZ_JBYSWS010000004.1, read as the reverse complement.
ATTATCAATTACACCCATGGCTTCTATGTTCGCAAATTAACACAGTCCTTCTTTAATTCCATTGTAGTTATTTCAGGTGCATTCGGTGCTTTTCACAAAGATGTCCTGATGCAAGTGAATGGTTTTCGCAGTACGGTGGGTGAAGATATTGACATTACCCTTAAAATTCATGAATACATAAAAGCGAATCAGTTGAAAAAGAAGCTCGTGTTTGCGCCGGAGGCAGTATGTTACACCGAATGTCCGGAGAATTTAACGAACTTCTATAAGCAGCGAATAAGATGGCAAAAAGCATTTGTTGATTGTATCCTGATCTACTGGTCTAGATTATCCCAGCGATTTAGTGTGGGTGTTAGTTTGTTCTTCGCCATCGACGGTTTCATGCTGGGGACACTAGCCGCATTCTCCACGCTCTTCTACATCGGGCAAACCATTCTAAGTGGCAAAAACATCATAGAAGCACTGATCTTCCTGCTTATTATCATTGTCATCAATGCCGCACAGTTCATCGTCTCCTTTTACTTATGCAAAAAATACGGGAGTAATTATACCCTGTGGGATTATGTGAAGATGCTCTTCTTCAGCCAATTCGAATTACTGACCTATCGAAATCTTCTTCTCTACATCAATATTGTGGGTACTTTCAAGTATTTTGATAACGATGAAGGCTGGGGGTTCGTTGAACGTAAAGGCGTTGCAGCGATTAGCCAGAACATGGCGGCTGGAACGAACACATGAAGGAGGAGGAGATTACTATGAATACCGTTATTCCTAATAAAAGAATTTTGTACGTAGATATCCTGAGGATTCTATCTATCATCGCTGTCATTATATTGCACTTTACAGCGGAACTTCTAGTTAGCTCCAATCAATTCAACACACCTTCATGGTGGCTTAGCAATCTATTTAACTCGATATCGCGTTTTGCTGTTCCTGTATTCTTCATGATCAGTGGCGCGATGATTCTACGAACCGAGGTTCATTCCTATCGTCAGTTCTACAAAAAGAGAATTATACCGCTGCTGATTCCGCTTGTAAGCTGGTCCATCATTTACGGTCTGTATAACCAGTATTATATTTTAAAGAGCCAGATGAACGTCTACGAATTCATCGTCGATTTTGGCTATCGTCTACTTACCGACACGAACTATATTCATCTATGGTTCTTGTATGCCATTATTGCAATCTACATGACGGTTCCTCTGATCAACAAATTTATCAAGACCTGCACTGAAAGAGACCTTAGATATTACTTACTTCTATGGTTTATCGTGAGTGTAGCTTATCGATTCGTCTCAGACGCTGCATTTCGAGTAACGGATCAATACATAAGCATTCCCATCATGAACATCCCCTTCTTTATGGGCTACCTCGGCTACTTTATTCTCGGATACTATCTGTTTCATTACGAGCTACCCGCTAAGACCAAGAATATTATCTATAACCTTGGCATACTCTCCTTCTTCCTAACACCTATAGCGACTTACATCGTTTCGCTTCGAACCGGAGTGCTCGATGAGATGTTCTACGGTAACTATTCAATTACGACCTTCTTTATGGCTGCCGGTTTGTTTGTCTTTTTCAAAGATAAAGAAGAAGCGATGAATGAAAGAACGAATCATAAAATTCAAAAACTGATTGGCTCCATGGCCAAGGCCAGCTTCAGCATTTATCTCATTCATCTAATGGTCGAAATTATGTTCTCTAGCAAAACGACAGTGGATGCAACACTTCTTGAGGCCTCCATTAGCCTCATCATGAATATTGCTATCATATTCTGTGTTAGCTACATTACCGTCAAAATGCTGAACTTAAGTAAATCGATAACTTACCTGTTATTCGGAGGTCGAGGCTAATATGAGAATAAGCATGTATACCAAAGCCATCATTGTTGTACTACTCGCAGGTATGGGTCTCCACTTCTACCAGACATCAAGTGCTGACGACCGTAAAATCACATCGGTTTATGTGGAGGCGTGGAAGGATTATAAAGACATTAAACTCTCAGAGAAGAATGTAGACATTGCCTTTATTGCATTTGCTAAAATCAAGGGAACTGATCTGTATTTTCACGAAGATGCGGCGGAGAACAGCCGAATTATGGACAATATCAAGAAGCTAAAAGAACATAATCCGAAGACCAAGATGGTACTCGCTGTAGGGGGCTATGGCGTGGATGGTTTCTCTGATGCTTCGATGGATGGCAGCCGTTATCTGTTCACAGAGAGCATCATCAACATGGTGAAAGAGCTCGATCTAGATGGCATAGATATCGACTGGGAGTACCCAGCATTTGATGCTTGGAAGACACAGAAAGCACGCCCGGAAGATACGAAGAACTTCACAAGTTTGATGAGAGAATTGCGAGAAAAGCTGTACCGACTCCCCCATAAGAACAATAGAAAGTATTTGCTCACCTTCGCTTCAGGCACCCAGGACTGGTATTTCAAGAATGTCGAGGTGAAAAAGGTTGAGAAATACGTTGATTACATCAACATCATGAGCTACGACTTAACCGGAAGATGGTCGGATACCACCGGTTTCAACTCCAATCTATTCATCGATAGCAAGCACAAATCCCAGCATAGTATCGACCAGATCGTTAACATGTACCTTGATCATGATATAAATAGTGAAAAGCTGCTATTAGGCGTCCCTGCATACTCTTACGGATGGACAGATGTGAAGAGCAGCACAGACGGCACATTCACAACTGGAAAGCCGATTGATATTGATAAGGTGGATCTCAGCTATAAGAACATCGTAAAGAAATACTTGAACAAAAATGGCTATAAACGCTACTATGACAAAGTTGCAAAAACGGCCTACTTGTATAACGGAGATACATTCATCAGCTATGAGGATAAAGAGGCACTCAAAGCAAAGGTCACGTATATTCATGACAAGAATCTCGCGGGTGCAATGGTCTGGCAGTATGCTCAGGATGCAGAGGATGGGATTATCAAGTTTCTCGCAGATAACCTGAACAAATAATAGAAAAGGCTTATCCTAAGTTCAAGTGAACTCGGGATAAGCCTCTTCTTTGTATTTTACAGGAATTCAATATCCTCTGGGCCCCAATAGGCTTTCATATCTACGATCTTACCCGCTTCATTAAATGTCATGACATCGGTACAATGAATGCGGACTTTCTTTCCTTCCATCTCCACGTAAATCATAAAAGCAATCGCTGCTGAATTCCCATGCGAACCGCGAATGGGAGCGGCAAGCTCCAGCTTCTCCACACTAGCTACACTACTCTGATAAAAAGGAGCAATCGCAGATTTCCCCTCTAAAACTTGGCCCCCGCCAACAGGGTCCTCAACTCTTGCATTATCTGCAAAAAGAGAAATTACAGCATCATGGTCCTTGTTATTGAAGCCATCTAAGTATTGCTGTAAGGCTTCTTTCATCGCTGACTGTGACATCATCTGCCTTCACCTCTCGTTTTCTGAGTATTCTAGTTGTTAAACAACTATCTATGATTATAAACAATCACACCATACATTGCTTACTATAAGATTAAACCTCTGCACCTGTACGCTTAATCTTCTGTGCACCCTCATCCCAGCGCCACTGCGGAGAATTCCCTTGCAGATGCACCCCACCATACCATTCATTGATCCCTTGCTTCGTGATCCAGTCATCGATCCCATCCAATACCCGATTTCCGAAGTCCGTTAAACGAATCTCGGCATTATGAAATGATGTCGATGATTGTGCGTAATCGGGAAATGCATGTGATTCCTCGAATTCAAGTAATGGGTACGGGTCTTGAGACATCCGTCTTAGAATATACCAATACTCTAAATCACCCATGCCTAGATCATTTAACTTGTTTCCTACCTGCTTGAATAACGCCTTCGGCGTTTGTAGTCCAGCTCGCACTGCCTCAAGTGTTGTCTGCTCCACGATGCCTAACCCGTTCTGTGTCGAAGGGAACCGTGCCAAATGGCACTGAAATGCAGCATGTGCATACGGCAAAACGGACGTATCCGTGTCAAGCAGTTGCTGCAGCAATTCTGGGTCCTCTGACGTATACGCCTTCCAGAACGCTTTCCCTAACTCCAGTTCCTCTGCACCAATCGATTTCCAAGTCCCAGATAACGTCTGCATTTGTTCCACGGAGAGTTGCCCGAGTCCGCGAAACAGCTCTATTCCCGGATACTCACCGATCGATAATAAGCTAAGCTTCGTATCTGACAACGACTGCTCAGAGAACCAGTGAAGTAAATGGCACAGCATCGTCTGATCAAACAGATCGTGCTCGAACCATAATACAATTTCCTCATATTTATGAAAATCGGCCAGCGCCTTCTCTTGCTGCTCGCATCCCTGTATAAATACAGCGCGCGGGATTCCCATCGTCTGTTCTAAATACTCCGCTCGTACTGCACGATGCCCTCGTTCATCAGCGTTAACAAACACAGGACCATGTGGATAGACTTCCCTCCATACAAGGATTTCCCCTTGTACAACACCTTGCCGCAGCTTATCTGCCACCGAATCCCCATTTACAATATGCAGCACGCCTTTTCCTCCTTCATACAGATCGTTATATACAGAGATCAAATCGGCTACGGGGAGAGTACCCATTTAGTTTTTTTCAAATCCATAATCCCGTGCAACAATCTATGTTTAATTACTCTGATGTAGAGCCTGAAGTGCATCCTCTGTATTGCTCACAAAGAACACCTGCTTGCCGTTATTGCACTCATAGATGAAATCCTTCAAGCTCTTGCTGTTATATCCCTCAAAATCTCCAACAATTGCAAGCTTCACTCTGTAATTCACATACTTCTGTAGAATCTCGCCTGCAAGCCTCGTTTTTAGCTCGAAGAAGTCTTCGATGACGTTCAATTTATTAATTAGTATTTTGGAGCATTCGTGGTTGTATTGAACAGAAGCCATCAAATCCATAGCGTCTTGAACATCTCGTATGATAATGTCTGAGCTTTCTACAATTGCGACCTTGGAGTTACCTTGTTGATCAACAAATATTTTCATTTTCAACCTCACCATCCATATGTAGGATACGTGCTTCTAATTCAACAATTCTAACATATTCATGCTGTTCCCTGCTTTACTAATACCCTTTTATAGGTGTTACAATAAGACCCATACAGATAATAAAGGAGAACAATTACAACGTGGAAAATACGAATTGGAAAAATGGTGCCTCTGGGCGTAAATTCATAGCTTCATTTAGCGGGGGAAAAGATAGCATTCTCGCTCTCTATAAAGCGATGCAAGAAGGAGAAGCTATTGGGCTCATTGTGATGCTTGAAGAGGAAGGGAAACGCTCTAGATCCCACGGCATGCCTCCTGCGCTTATTCAGGCACAGGCTGATTCCATAGGTCTGCCGGTATATACAGCAGCGGCGAGCTGGGTACAATACGAAGAAGTGTTCATGAAGCTGTTAGAACAGGGAAAGCATCAAGGCGCGGAAGTGTTAGTGACCGGAGATCTCGATATGCCTGCCCATGGCTGCTGGCATGACAAAGTTACGAAGAATGCTGGATTAGGGCTTGGGATGCCACTATGGGAGATGGATCATAAAGAAGCGGTTTTGGAGTTTATCCATCTTGGATTTAAGACCATCGTAGTTACAGTAAACCTATCTTTAGGGATGCGAGAAGACGATTTAGGTCGGGTATTAACCCTTGACTACATCCAAGAGCTTGAAGCTCGTGGGATTGACCCATGCGGCGAAGGCGGAGAATTCCATACGACTGTTTTAGATGGTCCTCTCTTCAAAAACCCGATTTCTGTCCGTAAATGTGAGATATGGAGACAGGATGAGTATGCCTTTTTGCCACTTGAGCTAGAATAATACAATATACCTGCTTAACTCAGAATATGTACGTGGTAATAAGAAGAAGCTATGAAACAGCTAAAGGAGGTTTCGAGAAATGTCCGATATCCATTCAGGACCTGCTTCTCAATCAGAGAGTGATCGTACACTGTCTGAAGAAGCAGTTCATGCCATTGAGAATTTATCCGGTGTTCACCCTGGATACCGCCGCGCGCATGCCAAAGGCATATGCGCTCACGCTGTCTTCCACCCGAGCGGCCTTGCTTCGGCCTTTACTACTGCACCCCAATTCCAAGAGCAGGAGGTTTCGGCCATTGTCCGTTTCTCAGGCAGTTCGACTGATCCTGCAATGGCAGATCTGCTATCACCCGCTAAGGGAATGGCTGTTCAGTTCTCCTTACCAGGCGGTGGCATCTCCAATCTGGTTGGTGTTACCGTACCTGTCTTCTTCGCCCGTACCCCAGAATCTTTTGTAGACATGATCCGCACTGTACATCAAGCGCAAGAAGGAGACCTAGGTCCAATCGATCTCATTCAGGAGATGATCAGCCACTTCTCTGAGAGCAAGGAAAGCCTGCTGGCTGTGAAACACCTGAAGCCGCCTGCAAGCTATGCGACTTGTCATTATTACTGCATACATGCTTATTTCTTGGTGGATCCACAAGGGAACAAGCGTCCCGTAAAGTTTGAATGGATACCGGATGAAGGCATTCATACGTTATCCTTGAAGGAGGTATCGCAGCAGACTGAGCGGTATTTGGAGGACGAGCTTCAAATTCGACTTCAGCGTTATCCTGCCGTCTTCCAGCTTTCTGCGATTCTCGGTGAGGAAGATGACCCGACTGATGATCCTACACAATCCTGGCCGGATGACAGGCAGCGTATTCATCTTGGTCGTCTCTACATCAGTGAGATTATCCAGGAGCCGCAGGATCTCGTCATGGACCCAACCGTGATATCCTCTGGCATGGCGTTAACAGATGACCCGATTCTTCGTTTTCGAAGTACCGTGTACTCCGAGTCTTATCACAGACGAAGTCAAGAGACTAAGTCTACTTGAAGCTCTGGCGATTCGAGGTAGAGATAGCTGCCTAAGCTATATATCAGCGAAGCTCTGTACATGCTGGCGTCATTTCCTGCTGGAAACGAGTCCGAGCAACAATCTCGTCCATGAAGCATTGTAGCGTACTTGTTACATATGAATCTTTTCGATGAATAAAAATGGTCGTGATTTCATGGTAAGGTTCAGGTAACTCGTGGCAGAACACGACACCATTGTCAACAAGGTCAGAAATGGATGACTCCGGAAAAATGGTGATTCCAATTCCAGCGGCTACACTACCAATAATGGTTCCGAACGTTCCAAACTCCATGATCTGTTTAGGGATAATCCCTTCGGCTTTCATCCAGCTTTCCAACCGATCACGATATCCACAGCCTTTATTGTATAGCAATAAGGGCCTTTTCGTTATTTCCTCCATGGAGAAGGTCTTATCTTTGGTGACGAGCACCAGCTTTTCTTGAATAACCTCAACTTGCTCAATGAATGGATGTCTAATCGGGCCTGTCACAAAGGCTCCATCGAGCTTCATATCTATTACCTGCTGCATCAGAAGCTCAGTCACACCTGCTTTTAAAGATAATTCAACATTTGGGTACTTTTGAATATAAGAGGACAATATCGTTGGGAGAGCATTCACCGTCTCCACAACACCAATCTCCAGCACGCCGGAGGGGTTCGAATGATCTTGAAATGTGCGCTTCAGCTCCTCCATGCCCGATAAAATCTCTCTAGATTGTTCAAGAAGCCGCTTGCCTTCCGAGTTTAGGATCATTCCTCGTTTATGCCGATAGAACAACGGAGTCTGAAGCTCCTTCTCAAGCAGCTTAATTCTAGCTGTCACATTAGACTGAACATAATTAAGTTCGATTGCAGCTTTACTTACACTTCCATGTGTAGCTACAGCGTGAAAAACTTTCAAATCATTAAATTCCATATCTGCCTCACCTCTGGCTCTCTGAACTGTGCTCATACTCGCAAGGTATCATTATAAATGATCATAAACTTTATTTTCAATCATTTTACTAAAGTCTTTCGCCCTCCTATGATGAATGATACAGACAAACAAACAAAGAGAGGGTAGGGAGAGACACTACATGCATAAGAAACAGATCATCATCGGCTCCATACTATGCCTGATCGCAAGTATGTCATGGGGGGCTATGTTCCCTGTTGCACATATCGCGCTACAGCAGATTGATCCATTCTATTTTTCGTTTATCCGTTATTTCGTTGTTGCTATTATCCTTAGCGTGATGCTGTGGCTCAAAGAGGGGAGATCGGCATTCCGTCTTGAGGGACGCGGCAAGACATTGTTATTCTTAGGCACGATGGCATTTACGGTCTATAATATGTGCATCTTCTTCGGACAGCAGCTTATGGGCGAAGCAGGTGCCGTCGCCGCGTCCATTATGGAGTCTCTGATGCCAATGATCTCCATTATGATCTTGTGGATCACAACCAAGAAATCACCGAATACATATATGCTTAGAAGTGTAGCTATCGCATTTGTTGGTGCTATACTCGTGATCACCAATGGGAAACTCACCTTCTTTACGATGGCTGGACAACATCTTGTTCCTTTATTGCTGATTTTTGTAGGTGTATTAGGATGGGTTGTCTATTCCATGGGGGGAAGCCATTTCGAGAGTTGGTCGATCCTGCGTTACTCTACGCTAACTTGCTTATTAGGAACCGCGGTATCCTTCGTCATCGTTACCCTTGGCTCCGCTTTTGATGTGATTCCTGTTCCAACATGGACGACGATCCTCTCGATTAAATACGAAATGGCCTTTATGATTCTACTGCCAGGGCTTGCTGCCTTACTCTGCTGGAATCAAGGAATCAAATGGCTAACACCGGTAAACGGCATATTATTCATTAACTTTGTTCCCATTACGACCTTCGTTCTTATGTCTTTTCAAGGTTACCAGATTAGCAGTTTTGAATTTTATGGGACATTGCTCATCATCTTTGCCCTTATACGGAATCATGCATACCAGCGTAAAAAAACAATCGTTAATGAGCCCAAAGCTTATGCAGGTGCTCCGGAGCACTTGGCTCCTCAAGGAAAATAAACAAATATAAAAAGGGCCTTCTCGGCCCTTTTTTGTATTGTCATTTGTTTTGTCATTAATGAAGTTAATACGTAGTATGCAGACTGCTGATGTTTCTTTTATCAGGTACCGCAATACGTGCGGTAAGGACGCGGCGATTCAGGCGGTACTGCCGCGTATTCCTCCTGCTCAGGCGAATAGGCATAGGGATTGGCAAGAACGCTGAGGAGCCGCTCCATGACACTGAAGTCACCTTGCTGCTCCGCTGCTTCAAGTGCCTCTTCTACCCGGTGGTTCCGCGGGATTACCGCAGGATTGCTACTGCGCATCAACTCCCGAGACTCCGTCTCCGATTCCTCCTGCCGGCCAAGTCTCTCCTGCCACTGTGCGTACCAAGAATCGAATTCGGTCCTACCAGACAAAGCAGTAACCTCCGATTGATTAAGTGTTAATGCTCGGAATGTGTTCGTGTAGTCCGCTCCGTGCTTTTGCATCATCCCAAGAAGGCTCTTGATCAGCGCTTCATCCTGTTCCTCTTCATGAAAGATCCCCAGCTTCGCCCGCATTCCTGCCAGCCAGTGATTGTAATACAACTCCGTAAATGATGCGAGTGCATCCTCGGCCAGATTGATTGCCTCATCCTCGTCTTCATGGATTAGTGGTAATAAAGCTTCCGCCAACCTAGCTAGATCCCACGCCGCAATATATGGCTGATTGCTATAGGCATAGCGCCCTTGAGAGTCAATCGAGCTGAATACGGTGGACGGATTAAATGTATCCATAAATGCACACGGGCCGTAATCAATGGTCTCACCACTGAGGGTCATATTATCCGTATTCATGACTCCGTGAACAAAACCAACAAGCTGCCACTTCGCAATCAGATCCGCTTGGCGCTTGATGACCTCTTGCAATAATACAAGATAGCGATTCCCATCCGTACCACGATCCGCATCTGGATAATGTCTTTGAAGAGTGTAGTCCGCTAAAATTCGGAGATCCTCCGTTGTTCCTGCACCCCTAGCATATTGAAATGTGCCGACACGAAGATGACTTGATGCCACACGAGTTAGGATGGCACCAGGAAGGTCCCTCTCACGTGTAACAGGCTGCCCCGTAGCTACTACTGCTAAGCTGCGGGTCGTAGGAATGCCTAGCGCATGCATTGATTCGCTGATAATATACTCACGCAGCATCGGTCCAATAGCTGCTCGTCCATCGCCTCCACGGGAATATGGAGTGCGGCCTGCTCCCTTAAGCTGTATGTCCACTCGCTTACCCTGCGGTGTGATCTGCTCACCCAGCAGAATAGCACGACCATCGCCCAGCATGGTGAAATGTCCGAACTGGTGCCCAGCGTAGGCCTGTGCGAGTGGCAAGGCCCTCGGTGGAATCTCATTACCAGCGAACACAGCTGCTCCCTCGTTACTTTGCAGCGCCTCTATATTTAGCCCTAGCGCTTCAGCGAGTGGCACATTGAATGCAATGATTTGAGGAGCACGAACAGGTGTAGGGTCCTGTTTGGTGTACATGAGGTCCGGCAGTTCTGCATAACTGTTATCGAAGTTCCATCCTATATCTATTGTATGTTTTTGATCCGTCACGTTGGTCTCCTTCTTCTAGCATTGTAATTAATTCGTATTATCTATTCTCTATATAACCACAAGTTAGGCTCTATTAGGGTTTGACTTACAAAAATTTATTATGCTAGGAAGAAGAAAATCGCTGCCTTAGGATATTCCCCAAGCAGCGATTTCATCTAACCAACTATGCTCTAATCCCGATTCGCTAGCTTCGCAAGCAAACGGATAATTTCGATATATAACCATACGAGTGTAACCAAAAGACCGAAGGAGCCATACCACTCCATGTATTTCGGTGCCCCATCACGTGCCCCTTCTTCAATGAAGTTGAAGTCGAGTATGAAATTCAAGGCTGCGATAATGATGATAACCACCGAGATTCCGATCCCGATTGGCGTGCTGTCATGCAGGTAAGGAACAGCGACGCCGAACATGCCAAGGACAAAGCTGAGCAGATACACAAGCATAATGCCTAATGTAGCTGTAATTATTCCTTTTTTGAAGCCAGCACTCGCTTTGATCAAGCCGAACTTGTACGCAAGCAGCATACCAAGGAATATACTCATCGTCAGCAGTGCAGCCTGCAAGGTAATGCCGTAGTATAAATCCTCATAATTAGCGGATAAAGCCCCTAGCAGTAAGCCTTCTACAACAGCGTAGATTGGCGCTAGAAACGGCGCCGACCTTGGTACAAAACTGATAATAAGTGCAAGAATCAGGCCCGCAATCGCTCCACCGATAATGAATGGAAATACGTCGTACCCTTCAAAAAACATAACCCACGATATAATCGCTGCCCCGATTAGCAGTGCCAACAGCATGAACGATTTATTAACCGTCCCGCCAATGGTCATGGTCTCTTGATCACCATACTGCCTACTCTTCTCGAATGTATCTTCATTCAGTGTTGGATTTCCGCTACGACCGAACAAATAAATGCCTCCCCTATCCTTTTTACTTCTAGTGTATCATGAACTGGTATATTTTAGGACTCAAAAAAATAATGCTTCACATACGGTCACGAGCCAGATAAAAAAAGTGGCTCCACAAGTGATAATTCCGGAAAAATGAATGACCATCATTTTATAATCACTTTGTTTAACTTGGCGTATCCCCAAAAAATCACAATGGTGAATGATATATATATACACACTTGCATAAACCAATCCTGCTGTAATAGACGCGCCAATCGGTAAACTCATGACATATCTGGGATTTCCACTCGTCTCAAGACTAAGTATAAACCCGAATTCCTTTGATAACAGAAAAGTCAGTACAATGATCAGAAACAGAATGAACGGTATGCTAAAGGGATGTTCTCTACTATCGATCCATCGCAGGAAAGACCGCATTTTCGGGCTTTTGGGTAGAATATCGGTCTCAGCGTCTTCCTCGGTATTACTTTTCATAATATAAAGAAATCCATATAAAATCATGCCGATGAGTATACTGGGTCGCAGGAGACTAAGCGCCACACCAAAATCAAAAATAGAGATGACTGCGAATATAATTATGAGCAACATAAACAGCTTACTCCCCACCTCTGTTCGTTCTTTCCACATCTTATCTATGAATGCCCTATTATCTCTGTATTCCCCTGAGTCTTTATTGATTTCCTGGGTAGCTTGAATCTTGCCATGATGAATGATGAAAAAAGCCACACTCATTAAACTTAATCCCACAATTAAATACACCCATGCTTCCTCCGGATAGACAATCCATGAATCATACGTTTCAATGACCCAAAGACCATCCATGACAATGATCATGATCGCTAGAACTAAAATGTACGGAGCTGATTTATAGATTATGGTTTCTCATCTCCTTGTTAGCTGCATTGATTAAGAGCAGTTCTTCATTCATCTCTACCATACTCAGACTCATTCTACGCTATAAGAAAGTTCACTGCTCTCTTTTCGGGTAAATAATAAGTACCTAATTAGTAAGATCTTTAAGTACAATTAAAGAGAGGAGCATGTGTATGAAACAGGCCATGATTATTATTAACCCCTCGTCCGGCAAAGAAGAGGCGCTGAATTACATAAAAAGCATACACCAAATATTAGGTAATCAGGGATATGAGGTCACGGTAAATGAGACGAAAAAGGAAGGGGACGCAACCCGTTATTGTATCACTGCATGCGAGCAGCGTTATGACCTCGTTGTATCCATCGGCGGTGATGGAACACTTCATGAGACGATTAATGGACTCATCGATCAAGACTACCGTCCGAAACTAGGGGTCGTCCCTCTCGGAACGGTCAATGATTTTGCGAGAGCACTACATATTCCGCTAGACCCGAATGAAGCAATCCACACCTTAACCTCCAATCGCGTCAAAAAAGTGGATACGGGCTGCGTAAATGACCGACTATTCCTCAACGTCATTGCCGCAGGCTCCATTGCAGAAACGTTATCTACCGTATCATCAGAGGATAAATCTAGATTTGGTGCCTTTGCTTACCTTAAGGAAGGTATTAAAGAACTAATGAACAATCCGGTCCATCCTCTATCGATTCAGTATGATGACAAGACGTGGGAAGGAGAATCCCGCCTATTCCTCGCTGCACTGACCAATTCAGTTGGAGGGTTCGAGAAGCTCATACCCCATGCTGCCGTTGACGATGGTCTGATCCACTGCTTTATTATTAAGAATCTAAATATATTCAGCACCCTTTCGGCAAGTATGTCTTTACTGCTAGGCAGTCTAAAAGACCACAACGATGTCGTATATTTCACAGCTAAACAAGTTCATGTCAGCTCATCAGAGACGGTCAGGACCAATGTTGATGGAGAGGAAGGCCCCGCTCTCCCCATTGAACTCAGCATTATGCAGCGTCATATCGAAGTGATTGTGCCCGAGGAACACTAATTCTGCATTTGAAATCAGGGGATGAGCAGATCGATTTTATTCCTAGGAGGGAACATGAAGAAACAACGGGTCTTGTTATCAGTTTGTCTACTATTGCTAGTAAGTGGATGTAACAGCACTAAGTTTGAAATAGAGCGACTCACGAATGAGAATGTAGGACTGCAAAATAGAATATCTGACTTAGAAGATCAAAGAGCTTACTTAGAGGACAGTTTGTATCAAGCAGCTAAGGGCTTATCACCCGATGATCTTTATTTTGCTGCTAAACAATATATGAAAGAAGATCAGGAAAAAGCTGCGGCCTACCTCCAAGTTCTATTTGACAAGTTCCCTGACTATGAAAAAACGGAAGAAGCCAAAGATATGTTTCTAAAAAAAGGACTCTCCATTCCCGGAGAGCCCTAACTTTGGTTTTAAATCATATTCACTTCTTCGCATCCAGCTTCAATAGTGCAGGATTATCCACAAAAGTCGCTGTATTAAAGAGCATCAGCACATCTTCTATCCCATTCTCAGCCATATACTTACTAATACTACCGTTATAATAACGCATATCGATTACATGAATTTCGGGCACATGGAGCGTCAGGAACGGGATTACGCTGTGCGCATAAGAGTCTTTAATAATTAGCAACTTCTCTTGCTTAACCACTGCAGGATCAAGCTTACTTGTAAACTTCATAAGCGCATGAACCCCGCCTAGGAAGTAGGAGTACTTATCTTTTTTGTCCAAAAAGCTTTCATCATACATGCTCGTAAACGTCTTATCTGTATCTGCGATATACATCTCGGTTGATACCGGCACTTTAGGCTTGTAGACTTCAATCGTATCCGGCTTTACACCGCTAAACTGACTCCGCGTATGATAACTTCCGAGAAACGAATTGCTCACGGTCTGAATGTCGAAATCCTTCTTGGACAGGGGCTTCCATCCCATCTGCTCGGCATAGGCTACATAAGCCAAGTAAGCACCACTTGTCGTCCAGTGATGGTCCGTCCTGTAATAGATCGGCTCAGACGCATGAGGACTAAGAAACGTAAATCCATCCAGGAAAGACACGCTATCCTGCATAAGATCTGCGATATATTCATTCACCTTCAATTGAGGGTAATTCGGAGCAAGCCATGGTAAACGGTCTGGGTATACCCCTACTGATGTCGGTGCAAGCATCAGCGTCGTATGTGCCTCGGCATGGCTATCTGCAAATTTCTTGATAGCCTCCGCATACTGCTTTACCTTTGAATAATCCGGATCGCTGAATTTTTCAAACAAATAACCTTCGCTTCCCTTATAAATCCCGTTATTCTCTTGCTGCAGACGTAGCTGCTCAATAGAGGATTTCACCGCTAACCATTCAGAGCGAAACGGAAATTGATCGGTTACGAAGCTCTCCGCGTCATCTGCAAACTTCTTGGACATCAGATTGTCCCATGTCAGTTTCGGGGCACTCTGAAGCACCCGATTTTCCAATTCCGAGAATCGTTCCTTCGGCAGAATGAGAAAGGCTATGAACATGAGAAACAGCGCTAGTATAAAGCCTACCACCAATATCCGATCTGCCTTTTGCTTCATGGTCTTCTGGCCTCCTCTACTTAGAATCGGAAATATAGAAATGGATTAAATGTTGCATCTACTAAGTAGGCTACGGACAGGAAGAATAGCAAGCCATATCCGATCAGAGAGAACAGATGCCGAGACTCATGCTTCAAGAGAGGCTTCCTTGGTATCGATGCAATGACTAATACGATAAGCAAGATTGCGTTGGTATACACAAAATATAAAGTGCTGCTGTCCAGCAAAGGTTGATGGTTAAGTCCGATCATTGCTTGCAAGTAGCTCAGCACCCTCGGCAGCTCGTCAAATGCAAAGAGCACCCATCCGATAAGAATTAATAAAATAGCATAGAGATGTCTTACGAAGCGCGGTAAGCGGCTAAGAAGACGAAGCCCCCACCACTTTTCGATGATGAGAATGACACCAAAGTACAGCCCCCACAGCATGAAATTCCAGCTTGCCCCATGCCAAATTCCTGTCAATATCCAGACCACTAGAATATTGCGAATTTGAATCCCAAGTCCTCTTCGATTACCACCTAAAGGGATATAAACATAATCACGGAACCAGCTACTTAGGGATATATGCCACCTACGCCAGAAGTCTGTGATGCTCTGTGCGATATAGGGCTTATTGAAGTTCTCGTTGAACTCGAACCCGAACATAAGGCCAAGACCGATAGCCATATCCGAATAACCGCTGAAATCGAAATAAATCTGGAATGCAAATGCAATAATGCCAAGCCAAGCCGTTAATACAGGCATCGTTCCAATATCCGAATTTGATATCGTATCCCAGAGAAGGCCGATATTGTTAGCAAGCAGCACTTTTTTCGCCAGTCCAATCGTAAAGCGACGGACCCCCTGAGCAAATTTCTCCGTATTCATCGAACGCTTGCGTAGCTGCTCTGCAATGGAATTGTATTGAATGATTGGCCCTGCAACCAATTGCGGAAAGAGAGCTACGAATGTACCGAAGTCGATCCAATTTCGCTGCGCTTTAGCCGTTCCCCGGTAAACGTCAATGATGTAAGACATCGATTGGAACGTATAGAAAGATATCCCGATCGGTAGAGGCAAATCTGTAAGTGGAATATTCGTACCCAGCAGTTCATTTACATTCCCAATGAGAAAATCTGCATATTTGAAATAAGATAATAACCCCAAATTAACGATCACAGAACTGACAACAATCCATTTTCGCTGAACAGCACTTAGCCCCGGCCTACTAAGTAGAAGACCGAAGCTGTAATCCGTGATGGTAGAGATGAGCATGATTACAATGTATACAGGCTCTCCCCACGCATAGAATATAAGGCTGCTTAGGAATAAGATTAGATTCTTAATTCGCCATGGCGAAACGTAATACAGCGCAAGGACCAAAGGCAAAAATACGAATAGGAATAGCAGGCTGCTGAATAGCATGGGTGATTATTTTTGTTCAAAGAAACGTTCGAATGACTTCACAAATGCATCAGCCTGATCAGAAATGACGAATAGCACGTAGTTGCCTTTGGTAACAATTTTATAGTTCTTGGCATTTTCGTATTGGTCCGGAAGATACTGTTCGAATGACTTCTGTACATCTGCTGCACGTTTTTTGACAGCTTCCTCAACATCACTAATATCCTTTGCATCCTTAACTTTCAAGATGGAAAGTTCGTTAGATTTCACATTCATCATCGGAATTCGTACAGAGTATTCCTCAAGCAATCCAAGGTCTACATGGTATTGCTGCTTCACGCCGTCTGCATCAAGCTCCATTAAAGCAGGTTGCTCAATGTCTGCAAGCATCTTATCAACCATTTCTTTTACAGATACAGTAGGTTCAATCGGTTCTTCTGCCTTATTGCCGTTACTGTTATCGCCGTTACTGGAACATGCGCTAAGCGCCAGGGTAAGCAGAATGGCTAACATAAGAACAAAGGGTTTTTTCTTCATGGTGTATACGCTCCTCGAATAGTTATAGTTATTTGTATTCTAGCATTAGAGACGTGTGAGGCAGTTAAAAAGTTTCACCCTTTGTAGGTTTCCCAAAATTTACACAGATATGTTAGCCATGCCGATGCACCTTAAGTCAAAGGGCCTGAAACAGCCTTTCCCCATGTCTCTGGATATATCGATACAACACGACGCTTATCACACCTATAACTATTGCAATCACAAGTAGTATTAGATTGGCGTTCATGTCAGTGAGTAGCATCGACAATCCAAATGGAATGATCAGACTTAATAAGCTAACTAACATCGATACGATAACGGCTGCACTCTGTTTGATGGCCGTAACTTCACTTGTCCATGTGAGATTAGGCAGTTTCAAGTTAACAAGCACGCCAGCCAAAGCTGAATAACAAGCATACATACCAGGGATCACTAGCAGTAGTAAACTTTCTAACCATCCCGTATCCAGTGAGAAAATAAGCAGCACTCCGCTTACTAGAAGCATGGGGATGGTAACGGTAAGGTTGACCGCAACTTTACTAAGCAGAATGTCCGATTTCGATACGGGAGAGCTCTTTAAAATCCATAAGTGATTTCCCTCCAAGGATATGGAGCATGCCGTGGTGCAGCTCATGATAACGAACAAGGAGACAAACAACGGCGCCAATCTACTTAAATACTCAGATAATTGCGGAATCTCAAGAAATTGTTCAAATGTCTGTGGGCCAACAAACAATAAAGCGATCGACATCACCAGTAGTAGCACCATACCTATGCTTGTATTCAGCACATATAGAGAAGAGCTTATATATCGACGAAGCTCCTTCTTATACAGGGCGAGAAATGGAGAAGAGGTTCTCAGCTCCTTCATCTGATACTTACTACTTGCATGCGAAGAAGTGAGACCTGTATGAATCGCTTTAAACCTTGTCCCTAACACGTAAGTAAACATCATAAAGACAAGCACCGAAATCGCTATGAATAACAAGAGGGAATCCAGTTGATATGAGCAGACGCTATCTACATACATCGCTGTAAGAGGATACAGCTTGAATATCATATCTGCCAGTTGTGTACCGAGTTCCGTAAGAAGCTGCTCATTCCCGTTCATGCTGAACGAGCTGAGCATAAAGGCAATGATGACTGCAAACGTGAGCACAAGGCTGATGATGCGGCTGCCTTTAAACCGAGAGGAAACCCAACTGATCAGAGCCCCGATGATGGTCGCCCCGATGATCGGGACTAAAGGAATAAACACGAGCGTTATAAGAAAATACAGATAGTAAAGTGCAGCCGGGTTTATTTTTATTGCATACACTACACCTGCTGGAACCATCACGATTAAACTGAAAAATAAATTAATTACATAAAGCTGGAGAACGCGGCTTGCTACAACATCACTCGTTCTTATAGGCAGCGACATGACCAAGTCATAGTCTTTGAAACCGAATAATACATCGCCTGCCTTATAAATGGTAGTGAAGAATCCAATAACGGAGGTTGCCGCCATCATAATTGCAAGCAGTAGATCCATTCGCCCGATCTGTTCAAAAGTCATCGCCATCCCATAACTGTAGCTAAATGAGGCCCCTGCAATAACGACCATGCTCAGCAGCATTAAGAAACTCAGCAGCATCCATTTCCGTCTTTCCTTCACATCATGCGTATGCAGTGCCTTATTTAAGCCAAAGGAAGCAAGCAGCTGTATTCTCGTCAATCTCCATATATTAATCATTGTTGATTAGCTCCAGGAATACATCTTCTAAACTATGATCACCTTTGACCTCTTCTGTCTTCCCGTGGGTGATCAATTTCCCGCCTTTAATAATCGCAATTTTATTGCACAGCTTCTCTGCTACATCAAGCACATGCGTGGAGAAGAAGATGGCGCTGCCGTTTCGGCACAGCTCTGCCATAATCCTTTTCAACGTATGTGCTGCTTTCGGGTCGAGACCGACAAAAGGCTCATCGAGGACAAGCAGCTTCGGTTTATGAATAAGAGCTGATATGATCGCTAGCTTTTGCTTCATACCGTGGGAATAAGATGAGATCATATCACCTAAATGAGGTGTAATCTGAAATTCGTCGCTGTACTTTTGAATACGTGCCTCACGATTAGCCTTCGATACACTGTAAAGATCACCGATAAAGTTCAAGTATTGTATGCCTGTCAGATGCTCATAAATATCCGGATTATCGGGGATATACGCAGTTACCGCCTTACAGGCTAAAGGATCTTTACGAATCGAGATGCCGTCAATTTCGATCTCGCCTTCTTCAAAATCCAGAACACCTACCACAGACCGGATCGTCGTTGTCTTCCCTGCTCCGTTATGTCCGATAAAGCCGTAGATGTCCCCTCGTTCAACAACAAGGTTCAAGTCGTCTACTGCCTTTTTCCCACCCTTGTAACTCTTCGTAAAATGCTTAATTGTAAGCATCTGCCCCTCACCCTCTTCTTGAAAATTACCTATAGTACGTTTAAATGGGAGAGAACGTTCAATGGGAAAAGCTAAGATTTTTAGAGCTGTAGCGGTTCAATCAAACGCAAAAAAGCTACCTTAGAGGTAGCATTACCAATACATTCAGACACAACATAGCTTTAGCTGATTAGAATTTTTATTGCGATCTATGGTTGATCTTTACGATAGAGCTCGCGACTTTTATAACCAGCTTTCAAAATCATCTTCATTTCTTCTCGGCGCTTGGCTTTCGTCGCCTCTTGTTTAGCACTATACACATAACGCGCCCAATCCTTGCGATACCCCGGGGTGAGTTCTTGGTATAAAGCCAGCAGCTCTGGTGTATCCTCCAGATCCTTTTCTACACTTGGAATGAGGTCAATATAATCATCTACAGACTGGCTGGCCTTCGCGGAAATCTTGTGTTTTCCCTTAGCATCTTCTTTAAACCCAACCACGGTAAAGACTTCATCCAGCCCGACCATACGAGCAAATTTAATGTTGCTTGTCCCCACATACCCTTCCTCATCACTGCCTAAACCAGACAACAGGTCATCCCGATGAATGTACGTTTCGTACACCTTGTTACCCTTTTTGGGATACGCGGCAAAAAGATAGCCTCCTGGATTCAGGTGCTCATGTGTAATAACTCGGTCAACAAGCTCGTTTAATGATGCCATATCCAATACAAAAGCGAAAATCAGATCATACGCCTGATCCTTGAGCACAGTATCGTAGCTTGTCATTTCTGCCAAATAATCCGTTCCTTCGGGCTGATTCAGAATGGCAACTTGCTTATATTTATGTAGCTTCAACTTCTCTACAATTGATTTAGACAATTAACTTCATCCTCTACAGTAGAATCTCGTTAACTTAATTATAGCCCAAACAATGAATCATAATGAATGCTGAAAGGTGTTATCTTCATTGATAATAGAAAGAAAACGCCCAGCTAGGCGTTTTCTTGAATCATGTATTTAATATGAGGACTACGTTGTCACAACCAAATCTTTTAAAATAAACTCCTCAACCACCTTAGCTACGCCGTCATTCATATTCGTATCGGTAACATAGTCAGCTAATTGTTTAATCTCCTCAGGTGCATTCCCCATGGCAACGCCTAGACCAGCGAATTCGATCATCGCAACATCATTGTACCCGTCTCCCATTGCAATAACCTCGGAGCGCTCAATGCCAAGCGTCTGAATCAGGTGATTCAAGCTTGTTCCTTTGTTAACACCATCCTCGGTAAATTCGAGGAAGAAGGGCTTCGAGCGCATGACGTTTAGCTGCCCTGCCATTTTCTCTTTCAACTTCTTCTCCACTTCAACTAAGCGTTCTGGATCTGCCACCATTAGCACTTTAACAACAGGCACCTGTACAGCGTCTACGAAGCTTTCCACTTCTACGATCTTCATTCCTGTAATGTCTGATTCAATGGCTGTATATTCGTTAGCTGATGCCGTTACAATCTCATCCCCCACATAAGTAAGTGCAGATACACCTTCCTCTACACTCAGGTCATATAGAGTATGAGCCATTTCAGGTGTTAATGTGCTACTAAAAGGTTCCTCTTGAGTCTTCCAGTTAATAATCTTCGCCCCGTTGAATGAGAGAATATAACTTCCAAAGCGCTCCAACTCCAGCTCTTCCGCTAGTGCTCTCATCGCATAAGTTGGGCGTCCTGAAGCCAAGACGACTTTAACGCCCGCTTCTTGCGCAGCCATCAATGCTTGTTTATTGCCTGCAGAGATCGTTCCATCATCCTGAAGCAGTGTATCATCGAGATCCAGCACAATCATTTTATATTTCATTCTCCAGCATCCCTTTACATCATTTTTCATCTACTATATCACGTCTTACTTGCTAGCTCTATGTATGTTACCTGGCTACGGATTTAAAATATTGGTAGACTCGATTCAGTTTCTTGTCATGTCTACCCTTAGCACTTTCCATGCTACCAAACTCGAAGAATTTCACCCTTCGTATGCCCACATATTGAAACAGAGCTTTTCGCATGAGAACCTTGTGTGCGTTATTAAGCCAGTAGAGCGGATAGAACACGGGTCCCTTCATGACAGAAATACAGACAACAGACTTTCCTTTTAATAGACCTTCTGGTAGAAGCCCGCCTGTATCTCTATAGGCAAAATTCGAAGCAAACATTTGGTCGATGTAACCGAGCAGCATAGCAGGAGGACGTCCCCACCAGATTGGATATACGAATACGATTTTATCTGCCTTAAGAAGCTGCTGGCGATACTTCTCAAGTCTCGGATCACTATGCATATCCCTTCTACGCTTCGTTTCGTTAAATACGAGAACCGGGTCAAAGCCCTCTTCATATAAATCAAGCACCTGGATGTCCTTGATCTGAGCATTCGCACCACTACCTCGAATGACCTGTTCCAAAAATGCATAGCTTAAACTCTGATGATTCGGATGCGTATAAATGACCAAGACGTTCACTAGTGCCACCCCATTAATTATCATTTGATAACTAAAAAGTATCATCTCTCGAATTAGTTGTCAAATGATAATTGTGTTGTGATAATTAGTTTGATATCTTTTCCTTACGAGGTGATGCAGATGGACCCTAAAACTCAAGAAGCCTATTTCCAGCAATTCTTAACCTTTATAACGTCTGTGCATGAAGTGACTTATGACTTAACTAAAGACATTAAACCAGATGACATTACGCCCGTTCAATATAGCATTCTGGAGTATATTGCGGTTAGCCAGCCCGTAACCCTAAGTCAGATTAGTGAGTGTAAGCATATATCGATGCCGAACACGAGTCGTGAGCTAAAGAAGCTTACGGAGAAGAATCTATGTGAGAAGTTTGATGTGGCTGAGGATCGCCGCAAACAATTTATACGACTTTCCGAAGCAGGACAGGCGATAATGAACGAAGCCTTTCAGCGGATTGGCAGCCGATTCTTAAGCCGCTTGAGCGATACCTCCCCAGAAGAACTGGAGGAGATCAACCGCGCCCTGCAGTTACTTCAGTCCAAGGTATTCTATCAAGAGTAAGTCATGATGAAGAGTACGAATATCATACGCTAGCATTTCCGCTGAGCACAGAAGGGCACTCCCGTAATGGGAATGCCCTTCTTCAGTTCGCCTCAGATTCAGCGACCCTCTTTACCCTCTCCAGAAATTTAACAACAACTTTTTCATTCGCAAATACCATGAACAACTTGAACAGCCACTTCAATGCTTTATTGGTTGTTGTGTATCTAAATCTCGTCTTTTGGTCATCTATACGATGCAATTCATATAATGCCGTGATCTCAAAGCTATTCGCGAGCGTGAACCCAATCTTCAGTTTTTTATCGTTCGGCTGATTGGAATACTCTAGCACATGGACATCATATTCCTTGGTACGTTTGCCGTCATTGTATCTTTGGCGGTAAATACTGCCCACCACATCATCCTTAAGCCTAATTGGCTTATTCTCTATCATCTGCGGCATAATCTTTCGCATCTGTTCGAGCGGACCATCCAAGTACAACCATATCTTCTCAATGGGACGATTAATCTCAATTTCGCTTGACCATTGCTTCAAAATCTTGACCTCCTGATATCCAATGCTCCAATATTTTCAATTGTGCCCTTGTCCGAGATCTCTGATACGATGCAGCTAAAAACGCTCCAAAGCTTAGGTCAAACCAATCTACTTCATTTACTAAATATAAAGGACACCCAAAAGGGTGCCCTTTATTCCGTTATTAAGCTATTGTTCACTCACGATTTTACGTGCTACAAAACTAAGGTCTAAGATATCAATCTTGCCGTCCTTATCTAGATCCATATGCTTTACTTGTTCCCAATCTGCACTTGCCGAAGTTTTACCGTAGTTTGCGGCTACTAAGGCTAGGTCCCCGATACTCACCTTACCGTCATTGTTAACATCTCCTGAGTTAACCGGAGGTACCGTTTCTGGTTTAATCTGAATGTTGATCGTAGATGGGGCGCCTTTTGTTTCTGCTCCCGTATCATCGCCCATCGTCATATCCGTCACGGATAAAATAGTTTCAACCGGCTGCTCTACTGTCTTTGCCTTAAAGACTAGATTCAGCAGCTGTACATCCGATGTAATCGCATTGGCCGATCCTGTACTGGCCATGATGAATCGCAGCTTGCCTGGCGTATTATTCACCAACTCTACGAGGTTGACGCCTTCCCTCGCTGACTCTGCAGATACAAACTCTACAAGATTGGCGTCATAGTCCATTGAGGTATCAAGCGCATATACATGCTGTGTCACATCTCGCATTCCGAAGTTAACATGAAACTCCTTACCCGACTGCACGGTACTGCTGGCAGCAGACAGTGTTGATTTCGTCTCTGCTGGTGTAGAGATGGAAGAAGTCTTCACCTCACCAAGCGCATACCAACCGGTACTCGTCATCCGATCTTCAACAGCAAGCTTTATGGCTGGCTTATTGTTGTTTGTGCTATCTACAATCGCCACAGCCAAATCATATGTCCCATCCGGAACATCGCTGATTTCAAAATCTCCAGTGTAGCTATAATCTTGACCTTTGATCCAGTCAGCTGGTTCTGCCTTATCAAAACTCATAGATACAGGTTGCTGGGTTTCTGGATCTAGCAGTGCAAAGGCAACTTTGTATTTGTGACCCCAATTCGGCAGATCGTTAGGCAATTTACCTACACCCGTATTTTTCCACGAATGATAGATCTTATAGGGCGTATCAAGCTTCAGCGTGGCTGGATAGACTGCCTCATTCAAGACAAAGCGATATCCACCTTGCAAGGCGAACTTCTCCACCAATTCGGGATGATTCACCGAGAATTCGATGACATCCTCCGGATGCCTCAAATCCAGAGTATTAGCATGCGTGTACAGCGCATCGTTAACCACCCTAGTTAACATGTTACGAATCGGCTTATTCTGACCATCACAGGAGGAAGCTCTGGATACGAAGTTCTGATAACAATTCTCCGCAAATACCGGTACTGCCGGAAAATGGGCTACAATTCGGTCTTTTTGCGTTTGATCAAAATATACTGGACTGCCATAGCTATCTCTACGAAGTATGAAGCCTTTTTCTTCATAAGCCCAGTCTTGTAATGCCCAATCAAAACTGCTTGCGTCTTGTTGGCCAATCAATACCTTTTTAAAGTTATCTGCATATAAGTTGACGATCCATTTAAACGTGTTGTCTTTCTCTGCCTTCGTCATGCTGTGACTAAAGGTGTACATTTCACCCCAGTAGCCCATACCGCCACCATCAACAAAATCTACGATACTAGGATCATCGTATTCCTCTGCAAATGCCCGAACGAAGTTCTCAAATTTCTCTCTAAAAATTAGGTCAGTGACAATCGGTGTCTTGAAGTTAGTGTTAGAAGCGGTCGGAACCCCTCTTGCACCTGCATCAAACACGAACTGCGGCGTCGCCTGCATATGTACATCTTGGCTGTCTATGACAACGCGGAAAGCAAGTTTTATATTGCGGTCGTGAGCCATCTTCACTAACTTTTTATAGTTCTCATCCACATTCCATGCGTATTGCCCTTCGGATGGCTCCATCCGAGACCATGGTACTCGAATATAAAGTATACTCGCAGCATCTATATGCGGATCAACGGTATCCCAATACGTCTGTGCATCCATATTGACCATCGTATTTCCGCCACCGCCAAATTCCTCAACATACAATACCCAACCCATCGCCGGATTTTTGATAATGCTTGTTGTATCTTCTTTAGGTAACGTAATCGAATAGTTCTCAGGTGGTTTACCTGGTATCAGAACCTGAAGGGCTACTGTGTTAGCTTTGGTCTGATCTGCAAGCTTAATGACTTCGAGCACAACGGAAACTTTCTCGTCACTTGATGTAGGTGAAATCGTTCCATCTAAAGCGAGGATATCTTCCCGGTCAGACGAATGGATCTGAACAGCGAATCCCTCAGGTACAGCTGGAAGATCAAGCACCAACTGACCTCGGCTTGGCTTCTTAATGCTTGTAATAGATCCGGCTACACTGCTGGCTGAGTAATCAAGTTTCCCCCATACCTGCCATTCCATAATCGCATATCCACTCCATGTCTGTGCTGCGGATTTTACCTTAATACGAAGCTTACTCGTTTTAATTTCTGGAAAAGTAATATCTAATGTTTCAGCAGCTTGTTCATTTTTCGTCCAGTTAAGCGTAATATCTGCTTTCGCTATCTGCCAGGTTTGACCGTCAAAAAATTCAAGGTCCATCGTCGTTATCCCTTGTCTGGGACCAAAATTGGCCGATATTGAAATTTTACTCGTGGTGACCAGATTCACCCCCCAATCAAGTGTTACATAGGCTGGCATTGTAAAATTGTTGCTTACCCATCCTATAGTCATATTTCCATCATTAACACTGCCAATCTTATTCTGACTTGTCCCTGCCGTCGCACTTGCAACCGCTTGCAAAGCTACATTTGTCAAATCTGTGGATGATTCTGCCGATACCTTTGGAGATAAATCCACGATATAAGTAAGCAACATAATACAAATAAGAAATATGGAAACCTTGTTCTTCACTACAACCTCTCCTTTGATTAGGATTTTTGCTTTAAACATTTCTGCTAACCAACGAGTTACTTCACCTCCTCTTCATGGTTTGCTCTTCGTCTGAACACCTTTTATTTGGTGCGACTTTATTATATAAAGCTTGTGATTTTACAAGTATGTATAAATCTTAGGTAACGTATATAACAAAATATGAGATCGCTTACAATGCTTAATAGCCTAAGTTTAGGATATAGAAATCGTAGTATTGTCTATGTTGTTAGACCATTCGCTCCCCCCAAAAAAAAGAAAGGCATTCGCTACAAAAGCGGATGCCTTTCTTAAGATCACGGTATTATCAATTGAAATGCTACTCTCTTACCAGTCCACGAATAAATGCTTCAAAACTCGGGGCCAGCTTGGTAATGGTATAACCATTGGCTTGATCTACATAAACCACTTCGGGTTCACTATCATTTCCAGATTCACGGTAATCAAGCATTACCACCGCAGACTCGGATGGACAATCACAGATGACTACCCCGATCTCAGGATACCCACCATTCTCAATGACATGTCGACTTCCTTCTTTACCACAGAGCGAATGACGCTTCTCTCGCCCAATAGCATGAATACCAGAAATCGTAATGTGCGTCGCCCCTTCAACTGCATTGGTTGTAGGGAAACATCTGTTGTGAGGCACCCCGCCGTTATGCTCTTTAGCCATATTTACATAGAAAGATGGCAGTTTAAACACCAGCTCTTCCTCTATAGAAGCAACCAGCTCATCTGAAGGCGGATTCGAAACATAATGCTCTAACGCATGTTCACTATCATCCCAGAAGTTCGTGAAGTCAAAGTCTGTATCAAAATGAATGGGATGCACACTTACTACGGTTTCAGCAGATTCACGTGATTCTTCTGCTTCTTCCTCATCTTCTTCTTCTGCATCCCCTTCCTTCTTGCTTGCAATCCACTCCAGAAATTCTAACGTATCCTCATCTCCTGGATCTAATTGATCAGCGGCCTCAAATGCTTGCTGCGCTTCGTCATACTGATCCAGATAGTAATAGGCCAATCCTATACGGTAATGCCAAAGCGGATCATCTTTACCCTCTTCCGCAATGGTCAAGAACTGTTCAACGGCCTCTTCGTAGCGCTCGAGATTATTCAGTGCTCGTCCCAAATGACTAATCAGCACATAATCTCTGTCCTCTGCTGGAATTTCCATAATTGCATCTACGATCTCATCAAACTGATCCTCTTCATGCCACGTATCGAGCTGTTCTAACAGATCATCTCGCATTATTCCTGCCTCCTACTTGAGCATTTAACAAAATGCTGGCTTTAAGCCTTTTTGAGATTATACCATTTCCAGCATGGCACTCTCCACATGATGTCCTGACAAATCGCCAGCTAAGCTATATTCGTTCATAATACAGACATTTTGCTCCTACTTAAGCAGGTAAAGGACACCCTGGGGGTGCCCTTTACCGTAAATACACTCTTCTATTCTAAAATTTTACGAGCCACGAAACTTAGATCCAAGATATCAATCTTACCGTCGCTGTTTACGTCCATATGCTTGATTTGTACCCAATCCGCACTATCCGAAGTCTTGCCATAGTTAGCGGCAATCATCGCAAGATCTCCGATACTTACCTTACCGTCATGGTTTATATCACCTGAAGGTTCCGGAGTTATAATATCTGCCGTAATCTCAACCTCAGTCGATAATGGAGTCGCCTTCGTTTCCGCTCCCGTGTTATCACCCATCGTGGTATTCGTCACAGATACCAATGCCTTAACCGATTGCTCCACCGTCTTGGCTTTAAAAGTTATCTCTAACAGCTCGACATCCGATGCAATTGCATGTGATGCGCCTGAGCTCGCCATAATGAATCGAAGCTTACCAGCTGTATCCTTTACTGTCTCAATAAGACCAACGCCTTCCTCCAAGGACTCTGCCGATACAAACTCCAACAGATTGGCGTCGTAATCCATAAGAATATCGAGCGCATAAATGCTGTCTTTCACCTCACGCAATCCCACTTGAACGGTGAAGTCCTCACCTGACTTAACACTACTTGGAGAAGATAGTGTAGTTTTAGCAAGATCTACGCTGTGAGGCGGTACGTGGTACACATTTAGTTCTGCAGCCGAGGCTACACCACCTACACCTTGAACAGCTTCTAGGCGTAAATAAGCTGCCTTCGTCTTTTGGAAAATAGCGTTCTTCTCTTGACCATCGGCTTCCCATATTCCGCTATCTACCTTGGTAAAGTTAACTCCATCGATACTAGCGTAGATATTGTACTTGGTAATCACTCCATCACCCGCTTCAGAACCCGGAAGATACTTCAATTCGTTCACATCATAGCTTCCACCTAAGTCCAGTGTAATGGACTCTGGTAAATGTGCCGGTGTTAATGTCGTGTGCCATGTTGTGACTGGATCACCATCGAGCGCTTTGGCTGGTTCATGCCCCTCTTCGGAGCTGGTAGCGACCGCCGTCATCCCTGATTGTGGGATAACCTCTCCTGCTTCTACAACAAGCTCTGCTAGGTAAGCTTTACTAAACCTGAGGCTCTCCCCTAGACCATCACTTTGAACGGTGTAATAAATCCTGCCCGCTTCAGGGCCGAAATCTAGAGCTTCAAATGTGATCGCTCCATTTTCCTCGGCCAGCTGTTCTGCCAGAACCTCTTTAGTATCCAAAGATTTGTATAATCGAACGGTTTGCTCTTTTCGGACTCCTTCAATAACAACTCTATCCTTCGGACCTGCATTGTTCAGCGCTGTTACAAAATGCATCATAATATTTTCCGTCTTCGGGAGTGAAGCACTTTCGAACATCTGCCACTCATAAATACGTATAGCTCCCCAAGGCGATGATCCACTGTTATACACTTGTAATTTGAATTCCCGGGCAGTAATAGGTTCATCTAGAACCACGTCAGTTACTGCTTTTTTATTATCTTTAATTCGCTTCGCACTCACCCAGTTTCCAGTTCCATCCTTGTATAAAAGTTCAAAATCAATCGTGTTCATATTGCTTGCTTCTCCGCCGTATTCGGCATGCTCTACCCGCCAGCGGCGTATCGTTTTGGACTCGCCAATGTCAATTGTCATATAACCATTACTTTTATTCGTTGCTGCCCATTTACTGTTACCCGTAGCTGTTCCATCCAATGCTTTCGAGGCAGGTTCTGCTGCGTTTTCGAATGAGACACTTGTGATCTTGGCATTGAGCGCGACATTGGGTGAAGGAGGATTATGATCCACTTCACTTGCATCTGAATCGATTCCCCAGTTAAAAGCAACCTCCGCCCCATCACCGCGAACATAGTCCTGGTTCACAGGCACAATTTCGAGCGTAGTGATATTATCAGCTGACGCATTGGCCGTTGTTCTTGATATATTCGAAGTATAGAAATAATGACTAGGTGTCACACCTATGAGTGCTGGAACCCCATCGGCGTTCTTTTGATAGACTTCATAATGCATTACATCGTTTTGCGCAGACCATTGGATCCGGGCTTCTGCGTTCAGTGCGCTCTTCACCAATTGCTCTGAGACCTTTACATCCTTAGGAGCTGATAGGATCGCTGCCTTGGATTGATACACCGATAATTGCCCCAAATGAATTGCAGCATTCTCTAGCTTATCCGAGTTACTAATTTTAAGGCTTAGCGCATAAATCGTTTGCCCAGCTTCCTCTCCCAGATCAATAACCGCCTTCTTCCATCCCTGGCCGGCCTCAGGCAATACATAATGCTTCATCTGATCCGGTGCATAATCTTGACTGTACGCCACGCCTAAAGAAACATCGGCACCTGATGGATTCTGATAGACCACTTGAACCTTCGTCTGATCTGTAACCTGGAGCTTGGTGCTGTAGAGCATTGTGTCATTCTTAGAATTAGGACTCAATGTACCGCTGAATTTCAGGGAATTTCCTCCGTTGTATGCTTGATCAAAGTCATAGGATACATTTATTCGGCTGCCTTCACTACGAACCCACCAGCGCCATGTTGGCATAATATCTTGTACAGAACGGTTATTCCACTCCTGAGAGCTCGACAACTTCCCATCCACAAAATACTGTTTGCCATGCCCACTGTTAAAGTTGCTTATGAAAGGCATCTTGGTAATAACCGACGAATCGGTTATAAAACGTGCCATCCCCTTCCAGTTCGCAGAGTCATCTGCAAGGGTTGGATCACCTTGTGGTCCTGTCCATAAATATTTCTCTTTCTCATGGAAATCAGCAGGGTTAGCCGCTAAACCCATGGTCGAGTTCGGTGTATATAGAGCGATGGACACCTTCGGCTGTTTCTTCTCATCCAGAAGCGGTCCTGTATTCACCCTCGTGTTGTATGAGTTTTGTTGAATTTCAAAACCTGCATAAGCATCAAAGGGATCACGGTTATGACTCTTCATCGTAGCAACCGTTGTATTAACCTGATTAACACCCCAGTTATAGTTCATAAAGAACTCATCCACCGCATATTTGCCATCTGCCGCTGGCTTTACATACATATCGTTATTGCTGTTAACCGCATTTTGATGTGACACGTTTCCGTTATTATCTTGAGCGTCATACCAGCCGAAACGAATGTCTGATTTCCGCTTAACATAGCGCATCATTTCATTCATTCGTTCAGCAGTAGCTTTGTTAACGCCATATGTTTCTTGATTCATGAAATAACCATCAAAGCCAAAGTATTCAGCAACCTCAATCATTTTGTCTGCTACGGGAAATGTACCGTCCGTATTCTGCTGTGTAAAGGCTACGATTTCAGCAAGAGCTGCTGGAGATCCTGGCCCCCACGGAAAGCCCACGGTTGCATAGACAGGCACACCATTACGATGGGCCGCGTCCACAATATCCGGTGTCGGTATTGCGAAAATCCCCTCGTTCGTTCCAGCCCAGTAAATATATGAATCAAGCAGTTGCCAATTATCAAAAGCATACACATTAAACTCATTGCCACCGACAGAGCTTGCCTCATCATGATTCCATGTCGTAATTGCAGCGGAAGTAATGCCAGCCTCTGGATGAGCAAGTGGGTTCACCTGATGCCCTTTGAACCGATTCTTATTCAGAGGGACACTTGAGCGGTTTAGTTCTGCATCCGGATCATCATCAGGTGACCATTCCAGAAGTGTCTTCACCCTGAAAGCCGGAGCGAGTGGCTGTAAGCTGAGCTGAGCTTCATAATTCTCATTGACGACATCTGTTCCATCTCCGTCCACTGCAGCGTAAGCTCCTGGCGTTATCACAAAAGCAAGTAGGGAAAGAAACATAACCGAAGACAAAATACGTACATAAAGATGATTTCTAGTCTCCATTACAGGCCTCCTCGTACTACATAATGTGCTGCTTGAAATTAAGAGATTCATACGAGATTGGTAATACATCTGGCCTCCCTTCTTAATTTTGTATTCGCTTTCAAATTCATATGCACGATTCACTATGCTATACGTGGCAATAAATGGTTTACTGATTTAATTTACATATAATTGCAATATTTATGTGAATTGGGATATGTACTGTTAACTGTATTGTTGACTCATGGCTTTTTATAAGATCTTTTGTCAGATAAGTATGAGATCCACTACGGGTCTATATGATGTTACTCACAGACTTTCACGTACAGAATTTTAGGAACTAACAGAAACAAGTCTCGCAGCTTTTCAAATTCTTCAGAAGAGGTGATGTGGTTAATGAAAATGACTTCGCTCCCATTCATGACTAGCAAAAACACATTTAAACTGATTAGCATGGCACTTGCAATTACACTGGCCATCCCCATCTTTACGCCAACTGTAGCCCGGGCAGCAACAAACACAGCAACGAGTGAAGCTCCTCCAATTTCCCCAATTCCACAGTCTGTTGAATGGAAGGGCGATGGATTCAGCATACCAACGGAGGTAGGGCTGGTCACAGGGAGTAAGACCGATTCAGCAGCTATACAAACCGTTGAAGGCATTTTACGAGATGCAGGAGTGCAGAGTATTAAGCGTGTAACAGATTCCGAGACACCGAATTCGCCAGTAAATGTATGGGTCGGTGGGCCACAAGAAAACGAAGCTACAGTCTCCGCTCTTCAAGCATTAGGCGTTTCCATGCCTGATGATCTGAAAGAGGATGGTTACGTCTTGGCTTCTGGAGCAGATCAAAGTGGAAACAAAAAAATTGTACTTTCAGGCAGTACACCAACCGGAACCTTCTATGCAGCACAGTCGCTCCGCCAGATTATTACACGTAAAGATTCAGCACATACCATCCCAGCTGTTACCGTCATAGACTGGCCAAAAATGGAGTGGCGTGGATCTATAGAGGGCTTTTATGGTGATCCTTGGTCCCATCAGGACCGACTTAGCCAGCTTGACTTCTATGGACAACAGAAGATGAATATGTACATCTATGCGCCCAAAGATGATCCATACCACCGGGAACAATGGCGTGTTCCTTACCCTGCGGATAAATTAGCGCAGATCTCTGAACTTGTACAAAAGGCTCAGCAGAATCATGTGGAATTGGCATTCGCAATTTCTCCAGGTAACACTGTCTGCTTCTCAAGCGATGCGGACTTCCAAGCGCTTAAGGATAAAGCACAAGCCATGTGGGATATTGGCATAAGATCCTTTGCCCTATTCCTCGACGACATTGAAAAAACACTTCGTTGTAGCGCGGATAGATCGGCGTTCAACAGCGATACAAATCCTGTAGCTGCGGCACAAGCATTCCTCCTCAATCGCTTCAAAAAAGAGTTTATCGACACCCATCCAGGCGCACACCGTCTGATTACCGTTCCAACCGATTATTCAAATATTACAACAACCGCTTATATTAACCGCTTTGCTACGCTCGTTGATCCAAGCATTATCGTCCAGTGGACGGGACCTGCCGTAGTACCTGCTGGAATCTCTGTATCCGATGTCGATAAGGCCAAAGCTATTTATAAGCACGATCTACTCGTCTGGGATAACTATCCGGTGAATGACTACGCACGGGATCGACTTTTCTTAGGTCCACTATACAACCGTGATGCAGGGCTTGCTGATCATGGAATTATTGGCCTAACTTCCAATCCAATGAATGAGGCAGAGGCATCTAAAATTTCGCTCTTTACAATTGCTGATTATATGTGGAATCCGAAAACATTTAATCCCGAAACATCTTGGGCGCTCAGCATTAAGAGATTCGGTGGAGATGCCGCGAATGCACTGAAGACTTTTGCAGAGAACAACTACTCGTCACCGCTTAATGCTAAGGAAGCACTGACCCTATCCCCTTTAATCGATAACCTCTGGAGTACATTTATTGGTGGTGGAAGCTTAACCAATGTAGCAAACCAGCTCACTTCCGAATTCACCAAGCTAGAGCAGGCCCCTTCTATCTTGCGCAGTAGCTTAAATAATGCCAACTTCATTAAAGAGACTGAGCATTATTTGAAGAAGTATGAATTGTACGGAAAAGCAGGAGTCGAGGCTACCCAGATGCTACTATCTCAAAAACGCAATAGTAAACAACAATCCGCACAGCATAGAACTGAGTTATCTAAACTGACGTCCGAGATCAAATTAATTACAAAGGCCAAGGCAAATAAAGTGTTTGACGACTTCTTCGCACGTGCAGTTCGTGAGAACGATACTTGGCTTGGTGTTGGAACATCAACTCCGTTTCCGATCGTAACGATGGGGACATACCAGACGAATACGCCTGATAAAATGCTCGATGGCAACCTGAATACGTATTTCTGGAGCGATAACAGTCCCGCTGTAGGAGATGTGGCCGGGGTTGATCTGAATGAAATTCGGAACGTATCCAATGTACAAGTGCTTATGGGTAAGAGTGGCAGTGTGAACGACTACATCCGTCGGGGTGTTCTTGAATATTCCGTAGATGGAGCCAACTGGATTAAGCTAGCTGACCTTTCGGAGAAGGCTGAAGTCAGTGTTCCAGTTGACAATCAAAAAGCCAGATTTGTTCGAATTCGGGTAACGGATGCGCAGACCTATTGGGTCATCATCAGAGAATTTACGGTCACTTCTACAGCAATTCCAAAGATACCAACTGTCGTGATGACAGGGGAGGATACCGTCAAGGCAGGGGAAAACTTCACGGTGCAACTCGGAGTTGGAAACATCACAGATTCTGTATTTGCAGAGGACATCTCGATGGACTACAATCCGGAAATTATGGAGTTTGTATCGGCTGATTCATTATTGGAAGGTATAAGCCTACTAAATACCGATTCCAAAACACCGGGTAAGCTTCGTTTTATCGCAGGAAGTCTAGGGGCTGAACAAGGCATTACAGGTAACGAACAGCTACTTGAGCTTATTTTTAAGGCAAAAAACACAGCAGAACCAACAGACGGAGTACTCTCCGTCACAAATGCAACCGTGGCAAACCATGAAGGCGTCGAAACGCAGATTGCCTTGTCTTCCTTCCCTATTCACATCGATCCAATTGTTGCAGATAAATCGCAATTGAATGACCTGATCCTTGAGGCGAAAAAGGTACATGATGCAGCTGTTGAAGGCACTCAAACAGGTCAGTATCCTGCAGGATCGAAGCTACGGCTTCAGTCAGCAATTGATGCTGCTCAAGAAGTTATGAACAACGCCAATGCAACTCAAGCGCAGGTTCTTTCCGCTATTGAAGCATTGCAGCAAGCCCTTGAGCAGTTTAAAGCATCTGTGATTACCAAACGTCCAGAAGACATCAATAATGATGGAAAGGTAAGCATTGGGGATCTTGCCATTGTAGCTGCTCATTATGGTAAGACATCATCTAGCCCAGATTGGGAACAAGTGAAGAAATATGATCTGAACCATGATAATGTAATTGATATTATGGACTTAGCAGCCGTAGCATCCAAAATTATTGAGTAGCATGTAACGCAAAAAAAGATAGGAAGAGCGCTAAGCTCTTTCTATCTTTTTTCATCGCTCGCTCATATCAACCGGTACATATCGATATCTCTCAAGATCAATCAAGCCATCTTTACCGGGTATAACCCCTTCATCACCTAGATAAACGGTCTGCTTGAAGCGAGATTCATCATCCTTGATTGCAATTTCTCCTTTAGCATTCACGACCCGATGCCATGGTAGCCCATATGTGCTACTCATGGAATGCAGAATTCTTACGACCTGCCTCGCTCCTCTTGGGCTTCCAGCCATTCCAGCGATTTGACCATATGTCATGACATAGCCGGGTGGGATACTCTTTATAATATCAATTACTCTTGAAGTAAATGGATTCACTAGATCACGCCCTCTTGATCATTCATACTATATATTCACTCATAATGAGCTCGATATCAAATGGAGTAACTCCATTCTCCACGGAAAATATCATATCCGCCTGATCGGCTGTATCAACAATCTCACCTCTTGCCCTGGAATGAAGCATGAACAAGTCGTACAGGTCCGGCTTTCGTAGACTCGTCATGGCTTTTCCAATCAGGACCATCCCTTTCTGGTTCCCCTCCACATTATTGTAGTAATCAGGATGTCTCGTGAGAGATAGGTCTGTCCAGATCACGGTACGTTCTACCAGATCGAGAATGACAGGAATGGCAATCTGCGAATCAGCGGCGACATCGATCTTATTACTTACCGTTGATGGCTCGAATATTTCCCCAGATCCAGGCTTTTTGCGCATCATCCAACCTACGAAGCACTCTGGAAGATTACAATACGGCTGATCCGTAAAGGAATGTAGACTCGTTACAATATAACGTCCGCCATGACGGATGATAGATGGAATATGCAGATCGATGAACTCACATGCTCCTTGTGGCGCGGACACGATATCTCCACTATGGACGGCTTGGTAATGGGAAGATCGCAGGTTCGTGTAAGAAATATGCTCAACATACTTCCAATCTTGATCATACATCACGGCAGAAAGGTCAATATCTACGCGGCCTGTATGCTCGCCATCCACGTCCCCCTCTCTCCACCAGTTGAAGAATCGAATCGTGTCTCCCTCTGCCATGGGCACACGACTTCCGCGAACAATCGTATGCAGCGCTTTGCTAGCCGATCTTTGCGAGAATGGCACATGATAGTCCTTCAAATGTTCATCCATATAAACCTTACCCAGAGGCGGAAGCTCAGAGAACCGCTTGATAAGCACCTGCTCGCATAATTGCACGATGTCCTGACATGCTGCCTCCTGAATCTCAGGAAGTGTATTAGGGATAGCAAAGGCTTTGGCAACATTTCCTTTCGGGAAAAAGACGCGCAAATCCTCAGGCTTGCTAGACTTTTGACGGCGGGCAAAATGATTCTTCACTTGCAATAACACGGGTGTGGATACTTGATTAGCCACTTCACCGAATGCAAGCACGACGTACTCCGTATGCTCAGTTGATCGCAATAACTGATCCAATCTTCTTGCATATTCACCCGGACGCTTCATCAATAAATCAATTAAGGTCCAGACCTGATCATATTGGAATGCCAGTTCCACACTCCCATTGTAGGTCGCAAAGGGTTTGTTATTGCGCAAAATATCAAAAGCTTCCTCACAGCGCTTAAAGCGATGCTTATACTCTGAAGGATGTAGTATTTCGCCTAATCGAATCCAACGATCCTTATATCTCAACATATCCTCCGTAATCGGATGGCACTGCTCTAGCAATCCGAGGAACAATCGTCTCTCGGACCGCTTAAATTTACGGAAGCGTATGGCCTCAGCCAGACTGACATCACCATCCGACCAGGCTACAGCCAGACGAAGTACATCGGTTGCCGTCTTGAAGTAGCTTCCAACCCGATTTAAATTTGCCTTATCATGCTTCAATAATGAAGCTACTACGAACCCCACATTCTCCTTGAATGGAATTTCCGATGGAAGAATATCATCCAGATCGTCTGGGTTCACCCATTCGATCACCGCATCAATATCCTCTTTATCGGTCTGTGAGATCGATACCTTAGCTTCTATAAGTTGGCGTATCATGGTGTGAAACTCCGCGACACTTCCAAGATTAATCACTTTCAGTTTGACCTTATCTTGTAGTGGAGGTCTCTCTGCCGACGGATGCGCAGGCAAGTCACAAGTACAATAATGATATATCGCATTTAGATACAACTCCGCTTCATCTGCATCCATCACCTGCACAGGGAAGTCTGGATACATCGGCTTATACTTTACATGCGCGCCCACCATCACCTTTAAATTTGTAATAAGTTGATTGTATAACACTTCAAAATGATCCTTGGGTAAAGTGCGCATGGCTTTCAATAATTCATGGGACAATGTAAATCCTAGTGTTTCGATATTTTTCATCGCTGTTGCCAAAAAAGACTTCGAGAGTTGATCTGGCCCAGATTGTTCATTAACTATTAGTTTATTCGCTCTTCGTAAGTAGATCGTATTGATCATCATAAAAAGAGTCCAGGAAAGCCATATCCCTAATTTCATGCACCAATTTAGATAGAAGGAAGGAATACGATAGCCTGGACGCCTCCTCTCTGATTAGAACTCCTTCAGGAAAGCTGCGACCCTAATCACTTTAATTGAAATAGAAGGAAGGATCACAATAGCCTGAAGGTCAAGGATCCAAGTCCGTGTAACGAACTTTGATGCACTGATCATCCCATACTTCAGAGGAAGCCAACAGGGCGAAAGTATTACGATCTTGGAAAACTTAAGTTTAGATCATTTACAGCTCGCCCTCAAGAAACTGAATCAGGTACACTTCTGGCTGTTCGAGAAATTGTGTAAAGCTGCATAGATCGGCATACGTCTCATGCTCCACGTCATAGCAGCCGATCAGACCCTTCTTCTTCGGGTTCCACACCAACAGCAGATCCGAATAATTATCGATATTGGCGGATAACCGCAGCAGCTTTTGCCGGCCAATCTTCATCTCGATCGTATCGCTCAAGGTGAAAAAATCGATATACCTGATGTCATATTCATTATCAGAGAGCTCTAGGCGTAATTTATCTCCGGAAAGAAGCTGGACAAGCTCGTCATTTAGCTTATATTTTCTCATTTCATATTTTCTGTTTTCCATATCATGAAACGCTGGTGGCTCCAGCGACTTTAAGTAGTCTGCCATAACCTTATCCTTATTGCTTACAGCAATGGTATAGGCTCGCTCGCCGTCCTTCTCTGCTAGAGTGATGTCTGCGCCGCGTTCAACTAAAAATTGCACCATCGCTTGATTTCCCATTCTTGCTGCAACGGTTAGAGGGGTCGCTCGGTAAGGATAGACCATGTCCGGCTGATTATAATTAATGTCTACTCCATGATCGAGTAAATACGTTATGGTCTTGATATCATGATTGGACACGGCTTGACGCAATACCTCACCGCCATGCAGCTTGATATCTAATCCCAGCTCATGAATGAGTGGGATATTGCTCTTGTTACCATAGTAGGCTTGGGAGTATGCATTTGATCCGACGTGATTGTGCATATCCATTCTGGCGCCGTGATCTACAATGTATCGAATGATCTTGTCATTACAGTAGCGTACTGCTCTTAAGAATGACGGATTCTGAGGAACATTCAAGTTAACGCCTTGCTCCACAAGCAACCTAATCACATCGAATTTCTGACATATGAGCGCCAAATCGAGTGGACTTAAACTTATATGCTCACTTAGCGTGATTCTCTCTTCTATATCCCATCCAGCTTCAATTGCAGCCTGTAACTCTGAAATATTGTTTTTGTAGATATGCATCCCGATTTCTGGTAGCGTCTCGAACTTTCCGATATCTTTCAGATTAATCATCCTGTATACACTCCTACTCTATGTACTGTACCTTTCACAGCCCTTCATCAAGAGCCACTTCTTCATAACATCAAACACTTCTTGTCCTTCCTGCTCATACATAATAGCCACCTCTTGCTGATTGGCATAATTAAACCTTACATATCCGCCTAGGCTCTGATAGAACAGGTAGCAAGTATACTCTGTATCTATAGATAAATCCGGTGTGAATTCCTCCTGACACATGTTAGCCAGAACTGGTAGTGATAACCCATTCTTCCCATGTGGCAAACGTAAAAAGAGGTTACTCCGAGATCCTGACCATGGCTCATAATACATAGGTGTTTCTTGGAGGCATCCATACGACTGTCGGTATATATCATTCAAAACAGTGGCATAACCCATGTCGTCATCCAGCTGCTGCATCTGTAACGTTAGCGCCATTATATGGTCGGAGTGGCGAGGCAACCAGAGTAGTTGCTCCACCTCAGGATGCACCGCCAGAAAATCCCCGTCCACGGTGGTGCCTACTGCTATACATTCTCCAATCTGCTGCGCTGTAATTGGGCTATCCTCATCGTGCTCCCACAACTCGTACTCCACAAAAGGCTTAAGCACCTCGGAATCTGGGAGATGGACATTCATCCACCCGCTGTAGGTCCCTTCGCCGAATCGGCGCAAAAACTGGACATAACCTGACGGAAAAGAAATAATATATTCGCGTTCTAGTAATTGGTTCTGATGATCTGATAGCGGCTTTGGCTGAGATACAAGATACATATAATTCAGCGCCCCTTTATGTGTAATCGTTCTCTTCTCTATTAAATAAACACATGTTATTTTACCACAATTTGTATAATCATTACTGAGGCTTTGGTTTCAAACTGGATCAGCATACTGCCTTCTTCTCCTTCATACCAAAAAGGGCTTTTCCCAAGAGGAAAAGCCCCAATATTAAATCTTATTTGTCTAGCACGTATTTAGCGTGCAATCTGTAATGGTAATTTTCCATTTAGACCAAGAGCCTTCGTCGTTGAAGTATGAATTTCTCGAATCAACTCTGGATCATCCACGAGAGATATGCCGTAAGACGGTATCATCTCTTTTATCTTAGGCTCCCATGACTTTAAATGTTGTGGGAAACACTTCTGGATAACCTCAACCATAACCGAAACGGCAGTAGAAGCTCCTGGTGAAGCACCAAGCAATGCTGCAATCGAGCCGTCAGAAGCACTGACCACTTCTGTACCGAATTGAAGCGTACCCTTGCCACCCGTGGTCGTGTCCTTAATTACCTGCACACGCTGTCCAGCCACGACTAAATCCCAATCCTCACTCTTAGCGTTCGGAATGAACTCACGTAGCTCTTCCATCCGCTTTTCCTTGGACAACAGCACCTGTTGAATAAGGTATTTGGTTAAAGAAAGGTTCTTTGCACCCGCCGCGAGCATGGTGAACACATTGTTCGGCTTAACGGAGCCAATAAGGTCAAACATCGAACCCGTCTTCAAGAACTTCGGTGAGAAACCTGCAAACGGCCCGAAGAGTAATGATTTCTTATTATCAATAAATCTTGTATCCAAATGCGGTACAGACATTGGAGGTGCTCCAACCTTAGCTTTGCCATATACTTTGGCGTGATGCTGCGCGATAACTTCTGGATTGTTACATGACATAAACAACCCACTGATTGGGAATCCCCCAATATGCTTTCCTTCAGGAATACCCGATTTCTGAAGTAGAGGGAGGCTTCCTCCTCCTCCACCGATAAAGACGAATTTAGCGGTATGGCGTTCAATATTACCGCTTTCATTTCGTACTTTCAGTTCCCACGAACCATTGCTGGTACGCTTCATATCTTCAACACTGTGCTTGTAACGGATGTCGACCTTTTTCTTCTTTAAGTGCTCGAATAATATTCGTGTTAAAGCACCAAAGTTAACGTCTGTTCCTGTGTCTATTTTTGTTGCTGCGATCGGTTCACTCGATGTCCGTTCATTCATAATGAGCGGAATCCATTC
The DNA here is from genome assembly GCF_058781425.1 of Paenibacillus sp. FW507-14B1B. Classification (NCBI taxonomy): domain Bacteria; kingdom Bacillati; phylum Bacillota; class Bacilli; order Caryophanales; family Paenibacillaceae; genus Paenibacillus; species Paenibacillus sp. FW507-14B1B. Next base: position 107,901 of record NZ_JBYSWS010000004.1, on the reverse strand, counting down.
CTTCAGTTTGCTCGGATCGTCGGAAAACTCCATGCCTTGAAACAGAGGATTTTGGGACATCGCGTCAAACCGTCTTTTCAAAAATGCTACATCTTTCTCTCCATGTACTAAACTCATATGAGACAATGGCATGATAAAGTCTTGCGGTTTACGAATAAGCTTACGATTTACAAGATAAGACCAGAACTGCATTGAATCTTGGAACTGTTCATTCACCTTAATGGCCTTGCTAATATCTACGGTTCCGTCCGGTCGTTCTGCCGTGTAATTAAGCTCACACAGAGCAGCATGCCCCGTACCCGCATTATTCCATTCGTTCGAGCTTTCTTCTCCTGCGCTTGCCAACTTCTCAAACACTGTAATTTTCCAGTCCGGTGCTAATTCTTTCAGCAGTGTTCCCAATGTTGCACTCATAATACCGGCACCAATCAAGATAACGTCTGTTTCGGTTTGTTTGCTACTCATTTTTACCGTCCTTACACGTTAATATTTTGAGAAAAGATGTAGCTCTTCTCCTGCTTAGGTTACACAGCTACCTCGTACACCTTTTCTGGATGAAATACATGAAGATATTTACTATTATATGATAGTTATATCCTATTTAAAAGCCGTTAAATTTTTAGCAATTCCATATTGGTGCCGTTAACAAGCGTGAAATCAGCCCCTAAACAAGAGGATTACATGGGAAAGATGGTTTTAACCTCATATTATTTACCATATTTAAAATCAGCCTCAGAGGTGTCATCTGGACTTGGTTATTTATGTATAATGGTGTTTAACTTTTCTCGTTGTACTACTGTCATTCATATTCACCGCATTATTACTGTATGGTAATGGTGATAAGTAGTAAAAGACCCTACCTTTATTCGGTAGGGTCTTCGCATTTTCTCTAATACCTTATACCTTAAATTTCTGAATTAACAGCTGCAGTTCATCAGCCATCACGCTTAAATGAGCAACTGCTGCCGATATTTCCTCACTGGAAGCTTCCTGCTCTTCAAGCGAAGCCGCCACACTTTGCGTATTGTTCGAGGATTCCTGTATGATCTCAGTCATCCGCTCCATCATACTCACCGTTTCGTGTGAATTGGCATGCACTTGTTCTACGATAGCTGAAACCTCTTGAGATTGTGATGAAATCTCACCCACGGTATTGGCAATATCATGGAAAGCGATTCCCGATTGCTGTACTTGATCAAGCCCTTGCTGAACCACTTTTGTTCCTTGGCTCATTGCAAGTACTGCTCTATTCGCGTCAGCTTGAATCTGTTGAATGAGTCCACCAATTTTCTCTGCCGACTGTCCTGACTGATCCGCGAGTTTCCTCACTTCCGAGGCTACTACTGCAAATCCTTGACCATGTTCACCTGCATGTGCTGCTTCTATAGAAGCGTTGAGAGCGAGTAAATGTGTCTGATTCGCAATGTCTGTAATGGCAACGGTAATCTCATCAATCTCCTTCGATTTACCTTCTAACGCGTGAATCACGTTCGAAGCTTCTTCAACGGTTTGTTGAATAAGATTCATCTGCTGAATGCTCTGCGATACAACCTCGGTCCCGAGCTTGGCTCTACCGTTCGCCTCTGCTGAGGAATCCGCCATACTCTGTATAGCTGAAGCAGCTTGATCCATCCCTCTCGATATTTCAAGTACAGCCTCTGTTGAATGTGTAATACTGGACAATTGTTCTTCCGCTCCGACTGCAACTTCATGAACAGCCAGATTAATCAGTCTACTCGCTTCACTCGTTTGTTCTGTACTTGCAGATAGCTGCTGCGAAGAAGATGCAACCAGTAATGAGGCTTCTTTAACCTGCTTGATAACGATACTTAAATCCTTGGACATTTGACTGATCGCCCGCATCAGCATCCCTGTTTCATCTTTACTCTTTATCTCTATGTCTTCTATTGTAAGATCACCGCTCGCTACAACTTGAAGCCTTTGAGCCGAAGTTTGAATCCGCTGAATCATAGGACGAGTAAGAACATAAAATAGCAAGAATGCGATAAGTAGAATAGTCGATCCTTCAATCACGATTCTTACCATCATATCCATCTTTAACTGCTGGATGCGTTCATCTGCATCGGGTGCCCCTACATACCACATACCAATAATCTTTCCACTGGAATCTTTGATAGGCATATAGGCTGCCTGATACGTGTACCCAACGACATTGGCTTGACCTAGGTAAACCTGTCCTTCGTGTAGAACCTTCTGAGCTACTTCATCTGACGCTTTCGTTCCCATAACACGTTTACCATCTACAATAACATTCGTAGTTACCCGTGTATCACCTAGAAATAAAGTCGCCGTATCCCCATTCGTCAATCGACCTATGGCATCAACAATCTCATAATTATTATTAATAAGCGTCTCGCCCTTGAATAATTTATTCTCTTTTACTTGCCAAGCGCCAGGATATTTCGTATCTATAATCTCCATGCCGGTTAACAAGTCAGACTGTGCCTTCTGTAATGCTTCCCCTTCAATAACCGCTGTCATCTTCACACCTTGCTGATAACCCAAAACTACATAGGACCCGACTAAAATGATCATGGTTAGAACAAAAAGACGGGTGCGAATGGACAAGGTTGAGCTCCAATCAAATAAACGTTTCAATGTCGTTCTCCTCTGACGGTTTGATACTTTCATAGACGAGTACCTAAACCGAATATAGTGGATGTTCTATACTATGTAAGCGTTACTCCTCTAATTCTTATATCGGTGTTCTCACGCTTTATATTTAGCAATTAACCCAATATCTAGGTCTATAATATAGGGTTCATCAGCAGGGAAAACCGTTTAAATAATTCTAACTTAATTTATCTATTTTCAAGTCTCTGAATAGGTTTATCCTCTGGGAATCAAACTAAGAAATCAAACACTTGAGACAAAGGATGTATACATATGTGCACTGCATTAACACTAACAAGTAAAGACGGTTTTCATTTTTTCGGCAGGAATATGGATATCGAATATGAATTCAATCAATCCGTCATGGTTGTTCCAAGAAACTTCAACTGGGCTAATAAAGTGAGTGGGGAGTCTAACCAAACGAAATATGCATTAATAGGTATGGGGATGAAAAAGGATAACCATCCACTACTCGCAGACGGCATGAATGAGAAGGGATTAGCTTGTACAGGGCTTAACTTCCTTGGCTTTGCCCATTATGAGGATCAGTGTATATCTGGAAAAGTAAACTTAGGCCCCTACGATGTCATGCTTTGGATCTTATCCAACTTTGAATCTGTTTCTGAGGTTAAATCTGCTATAGAGAATGTGAATCTGGTCAATAAGCCCTTCGCTCCGAATCTTCCTGTTCCAACCCTTCACTGGATGGTTCATGATTCAAATGATGATTCCATTGTTATTGAAATCACGGCTGATCGATTTGCTGTATATGATAATAAAGTTGGCGTGTTAACGAACCAACCTTCATTTGATTGGCATCTTATGAATTTGAATCAATATGTGGCGCTATCCCCTGCGCAACCGGATCATACGACTTGGAACAGGCAGCCATTAGAACCGATCGGTAATGGGCTGGGGCTAAAGGGAATACCCGGTGACTTTTACCCTTCATCCCGGTTTGTTCGATCTGCTTTTCTTAAGAGTCATGCCGCATTTCTTCATACGAAAGAATCTACAATTTCAGAATTTTTTCATATCCTCAACAACGTTGCCCCTATAAGTGGCTCCGTTCTAACCCAAGAGTACAAGCCATTCATTACCGTGTATTCGTCTTGCATGTGTCTGGAAAGCGGCGAGTATTACTACACAACGTACAACAATAGTCAGATCAATGCGATTAACATGTTTCATGAGGATTTAAATGGTCATGAGATCAAAGTGTTTGAATACCTAGATAATCAATCGATTCACTTCCAAAATTAATAAAAACACCTTCAGGTAGAACCCTATCGTATGATAAGGATTCCATCTTGAAGGTGTCACCTTCTATTCCAAGGTTTGCGAGAGGATAATCTGAACCATCGTGCCATAGATGCTATCGGACTGAATCGTTACACCATAGGCAGAACCATAATATAGTTTAATTCGTTCATCCACATTCTTGATCCCGACACCGCCAAGCTTTGTCGTTCTACTAGAAGTGTTCTGCTGCAAGGTGTTAACATCAAATCCCTCACCGTTATCTTGAATGGTGAACACGATGTCCTGTTCTCTTGCCTCAGCACGAATCTCAATTACGCCTTGCCGTTCTAAACCACGGATCCCGTGATATAACGCATTCTCCACAATTGGCTGCAGAAGAATCTTAGGCATCTTCATCTGCAATAAGGAAGGGTCGTAGTCTATGGTGTAGGTAAGTTGTTCGCCATAACGCTCCTTTTGAATAAACAGATACTGCCTTACATGGTCCAGTTCGTTTTCTACTGTTGTGAGCTCATTCCCACCACTAAGAGAGAGACGGAAGAACTGGGCTAATGCTTTCGTAATCTCAATTACCTTTTCACTATCATTAAACTCGGCCATCCATACAATGGTATCGAGTGTATTGTACAAGAAGTGCGGATTAATCTGACTATGAAGTGTACTGATTTCCGAGCGTCGTAAATCCTTTTCCTTATCCGTAATTTCTTGCATCAATTTCTTGATTTTCAGAATCATACTGTTAAAATGCCTTGATAGACTCTGGGCTTCATAACAACCTCGATGGTCAACCGGTATTTCTACGAGCCCCTGCTCAATTTCTTGCATAGCCATCTCTAATTTCCGAAAAGGTGTTGTAATCCGTCCGGTAAAGATAACGACACTTGCGGTCGCAATGACCAGAAATCCCAATCCAACCAGAATAAATATATGAAAGAGCTTGTTTTTGATCGCAGCAAGCTCATCCTGTGACGAGACACCCACATAGATCCAATCGGCATTTTTCATAGAATACGTATGTGTTAATGTACGCTCATGGGCATCATATGCAGCAGGATCACGGGCGATTGTCTGTAAAGCTTGCTGCTTCGTCTCATTTTGAAAATAAGCCGGGTCTTCGTGATACACAACCTCGCCTTTTGCATTTAGTATAAATGAGAACCCCGTATGACCGAGATCTAGATTCGCCAAATAATCCTCTATCACTTTGTATTGAACATCAATCAGAAGAACGCCAATATTTCTCCCCTGCTCATTCTTTATCTCACGACTAAGTGAAATGACCCAATTGTCTTTATCCATGCTAAAGCCTTGCATACGGGCGGAGGTCAGCACGGGCATATTGCCACTATGAATGGCAGATACATACCATGCTTCCTTCATCATATTACCGGACATGCTCATCGAGAGACCTGTCTCATTGGATATAATCTGTCCATCTTTACTCACAATGACAATCGACTCCATGAAGGAATCGGTAGCCATGGTCGTATTAATGGTTGAGAGAATCTTATCTTTCACTTGCGAATCGCGTTCCTTATCCGAAAGATAACCGACCAGTTGCGGGTCCTCTGCAAGCATTCGTGAGACGGCTTTAAGCCGATCAATATAGAGGTCAATGTACATTCCGCTTTGCTCTACTGCATTTTCGGTATTCGTTGTGGCTTCTTTTTGAACAATGGATGTGATGCTCTGATATAAGATCATTCCAATAACGAGCAGTGTCAGAACACTCGCGACAACATAGTGAAGGGCAATTTGAACACGTAATTTTTTCAGCATGTGGAATCGAGATTTACTCATCCTTGCTCTCTCGCTTTTTCGCGGAATTGATTAGGCGATAGCATGAACTTTCGCTTGAAGGAAGCACTCAGATAATTGGGATCTTCGAAACCAACAGCCGCAGCGATCTCATAAATCTTCATATGCGTACTTAGCAGCAAAATTTTGGCACGCTCTAACCGGATTGTGATCATATATTCTTGAAAAGTTTGACCATACAGACGTTTAAACAAGCTGCTTAGATAGGACGTGCTTAGCGCTAGCTGCTTGGCTAAATATGATAATGAGAATTCAACATTCGCAATGTTGTCTTCAATCTCTTGCATAATTTTTGCTTTATAGCCCGTGTCATCGATCGTATCGCTATTCTTTTTTAGATCTTGAACGATGCGTGATACCTCGATATCATTATCTGCCTGTTGCCTTTTGGCAATCAGTTTTTGTAATGTTTGTTGAACGTCTTTTTTGGAAACGGGCTTTAAGACATAGTCGTCAACTCCCGCTTTTAATGCAGTGACTGCGTAATCGAAATAATCGTAACCTGTGATCAGAGCAATTTTCACACTTGGCTTCAAGGCTTTTACGGCACTGGCAAAATCAAGACCGTTCATTTTGGGCATATTAATATCGGCTAAAATCAAATCAGGCTCATGTGCTTTGAAAATATCTAGCGCGGACTCCCCATTTGAAGCTTCAAATACTTCGGAGATCGACAACGCATCGAAATCAACAAATGAGCGAATCCCTCGGATAATAATAGCTTCATCATCCACTAATAATAGCTTGTACATGGCCCTAGATTCTCCTCTTCTCATCATTTCACCCATGTAAGCACAAAGAAAGATGGCTCACACCACCTTTCTAAGGTTACTTAGATCTATTGTACACAAATGTACTTACTTTGTAAGATGCACCAGATATCCATATCCGGCTGCTTCCATATCCGCTTGAGGTATAAAAGTAATTGCAGCGCTATTGATGCAGTAACGCAAGCCTCCCCGATCCACTGGACCATCATTAAATACATGACCTAAGTGGCTATCTCCCACGCGGCTTCTTACTTCTGTACGAACCATATTATAACTTGTATCTTCATATTCAAGCACAACGGCTGGATCAATTGGTTTTGTGAAACTTGGCCAGCCACACATGGAATCATACTTATCAGCAGAGGAGAATAACGGCTCGCCTGTGACGACATCCACATAAATGCCTGGCTCATAATTATCCCAGTATTCATTGGAATATGCCCGTTCTGTTCCTTTACCTTGTGTAACTTCATACTGTTCTTTCGTTAATTTCGCTTTAATTTCTTCATCACTCGGTTTAGGGTAAAGCGCCGGATCTATAAGCGAGGGTATCTCTTGATTCTCCAATGAGTCGAATTCTACGTGACAATATCCATTTGGATTCTTCTCCAAGTAATCTTGGTGGTACTCTTCTGCAAGCGTGAAATTCTTTAACGGCTCCACTTCGGTAACAATCGGATCGTCGTAGCGCTCTTGTTCTTTGGCTATTACTCGGTCAATAATTGCTCGATCGGCTTCGTTCGTATAATAAATGCCAGTGCGGTATTGCTTACCACGGTCATTTCCTTGCTGATTCAGCAGCGTGGGGTCAATAATTTTAAAATAATAGGTCAGCAGTTTCTCCAAATCCACTCGATCGGGATCATACTTCACATGTACGGTCTCGGCATGTCCCGTATTCTCACGCACTACTTGTTCATAGGTTGGGTTCTCCGTGTTGCCATTTGCATAACCCGATGTTACATCATAGACACCATATACTCGTGACATATATGCCTCTACACCCCAAAAACAACCACCAGCCAGCCATATTTCTTGTAGATTATCCTCATCAAATGTTAATCCTTCGTTCGGATTATCCGGATATTTAGAATCTGCCTTGGCCGTTTCGGCTGAGCCATTCGAGCTATTCGTGGCTTTGACCATTCCACAACCTGCAAGCACGATAACTAGCGTTAGCATGACAAACCATCCTACCTTTTTCACAAAAGCCACAGCCTTTCTTTACTGAATGGTTTTAAATTTTTCTATGATTTGCTCATTCCCAACATGACCCGGAAGCGTCTGAATGAGTTTACCGCTAGAATCGATATACGCCGAAGTCGGATACCCTCTGACCTGAAACTGCTCCGCAACTTTGCCTCCTTCATCTAGCAATACTGTTAAATCTGGCGCTTCTTCCACACCGCTAAACCACTTTTTAAAAGCGGCTGTATCTTTTTCATTCTTATAACCGGGGGCAACGACTGATAGAACGACAAAGTCCTGTTCTTCTTTAGCAAGTGTATTCACTTCCTCTAGACCAGCTAAGCAGATGGAACACCATGAGGCCCAGAACTTCACATATACTTTTTGCCCGGCATAATCCTTTAAGCTATGTGTTTTACCATTCAAATCCGTCAGCGTGAAATTCGGTGCGCTTTGTTGACTTGCGGTCCCCTTGTCTTGTGATGCCGAATTACCTGATGAACAGGCTGCCAGTGCCATGACACTAAACAGTGCGATCGCAATAAGCATAATCCTTCTCATACTTCTCTCTCCTTCTTACTGTGGAATTAGCGTAGTGAACCAGTTCAGATTATTCGTCATTAGAAATATCCCCATAATAATAATGATGACACCACCAGCCACCTTTAATCTTCCCATGTATTGTTGTAGTTTCTTCGTCTTTCGTAACAGAATATCTGAGAAGAGTGCCATACCTAAGAATGGAATAAGTAAACCCAGTGCATAAATGAACATCAAAAACGCCCCATAGGATGCTTGACCCTCACTTGCGGATAAACCTAATACCGCACCTAGAATCGGCCCAATACAAGGTGTCCAGCCGATGCTAAAGGTAAATCCAAGCAAGTATGTGCCGAGTAAATCGCGCTTGCTGCTACGGCTCATCTGTACTTTTTTCTCACGATTTAAAAAAGGAATGTTGAACAAACCAACTTGGTAGAGTCCAAGGAAGATAACCACGACACCGCAGGCCATGATGAACCAGCTCGCATTGATCACAGAACCTAGAAATCCAGCGCCGAATCCAAGGAGTACAAAACTCGTGGATAAACCTGTTACAAAAATAATCGTTTTTATGATGAGATGAACATTCAATGACCGCTTCGCTGTGGTGCGCTGAGGGCTTACAGATGAAGCCTGCTCATTGGTTGATAATATCGATATATATACAGGCAGTAACGGCAGGATACAAGGTGAGAAAAATGATAGCACACCTGCAAGGAATACCGAACTAAGTAATAGCTGTTCCGTGACCATTCAATGGCACCTCCTTTGGCGTTTATATCTGTATCATACGCGTTTTGAACATGACGCAACATAGAATGAGTTTTCGTAAATCTTTGAAATGATCTTGTGTTTTGTTGTTACAAATAGAAAAAACACCTTCGCACGGAAATGACTAGGCATAGCTGCCTGTCATTCAGCGGAAGGTGCTTCTATTTATTGTTCTATACTGGGATTAAATCATAAGCCAGCTTCATGATAATATCCTTATGTTGAGGATACTTAGCTAACAATTCTTCTTGCGTAAACAATTCAAAATCCTGAAATTCAAAACCAGGTGAAACCATACACCCTACCAGAGAGAAGGTATCTTCCTCTTTAACGGATGAGCCAAAAATGGAGTTTTTCGGAACGAGCACTTGAGGAACCTCGCCATTCTCCAAGTCGATTCCTAGTTTATACTCTGTATAAACACCTTCTTCATCGATTACATGAACTGATAAGGGACTTCCCGCGTGATAATACCATAGCTCGTCCGATTTCAAACGATGCAAATGAGAGATGTCATTGGAGCCTAGTAGAAAGTAGATGCTTGTGTACAGCTTTCTTGTGCCTTCGAATTGGACCGATAATTCTTGATCTGATGTTCTTTCATCAGACTCAAACGTTCTCTTGTAATACCCACCCTCTGGATGAGGAAGAAGTCCAAGTTTAGATACGTAGTACTCTGCATTATGCTTGTTCATCGGTGCATACCTCCAAGTGTGTCTGTATTATGTGTGCAATTACCAAACAAATAACCCTACAACCATTGCAGTTAAGCTAGATACAAGAAGTCCACTCACGAGCAATAACCAAGTGTACTTGGCAATGAACTTCGATTTTTGATCTCCAAACAATGCTTGCATACTTCCTAGAATAATACCAATGGTCGTAAAATTACAGAACGAGACTAGGAATGTTGAAATAACCGCTTCCGTATGCGGATTTAAGTTAGCGAGCATTTCACTGAGACTGGTCATCGCAACGAACTCATTCAGAACAATCTTCTCACCCATCAATTGACCTACAGATAAGATTTGCGAGAAATCAACACCCATTAAGAAGCTGATTGGTGCAAAGACAAATCCGAAGATGCTTTGCAGTGTGAGATGGTCATTAAACAATCCTAGGAATGTATTCACAGCCGTAATCAGGGAGACAAAACCAATAAGCATAACCGCAATAATTAAGGCTAGGTTACCACCTGTCATCATACTTTTTGAGATCATATCGAAGAAATTACCCTTTTCCGACTTCGGTTGAGAATAGATAATATCCTCTTCCTTACTTACACGATATGGATTAATAATAGAGGTGATGATCAGCGCACCGATTGCGTTCAATGGAATAGCCGTCAACACATACTTCGGATCTAACAGCTGCAGATATCCACCGAGCATCCCTGCGCTAACACAAGACATACTAATCATGGCGATGGTTAGTAGCCGTTTGTCATCCATTTTGTTTAATTGGTTCCGTGTAACTGCGAGGGCCTCATTGTTACCAAGAAACATCACTTGTATGGAGTAAAAGCTCTCAAAACGAGGTGTTCTCGTAATTTTTGAAAATACCCAACCAATCGCATTAATAACCACTGGCAAAATGCCAAAGTACGTCAATATATCAAAGAATACCACAACAAAAATGATAGGCATCAATACATTCATAAAGAATGTAAACGTAGAACCATCCAGAGGTGCGAACTCACCAAACACGAAATTCACGCCAGACATTGCGCTATTGATTAGCCATAAGAAAAACTCCGATATCCACGTAATCACATTTGAACCAATATCGGTGGATAACATGAACCATGTTGTAGCTAATTGCAGAATCAATAAGATTCCGATTGGTTTTAGCGCCACTTGCTTCTTGTTGAACGACAAAAGATAGCTAACACCGAGTAGGACAATAATGCCGATAAGATTGATCAAAAAATACATGTAGTTTTGCTCCTTCTGTATGTTCTAAGGTGTATGAAGCATTAAAAATGACACTCTCGTCCGATTCCATTAGCAAACGACCAGTAAAAAACCCAGAAATAGTATTCACTTCGCTGAGTGAACAATATTCCTGGGCCACAAATAAACCAGACTCCTAGTTAGGGTACATAGGAGTCTGAAACACCGATATATCGCTACTCATAGTCGAAGCCTTTATGGGGTCCGGTAGAAACTCGCAGGCCATATCCCTGCAATTATATGAGAGAAACTATTCTTTTTTAATCTTCGGTTGAAAGTATAGCAGAATATTTGCAATTTTAAAATGGTAAAGACCTTCCATACATCACTTTCTATGAACTACAGCAGCAGTAAATACAATGTTCAAGTCATCTCCTACATGGGATGCATCAGCGAGTGTAATCGTCATTGGAATAATCTCATCAGCAGGTACGGTAAACGGACCCATGTCTGTACCGGACAAATCAGCACCATTTACCGTGTGTTCTGTTTCACCCACAGATACTTTGTATGTACGACTTGGGTCAGCCTCAACATCCAGTTGAACGGAAACTTGACCTGCTTCCTTCACAGCAAGGTAACTCGTTAAACGAACCTGAGTTTTCTTCATCGTAAAATAGTGTCCTTTATCAGCATAGCCATGGCCTATGTAAAGATCGCCCGACTCTACCTTCCACACTCCATTATTCTCATGAATGGTATTCTTCGGAATGACATAGAGATCTCCCTCAAAATTCACTCGAATAACCGGTAATACTTCGTCTAAAGCTTGTTCTGGAAGATCAATAATGAATTGATTTCCTTCGGTTGTATAAGAGAGAGGAGCTACTGCGCCGTCTTCGATTACTTCGGTTACGTCACTAGCCAATCCGGTTAATATTAGCTTTCCATCTGCCGGCCAATTCGTTACGCATAAGTATAAACTTTCCGGGCCTGCAAGCACTTCTCCCCAAGCATGCTGATCAAAACGGGTAGCAGAAAGATCGCCTGCAAAGGCCGGATGTCGCTGAATCCAGCTCCCCATTCCACGCAGCACTTCGGCTTCAAATTCCACGATCGAGCCATCTCCGCGTGGTCCGATATTTAGAAGATAGTTGCCACCTCTAGCACGAATGCTCACTAGACTATGTACAAGTTCTTTGATCTTACCTTCCAAGTCTTCGCGTTCCTGCCAGCTGCGGTAACCCCAAGTCGAATGATAGATCGAAGCAGGCGTTTGCCAAGCGCCATCAAGTGGAACCGAAGGAATTTCGTTATCCCCCAAAGTACGGAAATCACCGTTGTTATTCCAAATACGGCTATTAATCATCGCCTCTGGTTGAAGTTCACGAACAAGACCTGCAATCTTTTCACTTTGCTCAAGCGTTGGAGCAGACATATCGAACCAAACCTCTGCAATTGAACCATAATTCGTTAATAGTTCGCGAAGCTGTCCCTCAATAATCGGTTCCATCGATTCAGGAATGGAATTACAGTTGTTCTCATCAAACTCATGACCTTGATGCCAGTCAACAAGGGAGAAATAGATGCCAAACTTCAATCCATGGTTGCGGCATTCTTCTGCTAATAGCGCTATTGGATCTTTGCCATATGGCGTTTTCTTCACGATATTATAATCCGTTGTTGCTGTGTTGAACATCGAGAATCCGTCATGATGCTTCGTCGTGATGACAATATATTTCATACCAGCATCTTTGGCGAGCCGGCAAATTTCAGCCGCATCAAACCGCTCAGCCGTAAATTCTGCTGCAACCTTTAAATAGTCCTCTTCCGAGATATTAGCCCACATCTGGATTTGCTCATTATAGCCTTTGGTTACTGGCTCTCCGTTCCATACCCCACCGATTTCAGAATAAAGACCCCAGTGAATAAACATGCCATATCGAAGACGCTGCCATTCAGCAGTACGCTGATTCTCATGTAACGCAACAACACCTGGAATCGCTTTCAAATTTCCTGTCTTATTAGCCATTTATGAATCCTCCTGTAGATGTAATTATTCTGCTTCCTATCGTCTTTAACATATACCATATTCGTGAACTAGTACAAAAAACCTTTTTTCACTGGGACTTACTCGACCAAAATACCTGACAAGTTAAAGGAGCCCGTCGCCGAAAATGAATCGGTGACGGGCCAATGATTAATCTTATCCCAGATATCGATGATACAGGCTCTTCGCCTGTGCAATATCACTTGTACCGTGCACTAATACACGCCCGTCTCTAAAGAATACCAACCGATGCTTTCCGGCGCTGTAGGAAACGAGAAAGGGATTGGACTCAACCAGTCCCCCTTGGGTGGACAGTAAAGAGGCCAATTGCTCTAAATCCCGCTCCATCTGTTGAGGAGGCCGAATTTGTACGGTATCCCTTCCACATAATACCGCCGTCTTAGATAGGTGCTGCTGAGACAAGTAGGGGTGAACTGCATCCTTCCCACATGAAGGGCAATCCTCTTTCTTTAACCGATTCACTCGAATAGACGCATGCTGGTTGGTCCATACATCGAATGAAACAAGCTCACTACGCAGTGCGTCATGATCGCCTGTGAGCCATTTGATTGCTTCCGCTGTCTGATAAGCTACAACCATATGAACGGCCGGGGCAATAATACCTGCCGTATCACAAGTGGCTCCGCCAAGAGGGACTTTATTTAATAGGCAGTTGAAACATGGCGTCTTTCCGGGAACAACCATATAACTCAAGCCATAACTCCCTACACACGCCCCATAGATCCATGGGATATTGTATTTCTGTGAAATATCGTTAATGACGAGGCGTGTTTCAAAATTGTCGGTTGCATCTATAATTAAATCGACACCAGATACAAGCTGCTTCAATTCGTTAGCTGTAACATCCATAACATACGAACGTATATCGACCTCTGAGTTTATATCCAATAATCGCTGCCGCGCCGCTACAGCTTTAGGTAATCTATTTGTGGCATCGGCTTCAGCATAGAGCTGCTGACGCTGAAGATTACTATATTCTACATAATCTCTATCTACGATCGTCATCGTGCCTACGCCTGCTCGGACAAGAATCTCAGCATTGCCTGTACCGAGTGCGCCTGCACCAATGACCAGCACATGTCCATTCATGAGCTTACGCTGTCCTTCTTCGCCAATCTTCTTGAACAGCAATTGTCTTGAATAACGTTCTTGATCCATGCTTACCCTCTCTTCTTAGCTAGAACTCAGCCCCCACCGACAAAATGTACGAGCTCGATCTTGTCTCCATCTTGAACTATCGTAATCTCATACGCTTCCTTCTCTACAATCTGCTCGTTCTGCTCAACGATCACAAGCTTGGGGTTAAGCTGATAATGCACAAGTAGATCGGAAACGGTATGTATGTCTTCGGTAAGTACTGCTGTTTTACCATTTACCTGAATCATTTTTGTAAAGACCTCCCTTCCAGATAAGATTGAATGGCAAGTAGAGGGTCACGTGCCTCTGTAATTCCAGTCATCACGGCAAATCCGCTAGCACCGGTTGCTGTTATAGCGGCCACATGTTCTGGCTTGATGCCACCAATCGCAATGACTGGGACAGTTAGAGCATCAACGATACGAGTTAGCTCCTTAAGTCCTCTTGGCTTCAGATCAGGCTTAGATCCGGTAGCAAAAATATGTCCATACAAGATATAATCTGCTCCTTCCTCACAAGCCCGCCTGGCTTCCTCTAGAGAATGTGCAGAGCGTCCAACTTTCAACGCGGGGAACTTCTTCTTCACCTCACGAGGTAATAAGCTATGGTAAGCCAACTGCACACCACATGCCCCGGATACATGGGCAACGTCGACGCGATCATTGATGATGATCTTAGATAACGGTACCCCTTGATCTGTTAGATGATGAATTCCACTCATAAGTTCTTTGGCTGTGCGTGACTTTTCACGCAGATGGATATAACGGACGTATGGTTCTACTTTGCTTGCTATACAAGCAAACTGATCCAAAGCTTGCCTTCCACTTGATATCAAATGAATTTCCACTGAATAAGCTCCCCGCTATACCATTTGCCAATCTTTAATGACAGGCTGATACCCTTTTTCCCTGAGCAGAGTCTTAATATCTGCTACAGATCGTTCATCTGAGATTTCAAATTGGCTCTGGGCGGGTTCCTCTGCACTCGGATTGTAATAACCACCGACAACCGTGCTGGAGGCAGCGGACATTTTAGTAACCCCGAGTGGGATAAGATGATCCCGCAATCTAGGCTCCTCCCTCGTGGAAATTGTAATACCGGCTCTCGGCAGATACAGGCGAAGAGCCAGCATAGCTTGCACGAGATTTCGGTCCGTGACGATGACACTTGGCTGATACTCCCCGGCATGAGGGCGCATCCGTGGAAAGGATACGGAGATTTCAGTCCCTAAGTATTTATTTTGTAGATAGGCTGCATGAAGCCCTGTGATGAAGCTTTCTTTTCGCCAATCGCTTAGCCCGAGTAGCGCTCCGATATTAACTGCTCGCATCCCTGCCTGGCATCCTCTCTCCGGTGCATCCAGGCGATAACGATAGTTGCGTTTCGGTCCTTTAACATGTATATCCTTATAGGTCTCTTCGTCATAAACCTCTTGATATACAGTGAGACCGTCAATTCCTGCATTCACGAGTTCCTGATAATCCGGCACATCCAGCGGCTGAATTTCAATCGCAATAGAAGCAAAATGATGCTTTAATACATCCACACAGTCCTTCAAATATTGTACTGAAGAATGAATGCGAGATTCCCCTGTTAACAGAATGATCTGCTTTATTCCTTTAGCCTTTATTGCCCTAGCTTCTTGCTCCACCTCCAGCATCGTCAGCTTACGCCTTGGGAACTCGTTATCTATGCTGAAGCTGCAATACTTACAAGTATTCACACAGTAATCGCTCAAATAAAGAGGCTGATATAATTGAATGATTCGGCCAAAATGCTGTACGGTTCGCTCATGTGCTTGTTGTGCCATGATTTCTATATAAGGTTCTGCCGCAGGAGACAATAACGTCAAATAATCCTCATTGGTTAGCCGATCCTTCCCTAAGACTCTCTCTACATCCTTGTTACTTACAGCCTGCGTGAGACGCTCGAACGGCCACTCTTTGACTTGGGTGTATATATCATAAAAGCTCATTTCATCTCTCCCTCTTAGTCCAAAAATCCAGTTAGAATGGACGAGGCCTCTGCTCTGCCACTCAACATCCGCCCAAGTCCTGCCAAGTACCCCATGCGCCCAGACTTCACGGCCAAGTCAAAAGCTTGCGCCATACCAACTGGATCTTTCGCTGTAGCTATCGCCGTATTGACCAATACCGCATCTGCTCCCATCTCCATTGCCTCCGCTGCCTCGGATGGCTTACCGATCCCTGCATCCACGATAATAGGAACAGAAATCTCATCTATTAGAATCTGGATCATCTCTTTCATTCGGATGCCTCGGTTTGTGCCAATTGGCGCTCCGAGCGGCATTACAGCAGCAGCACCTGCATTCACCAAGGCTTTAGCTGCCATGAGGTCAGGGCTCATGTAAGGAAGAACAACGAAGCCTTCTTTAGCTAGCACCTCCGTTGCTTTAATCGTCTCCGCATTATCCGGAAGCAAGTATTTCTGATCCGAGATAACCTCAATCTTAATCCAATTGCTCATCCCGCATGCTCTTGCTAATCTTGCAATACGTATAGCCTCATCCGCCGTTCTTGCCCCTGAAGTATTGGGCATTAACTGTACATTGTCAGGAATGTCATTCAGAATGTTCTCCTCGGAACCGTCCAGATCAACTCTTCTTACAGCAACGGTAACGACCTGTGTCCCAGAAGCCGTAATGGCTGCGTTCATCTCTTTGTGGTCTGCATATTTCCCCGTTCCTACCAATAGTCGGTTGGTCAGCTTTACGCCGCCAATCTCAAGTATATCCTTCATTGTTCTCCTCCTAGTTCGTGTGTGATCAATGATTACGCCCTTCTATTCCCTCATTAATTGAACACAAAAAAGACCTCCTTATGTCATATAAGGAAGTCACTAGGGGTAGATGAATAGAGCCCGGTTCTAATGGAGGAACGGTTAAATACATAAAGAACCGTTCCAGCACAGAACGGTTCTGAATTCATGAACACACAAAGATTGAATTCGTTACCACTTTCCTACGCTGGCATGACCCAGATCAGGTGCAAAGGGACCAAAGCGAAATCGCTTTATCTCAGCCTATAACAGGCGCCCCTAGTGGACTTCCAAGTAAGCAATGCGTGAATGTAACACATAGAGCTTACTCTTTATGAAATTAGGGTAATGGTAACATTACCCTTTTGTGACGTCAACCATGTGTTTCATACTGAACATCGATGATTCATTTTAGATTTTGAATTTTTCAATTAAATTGTGCAGCTCTTCTGACATATTAGATAACGATGATGCAGAAGATGTAATTTCCTCCATAGAAGCCAGTTGCTCCTGCGTCGATGCCGCTAAGTTCTGTGATTCTGCTGCAACGGTTTTGGAGCCCTCTGATATGAACCCAATCGCATCTACGACTTGTTCCGTATTCATAGAGATCTGCTGTGAAGCGGTCGATATCTCCTGAATCTGATTAGAGACCTCATCGATATCATTTTTTATGAACTCGAATAGTTGACCCGCTGAATGTGCGACTTGAATTCCATCGCTAACTTCCCTCACTCCAGCTTCCGTCTTCTCTACCAGTTGGAATGTACGCTGATTAATTGTTGTGACCAACTCTGCAATCTGCCCAGCCGACTGGGAAGATTGTTCCGCTAACTTTCGAACCTCTCCTGCAACCACTGCAAAACCTCGTCCTTGTTCCCCTGCTCTGGCAGCTTCTATAGCCGCATTTAGTGATAGCAGATTCGTTTGAGCTGAGATTTCTGTTATTACATCAACAATCATTTCAATTTCTTTCGATTGCTCCTGCATCTCTGTTACAGCATTAGCTAAATGATGCATCGTGTTTTGTATCGAATCCATCTGGCTAACGGTTGACTG
This sequence comes from Paenibacillus sp. FW507-14B1B, assembly GCF_058781425.1. Classification (NCBI taxonomy): domain Bacteria; kingdom Bacillati; phylum Bacillota; class Bacilli; order Caryophanales; family Paenibacillaceae; genus Paenibacillus; species Paenibacillus sp. FW507-14B1B. The sequence goes on along the minus strand of NZ_JBYSWS010000004.1, from coordinate 89,977 downwards.
GATAGACTGATTACCCTCTAAAGCTTTTTGAGCCGTTGCTATCGTAAGAGATGATGTCATTTGTGCATTTGAAGCAATTTGCTGTACGCCAGAGGACATTTCGTGAATAGCCTGGAGACTATCATCTACATTTCGAGATTGCATCTCCGCATTTGTGGATACTTCTTGAATCGTCATCGATATCGCTTCGGATGCCTTGCTGGATTGCTCTGAACTTGCGGTAAGCTCCTCGGAGGAAGATGCTACATGCTCCGAACTAATACGAATCTTGTGCACTAATCTCTGGAGATTATCTTTCATCTGATTAAATGAATGGGCCAATACTCCGATTTCATCTTTATTCTTCAACTTGATATCTTCAACTGTTAAGTTACCTAACGCAATTTCCTCTACCGCTTTTGCTATAGTTACTATCGGTTTGGATAACATTCGTGAACAAATATAACCGAACAATACAGCAAATACAAAAGCAAAAATACTAACTACAGCCACATTGGTAACGGCATGATTGACAAGCTGTGTACTTTCCTCACTTGCTTCCTTCATCGCATTTAACTGTTCGTTTGCCAGATTCTCAGCCATCGGGTCAAGTTCTATACCGCGTGGAAATACTTCTGCAATAAAATAATCCAAGATCTGATCAGATGATTTCTTCGATTGAATCATTTGTATCAATTCATCATATTTTTCTTTAAACTCTTGGTTTCCTTGATCAAGTTCTTGCAAGCTCTTTTTAAATTGGGCCGATTGGCTTAATGGGATTGTTTCCTGAATTAACTGACTTGCATCCGCATAAGCCTTCTCTAATTTAACTAAAAAAGATTCGTCACTTGTAATGATATATGCTCGAATCAAACTATTTTCCTTTGAAATATTTACTTGTGTATTTAATACATTCGATAAAATGATAGTTCGTCTATCGACAACATCGGTATACAGGGTATCTATTTTCTTTAGATACACAGAAGCTATAGAACCTGTAACCCCTAACAAAAGAGCAATAATGAGGAAAGAGCCGATTAGCTTCCTTCCAATCGTCATTTTGAATTTAAGCTTGTTCTGGATAGTAGATCTCATGTTGCACACCTCGTTTTCAAATTGTTCTATCCTCATGATGCAAAAAAGCCCCTCACTCTTCAGTAGAAGAGGGGGTTACAACGATTTGTATTTCTTTTCACTTACCTTTAAAGCACATTAATTTATATAATATCGGCATTTCATATGAAATAATGAATAGCTATTTTGCGGAAGATAACGCGAAAAGGCACCCGTAACTTGGATGCCTTTCTAATTTAAATAAAGATATCATGTGATTTTACTTTACTAGTTTCCATACGTCTGCTTTATTAGGAAGCTCATTATATGTCCACCATTTCGCTTCATAGGTCGCACCATTAAAGTGTACCTTATCTCCACCCACATAGGCTTTCTTAGCATCCCATTCTGGATAAAGAGTTTCGTTATCACCCGCTCCTCCGTCTTCGGTTGCGGTCTTCACATGAAAAGGAGTTGACGCTTCTGATTTAACGCCAGCACCATCAACAGCTACAACGGTAAACACATAGGATGTGCCCGAGGATAACCCCGTTACCTCATAAGCAGTTAATGTCGACATGCCTAGCAGAACATTATTGAGGTAGATTTCATATTGCGTTGCACCCAGTGAAGCTGTCCACATGAGTGACACGCTTGTCGATGTGGTTTTCATGGAATGAACACTTGTAGGAGCTGCAAGTCCAGCACCAGCACCAGCATCACCAATTAACTTCCATACTTGTGCTTTGCCAGGCGTTTCATTCTGTGTCCACCACTTCGCTTCATAGGTGGCACCGTTAAATTGTACTTTGGCTCCACCCAGATACACCTTAGAAGCGTCCCATGCCGGGTATGTGTTAGTATCGTCCCCACCATTACCTGCGGCAGATGTTGCAATCGTTACAGCTGGAGAAGCTTGAGATTTATCTCCTGCATTATCAACTGCTCTTACGGTATACACATAGGATGTATTCACAGTAAGACCATTGTCTACATAAGTATTCGTTGATGAAGTTCCAACGAGTACCCCATCACGGTAAATTTCATATTTTGCGATTCCGGTTGGAGCTGTAGAAGCCGTCCATTTTAGCGTTATCGTTGTTTCTGTTTTGTTCACGGAGCTCACATTCGCAGGTACGGTTGGACCTTGCGCTGCGCCATTACTCACGATATTAGCATCGATAACCTGATAGAAAGCATTAGGAGTATCAGCAATGTCCCATACGCCAAGGATAAGCTGATATCCTGTACGATCCGCAGGAATATTACATTGATGTGAAGTCGAAGGGTTCGGCTTCGCCCCTTTGTCATCAAATGAGCAGAACAACTCTATATCGTCCCGTCCGATCGGTTTGGTAGGGTCCCAATTTGCTTTTGTAATGTAATATTTCCAGTTGTCCGTTGCATGTGCAGCTGTTAGTTTCCAAGTAAATGTGTTAAGACCCGTCTGTAGGGTTACTTTCTTCCAGCGATCTGGTGTTTGTTCATAAAGCTCTTTAAAAATACCACCACCGGTAATCTCTCCATCTGCAGGTCCTGTAGTCGGAAAGTTACCAATGGCTTCAATACTTTGTGGTTCATATTGAACAGCGCCACAATTCGTATTTTCACCTTGCTTACACATATAAGCACGGCTTGCGGGTGACTCAATATAACCATGAGCGGAAGCACTGTCTGCAAATAAAGTGAAGAATAACAGTCCTAGTAAAAAAGTTGAACAGCCTAGCAGAAGTTTTGTTACCTTGGAGGGTAAGCTAAGAGTAAAATGTGGGTTAATCATGATCCGTCTCCCTATTCCATAATTTTCATACCTTTGTATCATATTACCCACATTTAAGATTACTGAGTATAGGCTAGAAGTAGTCTTTGAAAATTATGTAGAATAGTGTCGACATTATATCATAATCCAATCATGATATTAGATCTTTCCGCCTATGAATTTATTCTATTTTATAAGTTATTGAGCCTATCACAGCATCCTGACCAAGGTCATTGGATATAAAACCCCTTCTATATGAACGAGGCAATTAGAACCAGTAAAAGTCTTGAAAACAAACCTCTTTGAATGAATTGATCATTTTAGCCTATCCGATTTCTTTGAGATGCAGGGTCCTTTGGGGCTGAATCGATTAGGCATAAATACCTTAAACAAACCAGAAAAATTAGGCTAGATCATTTAGAATCGGCTGAAGCACTTGTTGAATCGAAATGCGCTCCTGTTGCTTCCACCCATCTTCAGATCGTTCCACCCATATTTCTTCATGATTTAAAAATTCATTTATCGTCATAAGGGGATTCATATCCTCAAGCGTTGTGCAGTGGATACGCGCATGGTTCACGAAGCGAAAAAGAACCGCATTTTCAAATAAATATTCCTCAATGTCAGGCTCTATATCTTCGTGTAGTAATGTCTGAATGATAAGTCCTATTCCATCGTAAAGATCTTTAGAGATCGTCTCTTCGTATAGTGCTATGGCAAGTTCCCCTTTGATAGCACACATATAGGCTAAGTACTCGCTCGGAACCGTACTTTCACAGCCCTTGGTCAGCAGCCATTTCTTTATTTCAGGTGTTCTAGCTTCAAGCTGTTCAACGGCAGCAATTTTACCCCAGCCATGGACGGACTGAGCAAGCTTCCATATCTCATGATTCGCTTCCTTCGTTCCATCATCTAGCGCGAATACAACATATGAAGTGAATTCCTCATGCATACCTAGTGTAAAGAGCAAATCCTTATATTCCTCACAATGGGTACAACCAAGCACTGTGATTGCGAACTTCACAACCTCTCGATGTGCTGCATGCTCTAGTAGCCATAATGCTTCTTGCTGAACGAGTTCTTCATTCCACTCGGCTTGTTGAAAGAGTTCTATAAATCGATCACGATAGGTAGCTATGTTATCAAAAATTATTTCGTCGTACGTTGCCTTTCTCGTTTTGTCTTTCGGATTGCTGAGTTGCTTTCTAAACAATTTTAGTAGTTTTTTTGCGAATAAGGGAGTTGGTACGTCATCGATTATGCGATCAAATAATCCCGCATCCATTCGGGGTTGATTCTCATCATAGAAGTACTCATCATCTGGTAAACGGTCATCTACTATTTTGTTGTGTGTCTGAACTTGCTGCTGAATGGCAGAGACAATTTTTTCTCTATGGGCCCAAGGAAGAAAATCAAGTTTAAGAGACTCATTCAGCACTGTATTTTGGCCGATTTTTACAATACAATTAAACTTTATGTATCCTCCAAGTTTGACGGACACTTTATGTTTCGTGCCATCTCCCAGTTCAAGAATACCTGACATTTTAGAGTAAGGTATGAAGTGAGAGAGCAAAGATTTTCGCTTATTGCTATCAACCGTAATACCATCAATGATAAGAGCCTCTTCACGTAACTGATGTACAACCTCAATAACGTGCCCTTTATAATCTATCTTCCAGGTTTTATTGGCTTCTTTTTCTACATCTTTTACCGCGTTGCGCGCTGCACGTTTTAATTCATCTTTAAAACCCATAATGTCCTTCTTTCATAATTGAATTGGTTTTGTTCTTTACGATAATACCATGAATTAATTGCTCTACATGTGTGTTCTTTTATATGACGAAATGATCAAGAATAGACGAAAAGGCACCTTTATGGGGTGCCTTTTCTTATGAACTCATATTCTACTTTTCAACTTTGAATCGATGAACAAGTCCATTTAGCGTCTCAACCATACCATTTAACTCTTCAGCTGCTGAAGCCACCATTCGCAACTGCTTCTGCTGATCCTCCATGGTCAAAGCGACCTCTTCCGAAAGCGCACTACTCTCTTCGGATACCGACGTCATGCTCTCTAACTTCTCTTGTACTTGATACACATGTTCTCCAATGCTGGAAATGTGCGCCCCATTATCATGCATAACTCCTGTCATCACATCTACAGAAGAAGAAATCGCCTGGAATGCATTGCTGACACGCGATACCGTTATCGCCTGCTCGGATGTACTCTCCTTAACAGCGGTCATCGCATCTACACTCCTGCTTACGTCCGATTCAAGCTCAGATACAAGTAGCAAAATATCATCTGCCGCTGCATTCGACTGTTCGGATAACTTTCGAATTTCAGAGGCGACCACCGCAAATCCCCTGCCTGCATCACCTGCACGGGAAGCTTCAATGCTAGCATTGAGAGCTAGCAGGTTCGTTTGCCCTGCAATTGCACTGATCGTTGTTAAGATCTGATTAATCCCCACTGCTTTACGTTGAAGCTCTGTAGTGGCAGACTCAATCTCTTCCGCAGCGCTTAAGTTCCCCCGATTGGCGTACTCTAGCTTCTCAATCGTGGTCATTCCTTCCTTGTTATCCTTCTGTATGAGATCAATTGTATCTAATACATGCCGTGTCGCCAGTTGAAGTTGCTTATATTTCTCCTTCATTTCAGTCGAAATATTGGCACAATCCTCAATCGACATTGCTTGCTCATTGTTGCCACTTGCAATCTCTTCAACGGATGTGGCTGCTTCGTTTATCGACATCTTTACTCCATCCGATACCGAGAACAGCATTCCTGAAGCTTCACGGATCTGATTGGACACATCAATGATATTTTTGCTCAGCCCAGACAAATCACGGACCATCTTATTAAAGTTATCTCCGATCTCCCTAAACTCGTCCCTGCTCTCAATGGAAGTCTGTACGGTCAAATCACCGTCACTAACCTTCTTCATGTCAGCAATGAGGAGATGAATGGGCTTCGTCATTCGTCCGCTCAGCAGTAAGGCAATAAGCACGGACAATATGAGCGCCCCAACAACTAACCATACAATGTCGGTTGCCAGCGAGTTTACATCTGCATAAATCTCCGATCTGGGAGAAACAACGAGCAGTGATTGTCCGTTGGATAGTATTTTATGTGATACGAGCATGTCATCTTCACCAAACGACGTATTCGTAACGCCAGTATCATTCTCCTGTATGGTTTTAAACAGCGAAGGATTCAGCTCGGATAAAGAATCAGACTGCTTGTACTCAGGATGAATCAAGAACTGACCTGTCCCGTTTATTAAAGCTCCATAACTATTCTCAAAAGGTTTAATCGATTGCACCAGATTTTTTATTCGGTCAAAATTGACATCCATCCCTACGACGCCAACAGGCTCACCATCTTTAAATAGCGGGACCACATAGCTAATCATATCGGTTTGTATGTTCTCATTGCGGTAAGGATCAAGCCAGGTGGCTTTACCCGCCTTGATCGGTATGTAATACCAACCTACATGCTCCAGATCGCTTGATTCATACTGACTAAAATCTGTCGGAACCAACTGCTCGATTGTGCCATCCCCATCCGTATCTGCATGAAAAACCCCGGATGTCGGATCCGTATAGGTGGGATTAAATCGAACATAAAATGCCATAGCACCATTCGTGTCTTCTGCAAATGCCTTCGCGATCGGTCTGATTCTTTCCTGATACTCTTTAACGTAATCAGGATTCTTTTGAAAAGCATTCACATCGTCTAATAGCGCCAGTATCGATACGCTTAAACCATTCACCGATGCTTCAATCTGATTGATCGTAACGTTGAGCTCATTCGCCTTACTCTCTGCCAATAAGCTCATATTCCTGTTCGAGTAGTCCTTGAGCATGTCAATGCTCCGATATATACTGACTGACCCTACGCCCACTCCCGCTACGATGGAACATAACATAATTGCTGCCATAATTTTGAGCTTAATACCCTTCATCTGTCTAACTCTCCCTGTTGTCCAAGATCCATCGCTTGGCTTATTTTACCACGGGGTGAGTAGCTGGGAAATAAAAAAGTAGTGGTGTAGATTAGTGCTTTTACTTTTGAGAATCAAGGATAAACATGGAGGCATCTTGTCCCATAAAAATCTTATGACCTGAATAAAACGTTTTGGATTGAATATTCGTATACCCTATTTTCGTCATCAGGTCCGTTAGCTCTTCTTGATTGAATCCGTTATGAACGATATCCGACACAACTTTCTCATTTTTATCAAAATCGACGATTAATAAATGCCCGCCTTCATTGAGAACATTCAATAATCTGGATAACACCAATTCAACATCAGCAATATGGAGTAGAACCTGAGCCATAAAAATATAGTCAGCACGTACATCAGGCAAATCTTCCTGTTCCATATCAAAGCACAATGTATCAGCATTCTGAATATTAGATTCAGAGATTTTCTGCTGTATTTGATTAATCATGTTTGGTGATGTATCCACAAACAGGATAGAATCAAAATCGCTTACCAAGTTCATTCCGACAAGACCCGTTCCACACCCAAAATCAATAGCCTTCTTATGGTTAGCTTCAATTAAGTATTCACGAATCGCATCTGAGGATACCTTCGCAATATGAGTTCTTTCCGAATTGTCATAGGTACTCGCTATCATTTCAAACTTATCTGTATTTCCCATGGTTAACTCTCCGATCTGCTGAAAAATGAGCAGTAAAATAAAAAAAGAGGGGTAGATGCCCCTCTTCTTAATTACAAAAATAAATTATTAGTTTGGGGAACCGCAGTCCCCTTCTATATTTTATTCTTCAACTTAGCTGTTTGCAACAAGAGTGATTTTCCAAGTGTCTTACAAATCTGGTAACATTCCTGTCTCCACAGTAATTTCGCTTGTTGCCCATAAATTCTGTTCATCCCAAGCTTCTATCCGAATGTTATAGGATGTGTTCGGACTCAATTCCGTAAAGGTATAATGATTCTCATCAGAAGATCCGATTAAGCTTGGATCAATCTCCTCATCATTTAGATAGAGCTTTATTTTTTTCCCTTCATAGTAACCCCAGAATACAGTAACTGAATTAGCGGTTACCTCCGTGGACTGAAAGTCAAAAGGTTGAGTGGTTGCCGTATAGTCGCCGAACGCTTCAATCTCATTATCACCATGAACTGCGACTACTCGTAGATTATAGACCGTATCCGGCTTAAGCCCCGTAAGCGAAACATGAGTGTCCGGTGTAGATTTGACTAACTTATCATTCATATAGACGTGATAAGTTATCCCTTCTTCCCCATAGGCATCCCAGTAGAGTTCTACGAAACTGGATGTGACTTCAGCCCTCAAATCCTCAAGCTTATGATAATACGCGATACGGAATGAAGTGTCGGTCAACCCACCTTTTCCATCGCTGGCTGTAATACGAATTTCGGAAATACCCTTACCTTTTGTCGTAACTCGTAGCCCACTTCCATTCACGACTACTTCTGCCACAGCTGAGTCACTCGAACGGGCTGAGAATATTAACGTATCTCCATCAACATCATGGAAGACTGTGCTCATATCTATTTCATAAGCATCATCAGCGTTTACCATTCGATCCGATAGTGACTTAACCACCTTCGGGGCAGTATTGGTCGGTGTTGTTGGTGTTGTTGGTGTTGTTGGTGTTGTTGGCATCGTTGGCGTTGTTGGTACTGGTGATGGTGTTGGAGTCGAAGCCTTCGGTTGTTGTGCTTGTTCCTGCTGCTTTTTCTTTAGCTCCAAAGCTTTTTGTTGCTCTTCAAATTTTTGCTTATCCGCATCCGAAAGTCTTTGCTTATACAATTCTTCTGCTCGCTTAGCAGCCTCTTCTTGTTTCTTCTTGTTCTCCTGTTCGAGTCTTTCTTTTTCCGCTTTAATCTTATCTAACATAGCTTTCTTTTGTTCGTCTAGTTCACGCTGCTTATTCTGTTCCTCTAGCCGTTTTTTTTGTTCAGCCTCTAGCTGCTTTTGCTTTTCCTGCTGTAGTTTCTGCTCAGGCGTTAATTGAAGCGGAGGAACTTTACTTAAATCAATCGGATGATCTAATTTCTTATTAGCCTCATCGATCAGTGCCTGCAACTGTTTTGGATCTATTTTATTCTGATCCAGGGCCTGTTTTAAAATATTACCGAGCAGATTATTCAAATTATTTTGATACTGTTCTAGATCACTTGGAGACAAATTACCCAGACTTCCCCCAAGGTTGGAGCCCAAAGCCTCATTCTTCATTTTCTCTAGCATCTCTGCATTTTCCTGATCTATTTTATTCTTTTGCTTTATTAGCGACTCGATGACAGCAGGTGAGAGTTGATTGATGAGACTAGATGGGTCCACTATGGACGGCATACTTGATGATCCCAAATTCGGAAGTAAATTTATTTCCTGCGCAGGGTATACAAAGACTGGATTTGGACTGGTTCCATTGCCGCTTACCTGAACCAGGCCGCTGTTTACAAAGAGTGTGGGTATCCCTGTAACCGGATCGATGCTCACCATAAAATTCGTGCCACGAACATTGGTCACACCGGTCGGCGTTAGGATGTTGAAGGTATCCTTGGCATTTACCAACGAGGATACATCGGCGGAAGCGAGCCCGCTCCATAACATAAAGCTTGTGTTCTTAGTACGGAATGTACCACTTAAGTTCAAAATGGACAGCTCTGAGTTTTCGCTAATTATAATTTCATCCTTACGATCATTCGTCCTCAATATCGCGCTCGTATTCTTTTCCGTTAGAATATGATCCCCTTGATGAAGATTCATGCCATTATAAGCCTGGTAAGTCATTGAGCCACCCGCCTGAGTTATCCAGACGGTTCCTTTGATCTGTTCAATAACTGCCGAACGCGATTTTCGATTCGCTGCTGGCAGCTTATCAATAGCTTCTGTGATTTCCCTTAAAATAACGGTTCTCGTGTTCGAATCCCATTGTACATCTACTCCAAAGGCCTCACTGAAAAATCTGACCGGAACATACGAACGGCCATCTTTCGCATATGGTGCTGCCTCCATCACCCTCTTTTGTTCCGAATCTGCCATCGTATTCCGGATCAAAATTTCTGGACTCCCCATTTGCAGCCTGATTTTTACTTCGCCCTTCGTTAATTCAATGGTACGCTGGTTATCCAAAAATCTAACCTGATAGCCCATCATTTCACTTAACGCTCTCACAGGAATCATCGTGTGTCCCTTTACAATTTCGGGTTGCACGTCAAAGCTCACAACCGATTCATCCATGACAACCTTCACCTGATTATTACGTGGCAGATTCGCTGGAAGCTTATAATACTCAAGTTCGCGGATTTTATTGTTATAACTGTCCGCAATGAGCAATCCACCATTTGGCAAAACCACTACATCGGTCGGTCGATGAAGCAGATTGTTATCATTAATACCATCGACTTGACCAAACTGCGCAGGTACACCCGCAATTGTACTCACATGTCCGTCTGCAAGATAACGAATCGTGTGGTTTAAGCTATCAGCAATAATTAGCCCCTGTTCCTTCGTTACAGCGATCCCTCTAGGAGATTGAAAGCGTGCCCCCGTAGCAGAACCATCCGCATAACCACCTTCAGCATACAGACTGCCTTTGGCATACACAGGCTTCTCCCCCGGAGACAATCCCGCCGCAGTTGTAACCGTACCTTTTGCTAAATCAATATAACGAATGACCTGGTTACCTGTATCGCTAACATATAAATTACCTTTATGGTCCATTGCAATGCTGGTAGGCTCATTAAACTTGGATGCCGACAATTGACCGTCCGCATAGTCACCTGCAGGGACCACGTATCCAGCTTCAACCTCAACCACGCGATCTGACGGAGCATTAAGCGTAGTCACTTGCCCATTGGGCGCTATTTGGCGAATCAAATGATTCAATGTATCCGCAACATATAGTGTTCCATCTGCTGCAACAGCCACATCCTGAGGGTGATAAAATCTTGCTCCCGTTCCTGTGCCATTTCCTTCGCCGATTATGCCATCTCCGGCAACAGTTGTTACTATTCCGTCGTTAGATATTTTTCGAATCCGATGATTTTCAGTATCTGCTATGTAAATGTTACCGTGGATATCTGTGTCCATTCCCGAGGGACCGTTGAATACTGCGGCTTCCTTGGCACCGTCATGCCACGCCCCATCAGGAGCTACATTGTCTTTTACGTCATACTTGAAGCCCGCATAAGTAGAAACCTCTCCATTCTTAATTTGACGAATGAGATGATTGCGGGTGTCTGACACAAGCACAGAACCGTCCTTTAATACAGCGATTCCCTGGGGCATGCGAAAAGATGCCTCTTGTGCCGCTCCATCAAAATCATTAAACTCGCCGCTTCCTGCGAATGCCGATACTCTTGATATAACTTTTAGGCTATCCTCAATAGACTGCTTGTTTTGAATCCCGGCAGCCCCTACAGAATTACCCCCAATTAATGTAATCGTCAGAACAAAGATTAGAAACCGGCTAAACTTGATCCTCACTTTAATCCCCCTCGTGAAATTCATCTTGCACAACCTTCTCCAAACAAGGAGATAACTATGCTAATTTTATAATTATAGAAAAGATGTACATTGCTAAGTAGTGTTTGTTGTCATCACTTTGTCATATGACAGTCCACTAACCGAAATCCAAACGTCACATAGCGATTCGGCTTTCATCCGCATACCTTTGGCAACAAAAAAACTAGTCTCCGCAGTACAACATAATAACAAAAGCTGTCTTCGGGGCCTGATTAAGGCTCAAAGACAGCTTCTTTTTCATTCCAACCTTACGGTGCAAATGCGTGTAAACAATTCCGACCCCCTAGAGGAAACGAAACGTCATTCTACTTCTTTTCCTGCTCCCCTATTACCTGCTCAATTCCGAGCAGAATCAGCTTCAACCCGAACTCAAATGCCCTGTCGGTCCCCATCAACTCAAACAACCCGTTCGTGAACATTCTCCGGAACAGTCCCGCTTCCCCATCGCTCATAGAGTCCAGAAGGCGAATCATCTCCTCCCCTGGAGGTGCCGCTCCATTATCCTTAAGAATGGCGGAGATATTACGCTCATGCTGATAATCATCCAGTACGAAATAGTAGACGTAGTTCACAAGTGTAGTAACCACTTGCATTTTCTGCTCTTGCTCAAGCGGCGTCGATTCTACGCAGAGTAGCATACGGTTGGTGAACCGGATGATGTCCGGTTCGTGGGGCAGCGTCATCATCATGAGCTGCGTAGAGCAGGGATAGCGGCTGAGCACGTTCCGTACCGTTACCGCAAGCCCAGTCAGTTGATCCTTCCAATCCCCTTCGGAGTGAAACTCCTCCAGAATGATTTTCGATACCTGATTGGCCAGTCGCTGGTAGATAGTCTGCTTACTCTTGAAGTACCAGTACAAAGAGGGAGCTTGAATCCCTAGCCTGTCGGCGAGTCGTCTCATGCTGAATTTCTCAATGCCATCCTCTCCAAGAAGCTCCCATGACGTTTCTAATATCTTATCCTCCGAAATCTGAGGTTGCTGTTTTTTCATCGATACCCACCCTTTTATCTAACAGTGTAAGTTTATACTTTACAGATTCATAGGCTCATGATAACATCTAACACTGTAAGGTTCAATCTAACGGTGTTAGATAATTATAAAAAAAGAAAGAAGTGATCCACATGGATGCAGAAAACCTCCATTACTTTGAAAAAGCACCTATCGCAAAAGCGGTAGCTCACTTTGCTGTACCGATGATGCTAGGCACGTCAATGAGTGTCATCTATTCTATATTGAATGCCTATTTCCTTGGTACGCTCCATAATACGGCCATGTTAACCGCGCTCGCATTAACCTTGCCATTATTCGCTATTATTATGGCGCTAGGCAACTTGATTGGTATGGGCAGTGGGACGTATATCTCTCGATTGCTAGGTGAGAAAAGGTATGATGATGTAAAGCATGTATCTTCATTCGCCTTTTACAGCAGCATCGTTCTAGGTCTAATCGTAATAGCTGTAGGACTCCCCTTGATTGATTCCATCGTACATGGCCTTGGGGCAACAGCTGAATCCTTCGGTTTTACAAAAGAGTATGTCACGATTATGCTACTCGGTTCGCCATTTGTAGTATTGTTCTTTACCCTTGAGAATATCGTTCGCTCCGAGGGTGCCGCCATCACGTCGATGATAGGTATGATTCTCAGCGTTGTCGTAAATATCATTCTCGATGCACTAGTCATCTTCGTCTTCCACTTAGGCGTAACCGGCGTTGCGTCTGCGACGGTTATTTCCAACTTAATCGCGAGTATATACTACGCCTTCTACATGGGATATAAGAGCCAGTTCTTAACGGTCTCCGCAAAATGGTTCAGGGCTACCAAAGATATTCTGATTAACGTATTCAAAATCGGAGTTCCTGTCTTTATTATGAGTATCTTTTTAGGAGCAATGTCGCTCATCTTAAACCATTTTCTTGTTGAATATGGGGATCAGGCTGTAGCAGCCTACGGCATTTCATCACGTTTATTGCAATTTCCCGAGTTTATTCTATTGGGCTTATGTGAAGGAGTCGTGCCGCTCATTGCCTTTTCTTTTACAGCGAATAAATTACGTATGAAGCATACCATCGGATTTACGATCAAAATGATTGTAGCGTTAGCTATCGTGTTTGGCATCATCGTTTATCTGATTTCCGACAACTTAATTGGTTTATTTACCAATGACCCGCAATTAATTGAAATGGGCAGTTACATTCTGCATGTGACGTTCTTATCCTTGTTCGTTACAGGAATGACTACGTTATTTACGGGGATCTTCCAAGCAACAGCGCAAGGAACTGCCGCGTTTATTATGTCTGTTATTCAAGGTATCACCCTGATTCCTGTACTCTATATCGCCAATCACACGAATGGCTTTCACGGGGTGGTCTGGTCGCTCGTCATTGCTGATGTTGTAGCATTCCTTGTCGGAGCCATCATGCTGTATATTCTTCGGAACAAATTGCAGCCAGATTTGGATGCTTTAGTACACTAGAAAACAGATAACATATAAATAGGCAGGATCAGGTTTACTCCTGATCCTGCCTTTCCTATATTCTCAATGAACGCTCTTCAATCAGCCGTTCTAGAAACTCCGCAAACGTAGGAGCATACTCATCGATCATGTCATTCATGAGATCATACCTCATAATCGGAAATTCTCCCTGATTATTTCTAGTAGCTGTATCAAAAAAATAAAGCTCATCGCTATCCGGCACGAACAAGTCCAGTCTGTGGGGAAACCGCTGTACCCACCATTCCTCGGCTTGATTAAGCCTATGTATGTAAAGAAGGTCGCCGTCATAGTAGTCTCTGTGTTCCGGATCCGAAATGGTGAGAATATTACCATCACCCAACCGGGCATTACCGTAATGAACCAACCACCACCGATACGAGGGGGGCAGGTTGAATCCTAACTCATCTTCAGCTTCCGCTATCCAGCTTTCTTCGGCACCATGACCAGGAAACCATTTTAAAGCCGATGTCGTTTTCAGTTTTTCTACCAAACGCTCATACATGAGTTTCATCCTCTCTCCCTATACAAGTTTAAGACAATAAGTCTTATGCTGCATGATAGTCCCATTTTATTGATCACCAAGACTAATCTCTTTTATTGAAAACCTAGCTTTATTAGAGATTGTTGTATTTCCTGATCTGCTTTACCTTGGAATGTTGCAAATTCCACTGAAGATAAAGATCTTGGAAGTTTCTGCTGGATAAAGGAATCGAAATCGATTGCCGTTTTGAGAATGCGAAGCTTGTGCAGCAAGGGCAGATGCTCCATTCCTATCAAACGAGTCAAGCCCTTACAATTCCTAATTGATAGCTCCTCCAGTGACTTCATTTCCTGGTCAAAGCGGATTTCTTGCAGTTGAATTTGATCCTCAATAACAAGTCTCCTCAGCGCGTGAAAGGCCGTAATATTACTCAGATCATGAAAGCCGCGGACTCTACAGATCTCCAGGTTCTCGATTGTATTCTCTTCAATTTCCTGAATATGCTCTCGGCCTCCAAGCAAAATACGAAGGTGCTTCAGCTTCCTCAACCGGTTAATAAAGTGTAACGGTAACTTGCTGATCGAGTGCAGCGCAAGATAATTCAAGCCCTCCAAATAACCGATAGCATCAAGGTTCTTAACCTTGCCGCCTACATGCAGCTCTTCCAGATAAGAGAAATCTTTAAAATATTGCAGGTTGAGGATCTTCTTATCTGAGATAACGTTTAAAATGTTTAGAGACCGCAACGAATCCATCCCCAGAATTTCTGAATTCTCTAGCTCATATATACCTAAGCTCAAACTGCGCAGGTTCTCCAGTTTGGCCAATGCTTCGGTGTTATGTGCATGAACGAGGCTATTGAGCTGCAGCATTTTGACATGGGGAATCCGCAAGAGAGTATGACAATCAAAAGACAGGGAATTGTGGGCATAGAAACGCACTCCAAAATCCTCATCCCAGCGCGCGCAAAGTTCATCCACTTCTTCCAATATGGACCCATAAAACTCTGGGTGTGAGAACTGGACAATTACTTGGTTGCCACCGCGCAAGTCCTGCTCGATCTGAACCTGGTCCAGTGTAACAGGATTATCAATCAGAATCCTTTTTTTCCATGTTTTGCGCATCTGCATACCCTCCTACTTGCCATTGATCACAAGTCCATATTTTCTGAAAATCCACGACTTGCTCAAGTCGTGGAGCGCATCATGACTTATACGCACAGAGGGCTTTTGCTCCTTCATAGCAGCTACGTCAAGCGCTGAGAAGCGAAGCGGCTTTGTTATTTTTTTAATAGAGCCCGTTATTTCATTAAAAAACGTATAGGTTAACCACTTATGGTCCCGAATGTCCTCATAAATATAATATTTCCCTTTATCATCTTCCAAATTAACCTGAAAGCCTTTAGGAAATGAAAGCAAGATACACGGCAGTTCATCCTCTGCCCATTGTCCTCCATATGGAAAATGTACACCTTCATTTCTCATAAAAAATCCGGAGCTTTCATCATCAGACGTAATAGAAATCGAATACACAAAAAAGGGGTGATAATCAGCCCTTTTCTCCTCTGCCGTAAAATACTGATAAAATGTCTGATACGCCTCATACACCTGACTCTTATCATGCTCTGTATGGGTATAGTTGGTGAGATGGAATTGCGTTTGCTTATGCTCAAAGAGCTTCAAAACGCTTTTAAACTCTTCGGGGGTAATGAAAAATTTAAGTTTATAGAATCCGCTGTTCTTCAACTTGTCCATTTCTCTTCTTCACCGCCACTCTTCATCATCTTGATCTATATTAAGTAAGCGTAACTATATAGCTAATGTGTTTTTAAAATTCATATTTTCCAAAACGTTTTCTGAGAGTTTCCTCGTGTTGTATCCACTCCGAATCACTCCATAAAGACATTCCTACGAGATCCGACAGTTTATCTACGGCTTGTTCTGGACTCGTAATGCGAATGAAGTCCTCAAAATCCTCATTACGGATATCAAGTACTTCCCGCAAGTAGTCATCATTAAGACGCTCTTCTTGAAGTTGTTCATATTCATCCCTCGTCCACTCTTCACAAAAAATTCTTTCCGCTTGAAGCTCTCCATTCTCGAAGCACGATAACTCGAATATTTCCTCATTCATATATCCAGCGGTCATCACTGGCTCATCGATAAGCTGTGATAACGTTTGACCAATCTTCTTCACTGTACCCCATACAAAATAGTCGTGGAGGACGCTAATCCAGTTATCGTTGCTTTTGCTTACGTAAAAGATAACTTTGGACTCTTGAGCCTTATCATTTGACTTGCCTATTACTTTGCCATACTCTTCGCTTAGCTCTCTCAATGCTTCGACAGTCTTCTCTAGGTTGTTGAGTTAATATGTAAGTTCGCAAATGACCTTCCCATGAGGTGGCCTCCTCTAATCGATTTCTTACTCAACCGGATTCTTGTTTTAACTCTATCGATTGGTTCTATTTATGTATCTTATTTCCATTATAGTAATCGGTTATCCTGAGTCTACCTACTTTTCACCTGAATTTTGGAAAATAAAACTATTTTTCGGACAAGGGGCCCTGGAAATTTGAAATAGACGCAGATAAATTCAAATAAACACAAAAAATAGGGGTCATTGACCCCTATTAAAATTACCATTTACCATACTCACAGAACCTCACCTATAACAAGAGTACGCTTCAACCAACTAGAATACGATCCCGATAATGACTGCTGATAAAACGCTTACAAGTGTAGCCCCATAGAGCAATTTTAGTCCAAACCGAGCAACCACGTTTCCTTGTTTTTCATTCAATCCTTTTACGGCACCCACGATTGTACCAATAGACCCGAAGTTAGCAAAGGAGATTAGAAATACAGAGACGATAGCTGTCGTACGATCACTAAAGCCGTCCATGATCTTTACAAAGTCAAGCATAGCCACAAATTCATTCGCCACCAGTTTGGTCGCCATAATACTACCTGCACTAACAGCCTCTGCCCATGGCACACCCATTACAAAGGCGATCGGTGCAAAGACATAACCTAATGCTTCTTGGAACGAGATACCGAATATTCCAGCGAATACACCGTTAATGAGTGCAATTAACCCAACGAAACCAACCAACATGACCCCAACCACGACGGCTACTTTAAAGCCATCCAGAATATACTCGCCCAGCATTTCGAAAAAGGTCTGTTTTTCCTGTTCCTGAACTTCGACAATATCCTCTTCAGGTTTAACCTCATAGGGGTTAATGATAGATGCAATAATAAAGCCGCCAAACAGGTTTAGGATTAATGCAGCCACAACATACCTAGGCTCTAGCATGGTCATATAAGAACCAACGATCGACATGGACACTGTCGACATTGCTGATGCACATAAGGTGTACAGACGTTGTTTGGACAATAATCCGAGTTGATTTTTCACCGAAATAAACACTTCATTTTGCCCAACAATGGCAGCAGCAACTGCATTATAGGATTCCAATTTGCCCATACCATTTACTTTACTTAGAACCAGCCCGATGTACTTGATAATGAACGGCAATATTTTGTAATATTGCAGAATTCCGATAAGCGCTGACATAAATACGATAGGCATTAATACATAAAGGAAGAATGTGTGAGCCCCTTCATTTGCCATTCCACCAAAAATAAAGTCAATACCTTCATTTGCATATCCAAGTAATTTCGCAAAACTATTGGCAAAGCCCTTAATTAGGAATTCTCCTATACTCGTCTTTAGTAGAAGCAATCCTAAAACAATCTGGATCACAATCATGATAATGATTGGCCGGTATTTAATCTTTTTCTTATCGTTACTTGCAAGCCATGCCAGTATGAGAACAAGAATTAGACCAACCACTGAGATGAGATAATGCATTTTTACCCCTCCATAATTTTCGATTATTGCTTTAGTTTTCTCTGCTGTCTTTCCCTCCACATGAATCCTTGTTCCAGAATAATGGCCATTAAACTTCCGCATATTAACCCATTATTTAAAATAGCGATTACAATGGGAGATAAATGAATGGTGGCTGATGAAGGGATAAACATTAATCCCACCCCCACTAACAAGGAAACTCCACTAACGATAAAAGTTCGCTCTTCATGAATGACCTTTCTCAATTCCCTAAGGGATATTCCAACCATCTTCACAAAAATAACGAATGTAACAGCATAGCCGATTGGAGCAGGAATGCCGGATATGATATTCATAATTGGCGGAAACAAAGATATAACGATCACTAGACTGCATCCTACTAAAAACGATCTGCGCTCTTTCATACCTGTCTGTTCGACATATCCCGCTGCTCCCGAAATAGGCACCGAACCAACTGCCCCTAAAAAGCCGCCAATCAAATGTGTTATCCCCGATACCACTCCAGCGCGCCAATATCGGCGATGATCCGTGGACTGCTTTTGCCCTATTACAGTTTCCATCAACCGGATGGATGCAATCGCATTGGTTATTAACAACAGGGTTAATAACAACGCCGTTGTAATGGTCCCACCGTCGAATCGCGGCCACCCAAATGGAAATATTTCCGGTAGGCTAACTAGGTTTTCTGTGTGTGAAAAAATCGGCGTATTACCGCAAATAAAGAATAATAGCCATCCTAACCCTATACTGATGATCACTGAGAATTGGCGAAGTAAGGAAAAGCGGCAGTTCCCTAACCAAAAGGTAATGCAAACCACGACCACACTAAGCAAGAACACTTTAACATCTACCATCGTATGGCTAGATGTAATCCCCATCATCCCTTTCATAAAAGAACCACTTAATTGAAAGATCAGTAACAGTAAATATATAAAAGTGATGGTTGGTGTAAATAACCGGGCTATTTTATCCATGAGCTTAAAGGAAGATATTAGAATAAATAAGACACCGCTAATGATCATTCCTCCACCTAAAGCTTGCAGGGCAGCAATGTTAGAAGAGTACAATACCCCTACTAAACTCGCATATATGGTGAAAATGCTCCACCATAATCCTGCCGGACCCTCATGAATAGGAAGTTTATGACCTAGCAGGCCTTGTATAAAGCCCGCGATCCCCAAAGTAATGATTGTGCTCTGGATGAGCCCAGCCGTCTCTATAGAGGTTAAGTTATATAAATCTGCGATAGCAATGGGTGCAGCAATGGCGCCTGCGATCATAAAGACCATCCACTGCAATCCAGACAGAATGACTCTCATTTCTTACTCACTCTCTTTTCCTAACCCTTTAGCTCTACAAACTCGTATCATCAATGACTGTATTAAGAGCTATTTCTACCATTTCATAAAAGGACTGTTCACTTTCTTGATGAGTTAAGTGCTCCTGCGTTAATAATTGGCTGCCTACAGTCAGAATGGACAATGCTTTTACACCATATTTAGCGGCCAAAGTGTAGAGCGATGTGCTTTCCATTTCTACTGCTAATACACCAAAATCCATAAATTTGTGAAGTCGATCCAAGGTTTCACGATAGAACTCATCCGAGTTATAGATGTTACCAACAAAGACTTTCGCTTGCTTCGCCTGTGCTTGTTGAAATGCTTTCATTAACAATGAAAAATCCGCAGTAGGTGCATAATTGCAACCGTAGAAGATCTTCTCAGTCAGATTGCTATCTGAAGACACTGCCTGAGCTAAGACAATATCGCGGATCTTAACATCTTCTTGCATCGCACCACATGTACCAATGCGAATCAATTTCTTCACGTCATAATCGATGATCAGTTCCGTTGCATATATGCTCATGGATGGATTGCCCATCCCTGTCCCTTGTACCGATACCGGCACACCTTTATATAATCCGGTATATCCGTACATGCCTCTTACTTCGTTATAACAGTAAGCTTCCTCTAAAAAATTATCTGCTACAAACTTTGCACGTAAAGGATCTCCAGGAAGCAACACACGATCTGCTATCTCTCCTTTTTTTGCACCTAAATGTCTGCTCATATGGTTTCCTCCAATAATCTGATAGTAAACTTTTGACTTTTCGAAATCGCTTCCATTTCCCTGCGGGAAAATAGATGCTTTCATAGTTTCTAAACGAATTGCCTTTGGTTGATCGCCTTATTCGTTTAGAAGCTACTTTGAGCATAAGATTTTTTAACATTACAAACTAGACCAAAATCTTACGTAGCGTACGGAAAATAATTGATCAAATTATTGGAGCAATTCATTACGAATATTATCTAAATCTCTTTGAGATGGGATCGTAGAGATCGTAACCACGGGTACGGACTTTAGGGCAACCGGGAAATTACTAATGATAAAATCGATATGATGCTGCTGCACCATTTCATCGGTTAGTCCTTTCATGATCGAAGTATCAATAATCAACTGATCTCCGATTTCCTTCTTGATCAAGTCTGCTATGTAATGGCGAATGGAGAATTCTTCACCGATCACCAAGAAGGCCGTTTTCCTTTTATAACGCAGGCTTGAACGAACCATTAAGGTTAGTTTTGTTAAATGAAAATCATTATATAGAACCGAAGGGAAAGCTTCATTCCACGTTTTCATGCACTCCTGCAATTCTTGATAAATCTGCTGGCACTCTTGCTGGACATAAGTCGATAGATTGCTTTTTGATATCATCATCCATTCAGGAATGGCATTATCCATTAAGAGCTTGTCAAAGAACTCATATACTTCGAGTGTAAATCGTTCTCCCCTATCCAAGTTCGGATATGCCTCGGCCAGTAAGGTGAAGAGCAGATTACCCATTGCATACTCTTCTTTATCCTTGTGTAATTCGACTTCTTTCATTGGTGTCATTTCCGATCCTTCGTAATAATGATATTGGCTGAGACTCACCCGCGATTGCATAAAGAATATTTCACTGTTGGGAAACTCAATAGAGAGCTGTTCTTCCAGACTCTGCGCCAGAGTTTTCACCGGCAAATAAAACATCCCTTTTTCCCATGGATATCTATTCTCGTCGACTTTTACACATTTGCCTCTCGCAACTCGATCTAAAACAATCGCCAGCAAAAAGGATAATTTTCTTTTGGCGTTGATAAAATAAACAATATTTTTCTCATTCTCTATGTTTGTGATCAACTGATTAATATAATCGAAGTCGATATTCACAAAAGGCCATCCTGTAAACTCAAAGGCATCACTATATAACTTCCAATAGAAATACCGTATATTCATTTCATTCCCTTTGATCTTAGGGGTGGAATAAGTAATGCGTAGTTTATATGGTTTCAGATCATTATTATTTAATTGTACAATCAGCTTCTTCAGGGACGAGGTGCTCATAAACATTTCTCCAGCAAGTTCCTCCACAGAGAATCGTCCGTCCGTGGTAAACAGCAGATTCATCAGCCGATAAAAGGTAGTTTGTCTGAACATCGCTGAAATCACTTCACTAACGGTCTGCCCTCTTCCATCACGTCGAAGAAATACTCCCTTTCCTCTAGATACCTCAATGCTGATATCTGGTGGCAGCTGCTTACTTATCTCCTCAACCATCTTACGGATTGTTTTATCTGAGATCCCTAGACTTTTCTCAACCTCGGCTAAGGTAAACCATCTTTGTTCCGTATCCAGCAGTGTTAACAGTTGACTAGCTAATGTAAATCCCTTATCCATTTTCCCACCCTATTTCGATTGTATTTCTAACGAAAAGTCGATTCCTCCAGAAGAAGAATCGGCTTATTAATCGGTTTGTATACGATTTATGATAAGTCTCATCTTAACGGGTCTATCCACGAAAATCCTAAATTAAACTTTAATGCAAACAGGCTACCGGATTCGAATGATTCCGATAGCCTTATCATGTGGTAATAAATAGAGAGCAAAATCATACTCAAAAGTTGAATAGTACTATCCTTTATATTATAATGCTTTGCCAATAGGAATAAAGGAGTCGTTGTTATGAATATGACAGAAAAAGAAAAATCGCTTGCTGGTATGCTGTACCAACCCGGCGACCCTGAGCTTGTCGCAGACCGTGATGAAACCGTGAAAAAGCTATACGATTATAACAATATACACCCTCTGGACCGCGATGCGAGACAAATCGCCATTCGTGGGATTCTGGGCAAGACTGGAGAAAATTGCGTAGTAGAGCAGCCGCTTTTCTGCACATATGGGTACAACACGACAGTGGGAGATAATTTTTTTCTCAATGTTAACTGCAAGCTCATGGATAGCGGCAAAATCACAATTGGTAACAACGTATTTATTGCACCGAACGTCTGCCTAATAACAGAAGAACATGCAATGGATGTAGAACAAAGATTGGCGGGACTCGAATACACACACCCTGTCAATATAGGTGACAACGTATGGATCTGTGCTGGCGCAATTGTGCTGCCAGGCGTGACCATCGGTGCGAACAGCGTGATTGGAGCAGGCAGTGTCGTTACAAAGGATATTCCACCGAATAGTCTGGCTGTCGGCAATCCTTGTAAGGTCATCCGCTCCTTATAATAGGGCCTTAAAACCAAAGAAAGGAGGAGTTCTATGAAAATCATTGTATTTGGTGCCACGGGTGGCGTAGGCCAATACGTCTTAAAGCAAGCATTAGAAAAGGGATTCGAGGTAACTGCATTTGTACGTACTCCATCTAAGCTAGACTTGGCTCATGAGCGGTTACATATTATCCGAGGAGATGCCTTCATTAAGGAAGAAGTAGCTGCAGCAATTGCCGGGCATGATGCCGTTGTATCATGTTTGTGCTCAAGTCAAGGGATGAAAAAATCAACAGAGCTTGAAGAGATGACGAAAAATATTGTGGATGGAATGCAGGCACATAATGTGAGACGAATTGTCTATACAGCTTCTGCTGGAATTAACAAAGAAATCCCGGGCATCAGCGGAAAAGTAGTCATGAAAATGCTAAAAAACGCTCTGATGGATCATCGCAACGCGGTTGATTATATTGAAGCACATGAATTAAATTTCACGATCGTTAGACCACTGGGATTAACCAATGATGCATTAACAGGAAAGTACAGGCAGTCAAAAGCAGGCGTACCAGAAAAGTCACGAACGATTCCACGCGCTGATGTTGCACACTTTATTGTGAAAGCATTAAGCGATGAACAATACGAAAAGTCATCTATCGGTATTGCTAAATGAAGTAGAAACGATACTGATATTTTTGAATATCTAAAAAAACACCCATCAACGGAATAATCCTCTCCACAATTATTTTCTAATTGTGCGGGGGATTTTTTATTTGTAACTGTTCGTAAATAATTGAGATTTCAAGATATGTGAATAGATAGAGTCATATTATTCGGAGGGAGAGAAAGGCTAACTTCCTCCCACTTCCAAATTCCAAATACATATTCCTCCTGATAGATCTAAAATCTAATCTTTCCTATTGACTCTGTCTCATTTAAAAATCGGTCCTACTTATGGTATGGCTCTCCGCTCTTACTATAACGGCAAGTCAAAAGCCGCCCAAGCAATGGACGGCTCAAATGTTTTCACTTTACTAATTTAGGCTGAAGGATTAGCAAGGAAGAGTGCAATATACTGATCATTGATACGGAAGTCATTCCCACGATTGACCAACATACAAAATTGTTCATTTCGTTGTTCAATTAGACCAACACCAGAGAACAAATACCCTTTTTGTTCTCTAACCAAATCTTTTAAACCTTGAAAATAACGAACAAAGTTAACAGGGGCATTATCAAAGAAATATTCTTCAAAATACACTGCAAAGGAATACTTACCGTCTTGCAGTTGAAGAACTGCTCTTTTCTCGCCCACTTCAACATTTTGAATGTAACTTTCAATACTTCTAGTCCAATTCAAATCATCAACGGTTAAATTGATAAGCGACCTATTCCTGACAGATGGCTCTCTGACATTATCCTCTCCACTTGCTAGATCAGCATTTGGACCAGTCGTGGGAACAATATTTATAGAGGTGTTCTCACCAGAGTCTGGATCAACTGTCCGTCTGGGTTTCTTTTTTTTGTTTCCAGATATAGGTTTCTCAGTTCCGGCTGCTTCCTCTTTTCTTTTTTTCCTCAAATTGTCGAGTACATTTTTCACATGCTTATCACTTAATTCCATAGTCGATGTTGCCATGGATTTTTGTTTATTGGCTGTGGCTTCTCTTTCAAAGTAATCGACACAATCCTGTATGTGGTCTTCTTTTTGCCAGGTTTTAAAGTGAGCTCTTACCTTCCCTTTAGGAACGTATGATAATCTGGCTTCGCAACCTGGATAAGTGCAGTACAAATTATTTTTGACATCAGTGAAATCTTCATATTGTTCAATATTAAAAACTGTAACCATTTCTTCATTTTCCTCGGTTTTATAAATCGCTTCATAGATAGGCATATATCTCCATCTTTCCTTCCTGTTTTTATATTTTGGGACAGGAAGAAATCCACTATGTACCCCCCTAGCTTTTTGCCGATCTTACAAAATCCGTTTCTTATTTCCGAACGAAAGGCGAACATAAAATGAACATTTCATGATATCCTTGCCTAGTATGACTGAAGTCTGTTAGTATAAAATCATCGTGAATGGAAACGGGTAGTTGTATTAAGTACGTAATCTCAATGTCCCCACATTGAGAGACTTACCGAACGGACACTGAAAGACTTCTGTCCCATTATCATTGTATAATCTGCTATACCTAAAGTCAAAAAGGCTAAAGTCGCTATAAAGCGATTTTAGCCTTTTCTTGTCCAAATTCCCCCAAATACCGACACTGATTGCCTGAAATCTCTCTTTTTCTTGTTAGCACTCTGTTTTAATGAGTGCTAGAAATATAATATACGAAAAATAGGCTCACAAACTAAGAGAAAACTTCGAAGAACCAGGAAGCGATCAAGGACGAAGACTCAAATGTCTGGGTCATGGTCGTACCAGCATGGGGAAGAAAGGGAGCTTGCCTCACCTTTCCAACAAGCTACCCGCAAGGCAAAATCGGAAGGGATTCACTTTGATGCGTCTGCGAAAAGCTTGCCCTGCATCGAGTCTGCTCCATTTTTCCAAAATACTTGCCGTCACTTGTGATAAGGCTCCCCCCGATTAATCTTCACCGCCCGGTACACCTGCTCCACCAGCACCAGCCGCATCAGCTGATGCGGCAAGGTCATCCGCCCGAAGCTCAGCTTCGTCTGGGCACGCTTCAGTACTTCCGCCGACAATCCATTCGAGCCGCCGATCACAAAGGCGACGGTGCTTGTCCCGTAGGTGCCAAGCTTGTCGATATGGGCAGCAAGCTCTTCGCTGGACCACAACTGACCTCCGATGGCCAGGGCAACGACGTGGGCATCCTGCTTAATGTGACTCAAGATCCCCGCTCCCTCTTTCTCCTGCACCTGGCGCATTTCGGCTTCGCTCATGTTCTCCGGCGCTTTCTCATCTGGCACCTCGTGTACAGTCAGACGCACATAAGGTGCTAGACGTTTGCTATACTCTGCAATCCCCTGCACCAGATATTTCTCTTTCAACTTACCAACACATACGATTTGTATATTCATAGCGTAACCGCTCCTTATTCTAGTCCTATTCTGTCGTTCATTCTAACATGATGGTCATTGCGTATAAAGTTCAATACCTTCTTACTTACACGATCTCCAATGTAATAAGCAACTTCCTTTACACATGACTAATCTTCAAAGTAATATATTTGCCATTTAACATTTATAACCATTACAATACTGATGTACTAGAGGCTTATTATTTATGTAGGGGGAGTGATCCATATGAGAGTTGGGATAATTGGCGGAGGGTTTGGATTGCGGGTACAAGCACCTATTATACTAACTCACCCAAGCATGAAGTTAGTGGCTGTAAGTACAATGAACCGCCACAAGTTAACTGAAGAGTTAAGAGAAAAAACACTTCCTGTTCACTATACGGATTGGATTCAGATGCTGGACCATGAAAAACTTGACTTAATTATTATCAGCTCTTTACCTAAGTATCACTATAGTATGGTTCGACATGCCATGAATAAAGGAGTCCATGTTATTTGTGAGAAACCATTCACAATGAACAGCCAAGAATCTAATGACTTGCTAAATCTATCTAATACTAATGAAGTTAAGATTTTTATTGATTTTGAATGGAGATACCTCGCAATTCGTCAAAAGGCTAAAGAACTCTTATCACACCATGCCATTGGTACATTACTTCATCTGGAATATCATATTTCTAGTCCAGAATACCAAAAACTTCAATCTACTGTGCGGGGTTGGATGGGAGAGAAAAATCAGTTTGGAGGTATGTTAGGTGCATTAGGCACACATATGATTGATTGTTTACGATGGTTAGAAGATGATGAGATTGAACAGATTCATGGTTTAACCCATACCCATGTCCCACTAGGTTCTGGCGAACAGAGGGATGCAGACGATGCATTTTTTATTCATGGTACTATGAGGAGTGGATCTACTTTCTCCATTCAATTCTTATCGGGAATTAATCATGCATTCGGCTCTAATCTGAAGATGTTTGGTAGCAGTGGTACACTTCAAATTATTAACGATAAAACATTGTGGTATGGCAGAGCAAATGAACCTCTCCAAGAAATACCTAGTCCTATTCCTATTACAGCACCATCCACCCTGTCAGTTGAAGCTCAGGCTTATTATCCCGCATTTTACACCTTTTTAGATAAGGTATATGACTACATTGCTAATAATAAAAAAGATAAAGATTTACCGACAATTGTAGATGGACATGCGAACCAACTCGCTATCGAGAAAATAATAGGCAATATTTATACAACAAAAAAAGCGTGAATGCTCACGCTTTTTCATTCATATCCATCTATGCTTGTATCCCTAACCTTCTAAACAACCAAAAACTCCGCATGCTTCTCGCACTCCGCGCACTTCACCGGTGGGTCCCAGTCTGAGAACTCCGTCTCCTTCAAATCGACAACGTCCGGGGCTTCCTCGTACTCATCCACGAAATTCTCGATCGCTAGCTCCACATGTTCCTTGCATACGACGTACATTTATAAGCATCCTTTCTGTCTTTCGCATCCTGTTGTGCCTGATATTTAAAAGTATTGCCACTCTTCTGTTCTACCACACTATCTGAGAAAAAGAAATGCTTTTGTCGAAACAGCCGGGAATCCGCAGGATTCCTGCAGAAAAAGGGCGCGAATAATCACGCCCTCCCACGTTATTCCTCTGGTTTCTCTTCCAGTAATACTTTCAAGCTCTGTTCCTTGCCGCCACGGTAAAAAGTCACATCCAGCTTGTCGCCGATCTTCGTCTCACGGTACAGGAACTTGCGCAGATCCAGTGTCGTATGAATCGGCTTACCGTTAAACTTCGTAATCACATCGTTCAGCTTCAGTCCTGCATCCTTTGCCGGTCCTAATGCATCAAGCACGACTACACCTTCTGTCACCGTCTTAGGCAGCTTCAGGTCCTTAATCTCCTGTTTGCTCATGGGAGCATAAGGGTTACTAAGGTCTACAGTGTATACACCCAGATATGGACGGGCAATCTTGCCTTTCAGGATCAATTCCTTCACAATTTCAGTCACATCGTTCGTTGGAATGGCGAATCCTAAGCCTTCTACTCCCGTATCCGCGATCTTCATCGTGTTGATCCCAATCACTTTACCGTTCAGATCCACAAGCGCACCGCCGCTGTTCCCTTCGTTAATCGCTGCATCCGTCTGGATCACCTCAGTCTCCCAATCGAATACACCATCTTGGTTCAGCGATACCGGGATAATCCGTTTGGTATAACTGATAATTCCTGAAGTCAGCGTATCACCGAGTCCAAGTGGGTTCCCAATGGCGAATACCGTCTCGCCAAGGCGAAGCTTGGATGAATCTCCGAATTCAGCAACATCGCCAATGCCCTTGCTATCGATAGCTAACACGGCAATATCACTCACACGGTCTGTACCAACCAAAGTTGCTTTTTTGGTCTCTCCGTTGATCGTCACAACTTCAAGTGAATCCGCGCCATCAATAACGTGATTGTTCGTAATAACATAAGCCTTACCTTCGATTTTTTTGAAAATAACCCCGGATCCTAAAGCCGAATCCTCTGCTGCGAAATCATCACCAAAGTCAAAATCCTCACCGAAATCGAAATCTTCCCCCAGATCGAAGTCTTCCGGTAACTCTTCCAAGTCACCTGATTCTGGCTCAGCGCCTTCTTCCAACTCCTTGCCATCCTGTTCTTCCGGAATGACCGGCTCTGGATCCTTATGCGTAACGATGCTGACGACTGCGGGGCGAACCTTCGCTGCTGCATTCACCAAGCGTTCATACGGATCACCATCACTCTGGGATACGGGATGACCGTTCGTTATGGCGATTCTGGAGGAGGTAGATGGATGCCCGGTTAACAGGCTGAACAAAAAAACGGCAATGAGCGCGCTGCATACCGAGCTGATGGCTGAGATCTGGAGTGTAGATAAGCTTCTACGTCTGCGACTTGCGCGCCATTTGACCCGTTCCGGGCGCTCCTCGCTGATTTTTTTACTACGTCTGGATACTTTTGTCGAATAAAAATCATCATCAAACAATCCCATCGCGATCCCTCTCCCCTTCGTCGTTACACGACAAGATGCATCCTGCGCTATAACAACTCTCGTCTTCGGAACCCATTCTCCCGCCCATCAGGTTCCTGCACCGGCCCAAGGCAATAACCGAGTGTCCGTCTTCAGCACATTCTATATAGTAATAAACACTTATGTGAGTCAAAAAGTTGCACCTCGTGGGCGATTATACATACTTATCGGTCAAAGTTGTGTAGCTCGACACCCCTTTTTACGAGCAATTGCAAATTCAATCAGGACTGGTATGTACCGGGATAATTTTGTAAATATGTTCCTATCTCTTTATACCACCATGTGGCCCATCATAAGCGCCCTTTTTGATGAATATCCATGAAAAAAACAATCTTTTTGTGAAAAACGGGAATGTTTTTCCAAAGTGGGGACTACAATAGAAACAAGCCTCTATGAAAGACGAATCAGAGATTGCCAGATTCATAGATTTCAAGCCTGTATTCTTCGTTCATTGTACCATAACGGCATAGGTTCAAGTCAGTTTTTCTAGCTCATTTTGGAACGTTATTCTTTGGAAAATGATGCTCTACATCAATCATATAAGGAGGAATTTCATTATGGAACGTTATAGTGCAGGATCAGCTATGGATTTCGTACATATCGCGGCAAAGCTGGGGGATTTAAAGGATGAGCACTATCAGAGCACCCTTGCTATTAGCACCATCATCGAGCTGTTAATCGATAAAGGACTGCTAACTCGTGAAGAGATCGCGCGCAAAGCTGAGGAACTTGATCAGTTTATGTCTCACCCTTCTTATCCTAATGCTTAATAGGTAATAACTATTCCTTTAATTTATCCCACGGGGTGGATTTATTATAGTACGTATCACATAACTTAAATTCACTGTCCTTGAAGAAGCAACCGTTATCCTCCATCGTATCTCGAACCGTCATTTTGGCAAGATCCATCATGTTGTGGTCCAGGCTAAGGTGAGCCAGATAAGCCCGCTTCGTATCTCCAGTGAGCAGCTCACTAAGTGCATCCCCTGCCGATACATTCGATAAGTGACCCATATCGCCGAGAATACGGCGCTTGGTGTTCCATGGATATCGTCCCATACGGAGCATTTCAATGTCATGATTCGCTTCAAGAACCAGTACATCACAGCCTTCAATCGCTTTTTTCACTTTGTCACTTACATATCCGAGGTCTGTAGCTACACCTAGCTTCTCATCTCCATCATAGAAACAATAACCCACTGGTGCCGCAGCATCGTGTGAGATTTCAAAAGGTTCCACGCGAAGGGTTCCAAAATCCTTCACCTCATGACTGTCCAGTACAACCCGGTTCTCTTCCGCAATCTTGCCGACTGACCGATTGATGGCCTCCCAAGTCTTCTCGTTCGCATAGATCGGAAGATTATATTTACGCGCAACTGCGCCCAGTCCTTTAATATGGTCGGAATGCTCATGTGTAACCAATATCCCATCAATCTCTTCGCCGGACATGTCACGTTCCTTCAGAAGTTCGTCAATCCGCCGTGCACTAAGCCCGGCATCGATTAGAAGTGTCGTGTCCTCATTTCGAACAACCGTTGCATTGCCCGTTGAGCCGCTCGACAGCACGGAAAATGATATCCCCATAACTTTGTTACTCCTTTACTTTCTCCGCCTTAGGTGTGAATACATCTCCACTAATCCCTTGGACGTAGATCATTTCTCCATTATCCAGTGTAAATCGCCATGCCGGTGCGGCAAGCTCCACATCGGTATTAAACATCTGTCCGTAATAACCAAGCTGTATCTCCTTGACGGATGACCTTGGTGGAATGAAATTTCGCTCAATTAGCGTACCTAGTGCCTTCGAGGCAGATAGTACCTTCTGTTGTTCCATATCGTTCGTAGATAGAATCTCTAGCACAGGCTTGCGAAACGATTCTATCTTCTGACTCTCATGAAATAGCTCCAATTCCACATTAAAAAGTGGCCATTCACCATTCACCAGCGGCCGAAACACAAAAGCATTCTCTTTATCAGCATATTGATCATGGCGATACTCCGTTATATCAGGTATTTGTGTTTCCAGCGCATCTACAAGTTCCTTCTGATCCGAATAGATGAGTTTTGTTTCTACTGGCTCTTCTAGCTCTACCGGCTTGCCTTGACCTGGAACACTGTATTTATAAGCAATCTTCGGTAGCTGCGGCGTCTCAGAGGGGATCGGACTCAATACCTGAATCCGATTCTCTTCCATAACTCGCTGCGTATTCTCAGATAGGGAAGTGAAATCAAGATTGGAGCCTGCCTGCTCCCGGTAATCCATCCACAACTGATAGCCCAGTACTAGATTCAGCAGGAGGAATGCATAGATCAATACATTTTTAGCCCGACCCCAATCCATAAACTTCCCTCCCTTATCTCTAATTGTGCTTTACTCGATTACCTTCATACTGCCATTTGGAAGCTGAACAGCCCATGCTGGTCTCAGCCATAAACCCGTCTCTGTGATTAATGGTAAGTATACCGGCTCTAAATCTATGATTTTCATCTTCTTGGACATGATATCAATCTTCTCACGCAGTTTATCTCCTGCTGGTAGCTTCACAATTTTCTTCTTCTGTTCTTCTGTCTCTACATACAGGAGAGACCGCTCATAAGAGGTTACTGTCCCATTCTGCAGCTCTAGCTTCATCGTGCCATAATTAAAATCTGGCGTGTTAAGAATCGGATATCCGCGGTGATACTGCTGAAACTCCACCATGGTTCGATCTTCAATGTCCTTCGACTGGCTCATACGGTAGCCACCGTTCCAACCCCCATGCTGGTTCACGAAATCAATGGCTGACAGAACGTCTTTGCCAGGGCTGCTATCGCCAGATGGCGGTGCCGCTGGGTCTGTATAGTTGATCCAGTTCTGTTTTTCATCCACCTGCAGACTACGTTTACTATCTGTGTAAATCTCCGACCCATCTCGCTCCCTAATATTTCGGGTAATACTCGGATCAAAGAATAAGCTTCTCTGCATTTGTTCCACCGTGTACATACCAATTGGCAGCTCCAGACTCACCATGCTCAGCTGCTCCTCCGGTAAATAGAAGGAAGCGTCATCCTCCATCGTATATGGAACCCAGTCCCGCCCGAAATCAACCAGTTGATGAACATCTTGCACCGTCAAGTCTACCTGAGCAGCTTCATAGACGACATCCCCTTCAGTACTAAAGAATAACGCATGCACTTTGGGTTCCCCATCTATACTATAGAGCCACATTTTATCGATGCTTTCCCCTTCAAACAAGGAATCCGGCTTGATCTGCATCACCTTCTGAAGCAGAGTCACAGGCATACCGGAGCCAAAACTCAGCTCAATCCCTTTACTACTTGCACGCAGCTTGGTCCAGTCCATGTTGTTTACGGTACGCCGCTGGAAGCTATCAAACTCCCGTCCTTTAAGCCGGTTATAGACAAGGTCGTAGAACATTTGCTCGGGATAGAACACCGTGTGCTTATCGCCGCCCAAGTGTATGATGATTTTCTTCGGATAGATTAAGTTTTCAGCTTTCTCATCTGGCCCCATAGCCTCTGTCTTGATGTACGAATTCTCAGCTTGCACCACCGAATCACTGCCAGGGAGACGATAAATGAGAAAATAGCTCTGTACCAGACTGCCAAGCACTAACACGAGCAGTGCTGCGGTCTTCAATCGTTCCTTCACATCGTCTCCCTCCCTTCATCATTCAGAGGCAGCGTGAAGGTAACCTTCGTGCCTTTTTCAAGCTCAGACTGGAGAGATATACTCCCGCCATGTACTCTTACAATTTCCCGGGCAATGGACAACCCAAGTCCGGTTCCACCCATATTCCGAGTTCGGGCCTTATCTACCCTATAGAAGCGTTCAAATATCCGGTCTAAATCCTTCTTCGGAATGCCGATTCCAGTATCCGCCACGGACAGAGATAACATGCTACCATCCTCTGTCACACTTGCCTCCATCGTAATCGTGCCTCCATCAGGCGTATATTTAAGAGCGTTGGAGATCAGATTATCGAGCACCTGATCAATCCCATCACGATCAAGCATCGCGGTTGATACACCCGGTTTCGCATCGATGATCGTCCGTACATTTTTTTGCTGCATTTGAAAAGAGAACCGGTCCTCCACATCCTCCAGCATTTCCACAATATCCACTCGCTGTTTGCGCAGCGCACTTTCTTTGGAATCCAGTCGTGATAGATGCAGTAGATCGGTGACCAACCGAATCATCCGGCCTGTCTCATTCTGAATAACACCCACAAAGCGCGGTGCCATCTGCTTGTCTTCCAGCGCCCCATCCTCCAGCGCCTCCGTATAACTCTTGATCGTGGTCAGAGGTGTGCGCAGCTCATGCGATACATTCGCTACAAATTCACGGCGTGAAGCTTCCAGCTTCTCTTGCTCCGTAACATCTTGTAATACAGCAATCGTACCGGTAATGCCAATCTCCCGCCGATGAATTGGCGTGAAGGTTACCCGCATCATAAACGGTTCCCCACCCTCACTCGGCGTGATCTCCAGCAGTTTCGAATCACTACCCCCTCGGGCTAACGACTCTGCTTCAGGTTCTGGAAGACCTAGCAGTGAGCCAATTTCACGACCAGCCAGCTCTTCACCCTCCACACCGAGCATCTGCCCAGCACGACGGTTCATGAGGATAACACGTCCCCCCTCATCGGTCGCAATCACACCATCACTCATGTTCGTGAGAATAGAAGCAAGTTTCTCCTTCTCCTCCTCGTTCTGGGACAGAGCTTCCCGTAACCGGCTCGTCATATAATTAAAAGCCTGACTGAGCTGGCCAATTTCATCGCTACCGAATACAGGTGTCTTCTCGGTGAAGCGGCCCTCGGCCACCGCTCGGGCATGACGAGTCAATTCCTTAATCGGATGGGTAATCGTGTGGGATAGAATAACCCCAAGCACCGCCGTTAGACCAAGCGCTAACAGGATACCGGATATAAAAATATTATTAATCCGCTGCATCGTCCCATACAGCTCACTCATACTGGCTACGATATAGATCGCACCAACGATTTTTCCATTATGAATAACGGGCTTGGCCACTACTTTCTTACGGGTGCCATCATCATCGATAATATATTCCTCATTATCTACAATGCCCTGTAGCGCGCGGCTAACTACCGTCTGCGTATTCTTATTCCCTACATAGTCTGCATGCGACAGCAGTGATGTGGTGAGCACTTTTCCGGTTGCATCGAGCACCTGAATCTCTGCACCATCCATATTGAACAGATTACTGACCATCACTTGCAAGCTTTCTTCCGGATCTTCATCGGATTCACTGCCACCCGCGAGCGTCTTCGCTGCAAGTACAGACATCAGCTCTGCCCGCTCCTGCAGATCGGTCGTAAAGTTGCTCGTTAAGGAGTTTTTCATAGCACTCACAAAATAAACACCGATCAGCTGCATCGCAATCAAGATCAGTAGCACATATATAATGATGACCTTCGCCTGAATCGTGCGAAAGAAGGAGAGCCACTTCATTACAGTCCTCCATTTTTGGAACTGCGCATCAAATAGCCAAGCCCCCGCCGCGTCAAAATATACTCCGGCTTACTCGGATTCTCCTCAATCTTCTCACGCAGTCGGCGAATGGTTACATCGACCGTACGTACATCACCAAAATATTCAAAACCCCAAACTGCCTGCAATAGATGCTCACGCGTCATCACTTTTCCGGCATTCTTGGCTAAATAATAGACAAGCTCATACTCACGGTGCGTCAGATCGAGCGCTTCCCCGCCTTTATATACCATATACATATCTGTATCAATAAATAGTTCAAACAGACGCAGTCCTTGCTTGTTAGCTTCGGAGGAGCCGTTGTTATCCGCCGGACTATCTGCTTTATGCTGACGTCGCATCTGAGCTTTCACTCGTGCCAGCAGCTCTCGCGTACTGAAAGGCTTGGTCACATAATCATCGGCACCGAGCTCAAGACCAAGTACTTTATCAATCTCTCCGTCCTTAGCAGTCAGCATGATGATTGGAATATGCAAGTTAGCAGCCCGCACCTCGCGACATACATCCATTCCGTCTTTTCCCGGCAACATCAAATCGAGCAGCATCAGATCAGGACGTTTTGATAGCGCAAGCTCTACTGCACTGATCCCGTCAAATGCGCAAATTACCTCATAGCCCTCTTTTTCGAGATTAAATTTCAATATATCGGCGATGGGCTGTTCGTCATCCACCACCAGAATGGTACCCTGCATATAGCTATTCACCTCATACTTTCACTTGAACGGTCTTCGCTCTATTTTATCATACCTGACGATCCCAAACATCCGCCTACCGTCGTAAAAGAGCCCTTTCCACAACAATAACATGGCCGCCCCCATAATAGGAGCGGCCATGTTAACTAAGTTATGATATATGAACCAATAATGGCTTATGTCGTCACTAGTAAACCCAGTATAACACAGGATTATAAATATTTCATTGGGTTTAATTGCACTCCATTTTTACGAATTTCGAAATGGAGATGAATACCTGTAGAACGGCCTGTACTACCCATAATTCCAAGCTTGCTTCCCTGTGCCACGGATTGTCCGCTGCGAACAGCAATACTGCTCATATGTCCATATAGTGTCTGGTAGCCATTCCCGTGATCTACGATTACTGCATTGCCATAGCTACCTTGGCGTCCAGCGAACACGACCTTACCTCCGGCTGAAGCCATGATTGTACGTCCACCTACCATGTCTGTACCTTCATGCGTCCGGCCCCAGCGCTGACCATAGGAACTCGTAATACGTGGCCCGCTTACCGGCCATGCGAACATCCTACTCGAAGTCGATGGTTTAGTAACTGAAGGTGACTTAGCTACCGTCTTGGTCGTTGTCACCGTCTTTTTCTTCTCTTCTACCTTCGTTCCCTTATACACAACCTCAGGCAGTGATTCCTTAACTACTTGCTGACCAGTCCACTGCTTGGAGACAACCTTACCATTCTCTTTAGTTACGGTGTAACTAACTGTCTTCACTCCATCACGCCCTGGGCGTACAACCTTACGTTTACCTTTCGGCAACTCTGCACTGGTGCGAACGATTGTTTCAGGTTTGCTTGCCATCTTCTCCGTTACTGTCTCCACTGTGCGAACCGTCAACGGAGCGACTGGTCTACTTAGCTCAAGCTCTGCACCAATCTGGAGATACTTCTCTTGAAGTCCCGGATTAAGGGCAACCACCTCAGCACGTTTCATACCATGGGCTTTCGCGATGGAGGAGATCGTGTCACCTTCTTTAACCTTGTAAACAATAGGCTCTTCCTTCATTGCTGTAAGTGCGTTTACGGCTTCTTTTACATCCAGTACTTTATTGGGATCAGCCTTTGTATGAGAGAAGGACAGATCCTCTTTCACCTGAACTGATTTGATATTATTAGCCTTATCGCCACTCTTAGCAGAAGAAGCCGTGTTCGCCTTATATGCAACGGTTGCAACTTTGGACTTGGTTTTTACAGCTCCTGGCGCGTACTTGGACTTCGCTGCCTCAATAGCAGCTTGTGCTGTCTGCTGATCCTTCACGATCGCAACAGTCTCACCGTTAACCTTCAATTCCACTCCGCGAGCATAGGCTTTCAACATGCCATCCAGCTTGGTCAACGTTTCTTCGCTCTTTACCTCTGGTTTAAACTCCCGGTCCACTTTCGTTGTGACACCTTCGGTATTTAGAACCATGTTCGCGTCTGGGTATTTCTCTTGATAGAATTTCTGTTTCTCTTCAAACAGCTTGTCCAGCTGTTCATCATCCTGGATTGTACCTATATTCTCACCGTTCACATATACGTGGTAAAACGGTACTGTATTTGCATTCACATACTCACGTCCCGCGAAAAAAACGGACCCTGCAATAAGCAGCGTTCCTGCCGGGATTAAGATCCACTTGTAGGACGATATCCAACTTTTTGGTGCCGTATCTGTCTGATTATCGGATTCATGCTTAGAGTTTTCATCATCTTTGGTGGAACGATCAGCTTTAAGCGTGCGCTTGATGCTGTCAAACCACCTCGTATCTTTAAAACCTTTCATGTGTCTCTCCTTTTTCAGCCCTATATCCCTATGTACTATTCGTGCTTCATGTGGGTTCTTGTCGAGCGATTATATATGGTGCCATATCTTATAGGTTTGTTTATGATATTTCATCAAAAGGTTTCAAAATCTTAACCTTTTCAACACCAATTAACTTTACCACAGCTTTCAGGACAGGATCAAGTCTGCATCCAGCAGAAAAAACCCACGCGGGACGCGGGTTTGAGGTAACTTCCTGTATTTGTATTTTTTGATCGATGACAAAATGATGACAAACCAAGCCCTATAAGGACTCAGACCTATTTCTGAAGCATCGTCATAAGCTTTTGGAATTCTTCTTCACTTAAATATTTTGAAATGCCACTTTGTATTTCATCCAGTTCAGCGGCTGTTAATCCATCCTCCATGGCTTCTGATATTTTCTGCATTTCTTCCTGTGGCAATTTGGTCATTAACAGTGTGAAGATTTCCTCTTTCTCTTGCGCTGTAAGACTACTCTTCTTATCAACCATTTCGTCAGGTGTCATGACAACCTGCTGATCCGCTGCTGATTGCCCAATCTGACCCATGACCGGTAAGGAGTCCTCTGGAGGAGTTTCTCCATCTACAGCTTCAGAGTTTCCACCCGATTCATCTGTGGATCCCACTTCCCCTGTGTTGCTACTACCTTGCCCCTCTACTTCCTTTGAACCGGAGGTATCGTCTGTAGACCCTGGTGATTCAGGTGTCGCACCATTCTGTCTGCTTCCCTCTTCTACATTGTCCTCTACCTTATCTGCACTCGATCCGTTCATACCAAGTATATTTTTCATAATGCCCCCCACACCCATCGGCTGGCCTTCCAACTGAATATTAAAGCTGGCTAAAACCGATTGCAGGTAGGCATTTACTACGATTCCTGTTGTCAATATGGTTAGTGTACTTACAAGCACTGCCGTAAGACTGATTTTAAGCAGCCGTTTCATCAGCTTCATGTGCTTTACCTCCTTCTTATGCATGGTCCGAAATGACAAGGTCGCAAGTCTCCTCCTTATCCAGTATGGACCGCATGCTGAAGGTTCAACCTCTTAAATTGCCCGATTCTCAACATTTTTATTACCTTTTAATTTAGATCTCTCTCTGAAAAGGATCATCTTATGCTTTATATTATTTTGGGCTAAACTAGGCTCGTGCTATGATGACAATAATTCAAGTTTCTACTTATACCATTCTAGGAGGTCCACTCAATTATGGTTCACGTATTAATTGCAGATGACGATTCTCATATCCGGGAATTGTTACGATACCACCTTCAACTCGAAGGCTATGTTGTATTTGAGGCTTCTGATGGCGAAGAGGCCTCAGCCTGCCTGGCTAAGGAACAGATCCATCTTGCAGTCGTCGATGTCATGATGCCGAACAAAGATGGATATCAGTTGACCGAAGAAATACGAAATGATTATGATTTTCCCGTCATTTTATTAACAGCCAAGGATCAGCTTCTAGATAAGGAAAAAGGCTTTGCCGTAGGGACTGACGACTATGTTACAAAGCCCTTCGAACCAAAAGAATTACTATTTCGCATCAAGGCC
The DNA here is from genome assembly GCF_058781425.1 of Paenibacillus sp. FW507-14B1B. NCBI lineage: Bacteria > Bacillati > Bacillota > Bacilli > Caryophanales > Paenibacillaceae > Paenibacillus > Paenibacillus sp. FW507-14B1B. Next base: position 51,547 of record NZ_JBYSWS010000004.1, on the reverse strand, counting down.
CTTCTACGTCGTTACCAAATGGTTAGCGCAGACAAGATCCACCTAAACAACACAACAATCGACCGAAAGAGCTTTGAGGTGTATGGGCACGATAAAGTGTTAATGCTCCCTATGAAAGAGTTCGAACTGCTCTCACAGCTTGCAAGCTATCCAGATCGAACATTTACACGAGATGAGCTGATTCAGCTCATTTGGGGTTCGGATTTTGATGGTGATGATCGCACAGTGGATGTACATATTAAACGACTTCGAGAGCGTTTTGCAGATCGAGGTGAGGATTTCACCATTCGTACGGTGCGGGGAGTCGGTTACAAATTGGAGGTCACGCCTAAGTGAAGACTCTCTATTCACGAATCGTCATTACAACGATTTGGATTATGATGCTGAGTAGTGTGATCGCATTCGTACTATCTAATGTATATTATCAGTACAATTTAAAGCCTTTTAATGACCAGAAAATCACGGCCATGGCTTATGATATCGAAAGTTTTTACAAGCAGAATCCGGACATTGAGGTTGACAGTTATTTGACGCATATGGGTAAGCTCGGTTACCAGATCTATCTTGTGAATGCTGATGGAGCTGGTGCATTCTATGGCGGGGAATTTAGAGGGAAAAACATTGATCCAGAGGTTATACAGCAAGTCGTTAGCGGTCAGACATACCACGGGATACTAAACTTCCCCTCGAAGTTGTTCATTACAGGTTTTTTTGACAATGATCTTATGAATTCAATCGGTGTGCCAATCAGCATCCAGGGTGTGACTTACGCGCTCTTCCTTCGCCCTGATGTGACGGTGCAGTTCGGTGAGATGCGCATCTTCTTCTCGATTATTATGCTCATATCCTTTCTATTAAGCATCCTTCTGGTCGGTATTATTACCCGCCACATCGTAAAGCCGATTGTGCGTCTGACCGAAGCCACCAAACGTATTTCTCAAGGGAAATATGATCTGAAGCTCAATGTTAAAAGACGGGATGAAATCGGAAAATTAGCGAACCATTTCTCTCATATGGCCAAGGGATTAGAACAACTTGAGCAGATGCGACAGGAATTCGTGTCCAATGTATCTCATGAGATCCAATCGCCACTAGCATCCATTCAAGGCTTTTCTCAGACGCTGCAGACATCGCCAGGTCTTTCCGAAGAACAGCGTCAGCATTATCTCTCCATTATCGAGGACGAAAGTCGGCGGATGTCCCAATTAAGTAAGCAGCTGCTAATGCTCGCTTCGCTTGATAAAGAGGAACATATTCTAGAGAAGACCACCTTTGATTTGGCTGCTCAGATCAAGCAGGTGCTATCCGTCACGGAATGGAGCTGGCGTAGTAAGGATTTAGCTATCGATTTAGAGCTTCCTTCCCTGTTTATATACGGAGATCAACAACTGCTTCATCAAGTGTGGATTAATCTGATTACAAACTGCGTGAAATTTACAGATGTCGGTGGAACGATATCCATACGTATCTTTCGGCAGGACGACCATTGTGGTGTCGAGATATCCGATACAGGCATTGGGATCGCACAATCCGACCTGCCACATATTTTTAATCGATTCTATAAAGCCGATGCTGCTCGAAATCGTAAAGAAACGAGCACTGGCCTTGGCCTATCCATCACCAAAAAGATCGTTGATCTCCATCAAGGGCATATCGAAGTGGAGAGTGAACTCGGCAAAGGTACGACATTCCGCGTCTTACTTCCGGTCGTTTAATCACGTCCTCAGACTCAGTTCATGCTCCGTTCATATAGTCTTCCTATACTGTAGTCATAGCCAAAACATTTGGCAGTATCTACAGAAATGGAGATGAAGCAACCATGTTTCTAGCCTTGCGTGAGCTTAAGCATTCAAAGCTACGTTATTTATTAATTGGATTTATTATGGTTCTGATCGCCTGGCTTGTACTATTCGTAACCGGTCTTGCTCAGGGCCTTGCATCAGACAATGCCTCCTCAATCCAAAATATGAAAGCTGACTATCTTGTTCTTCAAAAAGAAGCGGATAATCGGCTCAATCGTTCCGTACTGACGGAGAAAGATTTCAAAGAAATTCAGGATGTAGCTGGTGAAGAAGCTATCACTCCTCTTGGTGTTCAGATGACCACAGTCACTCGCAATAACTCTACTGCTAAAGTAGACGCTGCATTCTTCGCTATCGATACGGACCAGAAACTTGCTCCCAAAGTGGTAGAAGGTTCGATGATTAACAAAGAGAAAGCCGACGAGATTCTTGCTGATCGCTCTCTGAAGGAAGAAGACTTCAAACTGGGTGATCAGGTAGTCGATCAAGCCTCTGGCAAAACGTTCACGATCGTAGGTTTTACAGAAGGCCAATCCTTCAGCCATGCTCCTGTTCTTCATATGAACTACAAAGGCTGGGAATCGATTCATAATACAGACTCCGGCCGCGGACTATTCTTTAATGCGATTGCTCTAACTGCGAACAGTGATCAAGCTGATCAATTAGCTCAGCAGGTTTCAAGCGTCGATGTTATTACGAAAGACGATGCACTTCAAGGAATTCCAGGATTTAAAGAGGAGCAAGGCTCCCTCATGATGATGATTGCGTTCTTGTATATCATTGCCGCTTTTGTTCTGGCTGTATTCTTCTATGTTATTACCATTCAAAAAATGAACCAATTCGGTGTCCTAAAAGCCATCGGTGCACAATCAGGTTACTTAGCCAAGAACCTCATCATGCAGGTCCTGCTTCTATCGGTTATCAGTCTGGTCATCAGTATTGCCCTTACTTATGGTGTAGCCGCTCTGATCGGCAACGGACTTCCATTTGTACTCACACCATCTATGGTGCTGCTCACATCTGGATTGTTCCTATTCGTTTCACTGATCGGATCACTAATTTCGCTTTACCGGGTGATCAAAATTGATGCAATCGAAGCTATTGGGAGGGCTGCATAATGAGTAATAAATTAGTTCTTGAACATGTAACCAAGGAGTTTGGAGATGGAGATACCTCTGTAAAAGTTCTTAATGATGTATCTTTACAAGTCAAAGCAGGCGAGTTCGTTGCCGTTGTTGGACCTTCAGGTTCAGGTAAGAGTACCTTTCTTTCCATCGCAGGTGCCCTGTTATCTCCAAGCAAAGGTAGAATTATTATCGGGGATAAAGAGGTTGGGAAGCAATCATCGAAACAGATGAACAAGATTCGACTTGATAATATCGGATTTATTTTTCAATCATCTAACTTAATTCCATACCTAACGGTTCGTGATCAGCTACTGCTTATCTCGAAGCTGGCAGGTAAGCCTAATCGTGAGAGTGAAGAACGTGCAGATGATCTGTTAAAAAGACTTGGACTAGCTCATCGTTCCGATTCCTATCCAGAAAGTCTCTCCGGTGGTGAGCGTCAGCGTGTAGCCATTGCACGCGCATGGATGAACGATCCCGAGCTTATTCTAGCGGACGAGCCAACAGCAAGCCTAGACTCTGAACGCGGACGCTCCGTTGTACAGATGCTTGCAGACGAAGTGAAGCTGCGCCAGAAAGCAGCAGTTATGGTTACTCACGATAAACGGATGCTCGATTTATGCGACCGTGTGGTGTATATCGAGGACGGGAAGCTCTCTGAACAACCTATAAAACAATAATATAAACAGGGAGGACCTCTTAATCTGAAGAGGTCCTCCCTGTTTCATGTTTCACTATATATTAAGCCCTACATAGAACAGCAAGCGGCCTCCGCAGGATCCCCAAATCCATCGTAAACACTCTACCTTACCGCTTGCATAGTCTCTCAAGGCTTCAATGTATTGATTATAGACTTAATTGATAAGCAGCATAGGGATATATACTACCATATAAAGGGTAATTTCCTCTATTCATCTAGTTTTAGTCATCTGTTGACAAAGAAAAGAAGCCCGCCGATCATTGGCGGGCTTCCTTCCTTCTTGTAATCATATATTTTTTAAAGTCTTATTGATTAATATATAGGAAGTACTTGATTCGTCTGTTCACGGTTACGTCCAACCGAGAAGATTGCAATCGGAATACCTGTTAATTCTGCAACACGCTCCACATAACGGCGCGTATTTTCCGGAAGGTCTTCAAGTGTCTTCGCCCCAGTAATATCCTCACTCCAACCTGGAAGCTCTTCATAAACAGCTTCACACTCTGCGAGCATTTTCAAGCTAGCTGGATAATGCGTAATTTCCTCACCACGATACTTGTAGGCTGTACAAATCTTCACGGTCTCTAGACCACTCAGTACGTCCAAGGAGTTCAGTGACAGGCCTGTAATTCCACTAACACGGCGTGCATGACGTACAACTACGCTGTCGAACCAACCTACGCGACGAGCACGGCCCGTTACAGTTCCATACTCATGACCTTTTTCACGAATATAATCACCGATCTCATTATCCAGTTCTGTTGGGAATGGACCATCTCCAACACGTGTAGTGTAAGACTTGGCTACACCGATTACCTGCTGAATCTTCGATGGACCCACACCGGAACCGATACATACACCACCAGCTGACGGATTGGAGGACGTAACGAATGGATATGTTCCTTGGTCAATGTCTAGCATGACACCTTGAGCACCTTCGAACAGTACCTTCTCGTCTGCATCAATTGCATCGTTAAGTACAACCGAAGTATCGCATACATAACGGCGAAGCTCTTCCGCGTAAGCTAGGTACTGCTTCAATGTTTCTTCAACATCAAGCTCTTCTCCACCGTACATCTGCTTAATTACGTCATTCTTCTCTTTCATGATATGACGCAGCTTCAGCTCGAACTCCTCAGCATCCATTAAATCAGCGATTCGAATACCGTTACGTGCGGCCTTATCCATGTAAGCTGGGCCAATACCCTTACGTGTAGTACCAATCTTGTTAGGGCCTCTACGATCTTCCTCAAGCGCATCGAGTACCATGTGATAAGGTAGGATGACATGCGCGCGGTCACTAATCACCAGATTATCCGTGTCGAAACCATTATCATGAATGTATTTAATTTCTTCAAGAAGTGCGGCTGGATTAATAACCATACCATTGCCGATCACACAAGTTTTTTCTTTATAAAATACGCCGGATGGAATCAAGCTAAGCTTGAACTTTTTACCGTCAATCAGAATAGTATGGCCGGCATTATTACCGCCCTGGTAGCGGGCTACCACGTCAGCGCTCTCCGCTAGATAGTCCGTGATCTTCCCTTTTCCTTCGTCTCCCCATTGTGTTCCCACAACGACTACCGTTGACATATTCATTCCTCCGCTCGGTGACTAAATCACCTTATATAGATTTCATATTTAACTTCAAATCACACGAAACTATTTACACATCAGTCTGCCCTTTGAGCAGCAATAATAGTGTACCAGCCCCTTTTTTTAAAGTCAAATAAAAAAACGAACAATCATACATAGACATGTACGATTGTTCGGAATTGGGACAACTTACAACTAGAATCTCTCAAGCTTAAGTCGTAGACATATGAAATTAGGAAAATAGGCGCCGCTAACCCGCAAAAGCATCGGCATGCGTTCGTTCATAATTGACGAATTTATTGAAGTTCTTCAAGAACACCAGCTCTACCGTTCCTACAGGTCCGTTACGCTGTTTAGCAATAATGATCTCGATGATGTTTTTCTTTTCCGTTTCCTGATTATAATAATCATCCCGGTATAGAAACGCGACAATGTCGGCATCCTGCTCGATCGAACCGGATTCCCGCAAGTCACTCATCATCGGACGCTTATCTTGACGCTGTTCAACACCCCGGCTGAGCTGGGACAAGGCAATAACCGGAACTTCCAGCTCACGCGCAATTTGCTTAAGTGTACGGGAAATTTCTGATACTTCCTGTTGTCGGTTCTCGCCAGGCTTACCGCGTCCGTGAATGAGCTGGAGGTAATCGATAAGAATCATACCGAGACCCTTCTCTTTCTTCAGACGACGGCATTTCGCACGAATATCAGCAACCGTAACACCCGGTGTATCATCAATATAGATCTCAGCCTCAGATAGAGCCGCAATACCCATCGTCAGCTTCGACCAATCCTCGTCCCCTTTGAAATCACCATTACGCATCACGTTAGCATCGAGATTCGCCTCAGCACAGATCATACGCTGAACGAGCTGAGGAGCGGACATCTCCAGACTAAATATCGCCACAGTCTCTTTAGCACGGATAGCCACGTTCTGGGCGATATTCAGTGCGAACGCCGTTTTACCTACAGATGGACGAGCCGCAACAATGATAAGATCGTTGCGCTGAAATCCACTTGTCATCTTATCCAGATCGACGAATCCTGATGGAATACCTGTTGTATTGCCTCGGTTTTGGTATAGCCCCTCCACCTTTTCGAATACTTCCATCAATACATCCCGGATCGCGATAAATCCACTACCTGTACGGCGGTTGGAGATTTCCAGGATGCGTCGTTCTGCTTCGCTCAGCATACCGGATACATCCTCGCCTCCGGTATAACCTTCACTTACGATTTGAGTTGCTGTGCGGATTAGACGACGGAGCATCGATTTCTCTTCGATGATCTGTGCATAATACTCTACGTTCGCAGCTGTAGGTACACCGTGGGCAAGTTTAGCTAAGTAACTTACCCCTCCAATTTCCTCAAGCTGTCCTTTATCTTGAAGCCGGGAGGTGAGGGTCACCAGATCGATCGGCTGGTTCTCTTCTCCAAGCTGCACCATTACCTCGTAGATCATCTGATGCGTCTTATCGTAGAAATCCTCGCTCTGTACCCGCTCCATCGCTGTGATCAGCGCCTCGCCTTGTAACAATACAGCACCTAGTACTGCCTGCTCCGCTTCGAGATTCTGGGGAGGTATCCGATCGAAATAGAGTTCTCCGCCCATTCTATTCCTCCGTTATTTGAACCTTGAGTGTCGCTTTAACCTCAGGGTGAAGTTTCACAGGTACCTGTGTTACACCCAGATGGCGAATCGGTTCACTCAATTCAATTTTACGTTTATCAATTTTAATATTTTGTGCTGCAAGGGTTTCTGCAATTTGCTTACTTGTAATAGCTCCGAATAGACGACCGCCTTCACCGGATTTAGCTTTCACGGATACTGTCATCTCTTCAAGCTGCTTACCAAGAGCAATAGCCTCATCCTTCTCTTGCTGCTTACGCTTTTGTTCAGATGCATTTTGCTGCTCCAATGTTTTCATGTTGCCCTCTGTAGCAGGTCGAGCTACACCACGTGGAAACAAGAAATTTTGTGCATAGCCTTCCGATACCTCTTTAACCTGACCCTTCTTGCCTTGGCCCTTCATATCTTTTATAAAAATAACTTTCATTCAAATAACCCCTCTTTCGATTCAATGTCTGCCAGTACTTCCAGCAGCGCGGCTTCCGCTTCTTCCATCGTCATGCTTAACTGTACTGCGGCATTTGTTAAATGACCACCGCCGCCAAGACGTTCCATGACGACCTGGACGTTCATACGGCCCATGGAGCGCGCACTGATTCCTATAAGTCCATCAGACCGTTCACCAATAACAAAGGAAGCCTGAACATCCGTCATATTCAGCAGCATATCCGCCGCCTGTGCAATAAGTAGTTGGGGAATCTTCTCCCCTTTATGTGTTACAGCAAGTGCGATATGCCCATATACCATTCTAGCATGTTTTACGATCTCAGCCTTAGCTATAAATTCTGACAAATCTTCTTTTAACACCCGTTGAATCATCATTGTATCTGCACCATGCCGTCTGAGGAACCCAGCGGCCTCGAAGGTACGTGATCCGGTATGCAGTGCATAATGCTTCGTATCTACCGTAATTCCTGCTAGAAGCGACGTGGCCTCCAGTGGAGATAGGGATACCCGGTCATGAATGTACTGGAGGACCTCTGTTACGAGCTCACAGGCCGATGATGCATATGGCTCGAGATACACAAGCACCGCATCATTGATAAATTCCTCACCCCGGCGGTGATGATCGATGACAACGACCCGACTTGCCTGCTTCACAAGACGAGGCTCCATGGTCATGGATGCTTTATGCGTATCAACAATCACAAGCAGCGTATGAGGCGTTAGCATTTGCATACCCTGTTCAGGCGAAATAAATCGGCTCATAAGATTTTCATCTTTGCGGACCTCATCCATAATTCGTTTCACAGATGGATTCATGCCTTCGAGTACAATATGAGCCTCGACCTTATACAGTTGTGCTGCTTTCAGTACACCGATTGAAGCACCGATGACGTCCATATCAGGCAGTTTGTGACCCATAATAATAACACGATCACTTTCCTGCATAAGATCGCGCAGGGCATGTGAAATGACGCGTGCACGGACCCGAGTCCGCTTCTCAACCGCGTTTGATTTCCCACCATAAAAGGATAGTCGTTGTCCTGCTTTAACAGCTGCCTGATCGCCTCCACGTCCAAGTGCCATATCAAGACTTGATTGAGCAAGTTGACCAAGCTCTGTTACATCTTCTGAGCCAAAAGCCAGCCCAACACTAAGTGTGAGCGGCACCTTCAGGTCAGCCGTCATTTCTCTGACCTCATCTAGGATAACAAATCGACTATTCTCCAGCGCATCCAGAGCCTTCTTGTTCAGCATCATTAAAAAGCGCTCCGAAGAAAGTCGACGCAGATAAATATTGAACTCACGAGCCCAGTCCGTGACTTCACTGCTTACCTTAGCGAGCAATGCTGTCCGCTGCTGATCATCCATACCTTGAGCTGCCTCATCGACGTTATCAAGCATCAGTATCCCAATAGCGAGCCGCTCATCCTCATAGCGTTGACGAAGGACAACAAGCTCGGTGATTTCATCCAGATATATGAGTCTTTCCTCCGGAATAACGGTGGCTCCATAATATTTATTATCGTGGTGAAGCTCTAGCCGCATTTCGGCCTCGAACCCCTCCTTGGACTCCTTCTTCTCTCGCATAGCATCCGTCAGCTTAGGAAACAGCTCGTTCAGCGGCATACCGACCAGTGTCTGACTGGGGAACATATCCACCATGAACTGGTTATGCCACTCAACGGTCTTATCCTCGCTATAGAGAACAATGCCGAACGGCAGTACACTAACTGCTTCTTCCTCAACCCTGCGAATTCGAAAAGATAATCCACCGATATATTCCAGCAGATCACTGCGGAATTTCATTTCTGCCTTCAGCATGGCATAGCCACTCAGAACAGCTAGTAATAGCCCAATAATACCGAGCCAGGTATTGTATATAGACAAGCAAATAACAAGCAAAAGCACAAGTGCAAACGCCCAGACGGTATGATAGCCGTGCCAGCGTTTCTGAAGAAATTTAGGCATGACTGATCACCCTATCTTTTTTTATTACTTATGGACTGTCGCAATGGGAACGCGAGATCCAAGATACCGAGTATAATCATGGGTTGGAAGAGTACAATCGGAATAGCCGCAAGAAACGGAATAATCGGATGCCACTTCTTCTGATGTGTAAGATAGAAGAAGAATCCGAGTGCCTGAATCATAAAGCAAAACTGCAGCAAAGGCATGGCATTCAATACAATCATTTCGATGAAGGTATTGCTTGAATCCTTAATAGCTGCACTCATAATCCAGATCAGCAGGTAATACCAAATCAGAGAACGAGGAAATCTCCATTCACGAGCCTTCTTAAGAGCTGGCACGGAGTAACCCATACTGTTCAGAATCGGACGAGCCAATGCATGAGTTACAACCGTCATTAAGAACGAGCTGATAATCATTGCAAAAGGCACCATCTGCATCGTTCTTTGACTTAACATTTCGAGATTTTCTGGTGTCCAGATTTGACCTGCGCCCCCACTGTTTACGCCCATCTCTTGCAATGGAGCTGTCGTCATCTTAACGATTTCATCCACGTATTCTGACAGGTTAAGCTGAAAGAATGCGGTTCCGACCGTAAGCAGCAGAAGCATTTCTAACAGAAATGCCGACATACCGTATTTCAGAACTCGCATAGCTGGGGCACGCTTTCGGTACATGTAACCCATTACGAGACCCGGAATTAAGAAATACGCGGCCAGCATAACGTATATCGGATGAATGAATCCTACCACCAACCAGACGGGGAGAATGTGAAAAATAAACGATTTTACATTAAGTGCTGTGAAAAGAATTGCAACTGGCAGAATCAACAGAAATGCCGTTACAATTGAAAATCCTGATAATAAAGAAAGTAGGAGTATTAAATATATAACGCTCCAAACCACTGTAGTCCAACGCTGTTTCAAATATGTTCACCTCTTACGCAAATGTTCTTCTAGCGCGGAAATATCTTGATACCATTCTTCCAACTGATGTCCTTCTTGCTTATGCTTCTTCAACTTTTCAATCAAGAGATCATCTAAATCCCGATATGACATGCCAAGTCTACGGCCTAGTATGTAGGAACTCATCATCAAGCTGGCCAGACTGTCGCCTACCTTTGCTGTACTTCCCTCCCACAGCGCTTTGAATAATCGGGATACGTTATCGACTACTTCGGTCTTCAGCCACTCAATTACCTTGGCCCGTTTAGCCACATCCAAATCCTTCGGCATGTTTGACAAGTCCCATCTCTCCCTGAAAAAGCTTTATTCTCCATTATAGCATAAATGCCTGTTACCCACACAAAAGGGGCCCAGCGGAGTTCGTCCCAGTCCCCTCTGCAGAACAAGCCTGCTTCGCAAGTTAAAGCGATGGCAGGCCTGTGCTTGAGGTGCCGGCTAACACTCGGGTATTTTTAGGATGCCCCGCGTGAGCCCATTGTTTCCTCTCTAGATACGAATTTCTCACAATATTCGATAATTTGGCTACGTCTAACGATCCCGATGAATCGGTTCATGTCATCCACAACGGGCACAAAGTTCTGTACCTTAGCCAGATTGATTAAGTCCTCCATGTTCGCTTCAATGGATACCGGTTTAATATCCATTCGCAGCGGAACATCTTTGAGCAAAAATTTTGAAGCATTCTCAAATGTAATCTTTCCATCCGAGTTTTTCATGTGCCACAGTAAGTCGCCCTCTGTTACCGTGCCGGCATACTGTCCATTCTTATCCAAGACAGGCACGGCTGTATAACGATGGTACTCCATCCGCTCCAGCGTCTGCCGCAGCGTGGAATCCATCGTTAAACAGATGACTTCCTGTTTCGGCAGCAAAAAAAACGCGATATTCATAATTATGAATCCTCCTTATGAGCGTTAAACGTGACCCCGTCAGTTGTGAATAAGTAGTGTCTTTAGAAAGCTATGCAGGTATACATGTACTTCATGAACCTTTTGTGGAAGCGCTTTAATAATACATACGTTCACAATCAGCAACTGTTTCGTAAAAGACACAAAATCAGCAGCCAGGCAATCCGGACTGCTGATTGAAATAAGATTTGATACTGTTGTCCGATCCGGTAGTCCGGAGTCTATAGGTATATTCGGTGTTGTACAGAGATTACTGTTGCTCTGACTTCTCCGGCTTCATTAGCTGATCTTCAGGAGTAGTCGGGTCCATCCAGTTATCAATCATCTGCTGTGCTAACTTAACATCCTCTTTATCTGCTTCATTGTAGTAAATACCATTCAATCTCATACCTTCACCCATAATCGTAAAGCTAGTCATTTCTGGCTTACCACCAGTTAACAACTGCTTCGCCAGATCAATAATGAATTTAGGCTGCATATTGGTTTGGAAGTTATCGCCCATAATATCAATCAGCTCTGGCACCTTGCTGATCTGATCAACTTGCATCAAGCGTTTTGCAGCTGCATCCAGGAATACCTGTTGACGCTTCGTGCGGTTAAAGTCGCTATCCTCACGATAACGTACATAGTTAAGTGCTTCCTCACCGGAGTAGATCGGTTTGTTCGCTTTTACCGTGAATTTCTCATGGTCTTTACCCTTGTTTACAATATCCTTACCGATTGGCAGCTCAACGCCACCCATAGCGTCAACAACATCCTTCAAGCCTTGAAAATTAACAGAAGCATAGTAATCGATCTTTTCATCTAGAAATGCTTCCATTGTATCTTTGGCCATCTCATGTCCACCAAAAGCAAAGGCATGTGTAATCTTATCCTTCTTTCCTTTGCCAACAATATCCACGTAAGTGTCACGTGGAACAGAAACGAGTAGTACATTAGATTCCTTAGGACGGACAACAGCCAAGATCATCGTATCCGAACGAGCTGGCTCATCTTCACGTTGGTCGCTTCCTAGCAGCATCACACTAAACGGCTCACTTTGCAGAACCACAGGCTCAGGCGTTTTGTCGCCCTTGAGCGGCTTATAGCTCTTCTCCAGTGAACTTTCAACCTTATCAGACATGAATAAATCAAATGCAACGACTGCAAGCTGTGCACGGAACAGATAACCTAAGCTACCGATCAGCACGAGAGCAGCAAGTGCAATATATAATGTTTTCCTCTTCATGAGTTAGATTCCTTCTTTTTTATAAAATTAATAACTTATTTATATAGGATAAATCATGGAATAACGGAAGTTTCTGCTGCCTTCTTGCTCGCCTCCTTTCCTTATTAAACGGCTATACGTATGAATGACGCATCACCGTGGTCCTGTTTTCTTACACAGGGGGAGAAGCAGCACATGGTCTATTGTAAACCAGACGAATGCTCTCTGTGAAGAGCTACTCCGTCGTTCTATAAAACTACCAGATTTGGAGAAGTGCTAAATAAATAAGTTGATCTATTCCATTATACAAAAAAAGCAGCTGCTGGTCCCTATGCATGGAACCATTCATTCAGCCGCTCTTTAATCGTTAATGTTCTTGAGAATCCATAGTCAAACAGCTTACGAGTCTCCTCAAACCGGGCTTCCCTGCTCTTCGTTCCCATGACAACAGCAATAAGCCGGCTTCCGCCTTTCTCAGCTGTTCCGGTAAAGCAGTATCCTGCATTTTCCGTGTATCCTGTCTTCAGACCATCTGTTCCTTCATATGAATAGGGACCCGATAGCGAAGGAAGCATCCAATTTGTGTTACTTAAATATAAGTCCCGCCCTTTTAACTTCATCTGCGTTTTACTTGATGTATTTAATATTTCTGGATGATTATTGATCAGATGAGCTGCAAGTTTTGCTGTATCTAGCGCGGTCATTCTTGTCTCTTCTTCCAGATTAAAAGGTACTTCTCTCTCATTAGAGGCAATCTCAAGGCCAGAAGCATTCACGAAATAGGAATCGTCAGAAAGCTGAAGATCCCTCGCCTTCTGGTTCATCCGCTTCACAAAGTTCTCCTCCGTGCCTGCAAAATGCTCTGCGAGTGCTACCGCTGCATCATTAGCCGAATAAACGGCCATGCTTTGAAACAGCTCTTTTACTGTAAGGATATCTCCTTCATTTAAAGACAACCGAACACCGCCTATGCTACTAGCATATTTACTAATCTTCACGGATTCATCCCAGCTGTGGGTCCCGCTTTTAATCTCTTCGAGAATGATCAGCTCTGTCATCAACTTCGACATGCTTGCCGGGGGCAACGGCACATCGCCGTTCTCGCTATACAATATTCGTCCTGAATTCAAGTCCATCAGTACAACTGCTCTTGCTTCCACTTCAGGTTTAATACCAATTCGCTCTGTATTCATCGTAGTGACCAAAATGACAGGAATCATAATAAGCACACCTATGAGAAACCATAACCACCATTTTTTCATATGTAAGCCCTCCATAGTATTAGACGTATTAGAGGGCATTTTGGTCTGCAATTTTTTATAAATAATTATTTTATTTTTGATAATAAAAAACAGCGCACAGAATATGCTCTGGCGCTGTTTACATTAAACTATTATTTAAACTTATAGAATTAGGCAAAATGACAAGCCACAAAGTGATTGTCACCCATATTCCGATATTCAGGCACCTGCTGTTTGCACAAATCAGATGCTAGAGGGCAACGAGTATGGAATTTGCAGCCTGATGGTGGATTCGCTGGGCTTGGAATATCACCCTTCAGCACGATCCGATCACGCTTATACGTTGGATCCGGTACAGGTACGGCTGAGAGAAGCGCTTTAGTATAAGGATGAAGCGGATTGCGGAACAACTCCTCTTTAGGTGCCATCTCTACCATAGAACCCAAGTACATAACACCGATCCGGTCACAAAGATGCTCGACAACACTAAGATCGTGTGAAATGAACAGGTATGTCAATTGCTTCTCTTTTTGCAGATCACTCAGCAGATTGATAATCTGTGCTTGGATAGATACGTCAAGAGCTGAAACGGGCTCATCCGCAACGATGAACTCTGGGTTCATAATCAAGGCACGAGCAATACCGATACGTTGACGCTGTCCTCCTGAGAACTCATGCGGGAATCGATCATAATGGTAATCTGATAATCCGCAGATTTTCAACGTTTCGATAACGCGCTCTTTAAGCTCTTTACGACTTACAAGACCGTGGTCAAGAAGTGCTTCTCCGATCGCTTCACCCACCTTAATTCTAGGGTTGAGTGAACTGAATGGATCCTGAAATACGATTTGCATTTTAGGACGCATTCCGCGCATTTGTTCCTTGGACAGTTGATGAATATCTTGTCCCTTAAACACGACTTTACCATCAGTCTTCTCAAGCAGACGAAGAATCGTGCGACCTATTGTACTTTTACCACAACCCGATTCGCCAACAAGGCCAAAGGATTCACCGCGATGAATCGAGAAGCTTACGCCGTCAACAGCCTTTACGTTTCCGACAGTTCTCTGAAATACACCACCAGTAATGGGGAAATATTTCTTCAGATCAGTAACTTCAATTAATGCTTCACTCATTGCTGTTTCCCCTCCTCTTCATACAGCCAGCATGCAACCTTATGACCGTCAGGGTCTACGCCAAGCGGAGGTTCTTTCTCAACACATATATTCATGCAAAACTCACATCTGTCGTGGAAATGGCAGTTACTACCGAGTTCAATCGGATTAGGTACTTGCCCCGGTATGGAATACAAACGGTCCTGCTTCTGGTTAATGACTGGCTTAGCTTTCAACAGTCCTTTGGTGTAAGGATGCTTCGGATTTTGGAACAGCTCTTTAACAGGAGCCTCTTCAATCACTTTACCGGCATACATGACAACTACATAATCGGCCATTTCCGCCACGACACCGAGGTCATGCGTAATCAGCATAATCGATGTATTGAATTTATCCTTAATATCACGCATCAAATCGAGAATTTGTGCCTGAATCGTAACATCAAGTGCCGTTGTAGGCTCATCGGCTACGATCAACTTCGGATTACAGCTAAGTGCAATCGCGATCATGATCCGTTGACGCATCCCACCGCTCAGCTCATGGGGATAGGATTCATAGATCTTTTCAGCACGTGGAATACCGACCAAGTTGATCAGCTCAATTGCGCGCTCCTTAGCTTCCTTACGGGTTACCAGCTGATGCAGAAGGATCGGTTCTGTGATCTGCTCCCCGATTTTCAGGACTGGATTAAGAGAAGACATAGGCTCTTGGAAGATCATTGCGATCTCGTTACCTCTTATCATACTCATATCCCGCTTGTTCATTTTGAGAATATCTTTACCTTCAAAAATAATTTCTCCTCCAACAGGAGGTACTTCGAGCAAACGCATGAGTGACATTGCCGTCACACTTTTTCCGCAGCCGGACTCACCAACTACACACAGCGTCTCGCCTTCGCGAATTTTGAAGCTGACATCGTCAACGGCTTTCACTGTACCTGCGGAGGTATGAAAATGCGTTTTTAAATTGCGGAATTCTACTAAATCTTTTGCCATTGTCGCATCTCCTACTTCTTCATTTTAGGGTCAAGTGCGTCGCGAAGTCCGTCACCGATCAGATTGATCGCCACAACGGTTATTAGAATACACATACCTGGTGGAACCCACAGCCATGGTCTCTTCCGGAAGTCAATCAGATTGTTCGCAGCCGAGATCATGTTACCCCATGATGGAGTAGGTGGTACTACGCCAATACCTAGATAGCTTAGTGCCGATTCAGTGATAATCGTCGATGCTACACCTAACGTTGCAGTTACGATAATGATCGGAATCGTGTTTGGCATCAAGTGACGGAATATCTTGCGGCGATCCCGTAGGCCGAGCGCTTCTGTAGCCTGCATAAATTCCTGTTCACGCAGCGTCAAAATTTGACCACGAACCAATCGAGCAATGGTTGTCCAGCCTAGAATACCGAGAATTAGCATTAAGAAGTATATACGTCTTTCAGGATCGACCTTCAAGTCGGATAAAATTGCACCCAGTATAATCAAGATAGGCAAAGTCGGAAGTGCCATAAAAATATCAGCAACACGCATAATAAGGGTATCTGCAAATTTACGATAGAAACCTGCCAAGGCTCCCAACGTAGCACCGATGGCGATAGAAATACCGGTTGCTACCAACCCCACTGTAAGCGAGATCCGTCCAGCTAGCATAAGACGGAGCAGAACGTCTCGACCGAGCTTATCCGTTCCAAGCCAGTGCTCTGCACTTGGTGGTTGATTTTTGAGTTTAACGTCATATTCATAGAGATCGTAGGGTGAAAACAATGGCCCTACACTGACGAATAAAGTCATTAAGATCAATATAAAAAGTCCTATAACAGCCAGTCGGTTACGGGTGAATCGTCGAACCGCGATTCTCCACGGAGAGTCCGGCTGCTTAGCTGGGACTAATGTTTTCTTATCAAGAGGTGCAGCCTCCAGGGACAATGTAATCTCCTCCTACTTTAATCGGATTCTTGGGTCAGCGGCTCCATACAGAACGTCGGAAATCAGGTTTCCGATCAATGTTAAAACAGCTAGGAAAATAGTAAAACCGAGCAAGAACGGGTAGTCACGCACGCTAATTGATTCTAAGTAAACCTGTCCAATACCGGGCCATACAAATACTTTTTCCAGTATGATGGCACCACCAAACAAAGCCGGCAATTCAAATCCCATTAGTGTAATCGCAGGTAACATTGCATTACGGAGCGCATGTTTGAAGATAACTTTCCGCTCCTTCAACCCTTTAGCCCGTGCTGTTCTAATGTAATCCTGACGAATTACCTCCAGCATGCTGGTACGGAAATAGCGTGTTAAGCTTCCTGTACTGAGCATGGTAAGAACGGTAATCGGCATGAGAGCGTGTTCAGCTACATCCCAAATGTAACTAAAGCCCGTTGCATTCGACCCAGCTGTAGTCATACCACCGACAGGGAGCCATCCAAGCTCCATTGCGAATATCTTAATAAGTAAGAGGCCCAAAAAGAAGGAGGGCAGCGACATACAGAGAAAGACAACCAAGGTTACCAGTTTATCAAACAATGAGTATTGAAACTTGGCCGAGAACACCCCGGCGAATATAGCAATAATCCAACTGAGAACTAAACTACAAAAAGCGATGATAAAGGAGTTCCATACATAATTCCCAATTACCTTAGTAACGGGTTGTTTATGCTGAAGTGAGTCCCCCATATTTCCTGTTACCATGTTTCCAGCCCACGTGAAGTAGCGCTCTACAGGCTGCTTGTCTAAACCATAAATAGCCCGAAGCTCGGCTTTTTTCTCGGCCGTCATACTCGGACTGTTCTTTGCAGTGATATAATCACCTGGCACTAGTGAGGATATAGCAAAGACAAGTATCGATATCCCGATCAGGGTCGGGATCATCTGCAGCAGCCTTCTGATAATGTACTGCTTCATAATATTCCTCCCGGCATATAAGTGGATATGCTCAGCCCGAATGGACTGAGCATATCTTTCCTGATGCTATTGTTGAAGTTCTACTTGATAAAGGCTATACGTGAAATCCTTGTAAGGTGTGATATCAAAGCCATCTACACGGCTGTTGATCGCCCAACCATCACGTCTTTGATAAAGGAACATATTAGGAATATCTTTGTTCATTTCTTGGTACATTTGCTTGTAAATATCTTTACGAGCTTCAATATCTAAAGTGGTCTTACCTTTTTTCATAAGCTCATCAACTGTTTTGTTGGAGTAACCTGTATCGTTCTGCGCACCATTAGTAATATATACGGTGTTATCTGGGTCTGGAGTTAAGCCCCAAGCTGCGAAGAACATTTCATACTCGCCTCTGTCTTTTTTATCCATAATTGCGTTGAAGTCTAGTGTTTCTGCTTTAACTTCGATACCTAAGTCTTTGTAGTTAGCGGACATAACTGGAAGAAGTGCGTCTACAACTGGATTGTCAGCTGTTGCAGAGAAATCAATTGACAACTTCTCGCCATTCTTCTCACGTGTTCCATTTGCACCAACAACCCAGCCTGCCTCATCAAGAAGCTTCTTCGCTGTCTCTGGATTGAAATCATATGCTTCAATGTTCTCATCTGTATATGCCCAAGAAACGCTGGATTCAGGAATATTCAGTGGGTTTGCATATTTACCATAAATAATTTCAACAATCTCGGAACGGTTCAAACCGTACATTAGAGCTTGACGTACTTTTTGATCCTTAAATTTCTCTAGATTGTGGTTGAACGCAATATAACCATAACCGTTTGTTGGGAAGATGTTAAGGTCAAGGAAGCCCAAGAGTTTAGCTTCTTCCACGTTATCTTCATTTACCGTAAGCATATCCATATCAATCTCGCCAGACTCTAGCATCGACAATTTTGTTTCTTCTGCTGTTGTCTTGTAAATAACATTCTTGACTTTTGGAGCTCCACGGAAGTAATTCTCATTAGCTTCAAATACAACTTCTTGTCCTGGTGTGAACTTTTTCATAACGTACGGTCCACTACCCAGTGGCTTATCATTTAGACTTTTCAAAGAGTCCATGTTACCTTTTTTGA
Organism: Paenibacillus sp. FW507-14B1B; assembly: GCF_058781425.1. Taxonomy (NCBI): domain Bacteria; kingdom Bacillati; phylum Bacillota; class Bacilli; order Caryophanales; family Paenibacillaceae; genus Paenibacillus; species Paenibacillus sp. FW507-14B1B. The sequence goes on along the minus strand of NZ_JBYSWS010000004.1, from coordinate 32,821 downwards.
AGCCTTTACCATAGTAATGTTCTGGAATGAAAGCAACATCACCCAACACGTCACGCGTAAGAGCAGTTGCCTCAGTTACTGTAATTTCTACAGTTTGGTCATCAATAACTTTGATACCGGAGATTTCATCAGCTTTACCGTCGTGGTACTCTTTACCACCAACGATATTCAGAGAGAGAAGATCGGATTCACCATCATATGTTGGATCATGCAAAACTTTCATAGCGAATACATAATCTTTAACGGTTACCGGCGAACCATCAGAATAAGTTACACCTGGCTTCAGCTTGAACGTGTACTTCAAGCCATCCTCGGAAACATCAACACTTTCAGCCAATCTTTCCGTATATGTTCCGTCACCTGTTACTTCCAGGAATGTGTCGAACACTAGCTGTACAACATACTTGTCATATGCTGTTTGCCAAAAGAATGGGTTGAAAACACCTTTTGGTGAAGTCACACCGATAATCAATGTATCTTTACGATCAAGTGCATTTTGTGGATTTGCAGATGGATCCTCAGCTTCGAAATAACCTTGGCTCTCATCTTCACCTTCTGCTGGAGGGGTTTCTTCTTTGTCTTTGCCCTCATCTGTGCTAGGTGTTTGTTGACCTGCTTCTTCCCCTTGTTTCGGCTCATCTGCTTTGCCACCGCCACATGCTGCCAACACAGAGATGGCAAATAACATGACTACCAGCAAAAGCGACATTCTCTTCTTCATGCTAATCCTCCTTTTAAAATGATGTTGCTTATAAATTATTAGGATAATATGGTAATTACCCTTAAATAATTACAGTAGGTAATCTAGGATGTCAGTAGCATGTTGTATGCGCCTAAAATATCTTCCAAAAAATATACCAATGGTCAATTAGTACCAAAATCTTTAACAATATCTTCTTGTCTGTAAAATTAATGTTATGATACGTGTAAAAATAGGTGACGTCAATTACTTTTTCGTATTTTTTTTTAAAAAAATGTTTTCGCATCGTACTTTTTGGTTATGGATACGAGTTAAAATCGAAAGTTTTACAAGCCACTTTTTCAGAAAATATGGAAAATAAACTGTTTAGTTTTGAAATACTTCATAATTTTTTATTATCATCCTATAAAATTATATTTATAATGTCATATTAATTAACATGAGAGTATGATATTTCTCTCAATTATCGCTTTCCTGTGCTAAAATGCTGTTTTCGGGTCATATTTAAGGTAACAATGTTAACTTTAATCCCTGATATACTGTATTGATAGACGTTTCATGTAATATTTAATATAGGAATTTCTATCTACTAAACAAAAAAACAACCTGGGATAAGACCAGGTTGTTTTAACATATTCATATTATCCTCGTATATTTGAGCATTTTTAGGACTACAAATTCTTAACCCAAGCCAATTTAAGATCCATCTCTTCAATACATTGCTTATCATCATGGTGATCATTAGCTACCAATGGTGTTACTGGATAAATCCTCATCGTTCCTTCAAACGTTTTCAACAATGGGTGGAGATTGTTTAAACCTTTTAGCTCCGGATTTAACCATTTCTCCATATCATCCACGGATAAAATGGCTGGCATACGTTCCTCGAACTCCCGAATGAATACATTGGCATCGGTCATAAGCATCGTGCAGGTTCTCATCTTTTCACCTTTTGCATCTTGCCAAGTCTCATATAATCCTGCTACGCCAAATAACTCACTATTCGGCATCACTACTCTTACCGCATAACTTTTCTTACCTACAGTTCTCCAGTAATAGAAGCCGTTGCTGGGAATAACACATCGCCGAGTATCCACTGCTTTTCGGTAGGTTGGATTCTGATCTACGGTATGTAAATTTGCGTTCACCGCATCCTTCCCCCAGTAAGGAACTAGCCCCCATCTATATTCATCAAGAACTTTTTCTCCAGCTTCTTGAACAATCACGGGTACACCTTGCATCGGACTAATGTTGTATCGATTCTTGTAGTAATACATCACTCTGCTTATTCCGAAATGTTGACCTACTTCATCTATCCCAGCGGACATCGAAAATCGACGACACATAATGAAATTCCTCCTTTTTCTTAGCATTTGGATAAAAGAGGAATATTATGCATGATCGACATTTTGTTTTCTAGGAAGAGACATATTCAGTATTATGAAGCTTTCTTAAACAAATTTCATTTACTAAATTCCCTTCTTTAATGTTAACTTCTATTTAAAGTATTGTCTTATCTGACAGGACAAACTAACAATCCATATGAAAAGTATATGTACCCATAATAGTCATGATTAGAATAATTCATACTAGTTATAATATATAGAAGAAACTCATCAATATCATTTGCTATTACTGCGGTTATTAAGTTCCACCTCTATCAAAAGTATACCTATACAAGAGACGATGTCTCCTGTGAAGAGACAATCTCTTCAATTCTTCACTCAGCTAATCATCATTTTTCTAACGATTATATGTATATATTTGTACGTACCAAGGGGACAGTTCGATATACATAATCCGCATGAATTTCTTAATTCACATACAAAAAAAGCAGCTTAGCCAAAGGCTAAACTGCTCTTTCTTTAACGGACTACTCCGTTGTGTATGGAAGCAATGCGATTTGACGGGAGCGTTTGATCGCAATCGTCAAGGCACGCTGATATTTTGCACTAGTTCCAGTCACACGACGTGGCAAGATTTTACCGCGTTCGCTGATGAACTTCTTGAGCAAATCAGTATCTTTATAGTCAATGTGAGTAATCTTGTTCACAGTGAAGAAACAAACTTTACGACGTTTGTTACGGCCACCACGGCGTGCTGGGCGTTTGTCGTTGTCTCCGCCTTCTCTTTGCTTAAAAGCCATGCTTAGTCAGTCCTTCCTTATTAAAATGGCAAATCATCATCCGAAATATCGATCGGTTTTCCTTCATCGGAAAAAGGATCCTGATTGTTGCGTGAGTTATTACTGCTTCCACGGTTTCCGCTAGTGCTTCCACCGCCGAACGATGATTCCTCACGATTTCCGCCGCCTCCGCTGCTATCTCGGTTCGACTCCAAGAAACGAACATTATCAGCAATAACTTCAGTTACGTATACACGTTTACCTTCGTTATTCTCGTAATTCCGCACTTGAATGCGTCCTTCCACAGCGGTCAGACGGCCTTTACGCAGATAGTTGGCACACGTTTCAGCAAGCTGTCTCCAGGTAACGACCGGAATGAAATCCGCTTCGCGTTCCCCGCCTTGGGCGGTAAATGGACGATCTACGGCAAGCGTAAACTGTGTGACCGCTACTCCTGCTGGCGTATAACGCAGCTCTGGATCCCGGGTTAGCCGGCCGATCAAAATAACACGGTTCAACAATCCTATCCCCTCCTTAGAACGAATTCATTACAAAACTTTCGGTCTTAGGCTACGTCATTCGTAATGAGATAACGAATTACTTCGTCAGAAATCTTCATGAGACGCTCAAGCTCAGCGATAACTTCAGGTGTACCATTGAAGTTAACTAGAACGAACACGCCATCACGGAATTTCTTGATCTCATACGCAAGACGGCGTTTACCCATTACGTCTTGCTTTGTAACTTCTCCGCCGTTGGAGATGATGCCATGGAACTTATCGACTGTAGCTTGAACAGCTTCTTGCTCAAGGTCTGGACGAATAATGTACATAACTTCATATTTGCGCATATCTTTCACCTCCTTGTGGACTTAGGCCCCCAATCAAATGTTAGGAGCAAGGAACGAGCGTAAACTCGCACCATAACAATATATCAGAACGAATGATCGGATGCAAGTTTCTTTTCCTTCCATTACATGAAATCTACATACGCCTTCGCTATATTATCCATATATGTTTATCCTCTAGTTCCGCTCTTTCCCTGCCATGATTTTGTCTGCTCTCGTGCACTCTAAGGAAGCAGTTCATATCAAAAGAAGGAGGATTCTTATCATGGGTGAACGTAGTGAATTCCACAGTGGAGAAAAAGCTCCAAACAATGGAGTATATATTGAAGTCGGTGTAAGAGACCACATCATGGGCATTGAAAATCCTCAGCAAGTTAAGCTTAAACAGGGCGATACATTCCCCGATAATACGAACGATGATCGCGTGTGGATAAACAAAAGACGGGTACAACCTAAATAAGCACTTCAACTTTTTTTAACTCCATGTATAACAAATCGAATATGGAGCATAATATCAATAGGCGGTGCATGAGAGAGGTGTGGTTCCGTTGGACAACGCAGCTGAATTACCCATAGGGTCTTACTCTGCACGGTTAGCAAGCGGAGGGATTTAGCAACAAGCTTGACCGTTTTCGGACAAGTAAAGGGCTGTTGACCAAGATTCTTGCGAATGTGTTAGCTATAGATTCCAATTCACAGCACCGCCTAACCAGTGGAAGGACCCGAAAGGGTCCTTCCTTTTTGTTCTATATAGATGAAGTAAAAATACAGATCAGACTTTATATAATTAAAAAGAGCCTCTCGCAACAACCGAGAAGCTCATACAATGTATCGTAAATTTAGTTTAATCGTTAGATGGCGGAAAGGGTGGGATTCGAACCCACGCACGCCTTGCGACGCCTAGCTGATTTCGAGTCAGCCCCCTTGGGCCTCTTGGGTACCTTTCCGCAGCACGATTGATTATAACATGTCCTGCTAATCAGGTCAATACGTCAGCTATCACCCACTAGCCTATGGGGTGTTATGCCTCAGTCGTCCCATCATCAACAGCTGCTGACCTTAGCACCTTCTTCATGTTCTTCTCAAACTTAGCTCGTGGAATCAATACACTATGTTGGCAACGTGTACACTTTATGCGGATGTCCATCCCCATTCGGATGATCTCCATTTCATTATTCCCGCAGGGATGAGGTTTTTTCATTTGAACAATATCCCCCAATTGAAATACCTTCCGTTCCATTCCTGCTCCCCCTTCACATCTCATCGTCTAATTGTTATCTATTCTATGCATTTTAGAGCGACCTAACAAGTTATATATATCATCCCTCAGATGACTGACGTAATTCCTCTGCTTCTAAAGCTTGTTTTATATCTTTAAAAATTTCTCGTTCAGCAACATCACGTGCATTCGGGTGACACTCAGCCGCAATACGAACAACATATTCAGATGTGGTCAGGGATTGAATCCCCAGCACTTCAGGGTCTTGGACAAGTTCCGGACGGCGCTGAGAAATCCCTTCAAGTGCACTTTGGATGAGAGACAATGTATCGTTAACCCGCTTTTCATTCTTCACAGGTAAGTCTACAAGCGCAAGTGAATTAGATACTGAGTAATTGGTCACACTAGTAATTAATCCGTTAGGAATAATGTAAGTCTCTCCATTCAATCCTCTGATCCGTGTTGTTCGAAGTCCGATAATTTCAACCGTACCTCTGAATTCCCCACTTTTAATGACATCCCCAACCGCAAACTGATCCTCAAGGATAATAAAAAATCCAGTTATTACATCCTTAACCAGACTCTGTGCTCCGAAACCGACGGCTAATCCGAGTACTCCCGCACTTGCTAGTAAAGGCCCAAGCTTGAAGTTAAACTCTGATAGAATGATCAATATCATTATAAAGTTACATACAAATGAGGTTACATTCTTCAGCAACTCTCCCACGGTTGTGAAGCGCCGTGGATTCATATTAATTCTACTCTTCTCTTGTCTCAGAAGAAATTGATCAATCATTCTATAAACAACTCGTATAATAAGTCGTGTTAATAGGAATATAGCCAGGATTCGAATCGCAGCCGTAGCTACGCCCATCCACATATCTACGTTTGTCATCCAATTCCAGAAAGCATCACTAATTTTTTTTACCTCCTTCAGGGAGTCTGCTTCCCCAGTTAACACCCTATGAATGTAATCCATGTTTTGTATTCCTCCCATCCATACTCTAGATGCGTGTATAACTCTCGTTGTCATTCTGCGTAAATATGCCCCGGATTTCTACTCTTTCCAAAGTGATAATCTCTTGAACTTCTCTTAACGCAGTGGGTGGAAATTGAATCGATAATGCACAGCCTGCTGTAATCTCTTTTGGCGTTGGAAATAGGTCAATCTCTATATCCGCATACTCCAGCAACATCTCCGCTCTTAGTGCTTGCTGCGTGGAGTCAAAAGCGATCAGCATCAAACCTGACATACCCTACACCTCCGTCTCCCCTTCTATTCTCTACTCTTCATTTATCTATGAACAGATTATCTTCTTTTGTCTACCTTGAAGTATAAAAACATTCTTTCATCCATATACTGATACTATCATTCGCGGACGAAAGGAAGATTCTATGAACCGTATATCTAAACACTCACCCCATCAGGAGTTTTCAAGCTTAAAAATACCACATACTGATCCTGAAATCCATTCGGCTATCATACATCGTCTTCTCTATCATCTTTCCTCTGGCGTGCATACTCGTCCACTGATCATTGTCTGTATTGGCACGGACCGTTCCACCGGAGATTGCCTTGGTCCACTTGTCGGCACATCTCTATCTCGTTTCAATAGCTCACTCTTTCATTTATATGGCACACTAGATGAGCCTGTACATGCGATGAATTTAAAAGAGACACTCACGATGATTCATGAACAACATGATAACCCTTATATAATCGGTATTGATGCTTGCCTCGGCCAGTCTGCTAGTGTAGGCTCTATACAAGTTTCTGATGGACCCCTACGCCCTGGTGCAGGTGTACATAAAGAATTACCGCCGGTTGGCGATATCCATGTCACTGGTATCGTCAATGTCGGCGGCTTTATGGAATACTTCGTATTACAGAACACTCGTCTGAGTCTCGTGATGCGTCTATCTGATATTATTGCGAATTGCTTATACTCAGCAATGAAGGAATGGAATCGTTCTACCCTTCTTTCAGCGCGAGATCTATAGCCTCTTTCTCCTCAGGGGACAGAGAATGTTGAGACTCACCATTGTGAAGAGGCTTGGCATATACAAATGAACTTTCACGGTTATATAAACCGGTAAGTACCAATCCATCTCCTTTTTCACTAACGATCGCAATGGAGAAGCTTAAATCATTTCCCCGTTCACCAAAGGCATTATAGCGCACGATACCTGTTTTGGACTTAACACCTTTCAAGGTTTGTATAACATGATCTAGACGGGAACGATGATTTCCTTGTTCTTCTTCAATTGCATCCATTTGAATCTTAAGATTGAGGAGCAGTGTCTCTAGATCCTCCACTCCGGTGCCGGACATCATCGCATCATACTTTCGCCGCATTTTACGCAACTTACTGCCTTGTATTATTACGGCCAACAACAGGATCAAGATCACGGCACTCATACCTACAACAAACCAATGAAGTTGCTCCATGATCAATTCATTTAATTCAGACATACTTCTTCATTCCTTCTCCTCAATCTTGATCTGTCGATCAGGCCTGGATTTTAGCCATGGCTTCCACCATGAGGTCAACATCTTCTTTACTTGTCCATACCCCCACACTGGCTCTTACAGCGCCAGTGTTTTCTGTGCCCACTGCCATATGGGCAAGTGGAGTACAATGGAATCCTGCCCGTACAGCAATCCCATATTCTCGATCCAGCTTAAATGCGAGTTCGGAAGCATCTCTCTCTTCAACCACAAAAGATACAATCCCCGTTCTTGGCTGCCCTAATTTCGGACCGAGAATCTTTATACCTCTTATAGATGACAGTCCCTCTATCATTCGTTGTGTGAGTTCCCATTCGTGACTGTATATGTTATCAGTCTTCAGTTCTAGCACCTTCTCCACAGCGGCCTGAAGCCCTGCGTAACCGATTGTATTCGGAGTACCAGCTTCATATCTATCCGGCCTTACAGTTGGCTGTTCAATAGCCTCAGACTGGCTACCTGTACCTCCGTGCATCAAAGGCTCCAGGTCTAGATTAGGTGAGATATAAAGCCCCCCTGTGCCTTGTGGTCCCATAAGCCCCTTATGCCCAGGAAAGGCTAACATACCAATATTCATATCATCAACATCAATAGATAACATTCCAGCACTTTGGGCAGCATCCACGAGAAGCACAGCACCATACCTCACTGCAAGCTCCCCAATTTCTTTTACAGGAAGAATCGAGCCAAGCAGATTAGAACTATGACTACATACCACAAGCTTGGTCCGCTTATTGAACGACCGCTCGACCTCTTTTAAATCAATCTGTCCATATTCGTCGACAGAAATATAATCAACTTGAATTCCTCTAGTACGTTTCAAATACTCCAGTGGTCTTCTCACTGAATTATGTTCAATCATTGTAGCAATGACATGATCTCCTTCAGCAAGGTATCCTTTAATGGCTAAATTCAATGCCTCTGTCGTATTCCCCGTTAGTGCAATATCATTGGGATTATTGACTTTAAAAAGTGTCGCTAATGTTCTACGCGTTTGATAAAGCACCCTTGATGCATTCACAGCCATACGATGACTTCCGCGTCCCGGATTTGCCGCGGCACTCTCCATCGCTTGTTTCATAGCTTCCAACACTTCCGGAGGTTTCGGCCATGAAGTAGCTGCGTGGTCCAGATAAATGATTGAATCCATGCTGTACCCCCTCATCAGATGAACATAAGTCTATTATTCAATCTGATTATACATACCCCAGTTCATTATTTCATTTTCCAAATCAAGAAAGACATGCCCTGTTCCCTAAGGAACACCGACATGTCTTTCTCCATCAAGATGTGATATTCCAAGCTATATCTTGTAGTTATTTCAGCGCAAGCTCTTTGAACACTACATATTTTAAAGCAAACTATTGCAGCAACTCAAGTAGACGTTCTAAATCTTGTTTACTATAATAGTTCAGCTCAATCTTCCCTTTATCTTTATTGTGTTTTATCTTTACCGTTGTTTTAAATCGTTCACGAAGATTTTCTTCCAAATGATCAATATATGGATCTTTCCGTTTCACCTTGATCTTATCTTTTCCTTCAGATGATTTACTGCGATCTAGGTTTTTTACAGCTTCTTCAAGCTCTCGAACACTCCACTCTTGTTCCACACATTGCTTTGCCAGTTGTTTCACTAGGACAGGATCTTTCAATCCCACAATCGCTCGTGCATGTCCCATTGATAATGTTCCACGTGAAACATTATCCTTTACTTCCTCCGGCAAAGACAACAGTCTTAAAAAGTTAGCGATATGCGATCGTGATTTGCCGACTTTCAGAGACAATTCTTCTTGCGTTAAGGAAAATTGTTCCATTAATCCTTGGTAAGCTACCGCCACTTCCATTGCATTCAAATTCTCACGTTGAAGATTCTCAATGAGTGCAATCTCCATTACCTGCTGGTCGCTGAAAGAACGAACAACGGCTGGTACTGTAGCTTTTCCACAATATTGTGATGCCCGAAAACGACGTTCCCCGGCAATAATCTCATATCCCTTAAGAACGCTCCTTACAATAATCGGCTGAATCACACCATGCTGACGAATAGATTCAGCAAGCTCCTGGATCGCTTCTTCATTGAACGTTTTCCGAGGCTGATACGGATTCGCCCGCAACTGACTCAATGGGATATCAACGACTTTATCATCCTCGTTAATAGACAAGGAAGGAATAAGTGCATCCAACCCTTTTCCTAAACGTTTACTCATAAGAGATCACTTCCTTTGCCAACTCCAAGTACACTTCCGCACCTTTTGAGCGAGGATCATAAGTAATGATCGACTGTCCATGAGAAGGAGCTTCACTCAACCGAATGTTCCTTGGAATAATGGTCCTATACACTTTTTCTTGAAAATACTTTTTTACTTCTTCGATCACTTGGATTCCCAAGTTCGTTCTTGCGTCGAGCATTGTAAGTAGTACACCCTCGATTTTAAGAGAAGTATTAAGATGTTTCTGAACCAAACGCACTGTATTCAGTAATTGACTTAGCCCTTCCAATGCATAGTATTCACATTGAATCGGAATAATGACCGAGTCCGCAGCTGTAAGAGAGTTAATCGTAAGAATGCCAAGTGACGGGGGACAATCAATCAAGATATAGTCGTAATTTGGTTTTACCAACTGAAGAGATTTCTTCAAGCGTACTTCACGCGAAATCGTAGGAACAAGTTCAATTTCTGCACCCGCTAGCTGAATCGTAGCAGGAATGATGTCTAGACCTTCGATGTTTGTTGGATTAATAGCATCCTTAGGATGCACCTCATTAATGATAATATCGTAAATGCAGTTTTCAACGTCTGCTTTATTAATACCGACACCACTGGTCGTGTTCCCTTGGGGGTCAATATCCACCAAAAGCACCCGTTTGCCAAGCGAAGCCAGTCCAGCGCCCAGATTGACAGAAGTCGTTGTTTTACCGACCCCGCCCTTTTGATTTGCTATGGCAATTGTTTTAGACACTCATTTCACCTCAATGTAGGAAGACTCTTCTAAGTAGGCTGCAATAGATGATATACAGCAAGAGAAGCTGTATACTGCACATTTGGATATAGGCTGTCTTATGATGACAGCACCTGAACGGTTATGCGCAATCCGCTGGGTTCGGACACGAAACCATTTTTTGAAGATACAAGTAATAAGTTAAGCTCCAAAAAATGCGGTCTGTCTTCCTAGGAGGTCTTACTCTATAGCTGCTTCTTAGGTCAACAGAAAAAGTGGCATAATAACAAGACCACTCCTACTTTCATGTCATACTATGTTTTATCGTTTGGGAATTTTAATAACGATTTCGTAGTGATCATCATGATCATTCTCTGTCGTTTTAATAGCCATACCTGAACCTGTTACCATATCAATTGATTGACGAATGGTATTCAAAGCTAGGCGCACATCTTTACTATACGAAATCCGCTTGGATTTCTTAATCGTAGTTACTTCTTTATAAAATGCTACTCGAGCTTCTGTCTGCTTAACATTCAGCTCCTTAGCAATCACCTCTGCCAACACCTTTAGCTGTGTCTCTTCATTATCAAGTGACAGCAAAGCACGAGCATGACGCTCCGTGATCTTACGTTCCATAAGTGCTAATTTTACTTCTTCCGGCAACTGTAGAAGCCTAATTTTATTAGCAATCGTGGATTGGCTCTTACCGAGCCGCTGCGCAAGACTTTCTTGTGTTAACTGATGAAGATCAATCAGCTTCTGATAAGCTACTGCCTCTTCAATTGAAGTCAGACCTTCCCGCTGCAGATTCTCAATCAGAGCAATTGAAGCTGCCTGGGAATCATTGAAATCTCGAACAATCGCAGGGATTGTATCGAGTCCCAACTTTTTAACTGCACGCCAACGACGCTCACCGGCAATAATCTCATACACGCCATTACGGACACGAACGACAATAGGTTGAATGACACCATGTGTTTTGATGGTTTGAAGCAACTCGTCGATCTTATCATCATCAAAAATCGTACGCGGTTGGTAGGGGCTGCTGACAACCTCATTCACCGGAATTTGCTTCACTTCATCCCCATTATTGCGTTCCGCCGCTAAGCCAAACAACTTCGAAAATTGTTCTTTCATTCCGTATATTACCACCTAATTTCATGATAGCATGGATGACGCCTTTACTTTCTACTGAAACACATGAATAGAATCAGTAGCATGCATGAATGGCTTAACAAAAAAGCCTTTCGTTCCAAAAAGCCCAGTGTCCGAACCTTTCAGATCCGAATATCCCATGCGAAGCTAGGCATTTCCCTGCATAAAACATTACATTTATTCATGACATCAGCAAAAAAACGGACCGGTCTATGTCCGGCCTCTATCAACTGGTACTACGATTCTATTCTACCACTATTTGTCCTATAATCCTATTCTACAAACTCACCTTTTTTTCCTGCTATTTTGGTGTATTTATACAAAATGATGTTGATTTCGCCTTCGATAGGAATAGTTAACGTTATCTAATAAAACATACATTAATGAGCACAATAATAAGTGAGAAATATCGTATATAGAAAAAAGGAATGTTTCACGTGAAACATTCCTTTTCAAAAATCTATATTATATTGTTAAACGAGAGGTGTTTTCGAAGCTGTTCCAGCTTTTCGAGGATACTTCATTGGTGTTGGGCCCTTTTTATCGATAACGATAATATGTCGATCTGATTCCTCAACTGGTAACGAGAAGGAGTGCACTTTACAAAGAGATCCTCTCAATTCTTTAAAGCTCTTAGCAGCTTCAGCAATCTCTTCTGTTGGATCGCTTCCCTTCATTGCAGCAAACTGCCCTCCGACTTTTACAAAAGGTAGACAGAATTCGTTGAGCACAGCCATTCGAGCTACTGCACGTGCAGTCACCAGATCAAATCCATCACGATATCCGTGTTTACGAGCAACTTCCTCTGCCCTGCCGTGCAGTAATTCCACCTCTTCAAGTTCAATCGAATCAGCAACATGCTTCAAGAAGGTGATGCGCTTATTTAATGAGTCGACAATCGTTAATTTAAGATGAGGGAAACAGATCTTCAGAGGAATACCCGGAAATCCCGCTCCAGAACCTATGTCGGCCAAGGACCCGACTTTATCCATATCTACATAAAATGCTAGACTCACCGAATCATAAAAATGTTTCATATAAACCTGATCTCGTTCCGTAATACCTGTCAGGTTCATCTTCTCATTCCACTCAACCAGTATTTCGAAATATTTCTCGAACTGGTCTAATTGCTTCTCATTTATTGAGATACCGCGCTCTTCAAGGCGCTGTACAAAATCTTTTTGAATTGCATCCATAGCTGGATTATCCTTTCGCTGCCGTAACCCGGTTATAGTGCTCCAGGTAAACCAGAAGTATAGAAATGTCGGCTGGAGTAACTCCACCAATACGCGAAGCCTGACCGATTGATATCGGACGGATTTTGTTAAGCTTCTGCCTTGCTTCCATCGCTAAACCATGAATATCGTCATAGACAATATCTTCAGGAATCCGTTTCTTCTCCATCTTCTGAAGTTTCTCCACATGACCGAGCTGCTTGTCGATGTATCCGGCATATTTAATTTGAATTTCTACCTGTTCCTTCATTTCTTCATCTAGATCAAATGGAGATGGTGATATCGATTCAATAATAGAGAATGAAATTTCAGGTCGACGTAATATCGTCAAAAGGCTGATTCCATCCTGAATGGCTGTAGAACCTGCTGCCTCAAGTACTTCGTTTACTTGTACGGGTTTAACTTTCGTCTGACGAAGACGTTCAATCTCCTGTTCAACAAGATCCTTTTTACGAAGGAACTGAGCATACCGCTCTTCAGAGATCAGTCCAATATCATGACCAATCGCAGTCAATCGTAAATCCGCATTGTCATGACGGAGAAGCAAACGATATTCTGCACGAGAAGTAAGCAGACGATAAGGCTCATTCGTACCTTTTGTAACCAAATCATCAATCAGAACACCAATATACCCTTGAGAACGATCAAGTACAATTGCCTCTTTACCCTGCACTTTACGCGCCGCATTAATACCTGCCATAATCCCTTGACCTGCTGCCTCTTCATAACCCGATGTACCGTTAATCTGCCCAGCTGTGAACAATCCAGGAAGACGCTTCGTCTCAAGCGACGGCCATAGCTGCGTTGGAACCATTGCGTCATATTCGATTGCATACCCATTACGCATCATTTCTGCGTTCTCAAGGCCTGGGACCGAACGAAGGATTGCTAGTTGAACATCTTCTGGCATACTCGTGGATAAACCTTGCACATAATATTCCTTCGTATTCTTACCCTCAGGTTCAAGGAAAATTTGATGTTTGGCTTTATCAGCAAAACGTACAATTTTATCCTCTATGGATGGGCAATAGCGTGGGCCGGTTCCTTCAATCACACCGGAGAACATTGGGGCACGGTGCAAATTGTCATTAATAATCTGATGAGTCTCCACCGAAGTATAGGTCAACCAGCAAGGCAATTGTTCATTATCTGAAGATTTAGTTTCATATGAGAAAAACTTCGGCTTATCATCACCTGGCTGAATTTCGGTTTTAGAGAAGTCAATTGTATCCTTGTGTACACGTGGAGGTGTACCCGTCTTAAAACGGACAAGATCAAAACCAAGCTCCTTCAAATTCTGAGCCAATTTCACAGACGGTTGTTGGTTGTTAGGACCACTCTCATACATAAGCTCACCCATAATAACCTTACCACGCAGATAAGTACCTGTAGTCAAAACTACAGCTTTAGCACGGTATTCAGCACCCGTCTGCGTAACAATACCCACACATTCGCCATCCTCAACCAGAAGCTGATCGACCATACCCTGACGAAGTGTCAGCTTATCTTGCTTCTCCATCGTTTCTTTCATGGTATGTTGATAGGAGAACTTATCTGCTTGGGCACGCAGTGCATGAACTGCGGGTCCCTTACCTGTATTCAACATGCGCATTTGGATGAAGGTCTTATCGATGTTCCGGCCCATCTCTCCACCTAATGCATCAATTTCCCGTACGACATGCCCTTTGGCTGGTCCGCCAATCGACGGATTACAAGGCATAAATGCAACCATATCCAAGTTAATCGTAACCATCAACGTCTCAGCACCCATACGTGCAGAAGCAAGTGCTGCTTCACAGCCGGCATGACCTGCGCCGACAACAATCACGTCATAGGTGCGTCCTACATAACTCATGGCAAACCCTCCTGTTTTTTTGTTAATATTTTAAACCCTATATAATAGAAGCTTATTTTCCAAGACAAAATTGAGAGAAAATCTGATCAATCAACGAATCGCCAACCGCTTCACCTAAAATTTCTCCAAGCTGCTCCCAAGCAAGCCTTACATCGATCTGAATCATATCAATTGGGATGTATTGTTCAGCCGCTTCATAAGCATCAAGCAGAGATTTTTTAGCCTTTTTGAGAAGGGCAATATGACGTACATTGCTGACATAAGTCAGATCTCCACCTTCAATCTTACCGCTAAAGAACAACTTCGATATCGCATCCTCTAGTCGATCAATTCCCTCCTGAGCTTTTACAGACATGGGAACGATCAGCTCATCAGGATAATACCTACGGACAATATCCAAATCGATTTGCGATGGTAAGTCCATTTTATTCAAAATTACAATACATTGTCTACCGCGTATTTGTTCCATCAGTTCCAGTTCATCTTCATGCAACGGCTCACTTGCATTCAGCACGAGCAGAATTAGATCTGCTTCACTAACAGCATGTTTCGAACGCTCTACTCCAATTTTCTCAACAACATCCATCGTCTCCCGGATGCCTGCTGTATCAAGCAATTTTAGTGGAATATTGTTAATGGTGACGAACTCTTCGATTACATCTCGTGTTGTACCAGGAATATCTGTAACAATGGCTCTATTATCATGAGCGAGTGTATTGAGCAAAGATGACTTACCCACATTTGGACGACCTACAATCGCTGTAGTGATACCTTCTCGTAGGATCTTTCCCTCTTCTGCAGTCTTCAGTAGTTTATCAATTTCATCCATGACGAATTTACTCTTATCCTTGATAAACTCAGAAGTGAGCGATTCCACATCATGTTCCGGATAATCGATATTTACTTCGATATGAGCTAAAGTTTCCACAAGGGTATAACGCAGATCATTTATCTTGCGGGAGAGTGTTCCTTCTACCTGCTTCAGAGCAACTGAGAAAGCCCGATCCGACTTAGATCTTATTAGATCTATAACCGCTTCCGCCTGAGATAAGTCAATCCTTCCGTTCAAGAAGGCACGCTTGGTAAACTCACCTGGTTCAGCAAGTCGAATATTCTGCTGAAGCAGTAGATCCATCACCCGCTTTACTGCAATAACACCGCCGTGTGCGCTGATCTCCACCACATCTTCTGTCGTAAATGAACGTGGCGCTCTCATCACTGTGACCAGCACCTCTTCAAGATTATCCCGGCTTAAAGGATCCATGATGTGTCCATAATGAACCGTATGTGAATCCACTTCTGATAATCTCTTTTTACTTTTAAATATTTTTTCTACTTCGTTGATGGCTTCAGGACCGCTGACGCGAATAATCGCGATGCCTCCCTCACCGACCGCAGTTGATATCGCAGCAATCGTATCACTCAACATGAAATTCACCTTCTTTTTTGACTATTCATTTCTTGACGTAAGCTTATTAACACTTGAATAAAAAACAATGACTCCCTATTACCGCCCAGGAGTCATTGAGTCCATATAATCTTTACTGCTGCTTCAATGTAATGACGATTCTCCGATTGGGTTCCTCGCCTCTACTTATTGTCTTTACTTGAGCATGATTTTGTAGCCTGAAGTGTATTATCTTGCGCTCAGAAGCAGGCATCGGTTCGAGAACGATTTCCTTTCGTGTCTTTACAGCACGTCCAGCCAATCGATCAGCCAGATCTTCTAGCGTTTTCTTGCGACGTTCACGGAAATTCTCCGCATCGAGCACAATCCGAAGATAATTATCAGAGTAACGGTTAGCCACAATGTTAACTAAATACTGTAAGGCATCGAGTGTCTGACCTCTACGCCCAATCATTAAACCCAAACCAGTACCAGAAATCTGAAGGGTAGTTGATTCCTTACCATGCTCAATATCAACAGAAATGTCCAGGCCCATGGCCTTACCTGTCTCAATCAAAAAGCTAACGGCTTCACGGTAAGGATCTTCTCCT
Organism: Paenibacillus sp. FW507-14B1B; assembly: GCF_058781425.1. Classification (NCBI taxonomy): domain Bacteria; kingdom Bacillati; phylum Bacillota; class Bacilli; order Caryophanales; family Paenibacillaceae; genus Paenibacillus; species Paenibacillus sp. FW507-14B1B. Next base: position 16,235 of record NZ_JBYSWS010000004.1, on the reverse strand, counting down.
TCATGCTTTATATCTTCAGTCAAACTTCTAGTCTTGGTCTCTACTGATGATATTTTCGATACCTTCTCTACTTCAAGCGCAGGTGATGCCTGCATTTTAGAAGTGAAGTCACTGCTAAGCTCTTCGCCGCCAGTACTGCGAGTGAGAAGCGTAAGTTCAACTTTCGCTTCCTTTACCCCGAACAGCCCCAGGAATCCTTTTGACGGCTGACTCAAAATTTGAACCGATACGTGGTCCCGACTTACACCCCACTGGGCTAGCCCTTGTTCGACAGCATCCTCAACGGTTTTTCCTGTTGCGACGATTTTACTCATCTCGACTTCTTAGCTCCTTTTTTGCCTTTTTTCCCGTTCTTAGGACCCTTACTTGGACCTTTACTTTGACTGATGCTAGCCGTTTTTACATTAGCTATAGCTACATTTTTGTCATTGTTACGGTACAAGAAGTAGTTCTGTACAATGGTATACAAGTTACTGTAGAACCAGTACAGCGGAAGGGCGGATGGGAACTGGAACGACATCACGAAGATCAGAATAGGATACACGAACATCATGAACTGCATCATCCCTTGTTGAGGAGATGGATTCATCTTCAGCATCATTCTAGTCTGGAAGAAAGTCGTGAACGCCGCCAGAACCGGCAGTATAAACAGCTTGTCCGGTTCTCCGAGCTGAAGCCACAGGAATTCATGCTCACGGAGAAGACCGTTATAATAAATCGAATGATAAAGTGCGATAAAGATCGGCATCTGAACAAGCAGCGGTAAACAACCCGCCATCGGATTGACCTTGTGCTCCTGGAACAGTTTCATCGTCTCCATCTGCACTTTTTCAGGAGTATCTTTATATTTCTCACGGATCTTAGCAATTTCAGGTTGAATCGCTTGCATTGCCTTCGAGCTTCGTACCTGCTTAAGTGTCAATGGCAGAATCAATGTACGTACGATAAGCACCATAATCAGTACCGCCAAGCCGTAATTACCATCAAACCATCCAGCAAATGTATCAAGAGCTAGAGTAAAATACAGAACTACGTTACTTTGCCAAAAACCACCATTTCTAAGGTCTTCGATAGTACGCATCTGGTCCGCTTGCGGTGTACAACCAGATAATACAGCCATTGCCATAACTAGCAAAGCTGTGAGGAGGAACCATTTTCCTCGTCTTGTCTTCGTTAGCGACACTTCAAAACCCCTCTCTTAGCATTCCATTCCACGGTAAATCATAACATATTTATATGGACAAATAAACACAAGCTCATCCCTTCTTAGACTTTAAAAGTGACGATTTGCGCAGTACATGCAGCACGCTTTTTTCAAGCTCCTGATAGGTCTTATCCAGCGCGCCTTTTCTGACGATAAAGATCAGATCCATATGTTCAACAATTTCATCCTGATGATGACGGACAATCTCTTTCACGAGCCGCCTCATCCGGTTACGAACCACGGCATTGCCTACCTTTTTACTAACCGACACACCCGCTCGGAACTGTTCTACGTCTCTTTTACGAGACCAGTACAACACAAATTGGTGGTTAGCAAAAGATTTTCCGTGGCGATAAACGCGGCTGAAGTCAGCCCGATTTCGTAAACGCAGTTTTTTTTGCACCAGTCTCTCCCTGCCTGCCTCTAATCTACTGATCAATCACCTTCGGCATCTCAAGGCATTTCTTCCTATATATAATAGTATGGTCATACCGTACAAGCGGTAAACGACTCACCACAATCTCATGATTAATACACCAATTGTGCCATTACGAAAAAAAGACCACCTCGGTGGTCTTCGTGGCATCGTGGCACAAAATTAAGCGCTCAATACTTTTCTGCCTTTTTGACGGCGGCTAGCCAGAACCTTACGTCCGTTCTTGGAACTCATTCTTTTACGGAATCCGTGATTCTTCTTACGTTTGCTCACGTTCGGTTTGAAAGTTTGTTTCGTCATGATCTGTTGCACCTCCTTAAAGGAATCTTAATCTTACCATATAACAAGTAGAAACGGTTCGCCAACTTTTTAGAGCTGGATCCGTCTCTGCGAGAAATATAAGAAAAATTGATGCCTTAGACTTTCTTATATTTTTAACAAAATTTCTTTTTACACTCACAGAAAATGCCTTTATATATTTAATCACAATCAAGCCTAGAAGTCAAACCAAACTTCCTGTATCATCCCATATAAGTTTTCCACAGAATCTTCTTTATTTCTACACTTTAATAGTAATTTATCCACATGGGGATAATTAATTTACGATCTATTTGCACGACAAATAAGGTATTGCCATTTGGCAAAACCCTAATTGTATACGCTTTCACTATGATTAAATTTGCTTTTCACTGTCTAATAACGTTATCTATATACATAAATGTGATTTTATAATTTGACTCAACTCGATAATTCTTAACTGGGAAGGAAGGTATGCCTTTTGGATACGCTGAACTATATGATCGGTGTTGATATCGGAACTACAAGTACCAAGGCGGTATTATTTACTGAGCAAGGGAAGATAAAGGCCACATCTGGCGGCGAATATCCGCTTCTTACGCCTGCTCCCTCTTTTGCCGAACAGGATCCGGATGTTATTTTTCAAACTGTAGTATCATCTATACAAGGGGTTATGTCGGACAGTGGAATTAGGCCAGAGCAGGTACTATTCGTGTCCTTCAGTACAGCCATGCACAGTGTCATTGCAGTCGACAAAATGGGTAAACCGCTTACCCGTTGTATTACCTGGGCTGATAACCGGAGTGCGGAGTGGTCCGAACGATTGAAAAAGGATTTGGGTGGCCATGAGATTTATTTAAGAACCGGCACCCCCATCCATCCCATGTCTCCCCTCACCAAATTAATGTGGCTGCGCCATGAACAAGCCTCCATTTTTAATCAAGCTGAAAAATTCATTTCGATTAAAGAATATATCTACTATCAATTGTTCCAACAATATGTCGTAGATCATTCGATCGCTTCGGCCACCGGACTTCTGAATCTGAATTCGCTAAATTGGGATGAGGAAGCACTAAAAATTGCAGGTATTACGGAAGATCATCTATCTTCCCTGGTCCCTACCACACATATAATGAACGGACTCGATCAAAGGTATGCTGCTGCCATGGGACTCTCTCCCTCCACTCCTTTTGTATTAGGAGCTAGTGACGGAGTACTCTCCAATTTAGGGGTTAACGCAATTAAGCCAGGGGTGGTAGCGGCAACCATCGGAACAAGCGGTGCCATACGAACCGTCGTGGACAAGCCAATGACCGATCCTAAAGGACGTATTTTTTGCTATGCGCTGACAGAAAATAAATGGGTAATTGGTGGAGCTGTTAATAACGGAGGTATGATATTTCGCTGGGTTCGCGATCAACTAGCTGCCTCAGAGGTGGAAACAGCCAAACGTCTTGGCATTAGTCCGTATGATGTGTTGACGAAAATCGCCGAACGGGTTTCTCCTGGATCCGATGGGCTGCTCTTTCATCCTTATTTAACCGGAGAACGAGCCCCCCTATGGAATCCAAATGCTCGCGGTTCGTTTTTCGGCTTAACTTTAAGTCATCAAAAGGAGCATATGATCCGCGCTGTACTTGAAGGTGTCATCTTTAATATGTATACCGTTCTTTTAGCGATGGAGGAACAAATGGGTACCCCGTCTAAAATTCATGCTACTGGGGGATTCGCACGCTCCCCCATTTGGCGTCAGATGATGGCTGATATTTTTGACCAACAGGTTATTGTACCAGAAAGTTATGAAAGCTCATGTTTAGGGGCTGTCGTTCTTGGCCTTTACGCTACGGGCAGAGCTGAATCACTCGATATTGTTGCTGATATGGTCGGAGATACGTTTGATCATCAACCCATCCATGAAAATGCAGTTGTTTATAAGAACCTTCTACCAATATTCATTCGAATTTCTCGCAAACTTGAAGAGGATTACGAAGCAATTTCCGAATTTCAGCATAAATTCATGAAATCTTGAACCAGCCTTTCCCCTCATTTATCACAAAAAAGGCCGCTCCTTTCGGAGCGGCCTTTTCTATTCATATTATCTGCTCTATCCTATCCCGCCAAAATATGAAGAAAAAGTTACCCACAGGCAGATTTTAAGATCCATTTTTTCATGACCCGACAAAATGATGAATCATTCCTCTTTATCGCGAACAACCTGTGTATAATTTTTCTCGCTTTCTTACCTCTGATGTCGAAAGTTGAACAGATTATAAACAATATATAGTGGTGTGAATAAAAATTATGCACAACCTCTTGAATTTGTGGATAAAATCCGCTCACGCATTGAAAATAAGCCTTTCTTTTGCTATGATGATATTACTTTTGGATGTGAATATGTGAATGAACCCTCGATATTATCAACAGGCTGTGGATAAAGTTGTGAACAATTTCAATTTATCCATAGTTTTTTGTTTTCACAGGAGTCTAGCATTGGGGATAAATCTACATTATTCATTTTCTTTCGACATTTCCACTCATGGCTCTAGCCACATTTGGAAGATTTAAAGGAGTGACAGTTTTGGACAGCCATACTTCCGAATTATGGCAGCAAATATTATCGATTATACAAACCAAGCTGAGCAAACCCAGTTTTGACACTTGGTTTAAAGCCACCAAAGCATTGACGCTGAACGATCACTCCGTTGTCATTTCCGCTCCAACGACTTTTGCCGTGGAATGGCTGGAAAGCAGATATACGAAATTGGTTAGCTCGACGGTATATGAAGTTATGGGCAAGCAGGTAGAAGTACGTTTTGTCATCGAAGAGGCCAAAACGTCCGAACCCACGCCACAGCAGCCGTCTCCGCCTCTTCAAGTATCTAGTGATGAGATTCAGTCACATATGCTTAATCAGAAATATACGTTCGACACCTTCGTCATTGGCTCTGGCAACCGGTTCGCTCATGCTGCCTCGCTTGCCGTGGCCGAAGCTCCGGCGAAGGCTTATAATCCGCTGTTTCTATATGGTGGTGTAGGACTAGGAAAAACGCATCTTATGCATGCAATTGGGCATTATATTCTGGAGCATAATCCGAGCAGTAAAGTGGTGTACATCTCCTCAGAGAAATTCACCAACGAGTTCATTAACTCCATCCGGGATAACCGAGCGGAAAGCTTCCGCAACAAGTACCGGAGCGTCGACATTCTGCTCATAGATGATATTCAGTTTCTAGCGGGTAAGGAATCCACCCAGGAGGAGTTCTTCCATACCTTCAATGCATTGCATGAAGAACGGAAGCAGATCATTATTTCCAGTGACCGCCCTCCAAAAGAAATACCAACGCTTGAAGAACGGCTTCGTTCCCGCTTTGAATGGGGACTGATTACCGATATTCAGCCGCCAGATCTCGAAACACGGATCGCGATTCTTCGTAAAAAGGCGAAAGCCGAGAATCTCGACATCCCGAATGAAGCGATGATGTACATCGCCAATCAGATCGATACAAACATCCGTGAGCTGGAGGGAGCGCTCATACGCGTTGTTGCCTATTCCTCACTCACAAATCAGGATGTAACGACACATCTTGCTGCAGAAGCGCTGAAGGATATCATCCCTTCAAGCCGTCCGCGAATGATTACGATTCAGGACATCCAGCAGAAGGTTGGAGAGTACTACAATCTACGTATGGAAGACTTTAAAGCTCGGAAAAGAACGAAAGCTGTCGCATTTCCAAGGCAGATTGCAATGTACTTGTCCCGCGAATTGACCGACTATTCCCTACCCAAAATCGGAGAGGCATTCGGAGGCCGAGATCATACGACGGTCATTCACGCCCACGAGAAAATATCCCAGTCGCTAAAAGCCGATCAAGAACTCTTCAAAGTTGTTAACAATCTTACGGAGAAAATCAAAAATCCAACCTGAACAAGTTCAAAGCCTATGCACAATCTATACACATGTGGATAGGCTTAATTTTATGCCTTTTCTTAGGCTTATCCACATATTCAGTGCCCCTACTACTGATACTATTAATAATTAATAAATATATATCCATAAAGAAGGCGAACAATAACCGGCATAAGCCGGCAATTTAACAACCTTCGTATTTAGCCGCAAGGAGTGAAATTGATGAAGATCAGCATATTAAAAAACGTTTTGAACGAATCCATCCAGCACGTTTCAAAAGCTATTTCCAGCAGAACGACAATTCCAATTTTGAGCGGGATTAAATTAGACGTAAATCACCAAGGTGTGACATTAACCGCAAGCGACACCGATATTTCGATCCAATCGTTTATTCCTGCGGAAGATGATAAGCAGACGATCGTTCAAGTAGACAGACCCGGTAGTGTCGTGCTGCCTGCTAAGTTTTTTGTCGAAATTATCAAGAAGCTTCCTTCCCAAGAGGTCCAAATGGAGGTCAAAGAGAACTTCCAGACCTTTATTTCAGCAGGTGCTACTGAAATCCAAATGGTAGGCCTTGATCCGGAAGAATTCCCGGTACTACCAAGCATTGAGGGTAACCAAACGGTTTCTATTCCTGGAGATTTGCTAAAAAACATGATCAAACAAACCGTGTTTTCCATTTCTACACACGAAACCACACCGATCTTAACAGGTGTACTTTGGAATCTTGCAGATAACGAACTGAAGTTTACAGCGACAGACCGCCACCGTTTGGCAACTCGTTCTGCACAACTGGAAGGAAACGATGATATTAAGTTCAGCAATGTCGTTATTGCGGGTAAGACACTTAATGAGCTGAGCAAAATTGTGCCGGATCAAAATACGCTTGTAGACATCGTTGTCGCAGACAACCAAGTGTTGTTCAAAATCGACCGTGTTTTATTCTATTCCCGTATTTTGGACGGTATTTATCCGGACACTTCTAGGATTATTCCGACAACGCACAAAACAGAACTGATCTTGGACACAAAAAAATTAAGCGAGTCCATCGATCGTGCTTATTTGCTCTCCAAAGAGGAAAAAACGAACATTGTACGTATGCAGACGATGGAGAATGGTGGAGTCGAGATTTCCTCCAGTTCCTCAGAGCTTGGTAAAGTACGAGAAGAGATAGAACTAATTGATTTTAAAGGGGAATCTCTTCGAATCTCGTTCAACTCGAAATATATGCTGGATGTGTTGAAAATTATTGAAAGTGAGCAACTCATGATTGCTTTTACCGGCGTAATGAGCCCAATCATCTTGAAGCCGCTTGACGATACCCAGAGCATGTACATCATTTTGCCTTACCGGACGACCAATTAAAGTTATCCCCAGGCTAGGGGGATGAAAGGATCAAATCATGAAACAAATTGTTATCCACAGTGAATATATAAAGCTTGATTCATTTTTGAAGTTGGCAGATTGCGTATCCACAGGCGGTATGGCAAAGGCTTTGCTGCAAGAAGGAGCGGTAAAGGTCAATGACGAGCTCGAAGAACGACGTGGACGTAAATTGTATCCCGGGGACATTATCAAGGTGGAGGACTGCGGTACCTTTCAGGTTGCTGCGGAGTAAGTAGCCTCCCGTAGCCGCTTAGGCGTTAGAGCGGAAAACGAGGGAGAGGATAAGTTTGTTTGTTAATAACATCAGCCTGCATCATTACCGAAACTATGAATCACTGCAGCTGGAGTCCTTCGGAGACGTAAATCTCATCATTGGACAAAATGCACAGGGCAAAACCAACTTGGTTGAAGCCCTGTTTGTTCTTGCGCTGACCAAAAGTCATCGTACGTCTAAAGACAGAGAACTTATCTCTTTCGAAGCGACCAACTCTCACATATCGGCTGAGGTGGAGAAGAAGTACGGCTCACTAAAGCTAGAGCTATCCCTTTCTCCGCAGGGTAAGAAGGCAAAGATTAATGGACTCGAGCAGCGGAAGCTGAGTGATTTCATCGGGTCGCTGAATGTGGTTATGTTTGCACCTGAGAATCTGGAGATCGTCAAGGGAACACCGGGGGTTCGCCGCCGGTTTCTTGACATGGAGATTGGGCAGGTCACACCTAGCTATCTTTTTCACCTGCAGCAGTATCAGAAAGTTCTCCTCCAACGCAATAATCTACTGAAGACACTTTGGGGAAAAAATGCATCAGAGCAGGCAATGCTAGACATCTGGAACATCCAACTCGTGGAGCATGGTGTTAAAATCGTCAAGAAGAGGAAACAATTTATAAAAAAGCTTCAAAAGTGGGCAGAGACGATCCATCAAGGCATTACAAATGGGATCGAGGAGCTGCGATTACAGTATCTTCCCTCGTTTGCCGATGGAGAGGAAGAAGATGAAGCTGTCTTATTTGAGTCATTTATGATAAAATTATCACAAATGAAAGAGCAGGAAATTCGGCGCGGTATGACTCTGGCAGGTCCTCATCGAGACGATCTAGCTTTTTATATAAACGGCAAGGAAGTACAAACGTACGGGTCACAGGGCCAGCAGCGGACGACCGCGCTGTCTCTTAAACTGGCAGAAATAGAGCTTATACAAGAGGAAATCGGGGAGTACCCTGTGCTGCTCTTGGACGACGTGCTCTCCGAATTGGATCCCTATCGTCAAACTCAGCTGATTGAAACATTCCAGACGAAGGTGCAGACATTCATCACGGCGACGGGAATTGAAAGTTTGAATACCGACAAATTGAAGGGTGCCAGCATTTTTCATGTCCATAGTGGACAGGTGGGCTCTTAAGGAGTGGATTCGTATATATATTCATTTGGGTGGAGAAAAGATTATCCGATCATCGGAGCTGGTTGGAATTTTTGATGTTTCGATTGAGAAATCGTCGAAGATATCCAAACAGTTTGTCATGCATGCACAGCAGCATAAGGTAGTCGAGCGCATTGGCGAAGAGGATCCTAAATCTATCGTCGTCACGAAGAGTATCGTGTATTACTCCCCGATCTCTTCTGCAACCCTGAAGAAACGAGCAAATATATTTGTTGCTTATGCATAACAGAATCTGTAGAAGTAGGTGAAGGCATGTCTATGAATCAACCAGCTTATGATGAGAATCAGATTCAGGTACTGGAAGGATTAGAAGCCGTAAGGAAACGTCCCGGCATGTATATCGGATCCACCAGTGCCAAGGGTTTGCATCATTTGGTGTGGGAAGTGGTGGACAACAGTATCGATGAAGCTATGGCCGGAATATGCGACCATATTGAGATTTTTGTTCATCCCGATAATAGTATTACTGTCGTCGATAACGGACGGGGGATTCCCGTTGGTGAGAATGCCAAACTAAAGAAATCCACCCTCGAAGTTGTTATGACTGTACTTCATGCCGGTGGTAAGTTTGGCGGCGGAGGATACAAAGTTTCCGGCGGTTTGCATGGTGTTGGTGTTTCCGTCGTAAATGCGCTGTCCAGTAAAGTTGTCGTTCAGGTAAGACGTGACGGACAGATCTATCAACAGGAGTACCATCGTGGTGTTCCTCAGTACGACATTAAGGTTGTTGGTGAAACGGATGATCACGGCACCACCGTAACATTCCTACCTGATCCAGAGATTTTTACAGAAACGACAGAGTATGAATACAATACGCTACTTACACGGGTGCGGGAGCTTGCTTTCTTGAACAAAGGCATTGCACTAACTCTCACTGATGAGCGTACAGGTGCTTCTAACTACTTCAAGTACGAAGGCGGGATTATTGAATACGTCAAGTATTTGAATGAGAAGAAGGAAGCACTTCATGAGGAGCCTATTTATGTTGAGGGATCCCGTGACAATATCCAAGTAGAAGTATCGCTGCAATATAACGATAGCTATACAGAGAACATTTATTCCTTTGCGAATAATATTAATACCCACGAGGGTGGTACGCATGAATCAGGATTTAAGAGTGCCCTGACTCGTATCATCAACGACTATGCTCGCAAGACAGGGTTCATCAAAGATAACAGCTCCAATCTGACAGGTGATGATGTTCGTGAAGGATTGACTGCAATCATTTCGGTCAAAATCCCTGAGCCTCAGTTTGAAGGTCAGACGAAGACGAAGCTTGGGAACAGTGAAGTCCGGGGGATTGTAGAGTCCTTGTTCGCTGAGAAGCTGCAGGAATTTCTACAAGAGAACCCATCTGTCTCTCGCCGTATCTTAGATAAAGCCTTATCAGCATCTCGTGCTCGTGAAGCAGCACGTAAGGCTCGTGAGATGACGCGCCGTAAGAGTGCACTTGAAGTGAGTGCTCTTCCTGGTAAGCTGGCTGACTGCTCTTCTAAGGATGCTTCCATCAGTGAGCTGTACATTGTCGAAGGTGACTCTGCCGGTGGCTCTGCGAAGCAGGGACGTGACCGTCACTTCCAAGCGATTCTACCGTTACGTGGTAAAATTCTGAACGTAGAGAAGGCTCGCTTGGATCGCATCTTGTCTAACGCAGAGATTCGAGCCATTATTACCGCTCTGGGTACCGGTATTGGTGATGATTTTGATCTAAGCAAGGCTCGCTATCACAAGATCATCATTATGACCGATGCCGACGTCGATGGTGCACATATTCGTACCTTGCTGCTGACATTCTTCTACCGGTACATGCGGAAGATTGTTGAAGCGGGATACATCTATATCGCACAGCCACCACTCTTCAAGGTAGAACGTAACAAGGTAATCCGCTATGCGGGCTCTGAGAAAGAGCGCGATCAGATCATTGCAGAGTTTGGCGAGAATGCCAAATTTAACGTTCAACGTTATAAAGGTCTTGGTGAGATGAATGCTGGTCAACTGTGGGAAACAACAATGGATCCAGAGAGCCGTACCATGCTGCAAGTAACGATTGACGATGCCATCTTAGCAGACAGCATTTTTGATACGCTGATGGGCGACAATGTTGAACCACGTCGTGATTTCATTCAAGAACATGCGAAGCTTGTTCGTAACCTCGACGTGTAGGCAGCTGGCAACAGAGGCTTAAAAAAAGACAATGAATGCGTCAATTTACACGCCCCACTGTCTTTCAAAGCGTGCAGATTATCTGCACGCTTTTTTTATTGTTTACCTTTGAGAATGACGACTAATTCGCCTTTTTCTTACTTGATGTATTTCTTCCATATGCATCAGCATATCTCTTTACTTTTTGATAAACCGTTGGATCTTTGAAAAATTTCTTGAAAGGGAAAAGTGCTGGTTTTGTGTTTACTTCAAGAATCCATATATTCCATCGGCCATCAATAGCCACGTCCAGCCCGATTTCCTTTATGTTTGGATACGATTTTTGAAGTTGAGAAGCGATGTTTACACCGAGTTCATTTAACTCTTCACGAATATTCTCTGCTTCTTCAGAGCTCATATGTTCACTCATCAGCAACTTAAAGTGTTTTACAGTACCGCCGCTATGATGATTTGTTACGATTTTTTGCTTAGCAGCGACTCGGCCTAAGATACCGGTACTTTCCCAGCGACCATAAGGAGTCTTCTGTACTAGCACTCGAAGATCGAAAGAACGTCCTTTGTGACGAAGCAAGCGTATTCCCTGTTGAATAAGATATTGCTTACCCTGACAGAGATTTAAGATCGTTCTATCTAGCTGCTGTAGTGTTGAAAAATGTTCTGTGGTCGTTTCATAGCGAAGCTTATACGTTTTTGATCCAATGGAGTTGCCTGATTCAGTGGAGTTAATTGCTTCTACACACATCACACCAATACCGTAAGTGCCCCGGTCCGGCTTTATATAGACGAGTGTATGCGTATCGAGCATTTGTTCGAGTGCATCGAATGAGTAGAGGCGGGTAGCCGGAACATAAGAGGCGAGTCCTTTATTTTTGAGTATCATTTTCGTTTTTGTCCATTTGCTTGAAACGCGTTGTACAGTCAACCATTTTCATCCTTTCCGGTTCCATAGTTATTCAAGTTGAACGAAGCATTCCATTTCGGTTTGAAATCATGGAGTATGCGTTACTGTGCCCCGAAAACATAGGACAAGGGAAGCAAACAATGGTATAATATAAAGATGCGAAGATTCGTATTTGTTTATCATGATTTCCGAGAATCCTTTGCCCTGCATTGTATGTGAAAATTAGCGCGGAGGACAGGGCGTTTCCCTAGTTCCGGGCAAAATATACACTTTTTACGCGCGAGATCAGAGCGACGTTTAATTGTGCTCCTTTTGTGAAAGTAATATAATTAAGATTAATGGATTTGCATCGTTGTTCACTATTCTGCTTTTTTCACATAGATCTAGGCATGATTGATAGGAAAATGAAGGAGGTCCAGCATGGCGGAAGAAAATTTCTCCCAAATTAAAGATCGGGACATCGGTACGGAGATGCGTGAATCCTTTATGGATTATGCGATGAGTATCATTGTCAGCCGGGCTCTGCCGGATGTGCGGGACGGATTGAAGCCGGTTCACCGTCGTATTTTGTATGCGATGTCTGAGCTCGGAATGGCCCCGGATAAGCCACATAAGAAATCTGCGAGAATCGTCGGCGAAGTTATCGGTAAGTATCACCCCCATGGTGACTCGGCTGTGTATGAGTCCATGGTGCGGATGGCACAAGACTTCTCCATGCGTTACATGCTCGTAGACGGACATGGTAACTTCGGTTCCATCGACGGCGATATGGCTGCAGCCATGCGTTATACGGAAGCTCGTTTATCCAAAGTAGCCATGGAAATGCTACGTGACATCAATAAAGAGACGATTGATTTTATCCCTAACTATGACGGTGAAGAGCAAGAGCCTGTTGTCCTTCCAGCACGTTACCCGAACCTGCTTGTGAATGGCGTATCTGGTATTGCGGTTGGTATGGCTACCAACATCCCGCCTCATAATCTAGGAGAAGTTATAGACGGCGTACAGGCACTTATCCGGAATCCGGATATTACCCCTATGGAATTGATGGATTATATTCAAGGTCCGGATTTCCCTACTGCCGGCTATATTATCGGTCGTGCGGGTATCCGTCAGGCGTATCAAACAGGTCGCGGTTCTGTAACCATGCGTGCGAAAGCAACAATTGAGGAGAACAATAATAAGGCTAGAATCGTTGTTCACGAGATTCCATATCAGGTGAATAAAGCGCGTCTAGTTGAAAAGATTGCAGAACTTGTTCGCGATAAACGAATTGATGGTATCACCGACCTGCGTGATGAGTCGGATCGTAATGGTATGCGTATCGTTATTGAGCTGCGTCGTGACGTCAATCCGAATGTTGTATTGAATAACTTGTACAAGCATACTTCGATGCAATCTAATTTCGGCATTAATATGCTCGCCATCGTTAATAATGAGCCTAAAATTCTGAATTTGCGCGATGTACTGTATCATTACTTGGAGCACCAAGTAACCGTAATTCGCCGCCGTACAGAATTTGAACTCAGAAAAGCTGAAGCACGTGCTCATATTCTCGAGGGATTACGTATTGCTCTTGATCATTTGGATGAGGTAATTGCACTGATTCGTGCATCTCAGACAACCGAGGCAGCGCGTGAGGGCTTGATTGAAAGATTTGGTCTCAGTCATGAGCAGGCACAGGCTATTCTGGATATGCGTCTCCAGCGCTTAACAGGTCTAGAACGTGAGAAGATCGAGAATGAGTACCAAGAACTCATGAAGAGAATTGCTGAACTGCGTGAAATCCTTGCCGATGAGCAGCTAATTCTGCAGATCATTAGCGAAGAGCTCCAAGAAATTAAAGAGCGCTTTAATGATGAGCGTCGTACAGAAATTACCGTGGGTGAAGATAGCATCCTGGATGAGGACCTGATTCCTCGTGAGGAAGTTATCATTACCATTACTCATACCGGTTACATCAAACGTTTGCCGGCTAATACGTACCGTAGTCAGAAGCGGGGCGGACGTGGTGTTGTAGGGATGGATACGAAGAGCGAAGACTTTGTAGAGCATCTTTTCGTCACGAACTCTCACCATTACCTCATGTTCTTCACGGACAAAGGTAAGGCATATCGCCTGAAAGCTTATGAGATTCCAGAGCTCAGCCGGACAGCACGCGGTACACCAATTATCAACCTGATTCAGATCGAACAGGGAGAGACGGTTAACGCGGTTATCCCAGTTGAGAGCTTTGAGAGTGATAATTACCTGTTCTTTGCGACCTGCCAAGGTGTTGTTAAGAAGACGCCACTTGAGGATTACGTTAATATCCGAAAAGGCGGTTTGATCGCAATCAACCTTCGTGAGGATGATTCCCTGATTGATGTTAAGCTGACCGATGGCCAGCGAGAAATCATCATGGGTACCGCTCAAGGTATGTCCATAAGGTTCCAGGAAAGCGATGTGCGTTCTATGGGACGGAGTGCGACGGGTGTTAAAGGTATTACACTTGATAGTGATGATGCGGTTATCGGTATGGATGTAGTCGATAAGGATCTAGATATCCTCATTGTAACGACCAAGGGTTATGGTAAACGGACGCCAGCTGAAGATTATCGTTCACAGACCCGGGGTGGTAAAGGGATTAAAACCATTAATGTTACGGATAAGAATGGTGCTGTAGTTGGATTGAAAGTCGTTAAATCTGAAGAAGATTTGATGATTATAACGTCTAGTGGTACGATCATCCGGACGAGCATGGAAGGTATCTCAACAATGGGACGCTATGCACAGGGTGTGAAGTTGATCAATATTCGTGAAGACGATGCTGTTGCAACGGTATGCCGTGCTGATAAGAGCGAAGAGCCAGACGAGAGTGCTTTAGAGGATGGAGTAGAAGCTGACGATCAAGTTAGCGAGGAAACATCTGAGCCAGCGGATAACGAATAAGATATATGAAGAGCATGGGTGCAGCAGTCATCCGTGCTCTTTTTTTATAGTTAGAACATATGCCATACAGTCAAGAAGATACAATATCAGGTAATTAGTTTTGGACAGGTTGAGGAACTAGTACTATAATGTTGTTAAAAATAAGGTAAAATTGGCTGCCGAAATGCTAAAACACAGCTGAGGGAATAGATGGAGAGGTTGATCATGACGATCAGATCTGTTAGTGAATTACAACCCGGTGTAAAACTGACTAAAGATGTACATACGCCTCTTGGCGGTGTTTTGCTTCAAAAAGGAAAAGTATTATTACCAAGGGATTTGGAAGTCCTTAAAGCCTTTTTGGTGCAGCAAGTAGATATAGAAGTGAATGATATAGATACGACTAAGATTCCAACCATAAAAACAGCAGGAAAGAAACCAGCACTTATTTTTTCAGATAGTTCCTCTAAATTGGGGAAAGAAGAAGTACCAGCAAGAAAAGATCAGCCTCTACATGAGGAGTATGATAAGACACTTGCTCTAGTAAAGAGTTGTTATCAATCGGCTATAACGGGTGAACTAAAGATGCTTGAAGTCCGTAACCAGATGGAGTCCATGCTGAAATATCAGAACGATTATCACATTCTAAAGTTCACACCACGTATGACCAGCAGACATGACTACAGATATCATAATGCAGTTTTATGCTCCTTATCATCATACAAGCTAGCTCAGTGGATTGGTCTTCCGCAAAAAGATTGGATGCAGGTCGCTTTCGCAGGATTGCTGCACGATATCGGAAATGCTAAGATTGATCCCCTTATATTGAACAAACCATCAAAGCTGACTTCAGAAGAAAGTGAGGAGATGAGACGCCATACCACTTACGGTTACCAGATTCTAAAAAATGTGACGGCTGTTAATGAAGGGGTCCGGCTTGCTGCTCTTCAGCATCACGAAAAGGTGGATGGTTCAGGTTATCCTCTACGTCTCGAAGGTTCCAAAATTCATGCATATGCGAGAATCGTTGCAGTAACCGATATTTTTCATGCCATGACACTGGATAAATTCTATCGTGGTGCTCAATCGCCTTATGTTGTATTAGAACAGATTCAACTGGAGTCATTCGGTAAACTAGATCCGATGATTGTCCAGACCTTTATAGATAAGGTGACATCATTTCACAATGGGACTAAGGTAAGACTGAGTAATAATACGGTTGGAGAAATTGTGTTTACGGACAAGTCTCATCCTACTCGTCCAATGGTTTCAATGGACGGTCAGATTATTAATCTGGTACAGCAAAGACATCTATTTATAGAAGAAGTCATTTCTTAACCAAAAAGGGTTGACCTAGTTAGCAAGGCTGTGGTATATTATTTCTTGCCGCTTTGAGCGGTATAATATATCGCAGCAATCATTTCAAAGCTTTTCAAAAATAATGCTTGCAAAATTCGAAAGAACATGATATATTATAAGAGTTGCTGCGGCGAACGAGATTTGCGAGTGACACTGAAGAATTGACCTTTGAAAACTGAACAACGAGTGAGTTAAACCGATCTTACCTCGGTAAGATCAAAAATGAGAATTTT
>NZ_JBYSWS010000003.1:593444-679855 GCF_058781425.1 Paenibacillus sp. FW507-14B1B | reverse complement strand
ATGGCTCGGTAGCTCAGTCGGTAGAGCAGAGGACTGAAAATCCTCGTGTCGGCGGTTCGATTCCGTCCCGAGCCACCTTTTAATCCTGGAGGATTAGCGAAGTGGCCAAACGCATCAGACTGTAAATCTGCTCCCTTACGGGTTCGGTGGTTCGAATCCATCATCCTCCACCAGTTTTAAGAGCCATTAGCTCAGTTGGTAGAGCACCTGACTTTTAATCAGGGTGTCGAAGGTTCGAGTCCTTCATGGCTCATCACAGAAGTCGTCAACATTGTTGACGGCTTTTTTGTATATATTTCAGTTGACGGCTATAGATATGCTAAAATAATAAGAAAAAGACAAAGTGGTGGAGTCATCAATGACGGAGATAGAGCAAATACTGCAGAGTTTGAAGAGCACGCTGGGTATTCCTATGACACTTAAATCGTTGAATGAGCAAGAGTCTGAATTGCTGCTCGAATCTATAACAATCCCCAGTCTTCATAGTCAGACAACAAGTGATATTGGATCTTTTAATGAAATGAAAATAAAGATACCAATGATAGAACAGTCGGAAGCAGGAATTTCCTATCATCTAGAGCAGGGTGAAGTGTGGTTTTCAATTCCTGTGAAGAATAATGTACCTATTGTAATTTCAGTCCCGTCTGATAAGGTGACCGAGACTGAGGTGAAGTTAATTGGACTTTTATTATCTAATCTTGTTTATAACGATCCATCTACTAAGCTCCAACGTTATAGTAGTAAGGCAGAAGAAGAACATTACGCGCTTAAACTGGGAGAATGGATAAACGAGCGCATAAAAGCTGATGAGTTATACGTTACTCTTCCAGATGAGTTTGCTGATAGGATATCTCTATCGGAAGAAGTAATACCTTTTTTACTTGTGAATGAAAGTGAGCATCCCACCAATACAACCTTCAAATCGCTTCAGAGGTTGCTTCGTAGTTATTTTGATGGGGAAATTGTATTAATACCTCTTCAGGAGAAGGCATGGCTTGTACTTGCTGATCCGCAGCTTTTAGATGGTTTGGTAGATGATAAAGAAGAGATTTCAAGCGAAGGGGATCAGGACTTGCTGACACTCTTTTGCATGGGTCTATATGAGCTGGTATCGAATGAGTGGGTGGGTGACTTCCATATTGCCGCAATTCCAGGCATTAGGGTAGCCGAAGGTTTACCTTGTATGCTTAGACAACTTCGCGAAACGATGGTTATCGGACGAACTTTTCAAGTGAAAGAACATATTCATTTATCGACAGGGCTTCATCTGGAGCGTTTGTTATTTAGTATTCCTGAAGTGCAGCGAAACCGCTTCCTTGAGGAGTATGCGAGTCATCATACAGATGTGTTCGAAGATGCAGAAACGCTGTCTACGCTCGAAAGTTTTTTTGAATTAGATTGTAATGTTAGTGAAACGGCAAAGCGTTTGTATATTCACCGGAATACTCTTTTATACCGTTTAGATAAGATAAAACAAGAGACTGGACTTGATGTTCGGAGCTTCGGAGATGCTGTTTTAGTTAAAATTACTCTTCTATTGTATAAAGTGACGAAAAGAAAATAAGATTTTTGTGCAGATTGTGTATAGTCAGTCAGAAGTCTATAGGTTAATATTAAGACTATAAAATGTATTCGATTTCATAACACTTAATATGAGGGGGCAACAAGCATGGCAGGCGTACGTTTAGAGCACATTTATAAGAAATATGCAGGATCCGATAAGGCAACAGTAATCGATGTTAACCTCGATATTAAAGATAAAGAGTTTCTGGTATTGGTAGGACCTTCCGGTTGCGGTAAATCCACAACTTTGCGGATGATCGCTGGACTTGAAGAAATTTCTGAAGGTAAACTCTACATTGGTGACCGCGTTGTTAACGATGTAGCTCCTAAAGACCGTGATATCGCGATGGTATTCCAATCCTATGCCTTGTATCCGCATATGAATGTGTACCAGAACATGGCCTTCGGCTTGAAACTTCGTAAAGTGAAGAAGGACGAAATCGACAAACGTGTACGTGAAGCAGCAAGAATCTTGGATATCGAACATTTGCTAGAGCGTAAACCAAAAGCTCTTTCCGGTGGTCAGCGTCAGCGTGTTGCCTTGGGCCGTGCGATTGTCCGTGATCCACAAGTCTTCTTGATGGATGAGCCTCTCTCCAACTTGGATGCTAAACTTCGTGGTCAGATGCGTGCCGAAATTACAAAGCTGGTTAAGCGTCTTGAAACCACTTGTATCTATGTAACGCATGACCAAACAGAAGCTATGACGATGGGTGACCGTATCGTTGTTATGCAGGATGGTATCATCCAGCAAGCTGATTCTCCAGAACAGCTCTACAACAGCCCAAGCAACTTGTTCGTTGCAGGCTTTATTGGTTCCCCTACTATGAACTTTATCAACGGTAAATTGTCCGAGCAAAACGGAGGCGTATTCTTTACAGCTGAAGGTTTGAACGTTCAAGTACCAGGTGGTAAAGCACAACTTCTGAAGAACAAATCCCTGATTGGTAAAGAAGTTATCATGGGACTTCGTCCAGAAGATATTCATGAAGAGCCAGTGTTCTTGGAAGCATCTCCAAACACGATCTTCACTGCAAAAGTTGACGTTACTGAGAACCTCGGTCACGAAATGCTCTTGTATCTGAGTGGTTTGGGTGCTGAGACCGTTATTGGCCGTGTAGACGGACGTTCTACAACTCGTGAAGGCGATAACGTTAAATTGGCAATTGACATGAACAAAGTTCATATCTTCGATAAAGAGACCGAACTGAACGTTTTGTTGGGAGACTAATTCTCCGACAGTCGGGTTCCGAGAAAAACCGCCCTGTGGGGCGGTTTTTTTTGTTAGTTCTATAGATAGATGGGACCTCAAAGTAGATTAAAAGATTTGTGGACGATAACAACAAGTATCTGATGATCACGAATTAAGTTTGAAGTTATGTCGAAGAAGGTTTTTAAATCGTAGTTGAGTACAATCTACAGAGAATATAAAAGTTACGATGATATGTGTTTGGAGATATCAAACCTAATTAGAAAAACCTGGCAACATTGCATTTAGTGCTATTTTCCTTTAAGATATCAGGAAGTAAGGCTTACATAATTGATTCAAGGATAAGCATTTACATGAGGATGAAATGAAGTGTGTTATGCGGATTGTGGCGGGTACATTAACTCCATCAGATTGAATATATAGGTGGGGAGCTAGTCTGTATACTCCATTACTAACGATACATGTGTGAGCGGATCAGCAGTTGGTTCGCGAAATGATTTCTAACAACATACGGACGAAAAGGGGTATAACCATGGCCAAAAAAGTGAAAGTGTCTGAACTGGTACAGCAGTTCCAAATGGAGGTCATCTCCGGAGATGAAGGCTTGAAACGCCAAATAACAACAGACGATCTTAACCGACCCGGTCTGGAAATGGCGGGGTATTTTGAGTATCATCCACGTGAGCGTGTTCAGCTATTGGGACGGACGGAATTAGCTTTTTTTGCAATGTTAAAGCCAGAGGAGCGCAGAGATCGTATGCGGAGTCTCTGTACAGATGAGACGCCTTGTATTATTATTACTCGCTCGTTGGATGTTCCCGAAGAGCTAGTTGAGGTTAGTAATGAAACGGGTCTACCGGTACTGAGAAGCAGTATGGCTACAACGATTTTGACAAGCCGGATTACTGGATTTTTAGAACGGAAACTTGCACCGACTACTACGATTCACGGGGTTCTATGTGATGTCTATGGTGTGGGCATGCTTATTACAGGTACAAGCGGTATTGGTAAAAGTGAAACAGCGCTCGAGCTTGTGAAAAGGGGTCACCGTCTTATTGCGGACGATGCGGTTGAAATCCGTCAGACATCTGACTTCCAGTTACACGGTACAGCACCGGAGTTAATCCGTCATTTGTTAGAGATCCGTGGTGTAGGTATCATTAACGTAATGACACTGTTTGGTGCGGGTGCCGTGCGAAACAATAAACGGATTACTTTGGTTGTTCGTCTCGAAGCTTGGCAGCAGGATAAACAGTATGATCGTTTGGGTTTGGATGAAGAAAAGACACGTATTATTGATACCGATGTTCCTCTCGTTACCATCCCAGTTCGTCCGGGGCGGAACTTGGCTGTTATTATTGAGGTTGCGGCTATGAACTACCGTTTGAAACAAATGGGCTTGAATGCGGCATTGCAGTTTACGAACAAACTAACAGCTACAATTGCTGATGATATGGATGATCTGGACTAGGGGGGAATTGAATGTCTACATTGCTGATCGATCCGATCGCTTTCTCGATCGGATCGCTGCGCGTCCATTGGTATGGAATTATTCTAGGGTTGGGAGCTTTAGCAGGTCTTCTGCTTGTAATCCGTGAAGGAAAACGTTTTGGCATTCCACAAGAGTTCTTCATGGACCTCTTGCTCTTGGGTGTTCCTTCGGCCATTATAGGCGCGAGAATATATTATGTGGCTTTTAAATGGGAAGATTATAAAGATAACTTCCTTGATGTGTTCAAGATTTGGAATGGTGGTATTGCCATTTATGGAGCACTAATCGGTGCTATCATATGTGCAATCATCTATGTGCGCTATAAGGGATATAATTTTTGGAGGATTGCAGATTTATGTGCACCTTCGCTATTGTTAGGTCAACTTATTGGCCGCTGGGGTAACTTTGTCAATCAAGAAGCATATGGTGGGCCTGTAGAAGAATCATTCTTACGCAATAGTCTGCACCTTCCTGACTTCATTGTAAACCAGATGAATGTTGATGGTGTGTTCCATCACCCAACCTTTTTATATGAATCCCTGTGGAATCTTGTAGGACTTGTATTATTGCTTGTACTTCGCAGACAGAAGTTTCTGCGTGTAGGTGAGCTATTCGTTGGATATTTCATTTGGTATTCTATCGGTCGTTTCTATATCGAGGCTGTACGTACGGATAGCTTGGCATTCCAAGGTTCTTCGTTCCTTGAATCCATTATTAATAATTTGTGGGCTCCGATGACCTGGATGGGATTCGAGCAAGGCTACTTAGATCCTGCATATGGAAACATTCGAATTTCTCAGCTATTGCCGATACTTATCGTAATTGTGGGAGTTATATGGATTGTTGTAAGAAGGGTAACGGGAAAAGCGAATGAACGTTACTTAGACCCGATTGTATGTACTAAACCAGGATTGGGTCCAACACCAGAGGCAACACTTGATCGGAAACCACAGCAAGGAAACAAACCGCAGGCAAATCAGTCAACACCTTCTAACCCTGGTCCTGTGCATGATAAGAGTGCATCGGACTTGGTGGAAACTGCGGAATCAGAAAGATCCTCTAAGCATGACACTTCGATCAATAAAGATGCGGAAGACAAAAAGGAGTAGGGCAACGTGATTGAAACCGTACTATTTGATCTGGATGGCACCATTATTGATACGAATGATTTGATCATTGCCTCATTTATGCATGTCTTTGAAAAGGGACCTAATGGTCCCCTGACGAGGGAAGGTATTATACCTCACATGGGAACGACACTGGAGTACCAGCTCCAGAAGTTCTCTGGCATGGAGGACGTGACATCTCTGGTTCCTATTTATCGTGCTTATAGTCAGGAACATCACGATAACATGGTTAAGCCATTTCCTTATGTAAATGAAGTTGTGGAATGGCTACATGCTCAAGGGATTGCTATGGGTATTGTAACCACTAAGATACGTCCTGGTACACTGATGACCTTAGAGAAGTTCAATCTGGATAAGTATATGTCTGCAGTTGTAACGGTTAATGATGTGGAGAATCCGAAACCGCATCCTGAGCCGGTGCTGAAGGCGATTGAAGCCATTGGATGTAATCCGGAAACGACCTTAATGGTAGGTGACAGTGCCGTAGATATCCAGTCAGCAAAGGCTGCTGGCGTTCAAGCTGCTGGTGTTGCTTGGTCGCTGAAAGGTGAGCAGGTACTACGGGATTACGGAGCTGATTATATTTTGAAGGATATGCGGGATATTTATTCAATTGTAGGACAGAAACAGATACAGGAATAGGAGCCAAGGTGTAATGGCCAGAAAGGTAACTCGCCACCCTGTGGAAGGGCATAACGCGCTGTGGCATATATACCGCACAGTGAGTCCGTTCAAGGGTGTTAAGAACTTTATATTTGTGCAATTGGCCCGTTACTGTCCTGTCCTCCCGATGAAGAACTGGATCTACCGGAATATGCTCGGGATGAAGGTTGGCAAACATACCGCTTTTGGATTAATGGTTATGGTGGACGTCTTCTACCCCGAGAAGATAACCGTGGGGGAAAACTCGGTCATAGGCTATAACACAACAATTCTGGCGCATGAATACCTTATACGTGAATATCGCCTTGGGGAAGTTATCATCGGAGAGAATGTATTGATTGGTGCGAACACAACTATTTTGCCGGGTGTTACGATAGGTGATGGTGCAGTAGTTGCGGCCGGCGCTGTCGTACATAAGGATGTGGCACCGGGTGCATTTGTGGGTGGCAATCCGCTTCGGGAGCTCAAACGGGTAACACCGGAAGATGAGTCAATTTGAGACAATGTGTCATCACAGGTTCCAAAATAGCTTGTTTTATTGTAAAATGAGTAGGGCAAATAACGTAAAAAAATAATTAATGGTCCCCTGGGTAATTGCCTTGTGGGGCCTTTTCGTTGGCAGGAACGTGTGAAATCACACACTGCTCGTATTGTTATGATCAAAAAATTGCTACTGTCTTCATGCTCTGTTGTCACTATTGTCAAGCTGAGCGTTTTTTTATATTATTACTTGCTGGGTCTGTTTCTACTCAATTTCATTAAAGGGGAAATTTAAAATATGGGAGCTACTCAAATTAGAAAGGAACGGCTACCGCAGCTTGATATATATCGGGCACTGGCCATTCTGGGCGTACTGCATGTGCATGCGACCTCATTTGCAACGGTGGATGCGATTGATTCTCGCTTCTATTATATTATTAATTTTTTGAACATATTTTTTAAGTACGGAACACCTTCTTTTATTTTTCTGAGCAGCTTTGTTCTGTTCTACAATTATTATGATCGTCCTTTGACGAAAAGCTTGATTACTAACTTCTACAAAAGACGGCTTTTGTATATTTTGCTCCCTTATCTACTCATTTCGATCGTATACTTTTTCGTAAGACTTGATCAAAATGGATTGCTTAACAGTTCGATCGATTGGAGTGCACAGATACCTACATTCTTTGAGCGTCTGTCCAAGGGTCAGAACTATACGCATCTATACTTTGTGTTCATTAGCTTACAGTTCTATATTCTATTCCCGTTATTCCTGAAGCTATTGAAGTCTTCTAAATTCCTTGTGCGCTGGGCAGTCCCGATCGGGTTCTTGCTGCAATGGGGCTTTATTGTCTGGAATAAATACGAGCTGCATTATGCTACCAAAGGAAGCTTGGCGATTTCTTATCTAGCTTACTACTTGCTGGGTGCTTACCTAGCCATTAATTATGATAAATATAAAGTATGGTTAACCTCAGGCTGGAAGAAACAAGCACGTCGTCAAAAGTCGGCTACGATTGCGCTTTGGGCTGGCTGGCTGATACTGGCTCTGACACATGTACAGATCTGGTACAACACACGTCTGCATGGAGCGAAATATGACTCATTAGTATATGAATTCCTGTGGAATATACACACCGTCTTCTCAGCTATCGTATTAATGCAGGCTGCGAACTGGCTGTATAACAGTGGATGGAAAAAGATCGTTGCCCTCTTAACGCGGATTGGTGAGCTTTCCTTTGCGATTTACTTGATGCATCCGTTGTGGCTTAACTTTTATCGTGAGCATAAATTCGGTCTGAATCCAGTGACAGATGATTACTTGATTTGGGTTTACGGTGGTATGGTGACGGCTCTCATTGTGACTGCATTATTTGTACAATTAATAATGAAATATATTCCGGGTTCATGGGTGCTGCTCGGCAGTGTACCACGTTCCTTGAAGCCAAAAGATCCAGCCAAGCAGGATTCGGGAAAGAAATCGGTTGGTATGTAGTTTTAAAGAATCATTGCACTTATACAATTCATAAGTACGCTGGCATTGAGCCTGCATGAAGCCGTCCGGTTCTCGGACGGCTTTTTTATTTATACTCTACTTGTTAGATAGGAGTAGGTTATAATAACAGGAGCAATCTGGTTTATTTTACCTTGGGGATAAGAGGCTAATTATTTGAAATAAGGACAAGTCATAAACGGATTGACGATGCAACTAAATGTATGGTAACATATGCAATATTCTTTACTTTGGTAGCATATTAGCACTTTAATGTAATAAAGAACAATATAGATTCGAGGTGTAACGTCATGTCTAAACCTAAAGGCTTTGAAAAACCGGCTGGCGTCCGTGATTATTTACCTCACGCGGTAGTGAGACTGCGTCAGATTGAGCACCAAGTCCTTGCTTGTATGGACCGGTGGGGTTATCAACAGATTATGACGCCAACGATGGAGTATTACGATACGGTTGGAGTCGCAAGCTCAACGTCTGATCAGAAACTGTTCAAACTACTCAACAATCGGGGAACGACGATGGTTCTACGTTCGGATATTACAGCTCCGATTGCCAGAGTTGTATCGTCTTTGTTGAAAGAGGAGCCACTTCCTATTCGTCTCTCTTACCATGCCAATGTGTTTCGTGCGATTGAAGAAGAAGCTGGGCGGGAAGCTGAGTTTTTCCAGACGGGTGTGGAACTTGTGGGTGACGACTCACCTGAGGCTGATGCCGAGGTTGTAGCTCTGGCGATTGAATCACTGCAGGCCGCTGGAGTGGAGAAATTCCGAATCGCTCTAGGTCATGTAGGCTTCCTAAATGGGTTACTGGAAGAGGTATTGCCTGACAGGATTGAAGATCAGGAGAATTTAAAGCATGACTTGTTAGATCGAGATTATGTGGGGTACCGGAATACGATATCTGGGCTGGATCTGACGGATATCCAAACCGATAAGCTAGAGGGCATCCTTAGACTTCGAGGCGGTCGGGAGATATGTGAGCAAGCGCTGGAGCTAAGCAGTGATCCATTGGCCCGTGCATCCATAGAACATTTATGCAAGGTATGGGAAGTGATTGAAGCTTACAATGTCTCGGAGCATGTGCTAATCGATCTGACGATGATAGGCGACTTCTCTTATTATACGGGAATGACTTTTGAAGGTTATGCTGCTGAGATTGGTTCACCTGTTGCAAGTGGTGGACGTTACGATAAGCTGTTACAGCAATTTGGACGGAATGTGCCGGCAACTGGTTTTGCCTTAAAGACAAATCGAATCCTAGATGGTGTTCAGGTCAAGGAAGCTTCGGAACAGCTTCCGGTATTAGTTCAGTATACAGCAGAGCAGCGGAAGGAAGGTCTGACGCAGGCAGCTTTATTACGCAGCGAAGGAAGAGTGGTTGTTACTGCACTGATAAGCGGAGAAGATGAGGGATACTTGGCTAGGCAGGAAGATGCTTCTGAGCATGGATTACTTCATAAAGGCTATGCAGAGATTCTCACATTCTCATAAATGTAGACCTAAAGAAAGGAGGCGCGGTTCATGGCAGAAATTTTAAAAGTAGCTATGCCTAAAGGACGAATCTATAAAAAAGCATCTGAGTTATTTCGATCCGCAGGACTTCCTATTCCGATGGATGTGGATGATACGCGTAAGCTAGTTATTTCTTTGCCGGAGGCAGGAATGGAATTTATTCTGGCCAAGCCGGTCGACGTGCCAACCTATGTGGAATACGGGGTAGCAGATATCGGTATCGTAGGTAAGGATGTCTTGCTGGAAGAGAACAAGGATGTATATGAGCTGTTAGACCTCGGTATTGCGAGATGCCGGATGTCAGTTATCGGATTGCCAGACTGGACACCAGGGATTCAGCAGCGTGTTGCAACTAAATATCCGAATGTAGCGTCACAGTATTTCCGGGAACAGGGTCAGCAGGTTGAGGTTGTGAAGCTGAATGGATCAATCGAGCTTGCACCACTGATTGGGCTTGCTGATCGGATTGTAGATATGGTAGAGACAGGACAGACGCTTAAGGAGAATGGACTTGTGGAGATGAACAGTCTGTTCGAAATTACAAGCCGGTTGATCGCAAACCGTGTGAGCTATCGGATGAAGAATGGCGAGATTCAAGCGCTGTGTGATCGTCTTCAAAAAGTGATTCTCACTGAAAAAAGCGTATAGAGACATGTAGGATTGTACGAGCAGGAAGAGGAGATGTAAGGGGGAATCTACGATGAAAGTAGTATCGGCACGTGATTTCAAGCTGCAACGGGAGAGCGATTACGGAACCCCAGCGCAGAATGAAACGGTGAAAAAGGTGGTTCAAGCGGTACGTGCAGAAGGAGATGCCGCGTTGCTGCGTTATACTGAAGAATTCGACAAAATGAAGCTTAAAGCGCATGAACTTCGTGTGCCAGAAGCTGAACTGAAGGCAGCTTATGATCATGTTGAGCCATCTTTTGTGACTGCTATACGGGCTGCGGCAGACAATATCCGAGCTTTCCACATGAAGCAGAAGCGTAATTCCTGGATGGATCTTCAGCCCGATGGCAGCATTCTTGGGCAGATCATCCGGCCTTTGAAGCGAGTCGGTGTCTACGTTCCTGGTGGAAAAGCTGCTTATCCCTCCTCTGTGCTCATGAATGTAATTCCGGCACAAGTAGCGGGAGTACCGGAGATTGTGATGGTTACACCACCAGCAACTCGGGGGATAGAGGGTATTGATCCTTACATTCTCGTCGCTGCAGCTGAAGCGGGTGTGACAGAGATTTACCGTGTGGGGGGAGCTCAGGCCATTGCCGCACTGGCTTATGGTACGGATTCGATTGCGCCAGTAGATAAAATCTGCGGTCCAGGAAATATTTATGTCGCTTTGGCTAAACGGGAAGTATACGGTGTGGTCAACATAGACAGTATGGCAGGACCTAGCGAAATTGTAGTGCTGGCTGATGATACAGCTCAGCCGTCATTTGTTGCTGCAGATCTTCTGTCCCAAGCGGAGCATGATGAGATGGCATCTGCTGTACTTGTAACTCCGTCACAGGCACTTGCTGAAGCCGTATCCGCTGAGGTCGAGCGTCAACTTGAGTTGTTGCCACGTAGGGACATCGCTCGTGCCTCTGTGGACAGCTATGGGGCAATTATCGTAACAGATTCCCTGAAGGAAGGGATTGAACTGGTTAATCGGTTGGCATCGGAGCATTTGGAGATTATGACCGAAGAGCCGATGGCGATTGTGGGTCAGATTGAAAATGCGGGCGCTATCTTCCTTGGAGCATACAGCTCGGAGCCTGTTGGCGATTATTTTGCAGGCCCGAACCACATCATTCCGACGAATGGAACGGCTAGATTCTCCTCACCCGTCGATCTGGATGATTTTATTAAGAAATCGAGCATGATTTATTACAGCAAAGAGGCACTGCTTCGTGATGGTGAGACCATTATGGAGCTAGCTCGGCGCGAGGGACTAGAAGGCCATGCACGGGCAATCGCTGTTCGGCTGGAGCAAGAGTCAAATACAGGGGGGCAATCATCGTGAGTAGTTTTGAAGCAAAAGGGCGGACATCGAGTGTCAGCCGTAAAACGAATGAAACTAACATTTCTCTTCAATTTAATGTAGATGGATCTGGAGTATCTGAGCTGGAGACCGACGTTCCTTTTCTTAATCATATGCTGGATCTGTTCACCCAACATGGACAGTTTGACCTTAGCGTGAAGGCGATTGGAGATATCGAGATTGACGATCATCATACCGTAGAGGATATCGGCATCTGTCTCGGTCAGGTGCTTCGTGAAGCATTAGGTGACAAAAGAGGCATCAAGCGCTATGCGAGTGTGTTTGTACCAATGGATGAGGCGCTGGCTCAGGTCATTGTCGATGTCAGTAACCGTCCGCATTTCGAGTATCGGGCTGAGTACCCGTCCCAGCAGGTAGGTTCTTTTGAGACAGAACTGGTGCATGAGTTCTTGTGGAAGCTGGCGCTGGAAGCCCGGATTACGCTGCACGTCATCGTTCATTACGGCCGTAACACTCACCACATGATTGAGGCGGTATTTAAAGCGCTTGGTCGTGCGCTTGATGAAGCAACAACCATTGATCCGCGTGTAACAGGTGTGCCATCCACGAAGGGAGTACTGTAACCCATGGCAATCGCAATTGTGGATTATGGTATGGGCAACCTGCACAGTGTAAGTAAAGCAGTAGAGCGGCTCGGATATGAGCCGCTTGTTACCGGAGATCGTGAAGAAATTTTGGCGGCGGATGGTATTATTTTGCCTGGTGTTGGAGCATTTGGAGACGCTATGGAACACTTACGTGAGACAGGGCTCGATGAGGTGATGAAGGAGGCCGCAGCTGGTACGAAACCACTGCTTGGTATATGTCTCGGCATGCAGCTGTTGTTCACACAAAGTGAGGAGCATGGACGTCATGAAGGGCTAAACATTTTGCCTGGATCCGTTGTCCGGTTCACGGGTGGCGAGTACAAGGTGCCTCATATGGGTTGGAACCGTCTGCAGTTCAAGAACCCTGATCATCCGCTGTTTGCGGGGCTTGAGGAAGGGCATGTGTATTTCGTGCATTCATATCATGTCCTTCCTGAGGCAAAGGCCCATTTGCTTGCAGTAACGGATTATGGGAAGGATGTAACGGCAATCGTGGGAGATGGCAGTGTCTACGGTATGCAATTTCACCCGGAGAAGAGCGGAGAGCTTGGCATGAGTCTGCTGCGTAATTTTTTGGCGCTAACAGATTCGAAGAGGTCATAAAAAAGAGGAAGCGGGGATGAACATGTCATCATTTATCATATATCCAGCGATTGATATTCTTGGAGGCAAGTGTGTCAGACTTGTGCAAGGTGACTATAACCAAGAGACCATTTACAACGATAGTCCACTGAAAGTTGCGCGTTCATGGGAAGAACAGGGTGGCAAGTTTATTCACTTGGTAGATCTGGATGGCGCAAAAGCAGGACATCCCGTTAATGATGCGATTATCGGTGAAATTGCTGCAAAAATGAATGTGCCGGTACAAGTTGGCGGCGGACTTCGTACCCTTGCTGATGTTGAGCGTCTGCTCTCTCTTGGCGTAAGCCGGGTGATTATCGGAACAGCAGCAATTGAAGATCGCGCTTTTACAGAGGAAGTACTGGGGAAATACGGGGACAAGGTCGCAATCGGGATTGATGCACGAAACGGCTTTGTTGCAACACGCGGCTGGCTGGAGACTTCCGAAGTTCAGGCTGAAGTGCTTGCCAAGGAGCTGGCTTCAAAAGGCGCAGAGACGTTTATTTTTACGGATATTTCTCGCGATGGCATGATGCAGGGACCAAATGTGGAAGCTATTGTATCTCTGGCAAAAGCAAGTGGTCGTACGGTAATCGCTTCTGGCGGCGTAACGAAGCTGGATGATCTTAAAGCGCTTAGTCAGCACCGTTCAGATGGTGTTGGTGGTGCGATTGTAGGTAAGGCACTTTATACAGGCAGCATTGATCTGAACGAAGCGGTAAATGTGATTGGATAGAAATTATCGCTTTTTGAGTGATGTTATTTGAGATATTAGTCAATGGAGTGAAGATCCAGGGAAGAGGGCGAGAGAATGCTGGCTAAGCGGATTATTCCATGTCTGGACGTAAAGGACGGACGGGTTGTAAAAGGAGTTAACTTTGTCAATCTCCGTGATGCGGGGGATCCTGTGGAGCTTGCCGCACTGTATGATCGGGAAGGCGCTGATGAGCTAGTCTTTCTGGACATCTCAGCATCTGTTGAAGGTCGTGCCACCATGGAAGAGGTTGTTCGAAGAACAGCTGGAGAAATCGCGATTCCGTTCACAGTCGGAGGCGGCATTTCCTCAGTAGAGGATATGAAGCGGATCCTGCGTGCAGGTGCGGATAAAATAGGCATCAATACAGCGGCTGTGCGTCAGCCTGAGCTGATCTCGGCCGGTGCACGTCGCTTTGGCTCCCAGTGTATTGTTGTGGCTGTAGACGCGAAATACAATGAGGCATGGGGCGAGTGGGAAGTGTACACGCACGGCGGACGGACTCCATCCGGTATGAAGGCGCTGGAGTGGGTGAAGCAGGCAGAGTCACTTGGTGCGGGAGAGATATTATTAACGAGTATGGATGCCGATGGTACAAAAGACGGCTTTGACATTGCACTGACGTCAGCTGTATCCAGCTCAGTTGGAATCCCTGTTATTGCTTCGGGCGGAGCCGGAACAGAAGATCATTTCTATGATGTATTTACATCAGGCAAAGCCGATGCGGGTCTGGCGGCGACGATTTTTCATTATAAAGAAATTGCTATACCGGATCTCAAACACCAGTTAAAGCTAAGAGGAGTGGACATACGATGAGTGACGATATGAAACAGGATCTATCGTTAGAGCAAATGATTGAGCATATTCGCTGGGACGAAGCTGGACTTGTACCTGCTATTATTCAAGACGCTAAGAATAAACAAGTTCTGATGATGGCATATATGAATCGGGAGTCCATGAAGCTTACGCTGGAGAGTGGAGAAACATGGTTCTGGAGTCGTTCGCGTCAAGAATTATGGCACAAAGGAGCAACATCCGGCAATATTCAATCCGTTGTGTCGATGGCATATGACTGTGATGGAGATACCCTTCTTGTACAAGTAACGCCAAAAGGTCCTGCTTGTCATACGGGAGAGGTGAGCTGCTTCTTTAATGAGATTACGGTAGCTGGGGAGCCGAGTCTTTCGGGTGTTGTAGATACACCAGCATTAAGCGATCGTTTTGAGGTGCTTGCAGAACTTGAGGAGATCATTGCGAAGCGTGAGATCGAGCGCCCAGAGGGAGCTTATACAACGTATTTATTCGATAAAGGCGTTGATAAAATCCTGAAAAAAGTCGGTGAAGAAGCGTCCGAGACAATTATTGCGGCTAAAAACCGTGATAACGATGAGCTGCGTCTGGAAGTTAGTGATCTCATTTACCATCTGTTAGTTCTATTACAGGAGCGTAAGCTACCGCTCGATGATATATTGGATGAGCTGAGCCGCCGCCATGAACGGCCTCGCCGGGACTAGGGAGGCTTAGATTGGATGTATATTGACTACCATACGCATCATGCGCGCTGTGGCCATGCTGTTGGTGAGCTGGAAGAGTACGTAAAGCGGGGCATTGAGATAGGCTTACATCAGATTGGATTATCCGATCATATGCCTCTCATCCATGTAAAACCGGAAGATTATTATCCAGAGATGGCTATGCCTATGGAGGAGCTTCCTCGTTATGTGGAGGAGTGTATGACGCTGAAAGAGCGCTATAAAGGCCAGATTGAAGTTCGGGTAGGTCTCGAAGGAGATTATATCGAAGGCTATGAGCGGCACATCGAGAAGATCATTCAAGATTATCCTTGGGATTATGTCATCGGTTCTGTCCACTTTCTAGGGGAATGGGATATTACAGATTTTCGTCAAACCCATGGCTGGGAAGGAAAAGACCCTTTAGATGTATATCGCAAGTATTATGATGCGGTCCAAAAAGCAGCTGCGACTGGTCTTTATGATATCATGGGCCATCTGGATGTCATTAAGCGATTCGGCTTTAGTCCAGGAGTGGAACATACCGATGAAGTGATCGCTTTGGAACAAGCTGCGCTTGCTGCCGTCAGCCGAAGTGGAAAAGCTATGGAACTGAATGCATCGGGTTTATCAAAAGCCTGTGAGGAGATGTTTCCTAGTCGTAGAATGCTTGAAGAAGCAATCAGACTTGGCATTCCGTTAACGCTTGGTTCAGATGCACATCAACCGCAGAAGTTGGGAGAGCATTTGGACACAGCACGCGAACTTCTCGAAGAGCTTGGGGTTGAGAAGATCGCAACCTTTCAAAATCGGATCAGGAAAATGGTTCTTTTGAAAGAATAGGACAAACCAATGTATAATAGGAATAAGTGTACAAGCAAATGTGGCTGTTTTCGTTACTATCGCATCCTCTGTATAGAGTTTGGTGCAGGTGCGGAGACGGCCTGCTTTGGTGATAGCCCCCTTTAGGAATAGACATCAAGCATGCATTAAGAATCGTACCTAACCACTTTCGGTATCCAGGAGGACCCAATGTATCATAAACTTCGATTATTCGCTGGCTCATCTAATCCACAGCTTGCAGCGAGCATTTGTGAAAAACTAGGTGCCCCATTGGGCAAAATGAAAATTTCTCGCTTTCAGAGCGGTGAAATTTATGTTCACTACGAGGAGAGCATTCGGAACTGTGATGTATTTTTGGTTCAGTCATTCTCACATCCTATTAATGAAATGTTCGTAGAACTGCTTGTTATGATTGATGCAGCGAAGCGGGCCTCGGCTCGGACTGTGAATATTATTGTTCCCTACTACGGATATGCTCGTCAGGAGCGTAAATCGGCACCACGTGAACCGATTTCGGCCAAAATGGTAGCAGATGTTCTAACAACAGCCGGCGCGAATCGTGTAATTACAATTGATCTGCATGCACCAGCGATCCAAGGCTTTTTCAATATTCCTGTCGATCATCTCACAGCGCTTGATCTTATCACGAATTATCTGAAAAGCAAGCAGATCGAGAATCCGGTCATCGTCTCCCCAGACGCTGGACGTGCCACGACTGCTGAAAAGCTTGCTAGTCGCCTAGGGTCACCCTTCGCTATTATGATCAAGCAGCGTCCAGCGCATAATGAGTCTATCATTACGCATGTTATTGGCGATGTGAAAGACCGGACACCTATTATTATCGAAGATTTGATTGATACTGGTTCGACGATTGTTCATGTAGTTGAAGGCTTGAAGGAGCGCGGTGCAAGAGATGCTATTGTGTGTGCAACGCACGGGGTATTTTCAGGCCAAGCGCTTGATCGTCTTGACCATGCTCATATCGAAGAGCTTGTCGTTACGGACTCCATTGCACTACCTGATCAACATAAGGAATTTGTAAAAGTGTTATCCGTCGCTCCGATGTTGGCACAGGCTACAAATATCATTACTGAAGGTGGATCTATAGCAACATTATTTAAAGATGCCGGGGTGTAAAAACCGGCGTCTTTTTATCTGCAAATAGACGGTGTAACGTGTTATACTGTTGTGGATAGAGGAGCAAGTTAAAGGAGGTGTCTTGCTTCCGTGAATAGATATCAAGCCGGGTCAGATGACCCTCACAATATTATACCTATCGAAATGAATGCTAACTTTTTCTTTGATCGTGCGGTGAAGTCGCTTGATCGTTTCCAATATGACAAGGCACTGAAATATTTTCGCAAAGCTGTTGAATATGAACCGGAAAATCCGGTGAATCATTGCAATATGGCGGGTATATTATCAGAGACGGGCGATTATGAAGGCTCGAATAAGGTGCTACAGCATATTTTGGATAAAGTCGATTCTTCCATGACGGAATGTTATTTCTATATGGCGAACAATTACGCCAATATGGAGCTTTTCG
This sequence comes from Paenibacillus sp. FW507-14B1B, assembly GCF_058781425.1. Taxonomy (NCBI): domain Bacteria; kingdom Bacillati; phylum Bacillota; class Bacilli; order Caryophanales; family Paenibacillaceae; genus Paenibacillus; species Paenibacillus sp. FW507-14B1B. The sequence continues at coordinate 662,393 of NZ_JBYSWS010000003.1, read as the reverse complement.
AAGAGGCGGAAAAGGCATTGGTTACGTATCTGGAGGAAGACTCCAGCGGACAGTTTATGGACGAGTCAGAAGAGCTGATGGAGCTTCTTCATTACGAGCTCAACCGTCCTGCGAAGCTCAGCCGTATCAAGAGCCGCGAAGGCATGGTGGAGCATGAGCGTGCCCGTGAGCTGCTTGAAGAAGGGAAGTTCGCACAGGCTGTGAAAATGCTCGAGGAGATCGTGGCCGATTGTCCTGATTTCTTAGCAGCACGAAACAACTTGGCACTTGCCTATTATTATATGGGCCGATTCGCCAAGGCGAAGCAAACGATTGAAGAAGTGCTGGATCAAGAGCCTGGGAATTTGCATGGATTGTGTAATCTGGCGATTTTCTTTCAGCATGAGGGAAATACAGAGCAGCGTAATCGCTTAGTGGAAATGCTGGCCGCTACGATTCCTTTTCATCAGGAGCATGTATTCAAGCTTGCAACAACGATGGGCATATTGGGTAAACACGAAGAGGCATACAATCATTTCAAGCGGTTATTAAAGGATGAGGAGTTCAGTAGCGATCCGAGTCTTTATCATTATACGGCGGTTGCAGCGTGCAACAGCGGACATTATGAGGTGGCAGCGAAATATTGGCGTCATGCTAAGAAGCTGGATCCAGAGTCCGTCATTCCGGATTTTTATCTCGCTCAATTGCAACAGCGGAAAGCGACTGGAACAGAAGTGATGAAGGTGAGTTATCATTACCACCTTCCGTTTGAGGAACAATTTAAACAGTGGGAGCATGATGGAGAAGTTATGACAGAGGAGGCGAAGCATAATCCGCTTATCCGATCTTCATTCTTCTGGGCACTTCGCCATGGTGATCCCCACATTAAATTGCAGGTCATCCGTACGTTAGAGCTGATTGCAGATGATGAAGTGCAGCATGCACTTCGATCTTTCCTGCAAGAGCCGGGTGAGGATGCAGATCTGAAGGATGCAGCACGCCTAGTACTTCAGCAGCTGGAGAGCAAACGGAGCCGGAATCAGGACCGTGAGACAGCAGCGAAGGGAATGGAAGTATTACCTGACTGGCATCCGACCTGGCAGGAAGTATTAGATAAAGCTTATCAGATGATGGACAAACGGGCAGATCATTTCTGGAAACGGGAAATGGAGACGCTATGGTCCGAATTCCTCAGCAAGCTCTATCCTGATATTCCGAATATCCGTAATATTTCGGGATGGGCAGCAGCGCTTGTGTATATGACGGCCAAAAAACGCGGACGTGCCTTGACGTATGAAGAAGTTGCAGCGCGTTATGAAATATCCTCTTCTACTGTACGAAGATATGCACGGCAGATCGACCAAGCGTGCGAAAGTGATGAGCAGCACGATGAGAAGTTTCGTCCTTTTACAGAAAACATCTAGAATTAGGGTAAGATATTAAATAACTACATTGACGATATCCAAGGAGGCCTTCAAAATGTACAAATCAATCGTAATTGGAACAGGGCCAGCCGGTCTGACGGCAGCCATCTATTTGGCTCGAGCTAACATGAAACCACTCGTAATCGAGGGTATGCAGCCGGGAGGTCAGTTGACTACAACGACTGAAGTGGAGAACTTCCCAGGATTTCCTCAAGGTATTATGGGACCAGAGCTGATGGATAACATGCGTCAGCAAGCTGAGCGTTTCGGAGCGGAGTTCAAGAGCGCTTGGGTTGAGTCCGTTGACTTCTCAGAGCGTCCATTCAAAGTAAAAGTAGAAGGTATGGGAGAATTGCTCGCTGAGACGGTTATTATCTCCACAGGTGCTTCTGCTAAATATCTCGGTATTCCTGGTGAACAGGAGAACGTCGGTCGCGGTGTAAGCACATGTGCTACATGTGACGGCTTCTTCTTCCGTAATAAAAAGATTATTGTTGTGGGTGGCGGCGACTCCGCAATGGAAGAGGCTAGTTTCTTAACTCGTTTCGCTTCCAGCGTAACACTGGTTCACCGTCGTGATGAGCTTCGTGCTTCGAAGATCATGCAGGACCGTGCTCGTGAGAATGAGAAGGTGGAGTGGGCACTGAACCGTTCGCCAATCGAAGTAGTAACTAGTGAAACAGGCGTAAAAGGACTTAAGGTCCTAAATAACGAGACAGGAGAGGAAGAGCTGATCGAAGCGGAAGGTGTATTTGTGGCTATTGGTCATACACCAAACACTGCTTTCCTTGGAGGTCAGATTACGACGGATCCAACAGGTTATATTCTCGTTAAGCCAGGAACAACGGAAACAAACATCCCAGGTGTATTTGCATGTGGTGATGTCCAAGATACGCGTTATCGTCAAGCCATTACTGCTGCAGGTTCCGGTTGTATGGCTGCAATGGACTGTGAGAAGTTCATTGAGGGTCATATGATTCATGACTGGAGCGAGACGCTCGACAAGTAATAGCTTTCACTTGAGATCAAGAAGCCGGGTAGCCGGCTTCTTTTTTTGTATGGACTTACGTGGTGAAATTTATAGTTCGATAAGGGCTTATGGTACAATCTAAACAGCTTGTGTAACGGGTGATTTTAGAAGAATCGGAGGCTTTGTTAGATGGATAAAGCGATCAGGTTTAGAGCAGCTATTACCGTATTGTTTGGATTTATTGGCGTGGCGTTAGCTAGTACTACCGTGTATTTATTCAGAGTGGATCAGAATCATAGCAGCATTAGTGCACTTATGTTTCTAACGCTATTATCACTATTCTTCGCCGTAGGACACATGGCATCTCTATTTATAATGATTCGCAAGAAAGCAGAGGAAAGGGCATAATCTATGATCGTATACAAGCATAACAAGCTGAGCGTTCGTCATCTGAAAGAAGCTGATGCAGGTCTGCTGGTGAAATGGCTGAGTGATCCTCAGGTGTTAACCTATTATGAAGGTCGGGATCGTCCACACGATCTGGCGTTGGTGAAAGAGCATTTCTATAATAGGGATGAATCCAATGTCCGTTGTATCATACAGTACGAGGGTCAAGATATTGGATATATTCAGTATTACCCTATAACAGATGAGGAACGGACAGAGTACGGATATGATGATTTTACAGGAACGATCTTCGGTATGGATCAATTTATTGGGGAGACGGATTTCTGGAATCGGGGGATTGGAACTGAACTCATTACATCTATGGTCCGGTATTTGATCAATCATGCAGGGGCGGAGAAGGTTGTGATGGACCCGCAGGCATGGAATGAACGGGCATTGAGGGTGTATGAGAAAGCTGGTTTTGTCCAAAAGAAATATCTCCAGCGTCATGAATGGCATGAAGGTGAGTATCGTGATTGCTGGATTATTGAATACGCAAGCACGAAAATGAGGAGAGACAATATTGAATAAATTTATTGAGAAAAATAAACATGCATTAATTGTTCTAGCACCTTTAGTATTAGGCTGGTTGTTTAATATACTGATATATTACGTACCATTCTCAGGTATGCTGATCTGGACACTGAATCTCGGATTTGTGTTGTTCTGGTTCTGGGGAGGAAGGCAGTTTGCAAAGCTATCCATGAACAAGGTATATAGCTTCTTATTAGGCAACTCGATATGGTTTATATCCTTGTTACTGTATATATGGCAATTTCTTATATTGGATGATGCTGCTCGTAGCTTGGCTATTGCGGGCTTGTCACAATATTATATGTTGTTCATGCTCATCATCGGAACGCAGATTCAATTGATGTATTCCGGGGATATTAATTCGGTTGATATTGTACTCATCTCGTATGTTGTGATGCTGGTTGTGTTTACGTTAGGATTTATCTATCAAGCGGTTAGAGGTAAGGATGCTAAATCTTAAAAAAAACGGCGATTGTCTCTCGGATTGAAATCGGGAGAGGTCGCCGTTTCTTGTTATAAATCTTGAGACAGTCGTACCATATCATATAGACGTATGCCATTCTCGTAAATTTCCTCATCATAATGACGGATGAAAAAATCTCTATCGATACCCGTCATCCGGAATCCACATTTTTGATACAGTGCCAGTTGACCGACTCCTGTGCTACCCGTTCCAACTTCAATCGTGCTGAATCCGAGCTGCCGAGCGGACTGTAACGCATGGTTGACTAGTTGTTTACCAATTCCTTGTCCATGCAAAGATTCATCAACGGCAATATTAACGAGTTCTATTGTACCTGGCCGGGTGGGTAGTAGCACATATACTCCAACGATCCCATTCTCCAGTTCAGCAACAAAGCATTGTCCGCGCTGTATGTATTCTTCTACAAGCTTTTTTGAAGGATCCGCTAATAATAGTAAATTCATCGGAGGCTGCTCGCTTGTCCCGAGTCTACGAATGTTTAAGTTCAGCAAACAATTTACAACTCCTATTCTATTCATAATGAAAAGAGAAACGAATGTTCAATCACATGAAGTGGGCTTTCGCATATATTATTATAAACTGTTCCGTCAAGGAGCATTAAGGAATAGACCTGCTAATGCCCCTGACAAAAACAGTACCTAAAATATGATTTATTAACAATCACATGATCTGCGTTTTCGCGGACGCATGCACTTATTCGTTGAGCGGTGGCGTCTAAGGCGGCTTCTTCTGTGGCAGTGTTTGCGATGGTGGTGACGTCTCATGCGGTTGCGACAAGGTTTGCAGCCGTGTGAGTGATGCTCGTGATGTTCATTAGCGCAGGATTGACTGCCCTGAGAGTGGTTACCGTGGGAGTGGTTTCCATCTGATGGATGACCGCTGCTATGGTGATGTCCGTGAGACTGGTTTTCATGAGAGTGATGATCCATTACGTGGTGAATATGAATATCTCTCACATAATGAATGGAGCCATCTCCGGATTGGATTACCAGATGGTCAGGAAATACTTGAAGCAGATTACCTTCCACATCACCGGGGCCTCCGCAGTCGACTTTTACCTGTCTACCTACTAAATTTGCGACTTCATACATGTTAACAGGCATACTCATTCTCCTTTCCGATTTCGTTACTTTAGCATATGCACCCCTCCCGAGAAGGGGACTGGTTTAATATAAGCGACTGTAATAAAGCGGGCCAAAGTCTATCGGCTATAAGGAGGGACAATTGTGACTTTGCCGATATACCAGATATTTATTAATCATAGAGAGCATGCCCTTTTGAAAAGTGACATTTGGTCTGAGCGGTTCGTTCATGCATCCATGTTGTTAGGAGGGAAACGGATTCCGATACGGATTCGCTACCGTGGAGGGCATACCCGTGAATATCCTAAAAAATCGTATGAAATTCGTACATCGCATGCTACCTACCATTTTAATGCGGAATATGATGATCCTTCGATGATTAGGAATGCGTTATCCTTTAAATTTTTTAATTCTATACAAGTATCGAGTCCGGCTACGCAGCATTGTGTGCTTCATATTAATGAACGAAGTGCTGGAGTGTATCTGAGGATTGAGGGAGTGAATGCTTCCTTTTTCAAACGGAGAGGCATTCCGGTAAAAAGTATTATTTATGCAGTTAATGATGATGCTGACTTTACGGATAAAACCTCGTCGAAGAAGTCTATGTTTTCTGGGTACAGTCTAATCAAGGGTGACAATCAGGATCGCGTCCAACTGTCTCGGTTCATTCGTTATATTCATCTATATAAGAGAGACGAGTTACAGAAATATTTAATACGTCATCTCGATATCGGCAATTATTTGCGCTGGTTAAGCGGGGCTGTACTTACGGGCAATTATGATGGTTTTAATCAAAACTATACATTATTTGAGCATCATACGAGAAAGCTGTACGGTATTATACCTTGGGATTATGAGGGAACATGGGGCAGAAACTGTTATGGTAAACTTGTAGGCTCTAATCTTGTAGGAATCCATGGCTACAATAAGCTTACCGAAAAGGTATTATCATACCCAGAATATCGCCAGCAATATAAAACACTGCTTGCCCATTTAATCGACACCGTATTTACGGTACGCCGCCAGCTCCCTATTGTGTACCGGCTGTATAACCAAATTTCTGATGATATGTATAAGGATTTAAGCCAAAAGTGGAGTACTCAATTATTCGATGGGGAGCCAGATACAATTCGATATTATATTGAGAACCGACGTGAGGATATTTCAGATCAACTTCGGAGTTTAGATTAAACAGGAATATCCATTTATAGTCATATAGTTGCTAATACAAGCTAAGAGACGATAAAATGTGATGACAGCAATCAGAAGTAATGTTCCTAGAACAGCATGTAGAAGGGAGCACGAACATGGCTATATTCGGTATGGTAGTTGGAATTATCCTTACCTTGGCTTTATCACTCTTCATGGGACCTTTTGGCGGGCTTTTCATGTTTGCAGTCATGTTTGGTCTAGTTTTTAGTATGCATCAAAAGAATAAACTGATCTATGAGGATCTGCAGATGATTAAAGAGAAGCTAGGAATTGAGGATACGGATAACGTGTTGATCAGTAATGAAGAAATCGAGAAAGAGTTAGAAGAGGAATTCGAGAAGACAACCGAAGCGGGAGATAAGGACAAATCATTCTGATGATACACATCAAAAAAACCGTACTTTCCATATCCATGGGAGTACGGTTTTTTCGATATAGGTTCCGATCCAGTGTTTAATGTATTCTAATTATAATTAGAATCCCTCTAAAAGTATAGGCTTGTAATTTTTGGTATTCATAATACACTACATACAATACGATTGGAGGAATGTATATGGCATATTCGATATTTCAGGATACCATGTCAGATATGAGCTGGACAGAGATTCAGTGCAGCATCGATAAGGGGGCCGTTGTATTATTACCTACCGGCGTGATCGAGCAGCAAGGTCCCCATTTGCCTACAGGGTCAGACATTTATGTGAGTCACTTGATCTGTAGAAAGATCAAGGATCAGCTGCAGAAAGACAATATCGAATGTCTAATTGCACCACCTTTCTATTGGGGGATCAATGCCATCACAGGTGCATTCCCCGGCTCGTTTACTTCGAGAAAAGAAATTGTGAAAAATGTGTTGTTCGATATATTTGAATGTTTAAACAGATGGGGAGTGAAGCATGTCTTCATTGTAGATATCCATGGTGACCCGATGCATGGGGAAGCATTGTACGAGGGTATTATGGCTGGCCGTGAAAGTCTAGGCATGGACATCCGCTCGGTCATTTCTCACTGGATTGCGGAGGATCTGGGCATTCATCCGGAGAATGAGAATTTCTTGATCTATACGGTGGAAATGTCGCTAGAAGATTTCCCTGCACCGAAGGAATATCTAGATATCCATGCGGGCGAAGGTTCAACTGCGCAAATGGTTAAGTTTTTCCTTGAATTAGTGAATGTGGACCTCGCTAGGCAATTGGAGCCGGCAAATCTGAATCACGACGATTTAAAAAGGTGGCATCAAGGTGGGGAAATCGCTAGAAGTATTACACCTCTTGGATATTTTGGTGCTCCTGCGGACTTTGAGAAAGAGGATGTAGATCATCTGAATTTAGTAGATGCTATCAGTAAGTTTGCAACGATTCGGTTAAAAGAGTATTTGAAGCGATGAGAAAGAAAGCCCCAGTAGATTACCGGGGCTTCTTCACTTACACTACATTTTTTAAATACCCTACCCACTGCTCATATAACTCTGTCTCCGAGCAATGGAGAATCTCCTGGAATCCTATTATTTAAGCGAATATTTAATGAAAAATAAAAATCATCAATGTTCTTATACCTTGAGTTCGCTTATACTAGAGACGGTTCGGGAATGATTTATCCTGAAGGATATATTAATGAAGCTGGAGGGAAGTGTACATATGAAGGTTGTTATAGATTTAAAGAAAGAGGACTTCTGGAATTTTAATAAGTTTGTCATGTTCAATATGCCGAAGTATAGAATAGCGATGTTCTTCAGTCTGCTCAGTATCCCTGTCTCATGTATTATTATCTCGAAGTTGCTCGGTTCTGGCTGGGCATTCTCTATTGTTGCCGGTGTGATCATTGGTGGTCTAGCTGATGTCTTGTTTGTGTACAGAATTAAGAGCAGAACAATGAAGATGGTGGTGAAGACCGGCGACGGCGTAGTCGGGGAGCATTTAATTGAAGTCAATGATAAGGGGCTTTATGATGCTACCGTGAAAAGTAAGTCTCACTGCGCTTGGAGTGATATCCACGATCTTAAGCAGGATAAGGACAATCTTTATCTTTTTGTTAATAGCATGCAGGCAACCATCGTTCCGAAGAGATCCTTCGCTAATCAAGCTGAGGAGCAAACATTTATCCAGCAGGTGGAGCAGTATACCAAGAAGCAATTCAATAAGTGAAGTTGAATCGAAGGTCCCTCTGAGTTGAGAAAAGAACTTAGGGGGCTTTTTATAATGATGAGATAGTGTGATTTGAGGACATACACATAGATTGTTATTTTTTTCACAAATTAGACTCATTCCATAAGGCACATTAGTTAAATTTTAGGTAAAATGAAATTGAGGAAAATATTAGATGGATTGATGTTTCCTCTAATAACCTGTATTGGGGATGGACTTCGTGAAGAAAGTATTCGTATTAGGTGGAACTGGATTTTTAGGGTATTTTACAATTAAAGAACTATTGAAACGCGGATATAAAGTATCGACAGTATCGCTGCCTCCCATGCCAACTGAAGATCTCTTACCTAGTGAAGTGGATTGCAGGTTAGGAAACATCAATGACATGACAGATGAGGAAGTTCTGGACCTGCTGAAAGGCGTTGATGGATTCGTATACGCCGCTGGAGCAGATGAAAGGGTTGTACCAGAAGCACCGGCTATGAAGTTCTTCTATGAAGCGAATGTACTGCCAACGCAGCGTCTTGCTCGGTTAGCGAAGCAAGCGGGTGTAAAGAAATTCGTTTTGTACGGTTCGTACTTTGCTCACTTTGCTGAAGTGTGGACCGATCTTCCTCTGAAAGACAATGCGTATCCACGTACGCGACTGTTACAAGAAGAGGTGGCGTGCATGGAAGGTGAAGGAGCCATGGATGTAACAACCCTTCGATTACCGTATATTTTCGGCGTGATGCCAGGGCGTATGCCACTCTGGACCATGTTCGTAGACAGGGTCAAAGGCCAACAAATTGTTCCGGTTCTTGGTGGCGGTACGGCGATGGTAACTGCACAGCAGGTGGCGGAAGCGACCATCGGAGCAATGGAGTATGGTGCGCATCGAGGTAAGTATGCGATCTGCGGCTTGAATATGAAACACAGCGAGTTCCATCAGATGGTAGTGGATGCCCTGGGACAGACGGATAGCACCGTAACGGTAGTGCCGCTAGAGCAGATCAAGCCTGGAATGGAGCAAGTGGACGCTCAAACAGCTGCGGCAGGCAAAGAGCATGGCATTCATATGAGCGTAGCAGCTGCTGCTCAGGACAGAGATGCCTACCTTGATCCAGCGGAAACGATGCCAGTACTGAAATTTAACGAAGATGATGTCCGTGCATCGATTGTGGAGACGCTTCGCAAATGTGTGCAAGGCTAGATTATAGACGTAATACGAGAACCCATAGATTTCCACGGGTTCTTTTTTTATTTGTATCTTTATAAAAATGGGTAAAGGACAGGAGGGGGATATAGAAATTCGATAAGCGCATTCCCCAACTTAGCTGATAGGAGATGGACTTCATGAAGAATGTATTCGTATTAGGTGGGACTGGATTTTTAGGTTATTTCACCGTAAAGGAATTATTAAATCGGGGTTACCATGTATCCACGATATCTCGGCATTCCATGCCGGTAGATGGCCTTTTGCCTCCTGAGGTGAAGCATAACGTAGGGAATATCAATGAAATGTCAGATGGAGATATACTGGAAATGCTAAAAGGCATTGATGGATTCGTATATGCTGCTGGTGCAGATGAGCGGACACTACCTGAGGCGCCAGCGGTGAAATTTTTCTACGAAGCTAATGTGTTGCCAACACAGCGTATCGCCAGATTAGCCAAACAAGCTGGTGTGAAAAAGTTTGTATTGCTGAATTCGTATTTTGCACATTTTGCGGAAGAGTGGTCTGACATTCCTTTAAAATCTAATGCGTATCCTCGCTCAAGATTACTGCAGGAGGAAATAGCGTGTATGGAAGGTGAGGGAGGGATGGATGTGATGAGCATTCGTCTGCCTTATATTTTCGGTGTGATGCCAGGAAGGATGCCACTCTGGACGATGTTCGTAGATCGGGTGAGAGGCCAAAGGGTCATTCCAGTTCTGGGCGGCGGAACAGCCATGGTTACAGCACAGCAGGTAGCCGAAGCGACGATTGGAGCGTTGGAGCATGGTGTGCACGGTGGCAAGTATTCGATTTGCGGTATGAATATGAAGCATAGCGAATTTCACCAGATGGTAGTCGATGCTTTGGGACAGGAAGAGAGCAAGGTTACAGTGGTTCCACTAGAACAGATGAAGCCTGCAATGGAGCAGATTGATGTGAAAAATGCGGACTCAGGAAAAGAACAGGGTGTTCATATGAGCATGATGGCTGAAATACAAGACCGGGATGCCTATCTCGATCCCGTAGATACCATGCCTATTCTTAAATATAAGGAGTACGATATTCGTGCATCCATTGAAGAAACGCTTCGTAAATGCGTTCAAGGATAGTTTCTAATGAAATGAAGAATAGTATATAGACCTCTTAAAGAGCTCACACTGTTTCTTGGTGTGGGTTCTTTTTCAGAGAGTAAACTTCTTATTAACTAAATCGTTAAAGATATATAAATTCAATTCAAAATGAGAATAGGTGATACATGTGCTTGATTATTATTTGTTTCCAATATCGTATGCATTTCTAACTTTTCCTATAGCTGCATTACTCTGTGCTTTACCAATCCTAATACTGCAGTATAGGAAGCATGGTTATTTTAATAAAATTCGGGGATTGCTTCTGTATTTATTTCTGCTGTATTTAATGAACGCTTTTTATCTTGTGATCTTGCCCTTACCATCTTCAAGACATAACGAGCCAATGAATGTTGCCTCTTACATGCAGTGGATACCTTTGAATTTTATAAATGATATTGTGGCTGAAACCAAGGTCGTATGGTCCCAACCCTCCACTTATATTCGGCTCCTGAAGGAAAGAGCGCTCTTGCAGGTTGTGTTTAACATTTTACTTGTTGTACCGTTCGGGATGTTCGTACGTTACTATTTGCGGAAAGGCTGGGCGATCTGTCTGGCTGCTTCATTCGGATTATCGTTATTTTTCGAAGTGACACAGCTGACAGGTATTTATGGCATTTATGATTATCCCTATCGATTGTTTGATGTAGATGATTTATTGCTCAATACCCTCGGTGGGATGCTAGGCTATGCCATTGCTAGTTGGATGTCCACACATATACCTCGTTTGAATCGTCTACATGCAGAGGTTGATTTGTCGCAAAAACGCGTCAGCTACACCCGTAGACTGATTGCTTTTGGAGTAGATTGGATGCTTCTTATGCCCGTTGTATTGCTGTTATACGTTCTCCGAGTACCTCTGGCATATTTCATGGTGACCACAGTGTATTTCATTATCATTCCGTATCTCAAAGAAGGAAAGACGCTAGGGAAATCATTTGTACGCATTCGTATAGTAGGTGAAGGCGAGAAGCTGAAGCTGCGTGAAATTGTTATTCGTAATGGACTATTGTATCTGGTATTTGGTGGGGCTCATGTGTTGTTTATGAGTATATACAACTCCGGTATCCTCGGTGTGGTATACCTTCTTGGATTATTTCTGATGGATATGTATGTCTTCATAAATATCACCCTGAGCCTGTTAGACCGTAAGCGCCCACTGCTACATGAACAGAAGAGTGGAACGTACCATGTTATTGTTCGATAAATAAAAGTTACTTCACCCTTCTTAAAAATCCATCACAGAGGACATTTCCATTGGGATATTTGTTACAATATGGAAGTGTAGAGAGGGGTGAAGGAAATTGAAGAGAAAAATGATCTTTATATCGGCTGCCATTATCGGACTGGTTCTGTTACCTATTAATCATCTGGGAAATTCGGTCGGTGATGATCTATTTCGATGGATTGGGATTTCTCCTTGGGCACAAGGTGACAAATATGGGGCTCATATACCGGTTATATTAGGCTTTGTCTTGCTAATCTTTGGAACAATTGGGGTGGTGAACATATATAGACCCCGATATCCCAAAATCATGAGCCGACTTATTCTTGGATATATCGCTATTATGCTTATCTTTCCCTTCGTAACAGAGCAGCTCTTCTTTCTAACGAAGTTCAACTCCACGAGTATTTCTTCTGTAGCCTATTCCAAAAAAGAAAGTCAGTGTAACTATTCTTCCGAAGGTAAGCAGGTAAAGGCGGTTTGTAAGCTTAATATATATAATTACGGGAAGCTCGAGCAGGCAACTATACGGCCAATCATGAATGGTTGGTTGGTTCCGACTGAATTCAAACCAAAAGTTGTTACACTTCACCCTCAATCCCAAACATTTTTGAACGAGGTGTTCTATGGAGAGCAGATTGAAGATACCGAACGTCAAGGTTCAGGGAGTGGTATCGGTCTAGAGATTGAAGTAAACGGTTACAAGAAAAAGTTCGAGTAGGGGGTCTAGATGATGATGAATTTGAACGGTAACAAGTGGCTGATCTGGCAACTAAGCTTAAATGCTGTGATGTTATTTCTTTCAATTGTTGTATTTGCGCTGCATCACGCTCGATTCACACCTTCAAGTTTCGGCTTTCTATATTTTCTTGTTGTTTTGTGTTACGCAGGATTGGTTGTTGCTCTTCTTACCGACTTAATCACATCGGCTACGAGGCAAGTTTACGGGGAAATTGTTCATAAGGAGGGCCGAACCATTCATATAAGTAGAACGGATGGGAAGTTGAAGAAGTATAGAGTGATGGTGCCTGAAGTGCTCCAGAAGCTAGAGAAAGGCCAGTTCGTTACGATGTCACTAAGCAAACTTGCTCAAATCCCTCGATCCATCCGTATTGTTGAATCGCCAAGTGAATATGAGAATCTGCTTGAGGCCCGGTAAAGAGCCGTAAAGCTGAATGATTTTACATAAGAGGAGGGAAATCTCATTCACCGGCTTATAAAAATACCTCTGCTCACACTATGGATGTTCTTGCTATACATCTCTACTGTATGTGCAAGCTGGGCTTATGAGTTTGTAGTTAACGATGGCAGATCATATATCGTCACTAAAGAACGGGTAGAAGAGAAACTCTTAGAGGAGTACGTAGGGAAAGTCACTTACTACTCCACGCAAGAGGGATCCTATAACGGTAACTTCTCTAACTCATATCCTAAAGGCACGCAGTATTACGCCATACAAGGGACATCTCCTAATGAAGTCATCGCGATACAATCACAGACAGGGGAGTACTTTAAAGCGTACTTCAATAGAGAATATGGCGGTAGTGATGATTCGATACAGCCTAAGCAACATAGTGAAATAGCGGCAGAATATGAGAAAAAGGATTATAGTATTGTAATACTATCTGTGCTTTTGGCAGCATTTGTTGCGATGATTATTACAATATCGGCATCAGTGATTAAGAATCATAGAATATAGCATCTTAACAGAGGGGTACGTACATACATGAAACCTATTCGGAATTCGGCTAAAGCAGTCATTATACAGAATGAGCGAGTATTGTTGACGAAGAATGTAGATGAAGAGGGCTTCTTCTACCTGTTTCCCGGTGGTGGACAGGAGAAATTTGAAGAGTTGAAGGATGCTGTTGTCAGGGAATGCATAGAGGAAATAGGATGCCAAGTTGAGGTAAAGGATATTATATTTATTCGCGAATATATCGGAAAAAATCATCAATTTGCAGATTCGGATGCTGATATTCATCAGGTGGAGTTTTATTTTGAATGTGTAATGGATAATCAGGAGGAAGTGTCTAACGGTCATAATCCAGACGAAACTCAGGTGGGTGTGGAATGGATCGAACTCTCACGTCTGCACGAGATGAGGGTCTATCCTTATGATCTGGTTAAACCTTTAACAGAAGCGATAACAACACCGCGATATATTGGTGATTCGATGTGATGGTATCGCATATCTGTTGTTATCAGAATTAACATACATGGGTAAGGAAGCTCTCTACCACGCACCATCATCATGGTGCGTATTTCTATGCTCAAAAACTGCACTACAATAGGAAAATTAGTTGCCTACTCGCTAGTAAGCTATTAAGATAGGTACAGGAACATCGCTTTAATAAGCTGGATGTTTACGTATTCTCCCGCACTTTTCACTCCCGTGAAAGGGTCTACCCCCCATGTAGACGCAAGTTGTAATATCTCCTATAACAACTCCTTCAGTTAGATTTTAAACGTTAAGGATACCTTTGTTATATGTAGCTTGATTGAATGGAATTTAATAATTCCAATTTTTCCCTTACTTCAGATGAGTAAGGTTTTTTGAGTGGTTTTTATTACGATGAGGTGAGACTAGATGAGAAAGAAATTAGTTGGAATAATCGCATTGGTTACTTTGATGTCGATGTTTATGTTAGCAGGTTGTAATTCTTCCAAATCAGGTTTATCTGATTCTGGGAATAGTGCGGGCAGCGTAGATAAAAAGGATGAGTTGGTGTTAGCTTTTGGATCTGAGCCAGAGGCAGGCTTTGACCCTACAACCGGATGGGGGCGTTACGGATCGCCTCTGTTCCAAAGTACGCTTCTAAAGAGAGATAATCAACTGAACATTGTCAATGATCTTGCAACAAGCTATGAAGTAAGCGATGACGGCATGGAATGGACGGTGAACATTCGTAAAGATGTTAAGTTCTCTGATGGGGAGCCTTTAACAACGGATGATATCGTCTTTACATTTGAAACAGCAACTAACAATGGGTCGGTGGTAGATCTTAACCGTATGCGTAAGGTAGAGGCTGTGGATAAATATACGGTTAGGTTTACGTTGAAAGAGCCTCAATCCACTTTTGTTAATACCCTTATAGCAACTGGAATTGTCCCAAAACATGCGTATGGTAAAGACTACGCCGAGAATCCAATAGGTTCCGGACCCTATAAACTTGTGCAGTGGGACAAAGGACAACAGCTTATTGTCCAAGCGAATCCGGAATATTATGATAAACAATCTTACTTCAAGAAGATAACCTTCCTATTCCTGAATGAGGACGCTTCATTTGCGGCGGCACAAGCGGGTACTGTAGATCTGGCCTATATACCGGCTGCATTTAGTAAGCAGAACGTTCCTGGTATGAAGTTAGAATCCATCCAGACCGTGGACAATAGAGGGATCGCATTTCCGTTTGTAAAATCAGGTAACGTTACAAAAGATGGTCTGCCCATTGGTAACGATGTAACCGCAGATCCAGCGATACGCCATGCCATAAATATGGCTGTAGACCGACAAGCACTTGTTGATGGGGTACTGGAAGGACAGGGCACGCCAGCCTATACTTCTGTAGACGGTCTTCCGTGGTGGAATCCGGAAACCGTGATTAAAGACGGTGATATGGCTGGTGCTAAGAAGCTGCTGCAAGAAGCAGGATGGAAGGATACCGATGGGGATGGAATCTTGGAGAAGGATTCCCTGAAAGCGGAGTTCACCCTGTATTACTTGGCTAATGATGCTATCAGACAATCGCTTGCCATTTCTGTCGCTGATATGATGAAACCCTTAGGGATCCATATTAAATTAGAGGGCGGAAGCTGGGATATGATCGCTAAGAACATGCATTCAAGCCCTGTTCTTATGGGCTGGGGAAGTCATGATCCTCACGAAATGTATAACATTTATAGTAGTGAAGCGGCAGGAATTGATTACTATAACACGGGCTATTATTCGAATAAGACGGTTGATAATTATTTCGAGAAGGCTCTTCACGCTACGACCGAAGAAGATGCTCTAGAGTTCTGGAAAAAAGCTCAATGGGATGGAACAACGGGTCTTAGTGCTAAAGGGGATGCCGCGTGGGCTTGGTTAGTCAATATCAATCATTTGTACCTCGTGAAAGATGGACTTGATATCGGAGATCAAAGAATTCATGTTCATGGGCATGGTTGGCCTGCAACTGACAATATTGTGGAATGGAAATGGGCGAAGTAAGGTGCACAAATTAATAGATCGAAAGCTTGGCATATTCATTTTGTGGAAAGGATTGCGGATGGTGACTCTGTTAGTTGCTATTTGTTTCATATCCTTTCTGTTAGTGAAGAACTCCCCGATTGATCCCATTCAGGCCTATATTGGTGCGGATATGTTAAAAGTCAGCCCTGAACAGCGGGCAAAGATTGCTGAATATTGGGGAGTGGATCAGCCTGTCATGGTGCAGTTTTTTCACTGGGGTTCAGCTGTTCTGTCTGGTGATTTGGGAACATCGATGATTTATCGCCGTCCGGTTATAGAGGTTATTGGGGAACGATTCTCGAATTCCCTGGTGCTTATGCTATCTGCTTGGATATTATCAGGCATTATTGGATTTGTGATGGGTGTTGTAGCAGCCATGAAAAAAGGAACTTGGATCGATCGTTTAATCAAATGGTACTGCTTCACCCTAGCTTCTACCCCGACCTTTTGGATGGGGCTTCTAATTCTTATTGTTTTTGCTGTATGGCTCGGATGGTTTCCGGTTGGAATGGGGGTTCCAGCTGGCGTACTCGCAGAGAATGTTACACTGATGGATCGAATTCAGCATCTTGTTCTGCCTGTTCTGACGCTAAGTATGGTTGGTATTGCGAATGTGGCTCTCCATACCCGGCAAAAGCTGATTGATGTTCTTGCGAGTGACTATGTCTTATTCGCTAGAGCAAGGGGGGAACAAGGCTTTGTGTTATTTTGGCGACATGGATTACGAAGTGTGGCATTGCCAGCCATCACGTTGCAATTTGCAGCCTTCAGTGAGCTGTTCGGTGGTGCGGTACTCGCTGAGCAAGTGTTCTCTTACCCTGGTCTAGGACAGGCTACCGTAGAAGCGGGACTACGAGGGGATGTTCCTCTGTTATTAGGAATTGTTATCTTTACTACGATGTTTGTTTTTGTAGGGAATCTACTCGCTGATATAAGTTATCGCGTATTAGATCCGAGAACGAGGGAGGGGAGAGAGGTATGATTCCCATCCTGAAGAAATTTCATTTGAATCATAAGCAAGGGGCCCTTCTGAAGCTATTCATATCCGTCATTGCCATTGCCGTTGTAATTATAGGCGGTCTACTACTTGATGAGGGCAGGATGGTAACCAGTCTTGCGGATCGCAACGCTCCACCGTCTCTAGAGCATCTCTTCGGTACCGATTGGTTAGGAAGAGATATGTTCACACGTACGGTAATGGGGCTTACCTTAAGTATTGGAGTCGGGTTAATTGGAGCTATTGGCAGTGCGTCCATTGCTTTGTTCCTAGGGATGGCTGCGGCAACGATGGGGAGAAAGGCAGACCGTTTTATTTCGTGGCTCATTGATCTCTTTTTGAGTGTCCCCCATCTCGTAACCTTAATTCTTATCTCTTTTACACTTGGAGGAGGATTTAAAGGGATCGTCATGGGATTAGCACTAACCCACTGGCCAAGCCTAGCAAGGGTTATTCGAGCAGAGGTGATGCAAATTCGGTCTGCTGAATTCGTTCAGGTGTCGCGGAGGATGGGCAAGCCCGGCTGGTGGATAGCCGTGAACCACATCATTCCACATATTATACCGCAGTTTGTAATCGGTTTTATGTTACTGTTTCCCCATGTTATTTTGCACGAGGCAGCAGTGACGTTTATAGGCTTAGGTCTGTCTCCACATGAGCCCGCGATTGGAATCATTCTCTCTGAATCGATGAGGTATTTATCTTCTGGAATGTGGTGGTTGGCCTTCTTCCCGGGACTTTGTCTATTAATCATCGTGAGAATGTTCGATCAGATCGGAGAGACCTTAAGGTTGCTCACAGATCCTAATGGGAATCGCGATTAAACGGGTATACCGCGTTCAGTAGAAAGAGGAGTTAATTGAATGTCTATACTTGAAGTTGAAAATTTATCTATCTCGTTTAAACAGTATACAGCGGGTCTTAAGCAGACCAATCATAACGTTATATCTAGTCTGAACGTGAAGCTAGAAGCAGGTGAGATCCTAGCCGTTGTGGGTGCAAGTGGCTCGGGAAAAAGCTTACTCGCGCATGCGATACTAGGCATACTGCCAAGTAATGCTACGATCAGTGGAGTGATGAGATTTGAGGGGGAAGAGCTCACTCCTGCTCGGCAAAAGGCGCTGAGAGGGAAGGATATTGCGCTTGTTCCTCAATCCGTAAACTATCTAGATCCGTTGATGAAGGTTGGCAGTCAAGTCCGTACGTCCGTACGAACTGGAGATGCTGTGGAAGCGCAGCGAGCGGTATTCGAACGCCTCCGCCTTGGACGAGAGGTTGAAGGGATGTATCCGTTTCAGCTTTCAGGAGGGATGGCAAGGCGAGTACTACTATCAACGGCTATGGTGAGTGGAGCGAAGGTCATTATTGCGGACGAACCTACACCGGGAATGGACCCGGTAGTCATCAAGGAAGCACTGAGTCACTTTAGAGAGTTTGCAAACTTTGGCTCTGCTGTCATGATGATTACGCATGATATTGAATCAGCGCTTCAAATTGCAGATAAAATAGCGGTATTCTATGCAGGAACGACGGTTGAGGTCGCGAGAGTGGAGGATTTTTCAGGTCAAGGCGAAGCCATCAGACACCCGTATAGTATGGCTCTCTGGCGTGCATTACCCCAGAATGATTTCATCCCTATTTCAGGGTCTCAGCCTCATCCAGGTGCATTGCCAATGGGTTGTTTATTCGCGCCACGTTGTGCTATGGCCACACCGGAGTGCCATCAGGCACAACCAGCAATGAGGAATCTCAGGGACGGAATGGTGAGGTGCATTCATGCAACTTAAAGCGAACAATATCGGATTTCGATATGATCGTGGTCCATGGTTGTTTCGAGGTGTAAATCTATCGATAGGACCAGGAGAGGTCGTTGGGGTTACGGGTCCAAGTGGACGTGGAAAAACAACCTTGTGCCGCATATTAGCTAGTTATGAGTCCCCCTTGGAGGGGGAGGTTACGTTTAACGGTGCTCCTTTAACGAAGAAAGGGTATCACCCTGTTCAAATGGTTTTACAGCATCCGGAAAAAGCGGTTAACTCAAGATGGAAGATGCATAGAATTCTGAATGAAGGATATCAGCCTGATGAAGCGTTGTTAGAATTGTTAGGAATTCAGCAGGAGTGGTTAACACGCTGGCCCCATGAATTATCTGGGGGAGAGATACAGCGATTCTGTGTTGCCCGGGCCCTGGGGCCGAATACTAGATTTCTAATTGCAGATGAGATGACCACGATGCTTGATGCGATTACACAAGCGCAAATCTGGCAGGCTGTCACGGAAATTGCAAAAAAGCGAGAGATGGGAATTATAGTTGTGAGCCATGAAGCGAAGCTCATGCAAAGGCTTTGTCATCGTGTGATCGAGTTTTAATGGTTCTATGTACAAAAAATCGCCCTTTGGGTAGAGTGGAAGCAACTAGCTTTCACTCACAAAGGGCGATTTTTTTTATTTTCTAATCCTTTTGTTGTTCTTTCTTTTCCTGTACATGCTGCGCTACTTTTTCTTGGATTTCCGACTCTAATACCTGTACTAGATCGTCTTCAAGTTTTTGCTGGGGTTGAGGATGGAACCACTGGATGTCCCCCTTATGAACAAACCCCTTGTATTCTTCTCCTTGCACTTGCAAAGAGAACTGTTGGCGCTCATGTACAGTATCTTCAAAGACGGGTTTTAGTGTAAGATCTTGAATTCCTTTCGAAATTCCATAATGCCGCATTAATGAGTAGATAGTAGATTCAATCTTGTCCACCTTGTCCTCACCAATCATCTGCTTTGGATGAGGATTCAGCCAGAGAATCTCGTCATTATGATAGTGTCCTTTGAATTCTTCACCTTCAATCTTAAAAGTGAATGCAAGCCGCTCATGTACACGGTTCTCAAATAGGGTCTCTACCTCAAAATCTTCAAGTTCAGGATGCTTATTCTTGTCATCAGTCATATTGCATCTCCTCTCATGAAAGTATCTACTTAACCATTACTCCGGTTTTTGTATCATCCTGATTCATAGGACAATATGATCTGAGGCTGTCGTCGTCGTATCATATTAATATTTACGTAAAGAGTGCGGAGAGCGGTCATTCCACTTCTCGCTGATGATGGTATGACAATGATCTAAGATTCGCTCAATCGTTTGGGTAGAGTTAGCAAGGATTCGTATGCAAAATCCTGGTATCGCTAATTTTGAAATTCCAAATGTGAAATCAGATTCGTTCGCCTGGATGGTTTCATATAGCTCATCGAGGAGTGTATTATCCATCTGTTCACTAACGGCGATCATGGAACCTAGGTGGGTATAGCCTTCCAGGAATCCGAGATCAGAAACGCTCTGTTGCTGCGGCATTAGTTTAATGTGATCAAACACGCCAAGCATACCGTCACAATATATTTCCGTCACTAACTGGATCGTATCGTAGCTGAATTTCTCTCCGCTAGGAGACCAGCCAGGCGTGAGAATATCGGTATATAGGAACGTTGCACCGTGCTCCATATGAACAACTGTTTTCTGCTTATAGTGAGCATCCTGATACGCTATTAGTGGATCTGGAAGGTACTCTAAATAACTGCCCCGCTTCAAACGGATTTCCGTTTCTTGATAAGCCAAGCTTTTCGGCGTCTTATATACCTTTGTTGCTGATTGTGTAGTTAATGTAACCTTAGATCCTTCCTCCGCAGAGATTTCCATTCTGTACCGATCGCCGTCCAAGTAACCTCCACCAGGATTTAGTAGATAATAACATACCTGTCCCGAATCGTCAGCATAAATGGGGCGCATTACCTTGAATGCACCTTGGAAGTATACTCGCTTGGCAACGGTTCTCCCTTTGCGGTCTTCCAGATCCATAGATAAAAAGCCCGTCCAATCTGTCATATTAAGCTAAACCTTTTAAAAAAGCATGCTGTCTAATCCATTCCATGACTTCAGGCAAGCCCTCATCATTTTTTAGGTTGGTAAAGAAGAAAGGTTTGTCACCTCGGAATACCTTAGTGTCCTTGGCCATAACCTCAAGGCTGGCACCGACAAACGGAGCAAGATCGGTTTTATTAATGATAAACAGATCAGATTTAATCATACCTTGTCCACCCTTACGAGGAATCTTCTCTCCTTGTGCAACATCGATAATATAAATGGAGAAGTCAACGAGTTCAGGGCTGAATGTCGCCGCAAGATTGTCGCCGCCACTTTCAACGAATATAAGTTCTACATCAGGGTGCCGCTCTATTAATTGGTCGATCGCCGCGAAGTTCATAGAAGCATCTTCACGAATAGCGGTGTGAGGACAGCCGCCCGTTTCTACCCCGATAATACGGTCCTCTGGAAGAACCCCATTTTGAATTAAAAATTTAGCATCTTCTTTGGTGTAAATATCATTTGTGACTACAGCCATTTTGATTTCATTCGCAAGATGGCGAGTCAATTTCTCTACAAGCATAGTTTTACCTGCACCAACAGGTCCTCCGACACCGATTCTGATAGGATTCATGATAGCACTTCCCTTTTCAATTTTTTTAAACATTAAGACATAAATATCCGTATATTCACACGTTCGTGTTTCATTTGAGACAGTTCAATACCAGGTGACACAATGCCGAAATCATCTTGCGTAAGCTCCAAGATGGTATCTACAGCCTTAGTTAATTCAGGTATGAAGAGATGAGTAATGGTTTGACCTGCGGTTTGTCCAAGAGGAATGGCGCGGACTGCGTTTTGGACTTGACTGGAAATCGCAGAGTACAAATAGTAGAGGATGGTATCTTGCTTGGTTACTTGCAGTCCATGAGCTACCATCGAGAAAACAATGGCCGAGTGACCGAAAGCATTCTTATGCTTCACTTCTTCTCCATATTGTGAGAGTATGGGCAACCCATAAAGTGATTGTGTCAGCTTTAGCATTCGGTCCCCAATCATTTGGGTTCCTTCCCGAGTTTCCCTGGGTAAGTTTTGAACCGTTAATAGGCGATCTAGATGCCATATCTGCTGTATATCTTCATTCACAAGAGCCTCATAAACGAGCCGTGAGGCAAGCCCGTCTGAATAAACGAGCTGCTCATGCAAATACACCTTCAACCATTTCGAGAATGTTTCCTGATTATGAACTTTGCCCTCCTGAATGTAGCTTTCAAGCCCGAAAGAATGGCTGAAGGCTCCAGTAGGAAAGTTCGAATCGCATAGCTGAAACAAAGAGAGAAGCTGGTTATTCATGACTGTGGCCTATATGGCGGAATGCCTGTTTGACCTTTCGATCCTCTCGTTTATAAGGAATAGCAAGCTGTTCCAGTAATTCCTCAACTAAATAGTCGTATTGAACGAGCATATCATTATCTTCAAATTGAGCAGGAAGATGGCGATTCCCTAGCTGGTGAGCGATGGATCCCATCTCATGAATACTCCTAGGTTGGATAACAAGCAGGTCATCTGATAGCACATCAATAACGATCATGTTCTTATCATCCATGTATAAGACATCACCAGCTACAAGATCCCGAGGTTCGCTCAGGCGAATACCCAGCTCGTTGCCATGATCTGTTTTTACTCGTTGGATACGCTTCATTAAATGCGCGCTTTCCAGATATACCTTTTCCATATGACGCTTCTCAATATCACGTTTATCCATTTGTTCTAGATTGGTTATAATTTTCTCAATAATCAATGTCTTTCACCTCAGAATAAGAAATATCGCTGGCCCATGGGTACACTATCGACCGGATCGCAGGTCAGCAATTCACCGTTTACTTTTACTTCATAGGTTTGTGGATCTACCGTAATATCAGGTGTTTCCGAATTCAATTTCATACTTTTTTTCGTGAGTGTACGAATGCCACCAACAGGCAGGATTATTTTTTCAAGTCCAAGTTTTTCGTGGACCCCATCGTCAAAAGCTGCTTGCGAAATGAAGGTTGCTGAGCTTTTGGCTAACGCTTTTCCGAACTGAGCATACATAGGACGATAAATATATGGCTGTGGCGTTGGAATCGAGGCATTGGCATCGCCCATTAACCCTACTACGGCAAATCCGTTCTTCAGCACCATTTCTGGCTTTACTCCAAAAAACTTTGGATTCCACAGCACTAAATCGGCCATTTTCCCAACTTCAATAGAACCTACATGTTCGGAAATCCCATGTGTAATGGCTGGGTTAATTGTGTATTTGGCAATATAGCGCTTCGCCCGGTTATTATCTGCATATTGGCTGTCGCCTTGCAGAAGTCCGCGTTGTTTTTTCATTTTGTCAGCAACTTGCCAAGTACGTAGAACAACTTCGCCCACACGGCCCATGGCTTGGGAATCCGAGCTTACCATGCTGAATACGCCCATGTCGTGAAGGATATCTTCAGCGGCGATCGTTTCTCTTCTTATTCTAGAATCTGCAAAAGCGATGTCTTCTGGTACAGAAGGGTTTAAATGGTGACATACCATGACCATGTCAAGGTGTTCATCAATTGTATTAACGGTGTAGGGGAGGGTTGGATTCGTTGAGGAAGGCAGGATGTTAAGGTAACCTGCTGATTTGATTAAATCAGGTGCGTGGCCACCGCCTGCGCCTTCCGTATGGTACATGTGAAGAACTCGATCTTTTACTGCTGCCATCGTTGTTTCCATAAAGCCACTTTCATTTAATGTATCTGCGTGAAGGGCAACTTGAATGTCATACTCATCGGCTACTTGAAGTGCGTAGTCAAGGGATGAGCCGGTAGCGCCCCAATCTTCATGAACCTTTAATCCGATTACGCCAGCTCTCACTTGCTCGGCTAATGGTTCTGTCGAAGCGGCATGTCCCTTACCCGTAAATCCGATATTGATCGGGAGGCCTTCAGCGGCTGCTAGCATTCGGTGAATATTCCATTCACCTGGGGTAACCGTCGTAGCCTTAGATCCTGCAGCAGGTCCTGTACCACCGCCAATTAAGGTTGTTGTACCCGACGTTAACGCTACGTCTACTTGCTTAGGATTAATAAAATGAACGTGTGTATCGATGGCTCCAGCGGTTACAATTAAACCTTCACCAGCAATGATTTCGGTAGAAGTACCTATAATAATATCGATGTTATCCGTAATTAGGGGGTTACCGCTTTTACCAATTCCGAATATTCTTCCATCTCGAAGGGCTAAATCCGCTTTATAGATTCCGGTGTAATCCAAAATAATAACATTGGTGATGACCGTATCAGGCACACCATCGTTACGAGTTGCAAGAGGATGCTGCCCCATGCCGTCCCGTATAACCTTGCCTCCACCAAAGACAACTTCTTCTCCGTATGATGTGTAGTCCTTCTCGATTTGGATAAATAAATCTGTATCTGCCAGGCGAACCGAATCACCTGTCGTTGGTCCGTACATCTCAGCATATTGCTTTCGAGACATTCTAAAACTCATACTCAATCCTCGCTTTCTAATTTTCCATCGACTTTATTGTTGAACCCATACACACGGCGTTCTCCTGAAAAATTAATAAGCTGAATTTCTTTCCCGTCTCCGGGTTCAAAACGAACAGCCGCTCCAGCAGGGACATTAAGTCGTTTACCGTAAGCCTCTTCGCGATTGAATTGAAGTGCTTCATTAACTTCGTAGAAATGAAAGTGCGACCCGACTTGAATCGGGCGATCTCCTGTATTCGTCACGGAAATCGTAAATATCTCACTTCCTTCGTTACAGATGATGTCTTCGTCTTTTAGGATGTATTCTCCCGGTATCATCGTTTGAGCTCCTTTCTAGTTAGCGTATCGGGCTGTGTACGGTTACTAATTTCGTTCCATCTGGAAAGGTTGCTTCAACCTGTATATCGTCTATCATTTCGGGGATTCCTTCCATAACGTCGTCCCTGGTCAAAATAGAGGCTCCGTACTCCATCAGCTCAGCAACGGTCTTACCATCTCTGGCACCTTCGATGACCTCATAAGTAATCAGGGCGACGGCTTCGGGGTGGTTTAATTTTAAACCTCTGTCTTTTCTACGCTTGGCCAGATCGGCTGCGACTACGATCATAAGCTTGTCAATCTCTCGTGGCAGTAAATGCATAGCTACAACCTCCTAAATTATTTCACAACGACAAGAACCCTCCAATCAGAGGAAAGGAGGGTTCTTAATATGAAAAATATAAAATTTCTTTATATAATTTCCCCTAAAGCCCGGTAAGTAAACGTTTCCTCTGAAGTTTGAATTTTTAGCCCATTTAAACTAGTCTATCATAAATGAAGCCCAAGATGAAGCAAAAAATATTGTTCTCCAATTTGATACACATTTCGACGTTTGAGCCAAATCCACTAGGAGAAACTCGAAAGGCTGTTGAATAAATAGGGTATGAATGTTGGGAGCTGAAGTTTGAAAATTAAGGAGGGAGTCCTATGATTATTCGGGAGACTGAGGAAGTTTTTGTGATGACAACACAAGATGACCATGCACATTTTTCAGAGGAAGTAGCCCGGGGGTTTCGAAAGGAATGGTTTCTGGGTGAGCAGTATACAGAAGATTGCCTGCTTGCCATCCGGGAGCATGATCGGAGCTGGATTCGCCTAGATGACACGCCGATATGGAATGATTACGCAGCAGTACCTTTCACATTTATTGATTATCCTGTATTACCGAAGCTGGTGATGTATGAGCTTGGTTTGGACGAAGTAGAGAAGATGAGTTCTTATGCAGCACTTCTGTGTAGTATGCATTTTGCGTCATTTTTCAAGTCCGTTCAGGGTGCCGGGCACGAAGCGGAAGTTGATTTTTATCAGCGAGAGCTTGCAAGGCAAGAACGA
Source organism: Paenibacillus sp. FW507-14B1B (assembly GCF_058781425.1). NCBI lineage: Bacteria > Bacillati > Bacillota > Bacilli > Caryophanales > Paenibacillaceae > Paenibacillus > Paenibacillus sp. FW507-14B1B. Next base: position 636,591 of record NZ_JBYSWS010000003.1, on the reverse strand, counting down.
TTAAAGACGATGCTGAATGATCTGGATGAAGCGATGATTACAAGACATTTTCAACTTTTACAACTCTGTGATGATATATCTCTATATATCTGTATGAACACGGAAGGAGTCTCAAAAGAGCACGAGCACCCTTGGTTTAAGCAGGGCTTTAATAGCTTGGTAGATGGACAGAAGTTTATTGCGGAATGGATCAGTCCCTACGAGGTTCGCATAGATCCTCCAAATTTGTTCCAGCAAGCGTGTAAAGTTCACCTGCGGCATAAACGTGTATCGAAACAACGTATCAACGAAATCGGAATTCATAAGGCTTATCTTGAAAGTGAGTGGACGGACCAGATAGTTACTTTTGTGTGAATAGAACATTTTGCGAAAAAATGAGAAAAGGAGGCCTTTATGACATCATACCGGGGATCGGAGCATTATGATCAGGAAGCTTTTCTAGATCGATATTTGCAGCGGAGAAGCTGGAGCGAGAATGCCAATGATACGCTTGAGAAGCCGATTATTTACGAAATGATGGGTGATGTGCGGCAAAAGTCGATTCTGGATTTAGGTTGTGGTACGGCTGCTTATGGTAATGAATTGCTGGATATGGGCGCGGTGCAATATACGGGGATCGAAGGATCGGTTCAGATGGTCCAGCATGCTCGTCAAAATCTAAAAGATCGTCGGAACTGTCATGTGATTCATATGGTCTTGGAAGATTGGGATGCGCCAGAGTCTGCATATGACAAGATTATCTCAAGGCTTGTCCTACATTATATAGAAGATATTGATAAGCTGTTCAAAAATGTCTATCAGTCCTTAAAGTCAGGGGGGAGTTTTGTATTCTCAGTAGAGCATCCGGTCATGACATCTTCGTATGGTCTGCCGAAACCCGAAGGGCAGAAACAGGACTGGACGGTAGATAATTACTTCATTACTGGTGAGTGTGAACAAGAGTGGCTGGGAAGCACAGTCAAGAAGTTCCACAGGACAGTTGAGGACTATTTTGGCGCGCTGATCAGGGCAGGATTTCTGGTGGAAGAGGTCCGGGAATCTCGGCCGAATGAACGGTTGTTCAGCAATCGGGAAACGTATGAGCGTAGATGTAGAATTCCTTTATTCTTAATGATGAAAGGATACAAGAAGTAGAGAGAGGATTCGAAAGTAAGAGTGGGTGAGGGAAACGACACGTTGTAACACGTTCTCTAAAGAAAAATTGAAGGCCGGCATTCCTATGCATAGGTAGGAGTATCGGCCTTTTAAGTATGCATTTATAGCGTGGCAGCTGCCTGTTGCAACCAAGATGATAGTTGACTAAAATCGACTGAGTGACCTTTTTTCAACTTGATCGTCTTTCGTTCAGGAGGACCGTCGAATAATTCTTCCGGAAGTGTAAGCCCAGCTGTATTAAAGATGGTAAAGCTTACGGCATCTTTTGATGTGCTGATGACAGCAGCGTATTTACTACCCTTCAAGAAATGGGGTTTCTTGTACTGAACGCGCTCCTGGATGTCTGGAATCGTCTGATGAACAACCTCTCGAAGGCTGGAGCATAGCTCTCCCTGCCAAGGTTCTTTTACCGTTTGAATAAAATCCGTTACATCTTGGTTCATTGTTCATTCTCCTTTATACCTTCATGTGTTTTTTGAATGCGTATTCTATCGTTATTGCTTGTTAATCATCCACGTCACACCAAATTTATCTACAACTTCTCCATAATAGGCACCCCATGGCTGAAGAGCGAGAGGATACTTACTTTCGCCACCTTGGCTAAGATTGGCATATGCCGTTTGAGCTTCTGACACATCGTCGTAGGTTAAGGAAAGACAGATGCTGCGGTTATATGACACTGGTTCGAACGAGTCGGAAATCATTAATGTATTCGCTCCTGCCACGGTCAGCGCCAAATGCATGACTTTGTCCTTTATCGCCTCCGGTGTACCTGGTGTCTCGCCAAATGTGGTGAGAAAATGAATTTCACCGCCGAGTGATTCAATATAAAAATGGGCCTGTGCTCTTGCATCCTCTGACATCATATAAGGGTTTAATTGTGCTCCCATGTTAACAACCTCTTTCTTTTTTTGAAATGTAATAGACCTATGGCTTCGTGAAATGAAAAGCTCTAACTTTGGTCTCTATGAATACAACGAATGAGAAATGGTGAGATCGACACGTATAGGAAAAAATATTTTAAATTTTTAACGATTATCCGGTTTTGCTAGCAAACATTCGTCAGCACGCTTCTGGAGAAGATCGCGCTCACGCACGTTACGTGTCAATATTGAAGCACGTAAGAACTCTTTATGAGCTTCATCATGGCGTCCAAGTTTCACAAGAAGGTCGCCGCGAACGCTTGGGAGAAGATGATAACTTTTCAGTGAAGGCTCGGATTGTAGCTCGTCGATTAATTGAAGTCCGAATGCAGGACCAAAGGCCATCGCAATTGAAACAGCACGATTCAATTCAATAACGGGAGAGGGCACGATACGTGCTAATGCTTCGTAAAGGGCAGCAATACGAGCCCAGTCGGTTTCAGTTGCGGTGCGTGCCTGTGCGTGACAAGCAGATATGGCGGCTTGCAAGGCATAAGGGCCAAGTGGACGCCCGAGTTTCTGGGCTTTTTCGAGAGAGGCTAAACCGCGCCGAATCAGCAGTTGATCCCAAAGCGCACGGTTTTGGTCCACGAGAAGGATAGGTTCGCCTGTAGGATCAATCCGAGTTTTGAAGCGGGAAGATTGGATCTCCATTAGGGAGACCAAACCGTGGACCTCCGGCTCACTAGAAGCAATTTCAGTAAGGATACGTCCGAGCCGAAGTGCTTCCTGACATAGCTGAGGACGTATCCAGTTTCCACCGGAAGTTGCTGTATATCCTTCGTTGAACATGAGATAGATGACCTCAAGAACGGTTGATAAGCGCTCCTTAAGTTCATTCCCTTCAGGCATTTCAAAGGGAACCTTCGCCTTGCTCAGTGTCCGCTTTGCCCGCACAATTCGTTGTGCAATGGTCGATTCAGGCACGAGGAAGGCCTGTGCGATTTCAACAGTCGTGAGCCCCCCAAGTAGACGAAGGGTCAGGGCTACGCGAGCTTCTTGGGATAGAAGCGGATGGCATGTAGTAAAAATTAATCGCAGAAGGTCATCTCCAATTTCGCCATCCATCGTAATTCCTAGATCGTGTTCGGTAAATAATTCGTTATCCCGACTGAACTCTTCATATTTACGGTCACGTAGCTTGTTCCGTCGTATTAGATCGATTGCACGGCGCTTTGCTGTAGTCATTAGCCAAGCACCTGGATTATCTGGAATGCCACGATCCGGCCACTGTTCGAGTGCGATAACAAGAGCATCTTGGGCAAGATCCTCTGCTACACCAATATCACGAACCATACGTGCCAATCGAGCGATAAGCTTGGATGATTCAATTCGCCAAATCGCATCGATTGTTCGGTGTGTTGGAGATGAAGTCATAATTTCTTGGTCCTCGTCAATTGTTCACGGAAGGAAGCTTCCATCGCGAGCGTCTCCGGATTTTGGGTTAGATCGGTTGCCTCAAATACTTGTCGAAGCTCGATGACTCCTTCTCCGTATCCATGAGGGTCAGGCATTCGCATGGCCCATTCGATGGCTTCTTCTCTCGATGTTACTTCAATAAGTGTATAGCCAGCGATTAGCTCTTTGGTCTCTGTGAAAGGACCATCGATGACTGTTGGCTTGCCACCGGGCTCTGGATAGGAAATTCGAATTCCAGTTGAGCTTGATTGCAAACCATCAGCAGCGAGGAGAACACCCGCCTTTGCCAGCTCCTCGTTATAACGCAGCATAGCTTCAAGTAGCTTCTGATCAGGCACAATACCTGCCTCGGAGTCTTGGGTAGCCTTGACAATCATCATAAATCGCATATTATAACCTCCTATGTTTGTTACGTTAATTTACGATCCTCACTCTAAGAAACCGGTAGCTTGTCTTTATATTGACGATGAATAGAAGCATATTAAATCGAAGTCAGTCAATATCAAAATAAACCAACCACCATAATTTGTAAATGAAGTTTTAAATAGAGAAGTGGGCATAGAAATAAAAAAGAAGGAGCTCTCCCTTAAGGAATAGAATTTCTAAATTATTGAATGAAGTAGATGGACGGGAGGTTACACATATCCGTGGATGTGAAAATGTTATCGGAGCAAGCTTACGAGGTCTCCGGATTAAATATAAAGAATATACAACATCAAAAATTCTGCGTATTTGACCTGGAGACGACCGGTATTCAGGTAGAGACAGAGCGGATTATTCAGATCGGGGCGATCCGTATGGACAATTCAGGGATAATTTCAAGTGAAACGTTCTGTACATACGTCAAACCTGCTAAGTCGATCCCACAAGAGATCGAAACTTTAACGGGGATTTATAACGGTGATGTTGAGAACGCTCCAAGGCTGAAAGAGGTATATGGATCATTTTTAGACTTCGCAGATGATTGTATCCTCGTTACTCAAGCTGGATATGAGTTTGATCTGCCACTCCTTGAGCGGGAGTGCGACCGTCAGGGCCTTACGATGCCTGCCAACCCATGTATAGATACCAAGGCATTATTTACGTATCTTCATCCTGAAGTGGAGGATATTATCTCAACAGACTTTTTGCTTTATTATTATGGCTTGGATAGTAAAGGCATACAGAGACATGATGCACTGGGAGACAGTATGCTAATCGGACAGATTTTCAGAGAAATGCTTAGAGAGCTAGAACTGCGTAACATCGAGCATCTTGATTTCACGAGACCGATTATTGTCAAACGATTTCAGCTTCCTCCGTTAATTAAAAGTTTTCAATCCAATCCACATCCTGGCCGGTTCCCAGCACTTACAAGGCAGCAGTATAATTTGTTTCTGAGCATTATCATTCTATTCCTCATTACATCTGCGCTTACCGGATTTGTAGATCTGATGACTTTCCGCCTAGTATGGAGTGGTCATATATCGGGTAACGGGAATCCGGGCTTACTTGTGGTGTTTATCTTGGTTCCCTTATATGTAGTGCTACTGGTATTAACGGGTATTGCCTCACGTTATTTCTTTATTGAGAAAATGAAGGACGGCGTGTACTCAGTAGGAATACTTATCTTTTTGACCGTAATGACGGGAGTTATAGCATTGCTTGCATATGGATACTATCATCAAATTTTCAGTGGGCTAGGTGGGGGTCCTGATCATACGGATTCTATGATCTTTCGCTTCAGACACATTAATCAGTACACGAATACAGCTTACATTAACATTCTGACATATAGTCTGGGATTGGTATGTTCCATGATCGCAGGGTATGTGGCGGCTTTGATTACTAGAAGCAAACATAATTGAATCCTCGTTCTTGATAGTGAACAACGTAAAAACAAACTCAAATTCATGATCTGGTGAAGCCCGCTTAAGGCGGGCTTTTTTGATTGTTCACCCCCGTTTCCAACAGCAAATTTCTAGCTGCATTAATGAAAGAAAAAATTGTGTAGCGCTTAAAATTATGTTGCTTGCTCAGGCCAGGGGCGCCCCTATATGATGAATCCAAGCGGAGGAACGGGCCCGTAAGAACCGCGACGTTTCTTTTAGAAAGGGGGAAGGTTGTGAAAGCAGCCAGTCAACTGAGTAAGCGTAAATCTTATCATCACTTGCGTGACCATTTTCAGCTGTATTTGATTATGCTTCCCGTCCTGGTTCACATTTTTATATTCAGTTATATCCCGATGTATGGCATAGTCATTGCATTTCAGAATTATTACCCGGGAAAACCTTTCCTTTCTTTTAGCGGTGGGGTGGACTGGGTTGGCTTCCAGCATTTCATTGATTTCTTCAATGGGCCGTATTTCGGAAGACTGATGAAGAACACATTTTTACTCAGCTTTTATTTTCTGGTATTCGGCTTTTGGGTGCCAATCTTGTTCGCTCTTCTGTTGAACGAGCTCAGAAGCGGGATATTCAAGAAGTATGTACAGACCGCAAGCTATTTGCCGCATTTCATTTCCAATGTTGTAGTGGCTGGCATGGTATTATCCTTCATTAATATCGATGGAATCGTGAATGCCTTAGTAACGATTTTTGGAGGGGCACCGGTAGCCTTGAATACTGAACCCGGATATTTCCCCGCCATTTATACCATCACGAGTATATGGAAAGCGTTTGGTTGGAGCAGTATATTGTACCTCGCAGCTATGTCGTCGGTTGATCCGCATATGTATGAAGCCGCTAAAATCGATGGTGCCAACCGATTTAAGCAAATGATTAAAATTACACTGCCCTCGATTCGACCGACGATTTTTATCCTGTTGATCTTCGCAATAGGCAATTTACTATCAGCAAACAGCGAATTTATCCTGCTCATTTATAATCCTATGGTTTATGAGACTGCAGATGTTATTGGTACCTATTTGTACCGTGAAGGGCTACTAGGCGGTAATTTTAGCTCCGGAACGGCGGTTGGTTTGTTCGTATCACTCATTAATTTTACGCTGTTATACACCGCAAACGCGCTTAGCCGCAAATACTCTGATTACGCCATATGGTAGGGGGAGTTCCATGATCAGCTCGTTCAAGAGAAATCCGAATAAGATCAGGCAGGGCTCCATTATGGTCGATATCGTTCTATATGCGATTGCGTTACTAATCTGCCTGATTACACTGTATCCGTTCTATTACGTGATTATCATGTCCATCAGCTCTCCTCAGGAAGTTGCGGCCATGAATGTATTCTGGTTTCCCAAAGGGTTCTTCCTAGACTCTTATGAATTGATCGTAAGAGACACGAAAATGTGGTGGGCTTACTCTAATACGTTAATATACGTTACGGCGGGGACCTTGCTGAACTGCCTTATGGCTGTTTTGGGTGCCTATCCGCTTACGGTGAAAAATCTAAAAGGGCGCAAATGGATTGTTGCCTTTCTCCTCATTCCGATGTACTTCGGTGGTGGGCTAATCCCAACATACCTGCTTGTGAACAAACTTGGGATGTACAACACAATGTTCGCCGTAATCATTCCAGGCATGGTAAGCATCTGGAACATCATTCTGGTCCGGACCTTTTTTACAACCATCCCTGAAGGATTAAAGGAATCCGCATTTATTGACGGCGCTTCCCACTGGCAGCTGTTATTCAAGGTCATTCTACCGATATCAAAGCCCATTATTGCAGTTATTGCCATTTATTCAATTGTTGGTATTTGGAACAGCTGGTTTGAGGCGCTGGTTTACTTGCCTAATGAGAAGCTCCACCCTTTACAGATGTATTTGTATCGTGTGGTTGTCCAGCAGTCTGTAGATTTGAAGACGCTTTCATTAGAGGATACGAGAAATGCTGTAGCGAATATGCTCTCCAGCATCCAATTGAAGTACGCCATCATTGTATTCACAACGCTACCTGTTATTTTTACGTATCCTTTTTTTCAGAAGTATTTCATTAAAGGCGCTCTTCTCGGTTCGTTAAAGGAATAGCATTCCATGAATATTTTGCAAAATGCGAAAGAACATGATCAAGGGGGAATTCGTCCATGAATACTTGGAGAAAAACGTTAGTATCGGCAGTGGCCGCAGTACTACTGCTTGGATCAATTACAGCCTGCAGTGGTGACAAACAAAATGGAGAATCCGGTACAGAGGAATCAACTGGTAAGCTGCGGCTGCTCGGTCCAGCCTCGGCCAATAAGTATATCAAATTTGATGACAGAGAAAAGTATCCGGTGTGGAAAGAGATTGACAAGATTCTAGATGAAGTGGGTCTGGATCTCGATTATGAGCTGGTCCCGAACGAGCAATATGATGTGGTCATCAAAACAAGGATGGCTTCCGGGCAAGATCTTCCCGATATCGTAAATATATCAAGGCTTGATAACACAACGGTGCTGAATTTGGCAAAGCAGGGAGTCATACAAGACTTGAACCCACTTATTGAGAAATACAGCAACGGCAACATCAAGAAAATGTATGATACAGAATTCCCGTATGCAAGAAAATCGACGACTTCACCTGATGGCAAAATGTATTGGTTCAGCAACCTTCACAAAAAGACATATCAAGAAAAGAACCCAGCCCCGGTCTCTTTAACCATGCTGATCCGCAATGACTGGCTTACAAAGTTGAATCTTCCGGTTCCGTCAACAGCGCAAGAGTATGTAGATACCTTGAAGCAGTTTAGAGACAACGATGCTAACGGCAACGGACTGAAAGATGAAATCCTGTCCTATGATCCAGGGCTATTCTCAGGCTCGATTGCTCAGTGGTTTGGTCTTGGTTCGGATATTACAGCAGTAGACGTGGAGAACAAAAAGGTCGTATCTCCGTGGTATCAAGAAGGAATCAAGGATTATTTCCGCTATATGCAAGAGCTGGTGAAGGAGGGTGTACTGGATACGAGCCTCATCGGGGCTAGCGGTGAACAACGAACACAAAAAATGACAGAAAATAAAGTCGCTTCGCTTAGTGATTATAATCTGGCGACATATAATGAGCCCTTGATTAAGGGAGGCGGAGAGTATCTCCCACTCATGCCACTTAAAGCTGCGGATGGAATCGATCCTGCTGCGCAGCTAGAGCCTGAGTTTCTTGTGTGGCAGAAGTATGCAATTACTAAGGATTGCAAGGATGTAGAGGCTGCTATTAAATTTTTTGACATGATATATTCGGAGCAATATGCAGATCTGCTGTACTGGGGAATTGAGGGTTTGACTTATAAAACCGATGATAGCGGCGCCAAGGTATTTATTAATAAAGGTCCGGATGAAGAACTAGCAAAGTCTGGGCAGGTCACAGGGCAAAAACTTTTCGGAGATACCGTATTCCCGCGTGTTCAATTCGCCAACCTCGAGTTTGAGCTTGCTAGTGTTCCGAAATACAAAGCAGATAATGAGCTAGAGATTTTGAACTATAAGCCGTATTTTGTAAATATGAATCATATCTACTTAGCGATACCAGATGATAAGCAGCTAGAGAGAAAAACCAAGATTCTGACGAATTTGTCCACCTATTCAACGGAGCTTGCAACCAAGCTTGCACTGGGTCAAAAATCGCTAGACGATTGGGATCAGTATATGGCGGAGCTCAAAAAGCTCGGGCTTGATGAGCTTCTCGAAATCGATCAGCAGTTGCTTGACAGATACAACAGCATCAAGTAGCCTAATTCACAATAAAATGGTAGAAATGGCAGACTCCTTACCGCGTGGATGATCTGCCATTTTTCGTATTTTGCCAAAGGAGGGACGTCACTTGCATAAGAGGAGTTTCGGAAACAGTGCATATAGAAAAATATTGATTTCTTACACTGCTATACTTATTATTCCCATTATTGTCTTCAGCGTCCTGAGCGTGTACCAAAACATCAGGGAGGAGCAAGGGGAACAATTTAATAAGCACTCGGCGGATGCTAAGCGTATTGCTGCTATTGTGGATAATAAGCTGAATGAACTCAAAACTCTCGGTAAAACCATGAGCAGTGAAACTTGGGTGATTAAGCTAATGCAGAATACAAACGTATATGAGCCGGAGTTTGATCTACTCAAAATGCTAGAAATCCAGAAAAATCTGAATCAGGATATCAATTCATTAGGCGTTCTTTCCTTTGGCATGGTTGTGTTTCCCGAGAATGAGCGGATTTTGACCTCGTGGGGTACGTACGGAATAGATCATTTTTTTGAAAGTGTAGCTGTCTTTGATCCAGAGACCGAACAGTCGATCCAAAACTCACTTTTATCTCCAGACTATTTCAAAATCATGCAGCCCACAAAGATGAAGCTATGGGGGATGGGGAAATCGGTTATTCCGGTTGTTCAAAGCTTGGAGGTTGTGAACCATCCGAGGGCTGTACTGGTTCTGTTTATTGACAGCGCTTACTTATCGGATTATTTGCACCGTTTTGGCGGCGCCGAATTTATGAAGCTCATTATTTCGGATGAAGATTCGGTTGTTTACCAAACCCTAGGTGGGACGGACACGAAAGATTTGGAGGATACAACTTACACGATCTCGCTTTTATCCCAGGCGAGCAAGTGGAAGTACGATATATCTTACGAGGACCCCAGCTGGCGGTGGATTCACAACTTACTAGGTCCACTGCTATTGCTTATTTTGTTGCTGGCTGTGGGTATCTGCTGTACGTTCCTATTAGCTAAGCTGACCTATCATCCGCTTCGGGCTTTGCTGAATAAACTTTCGGGAATGCTCCAAGATGAAGAGAGTAAGGGGGGACCTGTATACGGCTCAGAATACAGTTATATTGAGAAGTCGTTCGACCGCTTGCTTCATGAAAATCAGAAGCTGCAGCAAACGATGCAGGACTTTGAAAGTGCTGCGAGATCGAATATGCTTCTGCGACTGTTAAAGGGGTATTTTCCAGACGATCAGCATATGAACAGACTCCGTAAATTCGATATTCCTTACACGGACAACAAATATTACTGCACAATGCTGATAAGCTTTCATGCGATTCAGGATCTTGCGGATTATGATAATCTGCGGAAGATAGAAATGATCACCATGATTGTCGCTCAGCAAACCATGCAGCGGTATCAATTGGAGTATGAGCTGTTTGAGGTGACGAGCGCGGACAATGCTCTCATTCTCTCCTCCAGCGATTGGTTCGGGGAGGACGGGATGATCGAGCGGATTGCGGAGGAGGTAGCGTCAGTCATCGGACAGACGTGTGGATTTCAACCTGACGTTCTACACGGAACGGTGGAACAAGGTGTCGTTGGCATCAGTAAGTCGTATTATATGGCTCAGGAACGACTGCACTATGTTATTTTTTCAAGAGGACACATCGTCCCTACAGCGGTAGAAACCATTCCACATGCTGTGAATTATTACTATCCTACGGATTGGGAGGTGCAGTTGATTCATAATCTGAAGGTCGGTAATCTGGATACGTCGATTCAAATTCTACAAGAGATCAGCATGGAGAATGAGAAGCGGCAACTATCTGAGGAGTGTACGGTTAAGTTGATCTCCTTATTGATGGAGACGATGCTCAGAGTTCTGCAGGAGCTTAATCTCGACATCGGCATTTACGCCAAACAGTTTGACAATAGACTAAGCGCTGCCGATCAAGGTGCCATGTGGAGTTATGTGTTCGAGGTCGGTACTTTGATCTGTGAAAGAAAACAGTATTCGAACTCCTCCTCCACGATGGAGGTCGGAAGTAAGATGCTTCAATATGTAAATGAGAATTATACTAGCGTGGATATTTCGCTGAAACAGCTGGCAGAAATGTATCAAGTCTCGGTCTCGGGTGTGTCCAAGATCTTCAAGGAGTTTACGGGCATTAACTTTTACGATTATCTCTGCCGCTTGCGTATGGAGATGGCAAAGGGATTACTCCGAGAGAATAGCTGCAAAATCGATGATATTGCGCACCAGGTCGGGTACGAAAATGTATATTCATTTAAGCGTGCCTTCGCTAGGTATGAAGGCATTAAACCGGATGAATACATGAAACTGGCAAATTGAAAAATAGAATTCGGTTAAATGAGATCACATAAAAATTCAGGAGCAGTCCCAGGTCATTCGACCTTTAAAGACTGCCCCTGTTCACTTTAAATCCAGCCTTTTTCCTCAGCGAGAGCAATGGCTTCAATCCGGTTCTTGGCTTCTAGCTTGCTCAGCAGCTCGGACATATAGTTGCGCACGGTTCCATAGGACAGGTGCAGAGTCGAAGCGATTTCGCTAGAACTGTTTCCTGCAGCTGCTAGCTTGAGAATTTCTCGTTCTCGCTCGGTCAGAGGGTTGGTTTCACGCATGGTGCCAAAGACAAGCTCTGGTGACACCTCCCGCCGTCCTTCCATGACGCGCCGGATCGCCTCGGCTAGTCGATCGCTTGGTTCGTCTTTGAGTAAGTACCCTTGTACACCCGCTTGAACTGCTCTCTCGAAATAACCAGGCCGGGCAAAGGTCGTAAGAATCATAATCCGGCAAGGAAGCTTCATCTGCTTCAGCTCCTCCGCAACCTCGAGTCCACTCATAAACGGCATCTCAATGTCGAGCAGGCAAACATCGGGTTGTAACTGACTTATGAGAGAGAGGGCCTCCTTGCCGTCTCCGGCTTGACCGACAACCTCAATATCTTTTTCAAAATCTAGCAACAGGGCTAGCGCACCTCTTAACATACGCTGGTCCTCAGCAATCAACACTCGGATGCTCAACTAAGCTTCACGCTCCTTCCGGTTCGTAATGACAATGGGTACTCGCACGGTGAGTAGCGTACCCCTCTCAGCCGTGATTCTCATCATCCCACCAACTAAGGCAAGTCGCTCAGCCATGCCCTTCAATCCATTCTTCTCCCTTGTATATCCATGATTATCGGTTGGAACTCCAACACCGTTATCTTTCACCAACAGCCGCCATTCTCCCTCAGACTGCTCAAAGCTGACGTGACATCGTGAAGCCCGGCTGTGCTTGACGATATTCGTTACCGCTTCCCGTAAGCATAGACTGAGAATATTATGTGCAGTGTCAGGGATGCCATCAAATCGCGGATTTCCCTCGTGAGTGAGCTCTATATCTGCACTTTGCAGAATAATTTTGGCTTCGTTCAATTCTTCAGTGAGCGTGGCGGTCCGCATATCAGAGACCAATTCACGTACTTGGCGAAGGGCAGCGCGGGAGGTATTCTGAATCTCCCGAGCTTCATGCCGGGCTTGTTCAATATTGACATCAACGAGCTTCTCTACAAGCTGACTCTTTAATGTAATAAGAGACAGCGTATGACCAAGCGTATCATGTAAGTCTCTTGCGATTCGCATACGTTCTTCGCCTTTGATCAGATTGTGAATCTGCTCATTAGCCTGTGCGAGCTCCTTCTCGAGCTTCTGCCGGCTGATCATGGAACGTATGCCGAATGGAGATAGAAGCATGATGATCATGAAAGGAAGTGTATATAAAAGATTGATATTCCAGATCTCATCCATATGGTAAATAAGTGGAATGGTCTCTACCAATACAAATAGTATATATGCCGTTCTAAATTTCTGTTTATCTGTATACCAGCCGATAAAGTTAGCTGTAAAAAAGCCCATTAATAGATAAGAACTGCTGTAACCTATGCAGAAGATAAGAATAATTAGCATTTGAAGGAGGAGCCATGGGAAGAAAGATCGTTTCCCCTCTGCAAAGTAAAGCTGCCTATAGGTCACAAAAAACAATCCTACCATGATATACCCTATATATAGCTTCCAACCTGTTTCATAAGAAATCAGATTATAGATCGGCAAACTAAGATAGACGAGCCATAAATAAGGGAAGAATCCTAAATGACTTGGAAACATATGAAACGAGTGCCTCTTCATCCACCATCATCCTTACGCAGCTTGCTGCTTTTTTCGAATATAGGTGGATATTACCATAAACAACACCAAATATCCTGCCAAAAGTAAAATGGATTTCAACTGTGGTAGGTTCCCACGGATGATCTCCCAGCCTCCGCTGGCAAAATGATAAGAGGGCAGCCATTCCCCCACCACTCGAAGGAATGAGGGCAGAATTTCCATTGGCATCCACATGCCCCCCATGATTGCAAGAGCTAAATAGATACCATTGCTAACCCCGCTTGCCGTTTCCACACGCTTCATCGCTCCTACGAGTGTTCCTACCGCAAGAAATGGGGCAGAGGCAAGCATGATCCATAGCCCGCTTGTGATCCATTGCCATGCAGGCATATGAACACCATTAATAAGGTAGCCCGCAGCAAAAATTACGATAATAGAGAGCAGATGCATGACGGATTGCCCGAACATTTTGCCGAGGAAATACACACTTCCAGGTAGAGGCGTTACTCTCATATAGACAGACCAGCCCAGAGTTCGTTCCTGTACAAGCCTAATGCCCATCGACATAATAGCTGAACCCATGACACTGAAGGTTGTCATTGATATCAAATAATGTGCTTGCCATACTGCAGCATCGGGCATGCCGCTATCGACCACCCGAGTAAAGATGAAATAGAAGAGGATCGGCATCGCGAGGGACCAAAATATAAAATACGGATTGCGTGCAATACGCAGTAGCTCCATCTTGCATTGTAATGCGATCAATCGTCCTGTCATTGTTATACAGCCTCCTCTTGTCTTTGGGTCAGTTGATCAAACGCCTCATCAAGACTGCCCATCTCTACCCTTACATCGCGTACAGCCATCTCCTCACGGAAAATCACCCCTAGTGCCTGATCCGTGTTCTCTGTCACAACATGCAGTCTACCTTCCAGTTCATATACCTCCGATACACCCGGGACCTGATAGAGACGCTCCATAACCAGTCTCTGACCTGTCTCCACTACAAAAGATACCGAGCGCCGCGTGAGCTTCGCTTTAATACTTTCCGGATTGCCGTCTGCGGCGACGCTACCGTTATTGAATAGAATGATTCGGTCAGCCATATCGTCCGCTTCCTGCAGATAGTGGGTGGTGAATAGGATTGTCTTGCCTTGATTAGCTAATTGCTTGACGGTTCGCCAGAACAGGCGGCGAGCAGTCGTATCCAAACCAACTGTAGGTTCATCGAAAAATAACAATTCGGGATTCCCGGATAGTGCCAGCGCAAAGCTCAGCTTCCTTTTCTGTCCACCAGACATCTTGGTAGCTCGCTTGTTCAGCTCTTCATCGGTAAGACCCGTCAGCTGAATCAGCTGCGCCATCTCCATCGGATTCGGGTAGTAGCCACGAATGAGTGAGATAATCTCTCTGGCTTTTAGACCATCCATAACACTAACCTCTTGCAGCATGGCACCGATCTTTTCCTTCACCTGACGATCCTTCGGATCGCTACCGAATAGCCGGATTTCCCCCTCTGTAGGGTCACTGAGTCCGAGCATCATCGATATGGCTGTTGTCTTTCCTGCGCCGTTGGGACCCAGAATCGCTGTAATGGAGCCTTTCTCAATGTTGAATGAGATATGATCGACTGCTTTCTTGGCTCCGTATGTTTTTGTTACGTTCACAAGCTCCGCTATAGAGTCATTCCTATGTTTCGTCATACTTTTCGCACCTCCGATTTATTCCTTGGTTCTATCTTATCGAGTGCGGCATTTCGAGATTAGTAAATGTTGTCATGAATTCGAGGTGACAATTGTCATAAAAGCGTATTGTGCCAAATGATGTTTACCAGCATGAATTACGCTTCGCTGGAGCATAATAAATTGCTGTACAAATCTGTTTTTTTCTCGTTTACCGTCTGTCAGATGGTGTAAGTAATAAATATGTGTATTTAGATGTCCGGTATATATCCTGATATATCACCGGGCATTTTTATAGAAACAGGGGCCGGCAATAGTAGGGGATTGGAATAGGAAAGGGGCATACAGATGAAAAAAACATGGTGGAAAGAAAGCGTAGTGTATCAGATTTACCCGATTAGCTTCAAAGATTCGAATGGTGATGGTATAGGAGATCTACGAGGTGTCATCTCGAAGTTGGATTACTTAGAATACTTGGGCGTCAATGTGATATGGATATGCCCAATTTACGAGTCACCAGGTCACGACAACGGCTATGACATCAGCGATTATTATGCGATTAAGGGTCAGTATGGGACGATGGAGGATTTCGATGAGTTGCTTGAAGAAGCGCATAAGCGTGGCATAAAGATTATGATGGATCTCGTGCTGAATCATACATCGGATGAGCACCCGTGGTTCCTCGAATCACGCTCCTCCAAAGACAATCCGAAGCGGGATTACTATATATGGCGCAAAGGAAAGAATGGTTTGTATCCGAACAACTGGGAGTCATATTTCAGTGGCTCGGTATGGGAATATGACGACAAGACAGATGAATTCTATATGCACCTCTATGCGAAACAGCAGCCGGATTTGAACTGGGAGAATGAGGCGATGATCGAGGAATTGTACGAAATGGTTCGCTGGTGGCTCGCCAAAGGTGTAGATGGCTTTCGCTTTGATGCGATTGCACATATCGTTAAGGCTGTGGGCTTGCCCGATGCGGATAACCCAGATAACCTCCCCGTTGTTCAGGCTTACCAGTTGTTCTCTAACCTCGATAAGGTACATGATATGCTCAAAAAATTGAATGAGCAGGTCTTGTTCGAATTTGACATTATGACTGTTGGGGAGACGTCAGGTCTTGGGCCAGAGCAGGCTCTCGATTATGTCGGTGAGGATCGCAATGAGCTGGATATGGTGTTCCAGTTCGAGCATATGTACCTTGATGCTGCCTCAGGTGGTACAGGGAAATGGGACATTCGTTCTTGGACACTGTTAGAACTGAAGAAGATCATGAGCAGCTGGCAGACTATTTTGCACGAACGAGGGTGGAATGCTAACTATTTGAGCAATCATGACCAGCCCCGTCCGGTATCCAGGTTCGGTGATGATGGAGAATACCGAGTGGAATCAGCCAAAATGCTAGCTACCTTTATGCACATGCTGCAAGGCACGCCTTATATTTATCAAGGTGAAGAGATCGGAATGACCAACGTAACATTTGACTCCATGGATGACTACCGAGATGTAGAGACACTGAACTATTATGAGCAGTCCAGACTCAGAGGCCAGCCGGAGGAAGTTACGATGAATGCCATTCACAAGAAGAGCCGAGATAATGCGCGTACGCCAATGCAGTGGGATGACACACCACATGCTGGCTTTACAGAGAGTGAACCGTGGATCAAAGTGAATAAGAACTATAAGGATATTAATGTGAAGCAGGCGCTGGCTGATCCGAACTCTATTTTTCACTATTATCGGAAATTGATCTCAATTAGGAAGCAGTGCCAAGCAATCGTGTATGGTGACTATAAACTGTTGCTTCCACTAGATACGGAGATTTATGCATTTGTTCGGTCTATAGAGAATGAGAAGCTGCTAGTCATCTTGAACTTTTTTGACAAGAGTCCCGTATTTGAGTGGCCGGAGGATTTAAGAACAGATGAGAAGAAGTTAATGATCTCGAATTATGAGCCAGCTGAGGGTGAGGATCTATATCATCTAACTTTAAGACCGTATGAAGCGAGAGTATATCTGCTAGAAGGTGACTGTATAGAGCCGTAAATGTACGGTAAAACAAAAGTTCTTAATTGTCATAAAATCCACAAATATTGTATACCAACTAAAAATAAAGGTCTTTAGCTAGCTTCGTTTCTCTTCGGGGAGCGGGGCTTTTGACATATATTAATAGTAACGACAATAGATTAGGGTTATGTGATAGTCCATGGATGCGCTATCAATCATAGGCGATTCAGAGAATAAGATGCTTTATTTATAAGGTTTTTTTGCCCCTGATCGGGTGCCCAATCCCCCTCTACCTTCTCTTGACCGATAGGGTACCTTCAATTATAGTGGGTACAGTAGGAGCATTCTATTTTAGAGGGAAAAAGGTGGCTTGTAACATGTCTGAGAACATCTACGTTGGTGTCGATTTAGGTGGTACCGCGATTAAAGTCGGAATATGCAATCAAGAGGGTCAACTACTTCAAACGTATGAAGGACCGACTGAAACATCCAAAGGCGTGGACACGGTAATCGGCAACATTGAGAAGTATGTACGTCATATTGTGGAACAATCGCCATACAGTTGGGACCAGCTTGCAGGTATAGGAGCGGGGGTTGCAGGCTTTACGAACATTCGTGAAGGAATCATTATTTTTGCACCTAACGTAGGTTTTAAGGATGTTCCAATTCGTGCGCTGCTTGAGGAACGACTTGGCAAGCCAGTCAAAATAGATAACGATGCGAACGTAGCAGCTTTGGGTGAGGCTTGGAGCGGTGCAGGACGCGGTGTTGATAATTGTGTCTGCTATACACTTGGTACAGGTGTTGGTGGCGGCATTATCGTGAACGGAAAGATATATCAAGGTTCTAATGGTATGGCTGGAGAACTCGGACATATCACGGTTGTACCTGATTTAGAAGCTATTCAGTGTGGCTGTGGCAAAATGGGATGTCTTGAGACCGTTTCTTCGGCAACAGGCATTATTCGTATGGCCAAAGACGCTGTTGAGCGTGGCGATCGTACTTCCTTGGCTCTTGTTGACAACATCGCGGCAAAAGAAGTGTTCGATGCAGCAAAAGCAGGGGATGAAGTGGCTCTACGTATTATCAAACGTGCAGCATATTACCTTGGTAAATCGATGGCATCTGTTGCGGCAGTTCTCAATCCAGAAGCTTTCATTGTTGGAGGCGGTGTCTCCAAAGCTGGCGAAATTCTATTTAACGAAGTTCGCGCTGTGTTTAATCAACTGACCCCAGAGCCTTTGCAGCGTGGAGTGAGAATCGTACCTGCAGAACTTGGCAATGATGCTGGAGTTGTAGGTGCAGCAGGTCTACATCTGCGTTCATAATATTATAATTAGTATTCGCCGCTCTTTTCATAAGGGTGGCGAAAAGATCAACCGAATGGCTATGACTTAAACTATAAGGGAGGGGAAGCTGATGCTGGAAGCAGCGGATCGCAGCACCACAACATCAATGGCCACCCTAATCATCATTACCGGCATGTCGGGAGCCGGGAAGACCTTAGCTGTACAAAGTCTGGAGGATCTCGGCTTTTTCTGTGTCGACAATCTGCCCCCTGTACTCATTCCCAAATTCGCGGAACTGATTGAACAATCTAAGGGTAAGATTGGTAAGGTTGCATTGGTCATCGACTTGCGTGGCCGTGAATTCTTCACTGCACTATCGGAATCACTTAATTATATGAAGGATCATTTCACAATTCATAGTGAAATTCTATTCCTGGATGCGACCGATTCCGTACTCGTTCAGCGCTATAAAGAGAGTCGGCGTCGTCATCCACTCGCACCTGAAGGCATGCCACTTGATGGGATTCGTCTGGAGCGCAAAATGCTGGATGAACTCAAAAATTCGGCAACTCAGGTTATTGATACAAGCAATATGAAGCCTGCTAGGCTCAAGGAAAAAATCATTTCTCGATTCACTCATTTGGAGACCAATACATTGTCAGTGAATATTACGTCTTTCGGATTTAAGTATGGCATTCCGATTGATGCTGACCTGGTATTTGATGTCCGCTTTTTGCCTAATCCTCACTATGTTGAGAATCTGCGTCCCAACACAGGACAGAACAGCGATGTGTATGAGTACGTAATGAAATGGCCTGAGACGCAGTCGTTTCTAACCAAACTGCTGGATATGCTTCATTTTCTTATTCCGCAATATCGGAAAGAAGGGAAAAGCCAAGTCATCATTGCAATCGGCTGCACCGGAGGCAAACACCGTTCCGTTGCCATTGCAGAATATCTCGGTAAGATGCTTGGTGTGAGTGAGACAGAATCGGTAACGGTCAGCCACCGTGATTCTGATCGGGATCGGCATTAATAGAGGGAAGTGATGAACGTGGCTGAGCAAGCTAGGAAGCGCCCTCGCATTGTTGTGATGGGTGGAGGAACAGGGCTGTCTGTCATGCTGCGTGGCCTGAAGGAGAAGCCCCTAGATATTACGGCAATTGTAACTGTTGCAGACGACGGGGGCAGTTCAGGGATTTTAAGAAGTGAACTGCAAATGCCTCCACCGGGAGATATTCGAAATGTACTAACAGCGCTCGCAGATGTCGAGCCGCTGTTATCTGATATATTGAAGTACCGCTTCAGCACCGGCTCAGGACTGGCGGGGCATAGCCTCGGCAATTTAATCCTGGCTGCCATGACGGATATGCACGGTGATTTTGTCACGGCGGTTAAGGAAATGAGCCGGGTTTTTGTTGTTCGCGGACAGGTGCTACCTGCCGCAGGTGAGGCGGTTATTTTACATGCTGAAATGGAAGACGGCAGCATTGTGACAGGCGAATCTAAAATTCCGGAGGCCGGGCGACGCATCAAACGGATATTCCTTGAACCTAAGAATGTGGAACCATTGCCGGAAGCACTCGAGGCCATTCAGCAAGCCGATGCCATATTGATTGGCCCAGGTAGTCTGTATACAAGTATATTGCCCAATTTGTTAGTTCCTAAGCTTGCAGAGGCCATTGTGGCCTCGGATGCAATCAAAATGTTTGTGTGTAACGTTATGACACAACCAGGTGAAACCGATAATTACACGGTTAGCGATCATTTGCAGGCGGTATACGACCATATTGGTCTTCATTTGTTTGATTATGTCATTGTGAATGATGGTGAAATTCCGTCACAGGTTCAGGATAAGTACGCTGAAAAAGGTTCAAAACCTGTACTCCTTGATCGGGATGAAGTAGAGAGCCGCGGATACAAGCTGATTGCAGATAAGCTAGTGCTATTCCGTACGTACTTGCGGCATGATGCCGATAAGTTAAGCAATCATATTTTCCAATTGGTGCAAGATTGGATTTTACGAAAGAGGTGAGACCCTTGTCCTTTGCGGCACAAACTAAAAAAGAATTAACCATGGTTGAAGGCCAGAGCTGTTGCGAGAAAGCTGAGCTATCCGCGCTTATCCGAATGAATGGATCGGTTCAGGTTTCGAGTAAAAAAATAGTGCTGGATATTTCGACGGAAAATGCCGCGATCGCAAGGCGCATTTATTCCTTAATCAAGAAGCATTTCCAGGCACATACTGAACTTTTGGTGCGTAAAAAAATGCGTTTGAAGAAGAATAACGTATATATCGTTCGCATTCCCGCCCGCGTTCAAGAGATATTAAAGGAGCTGCGGATTGTATCCGAAGGTTTCTTGTTTCAGTCCCGGATTGATGAGGAAATTGTACGTAAGAACTGTTGTAAAAGAGCTTATCTGCGCGGAGCTTTCATGGCAGGGGGATCGGTCAATAATCCGGAGGGATCATCGTACCATCTGGAGATTGCCTCCATGTATGAGGAGCATTGCCAAGCCTTGGTGGAACTTGCAAATGAATTTCATCTGAACGCGCGCTGTATTGAGCGGAAGAAGGGATTTATTTTCTACATCAAGGAAGGGGAGAAGATCATTGAGTTCCTCAATCTGATCGGTGCGCACCAAGCGCTGTTCAAGTTCGAGGATGTTCGCATCATGCGGGATATGCGTAACTCCGTTAACCGTATTGTTAACTGTGAAACCGCCAACTTGAATAAGACGATTGGCGCTGCTGTACGGCAGATTGAGAACATCAAGCTACTCCAGCGCGAAGTCGGTCTTGAAAGTCTACCCGATAAACTTCGTGAGGTTGCCGAGATTCGTCTTGCCCATCCGGACATGAATTTGAAGGAAGTTGGCGAAATGTTGAAGGGAACGGTTAGCAAATCAGGGGTCAATCACCGTCTTCGCAAAATTGATGAGCTTGCTGAAAAGGTCAGAAATAGGTAAGTTTTTTTTAATCTAGTGTCCTGTATGTTAAAATGGTATAATATTATAAAATAGCATCGATTTTAAAGTTTTTTTGAGATTCGATAATAGGGGGTAAACTTTACATGACAAAGCACCCAGTAGTCGTTCGGTTAAAAACCGGTTTGCATGCGAGACCGGCCGCGCTTTTTGTTCAAGAAGCGAATAAATACTCATCTGAAATTTTCGTGGAAAAAGATGATAAAAAAGTTAACGCAAAAAGTATCATGGGAATTATGAGCCTTGCCATTAGTTCAGGTACCGAAGTTCACATTAGCGCTGAAGGTGCTGATGCAGAGCAAGCGGTTACTTCTTTAGTGAACCTGGTAAGCAAAGAAGAATTAGAGAACCAATAATCGCATCCAAAAAAAGTCTTGTCGTGTGCAAGGCTTTTTTTAGTTTATACATACAAAGGCAGAGGTGGATATGATCCGCCTTTTTTGTATTTGTCAGAAGATAGACAGTCGTTGTTTAACTTCAGTTTAAAATATTGCGTTATTCTTTCCTTGGATAGCAACAGGAGAAGGGAAGAGCAAACATATGAGCATACATGATCAAACTATAGAAAATAGGGAGCTTGTGCGGAATGAGAACACGAATGCGAAACCAGGATTTCAGGCATTCTTCCGCCTAATGAAAGAGACAAAGCCACCTAAGTTTTTGCTTGTTATAGCTATACTGCTGAGTGTTGTTTCAACACTTGTCGGATTGGTGATTCCGATGTTTACGAAAAGCTTGGTGGATGGCTTCTCTCTAACCGATATGAAATCATCGCATATTATTGGGCTAGGGGTTGCGTTTATTCTACAGACGATTGCTTCTGGTTTCTCAATTTTTTTACTGAGTTATACCGGGCAGAAGATGGTCGCGGCACTACGCGAACGATTGTGGAAGAAGCTGCTGGTACTGCCGATCCGATATTTCGACCATAACCGTTCAGGCGAATCCGTTAGCCGGATGACGAATGATACAGGTGTCATTAAAAGTTTAATTTCAGACCATTTGGCTGGATTTTTCAGTGGGATCATCTCAATTATCGGCTCCATTGGCGTACTTCTGTATTTAAACTGGAAGATGACATTGACGATGTTTATTGTCATTCCAATCGCAGCGCTGATCCTTGTGCCTCTTGGTAAGAAGATGTACAAAATATCGCTTGGTATGCAGGACGAGACAGCTTCATTCACAGCGAATATCAGTCAAGTGCTGTCAGAGATCCGCTTGGTTAAGGCCTCTAATGCTGAAGATAAAGAATATGCAAGTGGAAGTAGAGGCATTACCAACTTGCTGAGTTTCGGTATCAAGGAGGGAGTTGTCTCGGCGTGGATCGCACCACTAATGTCCTTTGTTCTGATGATGCTACTTGTTGTCGTTATAGGCTATGGTGGATTACAAGTATCTACAGGTGCGCTGACAGCAGGTGAACTAGTGGCGTTTATTTTGTATTTGATTCAAATTGTGATGCCTATGACGCAGTTGACTACATTTTTTACCCAGCTTCAGAAGGCTAAAGGAGCCACAGAGCGAATACTAGAAACACTGGATGCAGACGAGGAGTCACTCACAAGTGGGGTGGATGTGATGAATGCAAATCAACAAATATCGATTGAGAACCTGACGTTTGGATATAAGGCGGATGAGCCCGTATTAAAGGATGTTAGCTTTCAGATGGAGCCTGGAACGGTGACAGCTGTTGTGGGACCAAGTGGAGGCGGGAAAACAACGTTGTTCTCGATGCTTGAACGTTTCTATCTGCCAACGGAAGGGAAGATCAGAATGGGGCAGGCCCCGATCAATACATTTTCCTTGCGTTCCTGGCGGGGCTTGATCGGTTACGTTTCTCAAGAAAGTCCGATGATTGCGGGTACGATTCGGGAGAACCTATGTTATGGGATAGACCGGGAAGTAAGTGATACTGAGGTTCGAAGAGCTGCGGAGATGGCATATGCGGACGGATTTATAGATGATCTGCCGAATGGTTTTGATACCGATGTTGGTGAACGAGGAGTGAAGCTTTCCGGTGGACAGCGGCAGCGGATTGCGATTGCAAGGGCACTTTTACGAGATCCTAAGATACTAATGCTCGATGAAGCAACATCCAGTCTAGATAGCCGATCGGAAATTGAAGTGCAGAAGGCACTGAGTAATCTGATGGCTGGACGGACAACGATTGTAATTGCACACCGACTATCTACTGTGGTGGGAGCAGATCAGATCATATTTATAGAAAAGGGAACGGTAACCGGTCGTGGAACACATGAGGAGCTATTACAACGGCATGATATGTATAGAGAGTTTGCAGTTCAGCAGTTGCAGATGAATGATGGAATCAAGGCGTAGTTGTACTGTTATGTTGGCGAAAGGGGGATACTTGTGGCGAAAATATTAGTGGTGGATGACGATCCGTACATTCGGGAACTTGTGAAGGTGTTTCTTGAGGAGGCGGGCATGGAAGAAGTGTTCGAAGCCTCTGATGGAGTAGAAGCCCTATCTGTTATGGAGCAGACCGCGGTTGATTTGGTCGTTATGGACATTATGATGCCGAATATGGATGGGTGGGAATTATGCCGGGAAATACGTAAGAATGAAGGCATACCGGTTCTGATGTTAACCGCCATAGGGGAGACAAAACAAATCCTGAAGGGATTTGAGCTGGGGACAGACGATTACCTTGTGAAGCCTTTTGAGCCTGCAGAGCTTGTTGTGCGTGTGAAAGCATTGCTCAAGCGATATCAAGTAGCGGCTTCTCAGACAGTGACAATCGGAAAGCTGCAGATGAACCGTCGAACGTATGAAGTCAAGACAGCTGATGAGATATTAACGATACCTTTGAAAGAGTTTGAACTGCTTTTTAAGCTGGCTAGTTATCCGGGAAGTACACTTACGCGTGATCGATTAATCGAGGATATTTGGGGATATGACTTTGAGGGGAACGAGCGAACGCTCGATGTTCACGTGAACAGATTGCGAGAGCGATTTCCTGAGGAGAAGTATCGGTTCAAGATTCGAACAGTGCGTGGGCTTGGCTATCGTCTAGAGGTGGGTGGCAGCTAATGCGAAAAGCACTTCGTATCACCTGGATGATCATACGTGAGACGTTAGTGACTTTAGCCGGCTTCGCGCTACTAGCTGCATCATGGACAGGAAGCACGTATATAACGAAGGCCATCTATCTCAAGACAGGAGCTCCCTCTTCGAATTATATTGCAGGGCTCATTGATCTTTTTCTGAGTGTTATTATTTTCTTCATTACTATATTTCTTGTGGGCCTCTTGTTCCGGCACAAACAGATTGCAACGATGAACGTAATTACAGATGCGATGCGCCGTATATCCAAAGGAGATTTCTCTGTGAAGGTGGAGGACCAGAAAGGGCGTAGCGAATTCCAGACGATTGTGAAAAGCATTAATGATATGGCTGGTGAGCTTGGGCGGATGGAAACCATGCGTCAGGATTTCATCTCGAATGTATCACATGAAATTCAGTCCCCACTGACGTCAATTCGTGGATTCGCAAGGGCTCTTCGTAATCCGAAGCTGACAGAGGAGCGGAGAAATTACTATCTGGAGATCATTGAAGGAGAAAGTCGACGATTATCACAGCTTAGCGACAATCTATTGAAGCTGTCTTCCCTGGAAGGAGATAAACAGGTATTTGAGGTAGCGCGCTATCGGCTCGATGAGCAGCTTCGGTCGATTGTTTTGGCGAATGAACCTCAGTGGCTCGCAAAACAAATTCAGATTGAGCTGGATCTGGCAGAGGTGGAGATCGAGGCCGCGGAGGATTTGATGAATCAGGTGTGGATCAATTTGCTACATAACAGCATCAAATTCACACCCGAAGACGGTATGATTACGATAACGTTGAAAGCGAATGATCAAGGAGCTGAGGTGTCCATCGCAGATACAGGTGTTGGGATGTCGGAGACGGACCAGATGCGTATATTCGAACGTTTTTATAAGGTAGATAAATCACGGAACCGAGCCGCGGGGGGGAGTGGTCTGGGGTTATCCATTGTGAAGCGAATTGTCGATATTCATCAAGGGGAGATTGCTGTCCAGTCGGAGCTTGGGAAGGGCTCAACATTTACGGTGAAGGTGCCATGTGCGCGTTCTCAGAAACAAGAGTAAGATTGCAGGACTGAGGTTTATTAATACATTCACACAAAAGGCTCACATGGGAATGGACACCCATGTGAGCCTTTTTACGCAAAATACGCTTCAATACGCCTATAAAACCTTCTCTAAGAAGCTGATGGTACGCTCGTTCTTCGGATTTCCGAACAACTCTTCTGGAGGTCCTTCTTCTACGATGTACCCACCATCCATAAAGATAACCCGGTCGGCCACCTCACGGGCAAAGCCCATCTCATGGGTAACGATCATCATCGTCATACCTTCACTCGCTAGCTTCTTGATCACGCCAAGTACCTCGCCCACCATTTCGGGGTCAAGTGCCGACGTTGGCTCGTCAAAAAGCATGATATCCGGATTCATCGCTAGTGCACGGGTGAACTCTACCCCCAAGGACCGACTCCTTCAATTGTTAATGCCCAATCAAAATTTATAACCTTTGAAGTTGATTGGTTTAGGAATCTAGCTTGTATTTTTAGTCCCATACTAGTGTTTAGTCCCTCATCAAGAACCTCTACCCAACCTGAAGGAGCTGTTGCAAGATAGGTCTTGCCGAAGCTAAGGTCACCTCCTAATGGTGAGCAGTTAGATTTCTGGTTCTGAGCATAATTATTAATTCCAGGTCCAGTTTGAACCATGGTGCAATAATTTGTAAGATAAGGGATTATGTTACTGTTAGGTGAACTACCCTTGTCGAAGCGCCAATACGCTTTATCCATTCCCATCCAGACGAAATTGTTTTTTTCGATTTGGTGGTAATATAACGAAATAGTTAATTTAATTGATTTATCGGAAGTCTGACTGGAACCTGAGTAAGAATAGGGGTCAGATGCAACAACCAAATCGGTTTTGTATTGTTGGATAACATCACCTGTTTCTATATTCTGTAAGTCACGATAAATATGCGTTTCGTTTTTAAGAATTTCAGTATTTGTGCTATCGAAATCATTAGAAATAGATCCAGATTTATCATGCTGTTGAGTTTCGGATAGAAGAGTCTTCCCTTCTACTAGCATGTCCACTTTTGTGCTGGCATCAGTAGTATCATATTCTTTGATAACTTGGTATCCTGGCGGAACCGTTGAATCAAGTGGAACTGTTAAGTCAGGAACAGGTGCAGCTGACACTAGGCTTACGGAGCTGAAAGTCAAAAAACCAATTAACGTAGTACTGATAAATTTTTTAGTTTTTGCCATTCTAAAACCTCCATTTTTTGTAAGTTGCATTACTCGATACTATTAAACCAAAATTGAGGAATTTAATCACTTTTTCATATATCTATGTACTTGTATCGTTGCGAAATCTTTAAATCAAGCGGAATCGATACCAATAATTAATGAAGTTTATTCATAAGAAAATACTGAAATATTAAGAGATTTGAAAAGCTTAAATGTCCTAATAGCTAAACGGCTATTTTTATTTGATCTACCCGAATCGCTTCTTCACCAAATGAGTGCTTGTTACCTTTAAATATGGAGCTCTCTTTGAGTTAAGCTTGAAATTAAGGTGAAATATTATCTTAAACTTCAACTAATGCGCAACATTTACCAATTTATGCGCGTTAGAAAGGTAAGGCAAGCATGACAGCGATGCCAATTCGAAGGAGGTCGAGATCAAATGAAAGTTTGGGCTAAACGTTTGGGGTCGGTTATGATCGCAGGGGCGCTTCTTACAGGCGGTTCCGTATGGACAGGTGCTCTGGGAACAGGTGAGGTGTATGCAGCTGAGGCTGCGCAGCAGAACCTTATTAAAGTACTGGGTAAGGGTGAAATCTCCGTAAAGCCGGATATTGTATATCTGTCGATCGGTGTAGAATCCTATGCAGAGACAGCAAAGTCCGCTCAGAAACACAATGCTACAAAGATGGCACAAATTAATACCCTGCTCAAAAAAACATGGAAAATTGATGACAAGGATATCAAAACTGAGCAGTTCTATGTTCAGCCAAATTATAGTTACAGCGATAAAGAAGGACGCAAAGTACAAAATTACACTGCTGCGCATTCTCTTGAAGTAACACTTCGTGATCTAAGCAAGGTTGGTGAATTGCTTGATGCTGTCGCAGAAGCTGGGGCGAATAATATCGGCAATGCAAGATTCTCTATTGAGAACCGGGATGCATTTGAGACTCAAGTAATTGAAAAAGCAATGGCAAATGCGGACTTGAAAGCACTAGCTATTGCGAAGGCTTCCAAACGTCAGCTTGGTGCTGTTGTAAGCGTTATTCAAGATGAAGCTGCGAACCGTGAGTTGTACAGCTATGGTAATATGGATATGGCAAAAGCAGAAAGTGCTTCGATGGCTGATGCAAGCACCTCTGTAAAACCTGGCGAAATCAAACTCATCACGCAGCTGTATGTTCAGTATGAAATGAAATAGGCTAATTTTATTAGCCCATTAAATACAAGAACCGCCCATTTTCGCAGTATATGCGAGATGAGGCGGTTTTATTTTTGGAAAGATAGGAAATTATATTAATCTTAGGTATGTGTCCTCATATGGAGGACATACATCGCACTATTTACACTTTTAACCCTGCATGGTGAAGAATACCAAAAAGCGTGACGGGATAAGGTTCGAACCTGTCGAATAACTCAGAAAAGTGTTGTGTATAGGGTCAAAACAAGGTATAGTGAATATGCAAAAAACTGTACTTGTAAAGACGTTAAGCCATACCAATGGATATGGCTTTTTTCTCTTAGCGCATCTGATGATAATTGTGTGACTGTACAACATGATGTCGCAAGAATAAACACCGCGAAAACGCGGTTGCCCTTTAAGGAATACGTCGGAAGACGTTTTTCTTACTTTATAGGATAGACTACTAATATTAACCGTAAGGGGATGATGGTGCACATGATTGAACTTGTCCAAATAGAAAAACAGTTTCAGGGACAAGCGGTCGTGCATCCGCTGTCGCTCTCCATTAAGGAAGGAGAATTCCTGACTTTGCTGGGCCCCAGCGGTTGCGGCAAGACGACAATCCTCCGAATGATTGCAGGATTCGAACAGCCAACGGAAGGGGAAGTATGGCTCGCTGGTCAGAACGTGACTGATGTGCCGGCGAACAAGCGAGATTTGAATCTCGTGTTCCAACATTATGCCCTTTTCCCGCACATGACCGTAGAAGACAATATTGCCTTCGGATTGAAAATGAAAAAAATGCCGCGTTCTCAGATCAAGGAACGTGTAGCGGAAGCTGTGGCTATGACCCAGCTTACTCAACTTGTGGATCGTTATCCGCACCAGCTTTCGGGTGGACAGCAACAGCGTGTGGCTATTGCCCGTGCGATTGCGAATAAACCGAAAGTGCTTTTGCTGGATGAGCCGCTTGGTGCACTCGATCTTCAGCTCCGCAAAAACCTGCAGTCTGAATTGAAGCATCTACAGCGTTCGCTTGGCATTACATTTGTATATGTCACGCATGATCAGGAGGAAGCGATGATGCTATCAGACCGGATCGTTATTATGAATAACGGGAAGGTAGAGCAGATTGGTACTCCACGTGAGATTTACGCTAGACCACAAACCCTGTTCGCTGCAACCTTTGTTGGAGAGAACAATATATTCTCTTCGCGCGAAGGGCTTTTTGCTGTGCGTCCTGAGAAAATTACTCCGCTTCGCGGACCAGGTGGCAAGAAGACTGGCGTGATTGAGGATGTCCAGTACTTAGGCAACGTGCATAAATTGATGGTACAGCTCGAAGACGAACCGATGAGAGTAACCATTGCGCTTGACTTTACAGATGACGAGCCTTGGGAAGTCGGTGAAAGAATCGGCCTGAACTGGGATGCGAGAGATGAGGTGGGAATCGGGTCATGAGAAAATCTAAATTCCTCCTGACTCCTGTCCTGCTGTGGCTCTCCCTGTTCCTTATTGTACCGATGCTTATTGTAGTAGCCATATCTTTTATGCAACGTGATGTGCATGGAGATATCGTATTTTCCTTCAGCCTGGAAGGATACAAGACGTTCTTCGATCCGTTATATCTCGGCATTTACTGGGATACGCTTGTTCTATCCGTGTTAACCACGGTCATTTGTCTATTCGTCAGCTATCCGCTGGCCTATTATATAGCCAACGCCTCCCCGCGTATCCAGACATGGGGGCTGATCTTAATCACCGTGCCGTTTTGGATCAATTTCTTGATTCGTACGTATGCTTGGGTGCTTCTACTCCGAACACAAGGGGTTGTAAATACCGTTCTTATGAATCTGGGATGGATTGATGAACCTATGCAGATGCTGTATACGAAGGGTGCTGTCCTGCTTGGGATGGTATACAACTTCATTCCGTTCATGGTGCTTCCCATTTATGTGGCACTGGAACAGATGGACAAGCGTCTTCTTGATGCAGCAAGCGATTTAGGTGCTTCGAAGTGGAGGGCATTCCGACATGTTACCTTACCTCAGAGCAAATCCGGTATTATGACGGGTTCCATCTTGGTATACGTATCTACAACAGGCATGTTCGTTGTTACAGATATTCTAGGCGGTGCAAAATCGGCTATGATTAGTAACATTATTCAAGCACAGTTCCTGGGTGCGCGTAACTGGCCGTTTGGAGCTGCCTTGTCGGTTATTTTTGTTATTACCTCGCTGGTGTTAGTGATGTTATTCAACAGGGCCATGCAAGCCCGTCACCAACGATTGAAGGAGGGGAGAGCGTGAAGAAACGAAGTCACCCCTTACTTGGGATTCACTCATTCTTGATGATGGCTTTCATCTATGTACCGATTCTTATGATCGTGATCTATTCCTTTAATGATACACGGTTGAGTGGTAACTGGGAGGGCTTTACGTTCGACTGGTATGTTTCGCTGTTCAGTAATAGAAACGTTATGGAAGCTCTCATGAACAGTTTGACCGTTGCCGTGATCTCAACGATTGTATCCACTATTCTCGGGACATTAGCGGCTTTATCACTTCGTAACCTCGGGAGAAAGAGTCGGAGTGGCATGACAGGGCTGATGTACTTACCAGTCATTATCCCAGACATTATCATGGGTCTGTCACTGCTTGTTCTATTCACGCAGATGGATATGCCTCTAGGTAAGACAACGATTATTATCGCTCATATTACATTCAGCTTATCTTATGTGTATGTAGTGGTAACGGCGCGGCTTGCTAATATGGGTAAGCAACTAGAAGAAGCAGCGCTGGATCTAGGAGCTTCCCGGTGGCAGACCTTCCGTCATGTAACATTGCCGCAGATCTCCCCAGGTATTATCTCTGGCGCACTGATTGCATTCACACTGTCGCTTGATGATTTCATGGTTAGCTTCTTTGTAGCTGGCCCGAGCTCAACAACGCTTCCGATTTATATCTATGCCCAGGTGAAGCGAGGGATTTCCCCGGAAATTAACGCATTATGTACATTGCTCATTTTGGTGAGCGTAACGCTGATCCTACTTGCTCAATATGTACTTAACCGGGGCAATGGTCAGAAGAAACACAAGACACTGCCGATCTAAGCGGACGAACCGTTTTTCGGATAAATTTGTTTAAAAAAATGTAAGGCGGAAAGAGAGGAGATAGTGAATTGAAAAAATCGAGATGGACCCGTCTGCTGCTGGCAGGCGTGATCGCTACAATGTCGTTAACAGCCTTGGTAGCTTGTGGCTCCGAAAAGGAAACTCTGCACATTTATAGTTGGGCGGATAACTTTGACCCAGCGGTGCTGAAGGATTTTGAGAAAGAGTTCGATGTCAAGGTGACATACGACAATTACGCGAATAATGAGGACTTGCTGGCGAAGATTAAAGTAGGCGGTAGCGGCTATGATCTAATTCAGCCTTCCGATTATATGGTAAAGACCATGATCAATATGGATTTGCTGGAGCCGCTTGATAAGAACAACATCCCGAACATCGATAATATTGCGGATACGTTTAAGAATCCGGATTTTGATCCGGGCAATAAATACTCTGTAATTTATACATCCGGTGTAACGGGAATCGCATATAACAAGAAGTATGTTAAAGAAGAGATTAAGAGTTGGAATGATCTTTGGAATCCAGCTTATAAAGGCAAAGTGCTGCTCCTTGATGACAATCGTGAAATGATCGGTATGGCACTCAAGAAGGAAGGTAAATCTAACAGCACAACGAATGAAGCGGAGATTAAGACGGCTGTGGATGAGCTGAGAACTTTACTCCCGAACGTACTGGCCTTTGATACAGACAACATTAAGCAGAAGATGATTCAAGAAGAAGGCTGGATCGCAACCGTATGGTCTGGTGATGCTTCTTTTATCGCTAAGGAAAATCCGGATGTAGCTTATGTTGTACCAGAAGAAGGGGCAACCATCTTCTCTGATAACTATGCGATTCCAAAAGGCGCGAAGAACAAAGAACTGGCAGAGAAGTTTATCAACTATATGCTAGATCCAAAAGTGAGTGCTAAAAACTATGAATTCATCGGTTACAGCAATCCGAACAGTAAAGCGATGGAGTTCCATAATGAGGAATATCGTGCAGATAAAATGATCAACCTGACAGAAGATGAACTGAAGCGCACAGAGTGGCTGGGCGATGTCGGTGAGAATCTGCAAATTTACGACCGTTTCTGGACGGAACTGAAGAGCGGAAGATAAGAACCGGCACACTAAAGGCTGGCTATTGAAATAGTTAAGAATGGTTATTAAGGACCCGTAGGGGAACGCTTTGAGACAAAGTGTTCCTTCGTGCGGGTCTTTTTTTATAACGAGTCGTTTATTGAACCTCATTAGCAGTGGGACATTTCGGGCCGGGGCATATTCCCGGACACAGAATCCGCTATTTTCGTGATTTGGGCCGAATGTGCTACTTAAATGGACGGTAGATCCGCTATTTAATCATATTCGTTGATTTTACAGCTCTTTTTGGCTCAATAGTGGAACCTGTGTCCGATAGATTACGAAAAAAACTTTTGAGTGAAATAAGGGATTTGGTGTCCAATAATACGCGGTATGACGGTCTTTATTGTTTCTAATTAACAGGAATCAAAATTGTCACCACGATTGTTACCTCTCTAACTAACGTGTTCCCTATAATGGAAATGGGTAATATAGTAAATGACCTTACTTTTATATGGAAGGTGGAGCATAATATATGAATTATAAAATGAAATATGGTGCAGCGGTTATTGCAACAGGCGTATTTTTGGGAGGATTAAGTTTAAGTGGACAAGCAGTAGATGCAAGCAATTCTAAGACCACAGCTAGTTCGGTAGCAGCTTCTTCAAAGAAAGTGAATTCTGATATATCGCTTAAGTGGAATGGTAAAGCATTATCGCAGAAAGGAATGCTTGATCATGGTGCCCTTTATGTGCCAGCAACGGTAATTCGAGATGTACTCGGTCTTCCTTTGAAATATGACGCCAAGAACAAGGTTTACACGCTAGGTGATGGCTACAACAAATTAAGCGCGAATGTATATGATGCGAATGAAATCTATCTCACGGTGAATGGATATTTTGCAGGAGAACCAGGCGCTAAGATTGTAAACGGCCGATTGTACATCCCTTACAAAGTGCTGAATGAATACATGGGTATTCAAGGACAATGGAGTCCGTCTGCGAAACTGCTAAATATGACAGCGAAGAAACAAAATCCAATCACCATTAAGACAGAGACAGTGAAGAAGAAAATTCTAAATACAACAGCGGTTGTAAATTATCCGGTCATTAGTGGCTTAGAGAATGAAGAGGCCCAGACGAAAATCAACAATGTACTAAAAACAAATATGGAAAATGTGTTCGATGGAGCTGAAGGAGACATAGGCACCTTACCTCCATCAGGAAGTAATTATCCGTATGAGTTCCAGGGAGATTTCGTGGTGCATTATAATGCTAACGGTTTACTCAGCATCACGACATATAATTATTCCTATACAGGCGGGGCGCACGGCATGACGTTCCGCAATAGCTATACGTTCTCGCTCAAGGATGGAAAGCAGATGAAGCTTGGTGATTTCATCAACATGCAGGGTAAGAACAAGCAGAAGTTAAATAACCTTGTCCTTAACAAAATGAAACAAGATGGCGGATACCTTGGCGGTTTTAAAGGGGTCCCTGCAGATGCTCAGTTCTATCTGAAGGATAATGCAGCTGTTCTGTATTTCTCGTTATATGAATACACAGCATACGCTTATGGTTTCCCGCAGTTTGAGCTGAATTTGAAGGAATGGAAATAGCAATATTCGAGATTGTGAAAAATAAGGGGCAGAAGCCAAGAAATTGGCCTCTGCCCTTGCTTTATTTTGGTCTATCTTTGACTTCGCTCGATTGAAGGTCTCATTACTTCTCCTGAACAATGGGTGTATTCTTGCTGCGGAAACGGCCGAGTGAATAACCGAGTAATCCTGCTACGAGAGCAATCATGGTGCACAGGAGTACAAGGGTTAGGTCCGATGGAATATTTAGAAATAATCGGAGTCCGTAAAGGGGGAAGAAATAAATAAAGGCAACGGGAAGAAGTATGATGAATGATTTTGTCAAATAACCTAATGCAAAAACTAAAATACCTGCTATCCAGTACAGGGAAAACCAGCGAACAAAATAAGATTGGTCTTTTAACCCGAGCAACAGGCCAAGCAGAAATAGTAGTATGACAGCAAAGACAGATGCAACTGTGTGTTGTATATCAGGTGTATTTCCTTTAAACGCAGGAAGTATGTTGATTATGGAAAATGGGATTGAACAGAGGGGAAGTAGTAAAATCAAGGATAATCGGTTACCCACTATAGTCATCTCTCCGATCGCAATATTAATTAATCCCAATTATATCCACAAAAGACATAGGGTGTCTAATTATTTCATGCCAAAAAGGCTAACATCCGTATATTAACGGATATTAGCCTCTTGTTGTTGCAAAATGTTAGATGCCTTGCGGC
This sequence comes from Paenibacillus sp. FW507-14B1B, assembly GCF_058781425.1. Lineage (NCBI taxonomy): Bacteria > Bacillati > Bacillota > Bacilli > Caryophanales > Paenibacillaceae > Paenibacillus > Paenibacillus sp. FW507-14B1B. The sequence continues at coordinate 602,336 of NZ_JBYSWS010000003.1, read as the reverse complement.
GGCGTGCTCTCAAGAACTTGGTCGATCAGACCGTATTCCTTCGCTTCAGCAGCAGTCATGAAATAGTCACGATCCGTATCCTTCTCAATACGCTCAAGCGGTTGACCTGTGCGCTCTGCGAGAATATGGTTCAGCTTATCGCGCATCTTCAGGATGCGACGGGCGCGGATTTCGATATCCGTTGCTTGCCCTTGAGCTCCACCAAGTGGTTGGTGAATCATAACTTCACTGTTAGGAAGCGCAAAACGTTTACCCTTAGCGCCTGCATTCAGCAGGAATGCTCCCATGGAAGCAGCCATGCCGACACAGATGGTAGACACGTCAGGTTTGATAAACTGCATTGTATCGAATATGGCCATACCAGCGGTGATTGATCCGCCAGGGCTATTGATGTAAAGGTGAATGTCCTTCTCTGGGTCCTCAGCTGCCAAGAACAGCATTTGTGCAATGATGGCATTGGCAACTACGTCATTCACGTCGGAGCCGAGGAAGATGATGCGATCTTTCAGCAATCTGGAATAGATGTCGTACGCGCGCTCACCGCGGTTGCTTTGTTCAACGACCATAGGTATGAAACTCATATAAAAAACCTCCTCTTAAATGCATTCCTCATTAAAATACTGTTACCGTATTACCCACATAATAAACAATTTCAACCATAAAGTCAAAGAAAGTCAAACTATTGGGTAAAAAAAAGAGCCGTTATGGGCACTTGTGGGTAAACAATATATAGAAGTTATGAAAATAAATGGCGCGCCCGCGAGGAATCGAACCTCGATCTCAGGCTCCGGAGGCCTACGTCATATCCATTGGACCACGGGCGCAAAATAGCAACGAAGATGATTATACCGCATCTTTTTCGAAAAGACAAGAACAGTGCCAAAGATTCTAATAAGCATGGCTGATGAGAGCGAGACAGAATCCATCTGTATATGAAGAAATTCACACCTTTTGGGAGATACTGTATATGACTTTGACAGTTGTGTATCCACTTTAAGGACAACCTCTTCCCGATGTATAAGAATGCTTAGGGTTGAGAAATATACATTCGGAACACTTGCAACCTCCATAAATATTGGTTAGAATAAGGGTGGGACTTAAAACGCTTGACTGGGACATTTTGCGACCATCGGTAGAAGGTCCAAGACGAAGTTGCAGGAGTGGAATGCATGCGTAACTTATTAGAATTACAAGAGCAGCTTCTGCCCGATCTCATGGACATTCTCAAGCGAAGATATACGATCCTTCATCAGATCATGTTATCTGGAATGGTGGGGCGCAGGACGCTCGCGGCATCACTGTCAATGACCGAACGTGTGCTGAGGGCCGAAACAGACCTACTGAAAGCACAAGGGCTCATCGAGATTGAGACGCTTGGGATGAGGATTAGCAGTAGCGGACAGAACTTACTTGACCAGCTTGAGCCTGTCATGAATGATTTGTTCGGATTAGCTGATCTGGAGGAGAAGATCCGCGAGGCTTACGGGCTGCGTAAAGTAGTAGTTGTCCCCGGTGATAGTGAGTCTTCAGCTGATGTGAAACGCGAACTTGGCAGGGCAGGTGCAAGAACATTACTTAACTATGTCAATAGCGGAGACATCATTGCTGTAACAGGTGGATCAACGCTCGCTGAAGTAGCTGAGCAGATGGCACCGCCGTCAGCTGGTCCTTTAACAGGTTCGTGGTTTGTACCTGCAAGGGGCGGTTTGGGCGAGAGTATGGAGATTCAAGCCAACACAATCGCATCTAAGATGGCGAAGAAGGTAGGAGCCGAATATCGGCTACTGCATGTACCAGATCTGTTGAGCGACGATGCCTATCAGTCACTGGTTCAGGATCACCATATCCGGGACATTGTGAATGTGATACGTCGATCATGTGTTATTGTTCACGGTATAGGAGATGCTATGGAGATGGCTCACCGCAGGAAGCTTGATGAACCTTCAATTAAGGATCTGAAAGCGGAAGGTGCGATTGCCGAATCCTTTGGCTACTATTTCAGTGAAGATGGAACAGTCGTTCACCGTATGCTTACCCTTGGGCTAAGACTTGAGGATATTATGCGGACAGAGACGATTATTGGTATCGCTGGTGGACGAAGTAAGGCTAAAGCGATACATGCCGTGCTGAAGTTCGGACACGAGGACATTCTCGTTATGGATGAGGCCGCGGCTCTGGAAATAGCGAAGAGCCTGGACTAAGCGACAGGCATAAAGAACAATGACGAAGAGCATTCGTACTAACTTTGTTGTCATGATGGGCCTCACGGTCCGTCTTGAATAAATAAAAAACTTTCACTATATGGAGGGAAATACTCATGGTTAAAGTAGGTATTAACGGATTTGGACGTATTGGACGTAACGTGTTCCGCGCAGCGCTGGACAACAAGGATGTTGAAATTGTTGCAATCAACGATTTGACAGACGTAAAAACGCTGGCACACCTTTTGAAATATGACACAACACATGGCAAATTCAACGCAACTGTAGAAGCTAAAGAAGGCGCGCTTGTTGTAAATGGCAGAGAAGTTAAAGTATTTGCAGAGCGTAACCCTGAGAACCTTCCTTGGAGCTCCGTAGGCGCTGAAATCGTTGTGGAATCCACTGGTATCTTCACAGCTAAAGAAAAAGCTGAAGCTCACTTGAAAGGCGGCGCGAAGAAAGTTATCATCTCCGCACCAGCTACTAACGAAGATATCACAATCGTTATGGGTGTTAACGAAGATAAGTATGACGCAGCTAGCCATACAGTAATCTCCAACGCTTCTTGCACAACGAACTGCTTGGCACCATTTGCTAAAGTATTGAACGACAAATTTGGTATCGTTAAAGGTATGATGAACACTATTCACTCCTACACTAACGACCAAAACGTTCTTGACCTGCCGCACAAAGACCTTCGTCGTGCTCGCGCAGCAGCTCAAAACATCATCCCAACTACAACTGGTGCAGCGAAAGCAGTATCCCTTGTATTGCCTGAATTGAAAGGCAAATTGAACGGTATGTCCATGCGTGTTCCTACACCTAACGTTTCCGTTACAGACTTGGTTGTTGAGCTTGAGAAGAACGTTACAGTTGAAGAAGTTAACGCAGCTTTGAAAGAAGCAGCTGAAGGCGCATTGAAAGGTATCATGAACTACTCTGATGAGCCTTTGGTATCGAGCGACTACAATGGTGACCCAGCTTCTTCCACAATTGACGCATTGTCAACTATGGTAATTGGCGACAACATGGTGAAAGTCGTTTCTTGGTATGACAACGAGTGGGGCTATTCCAACCGTGTTGTTGACCTCGCTGCATACATCGCAAGCAAAGGTCTGTAATTGATCTGATACACAAATCGAAGAGGGGTTCCTTGTGGCGCTCCTCTTTGATTTTGTCTTATGGAAACGTATCAGCTTCTTAATAAGGAAGAGTCGTTTCTACTTGTTTATATATTTTCATGCCAGAGTACTGGGAAGAATAGATAGAACCGGACTCTAAAACAAAAGAGAGAGCAGCTGCGCTGTCGGCGAGGAAATAGTTTCTTAGGAGGAACGTGGAGATGAACAAGAAAAGTGTACGTGATGTAGAAGTAAGCGGCAAACGGGTGTTTGTCCGCGTCGATTTCAATGTACCCCTTGAGGATGGAAAGATTACTGATGATACTCGGATCCGTGAAACTCTGCCGACCATTAAGTATTTGGTAGAGAAGGGCGCTAAAGTCATTTTGGCAAGCCATATGGGTCGTCCGAAAGGTCAAGTGGTTGAATCCATGCGCTTGACGCCTGCAAGCGAACGCTTGTCTGAGCTTCTTGGCAAACCTGTCGTGAAGGCAGATGAAGCAATTGGGGATGCAGTAAAAGCTCAAATTGCAAACATGAAGGACGGAGACGTTCTCGTGCTTGAAAACGTTCGTTTTTATCCGGGTGAAGAGAAGAATGATCCAGAGCTTGCGAAGCAATTCGCTGAGCTTGCCGACCTGTTCGTGAATGATGCTTTTGGTGCTGCACACCGTGCACATGCATCGACTGAAGGAATCGCGCATCATCTTCCAGCTGTATCGGGTCTTCTGATGGAGAAAGAATTGTCTGTACTTGGCAAAGCTCTTTTGAACCCGGATCGTCCATTCACAGCTATTATCGGTGGATCGAAGGTTAAAGACAAAATCGATGTGATTAATAACCTGCTTACGCTCGCTGACAACGTCATTATCGGCGGTGGACTTGCTTACACGTTCTTCAAAGCCCAAGGTCACGAGATCGGTCAATCCCTGTGTGATGATTCCAAACTGGACACTGCACTTGGCTTTATCGAGAAAGCAAAAGAACTTGGTAAGAACTTCTACCTTCCGGTAGACATTGTGGTTTCGGATGATTTCAGTGCGGACGCTAACACGAAAATCGTTGATATCGACAGTATTCCTGCAGATTGGGAAGGCGTAGACATCGGACCGAAGACGCGTGCGAAGTATGCAGAAGTGATCAAAAACTCCAAGTTGGTTGTATGGAATGGACCGATGGGTGTATTTGAAATTGAACCTTTCTCTAACGGTACTCGTGAAGTAGCACAAGCTTGTGCAGATACGGAAGCTTACACGATTATTGGCGGCGGTGATTCCGCAGCAGCAGCAGAGAAGTTCCACTTGGCAGATAAAATGAACCACATCTCTACAGGTGGCGGTGCATCTCTTGAGTTCATGGAAGGTAAAGAGCTTCCTGGTGTTGTGGCACTGAACGATAAGTAGTAAAATTTCACGTAGAAGCGCTGTTGTCCTAGGATAACAGTTGGTTCTACTTGTATAGCGTAAGTTATCGCAAAGAATCGAACCCCAAGATGGGGGTGAGCAAAGGAGTGAACTGTGTGAGAACACCTATCATAGCTGGCAACTGGAAAATGTTCAAAACTGTTCCGGAAGCTAAAGCATTCTTCGAAGAAGTAAAAGGAAAAGCGGAAGTCGAGGGCGTTGAAGCCGTGATCTGCGCGCCGTTTACGAACCTTCCAGCACTTGTTGAAGCTGCTAAAGGTACTAGCATCAAGATTGGTGCGCAAAACTTGCATTTTGAAGAAAATGGCGCATTCACTGGCGAAATCAGCGGCGTTATGCTGCAAGATTTGGGCGTGGATTATGTCATTATCGGACACTCTGAGCGTCGTCAATATTTTGGCGAAACGGATGAGATTGTGAACAAAAAGGTTCATGCTGCATTCCGTCATAGCCTTCTTCCAATCGTGTGTGTTGGTGAGAAGCTTGAAGAGCGTGAAGCTGGACAAACTAAAGATGTATGTAAAGTACAAACAGAAGCTGCTTTTGCAGGAATTCCTGCGGATCAAGCGGTTCATGTTGTCATTGCTTACGAGCCGATCTGGGCAATTGGAACAGGTAAATCTTCTACAGCACAGGACGCTAACGAAGTAATCTCTTACATCCGTGACCTTGTGAAAGGAATGTATGGTGAAGACGTCGCTGCTCAAGTACGTATTCAATACGGCGGTAGTGTGAAGCCTGAGAATGTAGCAGAGTACATGGGACAAAGCGATATCGACGGTGCGCTCGTTGGCGGTGCTAGCTTGCAGCCGGCTTCTTATATCCAACTCGTTGAGGGGGCGAAGTAAGATGTCAGCACCCAAACCGGTAGCATTAATCATCATGGATGGATTCGGTCTGCGTAACACGTCTGAAGGCAACGCGGTCTCTCAGGCGAACAAGCCGAACTATGATCGTTATTTGAAGCAGTATCCGAATACGACATTGACAGCTTGTGGTGAAGCAGTAGGTCTTCCAGAAGGACAGATGGGTAACTCCGAAGTGGGCCATCTGAATATCGGAGCCGGCCGGATCGTTTATCAGGACCTGACTCGGATTTCGAAATCGATTCGCGAAGGTGAATTCTATGAGAATGAAACCTTGGTTGAAGCGATTCGGGCCGCTAAGAAAAACAACAAGAAGCTCCACCTGTACGGTCTTGTGTCCGACGGTGGTGTCCACAGTCATATTGAGCATATGTTCGCTATGCTGGATCTGGCGAAGAAGGAAGATATGCATGAAGTGTACATCCATGGTTTCATGGATGGCCGCGATGTGGCTCCTGACAGTGGTAAGCAGTTTGTTAAAGATCTGCTTGCTAAAATTGAGGAAGTCGGTGTCGGCAAAATTGCTACGATTTCGGGACGCTACTATGCGATGGACCGCGACAAACGCTGGGATCGTGTAGAGAAAGCTTACCGTGCGATGGTATATGGCGAAGGCCCGAAATACACAGATCCGCTGAAAGCGATCAATGAATCTTATGAGAAATCGGTTTACGATGAATTCGTAGAGCCAACTGTTATTGTAGATGATCAGGGCAATCCGGTGAGTCTGGTAGAAAGCGGAGATTCCGTTATCTTCCTGAACTATCGTCCGGACCGTGCGATTCAGCTGTCCCAGGTATTTACGAACAAAGATTTCCGTGGATTTGAGCGTGGACCTAAGTTCCCACAAGGCTTGCATTTTGTCTGCTTAACCTTGTTCAGCGAAACTGTGGAAGGCTTTGTAGCATACAAGCCGAAAAACCTCGACAATACGCTTGGTGAAGTTCTTGTGCAGAACAACAAGAAACAACTACGTATTGCTGAAACGGAGAAATACCCACACGTAACCTTCTTCTTCAGTGGTGGCCGTGATGTAGAACTTCCGGGTGAAACTCGGGTGCTGATCAACTCACCAAAGGTTGCTACTTATGATCTGCAGCCTGAGATGAGCGCTTATGAAGTGGCAGATGCTTGTGTGAAGGAGATCGAAGCGGATAAACACGATGCGATCATCCTGAACTTTGCAAATCCAGACATGGTTGGTCACTCCGGCATGCTGGAACCAACGATCAAAGCAGTAGAAACAACTGATGAATGTGTTGGTAAAGTAGTGGATGCAGTTCTTGCTAAGGGCGGTGTGGTAATCATCACTGCTGACCACGGTAATGCGGATATGGTGTTCGATGAGAATGGACGGCCGTTTACAGCTCATACAACAAATCCAGTTCCGTTTATCGTGACTGAGGAGAACGTAACCCTGCGTGAAGGTGGTATCCTAGCTGATATCGCTCCAACCATCCTAGATCTGATGCAGCTTGATAAACCGGAGGAAATGACCGGTACTTCCATGATTGCATCTCGCAAATAAATTGATTTACTATTTAAAATAAATAACTTTAAAGGAGACTACACAAATGACTGTTATTTCTGACGTTTATGCACGCGAAGTCCTTGACTCCCGTGGTAACCCGACTGTAGAAGTTGAAGTATACTTAGAATCCGGCGCAATTGGCCGCGCAATCGTACCATCCGGTGCATCCACTGGTGTTCACGAAGCTGTTGAGCTTCGCGACGACGACAAATCCCGTTACCTTGGTAAAGGTGTTTTGAAAGCTGTTGAGAACGTAAACGAAATTATCGCTCCAGAAGTGATCGGCATGGATGCTTTGGATCAACTTGGCATCGACAAGCTGATGATCAACTTGGATGGAACTCCAAACAAAGGCAAGCTAGGCGCTAACGCAATCCTGGCTGTATCCATGGCTGTTGCTCGCGCAGCTGCTGACGCTCTTGACCTGCCGCTGTATGTTTACCTCGGTGGATTCAATGCAAAACAACTTCCAGTACCAATGATGAACATCGTTAACGGTGGTGCTCACGCTGACAACAACGTTGACGTTCAAGAGTTCATGGTATTGCCTGTTGGCGCTGAAAGCTTCAAAGAAGCACTTCGTATGGGCGCTGAAATCTTCCACAACCTGAAATCCGTACTTAAAGGTAAAGGCTTGAACACTGCAGTTGGTGACGAAGGTGGATTCGCTCCTAACTTCACTTCCAACGAAGATGCATTGTCTTCCATTATCGAAGCGATCGAAAAAGCTGGCTACAAGCCAGGCGAAGATGTATTCCTCGGTATGGACGTAGCTTCCACTGAGTTCTTCAAAGATGGTAAGTATGTTCTTGAAGGCGAAGGCAAATCCTTCACGCCTGCAGAGTTCGTTGACCTGCTTGCTTCTTGGGTTGATAAATACCCAATCATCACAATCGAAGACGGATGCTCCGAAGACGACTGGGATGGTTGGAAATTGCTCACTGAGAAATTGGGTGACAAAATTCAACTCGTTGGTGACGACTTGTTCGTTACGAACACTGAGCGTTTGGAAAGAGGTATCAATGAAAACATTGGTAACTCCATCCTGATCAAAGTTAACCAAATCGGTACATTGACTGAAACATTCGATGCAATCGAAATGGCTAAACGCGCTGGATACACAGCTGTTATCTCTCACCGTTCCGGTGAATCCGAAGATAGCACAATCGCTGATATCGCAGTTGCTACAAACGCTGGTCAGATCAAAACAGGTGCTCCTTCCCGTACTGACCGTGTTGCGAAATACAACCAATTGCTTCGCATCGAAGATCAATTGGGTGAACTCGCTCAATACAACGGCTTGAAGTCTTTCTACAACTTGAAGCAAAAATAATTGAGATAGATGAAAGCCCGGCTCCTGCTTTAGGGAGCTGGGCTTTTTTTGCGTTGTCATGGATGGAGGGCAATGATAAGGGCTGCACACTATTGGTGGCTGCGTTGGCGGTGCGTAAATCGTCTCCGGTCGCTGTTAAAATCGGGAAACTGAAATGGAATAGTCTAAGGAGGTTTCCCGATTTTAAAGGCGAACGCGATGCTCCTCCGACCGATTCACGCACCTATTGCAGTGGAGAGGAGTGCAGCCCTTTCGGGTGTCTCATGGGAGCGCAAAAGAAGCCCAGCTCTGGGTAAACTACACGAGCTGGGCTTTTGGAAGTGGAGGGAGAGACTCTTAGGTGGCTGCGTTGGCGGTGCGTAAATCGTCTCCGGTCGCTGTTAAAATCGGGAAACTGAAATGGAATAGTCTAAGGA
>NZ_JBYSWS010000003.1:329539-593345 GCF_058781425.1 Paenibacillus sp. FW507-14B1B | reverse complement strand
AACGCGATGCTCCTCCGACCGATTCACGCACCTATTGCAGTGGAGAGGAGTGCAGCCCTTTCGGGTGTCTCATGGGAGTGCAAAAGAAGCCCAGCTCTGTGTGAATTACACGAGCTGGGCTTTTTGGGGAGAAAGGGAGAAGGGCAAGGGTTTAAAGAGAATTATTTCCCGAGAAATCCGCCCTCTGACCGAATCACCTGCCCGGTGATCCACTGTGAATCATCGCTTACTAATAGGCTAATCCCTCTTGCAGCATCTTCCGGCAAGCCGATTCGTCCCATGGGGAACATGGGTAGGAAATGTTCTTTCATCTCATCGGTGATCCAGCCTGAATCTGTCGGTCCAGGATCGAAACCATTCACTGTAATATGGAGCGGAGCTAGTCCTACCGAGAGGGGCTCGATCAAACCAATCAAGGCGCCTTTGGTCATAATATATGCCAGGTTGTCTGGGTCAGGTCCTTTTGAAACCATGAATATTATCCGCCCAGGTGTGCCTTGAGGTTGGTGCTGTTCAAATCTTCTAGCAAACGCTGTACTAAGTAAGATCGTTCCACGATTGTTCACTTGATAGTGTTGATCTAACAATCGGATATCAAGGGTCTTGTAATTAGAAGGCGCGCAGTAAGTGGCATTATTAATAAGGATCGTGGCGTGTCCGAGTGTCTTTTCCACCTGATCCATAATAAGTGAAGGCATGTCAGAGTTCGTCAGATCTGCCTCCATATGAGCTGCTCTTACCCCTAAACTCTCTAATTCTTCACGCAATTGCTCAGGCCAATCCCTTTGCCCACCGTTCCCTTGCGTTTCATCAAACGCATGCCAATGAGTGAAGAAAATATCTATACCAAGGTTTGCGAGTGAGCGACAGATGGCGGTTCCAATTCCTGTAGATCGGCTTGCGCCGCTAACGATTGCTATTTTGTTGCTTTTGTTCATTTATAAATTCCTCCATTCATGAATAGGAGGATATGCAGGTAATGATCTAAGAGACGCGTATTTTTTAAATCAAAGACGTATAAACGTTGTTATTCGCAACGATTGGTTTATGCGTTCACCCCTGCGTATCCGTAAGGTAAAAGATATGAATACCAAAAAATATAGCGGATTTCGCTATACTCAGCATTAAGAATCCCTACAGAATAATCCACATGACAGGTTGAAGGCTCCTTTATTCGCATCTCTCTATTGATCATAACGATCATCCTTGTGATGATCAATGTTTTATTTAACAGCTCTAACTCGATACCAGCTCATCATCTCAGTTGCATAGGGAATTCAGATTTATCAAAATAGGATAACAATAAAACAAGGCCGCATCTTTCACTCCAATAAGTAAAAGATGCAGCCCTCTCATCAGCAACCTTATTTCAGCACGCTATCTGCTTTCATTTCCTTCAGTAGCTTCTCCGCAAGCTTCAGGTAGTTATCCCAAGCTGTATTGCGAGTGGTGTAGCCAGACTTGCCATAATCACCTGTGTTCTCGATTGCCGGAAGACCGGACAAGTCAAGCATGTCTTGTGTTTTCAATACTTTCGCTTTCAGCTCATCCATCTGCACGTTGAAGCCGATACGGGAAGGTTCATCATAATCTACACTTTCATACTTGGATTGTCTGTAGAACTGCTTCAGCTTTGGATCTTCGATCTCATCGGGTGTATCTGCAAAAATCTCATCATATCGAAGATCTGTAATCTTGCCGTCTTTTACAACCACTTGTAAACGGCCTGTTAAACCGCCGCCTAATACTTCTGCGATACCGTAGTATTTTTCGTTAGACGCCTTCTCTAGTGTGGGTGCAAGCTTCTCAGCCATAGGCACCATGGATTGCAAAATACTATTGGAAGCACCGGATACAGTGTCTACTTCACCCGTAATGCGTTGTTCTGCCAGCATCTGCTCTTCCGCTTTCAGCACACCTTGAATCCAAGCTGCTCCTTTTGCCTCACCCATGGTAAAGTTGTATGCGGACCAGCGTTTCGATACATTCTGGTAATAACGGTTGTAGTAGTTGGGGCGTGTCATTTCGTTAAATTCAATATGAACAAGCTTATCTTTATCTTTGACTACCTCCAAAGTGCCTAAATGCCCCTGTCTAAAACGCTCTTCTGTTTTATAGTAGTCTCCTTTAATAAGCCCAAGTTTCGGTTGCGCACTCCAATCCAGTTTTGTCATCTCTACTTCTTTTATAGAAGAACCGGTAGTGGAGTCGGTCTGCTCTGTATTCTTATTTGCATTAGCGTCAGCGTTAGCATTTGTTTCTGTTTTCTTCGGTTCAGCATCTGCTTTATCTGCTGTGTTAGAGCAACCTGTAAACATTGCAATAGTCATAAGTGCTGCAAGCATGGTGATTACAAACTTTATACGCTTCGATTTCATTCTTTAGTAGTCCCCTTTATCATGATGTCGATCTAACGAGATAGAATCAGCTTCACCAATTTACCTTACATTTCTATTTTAGTAAGTGATTAATTTCACAATCATGTTTGCGATGAATGACCCGTTAGGTAAGAGGTGCAAAGCCGTAGAGAAGATCCCCTTTCTATTGCTGTACTTAGGGAAATCTTCTCACATTTATGCCGGTTTAGAGCTAGTATGAACCTTTGGAACGTGATTGCATAACTGGCCGCTTTCGCCAGAACAAAGACAACGCGATCTTAGCACACCATAACGAAAATGCCAGAAATAACAGGGACCAGAGAAATGCAGGTACCATAGTAGACCTTGCTAGGTTCGCTGCATCCCCAGCGCCACTCGGTTGAGAAATTGCATATATCAGGAGGGAGAAAGGGCCCATAACCGACTCTTCCAGCGAGAGAAACGCCAGTAAAAGATAGTATGCGTTCCGAATTCGTGTTCCTAGGAAATAGAAGACGAGTGTAATCACAACAAAGATTGTAAGCCATAGTAAACCATAGCCATTACGTACGAATAACACAATCATGAGCACGGCGATTCCCGAGATCGAGAGCAATCCCTCTCCTTGTTTTCGTTTGGCATAGCCGTAGAACATGAGCACCGCAAATAATGACGCAGACATATAACCGGAGAGGGATACGAGTGTTGTTCTCCAGCCGTATTCAAGGACTGACAAGGTTGTACCGCTATGGTCGGGATTCAGTGCAATGCTGAGTACGCGTCCGGATAGGAGCAAAGTCGTAACCGCGTGTCCGAGTTCATGAATCATGGTATCCATAATTCTGAACCAGGAGGAGAAGGGAATGAACCGGGTTAGGATGGCTGCGCCTAATAGATACAAAATGGTTTTGAGCCACTTATTCATCGTACAACTCCTTTTCTCTATAGAGCCTCTCTTCAATGGATGAGTGGAGACCTAACTTTTCGTAATTGGGATGTGTGTTAATAGGTTAAAGCTGGTTGTTCATAAGCAGCAGACAGCAGCCCTTTTCCTATGATAAAATGGAACGTATGTTCCTTGGTTACAAGATATAACGGTTTCTAATAGTATAGATGCACAGTAAGAACTTGTAAAAGAACGGCTCAGCGAATAGGCGGGAATGGTATAATTGGTGGAATGATGGAGGTGCGAATTCATGGATCATATCAAGAAAAATAATAAAAGCAATATCGATCTTATTCAGCATACCATCGTACGTGACAATGATATTCGGTTCGCTGAATTCGAGCTAGGCGGTGAGGAGAGGAATATGCCTCTCCCGGCAAGAAATCCGGAAATGGATAGAAATGAAGGTCGAAGTGGAAGCGTCGATATGAGGCAAGAGAAGCGTGCTTTTGCGGAGCTTTCCACGGCTGATCTTAACTTTTGGGATGCGAAAGAACCTTCTGGGTCGATTACAGCGAAAAATTCTTCCGAGACATATGAGCATGAAGGGTACCAAAGTTCTTCTGCTCCGTCCACCTCTGTAACCCCATCCTATGATGGCGTAAGGTACTATTCCCGAGAACAGCAATTTGCCATAAGAGCCCGTGAGTTGGCTTGGCATGTGGAGCCGGAGCATCCATTTGTACCTTTTAAGAGTTATTGGCCTACCTACGATAATATGACTTCAGCACAGTATAAATGGTATTTCTATTGGCGTGAGGAGGTACGCTCAGGGCGTTATCCTGACAGTGATTTATCGTATTTGTTTCTATATATGTATGAGCTAATTAACGGGATCGGGTGGAGTAATCCAGCTCAAGGCTATCAACTGCTATGTAACGTATGGAAGGCTTATAGGGAGCGATATTCTAAGCTGGACACCTATGCGAGAGAATGGTTGTTCGACTTCTCGTTGATCCACGGCTTGGACATGCCGGTAACGGATACCTATAACCGGATTCCGCGTAGTTTGTCCAGTGAGCTGAAGGAGCTGGAGTGGCTGCGCAGATTATCGGCTCAGCCGATCTTGCTGAACTGGGACTTGCTCTCTGACCTGATAGACTATGAGCCTGACAAGAGTCGATTCTATCAGGAAGGTGGGCGTAAGGACATGAAGACGTATGGCCCGAAGGTGGTCGCCCTTGTCGATGCGTATCTTGGGAGAACGAGAGGGCAGCGTCTTATTGAACTGTTCCGCCCTAGAGAGAAGAAGTCTGAAAGATACGTATTCCGTAGCGCTGTATATGACTATGATATATATGGACGTACGGCTACTGTTATGACGTTACCGATCAGTGAACATCCGCCTCTTCGTCATTATATAACGCAGCTCATTCGGATGATGGAGAATAAACTGCGTGAACTGCGTGGATTCAAGGGAAGACTTCGTGGAATTGAAGTGGATCCGGAAATCGAGGAGCTGGTAGCACGTTTCTTGAAGAAAGAGATACAGCCGCCAGTCAGCGACGATTCCAAGGAGAAGGCCGCACAGCCAGAGGTGCAGATCGATGCTGCAAAGTTACGACGTATTCAGCAGGAGTCGGATGATGTTCGTGACATGCTGTTGATCGATGAATCTGAGACCTTAACGAAGTCGACAACGGGGGCAGAAGTCAGTGCGGGATTACAGCGACAGATAGAAGTATCATCTGTATCTACAGGCAATTCGGCGAGGTCTGCCCAATCTGTGAAGAAAACACAGAAGCGAGATGTGCCACTTCAGATGGATATTTTTGATCTTGGTGAAGCTGGGGGTGATCTTGAAGACAGTATGATGTCTGATCCAGTTTCAGTTGGGCATAAGCCGGATAAACAAGTGGCAATAGAACTTGATGCGGGTGAGGTAAATATTGTGTTTGAAGGGATACTGGCCGAACCAGCTTCCCGGAAAGATATACAAGCTAGTTTAGCCCCTACAGAAGTTGTACCATCTCCTGCGGGCATCATCTGGCATACGGAGCATCTGGATGAAGAGTGGGGAGAGCTGGCCGCGCAGCTTAGTCCAGTACATCTTGAAGTATTGTACGCGCTGATATCAGGTCCGGACATGACCGCACTTCAGGCAGCTGCCGAAGGTGCAGGCTCAATGCCAGCCCTGCTAATTGATGAAATTAATGAGGCCGCGATGGAAACGATCGGCGATCTATTGATCGACGGCGAGACTCTCGTGGATGAATATATAACCATGCTTGATCAATTGATGAGGTGATCAAACGATGAAAGAACTGAAGATACCGAAGCGTCTAACCACCGCGCTGGTCAACTCGCTAACGGCTGGGGTGGTGCCCCGGGTAGGACTTGAACATATTGCAGTCGGCCGTAAGCCAGAAGTCGAAGCTATTTTGCGCGATATGGACAATATTGCAGAAGGCGGAGCAGCTTTTAAATTGATTACGGGACGCTATGGCAGTGGAAAAAGCTTCCTTCTGCAGGTCATCCGTAACTATGCAATGGACCGTGATTTTGTAGTAGCAGATGCGGATCTGTCACCTGAACGTAGGCTGGTTGGTACGAAGGGTCAAGGGCTTGCTACTTATCGTGAGCTGATGACCCATCTCTCGACACGTACTCGTCCTGATGGTGGCGCGCTAGAGACGATTCTACAGAAGTGGATCGCAGCGATTCAACAGGAGATGATGCAAGAGACAGGCCTTCGCCCGGGTGATGCTGCACTGAACGAGCAGGTAGAGCTGCGAATTTATGCAGTCACGAGCAGTATGCAGAATCTCGTACACGGATTCGATTTCGCGAAGGTGCTTGCAGCATACTGGAACAGCTATAAGTTAGGTGATGATGACCGTAAGCAAGCTGCGCTGCGCTGGCTACGGGGTGAATATCCGACAAAGACGGAGGCGCGTAAAGATCTTGGGGTTGGCGTTATTATCGACGATGACAGCTGGTACGACTATATTAAGCTGTGGTCAGAGTTTACAGCGGCAATCGGTTATAAAGGATTGCTATTATTCATTGACGAAGGCGTGAACCTGTATAAGATTACGAACTCCATCTCACGTCAGAGCAACTATGAGAAGCTGCTGACAATGTTCAATGATACGATGCAAGGCAAAGCAGAGCATTTAGGTATATTTATGGGCGGCACGCCTCAGTTCGTCGAAGATGAGCGGCGAGGACTGTTCAGCTATGATGCCCTACGTTCTCGTCTGATAGATGGCCGTTATGGGAACAGCGGACTGAAGACATACACCTCTCCAATCTTGAAGCTGGATATGCTCTCTTATGAGGAAATCCTCATCCTGCTGCAAAAGCTTAGAGATATTCATGCCCTGCACTTTCAATACCCAGCCATGCTCACAGACGAGCAATTGATCGCATTCATGCAGCAGGCAGTTTCGCGCTTGGGTGCGGAGGAATTGCTGACGACCCGTGAGGTCGTGCGTGATTTTATGGACCTTTTACACACACTGCATCAGCATCCAGATACTACATTTGAGCAATTACTCGGTAAGATGGCATCGATCGAACTGCCTGCTTCTAAGGATGGGGCAGCAAAACCAGATGATTCGGATGACATGGGTGACTTCTTGGCGGAGTTTGAACTATGAGTGCGAACCCATTCACTAGACTAGCGCCATTTATACAGGAGTTTATATACCGCAAACAATGGGACACGCTTCGCGAAGCGCAGGTTGATGCTTGCAGGGTGCTATTCGATACATCAAGTCACCTGCTCATTGCTTCGGGCACAGCGTCCGGTAAGACGGAAGCTGCATTTTTCCCTGCGCTTACAGAGCTCTATGAACGTCCTTCTTCGTCCGTTGGTATTCTATATATTGGTCCGCTGAAGGCACTGATCAACGATCAGTTTGAACGGATTCAGGAGCTGCTGCGAGAAGGTGAGGTTCCCGTCTGGCACTGGCATGGAGATGTATCGCAAGCGGAGAAGACGAAACTGATGCAAAAGCCTTCCGGTGTTCTCCAGATTACACCAGAGTCCCTTGAAGGTCTGCTCATGAATCGACCAAATGCGATACCAGCGCTGTTTCAGGACCTGCGGTATGTGATCATTGATGAGGTCCATGCTTTTATGGGGGCAGACCGGGGAATTCAGGTGCTCAGTCAGCTGACACGGATCGAACGGATGGCCTCATGCACTCCTCGGCGAATCGGCCTATCAGCGACGCTCAGCGATTATGAGACAGCAGCAGGCTGGCTTGCCGCCGGGACGCGTTATCCGGTTGAAGTGGTGTCGCCTCAGGGCGGCCGAAAGCTGCGAATTAGTGTAGAGCATTTCTCGTTCCCCGATGCGAGGGATGAGAAGCAGGCAGAGCAGCTGGAGCACGCACAGAAGGCGTACTACGATTTTGTATACAACCATACCCATCTGAAAAAAGCACTCATCTTCACCAATTCCCGTTCGGACGCGGAGCTTACAACACTGGAGATGCGGCGAATTGCCGCGAAGCGGCAGCAGCCGGATGTCTTCCATGTCCATCATGGAAGCATCTCCGCCATGCTGCGTGAAGAGACAGAGGCAGCGCTTCGAAGCGGCCCTGGTCCAGCGGTTGCTGCCGCTACGCTTACTCTTGAGCTTGGCATTGACCTCGGGGAGCTGGAGCGGGTGATCCAGCTCGGAGCGCCATATAGCTGCTCTAGCTTTGTGCAGCGTCTCGGCCGATCAGGACGACGAGGGCAAGCGTCTGAGATGCTATTCTTGTGCCCGGAAGAAGAGGACGAAGAGGCACAGCTTCCGGCTCGAATGCCATGGACGCTGCTGCGGGCCATTGCAGTCATTGAGCTGTATGTGCGGGACAAGTGGGTTGAGCCGCTGCAGCTCCGAGATAAACCCATGGGGCTCTTATATCATCAGACGATGAGTATTCTGAAAAGCATGGGAGAAGCTGAGCCTGCAGAACTGGCAAAAGCGGTACTTACACTTCCTGCATTCCGAGGGATTGAACCAGATGAATATCGGATCTTTCTGAATTACCTTTTGCAGACAGACCATATTCAGCGTACTGATGAAGGTCCTCTGATTATCGGCTTGACGGGCGAAAGAATCGTGAATAATTTCCGTTTCTATGCTGTCTTTAAAGACGATGAGGAGCATGTTGTATATAACGGTTCGGAGGAGATTGGTTCGATTACAACGGTTCCCCCGCCTGGATACTGCTTCTCGCTTGCAGGTAAGCTGTGGAAGGTGGAGGAAGTGGATACGAAGCATAAAGCGCTATATGTTAAGTCATCAAAGGGCAAGGTCGATACCCTTTGGCTTGGTGCAGGTGGTGACGTACATACACGTATTCTTCGCAAAATGCGTGAGATTCTGGCAGATCATACGCTCTATCCTTACTTGGCGCCCGGAGCCGTGAACCGATTGGAGAGGGCCCGGCGTCTGGCCCGCGAGAGTGGACTCTTGAAGTGCGCTGTCATTCCGGCAGGAGGCGACTCCATGTTTATTTTGCCTTGGGCAGGCAGTAAGCAGTTCCGTACACTAGAGCGTCTGCTTAAGCACAACCTGACGAATCGTCTGGCGCTTCGTTCGGTCGTGCCGATGGAACCTTATTATATGGTTGTTGCGGGGAAGACGGATGCGGATCAGCTAATGCATGAGATTATGTCTGAGCTAAATGAGTGTGAATCGGTAGGACCAGAGGCATTGCTGGATGCCGATGAAGCTCCTTATCTCGGAAAATATGACGAGTTTGTAGCGCCTGAATTGATCCGTAAGGCCTTCGCTATAGACGGGCTTGATCTGGAAGGTCTAACTGCGGTATTGAAATCAGAGTAAAACTATAAATTTGAGAGCACGGTCCTTATGACTGTGCTCTTTTTGTGCTGTTATCGATAAGCTAACTTGCTCTTTTTACACCGAAAAACGATTGAATCGAGCAAAATTGGTTAAAAACTTATGTGCTATTAATATTTGATCAATAAATGGGTTGGGGTGAAGTGAAAGTGATTGGAAAACTATTGAAGAACACCGTTTTTACTGTTTCAGCAGTCATCATTGCTGTTCTTGCAATACTTGGAGCCATTGTACCGCAAGCATTCGAGAACGCTGCTTCGTTCTTGTTTGATTTTACGACTAATAATTTCGGCTGGTTCTACCTGCTAGCTATATTTGTTATCATTGTGTTTCTAATCTGGGTGGCCGCTAGTAAATACGGCTCTATCCGTCTGGGCGGTGATAAGGAGAAGCCGGAATATTCCTTTTTCACATGGATTGGGATGCTGTTCTCAGCTGGTTTTGGCGTAGGTCTTGTATTCTGGGGTGTAGCCGAGCCGATGAGCCACTTCTTTACTACACCTTTTGCTGGAGTGGAGACTCAAAGTGTGGAATCTGCACGAATCGCAATGGGGTATTCATTCTTCCACTGGGGAATTAGCCAGTGGGCTATATTTGCATTGGTCGGGCTTGTTATTGCGTTTCTTCAGTTCCGCAAGAAGAAGGATGGACTTGTATCTACAGCACTTGAACCTGTGGTCGGTAAAAAAACGACAGTAAAGAACACGATTAATATTCTGGCTGTTGTTGCAACGGTCATGGGGATTGCCACTTCCATCGGACTAGGTGTCATGCAGATGGGTGGGGGTCTGGAATCAGTTGCAGGTATCAGGAACACTTCACTTGTTCAACTTGGCTTGTTAGCATTCATTTTCATTGCTTATATGATTTCTTCAACGTCTGGGCTTGATCGAGGGATTAAATATTTAAGTAACCTCAATTTGGCTATGGCACTATGTTTCCTCGTATTTGTATTGACCATGGGGCCAACTGTGTTCATCATGGAGTCCTTTACGCTGGCGCTTGGGGATTACTTCACCAACTTTATTCAATACAGCTTACGTCTACAGCCTTATGCCGAAGGGACTTGGGTTAGGGACTGGACGATATTTTACTGGGCATGGGCCATTGCATGGTCCCCTTATGTAGGGGCGTTTATAGCGAGAGTATCCAAAGGAAGAACCATTCGAGAATTTATTATGGGAGTCATGATTGTTCCACCACTCATTGCGTGCCTCTGGATTGCTGCATTTGGTGGAACAGCGCTATGGTTCGATCTGCATGAAAGTACGGGAATTGCGGCAGCTGTCAATGCAGATGTCACTACAGCACTGTTCAGTATGCTTGACCAATTACCACTATCGACGTTAATGTCTGTACTCTCGATTCTGCTGATTCTAACATTCCTCGTTACTTCTGCGGATTCTGCAACGTATATTCTGTCCAGTATGACAACAAAAGGGGATTTGAATCCGCCGATGCTTGCCAAAATTGTCTGGGGCGTGTTAATGGCTGCTATTGCAGGTGTGTTACTATTTACCGGAGGACTGGAGGCGCTGCAGACGGCTTCTCTGATTGCAGCCTTACCATTCACCGTGCTGCTCTTACTGCTTATTGTAGCCATGGGAAAACTGCTGCGTCGTGAACCTATACCGATTCGAAAGGCTGATCTGAAACGGTTCCAGCGGCTTGAAGAGGCTTCGAATAAGGATAAGGTGAAAGATGTGACGAATTAAGTTATAGCGATTTACGATTTATTAGGTATTATGCTTATTCTGGAATGATAAAGGGAGCACTCGGGTGCTCCCTTTTGTTATGTCCGGTTATAGTTAAAAGTAAGCTGTCCCTCGATTGGATAACTATATGGAATCAAGGTCCTTCTGCAATGATGAGCTTGGTGTTTGTTTTTCTGAACTTCTGGATCATATTCTTATTCAGATTTGCATCGGTGACAAGGACATCAATCTTATCAAGCGGGGCGATGGATACAGTGACATCTTTACCGAATTTAGTACTATCTGCGGCCACGTAGATTTCTTTCGACATGTCGATGATCTTTTTGCGGGTAATGGCTTCTTCTAGGTTATAGTCGGAAATTCCCTTCTCCAGGGTAATGCCACTTGCACAGAGAAAGGCTTTCAAAATATTTAATTGGTCAAAGTTAAAGATATAATCATAGGCTACGACGGATTGCTCGTTCAGCCTTATTTTGCCCCCGATGATTACCAGCTCGACACTGCTGTTCATGAGTTCATTAACTATGGGAATGGAGTTCGTAACCACCGTTAAGTTCTTGAAATGTTTAATATACTTAGCGATTTGATAGGTGGTTGAACCACTATCCAGATAGATGCAGTCACCATCTTGAATAAATTCTGTACATTGAAGTGCAATTCTTTCTTTTTCCTCCAGATGACTAACCATCCGCTCGTCCATTGATGATTCAGCAAATTTCGATTCTACGAGTTTAACCCCGCCATAGATTTTCTCGATCTTCTCTTGCTTGGTTAGCGTATTCAGATCTCGGCGCAGCGTATCGACGGAGATATTCAGTTCTTCGGTCAACTCTGAGATTTTCAGAACTTTCTTCAGCTTGAGGAGATCCATAATCTTCTGTTGCCTCTCAAGTGGAAACATACAATCACCCATTCCATGTTGTCATCTGTTGGCTGATATTTCAATCCTAGTGTACTCATAGCCACGCTTACATTCAATAGTCTTCCCTCCTTCATCCATTCATTTCGTACTTATCACAGACAAAGTTGGTCAAGAGTTAGTTATAACTTGGTAATTACATATGCATAATTTACGCAGAATTTACATGGAGAGAGATTCGCTTTTACACTTCGACTTTATACTGAGGATGTGTTTAAGGGGGGTGCAACGTTTGCTAAAGCTGCAAAACATACGCAAACAATTCGATGACAAAGTTGTTCTGGAGGATATTGATCTTGTTATCAATACAGGAGAAATCGTTTCTCTACTCGGTCCGAGCGGAAGCGGGAAGACAACATTACTCAATATTATCCTCGGATTAACGAAGCTCGATGGTGGATCAATTATTTTTAACAATCAGGATTTGAGTAGGGTCCCAATGAAGGATCGTGGATTTAATATCGTATTTCAGGACTATGCACTGTTTCCTAACCTGAGCGCCTACGAGAATATCGTATATGCCCTCAAGAATAAGAAGGGTCTGGTGACAGAGAAAGAGGTTCAAGAGTATATCGACTTTTTGGAGCTCACACCTCATTTGAATAAGAAGATTGGGGAGCTATCTGGTGGGCAGAAGCAAAGAGTAGCCTTGGCAAGAACATTGGTGACGAAGCCCCGAATCTTACTGCTGGATGAGCCGCTAAGCGCTCTTGATGGTGTCATAAAGGAATCGATTAAACAGCGCATCCAGTCCATTGCTAGAGAGTTCAAGCTGACAACGATTATCGTGACGCATGATCCGGAAGAAGCACTGACCTTGTCGGACAAAATTCTAATTATTAACCAGGGCCATATTTCACAATACGGAACACCGAGGGAAATCATCAATCAGCCGAGTAATGATTTTGTGAAGGAATTCATTATCGGTCAGCTACAGATTAAGAGGCACAATATTTATAACTTATTCGGTGAGCAATATGCGTAAGGTGAAGCCCGAAATGCGGGTGTTGTATACACTCATCCTACTGATTTTTGCAGGATTTCTGCTCGTACCTCTGGCTATCTTATTCCTTCGATCTTTGCAGACGAGTCAGGGATTTGGTTTCTCGAATTATCTGACCATCCTCTCGAACCGGGAGTTACTTGTTGCCATTGGTAACAGTGTGAAGGTATCGACGGTGACAGCTGTAATTACAACGATTCTAGCATTTACATTAGCGTACGCGATTGACTGCACCAAAATTTATAGTCCGATCAAAACCATGCTACGAACCGGAATCGTTGTTCCAATGCTGCTACCGACCATTACTTATGGTTTCGCGATTATGTATTCCTTCGGGAATCAGGGGCTCATCACCAAAATCGTAGGGCAGAACGTATTCGAAATTTATGGCTTTAATGGACTGCTGATCGGCTATGTGATCTATACGTTGCCGCCGGCCTTCCTCTTAATTCATAACGCATTTAAGTACATTGATAAGAAATTTATTATTGTCTCTAAGTTAATGGGGGACGGAACGCTGAGAAGCTTCAAAAATACCGTGGCTCGGCCGTTATCCGGTTCTCTAGGAGGTGCATTCGTTCTTTCCTTTATCCTTAGCTTTACGGATTTCGGGATACCCGCTTCAGTTGGTGGTACATACTCCGTCGTAGCGACACAGCTCTATCAGGTCATGCTAGGTTCCATACCGGATTTCAATAACGGTGCGGTCATCGCAGTACTAATGCTGATTCCTGCCGTATTCGGGATATGGTTGCTGGGTTATCTCGAGAAGCTGAACTTCCATTATGACAAAACAAGCGAAGTGGAGTTACCGGAGCATAAAGTCAGAGATGTGAGCCTGGGTATGGTCTCAAGCATCATTCTACTAGCTATGCTGTCCATATTCGTCGTTATGTTCATTGCCCCTTGGATGAATAGCTATCCTTACGATCTCACGTTTACCTTCAAGCATGTGGTCAACGTGTTCCAATCGAGTGATTTATCCGGTGTTTACAAAAATTCATTGTGGGTTGCTGCTCTGACTGCTGTCTTCGGGACATTGATCGCGTACAGCTCAGCGCTTCTGAATGTGAGGACTTCCTTGAAGTCGAGATCCTCGCTAGATGTGATATCCATGATGACTAACACTATACCCGGTATGGTGCTCGGGATATCATACCTGCTGCTCTTTAACGGTAGCAGTCTCAAGGGTACATTCACCATTATTGTACTCTGCAACATCGTGCACTTCTTTACAACACCTTACCTCATGGCGAAGAATTCACTCTCCAAAATGAATCCCTCTTGGGAGACGACAGGAGAGCTGCTTGGAGACAGCTGGCTGAAGACAGTAAGACGTGTCATCTTACCGAATTCAGCCTCGACGGTGATCGAGATGATCAGCTATTTCTTCATCAATGCGATGGTTACCGTCAGCGGGATTATCTTTCTGGTCTCGGCCCAGACATCGCTAGTGTCTAGCAAAATCAAAGAGCTTCAGCATTTTGCGAAGTTTAATGAAATTTTTGTCTTGTCGATGCTGATCTTCTTCACAAATCTGCTTATCAAGGTTGGATGTGATTATGCGCAGAAGAGGAGCTCTGTACGACGTTAGGTTAGACATAAAATATTTGTGCAATTGGAGGAAATAGCTTCAACGGAGAAGCGGAGTTATTTTGGAGAAGCGCAGCGGTCGCCTACAAGTTTTCCACAGGAAAACTGCATCGGAAGCATGTGCCTTTGTCCCTGGATTTCAACCATTGATACAAAACTTTTAAAGAAATCCAGGGACAACAGCGATCGGAAGAATAATCCGCATTCGGAGTGCTGCGATAGCTGATCAAATTTTTGTATCAAATACAATTAAAGGAGATGAATTCAATGTTTAAAACGATGAAGGGTATGTTGTTAACGTTACTGGCTGCAAGTCTGGTACTTACGATGGTCGGATGCAGTGGCAAGGCGGCGGGATCTGACAAGGTGGTCATTTATACGAATGCCGACGAAGAAGCGGTCAGTGCCATGGAGACTTCGCTAAAAAACGGAGGTTTTGAAGGCCAGTATGTCCTTCAGTCCCTCGGAACGTCAGAACTGGGCGGTAAATTGATTGCTGAAGGAAGCAAGATTGAAGCCGATCTCGTGACCATGAGTTCTTACTTCCTCGAAAGTGCACAGAGTAAGAATGCTATGTTCAAAGATCTTGAATTTGAAACGGGTGCTATCGATTCCTACCCTGCCTATTATGCGCCAGTGCTTGGTAATACAGGTTCAATCTTTGTAAACACTGAGGTGCTCAAAGAGAAGGGGCTGCCTGTCCCAACATCTATCAACGATTTGACGAAACCGGAATACAAAGGTCTGGTATCGATTCCTAACATTATGGATTCTTCAACAGCGTGGCTATTAGTTCAATCCGTGATTAGTCAGTATGGAGAAGATGGAGCAAATGACGTATTTAAAAAACTGATCGCAAATGTGGGTCCTCACCTCGAAAGCTCTGGATCTGGTCCGATTAAGAAAGTCCAGGCGGGTGAAGTGGCTGCTGGCTTCGGTCTTCGTCACCAAGCTGTTAAAGCGAAGGAATCAGGCGCACCTATTGACTTTATCGATCCTTCGGAAGGAAACTTCTCGCTTACAGAAGCCGTCGCTGTTGTGAACAAGGATAACGAAACAACAAAATTAGCTATGAAAATGGCGGAGACAATCATTAAAGATGCAAGGGCAGAACTGATTAAGAGTTATCCGGTTGCTCTTTATGAAGGAGAGACGGTATCGGATGTGAACAAGCCGGCACATGCCATGAATTTTGAGAGCCCATTGACTGTGGAGCTGCTTAAGCAGCATCAGGATATTTTCAATGCAGCGAAGTAAGGAAGGCCAGTGGATACTACAGACATTTTGAGGAGGAGCGTGAAGCTATGAATACCTATAAACTTTTAACACCTGGACCGCTCACGACAACGAGCACGGTAAAAGAGGAAATGCTCTATGATCGCTGTACCTGGGATGATGATTATAAAGGCATTACGCAAAAAATAAGAGCGCAGCTTCTAGAAATTGCAGGTGCGGACGAAGAGGAGTATACGGTCGTACTTATGCAGGGCAGCGGTACTTTTGCAGTGGAATCTGTGTTAACCTCTACCGTATCAGACGAGGATAAGTTGCTTATTATTACGAATGGCGCATATGGCGAGCGTATGGTTAAGATGGCAAGTTATCTGGGACTGAATTATACAGAATATAACGTGGAGTACAATGGATATCCGGTTGAGGAAGAACTAAGAGCGATCTTAAATGAGGATCAGGATATTACGCATATTGCGATGGTACATTGTGAGACGACCACAGGGATCTTGAATCCACTTAAGATGATCTCAAAGCTCTCCACGGCATATGGAACAACACTAATTATTGATGCAATGAGCAGTTTTGGTGGTATTGAGATCGATGTATCAGAGCTGGGAATTGACTATCTTGTTAGCAGTGCGAACAAATGTATTCAGGGTGTTCCCGGGTTTGGATTTGTAATTGCCAAGCTGGATAAATTGGAGGCTTGCGAAGGCATAGCGCGCAGTTTGTCGCTGGATTTATATGATCAATGGAAAGAGATGCATAAGTCCGGAAAATGGCGCTATACCTCACCAACGCACGTCGTTGCGGCATTCTCGAAAGCACTGGATGAGTTGGCCGAAGAAGGCGGCGTATCCGCCAGATTTGCGAGATATCAGCACAATAATCAATTGCTCAGGGAGCGATTGGCACAGTTAGGTATTCATGCATACATCTCGGATGAGAGGCAGTCGCCGATTATTACAACATTTTTATTTCCGAGCGAAGGGTTTAGCTTTGATGCGTTCTATGCGTATGTAAAAGAAAGAGGGTATGTTATATATCCAGGTAAGCTGACGGATGTGGATACGTTCCGAATTGGGAATATCGGTGAGATCTATGAGGAAGACATTAATACACTGTGCAATGTTATAGAACAATACATGGGAGTGGTGAGCGTATGAACAAAATCGAAGGTGTAATCTTGGATTGGGCAGGTACTGCGGTTGATTTTGGATGTTTTGCCCCCGTGAACGTGTTCGTGGATATTTTCAAAAATGCGGGTATCGAAGTGACGATGGACGAAGCTAGAGCACCCATGGGTATGCTGAAGATTGACCACATTCGAGCGATGCTCTCCATGCCGAGAGTATCAGCTTTGTGGGAAGAAAAGTACGGAAGAGCATTTACTGAATTGGATGTAGAGCATCTTTACGCTGAATTTGAGCCTGCGCTGATGGCATCTTTATCCGAGTATACGGATCCGATCCCGGGTGTCATAGAGACGGTAGAAGAACTGCGTTATCAAGGATTGAAGATAGGATCAACAACGGGATACACGAACACCATGATGGAGGTGGTTGTATCCAATGCTCAGGATAAGGGCTATAGTCCAGACTGTTATTTTACACCGGATGATACGAACTCTTGCGGGCGACCTTACCCATTCATGATCTATAGAAACATGGAACAGCTCAAACTATCGGCAGCATGGAAGGTTGTGAAGGTAGGCGATACGACTTCGGATATTCATGAAGGTGTAAATGCTGGTGTATGGTCTGTAGGTGTAGCCGTTGGCAGCTCCGAGATGGGTCTGAGCTTAGAGGAATTTAATGCATTGTCAGCAGGTGAACAGGAAGCTGCGATTGCAAGAACAGAGAAGTCTTTTGTCGCGAGTGGTGCTGATTTCACGATTAGAACGATGCATGAGCTTCTTGGATTAATAGATCGTATTAATGAGAGAATTGCGGCTGGACAGCGCCCTGGTCATGTTGAATTGCAACTAAAATAATGAGTGCACAAGTGATCGCTGTGAGAAATCGCGGCGATTTTGCTATATAGGAGTATTCTCCAGCATATGGTAAAATAAGCAAGCGGAGTCGGCATAGGTGCCGCCTCTTTGCAGCCAATCCCATTAGCTGAGGTGAGAAGAGATGAGTAGAGTTCAGAAGAGAAAGAACGAGTTAGAGCGTATTATTTTTGTTGGCCGAACGTTTGAAGAGTATATGCAGATGTTTGATCTTGGATTGCAGGAGCTAGTAGGTAAGAACATTCTTGACTGTCCGGCAGGGGCGTGCTCGTTCACCGCGATTGGAAGTGGGAAGGGACTGAATATCACGGCATGTGACATTGCATATGACCATCCTATTGACGATCTAGAGCACAAAGGGCTACAAGATACCGAGCATGCGATCCAAACGATGGAAAGAGCAAAGGATATTTTTCTGTGGGATTTCTATGAGAATGTGCAGGGACTTAGAGGGCATCGCGATCAGGCACTTCGCGACTGCGTGAAGGATATGAGGGAGCGTCCCGATCGGTATGTAGCTGCGACTATTCCAGAGCTTCCATTCAGAGATGGGCAGTTTGATTTGGTCCTCTCCGCGCATTTTCTGTTCATGTACGGGGATCGACTGGATTATGGATTTCATCGTGATGCGTTACGTGAGCTGCTGCGCGTGACAACAGATGAGCTTCGAATCTTCCCACTCGTAGATCTATCGGGTTCGAGGTATGAGTACCTGGATCAGATCATAGCTGAACTGCAGACAGAAGGATTACAGATTGAGGAACGGCGTGTTCCGTATGAATTTTTCAGAAATGCTAATTCCATACTCTGTATAAGGAAGAGTTAGCGACTCTCTCTATATATAGAAAAGGCACAGACCTTAGAAAGACTAGGGTTTGTGCCTTTTTGAAGTTTAAATACATTATTGATTGAAATAAGGGCCAATTCCTGAGGATTGATTCAGCTGCAATAATTGAGAAACGGTCACGAATTGGTAACCTTGTTTCTTTAATGATTCGAGCACTTCAGGCAGTGCATCTGCCGTGGAAGGATGGATATCATGCATGAGAACAATAGAGCCTGGTTTGATATGAGTCGCAATTTCTTTTTTCACGGCTTGGGCGTTTCGACTTTTCCAATCCAGTGAATCAACAGACCATAGAATGATAGGTGTATTTTGATCTTTTGTTACTTTTCTAACAGCGTCATTAATTGCACCATATGGTGGACGAAACAGTGTAGGCTTTCTTCCAATCGCACCCTCAATACGTTCTGACGCCGTGGTTAGTTGCTTACGGACTTCGCTTAAACTCATATTTGCCAGATTCGGGTGGCTTTCAGAATGACTTGCGATCTCATGGCCAGCTTCGGCTACTTTTTTTGCTAATTTCGGATAGTACTCGACCTGTACACCGAGCATGAAGAATGTAGCTTTTGCGTCATACTTTTTAAGCGTCTTTAATACTCGAGGTGTTACCTTCGGGTGTGGTCCGTCATCAAATGTAAGTGCCACATATTTTCCTTTAGGATCTAATGGAGTCGGTTGAGGGATAGGATCTTCTTTCGCTTCCTCATCCTTTTGAGAGATATTTAATTTATCCATAAGATCTTTATTCAAGTAAGCCCGTAGAGATGTTAAGGGGATGTCCACTTCGATGGTTCCTGCAGCACCAGCTGCTACCTCAAACTTATCAAAGTATAGGCTAAATGCTTCATTACTGATAGACCATTTCCATTTTGAAGTATTGCTCAAGACTTCGTTCAGGAAATCATCGAATACATAATCCGCGACATCCTTTTGTTTCTTTAAATTTTCCTTTACATAGGAACTGATATAATCAATTGCACTTTTATTTAACGTCATAATTTCGGATAAAGGTATAATCTTGTTCTCCGTTGTATTGATATTAAATGCTTTCATCGTTGCATTTCCATTGGCTCCACCGGTAATTTGATAGGAAGTGAACACTAAACTGTACATATGATCATTGATTTTATTCGTATCTACTGTGATATTTAGCTCAGCACGGCGATCGCCGTACAGCACTTCTTTATTTAACTCTACATCGTGTAGAAATTGTTCTTCTTGGTCATTAATCCACTTTTGAATAGGAGTATTTAGTTCCTTGGTACTGGTGAGAGGACTGCTGATAGACAAGATATAATGTTTGGATTCTTTGGTTCTCGTTTCAATGTTTAGTCCAGGGTAAGTACTAGATGTAACTTTGATAGTCTCAATATCGTCGTTGTTTCCAGCTGTCACATCTTGCATAATGAGGTTAATTCCGATGATTGCACCAGCCAATAAAAGAACGGCAAATAGCCAAATCGGCCAACGCAATTTTCTTTTTCTTCTGTTCACTTCAAATCATCCCTTAATTTTTTCTAGTCATAAGCTTTAGGCCACTATTAATCGTACTATATATCTCCTATCATTTCAGACGTTAAAATATGGAAAATGATATAACAAAAATATCCTTAACCCATCCATGCGATGGGCTAAGGATATTCGATGTGTTTTGTGAAGATTTGCTAGGCTCGGTGGAGTCATTTCAGCTTGCCTTGGAGGTAAGCGCGAAGTTCCCCGGCGAAATAACCAAGCATAAAGGTAACCATCATAACAAGGAACAGATAATACGTCTTCATGGGTGCCAAGCCGAATGAGATAAACAGGTCCGAGAGCCAGAAGTTATAAGTGAAACTCACACCTAGTACGAGTAGGGCTGGAAAAGTGAGAATGATACGCTTCATGAGAGAGCCTTCTTTGCTTGCGGTAGATTTCATCGTAACCTCCTGTAGAACAGTTGTTATATACATAACGTTTCGAAGGAGGAAGGGTTACGGTGGTAAGGGGGCAGGGCTACGCTAACTAAGCTAGCACCTTGCGGAATTCTTCCGTCAGCAGCGGTACGATGTCGAACAAGTCTCCAACAATTCCATAGTCGGCTACCTTGAAGATTGGCGCTTCCGGATCCTTGTTAATTGCGATAATGACACGCGATTGACTCATGCCAGCGAGGTGCTGGATCGCACCGCTAATGCCGCAGGCAATATAGATCTCAGGTGTTACCACTTTGCCGGTCTGCCCGATCTGCAGCGCGTAATCGCAATATCCGGCATCGCATGCACCTCGTGATGCACCAACAGCACCGCCGAGCAGATCTGCAAGATCCTCGAGCGGCTTGAATCCGTCGGCGCTTTTCACGCCGCGTCCACCGGAGATAACGATCTTGGCTTCAGCAAGATCGATTTTGCCTGTAGTTTTGCGAACGACATTTTTCACAACGGAGCGAAGGGATGGAGCCGGATAAGGGATGTCTACGATGCTAGGATCCCCGGCGCTTGGCACAGGTGCCGCTGCTGCGATATTGTTCGGACGGATAGTCACAACCCAGGGTCCCGACTGGAACGTACGCTTCTCGAACGCTTTTCCTGCATAAAGGGGACGGGTAAAGTAGGCTTCGCCATCGTAAATCTCAATCGCTGTAATGTCGGATATCTGACCCGCATTCAGCGCTGCTGCCGTTAACGGTGCAAGATCTCGCCCTATTGCTGTGTGACCGAATAGTACAACATACGGCTGTGCTTCATGCATTGCAGCTTGAACTGCTGCCATATAGGCATCCGGAGAGTAGTGCTCCAGATCATCATGTTCAATGGTATAGATGGTATCCACCCCGTAAGGAAGGAAGGTAGAAGCGGCTTCTGTAATATTAGATCCTACCAATAAGATGCGAATGAGATCATCGTTCTTTGAGAGTATGCGTGCTGCACCAAGTGTTTCCAAGGCGACCTGACGCAGCTGTCCTCCGCGACATTCGGCGTACACCAGTAGGGTTCTGCTCATAACATGACCTCCCAGATTTATAAATGAATGAGTTCATCAATCAAGTCAAAGGGGGTCCTTGTAAGAGGATGGCATGACGGACGGCCCCTAAGCCATACAATCAGAGTAAGTAAATGGATAATGAAGCGCATGTCATCGGATTCAGAAGTATGATATTAGACTTTGTTATCGGGTTAGATAACCTTAGACTGGGTACGAAGCAAGGATACGAGCTCATGTGCCATCTCTGCCGAAGTACCTTTTAGAATCTGTCCAGCGCCCCGTTCGGGTGGAAGAAATAGTTCTGACTGCTTCGTTGCAGCGATAACATTGTTCTCCGTGATGCCTAGGTCATCTAGCGTAAGTGTTTGGAAAGGCTTCTTCTTCGCTTTCATAATGCCGGGCAGGGAAGGATAGCGCGGTTCGTTGAGGCCTTGCTGAGCGGTGAATAGTGCTGGAAGGGAGAGTTCAATTACTTCAAGGTCACCCTCGGCATCCCGGTGAACTTCAGCTGTACCACCGCTGATAGAAAGCTTCGTGATAGAGCCTGTATGGGGGATACCGAGTAGACCGGCTAAGCGGACGGCAACTTGGCTGGCTCCTCGATCGACAGAGAAGTTACCGCCAAGAATGAGATCGGTCTGTTTGTTCGACAAATACGCATATAGCACTTTGGAGACGGCGTACTCGTCATCAGGTATACGTTCGTCAGAGATAAGAACTGCATCATCTGCGCCCATCGCAAGTGCGGTTCGCAGCGCTTCTGCAGTTCGAGCTGGTCCGACAGCGAGTAGGGTCACACTTCCGCCGTGCTCATCGCGCAGTTTAACGGCTTCCTCAACCGCATACTCATCGTATGGATTAATGATGAATTTCACGCCATCCTCGGCGATCGAACCATGATCGATCACAATTTTTTCTTCCGTATCAAATGTCTGCTTGAGTAATACGACAATCTTCATCAGATTTCACTCTCCCTTCAATTTGAACATCGAATGCTAATCCATGCTGTTTACTTCGCTCCAGTTGAATTAATCCTCACTCCTTGCTGGAAATGCCGTGCAGGAAGAAGCCCAGTGTATCATCAACCTGATCGCTTAACGGATACTTAGAGCCTGAGATCAGCCAGGAGGTTACGGTTTCATCCATAGATCCGAAGATGAGGTTACGTACCAGCTTAATATTTAGGCTAGGGCGAAAACATCCTTCCTCCACACCTTGTTTCAGAATATTCTCGATGAGCACAATATATGGCTTTAGCGCACTTCCAATTTCTTTTCGCAGTTCCAGATCGCTCTGCCGCAGCTCAATCTGTGTAACATAAGCCAGCTCAGGATGGCTCTCAAGCTCAGTAAAGTGGATATAGCAGACCGTACGCAGCGCTTCTACAGGGTCAGTGATACCTTCCACGCTCTGGTGGAATTTCTCAACCAACTCTCCGAGCTTTTCTTGAAACAGGTGGATCAGGATATCCTCCTTACGTTTGAAGTAGAGATAGATTGTTCCGTCGGCCACGCCAGCAGCTTTCGCAATCTTCGATACCTGAGAGCGGTGATAGCCATGCTCGGCGAACACTTTCAGGGCGCCCTGGAGTATAAGGTGGTATTTCTCGTTTTTTTTAGTGGTCAATATGCTCACCCCGGTGTTAGTATACGTTTAAATTTTATGAATGAATACTCATTCATTTTCTGTTCTCATCATAAAATACGTCATAACCATTGTCAATGCAGTACTTGAAAGCGCTTTATATGTTGTCCTATTTTGTGGCGAGCTTAGATGGTTGGAACACAGATTATGAAGAGTAAGGGGTTGATAAGGATGATTTGGCAGATCATCAATGCGCTGCTCTTCGCCTTGATCACCGGCTGGGCAGTCTACATGTTCGCTACGGTTGTGTATCGAAGGTATTTGTACATCCGTGTAGGACAGTCTGTGGATCTAGACCGAGAAATGAAGGAGCGACTACGCCAATTTATCATTCAGGTATTCGGTCAGAGCAAGCTGTTCAAGGACCGAAAGAGTGGAATCATGCACTTTGTTGTATTTTACGGATTTATTATTTTACAGTTCGGAGCTCTCGATATTATCTGGAAGGGACTAACCGGTCGCAATCTGCCGATTCCCGGTCACGACATATTTATTCTGATGCAGGAAATAACCGTGACGCTCATTCTTCTTGCAATCGGGTACGCAGCATACAGACGGTATGGAGAGAAGTTAAAGCGGTTGAAGCGGGGATGGAAGCCAAGTATCGTGGTCTTCTTCATTGTCTCACTTATGGCATCTGTTCTGCTGACAATGGCTTTTGAGAGACTGAAGGAGGGACTGCCTGCATCTAGCTTGGCACCCATTTCATCGTCTGTTGCCACTCTTTTTACTTGGATGCCGAACATCGTGATAACCACTGGCTACTATTTGTTCTGGTGGGTTCACCTCATCATTTTGCTTTCGTTTCTCGTCTATGTTCCACAGTCGAAGCACTTTCATCTCATTACAGCACCGATTAACATCCTTGTCCGAAGAACAGAGCCAGCAGGTCGATTAAGCAAGCTTAATCTGGAGGATGAGGAAGCAGAGGAATTTGGCGTTGGTAAGATCGAGGATTTCACCCAAAAGCAACTACTGGATCTCTATGCTTGCGTGGAGTGCGGACGTTGTACGAGTGTGTGCCCCGCATCCAATACCGGCAAGCTGCTCTCGCCGATGCACATGATTGTGAAGCTTCGGGATCATCTGACGGAGAAAGGCTCCGTACTTACCTCGAGGTCCCCTTGGGTACCCGCTAAAGTGTTTGGCACTTCGGGCGTACACCGGATGGAGGTAGCGGATGAATCTCTTGCCGATTGGAAGGGGGAGGGCATAACGGACATCAGCCCAACGATGGCTACTCAGAAGCGTGCTTGGCATCAGGTAGAAGGCGTGAGTCCTCAAGATGTGGAGCTGCTCGGCGGGGTCATGACCGAGGAAGAGATTTGGGCATGTACGACATGTCGTAATTGTGAGGATCAGTGCCCTGTAGCCAATGAGCATGTGGACAAAATTATCGATCTCAGACGTCATTTGGTACTGATGCAAGGCAGCGTGCCACAGGAAGGACAGCGGGCGATGATGAACATCGAGCGCCAAGGCAATCCTTGGGGCATCAGCCGCAGTGACCGGAGTAAATGGGTGACAGAAATTGATCCGGACGGAACCCTGGGGCTACAAATACCGACGGTGAAGGAGAATCCCGAATTTGAATACCTCTTCTTCGTTGGATCCATGGGCTCGTATGACAACCGCAGCCGCAAGATCACACGTGCACTCGTAAGGCTGATGAACGAAGCGGGCGTGAGCTTTGCGATTCTCGGCAATGAAGAGAAGAATTCGGGTGATACACCGCGCCGGATGGGGAACGAACTATTATTCCAGCAACTGTGCACGGAGAATATTTCGACATTCCAAAAGTATAACGTCAGCCAAATTATCACCGCCTGTCCACACACCTACAATACACTGAAAAATGAATATTCGGAGTTTGGCCTTACGGCAGAAGTTATCCACCACACCGAGTTGTTAGATAAGTTGGTGAAAGAAGGGCGCCTCAGGCCAGCCTATGAGGTTACCGAGACGATTACGTATCATGATTCTTGTTATCTTGGACGTTATAACAACGTCTACGACCAGCCGCGGGATGTGCTGCGGGCCATACCTGGCGTCAAGCTGAAGGAGATGGAACGCAGTCGTGAGAACGGCATGTGCTGCGGTGCTGGCGGCGGGCGGATGTGGATGGAGGAGGACGAAGGAAAAAGGGTGAATCTAGCCCGGACCGAGCAGGCTTTGGCAGTGTCCCCGACTCTGATCAGTTCAGCATGTCCCTACTGCCTGACAATGCTGGAAGATGGAACGAAGGAGAAGGAAGTAGAGGGAAGTGTGAAGACGAAAGACATCGCGGAAATTCTGGAGTTATCGATATTCGGTCCATCACCCAACCAAGAAGGGGAGGTTGTAATGAAATGAGTAAGCCTTTAACGAACAAAGGAATTACTGGCTCTGGTGACTTAAGTAGAAAAAGGACCATTACCAAGGCTGCCGTTATCGGCTCTGGTGTCATGGGTTCGGGGATTGCTGCCCATCTTGCGAATGCAGGCATTCCTTGTCTCTTACTCGATATCGTACCGAAATCATTAACCTCGGATGAAGAAAAAGCCGGGCTTACCTTAGAGCATCCTAAGGTGCGTAACCGTCTCGCCGCTACAGCCGTGGCGGGATTGACAAAGGCTAGCACAGCACCGCTGTATACAACGGATTTCGTCAAGCGGATTACCCCGGGGAACACCGAAGATCACCTGGATCAGCTCAAAGAAGCGGACTGGATTATTGAAGTGGTTACGGAGCGGCTGGAGATTAAGAAGAGCATTCTTTCTCTTATTGATAGCGTGCGTAAGGAAGGCGCAATCGTCAGCACGAACACCTCCGGTATTTCTGTTAACGAGATGGCAGAGGATTGCAGTGAGGAATTTCGTCGTCACTTTCTCGGAACACATTTTTTCAACCCACCCCGCCATATGAAACTGCTAGAGATTATCCCTGGCTTCGATACCGATCCTGATATTATAGCCTTTATGTCAGGTTTCTGCGAGAAACGGCTTGGCAAGGGTGTTGTTCTGGCAAAAGATACACCGAATTTTATCTCGAACCGGATCGGTACGTATGGTCTCCTCATCACACTTCGAGAAATGATCGAGAACGGATATACGGTAGAGGAAGTGGATGCTGCAACGGGTCCTGTGCTTGGGCGCCCGAAGAGCGCGACATTCCGAACGCTCGATCTGGTTGGCATAGATACCTTCGTACACGTAGCGCGAAATGTGTATGATAGCGTACCAGAAGGGGCGGAGAAGGATGCATTTACCGTTCCAGAGGTGATGAATGAGCTAGTATCCCGGGGGTGGATCGGAGAGAAGGGCGGTCAAGGTTTCTACAAAAAAGTGAAGGGTGAGCATGGCAGCAAAATTTTATCACTCCATATCTCTTCAATGGAGTACAAAGCTAGCGCCAAGATAAGCTCTCCTTCCTTGGATGCAGCCAAAGCTTCCAAGGGCGCTCGTAACAAAATCAAGGCATTCCTCGGCACAGAGGACCGATACTCGGAACTGGCATGGAATGTGTTGAAGCAAGTGCTGGTGTACGCTGCGGAGAAACTCGGTGAAATCGCGGATTCCATTGAAGATATCGACAATGCGATGAAGTGGGGCTTTAACTGGGAGCTGGGACCCTTTGAAACATGGGATTTAATCGGCTTGCCGGCATCTGTACAGCGTATGGAAGCAGAAGGAATGATCGTGCCAGCATGGGTCAAGGACTGGATTGCTGCTGGAAACGAGTCTTTCTACCAACAGAAGGATGGAAGGTTATTTCATTATTTCAAGGGTGAGTACACCGGAATCGAGGAGAAGCCAGAGATCATCTCCTTGCAGACGCTGAAAGCCCAGAACAAGATCATTCGTTCGAATACAGGTGCGAATCTGATTGATCTAGGAGATGGTGTTGCTTGTCTTGAGTTCACCTCGCCTAACAATGCGATAGGGGCAGACATTCTGGTGATGATTCAGCAGAGTGTGGAGGAGGTCCTTGCTAATTACCGGGGACTCGTCATCGCTAATGAGGGACGAAATTTCTGTGTGGGTGCAAATCTGATGCTCATGCTGATGGAGGCCCAGAGCGGGGATTGGGATGAAGTAGATGATATTATCCGCTTGTTCCAAGGCAGCATGATGAAGCTGAAGGGACTTGCGAAGCCTGTGGTGGCAGCTCCACACCGGATGGTGCTGGGCGGCGGTGTAGAAGCTTGTTTACCTGCAGATCGAGTGGTGTTCTCAGCTGAAACGTATTTTGGACTCGTAGAGACCGGCGTAGGTTTAATTCCTGCGGGTGGGGGTTGTAAGGAGATGGCACTTCGTATCAGTGATAGTCAGTCGGACCCTGAGGCTGATTTACAGCCAGCTATTAATAAGATTTTTGAGACAATTGCCTTGGCGAAGACATCTACAAGCGGACATCATGCCATTTCAATGGGATATGGACGGCAGACAGACAGCGTTGTGATGAACCCTGATTATCGCATTTTCGAAGCAAAGCAGACCGTTCTCTCTATGGATCGCGCTGGATATATACCACAGCAGCCAGGTCTTGTCCGCGTTGTCGGACGTGAAGGCCGTGCCGTTCTGCATATGGGCGCGCTAGGCATGAGACAGAGCGGCTACATTAGTGATCATGATCTCCTGATCGCGAAGAAGCTGGCGCATATTTTGACAGGGGGAGATGTACCTGCAGGTACCGTGGTACCGGAGCAGTATATGCTCGATCTCGAACGGGAGGCATTCCTCAGCCTGCTTGGGGAAGTGAAGACCCAGCAACGCATGCAGCATATGCTCGCAAAAGGCAAGCCGCTTCGTAACTGATGACCCATTTTGAATGAATGAGGTGATTGACATGAGAGAAGCCGTTATCGTATCTCTTGCCCGTACAGCGGTTGGCAGGGCGAAGAGAGGAAGTCTTGCTGAGACACGCGCCGAGGATCTAGGCAAAGCGGTACTCGAAGCGGTTATTGAACGGGCACCCGGTCTTAAGAAAGAAGACGTGGAGGATGTCATTCTCGGCTGTGCGATGCCGGAAGGAGAGCAGGGGCTGAACGTAGCCCGGATCATCTCCTTATATGCAGGTTATCCCGTGACCGTACCTGCCCTAACGGTGAACCGCTTCTGTTCCTCGGGTCTTCAAGCCATTGCCTTTGCGGCGGAGCGAATTATGCTCGGTCATGCCGAGGTCATTGTAGCTGGTGGTGTGGAGAGTATGAGTCATGTACCGATGACGGGCTTCAAGCCGGCACCGCATCCGGGGCTGGTGGAGCAAATGCCAGAGGTCTATATGGGCATGGGTCATACCGCAGAAGAGGTGGCCCGCAGGTTTGGTGTCAGTAGGGAGGATCAGGATGCGTTTGCTGTCAGTAGTCACCGGAAGGCAGCGGTAGCGATTCAAGAGGGGAGATTTCGGGATGAGATTGTTCCGCTAAGCGTGAAGCTGACAACGTCTGATGATCAGGGGAGTATCCGGCGCAAAGCATTTGTTTTTGATACCGATGAGGGGGTGCGACCTGACACTTCGCTAGCGGCTTTATCCAGGTTGAAGCCTGCATTCGCCCTTGGAGGAACCGTCACAGCTGGGAATGCATCACAGACGAGTGACGGTGCAGCGGCTGTTATAGTCATGAGCCGTGAGAAGGCAGAATCACTCGGTCTGAAGCCGCTGGCAACGTTCCGCTCTTTTGCTCTTGCTGGCGTAGATCCGGAGATTATGGGCGTGGGCCCTGTTGAGGCCATTCCCAAAGCGCTCAATATGGCCGGAATTACGCTGGATCAGGTAGATCTGTTCGAGATTAATGAAGCGTTCTCTTCTCAATGCCTTCATATTATTCGTGCACTCGATCTGGATGAGCAAAAGGTCAACGTGAATGGAGGAGCCATTGCTCTGGGGCATCCACTGGGCTGTACAGGTGCCAAACTGACAACGAGTCTAATCTCAGAACTGAGACGCCGTGGTGGCGGCTTTGGTGTTGTGAGTATGTGTATTGGAGGAGGGATGGGTGCTGCAGGCGTATTCGAGGTACACGGTTAGCTCATAAACGGTGAAAGGGGAAATCA
The DNA here is from genome assembly GCF_058781425.1 of Paenibacillus sp. FW507-14B1B. Lineage (NCBI taxonomy): Bacteria > Bacillati > Bacillota > Bacilli > Caryophanales > Paenibacillaceae > Paenibacillus > Paenibacillus sp. FW507-14B1B. The sequence goes on along the minus strand of NZ_JBYSWS010000003.1, from coordinate 564,275 downwards.
AGCATGCGTGAGAATCAAACGAAGCAACCCAAAATCGCAGGTGGCGGATTTGTGATTGAGAACCCGGATATAGACCGGATCCTAACACCTGAGGATTTCACAGAGGAGCATCGTATGATTGGTGAGACCGTTCGTGACTTTGTTGAGGGAGAAATTATTCCGCAGGATGAACATATCGAGAAGCTCGATTATAACCTGACCGTAGAATTACTTCGTAAAGCTGGGGATCTTGGCCTCCTGGGTGCCGATATTCCCGAGGAATTCGGTGGTGTAGGACTCGATAAGGTAAGCTCCACGATTATTAATGAATCGCTCGCGAAAGGGTCTTCCTTCGCCCTATCCTTTGGCGCCCATGTTGGGATAGGCACCTTGCCTATCGTGCTTTTCGGTAAAGCAGCGCAAAAACATAAGTATCTCCCGGATCTGGCTACCGGAACCAAAATCGCAGCTTATTGCCTTACAGAGCCGACTTCTGGCTCAGATGCAATGAGCGCGAAGACAACAGCGCGCTTGTCGGATGACGGTGAACACTACATTTTGAACGGGTCCAAATTGTACATTACGAACGCCGGATTTGCAGATATTTTCATAGTATACGCCAAGATCGACGGGGAGCATTTTACCGCATTTATTGTGGAGAAGGGCCTTGAGGGCTTCTCGCTCGGACCGGAAGAGAAGAAGATGGGCATTAAGGGCTCGTCCACTCGTCCACTTTTCTTCGAAGATGTGTTGGTGCCGAAGGAGAACCTGCTTGGTGAGATCGGCAAGGGTCACCGAATCGCATTCAACATTCTGAACATTGGACGGTATAAGCTCGCGGCAGGAACGCTTGGCGCAGCGAAGGAATCGATTGAGCTGAGTGCGGAATATGCAAATACACGTAAGCAGTTCGAGACACCGATTTCGAGTTTCCCACTGATGCGTAAGAAGCTTGCGGAGATGAATATCACCTCTTTTGTGATGGAGAGCATGGTATACCGGACAGCCGGTCTCCTGGATGAAGCGATGCAGGACATCGACTACAGCAGTGATGATGCAGGAGCTCAGGTGGCAGCCGCTGTATCTGAGTATGCGATTGAGTGCTCCATTAATAAGGTGTATGCCTCGGAGGGACTAGATTTCATCGCGGACGAAGCGGTTCAGATGCATGGAGGCTACGGGTATATCCAAGAGTATAAGGTTGAGCGGATTTACCGCGACTCCCGGATTAATCGGATTTTTGAAGGGACAAATGAGATCAATCGCTTGCTCATTCCGGGTACGCTTGTCAAAAAAGCGTTGAAAGGCCAGATTGCGCTGTTAGAGAAGGCTCAAAGCCTTCAGGGCGAACTACTTCAGCTTATTCCGGGTCAGACGTTCGAAGGTACACTTGAGCAGGAAGCTCATTATCTCGATATGAGTAAGAAAATTTTCCTTCTTGCTGGTGGTCTTGCTGTACAGAAGTTCGGTACGAAGCTTGAAAAAGAACAAGAGGTGCTCGCGAATTTAGCGGATATGATGATTGATATCTATGCTCTAGAGAGCGCACTACTGCGCACCCGGAAGCAGGTGAACCGTACATCGGAAGAGAAAGCGGCTAACATGATTGAAATGACGCAGGTATTCGCCTACGAGGCCTTCCAGCGTATTGAAGCGATCGCTAAAGAAACACTTGCCTCGGTGGATACTGGAGATATGCTGCGTATGCAGCTCTCGATATTGAAGAAGCTGACTCGCAGTACACCTACGAATACGGTAGCTCTTAAGCGTAGCATTGCGGCACGTGTGGTACAGAACCAGCGTTATACCGTGTGAGGGCGGATGTATTGCCTGAGCACGTAAGATAAACGTTACCCTATACCTTTCTGATTCATTACGAGATAGCCCACTTCTTAGATGAGAAAGGGCCGCGTAAATTTTCACATGGAGTAGGAGTGAAGGAAGCTTACAGCATCCCTCAGGAAAGGGTTGGTTTTGTATGAATGCAAAGCCTTGGCTGCCGTTTTACCCAACTGAAGTAGCCCCTACTTATGAATATCCGAAACAGAATTTGGCGTTGTTTCTCGTAACATCTGCACAGAAATATCCGGATCGGCCTGCACTGTATTTTATGGGTAAAAGCATAAGCTACAAAAAATTACTAGAGTTGTCCTACCGGATGGCACATGCACTTCGAGGTAAAGGAGTGAGTAAGGGAGATCGGGTAGCAATTATGCTGCCCAACTGCCCGCAGGTGGTCATCTCTTATTATGGAACGCTGCTAGCCGGAGCGGTTGCTGTAATGACGAATCCGCTTTATGTGGAGCGGGAGATTGAGCATCAGATGAGGGATTCTGGGGCCAAAATAATGATCACCATGGATTTGTTCGTGAACCGGGTGGAGAAGGTCATGTCAGAGACAGAGCTCAAGCATATCATTGTAACCTCCATAGCAGATTATCTCCCTTTTCCCAAAAATAAATTGTATCCGATCAAGGCCAAAAAAGACGGCCCACTTCCCGTAGTCACTTATCGTGATTCCGTTCATTCGTTCAAGGCGGTTCTCGCTGCTGCAGCGGACATTCCTGTTTGCGAGAAGATTAACAGTGAAGTGGATTTGGCGCTGCTTCAATATACGGGGGGAACGACGGGTGTGCCCAAAGGGGTGATGCTTACCCATTCGAATCTCATTGCGAACACGCTCCAAAGTGCCCATTGGTGTTACAAGGTAGAAGAGGGAAAGGAACGCTATCTGGCGGCGCTGCCTTGCTTCCATGTGTTCGGTCTCACGGTATTGATGAATCAGGCGATTTACAGAGCGGGAGAGCTGCTTCTTGTGCCAAAGTTCGAGGTAACGATGATTCTAGAGCTGATCCGAAAAAGAAAACCGACCCTATTCCCCGGTGCCCCAACAATGTATATAGCACTCATTAATCATCCACGTATTTTGGAGTATGATCTATCTTCCATAAATGCATGTATCAGTGGTTCGTCAGGGTTACCAGCAGAGGTGCAGGATAAATTTGAGGAGTTAACAAAAGGACGTCTGATCGAGGGCTACGGCCTGACAGAGGCATCTCCTGTGACACATGTGAATCCAATCTGGGAAAGACGCAAGTTGGGTACGATCGGGCTGCCGATGCCAGATACGGAGGCGATGGTGGTGAATCCAGACACGGGGGAAGAGGTGCCGATTGGCGAGCCTGGAGAATTGGTAGTTAAGGGTCCACAGGTGATGAAAGGTTACTGGAACCGCCCAGAAGATACATTTGATACAATTCGCAATGGCTGGCTATTCACGGGTGATATGGCGACGATGGATGAGGAAGGGTACTTTCGTATCATCGACCGGAAGAAGGATATGATCATTGCCAGTGGTTACAATATATATCCGCGCGAAATCGAAGAGGTACTATATGAACATCCGTCTGTGAAAGAGGCTGTTGTCATTGGCACACGGGACGAATATCGCGGGGAGACGGTCAAAGCGTTCATTGTGCTGAAGGATGACGCGAAGTCCGATCCTGAGGATCTAGAGAAATATTGCCGCAGCCAGCTAGCAGCCTACAAGGTACCACGCCAGTATGTATTCCGGGATTCACTGCCTAAGACGATGATTGGGAAGGTTCTGCGGAGAAAGTTAATTGAAGAGGAGGATGAGGGGAAATAACGGAGCATAGCGCATCATGACAGAGGCGAATCGTCCGCTCGTCCGCATGAATAAGAAGTATTTTGGTTAATCAATGAATAGTTAACGAAAACACGAAGAAGGGAGGTACTGTCTTTATGAATCATGCCGATACCGGACCAAGCATGTATCCGAAACCGAATGAAGAGGAACGTGAGGCATATATACAAGCGATGAGCAAGGCTGCAGAGCCAACCTTCTGGGGATACCTGGGCTGTCAGATGGAGTCTGCAAGTGAGGAGGAAGTGGTTGTTACACTGGATGCAGAGCCGCATCATATGAATATGATGGGCATTGTTCATGGTGGTGTCCTGTCCTCGCTGATGGATAATGCGATGGGGATCGCAGTCATGTTAGAGCGCCCTGGGGATCGGACGGTAACGAGTAATTTGAACGTTCACTTTCTAACTCCGGCAAGAGAAGGGAAGCTGACAGTGAAGGCAAGTATCATCCATCGTACACGGCGCTCGGTTACAGTGGAATCTCGGATTTCACATGAGAATGGGGAGCTGGTGGCGATCAGCACGGGATCTTTTCGGGTCAAATAGCGTCAGGTTATGCACCCTCGTATGCAGGTTTATAGCAGGTAACATCCGTGGTCTGCCATTCTTCATTGATGAAGAGGGAGGCCACTTTTTTGCGTTGTCAGGGGAAGTGATACTACTAGTAGTGAACTTCCTAAAATCACCATGTCTGTCTTGTCAATCCTTTGTAGCTATGCTACAATAAGAATGCTGTTTTTATATGTGAAGATGTAAGTATACTTATTGTAATAAATTTAGATGTCTACTCGTTTAGGAGGTGGAAGTAATGGGAATGTTTTTTGAGGTGCTGCTTGTTATTTTCTCGATCGCGTTGATTGCAATTGTTCTTCTGCAGAAAGGGAAAAGTGCAGGTCTTTCCGGTGCCATCTCCGGCGGTGCGGAACATCTTTTCGGTAAAACGAAAGCCCGCGGTATGGAGCTCGTGTTGCAACGTGTAACGGTTGGTGTTGCAGCGGCATTTTTCATTCTAGCCATTGTCGTAGCCGTTTTGAAATAACTCACAAACATAACCTTCGCTTTTTCATCTATGGAAGAGCGGAGGTTTTTTTATTTTTTTCTCATATACATAGGATATGATGCTAAGGATACCCGGGATTAATTTCGTGTATACTAGGGTATGAGTAATAAGTAGGTAAACATTGGACGACATTTGTATTTTAGACGAACAGGTTTGCACGTTCCCTCGAGGTGATAATGATGATAACAGAAGAAAACATATTGGATTTAATGCGGGAAACCGATTATAAACCGATGACGTATCAGGAATTAGAGAAGCATTTTGGAATTAATGATGCACAAGAATTTCGTGAATTTTTAAAGCTATTAAACGAATTAGAGGAATCTGGAAAGATCCTGCTGACTAGTAACCAGCGCTATGGTGTGCCAGAGCGGCTTGATTTTCTGCGTGGAAGACTTCAAGTTCATGCGAAGGGCTTTGCCTTCCTCATTCCGGATGATCGCGAGCATCCCGATGTATATATCCATGCGAATGACCTGAAAAGCGCTATGAATGGCGATATCGTGCTGGCACGTGTTCATTCGAAGAGCGTCGCTGGTGGCAAGCTGGAGGGTGAGGTGGTTCGCATTGTGACACGCGCGGTTACCCAAGTGGTTGGCGTGTTCCAGAATCATGAGGCGTATGGCTTCGTTCTACCGGATGATAAGCGGATTAATCGGGATATTTTTGTACCCAAGCATGCGATAAATGGTGCAGTAGACGGCGTGAAGGTTGTTGTGAAGCTGGTGAGCTATCCAGAAGGACGCGCCGCTGCTGAGGGTGAGATTATTGAGATTCTTGGACATAAAGATGATCCGGGTATCGATATTCTGTCCATTATTCGGAAGCATCAACTGCCTGAAGGATTCCCAGAGGATGTGCTGGCTGCGGCGGATAATGCACCGGACTCCATTACGGAGGAAGAGATCGCACAGCAAGGCCGCCGGGATCTACGCGGACTGAATATCGTTACAATTGATGGCGAGGATGCCAAGGATCTTGATGATGCGGTTAATGTAGAGCGTTTGGCTAACGGTCACTATAAGCTTGGCGTACACATCGCAGATGTAGGCTACTACGTACGCGAGGGTTCGCCACTGGATATTGAAGCCTATAACAGGGGTTGTAGTGTGTACCTGGTAGATCGGGTTATTCCGATGCTGCCACACCGGCTCTCGAACGGGATTTGCAGCTTGAATCCTCAGGTGGACCGTCTTACATTGTCCTGTGAGATGGAGTTCGATGAGCAGATGAAAGTTGTGAAGCATGATGTGTTCACAAGCGTGATTCGCACGAAAGAACGGATGACCTACAATAATGTCCGTAAAATTTTGATCGACGAAGATCCAGAATTAATCGAGCGCTATAGTGATCTCGTTGATGATTTTAGACTGATGCGTGAGCTGGCACTCAAGCTTCGGAATCGCCGGATGCAGCGCGGAGCGGTGGATTTCGATTTTGTGGAATCCAAGGTCATTGTAGATGAGAACGGTAAGGCTGTAGACATTGTCAAAAGAGAACGCTCTATTGCAGAGCAAATCATAGAGGAATTCATGCTTGCGGCGAATGAGACCGTGGCAGAGCACTTCCACTGGCTGAAAGTGCCGTTTATTTACCGGATTCACGAAGATCCGGATCAAGAGAAACTGCAGAACTTTATGGCATTTGCTGCGAATTTCGGTCATCACGTCAAAGGACGGGGCAACTCGATTCACCCGCGTGCACTTCAAAGCTTGCTTGAAGACATCCAAGGTACGAAGGAGCAGACCGTACTTAGCACGATGATGCTTCGCTCGATGAAGCAGGCGAAATACGATGCAGAAAGCACGGGCCACTTCGGACTTGCAGCAGAGTATTATTCTCACTTTACATCCCCGATCCGCCGGTACCCGGACCTTGTTATACACCGGGTTATTCGGGAAGTTATTGAGAACAACAATATATTGTCAGAGAAGCGTCAGGAGTATCTGGCAGAGAGAATGCCGGATGTTGCACAGCAATCATCCGAGCGGGAACGTGTTGCAGTCGATGCTGAGCGTGATACGGAAGCTCTTAAGAAAGCGGAGTATATGCTGGATAAAGTCGGCGAAGAATTCGAAGGTATTATCAGCAGCGTAACAAGCTTCGGGATGTTTATTGAGCTGGAGAACACGGTTGAAGGCTTGATCCGTATGGGTGGCCTTACTGATGATTACTACCACTTCGATGAGAAGCACATGGCCCTGATTGGTGAACGGACATCTAAGGTGTTCCGGATCGGTGATGAGGTGAAAGTGCGTGTAGCGAACGTGAACATGGCGGAGCACACCATCGACTTCGAGATGGTAGATATGAAGCCACGCGGAGGCCGTGGTGGCAATCGTGGTGGAGCTGGATCAGGCGCCGGAGGCCGCGGTTTCGGCGGTGGTTTTGGTGGTAATCGTGAAGGCGGCAATGGTAAAGGTGCCGGCCCTAAAGGCGGCGGACGCGGTAAACGTGGCGGCGATGCACCAGCTACTGGCGGCGGCGAGAACGGCAGCTATGGTGCAAGACGCAGTAAGGGCAAGCGCGGTACTGGCGATCCAGCAGCGCGTGGTAATGAGAGCGCAGGTCATACAAGTGGCGGGCGTGGTAAACGCAGCGGTGATGCTGCTGGCCAGTCCGGTTCAGCGAGTCAAGGAATTGCGATCAACAAGGGTGAAGTAAGAGCACCTGAATCGGCTGGTGGCGAAGAGAAGCGCAGCTTTGCTTTTGGCTCAGGTAAAGGTGGATATAGCTCGAAGAGTGGTGGCAATCTTGGGTTTGACCGTAACTCCCGTAGCGGCGGAAGCGGCAAGGGACGCCGGAAGAAGACAACGGGCAGCGGGATCTTCATCGGTGACGGACCTACTCCTGGTCAAAGCGCTGGCGGTGAGAGCAGCGGTAACGGTGGTCGCAAACGGAAGAAAAAAGGCGGCAACAGCACAGCGGCTTTTGTACGGAAGAAGAAAAAGTAAGTAATACTGACGGGAATATCCCTTGAAGTGATGTGGTCGTGGATACCGACTGCAAATGAGAGGTATAGTGTGTCAAATACCCTGAAGTCAGAGAGATAGGGAGCACGAAAGCGGGTACGAGTGGTTTCATATTCTCCTACGGGATGATCGATCTTGCTTAAACCCGCGCTCCTTCTCGCATGTGAGAACGGCGCAACCGCCTGTCCTTTCTTGCTTTTGACCCATTCAGTTGGTACAATGGACTTCTGGTATGATTGCTGTTTGAGGCGGTCTTCCGGAAGTCCTTTTGATTAATAATGAAGTGATATGACGATGATAAGGAGTGAGACCATGGGTAAGAAAAGTGACGGGAAGGTTCTGGCCCAGAACAAAAAAGCTTCCCATGATTACTTCATCGAAGATACGTATGAAGCCGGTATGGTGCTGACAGGTACGGAGATAAAGTCCATACGTAATGGCCGTGCGAATATCGGGGATGCGTTTGCTACGATTCGAAATGGCGAGATTCATATCCATAACATGCACATCAGTCCTTTTGAACAAGGGAACCGGAATAATCCCACAGATCCGACGCGGACCCGGAAGCTCTTGATGCATAAGGAACAGATTCGCAAGCTGCTCGGTCAATCCAAGCAGGATGGATATTCAATCGTACCACTTAAGGTATACATTCGTAACGGTTACGCGAAGCTGCTGCTTGGTCTTGGTAAAGGTAAGAAGCAGTACGACAAGCGTGATACGGCTGCGAAGCGGGATGCACAGCGTGATATCCAGCGTGCTCTTCGTGAGAAGCAGAAGATTGCGAGATAAGCTGAGATTTATATGAGAAATATGAATTTGGCATGATGATTAATTCTTGGACATATCGTGTAATGATATACACAGTGGATGGCAGCAATTAGCTGCTTTCCCTGTTAAATATATATCACTGTACAGCAGAATGTGATATACTAAGTGATATAAGAGATCACTAAGATCATTGAAAACAAGCTTTAAGCTTCGTCATTCTTTCTTGGAGGGAAAGAATGCGGAATAGATCGATCTGCTATGGCTGATCGTCTTTGATCTAATCCGGAAGCCCTTTTGAGTAGACAGTTGACCTTATAAGGTAGATACTGTTTCTCATATTAAGGGGGCGTTTTTGGATTCGACGGGGATAGTTCGGGCATGAGTAGCGGGTAGTGGGGACGCGTCCACTTCATCAACGCTAAAGCCTATTAAACGGCAAACAACAAAACAACTACGCTTTCGCAGCTTAATAACCTGTGAGCGTGCTCTCGCTCTGTATCGCCCATGTACCGGGATGAGGGCCCAACTTTAGTGGGATACGCTGTCACATCTCCGCCTGGGGTGTGCTGAAGAAGACAATCAGGCTGACCCAAAGTAGAGCCGGTTACGGGGCGCTACTCGGGTGACATCAAAACTGTAACTACACCCGTAGAAGCTTGTGTTGTCGTTATCTTCGGACAGGGGTTCGACTCCCCTCGCCTCCATACATAACACTAAAAAGACCGCCTTTTCAGGCGGTCTTTTTTTACATTTAGAAGGATAACCAATTGTATAGTAGAGATTTTGCTTACCTTGATAGTTTTAAGAGAGATAATGTTAAGGAATTAGCTGTGTGCTTCTTTGTTCTCGATGTGACAACTTCCTTTAGATCAAAAATTTATAAGCCTGGAAGGTTAATATGTACTGAGACTGCCCTTGAGAATATTATTATGTGGTACATTGAAATAGTAAAAATTTAGGATGATAGGGGTTAATGAATTCTGTGGATGCCATAAATGTATCGAGAAAAGAAACTCATAAAAAGAGCAAACACAGAGATAGGTTGCTATTTTTATTGGATGAAATACTTTGGAATAGAATTTTATGGGGAATATTAGTTAGTGCTTTCATCAATTTGGCAGCGTATAGTTTTATCACGAATAATTTTAGGACCTATATGGCTACGGAAGAAAATGTAAGGAGTATATTAACAAATACAGTTACAATTGTATACGGCATTGATAGTATAGAGAAAGTGAAATTTAATTATAAAATTGGCGAAGTAGATTATGATAAGGATAAAGGAATAAAATCTGTGGGAATAATCTTTCAACCTCTTGACCCTGCTTTTGATGCTTCCGATTTTGTAGTTAGTACAGGAAGCGGAGAAAAAATGGAACTTGATAATGTTAGGATATTTGGTGAAGGAACCTTTGGGGTTTACATACAAAACAGAAGAACCAATGAAGTGGTAAATAACATGTTCTCATTAGGATATACATTACGTGATGAGATAGAAATAAAAGAGATTTTAAAAACCGAGTCTACATCAACATTTGCAAAATGGTTTTTAGACACTTTTAAATAAGATGATCTTAGTTTAATGAGTGTATGCGTAATTTTTGAAAAACTTTAAATCACATCAGAACTGTAACTACACCCGTAGAAGCTTGTGTTGTCGTTATCTTCAGAAAGGCCTTCGACTTCCCCGATTACATACAATATTAAAATCCACAACCGCCTAAGGTTGTGGATTTTTGCTATGTGTAATGAAACGCTAATTTTTCTCGATTCGTTAGCAAATATCAACGTACACTACATTTGAAAATCCCCGTGTACTTTCCTTGCTTCTCAACAGCAATCAATGCTTCTCTTAACGTCTTATTCTATAATTCAATCGGGTACTCAAAGCTCGCCTTATACTTCTTGCGATATTCTGAGGGAGAGATTCCCTCCTCCCGGCGAAACGCCCGTGTAAAATGATGCTGATCGTCATATCCGAGTCTGTCTGAAATTTCCTTCATTGAATCGGAGGTAAACAGTAAGAGCTCTTGAGCTAGCTGCAGACGGAGCTGGGTGACGTATTTCATCGGAGATAGACCTAACTCTTTCTGAAACAAAAAACGAAGATGCTCCTTGCTGAGTGAAACAAGCTTGGCAAGTTCCGTCAGTGACGGGCGCTCGTGCAAATGTTTCTTAATATAGTCGCATACATCATAGACACGATTATCGTAAGTCACCGGCTGTTCAGGCAGCTTATGCTGTAACGATTCAAATAACAGATGGACCCACAGATTGCCTAAGGAACGAATCTTAAGATACTGACTTGTTTGCTTTGTATCGAAAATAAAGACAGGGTAGTCCTCGTTTCTTGTTTTTCCTCGCTCTGGGCAGTTCAAATTCTTTTCATTGAGACCATGAAGTAGGCGTTGAAAGTTATCCGAGAGCTCGAACCAAAGACGGACCAACTCTTCGTAATCGCGATGGTCGGAAAGAGTTGTATGGTTAGGGAAGCGGTATAACCGCAGCAGATCGAATGCACCCACTTTAGCCTCGCAAGCAAGCGAAAGATAATGAAAGGGTCCTTCGCTCCCGAGGGAAATCCATTTATGATAAGATTGCGCGGGAAGCGCCACAATATCGTATTTTTTTACCTCGTACACGTCCTTGTTGAACTGCATCGTAGCGCTTCCTGACAACACCAGCCAAAACGTATTATAGGGCAAGGGCCCTTCGCCCGTATGTTTAAGACTAGAACGTCTCCATTCCTTCATCCAGCGTATGTTGATGTATAGATTATCCAAGGAACTTCGGTTATTCAATTCCATCTGCAGCATTTGCATGCCCCCTTATTGATGTCTTCTAATCGTGATTTCTCCGGGTGAAAGTCGCGAGGTCATCTGTATTTTTGAAACATTTATCCCCGCCTTGGGTACATCCGAATGTTCATCGATATGGTAGAGTTAGGCACAAACCTGAATATTAGGGATATATGATGAAAGCTGGTTATGCGAATTTTTGACCGCAGCAAAGCTTTTTAAGTCCCATTATACATTGACATCCAATAGAGGAGGGCCATTATAGATGAGTAATCAAAATAGCAGTACAGGCGTCAAGCGTCCAAACGTTATCTGGATTTTCGGCGATCAGCACCGCGGACAGGCATTAGGCTGCAGTGGAGATCCGAATGTATATACGCCAAACATTGATAACTTGGCAGCTTCCGGAGTGCATTTTACCAATGCGGTAGCAGGGACTCCCTTGTGCTGCCCGTGCCGGGGATCGCTAGTAACTGGGAAATATCCGCATCTTGCAGTACCCGGCCATGAACATAGGCTTCCATCGGATCAACTGACAATAGCACATGTCATGAACGAATCTGGATACAAGACAGCATACTTTGGGAAGTGGCATCTCGACGGGTTCAAAGAGCGACATGGCAGAGCGGCCTTTCATATCATCCCTCCGGAGCGGCGGGGCGGATTCAGCCACTGGGTTGGGTATGAAAATAACAACAGCCAGTGGGATTGCTGGGTTCATGGCGGTGAAGGCGCTAATGCCTTCCATTACCGCTTGCCCGGCTACGAGACGGACGAGATGACCAAACTGTTCGTCAAATACTTGCAGGAGCGAGGGGACGAACAGAGGGAACAAGAACAAGATCAGCCTTTTTTCGCCGTATTATCGGTTCAACCGCCGCATGATCCATACATTGCACCGGAATCATTTCGCGGGAGGCACAACGCTGCCGGCATTAAACTAAGGCCCAATGTTCCGTCGATCCCTCGCATTGAGGAACAGGCTCGCAAGGATTTGGCTGGATATTATGGGATGATTGAAAATTGGGACTGGAATATAGGACAGATCATGACAACGCTGCGGGAGAATGGGCTTGCGGAGGATACACATGTCATGTTTTTCAGCGACCACGGGGACATGCACGGTTCCCATGGCCAATTCCGCAAAATGTCGCCGTGGGAAGAATCTATCCGTGTACCGATGATCATCAGTGGGGAGCAGTCGTTCTATGGGCGCCAGACAGGAGTATCGAACATCCCGTTTAACCATGTCGATGTTGCCCCAACTACGCTTGGCTTATGTGGAATCACTAAACCGGATTGGATGCAGGGTACGGACTTGTCGGCTTTGCGACTAGGTGGATCCGTTCCAGAATTGCCCGATTCCGCCTACTTGCAGTCCGTCATACCGACAGGTCATGGCCACAGCGTGGATCGTCCGTGGCGGGGAATCGTCACAACGGACGGTTGGAAATACGTATGTCTGGAGAATACGCCATGGTTGATGTTCAACCTGAATGAGGATCCTTACGAGCAAGTAAATATGGCTTACAATTCGCTCTATAACCAAGAGCGTAAACGCCTTAACGACCGTTTGCGGCAGTGGGTAGCGGATACGGAAGATGAGTTTTTGCTGCCTACGGTTTGATACCTGTGTTACTTTTCATGAGGGCACCCGAGAGGGTGTCTTTTTGTGTTTAATAAGCAACATAGTTTTGTGCATAAAAATCTCTAGGAATAGTCCTAGTCTAAAGTCTAGGATCAGATACCTCCTCAGACGGTTATGTCGACTCAATAACGCAGATATAATGGACTTATAATTCAGTGCGTGATTGATGAAGCCAAGGGAGTGTTTGAATATGAAGGCAACAGAAGCGACTGCAGCGGCGCAGTCAGGGAAGGTGAATTGGGTGCTGTTTAACTCAAAAACCTATGCAACGATCCTCTATTTACTGTTAGCTCTCCCGTTAGGGATTATTTATTTTACAGTAGCGGTTACAGGAGTTGCATTGTCCATCGGCTTAACTCCGGTACTTATCGGAATCCCGCTGTTTTTTGGGGTAGCTAAGCTGCTCAATGGGATTGTGAATTTTGAACAAAATATTATCAGACAAATTTTAGGGCTACCTACTCCTCCTGTTTCTTATACACACAAGGGACAAATGGAAACCGGACAAAATTGGTTGAAGCAAATGGTGAGAGGATTTGATGGAGGATTATTTATCCGAAATTTGCTTCTCGTATTCCTAAGATTTGTTACGGGCATCGTATTCTTTGTGATTATGATAACGGCCCTTTCACTTGGACTCGGATTTATTGCACTTCCCGTTGTGCATATTATTTTGATGAATGAAATGCAGCTGGATATTCTAGAGAATAGCTTGTTTAGCTACTTCCATATCGATTGGACATATAATCAGCAATATTTACTGTATGTAGGTGTTGGACTTATTCTTTTCTGGGTCGCGCTTCGTATTGTGAATGGACTTATGCAAATTCAGCGCAGAGTCATGTATGTGGATGAGCCATATCAGCAGTCAGCCATGCCGCAGGATGAAGCCCCCATCGATGAACTTGTTCAATCTCAATATTTCGAGTATCATGCGGATCAACCCACGCAAGGGACGATGCAACCAGCCCATAGAGAGCTTTAGAAGCCCTCTTGTTTAAGGAATATTGGAGGTTGTAGACGCGGGGAATAATAAGTTTAAAAGCAGCCTCTCCTTTCGGGAGGCTGCTTTTTTTATGTAATCTATGAATTCGTTTGTTGCTCTAGCAGCTCTTTGATTTCAAGATACTGCGTATTCGTTATGTGTTGAGATTGATGAATAGCATCTAGTTTGTCTTCTATTTTTTTCAGGCGAAGCTGTGTTTCTTCTTGGGTTTGCTCGGTCTTCTTTTGAGTTTTGGAGGTATCCATAATGACTAATATGGTTAGGCCCGCGCTAAAGACGGTTAACCCTCTTGCGATTTGATTCAAATCGGGCTGTTTCAAGGCAATCAGGCAATCGGCAAATCCAGCTCCGATGAGTAGACCACCAATCGTGACAATCCCAGTCCTTTTCCATCGATCCAGAATGATATTTAAGGGTTGCTTCATGGGGTAGAGATCTCCTTCAGCTAGGTATTATAGTATGGCGATTAGGAATCTATATTTACTAAAGCACAAATATTGGAATAGGAAAAGGAGAAACGTTTAATAAGATAGGATGACTTTAAAATATGTCGTATTGCTTGGTTACCCATACCCGTTGAAATGTTGCCTGTGATGTTTTTCATATTATGTAAATGGATTATAAGAAATAATTACCACAACAAAGGGTTGTGCAAAAAGGAACAAGGAGGTTCGAATCTACTGGCTTGCAATCGGTTTCAGTTAACATGCTGGCGAAGCTCTTTTAAGTCTTCGCTTTATGGGTTTAGCCATGATCTTTCGTGTTACGTTCTTGTAGAGATGTAACACGGGTGTGGTGCACATGTGCTACCGTGATTATCCCTAGGTGTTGAGCTGTTTTATGCTAAATGAGGTTATTTGTAAAGCCGTTTCTTTTTGTGTAATCGTGTTACTTTTCGAATGAAACGTGTTATTTATTCAGCACATGACAGAGGGAATAAGACAGCGAAAGAAGGTAGGTAAAGATGAGTAAGCATCTAGATACATATGTAATAAGAGAGATTGAGCTCCATGAGTTGACCTCGGTTATGCGTTTCGTACTGGAGATTATACGGGAAGTGTTTCCTATGCTTGACCCGAACCGCATTCCCCCGGATATGGCAGCATTTCAAGAGACTTATTATCGATCAGATACAGCGACCTTTCTTGCCGCATTCGATAAAGAAGGGGCTATTGCAGCTACCTCAGCTTTTCTTCCGTATGATGATCGGATCCCTGAAATTAAAGGAAAATACGTACCGAAGGTTACCGCAGAGTTGGTTAAATGCTATGTCAAGCCGGAGCTAAGACATCAAGGACTGGGGACGGAATTAGTCAAAAGATTGCTTCCGATTGCTCGTGCCAAAGGGTATGAAACGATGTATTTGCATACGCATCGATTTTTGCTAGGAGCAGTACCCTTTTGGGAGAAACAAGGGTTTCAATTCCAGCTGGAGTCATTTGATTCCTTTGAAACCGTGCATATGGACAAGAGACTGGGATAAGTTGGCAGGATGAGCATTTCCAGATTGTTCGTTCGTTATAGTGCCTAACCGGCCTGTCCAATAAGCAAAAAAACGAAAGTCTTATCAAAACTCAAAATCTAAAACTTTAAGGAGAGTTACATCCATGACAAATCCGCCTAATCGTTCATTTAAATTGACTTACCTGCTAATCATTATGCTTATATCTTCTCTTCTAGTCACTGCATGTAACGGAACGCCTTCGGGATCGGCGGCAGAGAATAGTAACAGCTCTAAGGCCGAGGGAAAGATCATTCGATTCTCGTCTGCTAACGATATTGGCCCACTCAATCCCCATATGTATGCTCCAAACCAAATGTTCGCGCAAAATATGGTCTATGAATCACTTGTTAAATATGTTGAGGGGAAAGTGGTTCCTCATCTGGCTGAGAAGTGGGAGATCTCAGAGGATGGTAAGGAGTATACGTTCTTTCTTCGTCAAGATGTTAAGTTCTCTGATGGCTCTGACTTTAATGCGGACATTGTGGTTAAGAACATCAAAGCGGTTTTGGCTAATAAAAAGCGCCATAGCTGGCTAGAGTTAGTGAATCAGATCAAAGATGCAACCAAAGATGGGGAATACCGCGTAACCATCTCTTTACATAATCCTTACTATCCGATGCTTCAAGAGCTAGCCCTAATCAGACCCCTTCGTTTCTTGGGAGAGGCGGGATTTCCTGCAAGCGGCAATACTTCGGAAGAGATTAAGGCACCGATTGGAACTGGACCTTGGGTCTTGACGGACTACAAGATTAATGAATACTCCGAATTTAGTGTTAATGAGAACTATTGGGGAGAGAAACCGAAGGTAGATCAAATTCGCATCGCTGTAATACCTGATGGGGAATCCAGAGTGCTGGCATTTGAAAATGAAGAAATTGATGTGATCTACGGTGATGGGAGCATCAGCCTGGATTCATTTAAATATTTGAAGGAGACAGGCAAGTACGAGACAGCCATTTCTGCCCCTCTCTTTACGAAATCCATAGCCATTAATTCAAGTAAAGGTCCCCTTCAAGATATAAACGTGAGAAAAGCTATTGAGCACGCCTTCAACAAACAATCAGTTATCGACAATGTGTTTTACGGTACGGATAAACTTGCGGACACCCTATTTCCAGCCGACTTTCCGTATTCTAACGTGAATCTGACGCCTTATACATACGATGTGAGTAAAGCGGAACAATTGCTGAATGATGCGGGTTGGGTATTACCTGCGAAGAAAGAGTTTAGAGAGAAAGATGGAGCTGTACTGGAATTGGAGCTCAGTTTTGATAGTGCTAACAATGTACATAAATCTATCGCGGAAGTGCTGCAAGGTGACCTAAGGAAAATTGGGATTCAAGTAAAACTAATTGGTGAAGAGAATCAATTATTCGGACAGCGTCAAACAAATGGTAATTTTGATATGATCTTCAGCGATACATTCGGCATACCGTATGATCCTCATGCAATGGTATCATCCATGCGAATACCTTCACATGCTGACTATCAGGCACAAGTAGGATTACCGATGAAAAAGGAACTTGACGAGAAAATTGAGGAGGCACTACTAAGTACAGACGAGGAAACACGGCAAGAGCTATACACCTATATTCTCACTACACTTCATGAGCAGGCTGTGTATCTCCCAATATCGTATGGTACGAACTTAACGGTCTATCATCAGAACATTAAAGGTCTTCAGTTTGGACAAATGAATAGTGAGATCCCCTTTGAGAAAATGGACAAGGAATAGGAGTTAATGTGGGATGGTCAGGTTTATTGTAAAGCGAGTGCTCAGCATCATACCCATTCTATTGGGCGTTTCTATGATTACATTCCTGCTTGTTCGTCTCTTGCCCGTCGATCCAGCTGAAGCGTATTTAAGGTTATCCAAAATCCCTATCACCGATGATGCAATTCAGCTTGTCCGGACAGAACTCGGATTAGATCAACCGCTATTTATTCAATATGTGAATTGGTTAAGCGGTGTTCTCAGACTAGACTTTGGCAATTCTTATATAAGTAATAAGCCTGTGTGGGATGAGATTTTAAATTACCTCCCGGCAACACTAGAGCTTACATTCTCATCAATTGCTCTTGCATTTATTATCAGTCTGCCGATCGGCATCTTCTCAGCACTGTATAAAGATCGAATGTTCGATCACTTTAGCAGGACACTCTCATTTATCGGAGCGGCTACACCTAGTTTTTGTCTAGGATTTTTGCTTATTTACATTTTTTCATTAAAGTTGGGCTATTTTCCTGTATCGGGGAGGGGAAGTATACTGCATCTTATTCTACCTTCCCTCACCCTTGCCTTGGCATCCGTAGCCGTGTACACACGGATGCTCCGAGGCAGTACGATGGACGAATTGCATCAACCCTATGTTCTTTATGCCAGAGCAAGAGGGGTTCGAGAGAAACTCATTATCGGAAAGCATGTGCTGAAGAATGCAATTACCCCCCTGATTACAACAATGGGTATGCATATCGGTCATAAATTAAGCGGTTCAATTATTGTGGAAAATGTATTTGCATGGCCAGGCATGGGACGTTATTTCGTCAATGCTTTGTCTGCTAGGGACTACCCGGTAATTTTATGTTATGTGGTGCTTGTTACAACGATTATTATTATTTGCAATTTATTAATTGATATTTTTCATGCGGTTATTGATCCGAGGGTACGCAAGAGAGGAGTGTACTAGTATGGATGCCGTAGTGTTCAAAAAGCTGGTAAGCAATAAACTAACAGGGATCAGCTGCCTTATGCTTGTCCTCATGCTTGTTCTAGCCGTCTTCGCACCGTGGCTTGCGCCACATGATCCCAATTTCGTTAGTCTTGAGCATAAGCTAGAAGGGCCTTCATCTACATATCTGCTTGGTACAGATCACTTAGGAAGAGATATTTTATCCCGCTTGATCTATGGTACACAAATTTCGCTCGGGATCTCATTTATCGTGATGCTGTTGATTATTTTAATCAGCGTAGTTGTTGGAACGTGTTCGGGTTATATCGGCGGCGTTATAGATCGTATTTTTATGCGTTTTTGTGATCTATTCATGGCATTTCCCAGTCTGATTCTGTCACTCGCTATGCTAGGTATCCTTGGGCCGGGCATGGGCAATGTTATTTTTGCTATGGTGATGTCTTACTGGGTTTGGTACGCGCGCTGGATCCGAGGCATGGTTATTACAGCTAAGCAGCAGAACTTTATTTTAGCAGCCAAAATTGCTGGAACGCCAACTTATAAAATCATTTTATTTCATATTATCCCTACCATATTACCTCCAACCATTGTACTGGCCACTTTAAACTTAGGGAGCATCATTTTAAGTATTTCGGGTCTTTCATTTTTGGGGCTAGGCATTCAGCCGCCTATACCGGAATGGGGGGCCATGCTAAATGACAGTAAGCAATTCTTGAAGAGCAGTCCGTTGCTAATGCTATATCCGGGTGTATGTATTATGCTGGTCGTCATGGCTTTTAATTTTATCGGAGATGCTTTGAGGGATGCGTTAGACCCTCGCCAAGAAAGAATTGAGGTTAAGTAAATGAACAATCCCATCGTTTTAAATGTCGAGCACTTGCATATTCGTGTTTCCACGCTACAAGGAATGAAGAAGATTGTGAACGATGTCAGCTTTCAACTGAAAAAAGGAGAAGTATTAGGTCTCGTTGGAGCCAGCGGAAGTGGTAAAACCATGACTTGTCTTGCAATTATGGGCCTGCTCCAAGAGTCAGCAATCATAGAGCAAGGATCGATACATCTGGGGAGTAGAAATCTACTTCAATTAAATGCCAATCAAATGAGAAGTATGCGCGGTAAAGAGCTTGCAGTCATTATGCAAAATCCGATGAGTGCCTTCAATCCTACAATCACGATTGGTAATCATTTTATAGAAACCCTTCGAGCACATGGTTCATTCTCACGTGTAGAAGCTCATGAAATGGCCGTGACATATCTCGCCAAAACAGGTCTTCCTCATCCCGCAAAAATAATGGATCAATATCCGTTTCAATTGAGCGGTGGGATGCTCCAGAGAGTGATGATTGCGATAGCGATGTCTTTACAGCCAGCTGTATTAATCGCCGACGAGCCGACTACGGCCTTGGACAGTGTACATCAGGTGAAACTGCTAGAACAAATGTATCTATTGTGTCAGGAACAGAATACAGCAATGCTGCTTGTTTCCCATGATCTTGGCGTCATTGCATACATGGCAGATGAAGTGATGGTCATGAACAATGGGAGTGTTGTAGAAAAAGCCCCAGTAGCTAAGCTATTCGACCAACCAGAGCATCCGTATACCCGTATGTTGCTAGAAGCAAGACCTGGAATGGGGACAGCTATACCTGAATATGAACAGCCGGAAGTTAGGTAGAGGTGAGCATATGCTTGAATTATTAAATGTGAACAAAAGTTATACCCTGGGTGCGGGAAGCATGTTTAACAACAAAAAGCTAAAGGTGGCGGACAACATATGCCTAACCTTAGACCAAGGGATGTGCCTGGGTCTGGTTGGAGAGAGCGGTTCCGGTAAAAGTACACTGGGAAAGATGATCCTTGGTCTTGAGAAACCAGATCAAGGAGAAATCCGGTTCGAAGGAAAAGACCTGGTGACCATGAGCAAGAAAGAGCGTTTAGTTGTTCGTAGAAAAATCCAAACCGTATTCCAAGATTGTTATAGTTCATTAAATCCTAGATGGCCTATTTATGAATCGATAAGAGAGCCTCTAAGAAATTTCGAGAAATTAAGCGCCCGCGAAGAGAAGAGAACGGTACAAGAATTATTGGTGTCGGTTGGATTACATCCAGAGGATATAAAAAAGTATCCTCATCAATTCAGTGGTGGGCAACTACAAAGAATAAGTATTGCACGAGCCATTGCATTAAAGCCCAAGTTGATCGTGCTGGATGAGGCAGTCAGCAGTCTTGATGTACTTATCCAGCATCAAATCTTGAAACTGCTAGATGAGTTGAAAGAGCGGTATTTGTTGTCATACCTATTTATTTCGCACGATATTATGGCGGTTCGCTCTATCTCAGATCAATTGGCCGTTATGAGCAAAGGTCAACTTGTCGAGACAATCAGCTGTAAGGACCCACTTTCTTCTATGAAACACCCTGTATCTAAGCAGCTCCTGGCATCTATTCTCCCCAGTCACCCGAGAGATCGAAATAAAGCGGGACCAACTCCATCAAAGGGTGAAATGCAAGAGCCTTTCCTTGAAACGAATGTACAACAACGGATCGTAAGGAGTGGACAAACATGTTAGAAACGGAACATAGCTATGAGGTATGGTGGAATAATGAAGCTGGCGAATCCCTAATGGAGGAAGGACATAAAGAGGGCTGGATGCAGCTCATTTCAACCTTGAAAGAAGAGAATTTATCGGAATATTCCGTTCTGGATTTCGGCTGTAATCGAGGTGGATTCTTAAGACTTCTTCACCAAGTTAAACCGTATAAGGACGCGGTAGGCATCGATTTAGGACAGAAATCCATAGAGATAGCCGATGAAAGAAAAGGGAATTTACCGATTGATTATATCGTATCGGGGTCACCGGAACAGTTTGAAGGTAGGTTCGATCTTGCTTTTTGCTTGTCGGTCATTTATTTGATCTATGACTTAAAAACCCATGCATGGAAATTGAGCAAAGCGCTAAAGCCTGGCGGAGTTTATTATGTAACCTACATGGATCTAACGTCTAACCCCAGCGGGGAATTTTACAGAGAAGAGATTGAAAAGTACAGTCACTTAAAGGCCAATATGCATACCCTTGACGATATTGCTTCAGCCTTTAGTCATGAGGGATTTGGAGTAGAGCTTAAGCGAAGAGTGCCGTCTGATTATATTTCAGTTTCTAGCAGTGAGAAATATTTCAAGAGCCTGCATGATGAGATGACAGTAGCTTATGAGAATAGTTATATATTTCGATTTACGAAGTTGTAAAGAAGGAGGTAGGGTGCAGTGGATGATTCGTCATTAAAGAGATTTGGTGTTTCAATGGAGGGGCATTTGCTTCGAAAGTTTGATTATCTAGTGACACAGAAAGGATATACCAATCGTTCTGAAGCTGTACGAGATCTTATACGAGATGCGCTTATTCAGCAGTCATGGGAAATGGAGGATCAAACCGTAGCGGGGAGTATCCTTTTATTTTACAACCATCACCAGAGAAATCTGCTTGAAGAGCTGACCAATATTCAGCATGATATGCATGATAACATATTGGCTACCACCCATTTTCATCTAGATAAATCGAGCTGTCTTGAACTGATCATCGTGAAAGGAAAAGCGAGAGATATCAAGGTTCTGAGCAACAAAATGACTAGTTTAAAAGGGGTGGAATATGGGAAATTTATAGTGGCCCCGATAGAGCAAGTATGAGTTGAAGAAATGCACCTATATTTATTACTTTTGTTGCATCGAATTGGAGAGCTAGTCCACCAAAAGGTCTAGCTTTTTTGTTATACAAAAAATTACATAGTCAAACTAAAAAGTCCATTTTGTTCCATCCAGTTTCATCGTGATTACCATCGTCAGATGAGTACTCGTTCCTAGTTATGAGAAGTTAGTCACAGCTTGCAATAAATTTACGTTGTAGAATCAGTAACCATATGGTGAATATAACCATTTTATGAAGTCAAGTAATCCATAGGAAAGAGGTGAAGAGAGTGCATTTGAATCCAGTTGAGAAAGAAAAACTACTCATTTTTCTAGCGAGTGAATTAGCATGGAAACGAAAAGCGAAAGGCCTTAAGTTGAATTACCCCGAAGCAGTTGCTGTTATTACTAGTTTTATTTTTGAAGGGGCAAGAGAAGGAAAGACGGTAGCTAAGCTGATGGAAGAAGGGAAACACGTATTAACAAGAGAGGATGTTATGGACGGGGTTCCGGAAATGATTGCAGATATTCAGGCAGAAGCGACTTTTCCAGATGGAACTAAACTCGTAACAGTCCACAACCCGATTTCGTGAAGAATAGCATGAGGGTTTGAAAGCGTTAACAAAATATCTTGTTAAGAAATAGCATCTAAAACCAGGGGAAATTAAAAAGGGGGATAGAACAAATGAGTGATCAAGCTGTAGCAAATGATTATATCGTACCCGGTGAATACCGCTTAGCAGAAGAACCTATAGAGATTAACGCAGGCCGCATGAAAATTAAGATTCGTGTAGCCAATACCGGGGATCGACCGATTCAGGTAGGCTCACATATTCACTTCGTGGAAGTGAACCGCGAGCTATCATTCGAACGTGAAGAAGGTATCGGCATGAGGCTGAATATTCCAGCAGGTACTGCTGTTCGATTTGAGCCAGGTGAAGAGAAGGAAATTGAGTTAACCGAAATCGGTGGTGCTCGTCGTGTCTATGGGGTTGCAGATTTAACCAACGGTTCAGTTAACAACAGGCAAGAGATTCTAAATAGAGCTAAGGAATTAGGATATAAAGGAGTTGAATAGACGTTGAAATACAGTAGACAGCAATATGCTGCCAATTACGGTCCAACGGTTGGCGATAAAGTTCGCCTCGCGGATACGGATCTATGGGTTGAAGTCGAGAAGGACTACACCGTTTACGGAGAAGAGTCGATGTTCGGTGGCGGGAAGGTCATTCGTGAAGGTATGGGCCAGAATGGTACGAACACTCGGACTGAGAATGTCCTTGATCTTCTCATTACAAATGCACTTATTCTTGATTACTCAGGAATTTATAAGGCAGATATCGGTGTGAAAGATGGTTATATCGTCGGCATCGGTAAAGGCGGTAACCCAGACATTATGGATGGAGTTACTCCGAATATGATCGTTGGCGCAGCTACAGAAGTCATTGCTGCCGAGGGCAAAATTGTTACGGCTGGCGGAATTGATACCCACGTACATTTTATCAATCCGGATCAGATTGACGTGGCTCTCGCTAATGGGGTAACAACCTTGTTCGGCGGTGGGACTGGACCAGCGGAAGGATCTAAAGCGACAACCGTCACTCCAGGTGCATGGAATATAGAAATGATGTTAAAAGCAGCGGAAGGCTTTCCAATTAACGTTGGATTTCTAGGAAAAGGCCACGCTTCGTCTCTCGCTCCTCTCATCGAACAAATCGATGCGGGTGCAGTCGGTCTAAAAATTCACGAAGACTGGGGAGCAACACCAACATCGATCGATCGCAGTCTGACAGTAGCAGACGAAGCTGATGTGCAAGTTGCTATCCACTCGGACACACTGAACGAAGCAGGATTTCTTGAAGATACACTTCGTGCCATTAATGGCCGGGTCATTCACTCTTTCCACGTCGAAGGTGCTGGAGGCGGACATGCTCCAGATATTATGAAGATGGCTGGTCAGCCGAATGTATTGCCTTCATCAACGAATCCAACAAGGCCGTTTACAGTAAACACGATTGACGAGCATCTGGATATGCTGATGGTCTGTCACCACCTTAAGCACAACATACCTGAAGACGTTGCGTTCGCGGATTCAAGGATTCGTCCGGAAACGATTGCGGCTGAAGATATTCTTCATGATCTGGGCGTAATCAGTATCATGTCTACGGATGCTCTTGCGATGGGGCGGGCTGGGGAAATGGTCCTTCGCACATGGCAAACGGCAGACAAGATGAAAAAACAACGTGGTGCACTGCCTGAAGAGAAGAACGGATCCGATAATATTCGTGCTAAGCGGTATGTAGCAAAATATACAATTAATCCAGCGATTGCACAGGGAATTTCGCATGAAATTGGTTCCATCGAAGAAGGGAAATTTGCCGATCTTGTTCTGTGGGAGCCGAAATTCTTTGCCGTGAAAGCCGATCGAGTCATTAAAGGTGGATTCATTGTTTCTGCGCAGCTTGGTGACCCAGGTGCATCGATTCCGACACCACAGCCAGTGATGTATCGTCGTATGTTTGCCGCTTACGGAAGTGCGATTTCTAGCGCCAACATTACCTTTATGTCGAAGAGAGCGATTCAGCAAGGAGTGCCAGATAAGCTTGGCTTGAAGCGACGGATTGGGGCTGTGAAAAATTGCCGCAATATTGGCAAGAAGGATATGAAGTGGAATGACGCGACGCCGGATATCGACATCAATCCAGAGACGTACGAAGTTAAGGTGGATGGAGAACTTATTACGTGTGAACCGTTTGAGAAGCTCGCTATGGCTCAAAAATATTTCTTGTTCTAGAAGAAAGGTTCAAGTGCACGGAAAGAGATTCGGATTAGGTACTATTGCACGAAGTTAAAGGAGGGCAAAAGGATGGTTATTACAACGACAAAAGGAAATCTCAAGGATTATACGTCTTCTAATAAAAAGATTGATTGGATTGAGTTGGAATGGGAAGAGCTCAATAAGAGAATCTTGCGCAAACAAACAGAAGGCGGTACCGATGTCTCTATATCACTCGATAATGGCGGCCACCTGCATTATGGAGATGTACTGTATGAAGATGAGGATACCTTGATTGCCATTCGTACAAAGCTGGAGAAGGTGTATGTCATCAAGCCGAAGACGATGAAGGAAATGGGGAAGGCAGCTTTTGAAATAGGTAACCGTCACACGCCTTGTATTATCGAGGATAATGAAATTCTGGTCCGTTATGATCATACGCTTGAGAAATTAATGGATGAAGTGGGGGTTACCTATGAACAATCAGAGCGGAGGTTCAAAGAGCCCTTCAAATATAAGGGACATCAACACTAATCCGTGGTTCCTTCATCTTATTCAAATCCATGATTCCGCGTTTCCAACCGGTAGTTTTGCGCATTCCTTTGGCATGGAAACCTATATTCAGGAGAATCTCATTCGTAATGAAGATGATTTAAGAGAATTTTGTGAAATGTATGTTCGTCATAACCTTGCTTCAACGGATGCGATCCTTGTTAAGGAAGCCTATGAACTAGCAGGAAAGTTCGACAAACAAGGGCTTATCCACCTCGAAAAGATATGTCATGCCATCAAGTTATCTCCCGAGACAAGGAAGGGTAGTGCGATGATGGGTAGGCAATTTCTACATATGGTATACCCATTACACGAAGAAGAGCTGCTTAGGTTCTGGTATGAACAATTAAAGAGCAAGAAAATCAAGGGACATTATCCCGTGATATACGGCATATATACGGCAACTTTAGGTGTGGATCTGAAGATGGCGGTTGAAACATTTCTCTATTCATCCATAACAGCGCTTGTTCAAAACGCTGTCCGTGCGGTTCCTTTAGGGCAGATGAGCGGAGTCAAAACGACCTTTTCCTTACTGCCTGTCATACAAGAAACGGCAAGGCGAGTGATGACGCTGGACTTGGACGATCTCGATAACAATTCTATTGGGCTTGAGATTGCATCCATGAAACACGAATTTCTTCATTCACGTTTGTTTATTTCATGATACGCACGGATATGTCAAGGTGCACAGCAGGTCATTGTTGAGGTGAAGGTCCTTCAAATCCCCTTCACCAGTCAACAACGTACCTTGATACGTAACGGACTCATATCTAGCTAATATCATTTCATGATACCGGGATACACTTCTTTTCATATGGTTGCACCCAGATGAGAAGAAGTGGCCCCTTAAATGAGGTCCTAAGATGATTATACTGGATTCTCTCAGCGTATCCAAATGAGTGACTTTTAAATTTTGTAGGCATAAATAGACCGAATTGAGATTTTAAATCATGTATAGACGAGGAGATTGTGAATATGAGAACAATACACCTTGGCATTGGTGGACCCGTTGGTTCCGGTAAGACAACGCTTGTCAAAATCCTTTCAGAAGCACTGAAAGATCAATATAATATCGCTGTTATTACCAATGATATTTACACGAGAGAAGACGCTGACTTTTTGATCAACGAGAAGGTTCTTGAACCCGATCGCATTATCGGTGTTGAGACGGGTGGATGCCCTCATACCGCAATACGTGAGGACGCGTCAATGAATTTTGAAGCCATTGATGAATTGAAACAGCGATTTGAGAACTTGGATATTATCCTGCTAGAAAGCGGCGGCGACAATCTATCGGCAACCTTCAGTCCTGAATTAGTGGATGCATTTATCTATGTAATTGATGTTGCCGAAGGTGGAGATATTCCGAGAAAAGGTGGCCCTGGTGTTACCCGTTCCGATTTACTTATCGTTAATAAAACGGATCTTGCTCCTTACGTTGGCGTAGATCTTGACAGAATGAAGAGTGATACGAAGAAGTCTAGAGGCGAAAGACCGTTTGTTTTTGCAGACATTAAAACGAAAAAAGGCCTTGAAGAAGTCGTTTCCTGGATTAAATCTGATTTATTACTGGAAGTGATATCGGATGAGTCTGCAAAACAGTTCAAATAAACGACTGCATCACAATGGATCTTTGTCATTAACGTTTAACCATCGCGGGAACAAAACAATCATGATGAATTGTTACCAGACTCCCCCGCTTAGAGCGAGCAGAGCCATGTATCTTAATCCTGCTAAGCCATCTGAGGCAACGGTATATATGGTTGAAACCTCAGGTGGTCTTCTGGCAGGGGACCAAAACCAATTTAAAATCGATGTCCAAGAAGGAGCACATGTCTGTCTTATTCCACAATCTGCAACCAAAATCTATCCTTCATATAACGGAATATGGAGTACGCAGAATATTGACGTGACGATCGGCACAGGTGCTAGTCTTGCATGGAAAACAGAAGCAGTTATCCCGTTTGAAAGTGCAAAATTTAGTGGGAAAACGGTTGTTCATATGGCACAGGATGCTGCGCTTCTGTGGGGTGAAATTCTATCTCCAGGCCGTGATAAGCGGGGAGAGCAATTTCAATATCATGATGTAAAAACAAATTTTCAAGTGTGGATGGATGAGGACTGTTTGATTTATGATGCCCTCTTATTTTCTCCTGACCACATGAATCTTGGACAACTAGGTTTGCTAGAAGAGCATTTATATATCGGATCATTGTGGTGTGTGTCTCCTAAGCTACAGCAAATGGACATCCGAGAATTAAATGAAAAACTTCAGCGGTTTGAACATATTCAGGCAAGTGCCGCGCTGCTTGAAGGAAAAGCAGTGAATGTCAGATGGCTGGCGTCAGACTTGGTGTTATTAAAACAAGAAATGAATAACACATGGGATGAGCTTGCCTCCTACTTGGCATGATCTTGCGTAAATGCCTATACAATCTAAAATATATTGGGAGTGAAAGATTTGGTTAGTAGTAGTATTCAAAATAATGTTCAGGTGGGACAGCGCGGAGCATCCAATGCTCGGGCCTATGTGCTCCTCTTGATCGGTATCGCTGCACTCGCATTTACTGCCCCTTGGGTAAAACTATCGAACTTCGAACCAGCAACATCAGCGATACTTCGCTGTTCGATCGGGCTTTTGGCATTGCTCCCATTTGCCTTTAGAGAAGTGAAGAAGATCGGTGCGCTCAACAAAAAGGGTATTCTTCTTTCAATTCTTGCAGGATTGTTTCTCGGAATTGACTTCACAGCATGGAACTATTCCATTTTCTACGTCGGATCGGGTATTGCCTCGATTTTGCTGAATCTTCAGATTATTATTTTGCCGGCTCTTGCATTTTTATTTGACCGGGAAAGAATTCCTAAAACTTATTTCATTATTGCTCCGATCATGATATTAGGTGTTGTCATGTCTGGTGGTGTGTTTGATGGAGGTGGGACTTCGGAAGGGCCAGCCACGATCTATGGTATGAATATTGCTATTCTTGGAACGATTGCTGGTATGGTATCCGGGGTGTGTTACGGGATTTACCTCTATACGAGCCGTAAGGCAACTAAAGTGAATATGGGTCAGATTGTCCAGCCTATGGCATGGGCGACAGCTGCTCAGCTAGTGGCTCCTGTGATTTTTATGACCTTTTTCTCCGATCGCGGTTTTGATCTGACTCATGGGGTTATGGTCAATGGTGCACTTCCAATGAATCCAGAAACGACCCTCGGTGATCCAATCACTGCAATGAACTGGGTATGGATGCTTGTGTTAGGTATCGTAGGACAAGCTATCGCATGGACATTTGTTCAGTATGGTTCCGTTCGGTTGAATTCGACTATTGTTGCGGGACTCCTGTTGCTAAGCCCAATTTCTACGGTTGCTATCATCTCTATTATTCTATTTAGTGAAATACCGTCTGTTATTCAGATTCTGGGCGTCGTTGTAGTTCTTGGAGCGGTAGCCTATCAGAATAATCTGCACGCAGGAATCATGAAGAAGTTTAAAGGGGAAACATCCGCAGGATTACCCTAACGAATAAACATAACGATTATTAAATTCAAGCCCTATTATAATAGAAGCTTTATGAATTATTGGACAGTAACACAGTCGCATGTCATCAAACATAGCTAGAAAGATCCAGCGAAAGCTGGGTCTTTTTTTGTGTGCAAAGTTTTCTTAAAAATTACTTAGCTGCTTGGGTATACGAATATCGTTCATATTTGCGCAAGCATTAAAACTACTCTATAATCTAGGCTAATCCACACATCGTTAGGAGGAAATGATGGATTTTATCAAAAATCAACTAGATGGCTATGGACTAAACGAATCTTTAACGGGTGTTCTATCAAATCTGATCATGGCTGTTTTTATAGCTTTGATCTGCATATTAGCTAACTTTATCACCAAGAAAATTGTACTGAAGTCGATTACGCATATCATCAATAATAACCGGTATACGTGGGACAATATTATTTTGGAGAAACGAGTATTTCATAAGCTTTCACATCTTGTCCCAGCAATTATCATCTATTCTTCGGCCTCTATTTTTCCGTTCTATCAAATTGTGATTCAAAAATTGGCCGTAACTTACATCATTATCGTAACGATTACGGTGTTTAGTGCGTTACTTAATGCTGTTGAAGCTATTTATCGTACATTTGAGGTTTCCAAGATCAGACCGATTAAAGGATATATACAGGTGACAAAGATCTTCTTGTACATTATCGGTACGATTGTGGTGATCTCAGCCCTTATCGGTCAGAACCCTGTAATTATTCTTAGCGGACTTGGTGCCTTATCAGCTGTTCTGATGCTGGTCTTTAAGGACTCTATACTAGGTCTTGTCGCAGGTGTCCAGTTATCATCCAATGATATGGTTCGGGTCGGAGACTGGATTGAAATGCCTAAGTATGATGCAAATGGTGATGTCATTGATATTACACTGAATACGGTCAAGGTCATGAACTTCGATAAGACCATTACGATGCTTCCAAGCTACGCCCTGATTTCAGACTCCTTCAAAAACTGGAGAGGTATGCAAGTATCCGGTGGGAGAAGAATTAAGCGAAGTATCCAGATCGATACGAGCAGCATATCTTTTTGTACCCAAGAAATGATTGAGGAATTTCAAAAGATAGATTATCTTTCGGAGTATATCACGACAAGATTGGAAGAAATCCATACGTATAATATAGAACATGAGATTAATATGGAGAGTAACGTCAACGGGAGACAGCTTACGAATATCGGTGTGTTCAGGGAATATATTCATCAGTATTTGAGAAATCATCCTAAAATTCATAAGGATATGACGCTGATTGTTAGACAGTTAGCGCCTGGAGATAACGGGCTGCCGCTAGAGATCTATGCATTTAGCAATGATATTAACTGGGCGGCGTATGAATCACTTCAAGCTGATATCTTCGATCATATTTTTGCAGTCGCGCCGACATTTGGTCTTCGTGCTTTCCAGAATCCTACAGGCCACGATCTTGTTCATTTGCAAGAGAGTAAAGAGTATGCGCGTGAGTACTGAAGACATACCCTTATTAAAGAGGTCCCGCCATCGTTAGATAATGCTAACGAATGGGGGACCTTTTTGGATTGTCCATATCAATAAGTAAGCGAATTAGCTGGTTCGAATCGATAAGCCCATAAATACCCTTTCGACTCTAGAAGAGAGGAGCCTGATTGCTTTGCTCCTTCAATGATAATACTGTTGTTAGATTTCATGATGTATCCATCATTCATTCGTTCGATGACGATGGGAATGTCTAGCTCCATGAACAGCTGACGCATGCGATAGATGGTATTGTACAGATTCGAGAGCGCACGCTTTTCCTCTACATTCGTCCAGAGATCATCGACAATTCTCCATTTGTAGCACAATTTATTCTCATGAAGTAAGAAATAGAAGAACAGCTCCTCCGTTATACGAGTAGGCCATTTCACGAGTTGCTCTCCCTTTTTGACATATGATTCTCCGTATAACCGGACATGCAGCTCCTTTTTACTCGAGAGCTTGGGCCTCTGGCCATAGTATTTCTGAAGGCGCTCATCTAGCCGTTTAACCATATTTAAGGTCATTGGCTTCAGGATATAATCGAGGGCTTGTACACGAAAAGCCTGTACGGCATATTGCTGGTGAGCTGTTGTAAAGACCACGGGCACGTCAATCCCTTTCTCCACGAGGCTTTTAGCGAGCTCGATTCCTGTCATCCTCGGCATTTCAATATCTAGTAAGATGGCGTCCACCTCAAGCTTCGGTATTTCCTCTAACGCATCGAATGGTGATGTAAAACAACCTACAATTTGAAATGGGCCATAGGTTTCAAGCAATCGCTCATGCAGGCTCAATATCGGTTTCTCATCTTCTACGATGATGATCTTCCACATGTTCTTGTCCCTCCTTCAGGGGAATAATTATATCAATGGTTGTTCCTATGCCTGGTACAGAACTAATCTCAAGTCGTCCATGGGTGAGATCATGTACGCGGCGGCGTACATTCGTAAATCCGATGCCGCTATGCGTATTCGCTCCCTCCATCAGCTCGACACATTGGGTCGTGGACATGCCTACACCATCATCTGCAACCTGTATGTTTAGAAGTGAGCCTTGTTGAGAAATCGTAATCTGAACATGTCCAGGACCTTCTTTGTCGAATAGGCCGTGGCGAATCGCGTTCTCAACTAAAGGCTGTAAGAGCAAGCTCGGGATCCATACGTTCTCTGCTCTAATGGATGGATCGATGTCATAACCAAAGGTTAATCGTTCACCAAATCTAGCCTTCTCTACCTCTACATAAGCCTCTATCGTTTCCAGTTCTTTCTGAAGAGAAGAGAACTGGTCGTCCCGATTCGTTTCAAATATATATCGCAGGTAAGAACTGAGCATGGTTAGAAGATAAGCTGCACGCTCTCCATCGGTGTAACAAAATGAAATAATATTACTGAGTGCGTTGTATAGAAAATGCGGCTTGATCTGCGTCTGCAGAAAGGCCATTTCATACTCTATTGCTTTATGCATAAACAGCTTTGTTTGTTCCGTAGCATTCAGGCGTGCCATCAAGGTTTCTGTTGAAAAAGGCTTCATTAAATAATCATTAGCTCCAGAATTAAAGATCATCTCAATATGTCTTGGATATTCGGAAGAAATCATCATCAAGATTGGCAGTTCCATTAAGGAGGCCCGTGTACGGATTTGCTGAAGCAAATCCAGACTGTTCATGTCACCCGGAATAATATCATCAATAACCATCATCGCAATTTCTGGATGATTATCGTAGTATTCAAGCGCATCTTCCGCCGTATAAGCAACCCGGACCTGGTATATATCTTTGAGCATTCCCCTTATAACTTCTGCGTGAACCACATTGTCTTCCACGAGAAGGAGTGTCTTTAGCTCTCGCTCTTCTTGGGACACCGCAGGGGGGATGTTGTAATCGTGCTCATCTGCATGAGCGGGCTCTTTATAGTCGCTGAAAGCAAGTCTGACGGTGAAACAGATGGCGTTCTGCATACGTTCATACGTAATACTTCCGTTCATCTGCTGAATCAGCTCTTCCGTCAACATGAGTCCCGATGAGCTTTGGCGTCCATCATTCATTGTTGTCCATTCGCGTGAAGCTGCTACTTGAAGCAGAACATCGTTACCAACCTGTTCGGATGTAATGGTTAGGATGTCTTCCGCAGTTTCATGGGATATTTCTGTCATGACGCGGATAAGTATTTGTGTCAGACGCTGCTCATCGGCCCATACGTAAAGCTGATTTGAAATATGTTCGTTTATTTCGATTTTCTTCTTCGTAAATGTAAGTTGCATCAATTGAATGACATGGAGCATGACCATCCGTAGATTGGTTGAATGAAGCTGGACTGCATAATCATCAAATCGCAACCGAGTATAATCGTGAAGATCTCTCAGTAAATAAACCATGTTCCCCATTAGTTGCTCAGCGATGTATAATTGCTCGCTTTGCTTCTCGTAATTCTGCTCACGGGTAATCGTCTTCATTAAATGAATGGCATCATGCAGAGGTCTTTGCAAATCCTGTGTAGTGACTTTCAAAAAAGCATCTTTCGCATCGTTTGCTTTCTGCAGTTTAGCGGTTAATTGTTCCGATTCTTCAGCCCGATTCATTAGACGGATGCCAAGAAAGATATTCATGGTCATCATAAATCCGATCAACCCGATCCTGTTCAGATCATTGCGACCCGTAAAATACAGGTTATCTGATGAAGAACTTATAGCGAATATGGCTAGAAAAAGAAGCATGAGCATGAGGATGATTGCTTCATTTTTCCGTATGTTAATTCGATCTTTGACCGTCAAATAAAAGATGCGAATGATGATGCCGAGGAACAATACATCATTGTAGTAAAAGAACAGGTACTGTGCTCCTGATACCGTTCTGGCCGGGAGAACGGCATTTAACAATGCATAGACCAGGAGCGGGAGAATAAGCAGAAACAGCGTTTTTTGCTTCATAATAGAAGGAATCATTTTAGTAATAAAAACAATAAGCAAAAGCGATGTCAGGAAAGTAAGGGTATCTTGCAGGCGAAAATAGAGTTCGAAAGGAAATGACGGGAACTGATGGATTAATAGTCGCTCTCCTCGCAGTACAATAACAAAGGCCAAGAGGAGAAAGTGCAGTCCGCTATACAGAAAAGCTTCGTCCTTCGTTCTTAGTAAGTAGATCGTTAAATGGAACACGCTGAACAGCAATAAACATAAAGTCGCGGTCCACTCCAGTGAAAGATCCTGATTCACATCTTCCTTCATCAGTTCGGCATCACCGATATCAATCGGTAGCACGATACCGCCCCTAGTGTTGTAGAAATTGGATGCATGAATGGTGATAAGTAGCTGGCGTGCGTCTGGTTTAAAGTACACCTCATAAGCTGGATTCTCCGGTAAGGTATCCTGCTTATTCTCCGCGACCTTCCCTTTTTCCGATATGGGAATCCCATCGACATAGATCGTGTGAGCGGACCAAATATTCCGAACACGAAGTCCAACTTCTGACCAGGCATCGGGTAGATATACAATTAATTGATAGGTTCCCCACTGCACGTTGGATGCCCAAGGACCGGGTACCTCTAGATTGTGAGCTTCACTCTCAAAGTCTGCTGGGGGGACAAATGATTCGGCTGTGAACTTCCAATCACCGGCTAACGACACGGATGGTGAATCTGACAGTGCTCTTAGGTCTAGCACACCATCAACGGCTTTGATCTTGGCGGGATTTGCGCCTTGGTCACTAAAAATCATATACAGAATGGCAATTAAGGCACATGCGACACCTAAGTAACCAATCCATTTTTTCATGATGTCACGCCCCTATGTTTCACACTTCTGTGTGTTTAAGATTTCTTATAAAGCTAACAGATGATATCGGTTGTGTTTGAGAGATTTTTGAGAGATGTCTCTGATATTTTTATATTAGAAATTTTTAGAAGTTACTAACTTACAGAATAGGTGGAACAAATGAAGAAAAAATGGATTTCAATGATCGTGGCATTCGTGTTCATTGTTGCGAATACTTCAATGGCATATGCACTATCACCGGTAGCAGAGGTCTACTACAATGTGGGAACAAGTTCATATGACTCTAGTGATTTTGAGAGTCAATTAAATGAAGCGGTTAAAGCTAAACTGATTGCCGCAGGCGTAAATCCTAAGTATGTGTCTATTATGGATGCGAGTGCAGACCCAGCAACCGTAACGGATACGACGTATGTACATTCCGGTTACGACAGTTGGTATATGGGATATAACAAACCGCTTGTTGAGACGGCGGATTATAATCATGTTCAGATCACT
Source organism: Paenibacillus sp. FW507-14B1B (assembly GCF_058781425.1). Classification (NCBI taxonomy): domain Bacteria; kingdom Bacillati; phylum Bacillota; class Bacilli; order Caryophanales; family Paenibacillaceae; genus Paenibacillus; species Paenibacillus sp. FW507-14B1B. Next base: position 529,851 of record NZ_JBYSWS010000003.1, on the reverse strand, counting down.
AACAATGGAAAAACATTAACCTTTTATGGTTATACCGCACCTGCTTATAAGGATTTCATGCTGACAAGTGGAAGCCCTGAGGGTAAGAAGATCATCACCTTCGACATGGATGAGTCCAAAGTGGACTATCACAGTATGGAAGGCGGAGGTTTCCTATTCAATACGAAGGTTGATGTTGACGGGAAACTAAGCGGTTATGCCATTTTATATGTGCAAGGTGCCGTGAAAGTTTATAAGCTGGCTGGGATAGATCAAAAGCTGCTGCACGATGAGACTGGAAGTCTCTTGAGTGAGATGAATGGCGTCTCAGAAATCGGTCATTATACCAAAGGCTCATCGACGAACCACAGCATTAAAATTGTTGCCACCAGTACGAAGGTGAGCATGTGGGATAATGGTGAATCCATTATTAATGGATTGACCCTTGATGCGGAGTACGGGGATGAGTTTGGTCCAATCGTTAGCCATGTAAGTCATGGCTGCGGTATCATCTCGATTTTTGCATTTGATAATATGAAATTGTATTCGACGTCCCCAAAAACGCTGGATGTGGCTGTAGACAATATCCTTTGGGAACCAAATGCACCCCTGCGTTATGTTGTAAATATTAACGATGACCCTAGCGTCAATCTGGACGGAGGAACGAACCAGTCTACTCTAACGGGTTCATTCAATAACAATGGCGCGCAGTATGTGGGCGTAACAGATGCCACTTATACAGAAACGGATCAAGCTTTTATTGACAGCCTTGTTCATGGTGGATTGCATGTCGACGCTGGTCCAACTGGCACAGATATCATTGATGCCATTGCTGATCGGATCGTTAATCAGATTACTACGAATTATAAAGATGCTATCTTGGCAATCGAAACAGCTGAGAATAAGACAGATGTGAAGTTTAATGGTGGAGATTCGAAAGGTGCAGTGCAGAACAATCTCACACTGGAACAAGACGAGGGTGTTACAACAGTCTGGTCCTCTGACCAGCCATCGATCATCGCACCTGACGGAACCGTGACTAGACCAGTTATTGCTCAATCAGGAACATACGTAACATTAACAGCGACCATGACAAAAGACGGACTTACAAGCGAGAAAACATTCACGGTCTATGTGAAGGCAGCAGATCCGGCTCCATTAAATACGCTGTCGGCTACAGCAGGAAATGGACAAGTAACCTTGAAATTCCCTGCTCTAACAGGAGCAACAAGCATTGTTGTAGAGCAATCTACAGATGGTGAGACATTTACGCCGGTAAGTTCACTTGAGGAGCTGGATGCTTCTTCAACGAGTGCAACCATAACGGAATTAACGAACGGTACAACGTATTATTTCCGATTGAATGTCGGATCTGGATTTTTTACAGGTGTGTCTAATGTTATTGAAATTGCACCTTCACAATCTTTGACTACGTTGTCGGCTACAGCAGGAAATGGACAAGTGACCTTGAAATTCCCTGCTCTAACAGGGGCAACAAGCGTTGTTGTAGAGCAGTCTACAGATGGTCAGACCTTTACACCTGTAAGCCCAGTTGAGAAGCTAGATGCTTCTTCAACGAGTGCAACCATAACGGGATTAACGAACGGTACAACTTATTATTTCCGTCTTCAAGTTGAGTCAGGTCCGAATGCAGGCGTATCCAATGAGATTACGATCAAACCTACGGCACCGCCAGTAACTGTACCTTCAACCCCTGAGACTTCTGCTCCTGGACCTTCTGTTCCAGTAGTTCAGCAGCCTACCATGAAGACGGAAGTTATCGTATCCGATTCAGCGAATGGTGGTAAAGTCGTTCAGGATCCCATCACCAAATTAATCGGAGACAACTTGAAAGTATCCGGTAAAATTAAATCGGCAACGGGTCAAGAACTTAATTTGCCGAGTGTGCTTATGAGTAAAGATGGAAGCTTTGCGCTTCCGAAAGTAGCACCAGGATCTTATATTCTGTCTTTGAATGTAACTGCACCTAATGGAGAGAAGCTGGCTGGTCCTGCTGGCAAGCTCATTGTCGATAGTAACGGAAATGCTAAGCTATCTATTGATCTGGTCGATCCATATGGAACGATTCTTGATGAGGTAACAGGCGAGCCCGTTTCAGGCGTCGATATGAAATTGTACTGGGCAGATACGGAACTGAACCGTTCCAAAGGAAGAGTCTCAGGCACAGTGGTCAAACTGCCAGAATTGCCAGATTTCTCGCCTAATAAAAACCATAACCCGCAAATCAGCACAGACAGCGGTCAATACGGCTGGATGGTATACCCGGATGGAGATTACTACTTCCTAGGTGAGAAGAATGGATACACCATGTTTGATAGCCGTAAAGATAAGCGTGAAGAACGCTTTGGGCATGACAGCTATATTAAAGGTGGCCTCATCCATGTTGGTGAGACTATCGTAAAATTCAACTTCTCCATGCAACCGAAAGTAAAAGCAGCAGGTGCGCATAAACCATACATGGTAGGCTATCCTGATGGTACATTTAAGACAGATCGTGGCATTGTCCGGTCTGAGGTTGCTGCGATCTTGTCTCGTTTGTACACACCGTCAGCGAGTGCGAAGAAAGTATCTTACTCCGATGTAAATGCTAAACACTGGGCAGCTAATGCAATCACGAAAGCGACTAATAATAAATGGATGGTTGGTTTCGGTAATAACACATTTAAGCCGAACAAGCAGATTACTCGAGCTGAATTCGTCCAAATTCTCACGAATTTGTATTCATGGGATGCAGCTCAGGAAAGTTCCTATACAGATGTAACGGGACACTGGGCTGAGAAAGCTATTGCTACGGCTGAGAAGCAAGGAATCTTGTTCGATTATACGGAGAAGACATTCCACCCGAATCAGCCGATTACAAGATTAGAAGTGGTTCGAATCTTTAATCAGCTGCTTGATCGCAAACCGTGGGATATTAAGCTAGCGCAGAAGTGGACGGATGTTCCGGAGACGCATAACAATTATACGGACATTATGGAAGCTTCAATTCCACATCCATTTGAGCTGTTTGAGACTGGAATTGAGAATTGGAAGTAGAATTGATTTCATGAACAAACTAGTTCAGCAACAAATTTAATAAACATCTATATTATTAAATTGAGCTCAGCCATATGTAAGTTGGCTGAGCTCTTTGCTGTTCCTTTACTTCCGTTATCAACTTGACAGATACATCTGAAATAATGAAGATAGAGGCAGGGGAACCGATTGTCCCGGACTTGCATGAACAGAACAGTCTACTAGGGGAAGGATGAGTATCAATTGAATGAAGCCTATTGGTTAATGAATGTCCGCTTGGAGAGCGGATATCGATATGAAGCAGGTCTAGTTACAGAGACCATGACGGAGCAATGCCATGTCTTAATTGAAAACGGTTACATATCTAGGGTTGTCCCATACACTACAGCGATGACTGACAATCTGCCGAAGAAGGACGCGGCAAACCTGCTGGCGCTGCCTTCATTTATTGAAAAGCACTGCCATCTGGATAAGACACTGCTCGGCGATTCGTGGAGAGCAGTACGACCTGCCTCAAGTATATTTGAACGATTCGAGATCGAGAAAAATGTGCTTCCAACTTTATCGACAACGCTACAAGAGCGGGCTGAATCGTTGCTAGGCCAGCTGCTGCAAGCAGGTTCCACCCACATTCGTACGCATGTCGATATCTATCCGGAGGTGGGACTAAAACATCTGGAAGCCATTCAAGAGGCACTAGCCACTTACGATGGTAAATTGTCGCACGAGATCGTAGCGTTTCCGCAGCATGGTCTGCTCCGTACCAACAGTGCGAATTTGGTCAGAGAAGCACTTCGCCATGGAGCCGGATTAGTCGGGGGCGTTGATCCGGGGACTGTAGATGGCGACATGGAAAGATCTTTGCAGCAGATGATGGATATTGCGGTCGAAGCGAACGCTTCTGTAGATTTGCACCTACATGATGGGGGGCATCTGGGCCTTGCGACCATCAGACGGCTTGCAGCGCTCACGGAAGAAGCGGGCTGGCAGGGAAGGGTGTCGGTGAGTCATGCTTTCGCTCTAGGAGATATGGCTGGACCGGAAGCGGATGAAATCACGCAGATGCTTGCTGAACTTGGAATCACGATTATTACGAGTGTGCCTATTGGCAGGGCCATCCCTCCGGTTAACTTCCTTCATGAGAGAAATGTACCTGTAGCCGTGGGGTGCGATAATATTTTTGATTCGTGGTCTCCTTTCGGAAACGGAGATATATTGGAGCGTGCGGGCCGTTTGGCAGAGCGCTTCGGAAGAAGCACGGAATTGGCATTGGCTGAAACTTTAGGGTTTATTACAGGTGGGGTTACCCCGCTGAACTCAGAAGGAGAGCAGGTGTGGCCAAAAGTAGGAGACGAAGCGAGCATGGTGCTCGTTGAAGCAAGCTGCTCTGCGGAAGCGGTGGCGAGAAGAGCGAAGCGCCAAGCTGTGATGTATCAAGGCAGCATCGTTTCAGGTACACTGGGTTGATGAAGTGAGAGGGTGTGCCTATGAAAGCAGCGATTATTAAGAAATATGGTAAACCAGAAGTGCTACATATTGATGAAGTGAATGAGGTTTATCCTGATCGGAACGAAGTGAAGATTCAAGTGCGGGCAAGCTCAGTGAATCCGGTTGATTTCAAAACCAGATCGGGAAGCATATTCTTTATGTCAGGTTTTAAGTTTCCAAAGGTGCTTGGGTCAGATTTCTCTGGGGTCATCACCGAGTGCGGCGCAGGAGTCAAAGATTATGTTCCTGGGGATGAGGTATTTGGATTTACCAATGCTGTCACAGAGGGAGGGGCATATGGTCAGTTTCTATGCGTCAACACCTCGATTATTGCGAAAAAACCAGCGAACTTAAATTTCCTTGAAGCAGGGGCTATTCCGCTTGCGGCCTCGACCGCTTATCAAGGTCTCTACAATGAAGGTGGAATGGCTTCGGGGATGCGAGTCTGCATAACGGGTGCCACCGGCGGAGTGGGTCATCTTGCTGGGCAGATTGCCAAGGCTGCGAACTGCCATGTTACAGGAATCTGCCATTCTCGTAATAAGGAGCTTGCTCACCAGTTTGGATGCGATGAAGTGCTTCCTTATGACCAGATTCAGTTGGAGAAGATGAACCAGCAGTTTGATCTTATTTTTGATGCCGTGGGCAAATATAATTATTTCACCTTTAGGCATTTACTGAACAGGGGCGGTACCTATGTATCAACCGTACCCTCATTTTCCACTGTGTTCAAGCCACTCCTATCTTCCATATCGAAATCTAAAAAGGCGTGTCACTTTTGGGCAAAATCCAAAACGGCGGATTTAACCGCGCTCTCTTGTCTATCAGAGCAAGGTGTATTAACACCATTCATAGAGAGTGTTTATACTATAGAAGAAATTGCAAAGGCGCATGCGCTAAGTGAGACTCAGAAGGTCAGAGGGAAGATTAGTATTGAGGTTGATTTCTAAAATGACAGAATAACCCGTAGGCAGAGACTGCACTAGAAGTTTCTTGCATACGGGTTATTTTTATATAAGGTGTAATAGTATGTCAGCGTAAATTCAAAACTTAATCGTCCTCGGGTATACGCTCAATCGCGGTAAAAAACACATCCAAAAGCTCTTTATCAAACGTACCTCTTATGTATTCTCTAATCAGGTCTAATTCTTCCTTGTTATCGTACTCCAGGCATGCTCGTCCCTCGCACCATAACACTCTGCATTGATATTGCTGCGCTACTTGCTCAATCACATAATCCTGCTCTACACATTCACGGATAGCTCCGGTCAATTCTCTCACATCCTATGATCTAGTGTCATTTCCGGCTACAAGCGTTGTTATCTTTATTATTCAAATTTAAAATATATTTTCGACGACATTTGTCACATATGATATTTTTAAAATTCGTTGTAACGTTTATCATCATTTACGGATATATAACTTGAGGAGGTGAACAGATGCAGGACACCGAGGAATTATACAGGGAATATTCAACCCAAGTTTATAAATTCGTATTTAGTCTTTGTCATCATCATTTGTTGGCAGAAGAGATCACCCAAGAAACCTTCTATAGAGCGATAAAATCGATACATAGATACGATGGAACCTGTAAAGTATACGTCTGGCTCTGTCAGATTGCGAAGCATGTCTGGTACCAAGAGCTGGACAAGCAGAAGAAACGACCCTCTGACACATTGGAAGATCCTTCTCTAACGGATTCGTATACGACTGAATCACAATTTATTTTGGCTCAGGACAAAATGGAGTTATTCAAACAGCTTCATCTACTTGATCCGAATACAAAAGAAGTATTGTACCTGCGTTTGACCGGAGAGTTTACCTTTCGAGAGATCGGAGAAATTCTCGGAAGGGATGAAACGTGGGCGAGAGTTACTTTTTACCGAGGAAAACAAAAATTGATGAAAGGAAGATTATCATGAAATGCGATATGATTCGGGATCTATTACCCTCCTATATTGAGCAGCTTACCTCGCCATATAGTAATGAAGAAATTGAGAAGCATCTGGATTCCTGCGAAGCCTGCCGCCAGTTTCATAAAGAGATGAGCGATGATACGGGTTTTGGTATGCCTGTAATTGATCAAGGAGAGGCAGAAACCGTAAATTACTTGAAAAAAGTGAAAAAAGTGAACAAGAGGAAGCTTGTTCTCTCGATCTCTGCGGTGCTGATACTGGCTGCAGCTACGATTTGGCTATTTGCTATTGGGACAGGAGTCTCGTCTAAAGATGTAGACATTGCGTATAAGAAGACAGGTAGTCGTCTGGAGGTTCAATTAGCTTTGGGGAACGGCAAGGATCTGCTGGTCTCAGGAAAGAGCAAGTTTATTTACGATGAGAATGACAATGTCATTGGTTCTGAATTGAGATACATCCCTAAAGGGGTGCTTCATAACCCGCTTGATAATGTCGGTAACGAGTTTACGTTGGGGACGGAAATCCATAACGAATTGGATTATACACAAACTTTGATTATCGAATTTAAAGACAAAGAGATGACATTTATTAATGGTGAGTTGGTAGAATGAAGAGTGTTAGCATAGCTATCATTTGAAGTTTACAGATCTGAAATGGTTGATCTACAGATATATGTTATATTAGGCCAAGTGACTATGTTTTAACGAATATAATATATATTTTGGAGAGAAGAGAGCTTGAATAAGATGATCATCGGCATGGTGTCCGCAATTGTAATGTTGTTCGTAATCCTTATCGCAGCAAGTTTTTATTTCTATAACGTAGCTATTGCTAGGGCCTCGAAAGACTTTTTGAGTGAAAGCCCGGATCTACAGACTAACCCTGAGATTCAAGAGATGCAGGATAGTATTAGTGCAGATAAGGAATGGTGGGAGAATCAGAATTTCGACCGCTGGCATATAGATTCGGATGACGGAATTGCTCTGCAAGCATACTACTTGGCTGCGCCCACGCCTTCTGATCGAACGGTTATTATCGCTCATGGATATGCTGGTAATGCTACTCAAATGAATGCATACGCTCGAATGTATTATGAGAGACTCGGATATCATATTTTGCTGCCAGATGCTAGAGGGCATGGTGAGAGTGGTGGAGATTATATTGGTTTTGGCTGGCCTGAGCGTAAGGATTATATGAAGTGGATTGAACGTGTGCTAGAAGTGAACGGAGAGGATACGCAAATTGTTCTCCATGGTGTCTCGATGGGGGGAGCGACGGTGATGATGACAAGTGGTGAGGCCATACCTTCCAATGTCAAAGCCATTGTTGAAGATTGTGGTTATACCTCGGTGAGAGATGAACTGAAGTTCCAACTAACTCGGATGTATCATTTACCTGCATTCCCGATTCTAGATACAACCAGCTTGTTAACCAAGATTCGAGCAGGCTACTTCTTCGGGGAGGCTTCTTCTCTTGAACAGATCAAGAAATCGAAGACGCCGACCTTGTTTATCCACGGAGATATGGATACATTTGTACCGACAGAGATGGTCCAGACCTTGTATGAGAATAGTCCGGTTGAGAAAGAGCTTTACGTTGTGCATAATGCGGGACATGGAGAGGCTTACCGAATGGACTCAGAGGAATATGAGCGGATCGTGTCTAATTTTATCGGAAGATTTGTGAAGTAGATGCTAAATATAATAACCATGACAGCGCATGCCGAAATTTGAATGGCATGCGCTGTTTAGGTTTGTTTGGAATTTGGAATTCGTATAATGATTAGGACGCATAACGTTTGGCTTGGGTATCTAAAAAGAGCACCAGCGATGGTGCCCTTAGGCTTTCTAGGGTTCTAATGATAATTGCCAGATTCATTTTCGCTGAATTTGCCATTGCTATCATGCTGTGCTTGCTTCCGGCGGTCATTACGAGCCTGTTGCTTCTGCTGAGCATCGAGGCTGTTGACAGGTGTTTCTTCTAATGCTTCCACCGTGTTGATCAGGTTCTTATCTGGTTGATTTGTACTCAAGTGGGTTGGCCTCCTTGGATGTTACTTGGTTATGAATGTATTATGTGTTGTTAGGGACAATATATGTAATGAATTAATGTGAATTTCGTTTACCATTTTATACATAGCCTAAAAGAGTATCTATATAACTTCATATGTGCTATAATCAATATATCGAAAGCGATCACCTAACGAATTCACATAGCGTAGAGGGTTATTCTTGAGACGACAATAACCTTGTACCATATGTGAATTTTTATTTTTTTAGAGATTTTGTAAGAGATTTTTTTGGGATAAGAATGGCATGTAATTTAAAATTAGGTGGTAATTATATTATGCAAACAGGTACAGTGAAATGGTTTAACGCAGACAAAGGCTTTGGTTTTATCGAGGTTGAAGGCGGAGAGGACGTATTCGTACATTTTAGCGCAATCGCTGGTGACGGATTCAAGTCTCTGGATGAAGGACAACGTGTAGAATTTAACGTGGTTCAAGGCAACCGTGGCCCACAAGCCGAGAATGTTGTAAAACTCTAGAGTTGAGAAATGATCCCCAAACGTATCGTTTGGGGGTTTTTTTATAGAAAGGTGGCGGATATTTATGCAGGTGTTTGAGGACTGGAATTTAAAGGTGAAGAAAACATTTAACGCTACAAGTAACAAGGAAGTATTGACGGTGTCTGAAGCGGGGAGTTTGCTTGGTCTGTCTAAAGACCAAATGAAAAGCTACGTAGATCAGCATAAGTTGACTAAAGTTCCGATCATGAGAAGTGTTCACAGGTACCTTTTGCTGAAGAGTGAAATTGATAAAATACTGAAGAAGATCTAATATAACGTTCATAAATAGGATAGATCCATTGCAAAAACCCGCTCAAATGAGCGGGTTTTTATTCTTGAATGGCATCAAGCACCATGGCAGTTAGTTGATCAACAGTATGCTCATTTACTGGCCGCTGAAGTTCGTACATATCAATATGGCTTGCTAAGCGGGCTGTTATGTCAAAATGCCATTTTGTTAACCCACTATCGTGGAGGAGGGATTTACGGTAGGTATGGCGATATAGAAGGGGGAGCCGTTCTAACTTCTGAATCGCTCGAATCTGAGGCTGACCACAGTCAGTCTTGATGAGTTCAAATATACCGGCTAGCGGGAGGGTGTCGGAGGAGAAGTGGGATTCTACAGGAATTGCGAATTTGGTCTCGCGTTCGAACAGTGGACGGAATTGATTCGAATCCATACCAAAGGTATCGAGACTTTCCTGCCAAAGCTTCTGTTGTGGGTAAGCGGGTGTTACATAGGGAATATTCTGATCATCCAGTGTTACGGCAATAACGTCATCCGTTAATAGCTGATAACCTTGTTGCAGAAAAGACGAAGCGAGTGTCGATTTACCGTGTCCGGAGTGACCAACGAATGCGTATGCTTTTCCGTTAATGACAATTGCGCTGCCGTGCAGAGGTAAGATTTTTCGCTGCATCAAAATAGCGCCCATACATGTTCCAAGCACATATAAGCGAATTTTATCTTCCTCGGCATCCTTGTCAGGGGAAATCGAAATGGTCGTTCCATTTTCTACGGCAAAAATAGCTAGATCGGGAATCCTAAACATCACCATATTCTCAGTGCATACGAATGTTTTCGATTCAATCGAGAGCTCTGGCCATCTGTTATTCAAATCGGCGTAGCAAATCACGATATCGGCGTTATGATCAGGGTTCCCTAGTTGCTGTACCTCTGGTAAGGCGATAGCGCTATGTATATAATGCCCAAAGGCCGTATATAGGTTTTTGTTAAGAGTCTGAGTCACGGTCCTCACTCCAATGCTCGAATTACGTTATAAAAAAAAGGATAGCCCGTATACCCAATAAGGCGTATAGGGGCCGTGGTTACTTAGGAGATAATAGCTTTTAAGGCTTAGCTGTAGTTTGTGATTTCGTCCGGATCTGGTTGAACTGCATCTGGAATTGCTGTACCAGGACCAGCCATCGTCATGTTAACATCAAGAACTTCCAAAGTGGGAACATTCCATTCTTTTTTCATATGTATATTTCACCTCCTTTCAAAAGTTTCTCTGTAGAAATCGGTATAGGATTAAGCTGCGCATTAACAGCTTAATGGGCGGTTGATAGGCTTGCTCAGGCTTCAAGCCAAGGCGTGCTTCTGCTAGAGCGTCGTGAATGACAGACATATTTACAATTTGCTTCATTCGAGAATCGTTGCTCATATCATCAAGTTCATTAATAAAGTCAGGCCAGTCATTTAGCAATCGGTGTATAGAGTCAGCTGCTTGTATCCCTCTTGTTCGTTGATTAAGCCTTATAGGATCAGGAAGAAAGCCTTCTGTAGAACGCCTAATTAAGGCTCGATCTATACCATCTTGAACGAATTCCTTCATAGGGGTCGAAAGGCAGAAGCGGATAACTCGCAGATCATTAGTCGGATCATGACTCCACACCGAGTAACGAAGAGAGAGCTTGCAACCACTTGTTCCAGTGATACTCCATATGTTTATTCGATTAAAATGCTGTCTTCTTGCCTCTAACGGATCTTTTGGTACATCCACAGTAGAGCCGATTCCAATGAATTTTGGGTCACTAAGTTTATCAAATATGCCGGTTCGTTTAGCAAAATCCGTATGGATTACTTGCGGAATATCTGAAAAAGTAGGGGGAGGCTTTAATCGATCAATTACGGGAAAAACTTTACGGCCAACCATGGAATAGATTGATTTACGACCGAGTCCCATGTTCCTACCATATTGCCGAACTTCCCTTGTTAAGCGAAATAGGTTGAGTTTCTTCATGAGTTTAGCGTAATAGTCGATAGCGGAACCCCAAGAAATGCTGTAATTTCCTCTGGCTCCATTAAGGAGAATGCCGATTCCACGTTGCTGAGCTTGTTCATAAATCCCCCGCAACCAGAAGGTATTATCAAAGAACTTATAAGGTGACTCCATGATATCGAGCCAATCATCGATTTCTGAGAAAGAGCTTCGTCCATTGAAGCTCAAATAATTTTCATGTATATTTCCGACATACTTAACGGTCTGCTGGATGAGCGGCCTTTCGTCTGCAAGTCTGCGCTTGGGTGTCCAATCCACAAATCCATCCTCTGGCACATAGCTGAACGTATGAAGTGCGCGGTTATCTTTCTGCAGAGCTTTTGCAGCGAAGCTGGCAACAGAACCTGAGTCCAACCCCCCGCTAAGATGTGCCCCTACATTCAGATTCGTCCGTCGGATTCTTGAGGTGACGGCTGTTTGGAATACTTCTTGAAATGCCTCCACATAATCTTGCGATGATGCAAGCTTTAAAGGAACAACATCTGAAAGGCTATGGTATCTGGCTATGGATACTCGATCATTCTTAATGGATATGGTATGAGATGGCGGAAGCTGCTCAATATGTTTATAAATTGAAGTTGCCACATCTGGTGGTTCGAAGACACCAGTGATCGCAAGAAATTCAGCTAGCCATAGCTCGTTAAGCTCTTTATGTATATACGGTAAGGATAATAAAGGGTTAATGACTGTACAGAAGGAGAATAGCTCCTTATTACGGTGATAGTAGAACGTTCGAGCACCAGAGAAATCTCTTGCCCCAAAAAGGGTCTGATTACGTTCATCCCAGATCACGAAGGCAAAGTCTCCAACAAGCCTTTCCGGCATTTGTTCAGCCCAGCGATCATAAGCCAGTAGGAGAATTTCACTGTCTGTCATATCGGAGCGTAGGTTTCTAGGAACCTGCAGCTGCTCCATTAGTTCTTCTCTGTTGTCGATAATGGCATCTGCTGTAATGGCTAGACCCCGGACCGGATCATAAGAAGGTAATATCTCCAGAGTAGATTGTTCAGTAATCCACTGGGCATGACAGCCTAGCATTATGCGGTCTTTGTTCCAAGTCCCACTCTGATGAGATGGATGCTTCCTCAAAGACTCCATTACAAGTCGGCCATGCTCCATGTTGACCGGTTCTCCATTAAAACGATATATACCGGCAATTGCACTCATTTGATTCCTCCGTTGTGGCAGCGACAGTAAATTTGGTCATTGATACATTTTGTATCATGAGTGTATTATATATCATGTATACGAATTGTATCAATGGTTTTTTGTAATATTATTAATAATTATTGAAATGTCATATTTTTTTACTGAATAATACCAAACAAAAAATATATGCAAGAAGTACTCCGAGGGAATCAGTAGCTATATCATAGATCCTTCCACCCCGAAAGAAGAAAAGCTGAAGAATTTCTGTAAGTGCGGCATAAAAGATTGTTATATAAAATGCAGATTTATATCTACCGTAGTCAGATGAAATAAGAGCGAGGATAAAGAAACCAATAAGATGGCCAATTTTTCTTAAAATCCATTCGTGACTTGACCACTGGAAATCAAGCTTTAGAAGTTCTGACCAATCAGGGGTTGGGTTAAATTTGAAGTTAATGATGTGATACTTGATCAAGAGGTGGAAGTTCAAAGAGCAAGTGAATATGAACAGTGCGAGGGCCCAAATGACAGTAAGAAAAATTCGCATGTAAAAACTCCTTTTTGAGAGCGCTTCTATTATATAGATATTTATTAAAGATAGAAGCAAATAAAGCACAGATACAAAAAGTATCTTATTAGTAGTTAGTATAGTATATCAATTTCGAAAAGTTTCAAGGTCTAAGATTTTATAATTGGGTGAAGGATATGAATTCATCTGGGCAGATTCATCAATCATTTTAAGAATAGATACACTACTATATCAGAAGGAGGCGATGAGTATGGCCAAACAATCAAAATACATGAAAATGAATAAATGGTCATCTACGGATGCTATGCTTCCGCAAGATGTAAGCGTTAATTTTGACATGATTGATGAAGAATTGAAAGACCGTGGAATTAACGTTAAATGGTTTGGAGCTATTGGAGATGGTAAGACAGATGACACTGCAGCTTTCCAAGCAGCAATGGCAATGTGCGATAAGCGATATAAGATGTTTATTCCCGCTGGTGATTATCGAATTAGACAAACTATTGAGAATAACAGCCGTGGAATCTATGGGATTGGACCTTATGTGGACAGTGGACAGATGGGATCGAGGATCATATGGGATCCCCTCGATACTTCTACAGATTTGCTCCCATGTATAAGAATTAGAAACTCTGGTGTAAAATCTGTTTTTGAGGACTTCAGTGTTGTTGGAATTACTCAGTACAGTTCAAGGAACTTATTGAAGTGGGTTAATAAAGATCTATTTGAACAAAGCTTGTACGAGATGTTTGAAGTAGGTGCAGCAGCAATAGAAATTGCAGGATCAGCAACACCGATATTTAGAAACATTACTACTTCTGGAGTGAAAGTTGGGCAATTGCTTAATAGCACCAATGGACATATATCTTCCTATGATTGCTCTTGGAACGGGTTGGTTGGAGTATATTGCCGTATCAACTCCGGAGATTATTTCTATCAAGGTGGAGGTATATCGGGATCTTTTAGCGGAGTCCTGTTAGGTACGATACTAACAGCAGGACATCGAGGAGGATTTAATGCATTTATGGATAGAGTTCACCTTGGTTTTGCTCCATATGCCATTTACCAATGTATTGATAGTGGGCTTAACGATTATAACAATGCGCCTTCTGTTGTAGGGTTAAGTGGTATCTACATGAATACTTTATTTGAACAATGCGGAGAAGCAGCAATAAAATTACTGACGAAATCTTTAACTTCAAATTTAAGAATATTCGGCTTTGGATTCTCCTGGTCTGTGATAACTTTCTCTGGTAATTCTTCGAGTTGGGAATATTCCCTACCTGATGATTTAAAAAAACCTCATGAGAAACAGCAGTATGCGGCTTGGTTTGGAACAATTACTGCTCCGACTGTATTTAATGAGGATCTCGGAATGTTAAAAAAATCAACTGCTCAGGGTGCGATGGGTTCGGCATATATCGATACTTTAACTGGTGATAAAGAATCTGATTTGTCTGGATTGGGGTTCATGGATACGGTAATTCGTCGGAAATTAACTCCTCTATACAGAAACGTAGATTTACAAGCTCGCATGCAGGAAAGAGAACATCGTACGCTAATGCCCGTTTCCGCACCCAATTTGCTTAGAAATCCAGAGGTGCTTTCCAATTGGACAGTGACGAATGGATCAATTAGTTTTGTAACAGTCGATCAAGTGCCTACGCCTATTAGTATCGAGATGAAACAGATTATTGGGAATAAACCCGTCATTATGAAGGTAGTTCCAACTGGAGGTAATTCACCGAGCGTTAGAATAAAGTTTAACGCGCAGACTTTACCGTACCAAGGAGATGCTAATCGGAATTTAGCTATGCAATATTTTATTTTAGAAACTGCATTTGAGAGCTCAAATATTTATAAGTCTATCGGACGTATTGCAGCCCAAAATGCTGAGTATATCTTCAATGACGCTTTAACCTGGAAAGATAAAGGTTGGAAACATCTACGAGGAAGGGAGTTGGCTAGTAAAACAGGCTTACTTTACGAATTCAGCATAGGCGCCTTGCCAAAATTAGGTGAAATCTATATTGCCGGAGTGATGGTGACGTGGGATCATGTAGGTTCATACTCACCTTATCCGCATAGTTATTTGGCTGATTCTTTGGAAATTGGCGGAACAGGAAATGGAATCATTCTCACGGACTCTATTACAGGTATTAGATATAGATTATCCGTTGAAAATGGGGATTTAAAACTGGATTCCTCTAATTCATAAAATATATTTTGCTGTTATTAAGAATCAATCTCGTTGCTAGCTATCTAGTCAACGGGATTGATTCTTTTTTTGATGTATGAGGACAAATAGTTACAAGAAAAAACCATTTAATGTAAACGTTTTTATGACACGGGTTAGATACAAATTGTCACAATGGTTGATATTTTACACAATATAACCTTGACATGATACATATTGTATCGTAAATTATGGGATATAAATTATACATACTGTATCGTAAATGTACGGGCAGCGAATTTCACGTGGACATTAAATTTTTTTATATATCTTACTTTCAGAAATTAAGCGGGAGGTTACACGTTAATGGAACTTAAACAATATTTTAGAGTCTTGCTAAAAAAATGGTGGTTAATCGCAACAATCGTAATTATTGCGATTGCAGCAACAGGAGTTAAAAGTTTTTATTTTACAACACCGATCTATGCTGCTAACGCGAAGCTAATCGTTAATCAGTCTTCGGGTGAAGGCGGGGCAGGCCTAAATGCAAGCACAATCCAGACAAGTATTTTTCTTATAAATTCTTATAAAGAGATTATTAAATCGTCCGCGATTATGAATAAAGTTGTCGAGGAATATCCGAATTTGGGGGAAAACGCTTGGAAATTATCTGCCAAAATATCCGTTACATCGGCAAATAATTCACAAGTTATGAACCTGATTTATCAGGACACTTCGTATACTAAAGCCGCAGAAGTCGTAAACGCTGTTTCCACGGTGTTTAAAGAACAAATTCCTCACATTATGAATGTTGATAATATTACGATCTTAAGTGAGGCAGACATATCAGCATCTCCCGCGCCAATTAATTTCAATCCGGTTATGAACTTATTAATTAGCTTCGCTGTCTCGCTTATGTTAGCAATCGGACTTGTATTTCTGCTGGACTATCTGGATGACACATTGAAATCAGAATCGGATATCATCGAGGTTTTGGACGTTCCGGTTCTTGCCGTCGTAGGCAAAATGAGCAAAGCAGATTTAAAGAAGTCCGCGAGAATGAAGGCAGCACAAAAATCAAAAGTAGGTGAAAGTCAATATGCGACGATCAATCAATGATAGCAGCCTAATTGTATCCATGAATCCCAAATCACCTATTTCAGAGGTGTATCGTCTGCTACGAACTAAAATTCATTTTTCTTCTAAAGATCAGGAATTGAAGACCCTTATGATTACATCGACGCAGGTCGGAGAAGGGAAAACCACAACAATTAGTAACTTAGCTGTTACTTACGCACAGGAAGGTAAAAAAGTGCTGCTTATTGATGCAGATATGCGTAAGCCTTCGCTTCACCGGGTATTCTCTCAATCAAATCACCATGGTTTAAGCACACTGTTAACAGGTCAGACGAACGTACAAGATTCAGTTCATGAAACGATCGTCGATCAATTATGGCTAATTCCTTCCGGACCGATACCTGCAAATCCATCCGAACTGATGGATTCAGTAGTAATGAGAGGGTTACTAGAACAACTTAAGCAGGAATATGATGTGATACTAATTGATACACCCTCGGTGCTATCTGTATCCGATAGTGTCATCCTTAGTTCATTATGTGATGGAGTTGTGATGATTGTTGCTGCAGGCAAAGTTCGGAAGGAACATTTGAAGAAAGCGAAAGAGCAATTGGACCATGCAAATGCACGAATGCTAGGCATTGTGATTAATAAAGAAGCGAGATAATCCTTTGAAGTACGAAACCGCATATCGCAGATTAATTGCTAACAGTTAGCAGAAGCAAAGGTAATGTCTACTGCACCTCTTTCACTGTAGACACTCGGTCACGCTGTGGGTTCTATGGACCTTAGACATTATTGTCAAGGGTGTGATGTGAGGATGGGTTAAATGCCCTATTTAGAAAATTTAGCTATGTTTTTTTCAGGGGGAAGAGCGCATAGCTAGATTTTTCTATACACTGGCAAACATTCCAGGTAAAGGTATCAAGAATATAATAGAGATGGGTAGTGAATGAAAGATGAAGAAAGTGAAAAAGGCAATTATTCCTGCTGCGGGTTTAGGGACGCGCTTCTTACCCGCCACGAAAGCAATGCCGAAAGAAATGCTTCCAATCGTAGATAAGCCCACCATTCAATACATTGTAGAAGAAGCGGTGGCATCAGGGATTGAAGACATTATCATTGTGACGGGTAAAGGCAAACGCTCGATTGAGGATCATTTCGACCATGCTTTTGAACTGGAAAATAATCTGTTCAGCAAGGGTAAATTTAATTTGCTTGATGAAGTAAGACGTTCCTCGAATGTAGACATTCATTACATACGACAGAAGGAAGCTAAGGGACTTGGTCATGCCGTTTGGTGTGCTCGCAACTTTATTGGGGATGAGCCATTTGCCGTGCTCCTTGGAGATGACATCGTACAATCCCAGACACCATGCACACGGCAGTTGGCGGAACAGTTTGAGCGGTTGCAGAAATCTGTAATCGGTGTTCAGACTGTCCCCTTTGATCAAACCCAACGTTATGGAATCGTAGCTCCTCTTGAAAGATTCGATCGTTTATATGAAGTAGATTATTTTGTAGAGAAGCCACAAGCAGGTCAGGCCCCATCACGATTGGCAATTATGGGGAGATACATATTAACACCAGATATATTTGATTTTCTTGAAAATCAGGAGGAAGGTGCCGGTGGGGAGATTCAGTTGACTGATGCGATTCAAAAACTAAATGTGAGTCAGGGGGTTTATGCTTACGATTTTGAAGGTGTTCGCTATGACGTAGGTGAGAAGCTCGGCTTTATCATGACTACGCTAGATTTTGCATTGCAAAACAGTGAACTTCGGAAACCGTTGTTGCAAGGCATGGAAGCCATTCTCGAACGAGAATATCTTAGTAAAATAAATCGCTAATGAGGTGAAGGTAAGTGTCTCCCACTCCGCAACGAAACGATATAGAAGTTGTACTCGAGGGGAACTCGATTTACACCAATTACATTCAAGAAAAGGGTAAGCCCAGAGTTCTGTACCTTATGGTCAAAAGGATTATGGATTTCATCTGCGCATTTATCGGCCTAGTGGTATTAACTCCCCTTTTTATTATTATCGGTATATTAATTAAGCTGGAGGACCCACGAGGGTCTATTTTTTTTTATCAAACACGTGTAGGTAAGGATGAAAAACCTTTTCGAATGTATAAGTTCCGTTCTATGGTATCAAATGCTGAAGAGCTTCTTGATGATCTTCTTGAAAAGAATGAGATTAGTGGCGCCATGTTCAAGATGAAGGAAGACCCTCGTATTACAAGGGTTGGTAAATTCATCCGTAAGACCAGTATTGATGAGCTACCACAGTTATGGAATGTAATTCGTGGAAATATG
The DNA here is from genome assembly GCF_058781425.1 of Paenibacillus sp. FW507-14B1B. Classification (NCBI taxonomy): domain Bacteria; kingdom Bacillati; phylum Bacillota; class Bacilli; order Caryophanales; family Paenibacillaceae; genus Paenibacillus; species Paenibacillus sp. FW507-14B1B. The sequence goes on along the minus strand of NZ_JBYSWS010000003.1, from coordinate 511,331 downwards.
TCATTGGTAGGACCTAGGCCAGCCTTGCCAAGAGAAGTCAATCAATACACCAGTTATGACAAACTAAGACTGGTAGTTACTCCTGGGTGTACTGGATTATGGCAGGTAAGTGGACGTAATAATATGGGTTTCCATGAGATGCTTGAATTAGATTTAGAGTATATTGAGCGCAGAAGTTTATGGCTTGATGTAAAAGTATTGTTTAGAACGGTGAAGATTATTGTGTTTCCGAATTCAGCCTATTGAATATGGAGTGTTAAAGAATGGAAATGACTATATGTGTAATCGTTCCGACGTACAACAGGGTCGAAGTACTCTTGAACTGTATACAAGGAATCGAAAGACAAACAAGATATCCTGATGAAATCATAGTCGTTGTTAGAAAAACGGATGAGAATACATTGAATCAGTTATCTGCGATTTCTATTAAGAACTTGAAGATTGTTCTTATAGAACAGACGGGTGTTATAGCTGCTTTGAATTTTGGGATTGAGAAAAGTGTAGGTTCTATTGTGGTTCTAACGGATGATGATACAGTTCCTCATAAGAACTGGCTTGAAAGAATTGAGAAATATTATCTAACGGAACCGTGTGTAGGTGGGGTTGGAGGGAGGGATATTGTTCATTCCCAAGGAAAACCGATCCCAGCCGCAAAGGAAAAGGTTGGGATTATTAAACCGTATGGTCGGATCATTGGTAATCATCACATAGGAACAGGTAATGCTCGTGAAGTGGATATCCTAAAAGGAGCCAATATGAGCTTTCGGAAAGATGCACTTATCGGATTGAAATTTGATGAAAAGTTAAAAGGTACTGGTGCTCAAGTATATAACGAAATGGAAATAAGCCTTTCTGTTAAGAAGAAGGGTTGGAAACTAATATATGACCCACAATTGTGTGTGGATCATTTTCCCGCAGAAAGATTTGATGAGGATCGAAGGAATAGTTTTAATGAGATAGCTTTTTTTAACATGGCCCATAATGAAACATATTCTATTCTGAAACATTTCAAATCATTTAATAGAATCTTATATTTAACCTGGGCAGTCATTGTAGGAAGTAAATCATCCCCTGGTCTTGTTCAATTCATAAGAATACTTCCTAGTCAAAAAAATATAGCTTTGAGAAAGGTGATATTGGCACTTAAAGGTAGATGGGGTGGCTGGAAAACGTGGAGAGGTTCACTGAAAAAGGCATTTTTGGAACCCGTTTCAGATTAACATTTCATGGACTGCTCAAACTGTTCGGAATAATTGCGCTTGGGATTAGTATAGGAGTTGTTGGATCAATCGATTCACTTCATACGAAACTTTTAGAATTTACGCTACTTTTACTAAGTTTGTTTATTTCAATGCATATTTACATCTATAGATCGAAGCTATTACTCCCATATACATTGCTGATATGGGTAGTGAGTCCAGAGATAAGACGTATCGTTGATTGGACCATTCAGTCATATACTGAGACTTCAATTATCTCACTTATACCTTATTGTGTAAGTTTGACATTGCTACTACCCATTGTCAAAAACATTAAGTTGATTGATCGTAGAGTCAGCATGATTCTGAAAATTCTTGCAGTTGCTTTGATTTACGGATTTTGTATCGGTTTTTTTAAGTACCGGTTCTCTTCTGTCTATGATCTTTTGAATTATATCGTTCCATTTCTTGCTTTTGTTTATGTAAGTGTTAGTAACTTCGATAGTGATGTCCGTGATAAGTGGTTAAAATCATTTTCATTTCTTGCTGTAATAGTTGCTTCATATGGAATATACCAATACTTATTTCTTCCACCTTGGGATAAATTTTGGATGATAAGTTCTGAAATGAATTCTATAGGGCTCCCAGAACCGCAGAAGTTCCGAGTCTTTTCTTTATTAAATTCTCCTGGTCCAGCGGGGGTGTTCCTCGGTTTAGCATTAGCTATCATGACGGTTCAGAAAAGATGGAGATCGTTTGGGATTTTTGGGATGATGATTGTAGCATTTGCACTGCTTCTTACTTTGGTTCGCGTCGGATGGATAGCTTATGTGGTCATGGTTGCAGCATACTTCATTAGATCTCACTTAAAAAGCAAAATGAACTTATTAGCCCTTGCTGTTCTTATATTTTTGGCATATACATTTATCCTTCCTATTTTACCAGGCGCCAACAATGTTACTGCTCGTATTGAAACCCTCGGATCTTTAGAAGAAGATCATTCTTTTAATGAAAGGTTGAATTTTTCTAGTAATATCATATCCCAGCTATTCTCTAATCCTGTAGGTAGGGGGTTGGGGAGCTCAGGTCTCGGTGCAAAACTGACTAATAATACAGATACCTTGGTAGCATTTGATAACGGTTATCTAAACATATTGTATACATTTGGACTGCCCCTAGGATTAGGTGTAATTGCCACTTTGATATATTTATTTTTTTACCTTTTTAAATTAAGCAAAAATGAGAAAATGTACTCTCCCATATCGCTTGCTGCAATTAGTGCGGTCCTATTTCTTCTATTCGCAAGTAATGTTCTCCTTGGATTAAGTGGATATATTTTAATGTTTGTTATTTCCATAGCATTTTTACCAAAATCCTCAAATAGAGAGGAGATTACAGAGTGTTAATTGTTTTTTTAGGTGATTCTATCGCAGAGGGACTGGGAGTAACAAGGTCTAAAACGAGCTATGCGAACTTGCTACAGATGAAACTTAGAAATTCTTATTCACAAGGGGTTCAGATTATTAATTTTGGAGCCAGTGCAATGCAGATCAATGAATCAAGGAAAAAATATGAAAAAAAGATCTTGGATTTAGAGCCTGATATTATCGTTCTTGCACACGGAAATACTGAATCGATCGTAAGAGAGCGAAAAAAGTATCTTAAGTTTCTACCAAAGAGATGGAGAAAGGCAGGATGGATGGATCCAAGACCTTATTATTCATCGAGAATAAGTAGGAGATGGCTGGAGAAGATAGAATCTGGTCTGAGGTGGAGAGTTAAAGTCACGCTTATTCATCTATTTGGTGGGGAGCCATGGATGAGCTTAACAGAGTTTAGACAACAAACAACAGATTTTGTAATGGCAAATCTTAATCATAATACAAAAACCAATATTATCCTTTTAACTCCTGGTGATATAGAGGCAAAATATTTCCCTAAATCGCCTGAATCAATGAGGGAGTATGGACGGGTCTTAACAGAAATTTATGATTGTACAAAATCTAGTAATAGAGTGTTCTTATGTGACTCACAAAAATGTTTGCATCGATGGAGTGATTACTTCTATGATCGATTTCATCCGAATGAGGCTGGTCATGATAAAATTGCACAAGCCCTTTTGAAAACAATCATAGAAAATTCACTTTTGAATAATAACAAAGCAATGAAAGAGGCAAGCTTATGAAAATCTGCTTCGTTACACATGTCGTAAGAAAAGGTGACGGACAAGGAAGAGTGAATTACGAAGTTATTATAGAAGCATTGAAACAAGGACATGAAATTGTGGTTATATCATCAGAATTATCTGAGGAACTCCAAAATCATGATCAAGTTGAATGGATTAAGATCAAATTGAGTAAAATCCCGACGGCTTTATTACGATATCAATTTTTTGCTTTGTTTTCAGCTCTCTGGATATGGACACATAAGAAAAAGATAGATCTTACCATCGTTAACGGATTTATTACTTATGCCCGCTCTGATATTAATTGTATTCATTTTGTTCACAGTTCATGGGTTAAATCAAAGTACCATCCTTTTTATGAACAAAAAAACATGAGAAGCAGGTATCAGTTTGTATATAACTGTGTGAATGCTTTCTTAGAACGTTATGCATTAAAATCAACGAAACAAATTATTGCTGTTTCTGAACAGGTTAAACAGGAGTTAGTACAGGACGGAAAGATAGAATCCCAGCGAATATCAGTTATTACCAATGGAGTCGATCTAGCCGAATTCTATCCGCGATCACTTAATCGATTGGATTTTAATCTTAACCCCAACATAACTTATGCATTGTTTGCTGGAGATTTAAAATCTTCTAGAAAGAATTTAGACACAGTTCTTGCAGCCATGGCTAAGGTAGAGGATATTAATCTTCTAGTACTGGGTTCTGCTGAGAAGAGTAAGTATCCAAATTTAGCTAATGAATTAGGGATTAGGGATCGGGTTCATTTTCTAGGATACAGAACAGATATTGCAGAAATCATGTCACTAGCTGATATGTTTATTTTCCCTTCAAGATATGAACCATTTTCACTTGTTGTATTGGAGGCAATGGCTACAGGATTACCTGTTATTACGAGTAGTAAATGTGGTGTTGTTGAACTTTTATCGGGAGATACTGCAGTTGTTATTGAAGATCCTGATGACACTTTAACTTTAATAAAGGCACTTCATGAACTTGTATCCGATAAAGAAATATTGAAGAAGATGGCGTTAAGCGCCAGAGAAGATGCTCTTAAAAATTCGTGGGGAAATATGTCCGCTAAATATTTAAGAGTAATTAATTATATTTGTAATGCAAGTCTAACTACCCGTGAAGCAGATATGAAGGGGTAAATACATATGGCATTAATAAATCTGAGTACGCGAGGTAGGAAATTAGGAAGTTTAGGAAACGTGGTACAAATATTTGCTTCAAATATATTTATTCTCGGATTAAATGTATTAACAGGAATTATCATAGCTAGGTTTTTAGGACCAGATGGACGTGGAGAACAGGCGGCAATGATTATGTGGCCTAGTTTCCTAGCATATTCATTGACTTTAGGAATTCCAGCATCGTTAGTTTATTTTATGAAGAAAAAAAATGGGGATCAGGGTTCGTTATATATCACAGCAATGTATTTGAGCCTTATACTCGGTTGTGTTGCGATTGCAGTAGGTACTATGTTTATACCATATTGGTTAAAGGGATATTCTCAGGAAGTTATTAACTTTGCAACATGGGCATTGATCATGTCACCAATAGCAATGCTGGGTACGATAAATACAGCTGCTCTTCAGTCTAGAGAAGAATACCATCTATTTAACTTTATCAGATATATCCCTGTACTCAGCACGTTAGTTCTTCTTTGTGTGCTTGTCATTACAGGAAACGTAACTCCGTTCTATACAGCTGCAGCTTATCTTCTACCTATAATCCCAGTAGCATTATGGATTACTATAAGATTAGTCTCAGAGTATAAAATAAAACAACAAAGAAAGATTGAATCCGGAAAAAAATTGCTGAGTTATGGAATTAGATCCTACGGTACAGATGTAGCTGGTACATTCTCTGGATATATCGATCAAATCTTAGTTGTAGGATTGTTGTCTCCAGCTAGTTTGGGTTTATATGTGGTTTCTCTGAATCTGGCTAAAATGTTAAACACAATTCAAGGGGCAATCACCTTAGTATTGTTTCCTAAAGCATCAGGGCTGCAAGAAACGGAGGCCCTAAAACTGACCTTCAAAGTATATAGAATTAGCACAGTTGTAACGATTATTGTTGGTACTGGAATTTTTGTAGTTGCTCCTTATCTGCTGATACTTTTATACGGGCAATCATTTGTTGAGGCAGTCTCAGTGTTTAGGATTTTGATCTTCCAAACAGCTGTAACCAGTATTTCATGGATCCTTTCCCAAGGCTTTATGTCGATCGGTAAGCCAGGGACTGTAACGATTATGCGATTAATAACACTTGGACTTAATATTGTTCTGTTAAATTTATTGATCCCTCTCTTAGGAATAGAAGGTGCAGCTATATCGTTGCTGATAACATCAGTTGTTGAGTTGTTGGTGGTTTTTGTTATATATACGACCCGGCATCATGTTAAAATCAAGGACTGGGTCCTTTCAAAGGATGATATCGTATGGTTGCTAAAACGAATACGTAACCAATTGCGTAGTAAACAATCTGTGTAGTGAAAGAGGATATTTGATACATGAATGAGGTGAGCGCATGAATATTCTCCATATAGCCAATCATGTTAAGCAGTCTGGTAATGGAATCGTCAACGTTATGATTGACTTAGCTTGCGAGCAAGCTAAGTTGGGCCATAAAGTAGCGGTGGCATCTGAAGGCGGACAATATGCAGAATTGCTGCAGAAGAATAACATTCAACATTTTAAATTAGATCAGACCAGAAAGCCGGCACAGATGTTGCAGGCTTTTTTTAATTTGCGGAAGTTGGTTAGACAATTTAAGCCTGATATTATCCATGCACACATGATGACGGGTGCACTATTATCTTACATTTCAAGAGGGTTTCATAAATATAAGATTGTGACCCACGTTCACAATGAGTTTCAAAAAAGTGCAGATTTAATGAAAGTCGGCGATTCAGTAATCGCGGTAAGCCAGGCAGTGGCTACGGCGATGCTAAATCGTGGTGTACAAGAACAGAAACTTCACATCGTTTTGAACGGAACTGTTGGAAGTTCTCGAAAGGAAACTCCCAAAGATATTTTGCTCAACGGATTGTCCATTGTAACTGTAGCCGGTCTTTATGAACGTAAAGGCATTAATGATTTGCTTGAAGCTTTCGAAATTGTTTCCGCTGAATATCCTGATGCCAATTTGTATCTTTTAGGCGATGGCCCGGACAGATCTAAGTTTGAATTGAAAGCTAATCAATCTATGGGTAGAAATAATATTCATTTCTTAGGATATCAATCTAATCCGCATAATTATATGAGGGCTGCAGATATTTTCGTGTTACCTTCGCATAAAGAATCGTTTGGTTTAGTACTAATCGAGGCGAGGGAAGCCGGCTGTGCGATCGTTGCAACAAATGTGGATGGAATTCCAGAAGCTCTTGATTTTGGCAAGTCAGGGTTATTAGTACCTCCAAAGTCACCGGAAAAGTTAGCGGAGGCAATGATTACGATGATTCAAGACTCTGAATTGAGAGACCAATTTCGGAATCGAGCTATGGAGGGGTTGGAATATTATTCAGTAGAAAGAGTCGCGAAAGATACGCTGAAGATATATGAGCGATTACTAATTAGTTAAAAATTATATTGAATATTGAGGAGAAGAGAAATAATCATGAATGTGCTATCGACTGGAATGGGCTGGATCGATATCCAGTACGGAGGGCTGAACCGTTATTTTGCCGATTACTCTAGTGCCATGAAAGAACATGGGCATTCTGAACTCGGCTTCATTGTAGCACCACAGGGATCTGAAATAAGTACGGATCTGAATATCAAGAATGTCACACATGAAAATGATATCAAGCATTATTTGCCCCGAATGAGATTAGTCAAAAAGCATACGTATCAAGCGGTGCGTTCTTTTCATCCAGATGTCTTTAACCCTCATTTTGCATTTTATACCACGATGATTACGAGAAGGCTCATCCCTTCTCACATACCGATAGTTACACACTTTCATGGACCATGGGCCTTGGAAACAGAGGTCCAACAAGAGAACACAAAAGCTAACGCCGTAAAAGAAACCAAGTTCTGGATCAAAAAACAAGTAGAGCAACTAACGTATCGCCGTTCGGATAGCTTCATCGTACTGAGTGAATATTTTCGAGATGTATTGACTGAAACCTACGGTGTAGACGAGCGGAAAATACACATCATTCCCGGCGCAGTGGATCATAATCGCTTCCGGCCGCATCCTAACCGCAAGGAATTGAGATTACAATTAGGTATCGCTGCGAATCAACCTTTGCTCTTCTGCATTAGAAGACTTGTTCGTAGAATGGGTATTGATCGTTTGATCCATGCTATGGCGCATGTCGTTCGTGTACACCCAGAGGTTCGATTATTCATCGGTGGAGATGGGCCAATGCGTGCAGAATATGAGGAGCTAATCCGTCAGCTTGGTCTTTCTTCTAATGTTAAACTGCTGGGCAGGATTTCAAATGAGGAGCTCGTCCAGTACTATCAGGCTGCGGATATCAGTCTTGTTCCGACACTCACGCTCGAGGGATTTGGCCTTATTACAGTAGAGTCCCTTGCATGTGGAACACCGGTGCTTGGAACTCCATATGGAGGGACGAAAGAGATTTTGCATCAGGTATCGGATGAATTGATGTTTAAAGACGGAACCTCAGAATCGATAAGTAAGAAGATTATCGACGTGCTGAACAAGGATTCTTTCCTCCCTTCCCGGGAAGCGTGCAGAGAGCATGTATTGAATCGTTATACATGGAGTAGAGTGGCAGAAGCAGTGACTGAGGTTTTTACAGAAGAAGTTGAGAAGAGAAAGGTATTCAGAAGATGAAAATCGCCTTTTATAATCATACAAGTATGATCAGTGGTGCGGAGATCAGTCTCTTGTTGACCGCTAAAAATTTACCGGAGGCACACCCGATTATTTTTGCCCCTGAAGGAGAATTGCTGCAGAAGGCACGCAGTGAAGGCATCGAGGTTGTTGCTCTCCCTAGTTTTCGGGCTAGGATGACACGAAATCCTATTCTTCTTATCGTTTACATGATCGGAATGCTATGGGCAGGATGGAAACTTGCTCTTCTTATGAAAAAAAGTCAGGTGGATCTCATACATGCTAATTCAATTCGGGCTGGTATGATGGCTGGAATTTTTAGGTGGTATCACCGGTTACCCGTTGTATGGCATGTAAGAGATATGCCCCCGCAGGGATTTATCGGAGAGCTTATTAAAAGGCTTGCAGGGAGTACATCTCAAGCACTTATCGGCATCTCCGAGTCGGTCATTCAAGGGATTGATCATCCTTCTGTAGCTGGACGGTGCCATCTTGTACATAATGGTGTTGAACTAAAGAGTTTTAGTAAGATACGAAAACAATTGATAAAAGAGAGAATTCGTGCAGAATTACAAACACCTCAGGAAGCACAAGTGCTCACGATTATCGGTCAAATTGCTCCTTGGAAGAGACAAGAAGATGCAATAGAAGCATTCGCGAATCTTGTTCGTGAGGAGCGAGATGCGATTCTATGGATTGTCGGCGAGGCGAAGTTCCGGCAAGAGAATGAACAATATCTAGGCAGACTGCACGAGAAGGTAAGACTAATGGGCCTTGAAGATCAAGTGAAGTTCACAGGATTTAGAGAAGATGTATTGGAGATCTGCTGTGCTGCAGATCTCCTTTTATTATGTTCTGACCATGAACCTTTCGGACGGGTCATTATTGAAGCGATGTCACAAGGTACTCCTGTGATAGGAACAAGAGGTGGAGGGGTCCCTGAGATCATTGAACATGGAATGAGCGGGTTCATGTATGAGATCGGGAATACGGAAGAACTAACACATTATATCCGTCAGGTGCTGGATGATCAGGTTGTATGGTCTTCGTTAAGCTATAACGGTCAGGAGAGAGCGAAGGATATGTTCTCCATTAAGCAAACCTCTCATAAAGTTGAATTGATCTATAGGGAGCTGTTGTCGAGACCCGGAGCCGTGGTCATGGAGCATCAGCGGGCAAAGGAGATCGTATAATGCGGAATTTGAAAGTAGCCATTGTACATGACTATATGAACCAAATGGGCGGAGCGGAGCGAGTCGTAGCTGTATTCCACAAGATGTTTCCGGAAGCGCCTATTTATACAACGATTGTTGATCGTAATAAATTACTTTCAGAATTTGAAGATGCGGATATCAGGACGACTTGGATGCAGCGAATACCAGGGATATTGAGCAAATTCAAGCTGTTTTTCTGGCTATACCCATTCGCTGTGCGGACCATGAATGTGAAAGGTTATGATCTCATCCTTAGCTCCAGTAGTGCCTATGCAAAAGGAGTGCGTAAGGGGACTCAAGGTATACATGTATGCTACTGTCATGCCCCGATGCGCTTTGCTTGGGATTTTGAAACTTATATGGATAGCGTTAAAGTTCCAAGTATTGTGAAACGTATGGCAAAATGGTTCACCTACCCACTTCAGTCATGGGATAAGAAAAACTCGAAACAAGTTGATTATCTCATTGCCAACTCCAGTATCGTGAAAAAGAGAATTAAAACGTGGTATGGAATGAATGCTTCGATTATATTTCCTCCGGTAGAAATTAGCCGATTCGATATTAGTGAAGAAAAGCCGGGGGATTATTTCCTTATAGTCTCAAGATTAGTTTCCTACAAAAGAATCGACCTTGCAGTAGAAGCATGTACTCGATTGGGTCAGCGGCTACTCGTTGTTGGAGATGGGCCAGATCGACAGAGACTTGAACAACTGGCAGGGGAGACTGTTACTTTTCTTGGAAGGAAAAGTGATGAAGAGGTTGTTCGATATATGCAGCATTGTAAAGCGTTAATATTCCCCGGTATTGAGGATTTTGGAATTACACCGCTCGAAGTAAATGCTTGCGGCAGACCGATTCTTGCTTACCATGAGGGCGGAGCACTCGACACGGTTGTGGCTGAAAAGACCGGGCTGTTCTTCGAAGAGCAGACTGTAGATTCACTGTCCAAAATCATAAAGCGTTTTGATCATTATGAATGGAATCCTGAACAAATCCGACAACATGCGGAGAAATTTAGTGAACACTTATTTATAGAGCGGTTGCAGTCCAGTATTGATGGATTGCTCAGAGCAAAGAAAATTGACGCTAAGCTTACGGAAGTCGAAGGGAGTTATTAACGATGCACATCGTTCTATTGTCTGGAGGCAGCGGCAACCGATTATGGCCGTTATCCAATGAGACGCGTTCTAAGCAGTTTCTAAAAATATTGGATGGAGAGCCAGGACGTCGTCAGTCGATGGTTCAGAGAGTGTGGAATCAGCTAGGACAAATGAACCTTCAACAATTCACAATTGTGGCAACCGGAAATTCCCAAGTTGAGCTACTCCAGAACCAGCTCGGGTATGAAGTGGAAATTATCGTTGAACCAGAACGCAGAGATACTTTACCTGCTATATCCTTGTCAGCGGGTTATTTGTATTCCATGAAGGGTGTCAGCCCAAGTGAGATTGTTATCGTACTTCCGGTTGATCCATTTGTAGAGGATCATTTTTTTGCGAAAATAAAGGAATTAGAAACGTTAATGCTGGAGACAGGCGCTGATCTAGGACTGATGGGGGTCACGCCGGATCATCCCTCCTCAAAATTTGGTTATATCGTTCCAGAGTCGGCATCAACCTTGGGGAATGGATCTGAATTCTACAAAGTGAGCCACTTTGTAGAGAAACCAGAAGAAGAATATGCACTTCGCCTTATCGAACAATCTGCACTTTGGAATTGCGGCGTGTTTGCTTTCCGGCTCGAATATCTCCTTAACTATCTGCAGGGGCAAACGCTTCCTATTCAATACTTTGAACTACTTCAGCAATATGGCCGTATAGACAAAACGAGCTTTGATTATGCCGTGGTAGAGAAAGCGGAAAACATTGTCGTCATGCCCTATAAAGGTGTGTGGAAGGATCTGGGTACCTGGGATGCGCTGACTGAAGAAATTCAGTCTACTTTAATCGGAAAAGGGACTCTAACCGACGATTCTATAAATACACATGTTATCAACGAATTAGATATTCCTATAACGGTGATCGGAGCCCATGATTTAATTGTGGCTGCAAGCCCTGACGGGATTTTAGTATCTGACAAAAAAGCTAGTACTCGGATAAAAGAAGTGATCCAATTCGGAGATCAACGTCCGATGTATGAAGAACGCCGTTGGGGACGTTACCGCGTACTTGATTATATTAAGTATCCGAATGGAAACGAAGTATTAACGAAGCGTATATGCATTCTTGAAGGCCAGAACCTGAGTTATCAGTACCACATGCTTCGTAGTGAAGTGTGGACTGTGGTGTCCGGTGAAGGTGAGATGGTACTTGATGATACCGTTCGCATGATTGGAAAGGGAGATGTTATCGTTATTTCGGCGGAAGCCAGGCATAGCCTAAGGGCGATTACAGACATTGAGATCATTGAGGTACAGACGGGTAGTGAATTGATTGAAGATGACATTGTGAGACTCGCAATGAATTGGGATGAAATTAAAGTCAATGTGATGAGCTGATCATCTTCATAATTAGGAGTGAAGTAGAATGAAAATTACGGTCATTGGTACAGGATACGTTGGATTAGTATCAGGCGTATGCTTCTCAGAGCTTGGCAACGAAGTGATATGCACGGATAAGATTGAGGCGAAAATTGATCTGTTAAATAGTGGAGAGGTGCCGATCTATGAACCTGGTCTTCAATCATTGGTTGTCTCGAACATGGAGGCTGGGAACCTCAGTTTTACAACAGATCTGGATTCATCCGTGAAACGGTCTGATATGATAATCATCGCTGTAGGAACACCTTCGTTACCTAATGGTCAAGCTAATTTGAGTTATATAGAGCAGGCAGCCAAGGAAATTGGGCAAGCGATGAATGGTTACAAAGTTATCGTAACAAAAAGTACGGTTCCTGTTGGAACCAACGAAAAGATCAGGGAGATCATAGCTCAGTACACGAAAGAACCTTTCGATATTGCCTCCGTACCTGAATTCTTACGTGAGGGAACCGCTGTTCAAGATACGCTTCATCCGGACCGGATCATCATCGGTACGGACAGTAAGTGGGCAGAAGAACAACTCGTTGAGCTACACAAGACGTTAACTAATAATATTGTCGTAACAGATGTACGAAGCGCTGAAATGATTAAATATGCTTCGAATGCTTTTCTAGCAACGAAGATTTCCTTTATAAATGAAATTGCCAATATATGCGAGAAGGTTGGAGCTGATGTGACTAAGGTAGCCCATGGAATGGGTTATGACAAGCGCATTGGCTCTTCTTTTTTGAAAGCAGGCATCGGATATGGAGGATCTTGCTTTCCGAAAGATACACAAGCCCTTATTCAGATTGCTGGACAAATGGACTATGATTTTAAGCTTCTGAAATCTGTTGTAGAGGTCAATCATGAGCAACGCTACAACGTTATTCGAAAGCTAGAAAGCGTCTTAGGCGAATTGAAAGGAGCAACAATCGGTATATGGGGCTTAGCGTTTAAGCCTGAAACAGATGATGTTCGGGATTCTCCGGCATTTGAGATTATTGCTGCATTGGAGGAGAGGGGGGCCATCGTAAAAGCTTACGATCCAATAGCCACTGATAATTTCAGAAATAACTTCAATTTCAGCAGATTAACCTACTGTGCGAGCGCGAAAGAAGCGGCTTGGCAGGCAGATGCACTTTGTATATTAACGGAGTGGAACGAGTTTCAACAGATCGCTTTAGACGATATTGAGAGTTGGCTGAAATCGCCGTATTTAATTGACGGAAGAAATATATATAGTGAAGAGCAATTGGCGGGCACACAGCTTGGATATTATTCAGTTGGTCGCCCTGGAATGAACAAGGGTGTGAAGGAGCAAGTGCCTGTAAGTTCACTATAATTGGGCTACTCTTTCGGTAGTTCCATTGTGCAATTTAGGAGGTAGGGTCATTGATACTAGAAGATGCGATTGAGCTCGACATGAATGACATCTCGAAAGAGATGTCATTTTTGCTATATATTTTGCGTGATCATACTCAAGACGAAATGCTCTTTCAGCAATATACAGAAGATTTAGACTGGCATCTGTTCAGGAAGCTCGTAATGCATCACCGTGTATATCCGCTTGTATATCTCAAGTTGAAGGGAATTAGTTCAACTATCATTCCGTCTCATATTAGGGAATCACTTCATGTTGAGTACCATAAGAACACTATGAAAATGCTGCATTTAAGCCGTGAAATGAGTCATATTTGCGAAGCGTTTACGAGCAGTGGAGTTCGTAACTTGTTGTTAAAGGGACCTATTCTGGCTACGCAGCTTTATGGAGACTTAGCGCACAGAACATCTAAAGATCTGGATATACTTGTCGCTGAAGATGAAGTGGAGAAGGCAGGAGAAATATTAGTGCAGCTTGGTTATGTGTTGCAGGATGAATATGTCCTCGGCAATTGGAAGAAGAAGTCGCACCATCTCTCCTATGAGCATTCAAAGCATGGGACCCAGATTGAAATTCACTGGCGTTTAAATCCTCATTACAGTAAGTCATATTCCTTCGATAAGCTGTGGGAACGGAAGAACGACGTGTTCCTGTCGAATCATACGTTTCATTATTTAGGGAATGAGGATTTACTCTACTATTTAACCGACCATGGAGCCAGGCATGGCTGGTTTCGATTACGCTGGTTAATGGATATTGAACGATTGCTTCCTCGGATCGACAGCGAGAGGATGAGACAACACTCTGATCAGTACGGTGGGAAGCAGTTCGCTGGGCAGGCCTTCATTCTATTGGCATTATTACTCTCAACGAGGATTCCTCCAGAGTTGGAAAGCTTAACAATTAGTGCAAAATCACATCGACTTGCAGGAATGGCCCTTCATTACATTAAAAGAATTGTTAGATTAAACCCAGTACCTGAAAAAAGTGTGGCTTGGCATTATAACCGCTATCTTTTTTCGTTAATGTCAGGACAGCAAAAAATCGCTTATATTTTAAATAAGTTTCAACCAAGCTCGCAGGATGCACTTTTGTTACCGTTACCTAAATCGCTTCATTTTCTCTACTTCCCTCTTAGACCCTTCCTATGGCTCCGGAGGTATTTTAAAAGAGCATCAGCATTAAAGGGATAACAAATCTTAGGATAAGCTTGTTTCCCTTGTTAGATATTCTCCTGATCCATCCCCTCAAAAGCCCATAATCACTCACAAACCATGTATACAAATCGGCACACCATTGTTATAATTGATACATATTGTATCGTTAAAGTTTAAGGGGAGGTTCAAGTCCATGAGCGTTGAAATCATCACAGCAGTTGATCTTATCGTACAATCCGAAGGTTTCCTGGTCAGTGATATGGATGGCGAAAAGGTGATGCTGAGCATCGAGAACGGGAAGTATTATAACTTAGGTCTGATCGGTGGCCGGATCTGGGAGCTGGCTTCTACTCCAGTGACTGTTACGGGCATGGTTGAGCAATTAGTAGCGGAGTATGAGATCGAACCTGAGGTATGCGAGCAGCAAGTGCAGACATTTTTGAAGCAGCTAATCGCTGAGGGGCTTGTGCAGGTGAAGCAGCAATAATGCGTCTCTATAGAAAATTACGCAAGTTTATATCGTATCCCTTAGATATGAAGCGAATGTTCTTTGAAGCGTATTTCTACTTAGCCTGGGGGAGGGTGTTCAAGCTTCTTCCCTTCTCTAAGGTAGCGCCCTCTTTAGGCGAGCGCATGAAGGAGACTCCCGTTACAGGTTATACGGAGCAGGATCTTCTGCTGTTACGTAAAATCTCCAGATCGATTCATGTGATGAGCCGCCTAACCTTATGGGAGAGTCAATGTATGGTTAAGGCGGTCGCCGCGATGAAGATGCTGGAGCGAAGAGGGATTCCGAGCACACTCTATCTGGGAAGTGGACGGGATGACAAGGGGCAGATGGCCGCTCATGCCTGGCTTCGCAGTGGTCCGTATATTCTAACCGGTAAAGAAGGTCATGAGAGATATGCTGTTGTAGGGATTTTCGGGAAAGATGTACAGCGAGCGGCTCTATCGCCCATGAGGCGGTGAACGGATCATCCGCACAAGGAGTTTTGTATATTGAAGGATTTATTTTATTTTATTCGCAAAATGCACTATTTCGCAGGCGTGAAGCTATACATAAATATGATAATGACTTTGCTCATTAGTTTACTTGACGGCATAGGCATCTATTTGATCATTCCACTCCTCAGCATTATAGGTGTATTTGATACGAATCTGGATGGGATACCGCTGGTCTCCACATTGCAGAGTTTCATCAATTCGTGGTCGTTTGAATTGAATCTGCCCATGATATTGGCGTTATATGTCTTGATCGTTGGGGGACAGGCACTTCTTCAGCGGAGTCAAACCTTATTAAACGGGAAGATTCTGCAGGGCTTTATTCGTACACTTCGAGTGGAGACGTATCAGGGATTACTGCGGGCGAAGTGGGAGTTCTTCTTGCGCAGACGAAAGTCGGACTTCAACCATGTTATGACTAACGAGCTCGGGCGAGTCAATTATGGAACCTCTTTATTTTTGCAGATGATCACTTCTGCTCTGTTCACGGTAATACAGATAGGTCTTGCTCTATGGTTGTCACCGATGTTAACGCTAGTTGTACTCGTTAGTGGTGGGCTGCTTGCTCTATTCGGGCGAAGGTTTATTAAGAAATCGAAGCATATTGGAGAGCAGACAACAGAGTTGTCTAAGTATTATTTTGCAGGAATTAGTGATCATTTCAATGGGATTAAGGATATCAAAAGCAATCGACTCGAGAAGTCTCATATTGACTGGTTCAACAATTTATCTCGAAAAATGGAACAAAACTTCATCCAATTCGGCAAAATGAACTCTTTGTCCCAGCTTATCTATCGCTTCTCTTCGGTTATATTGGTTGCTGGCTTCGTGTATCTCGCGCTTGAGGTGCTACATACACCAGCAGAGCAGTTGATTGTCGTTGTTCTCATCTTCTCGCGTCTGTGGCCAAGGTTTATTAGTATCCAATCCAATACGGAGCAGCTTGCTTCTAATTTTCCCGCGTTTCAAGCCATGCGCAAGTTGCAGATGGAATATGAGACCGGTCAGGAACTTGGGGATGTGACAGCTGTTTCTAAACCGCATGAGTTTCGAATGGAGCAAGGCATCGAATGCCGGAATGTTGATTACCGGTATGATCACAATTCATCTGTATATGCACTGTGGGATATTAATGTCCAGATCCCTGCGAATCGCATGACTGCAATTGTAGGTAAATCCGGTGCCGGTAAAAGCACACTGATCGATATGCTCATGGGACTCATTCAACCGGAAAAAGGTGAAGTCTTGATCGATGGTGTATCGCTTCGCGATGAGCAGCAGCTTCTTGGACTGCGCGGGGCTATCGGTTACGTTGCACAAGATCCTTTCCTCTTTAATGAGAGTATTCGGGATAACTTGAAGCTCGTTGCTCCTAATGCAGACGACGATGAACTATGGGAAGCGCTGAGGTTCTCCGCTTCGGAAGAATTTGTACGCAAGCTTCCGCAAGGACTGGATACGGTAATTGGGGATCGCGGAATCCGATTATCCGGGGGCGAACGGCAGCGGGTCGTGCTTGCAAGAGCCATCTTAAAGCGCCCATCGATTCTTGTATTAGATGAAGCGACAAGTGCGCTGGATAGTGAGAATGAAAAGCTTATTCAAAATGCGTTAGAACTTCTCAAAGGTAGCATGACGATTATCGTTATTGCGCATCGCCTGTCCACGATCCGCAATGCGGATCAGGTTATTGTGATGGAAGAGGGAAGTGTGATTCAACAAGGTGGCTATCATCAATTGTCCCAGGAGAGCAAGGGCACTTTTAAGCAGTTGCTCAATTATCAGACAGGTGTTCAGGTGTAGTAAGCTAGTAGGCGGCTGGAGTCGTCAGAAGAAGCCGTCCTTTCAGTTTGAAAGGGCGGCATCCTATTCCCATTTAGTGGTCGTATCTATCTCACCTCTGTCCATGCTATAATCAATATATCGAAAGCAAGCAGTCACCTAACGAATTCGCATAGCGTAGAGGGTTATTCTTGAGACGACAATAACCTTGTACCATATGTGAATTTTTATTTTTTTAAGAGATTTTGTGAGAAGTTTTTTTGAGAGTAAGAACATATGTAATAAAAATTAGGTGGTAATTGAATTATGCAAACAGGAACAGTGAAATGGTTTAACGGAGAAAAAGGATTTGGCTTCATCGAGATCGAAGGCGGCAATGATGTATTCGTACATTTTAGCGCAATCGTAGGAGACGGCTACAAATCATTGGACGAAGGCGACCGCGTCGAGTTCAATATCGTAGAAGGCCAACGTGGCCCACAAGCTGAGAATGTCGTAAAACTCTAATATTGAGTATGAGAACCCCCACAGCCATATGGCTGCGGGGGTTCTTTGTCTAGTTGTACTCATAAATCAAACAAAGCCCCGCAGTAGCGGGGCCTTGTCGTAACTAACAATAATCTTACTTAGCATACAAGTTGAAATGGGAGAGAGAACCAACTTACCTGTAAATAAGGATTACTGTGTCAATTTAGGTGTGTTCTCAGGAACGGTTCTAGCATGCGTAGCTTGCTCGAAGGAATAAGCAAGGTCAAGCAGCTTCTGTTCGCTGTACGCTGTGCCAAGGAATGAGATACCAGCAGGTACGCCTGCTTCTACAACACCAGCAGGTACAGTAACTTCAGGGAATCCTGTAGCGGATGCTACATAACTAGCAGCATAGGTATCGTAAGCGTTGCAGTCATAGCTAGGATCTTCTTTGTCAAAACGGTTTGAAGCAGGGCAAGACATCGTAGGGAATACGATTGCGTCTAGTTTGTTGTCTTTCATGATTTTTTCGATTTCTTTACGAGTCTTTGGCATTTCTTTATTAACGATGTTCTTATATTCTTTGGAATTCAGGGTATCTGCTTGTGCAAGTGCTGTCTTCAAACCTTCAAGACGCGCAGGGTTTACAGGTGTTGCTGAATTCATGACTTCAGGAGATTCACTGATATCGATAACTTCTTGTAGTGTCTTAGGACCGTTACCAGGAATGAAGCTCAGGTATTTTTCGAATTGGCTTTTGAATTCTGCATCTCCAACAGGTCCAAGTACTGGAGTCCAGAGATACTTCGTTTGATCAGAGAAAGAAACAGGAACAACAGAAGTTCCCATATGTAACATCGTAATAATCGCTTGGTTCGTAATAGCATCGATCTCTTTATTGTCACCAAAGAAGTCCGTTGCTACACCGATACGTGCTGTCTTCAGTGAATTAGCGTCTAGTGCAGTAGCGTAATCTTGAACATATTTATCTGCGTGTTTTGTAGCTTCATCTGCTTTATCTTTTCCAGCCATAGCTGTGAGCAGGGTACTTACATCTTTGACACTGCGTGCCATAGGGCCTGTTACATCCAGGGAAAGAGAAGAAGGAATAACACCGTCACGGCTGGTCAAGCCCAGCGTTGGACGAATTCCTACTAGACCGGTAACATTGGCAGGACCTCTGACAGAACCGGAAGTGTCCGTTCCAAGACCGAATACAGCAAAGTTAGCTGCAACAGCTGCAGCACTACCGCTGCTAGAACCAGATGCATCACGATTCAGATTGTAAGGATTAAGTGTCAAACCACCCATGGAGCTATATCCTAGTCTGCCATAAGAAGCAGCAAGCTCAGACATATTGGTTTTGGCAATTACAATCGCACCTGCATCGATCAACTTTTGTACCGTATACGCGTTTTTAGTAGGATAGATATCCTTCAGAGCTACGGATCCAGCCGTAGTAGGCATACCCACCACGTCATAGTTATCTTTCACAACAAATGGAATACCATGAAGGCTGCTTCTAGGTCCTTTGGTTGCGCGCTCAGCATCGAGTGCTTGTGCTGTTTCAAGAGCTTTATCATTTATAGTAATGATGGAATTGATTGCTGGGCCTTGTTTATCAAAGGTTTCAATACGATGTAAATAGTATTCAACCAGTTCTTCCGAAGTAATAGTATTGTTATTTAACGCATTTGCAATTTCCTCAATGCTTTTCTCAAATGGATCAAATGCTGTTTTCCCTGCTTCGGCCTGTGCTTGATTCCACGGGAACAAGGATACGACTAGCAAAATAGCTAGTAGACCTTTCAAATTAAACAGTTTGTTTCTCACGTGTCCTACCTCCTGATGTCTGTTTGATAGTTCCTAGTACTTAATTTTGTTTTTTTCTCCCCCTTAGTATCTATCGTCCATAGTCCTGAAAAAATGAATAGAATCCGACAAAAGTACCTAATATTCGATTTTTTCATTCGACAATATTTAACAAAATGTGATCTTCTGCCGATAGTATGGTATAGAGAAAAATACATTTAAGGGTAGAAAACGGAGGAGAGACATCTTGAGAAAGAAGTTGCAGTGGAATTTAAAGATTCAACTACTGGTTACGATGGTTGTTCTGGTAGTGCTGTCTACACTATCGCTGGGTATAGCCGTAGACCACAAAGTAAAGACAGACATGGAAGAAAATTTCTATGAGGCTACGCGCAAGGAAATCACACAGGTTAGTGGTGCCATGAACCTGTATTTCAATACGGTGAATGAGTCGGTTGAATACTTTGCGAATTTACCTATTGTGAAGAAGATTGATAGCTCGATTACCTCTTACATAGATGCAGAAGGAGAAGACGGGACTATACAGATGACCCCATCCAAAAAGGGTGGTATGGAATCCCAAATCTATAACTCATTTTTGAATTACGCGAATACGCATCCTAATGTTGCTTATATTTACATGGGAACGAAAGATGGAGGATACATACAATGGCCGGAAGGTACATCGAACGAGAAATTTGACCCTAGACCTAGAGCTTGGTACACACAGGCTATAGAGAACCCGGATAAGGTCATGCGTTCTGGAGCTTACGCTTCCTTTACAGGAAACGTTCCGATTGTCAGCTCTTCTGTTACGATCAAGGATAAGGCCGGGAATGTTGTCGGAGTTCAAGGTGTCGATGTAAGCTTGGAGTCACTGACCAAAACAATTAATGATATTAAGATCGGTAAGACCGGATACGTTATACTTGCAGACCAAACGGATACGATTCTTGCAAATCCGAAGAATCCTGAAATGAACTTCAAAACATTGAAAGATCTCAATGTGAAGGAATTAGCAGAGATCGACAAGATGGTGGATAAGAATTTTGATATCACTATGGATGGTAAGAATTACACCGCAAGCGTGTATGTATCACCAGAAACCGGGTGGAAATATATTTCGATGATGGACAAGAGTGAAATTGCCGAATCCATTAATGCTATCCGAAAAATCATTTTCATTATCACAGCGATTATTACGCTTCTCGCAATTGGAGCTTCCTTGTTATTAGCTGGTGCAATTACGAAGCCGATCAATGCGGCAGTATCATATTTGCAGCAAATCGGTAGTGGCAATCTTGCAACAGAAATTCCTGAATCAATGTTGAAAAAGAAAAGCGAAGTCGGTACCATGGTCCGGGCGATTAATGATATGAAAATGGACATTCAGAAGATGATCGGTGGGATTTCTGGTTCAGCACATATCGTCTCACAATCAGCAGTCAGTCTAAAAGACAGCATGGATCAGACGCAAATGGCCTCTTCACAAATTACGGAGTCCATTATTCAGCTCTCCACTGCTTCCAGTGATGAAGCGAATACGGTTATGCAAGGCTCAGAAAAGGTAGAGGAGCTCGGTGGAGCCATCGATCAGGTTACAGGGTCCACACAGGAAATACTGAGACTGGCTCACCATACAAGTGAACTGAATCAACGGGGAATTGGCATTGTGCAAGAATTGGTAGGTCGCTTTAATAGCACGCTTCAATCCTCTGAGCAATCCGTGCAGGCAATCAATGACGTGAACGACAGTGCAGGTGAGATCAGTTCCATTCTGGTCACCATCCTTGAAATCTCAAGACAGACGAATCTGCTGGCTCTAAACGCTTCTATTGAAGCTGCAAGAGCGGGTGAGCATGGACGAGGCTTCGCCGTTGTAGCTTCCGAGATCCGTAAGCTTGCGGAGCAATCGGCCTCTGCGGTGAATGATATAGGGCAGATTATTACGAATGTTAACACCCAGGTAGGAGCAGCCGTTCAAGCGATCGGGTCTTCTAGAGAGCTATTCATCAATCAGGAATCCGCAGTTCGGGAAACAGAATCGGTCTTTAATGATATTATGGTCTCTGTAGATAGCCAGATGGGTAAGGCAGGACAAGTTAACGATCATATCCAAGTGATGATTGCAAAACGTAATGACCTCATGGATGTCTTCACGAATATCTCTGCTATTACCGAGGAGAATGCTGCTATAACGCAAGATGTATCTGCGGCGGCTGAAGAGCAGCTTGCAACGATTGATAATGTGGCTGGTTATCTGACTCAGCTTAAGGGACTTTCCAAGGACCTTGAAGAAAATATTAAGAAGTTTACGATTAATAACAAGTAATCACGGGGAAAATGCTGCTCAAGAGGTCACTCTTGGGCGGCTTTTTTTATAGATATATACTGAAGATGGAAGACGGGAGGCTCTTAAAGGTGTACCCTGCACTAGTAATCATGACATTCCCATATAGTGGTCGTATCTATCTTCCCCTGAGCATGCTATAATCAATATATCGAAAGCAAGCAGTCACCTAACGAATTCGCATAGCGTAGAGGGTTATTCTTGAGACGACAATAACCTTGTACCATATGTGAATTTTTATTTTTTTAGAGATTTTGTAAGAGATTTTTTGAGAGTAAGAACACATGTAATAAAAAATAGGTGGTAATTGAATTATGCAAACAGGAACAGTGAAATGGTTTAACGGAGAAAAAGGATTTGGCTTCATCGAGATCGAAGGCGGTAACGATGTATTCGTACATTTTAGCGCAATCGTAGGAGACGGCTACAAATCATTGGACGAAGGCGACCGCGTCGAGTTCAATATCGTAGAAGGCCAACGTGGCCCACAAGCTGAGAATGTCGTAAAACTCTAATATAGAGCATTAAAAGATCTATAGCCTTAAGGCTATAGATCTTTTTTTGTTGTTTATGATTATCGCTTCAAGCTGTTTCTGTTAGAGCACACAAGATCCATACGCTAGCGGGTAACCCATTGCTGCTGTTTATAGAGTAAATGGTAAATTTGAGTATAGCAAAGTCAAAATGCGTATATTGCTGGGCTGGAAAGCAAGGGCCTATAATATGAACAAAAGAAAGCGTTTTCTTAAATGTCCGAATTGATAAAGGGGGAGAATGATAAGTATGAAGCTTTTCTTTAAGAACTTATTGATGGCTACTTTGGTATCTATGTTAGTTGTTGTTACTGCATGTAGTAGTGCCTCGCCAGGCAAAACGGAGGAGAACAATTCGCTCGATCAAGCGGATGCGGCTGACTTCAATCCGATGGCAAAGTATGATCCACCGATCGAATTAACGACGGTAAGATCGATATCAAACATCAAGTTTGATGAAGGGGAAACGATTGATAAAAATGCTGTGTACGATGCATATGAGAAAGATTTAGGTATCCGCATTAAAAACCAGTGGGTGGCGGAGAAATACTCAGAGAAGCTGAAGATTAGTATTGCTTCGAACGATATTCCAGACTTTTTCAGAGTCAGTGCAGCTGAGATGAATCAGTTGTATGAAGCGGATATGATCATGGACATGACGGAGTATTTTGATAAATATGCTACAGAGGCGACGAAGAAATGGTTCAACCTTGATGGAGGGCGGCAGTTGAGCACGGCGACCTTTGATGGTCGGCTTATGGCCATACCAGCTACGGATAATCCGTATAACTCTTCCAATTACCTATGGATTCGTAAAGATTGGCTTGAAAAGGTAGGATTGCCTAAGCCGAGTACGATGCAAGATGTGATCAAGATTGCTGAAGCGTTTGCGAAGCAAAATCCAGGCGGAGCAGATAAAACCTATGCTTTTGCCCTGAATAGTGATTTTATTGCGAACGGTGCTTATGATTTACAAGGATTTTTCAATGGATACCACGCTTACCCTAATTACTGGGTGAAGGATAGCAACGGTAAGCTGAGTTACGGCTCCATTATGCCAGAAATGAAGCCAGCACTGAAGCAGCTGCAGGATATGTATAAAGCAGGCTTGATCGATCCCGAGTTCGCTGTTAAGGATGCGGATAAAGAGAATGAGCTTGTCGTAAATAATCAGATTGGTATGGCATATGGCGCTTTCTGGCTAAGTATTTGGCCACTTCAATCCGCAGCTGTACAGAATGATAAGTTGGTACAGGATTGGGAGGCGTATCCGATCGTTTCCGCAGACGATAAACCAGCTAAATCATCTACGGATATAGGGGTTAGCAGTTATATCGCTGTATCTAAGAAATCCAAAAATCCAGAAGCCGTCATGAAGATCATTAATAAATGGGTTGAAGTACAAACGGACCTGAATGATAGCAATAAGGTTTATATGTTTGGTAAATCCGGTGTAGACAAGAGTGCGTTACTGTGGAAGATCAATCCGACAACCTTCTTTGCACAAGATGAGAACTTGTATGCAGGTCAACTCTTACCAAAGGCTATTGAAGCGAAAGATCCATCTCTGCTCGGTACGAACCCAGAAGTACGTTCGCGCTATAACCGTGTGCAGGATTACTTGAAGGGCGATTTATTCAACTGGAACGAGTGGGCGATCAGTAAGCCTGGGGGCTCCTTTGCTATCATGGATCAATATAACCAAGAGGGGCGTTTCCAAGTGGATGAGTTCTACGGGCCACTCACACCTAGCATGATCGACAAGAAAGGAATATTAAACGAGAAAACAAAGGAAATCTTCACGAAGATTATTATGGATAAAGCACCCGTAGATGAGTTTGATAAGTTCGTAGAAGAATGGAAGAAGCTCGGTGGCGAACAAATGACTAATGAAGTCAATGAATGGTATGAGCAAGTGAACAAGTAAACATTTTCGGTGAAAAGAGATATTCGGTAGATGGGTGATTCACTCGTTTACCGAATATTCTCTTCTTCTAGCTGTTATTTTTTACGGAGGGGATATAGATGCTTAAGTTACTGCGGAATGAAAAGCTACCCTTGCATCTCATGCTCGTGCCTAGCTTAATTCTTCTGGCTATATACGCTTACTGGCCAATGGTTGGAAGTGTCATGGCATTTCAAAGATTCATACCAACCAAAGGTATTTTCCATTCCCCGTGGGTAGGGTGGGATAATTTCACCTATTTGCTGGATCTTCCGGATACCAAAAGAGTAGTTGTGAACACGCTTGTCATCGCGTCAATGAAGATTGTTGTCGGACTAATCGTACCGATTTTTGTTGCATTGCTACTGAATGAGGTTAGAAAAAACTTCTTCAAGAGAACCTTTCAGACGCTTGTATATCTACCACACTTTTTATCATGGGTTATCTTGGGTGGGATACTCATTGACCTGCTGTCACCTTCGACGGGATTAGTTAATTCTTTTCTCAGAGTGTTCGGCGTTGATCCGATCTTCTTTCTCGGGGATAACCAGTGGTTCAAATTCGTGATCGTTAGTTCGGATGTGTGGAAAGAGTTCGGATTCAATACGATTGTATATTTAGCAGCATTAACAGCGATCAATCCTTCATTGTACGAAGCTGCTGAGATGGATGGTGCGAGCAGACTTCGTCAGACATGGCATATCACACTGCCAGGTATGCTGCCAATTGTGATCTTAATGGCTACGCTCAGTATCGGTAACATATTGAATGCGGGCTTCGATCAAATCTTCAATTTGTACAGTGCACCTGTATATGAGTCCGGCGATATTATTGATACGCTCGTTTACAGACTTGGTATTTTGCAGGCACAATATGGTCTTGCAACTGCGGTCGGCTTGTTCAAATCCATTGTGTCGATGATATTGATTTCGAGTTCATATTATATGGCTTATCGATTTGCTAATTATCGTATTTTCTAGTGCTGCGGAGGTGAGAACACATGATGTACCGATTTTCTACAAGAAGAAAAATATTTACGGTGTGTAACTATATCTTTTTGCTCGTGTTATCCATAACTTGCGTGCTACCGCTATTGCATATATTAGCACTTTCATTTAGCTCAGGAGCAGCCGCATCGGCTGGTGTTGTAAAGTTCTGGCCTGTTGAATTTACCCTTTCAGCCTATATCAATATACTTGATAAACCGGAGTATTTATCCGCATTCTGGATATCGATCCAACGTGTGGTGATAGGCTCGTCTCTTCAGCTGTTTATGTCAATTACAGCGGCTTATCCACTTTCAAAAGAGTCTTCCTATTTTCGTTTTCGAACACCGTATGTATGGATCTTTGTCATAACGATGCTGCTAAGTGGAGGCTTGATTCCTTGGTTTATGACGATTAAATCAACAGGTCTGATGGATTCCATCTGGGCGCTCGTTATCCCGTCAGCTGTTCCTGTCTTTAATGTGATTCTCTTATTAAACTTTTTCCGTGGTCTACCGAAGGAAATAGACGAATCAGCACGAATAGATGGAGCAAGCCACTGGACGATATTGTGGAAAATATTCGTTCCACTCTCACTTCCAGCGTTAGCGACAATCACTTTATTTAGTATGGTTGGGCATTGGAATAGCTGGTTTGACGGATTGCTGCTGATGAATGATCCATCGAATTATCCGCTGCAATCCTTCTTGCAGACGATCATTATAAGTAAGGATCCGCGCTTCTTAAGCGCTCAGGAAGCACAGCTGCTCCAGCAATTATCGGATCGAACAAGTATAGCTGCGCAGATCTATATTGCAGCATTACCGATACTGCTTGTGTATCCGTTCCTCCAGCGTTTCTTCGTAAAGGGGATTGTTATGGGTAGCGTAAAAGAGTGATAGGCCCGTGGTGATGTAGGGAAGGAGATTGCATAACTGATATGAAACCACTTCGCCGATCTTCGACTATATTCTCACGGCTTGTCCTTGCTTTTATTGTTGTTCTTACTCCTATTTTTATCATTATGCTATCTATTATTTACAGTGGAATGGAGGATCTGCGAAGCAAGATTTCAGAATCCATATTTGACCGAAGTGCAAATACGCTCCAGGCACTTCAGGTTGAAAGTGAACGAATCTTGAAGCAGTTACCTGAATTTGTTCTAGATAAAGATGTGCTCGATCTGGCGATTAACGGCAATAGCCTGAATGATTACGAGAAGGTGATGTTGATTAAGTCTATCCAGCGTAGACTTACCTTGGTGAAGGAATCGAGTCCACTTATTTCAGAAATAAAGTTGTTCGTTCCTTCCATTGATCGGACAATTACGGACAAGAATTTCTTTACTTCCATTGATCACGCTGAGTTTGATGCGATGAGAGGCCGCAATGAATCCAAGGGAAGCTGGATGGAATGGAACGGAGATATGTGGATTCGATTTCACTATGGGGGCACTGCCTCGACAGGTCCTTTATTTCTTGTAAGTGTCCAGTTGTCTAAATCCCAGCTACATGAGAGCCTCTCAACGATCTATCCAACCTTTGATGGTCAGGCGGTCATTATGAACCCTGAAGAGGGATGGTGTATGGAATGTAGCAATGATGAAGTAGAACGGATGGATTGGCTGCAATCCTATGTACAATCCAAATCAGAATCTTCAGGTATTGAATCGGTTTCCTTTAACAAGGAGCGTTATATGGTAGCTTATCAATACTCGTCACTGATTGGAGCTCATATGGCGGTATATGTACCAGAGCAGGCCGTTCTAGGGAGCATGAAGAAATATGAAGCAAGATTATGGATGCTGCTTGCAGCTTCGCTGCTGCTAATTATTTTGTTCTCCTACTGGATCTATCGCATCCTTCATCGACCACTCAAGACATTACTCATTTCATTCCGGCAAAACTACCAAGGTCACTTGAATCCAATTCCCATGCCTACAAGAAATGATGAATTTGCCTATTTATATCAGGGATATAACTCGATGGTGGGAAGATTGGATGAACTCATACATGAGGTTTATGAGCAGAAAATCATTAGTCAACGGCATGAGTTAAAACGACTGCAATCACAGATTAATCCACATTTTCTCTATAATTGTCTGTTTGTATTGAATCAGCTGATTCTAACGGGTGATATGGAAGTGGCTTATCGCTTCTCGCTCTCCATCGGTCAGTACTTTCAGTTCATGACCAGGGACGGTGCAGATGAGATTCCATTAGAACTGGAGCTTGTTCATAGCAGGACGTATGCAGAGATTCAAGAAACTTGTTTCTTAGGTCGTGTGGAGTCCTATTTTCCTGAGGAGGTTCCGTTAAGTAAGGATTTGATTGTACCCCGTCTTATTTTACAGCCCGTACTTGAGAATGCGTACAAATATGCTTTTGGTAAAGGTCAGTCTGGTGGTGAATTGCGAATATGTGCGGATGCAGATGAAGAGTTTCTGAGGATTACAGTTGAGGATAATGGTGCAGCGCTTTCAGATGCTGATATTACTAGGTTACATGAACGCATAACATCTGTGTTGTCACACCAGGAAGACGTATCAGGCCTACAAAACGTACATAGACGTATTCAATTGAAGTTTGGAATGGATAGCGGACTATCTTTCAGTCGGTCGAGTACGGGAGGCTTGAAGGTGACACTAAGATTTCAATGGACATCATCATAATAGACAGGCGGGATATTTGATATGCATCGTATATTGGTTGTTGATGATGTTCCAATCATCGTAGAAGGATTAGCTGAATTGTTACAAGATGAGGAAACACTTGATCTAGAAATATACAAAGCTTATTCAGGCATAGAGGCCATTGAAGTGCTTAAGATGAACCGGATTGATATTGTTCTATCTGATATTAAAATGCCTCATCTAGAAGGTATAGCTTTGTTTGAGATCATTAAAGAGCAGTGGCCTAACTGCAAAGTCATCTTCTTGACTAGCTTTAACGATTTTAACTATGTGCAGAGTGCACTAAGCTTGGGGGCATTTGACTATATCCTGAAGACAGAGGAGCAGTCCAAGATTATTCGCGTTGTGTCCAAAGCGATTGAGGCGATCGAGGAGCAATTCGCATCGGAGTATTTGATTGAGAAAGCACAGCAATATATGCAGTTAGCGATTCCCTCGCTGCAAAAGCAATTTTTGCTGTCATTGCTAGAGGGTAAGGAGAAGAGTCGCGAACGAATCGAGCCTTATTTTGAAGATATGCGGATCCCTCTAAAGAGTAGATTTCCCGTTTACTTACTAGTGGCGAGAATCGACAGCTGGCGTGCCGTATCGATCAGACCTGATCAAGAATCACTTCTATATGCGGTTCAGAACATTGTTGAGGAATGTTTAGGTGAGCGGGTGTTGTTAACTGCCGTAATTTATGAGCGTTCTAAGATCGTTTGGTTCATTCAACCACGGCAGGTGCAAGATGGTCACGTCGAAGATGAAGAATGGGAGCGGGTCTTTTATTTAATAAAAGGAATGCTTGAAACGGTTCAAGACGTGTGCTCAAGCTTACTCAAACTGCCTATTTCTTTTGTGTTCGGTAATGCCGCTTGTGATTGGACAGCCATATCTGAGAGATTCGATCAACTGATTACCCTACTTGCTAAGAAGATAGGAATGCAGAGTGAAGTGCTTCTGATTGAAGGCAGTGGCAAAGAAATGATCGATAAGGTGGAGACTTCAGACAAGGTAGCAGGATTCTCGCTTCAAAGAAAAGTCAGTTTACTCGGTTACCATTTGGAAAATGGGGAAGAGCAGGCTTTTTCAGCAATTTTGGAGGAACTGCTTGCTATTATTATGGATGAGGATGTCCACGATTTCTTGAAGATGGAAGTCTATCATAGTATTTCTTCGTTGATGATGTCTTACATGAATAGGTATGAGTTAACTTCGAAGGTTATGAAACATGTTGCTCCTGATAAATTGCTGGATACAGAGACGATCATCTCGTGGACAGATTTAAGTGACTATTTTCAGGAACTGGCACAGTATATATTCCGCTGTAAAGAGAATGAATTGGATGAAAATGTACATATGATCGTGAGCAAGGTTCGCGAGTATATACAGACGAATATGGACAAGAGCATATCGTTAACCGAACTTGCGGAACAGGTTCATCTCAATCCATCCTATCTGTCACGTCTATATAAAAGCATCACAGGTTATGGAATCACAGAGTATACGGCTTCCCTCCGCAATGAGAAGGCAAAGAAGCTGCTCAAAGAAACGAATATGAAAATTCAAGATATATCGAATGCTGTCGGTTACCAGTCTGGCGTAGCTTTTATAAGATTTTTCAAAAAGTACAATGATATTACACCACAAGAGTACCGGAACGGGAATTAACCAATTCGTGATTACGGAGGGATATTCAATGATCATACATGCGGATCAATTCGGAGTGAAGTCAGGGAAGGGGCATGACAATACCTTAGCGGTAATCTTTGCGCTGGAACACTCCCGGCAGTTTGAACAAGCAGAACTTGTATTTCCGAAGGGGGAGTATCACTTTTATCCAGATCATGCTCATGAGAAGCAATTGTTTATATCCAACCACGATCAGGAGGGAGTGCGCCGAATTGCGTTTCCGATATTTCAAATGAACAACCTTACGGTGGATGGGCAGGGGTCGGAGTTTATTTTTCATGGTCCAATGATTCCGTTTGTTGTAGAGGACAGTCGTCATATTGTCGTTAAAAACATCGTTATCGATTGGGAGCAACCGATGTTTGCACAAGGGATAGTCACGCGTTCGGATGCTGATTCTTTCGATGTTCAAATGTCGCCTGATCAACCTTACAGGTTGGAACAGAATCGGATTCAATTTAAGTTTGGGAAGTGGGAACCTGTGTGGGGGATGAATGAATTTGATCCGAATACAAATGCTCCTGCCTATCAAAGTGGTGATCGATTCGGATGGGGGCGAGTGCGGGATACGCATGTAGAGGAAGTGGAACCGGGAGTTATCACATTCCATGGACTTGGCCCATATATTCCACAAGTGGGGAACATTGTAGCTCTGCGATTTGGCAGAAGGGAAAACCCGGCATTCTTTATTAACGGTGGAGCTCATATCAACCTGGGTACGGTTTGTGTACATCACGCCCCTGGGATGGGACTAATCGCACAGAAGTGCGACAGTATTCATCTGCATCGATTTGAGGTCAAGCTGCGCGAGGGGAGTGAGCGGATTGTATCAGCCACAGCGGATGCCACTCACTTCGTGTATTGCCGGGGTTTGATTAGAATTGAGCATTGTTTATTCGAGAATCAGTTGGATGATCCTTGTAATATTCATGGCATTTATGCCAAAATAACCGAGCGTTTGCGTGATGATCAACTCCTTATAGAACTGGCCCATGGTATGGCAAAAGGGATTGAGATTGCTGGAAGCGGTGACGAATTCGCTTTTGTTAGTCATGAGTCGCTACAGGCATATTCTAGTGCGAGCGTGAAAGACGTGAAGCACCTAAATAAGGATTATATGATCATCACATTTGATCAGCCGCTCTCGGATCATGTACGCATAAACGATGTGATTGAAAATCTGTCATGGACTCCTGACGTGATCATTACACATAATATCATTCGCGCGAATCGTGCACGGGGGTTATTGCTTACAACATCCGGCGATATCCTAGTGGAGCATAATAAGATTAGTGTACCTGGATCAGGAATCAAAGTATCCGGCGATGCAAATTCTTGGTTTGAGTCAGGTGCGGTTAAGCAGTTGTCTATTCGTCATAATGAGTTTATCGACTGCAACTACTGCTGTCCGGATTGGGGAAGAGCGGTTATTGATATTGACCCTGAGATTGAAAATCCCGAACAATTCGAAGGATACTACCATCGTAACATTTCGATTGAGCATAATCGGTTTGTTGCCTTTGACACGGGAATTGTCTATGGATTGTCTGTGGATGGACTCACATTCGCACATAATGTAATTGAGAACAGCGGAGCCTATGAACCACACCATGTGATGAAGTATCCAATAGAGCTAAAAGCGTGCAGGAACGTAAGCATGGAAGGCAATCATTTTGCGACAGGTAAATTAGCGGTAGCGAAGATCAATGATCAAGAGGTTGATATCTCATAAGAGGTTGGACTTGTCATTATGGATCATGCAAAGGCCCCGCTCGAAAGAGAAGGGCCTTCAACAATTAGTATTTATCGACTATAGCCCCTAAAGTAGCTCCCCTCACATAAGGTTGCCCACTTAGCACCTGAAGCTCCTTTGCCGTTCCCGTAACGACCACGCCCAGAATACGAACATCACTCGCATCCGGCTTTTCTTTATCTTTCTTCAAATAATTGTAGATTCGGTTGAAATCATAACGGTATTGACCCTTCAACTGAATACCCATTTCTAAAGCATCAAGGAATTTTTGTTCGGTTATCTCCGTTGTTGGTTCGGTTGGAGAGATTCCAAACCCATGAGCCCATGATTCTGAAAAAGGAGTAGCGTAACTTTTATTTCCGTTTCCATCGATATAAGGCTCTAAATATTTTTTATTGTCGTATGTATCCACCCAATACCAGGTCTGGGTTAGGCCGGGAGGTGTCAATTGCTTCACTTCGCTTAACGAATAACTTTTATCAAAAGAAATGGACATTTCGACGAGCTTTGCTGGATCCATCTCCTGAAGCAGGGGGAGATCATTTAGAATTTTGTCGTTATAATCGACTTCCGGAATGTAAAACATCATCTCTCGTTGTCCGTTTAATCCGTTATAACTTCGTGTATACTCATAACCGTTGTCTTGCATAGAGGCATCAGGCACTGAGACACTTTGCTTAATGCTTCCAGACAAGGAATTGAAGCTTAGGAAGGGTAAGACATTGTAACTTGTTTCTTTATTAGACCAAGGTATGACGACCCCTTCAATCACTTTAGCGGTATATATTTGCAATGTACCTGACAAAAATCCGCTGTTACCAGATTGGGCTGTTTGCACTTCATTTGGACCAGTAATCCGTTTATAAGCATATTCACTGTCCATAGTACGCTGGAAACTCGCGCCCGTTAGTTGAGTATTTCCAAGCATCAGACCAAACAGAGCGATGACAGATACCAACACTGAAATGATCGTCGTTCGTATGATTGATTTCCATTTTGCTTTCTTAATTACTTTTGAAAAATTGACCTCATCATCTTTTTTATACGATTCGTTCATTGAACTTCACTCCCATACTTTTTTTTGAACTGCTGCCTCGCTTGGTATAGCGCCGCTTTAACATGTTCCATCCGCATGCCGAGTAACTTCGCTATTTCCTTATACGGCAGCTCCAGTTCATATTTCATAATGAGAAGCTGTTTATGGAGTGGTATGAGCTGGTTCAGAACAACTTCTACTTCTTCTTTCTTTTCCTGAATCAAAAGAGAGTCTTCCGGCAACTCGGAATCTGGAATGTCCATCGTATCGATCGGAATGTTAATCCACTTTTTTCGGCGGCAGAGATCGTAATATTGGTTAATCGCTACCTTATACATCCACGCGCCAAACTTTCCGTCTTCAATCGAATCAATGTATGAGAAAGCTTTATAGACCGTCTCCTGTACGATATCCTCTGCATCAGATGGAGAAGCGCCCAGACGAATCAGATATTTCCGGATTTCATTTAGCTTGGGTTGCAACATTGTGTATAGCCTTCCGGTGTCCATGCTTCACCACCTTTCATAGGTATAACGGGTGGATATCTGAAATGTTAAGAGTAGTGTGAAAATTTTACTGAAGAAACAACGAATGCGATCGCATCGAGTTAATATCGTAGAAGGAAAGCGGGACCACAAGCCGAGAATGTAGTAAAACTCTAATATAAAGTAAAAGAACCCCCACAGCCATGAGGCTGTTGGGGGTTCCTTGTCTAACTACAATTACAAATTGTCTTCGTCACGAATATCGCCGACGATTTCTTCTAGTATATCTTCCATTGTAACGAGACCTATGGTCGCTCCATCCTCATTCGTTACAGTTGCCATGTGAACACGACTTTGCTGCATTTTAATGAGAACATCTTTAATAGATGAGTTCTGCAAAAAGCTAGGCATTTCATGAATATATTCGTTCATTCTACATTCTCGTCCCGCAGCCATACTCGTCAGCATTTCTTTGGTGTTAATGAATCCGATAAATCGATCATGTCCCTCTTCTGTGACAGGGTAACGGGTATAATCATGTGCAAAGACAACTTTCATCATCTCATCATGAGACATATCCTTTCTTAATGTAACAATCTGTTCACGCTTGATCATAATTTCTTTGAGTACTCGTTCATCAAATGCGAAAATGTTCTCCAGATAATCAAGTTCCGTTTGATTGATCTCTCCGCTCTCATAACTATGAGTCACAATGAGTCTGAGCTCCTCTTCGGAATAGACCGTCTCGTGCCCTGCAGGCTTTACACCAAACATACGTAGTAATAGTTGTGCAGAGCCATTTAGAGCATAAATGAATGGATACATGATTTTACCGAACCAATAAAGCGGTGTAGCTAGTAGTAACGTCATCTTCTCTGCAAACTGTATGGCTAGTGTCTTCGGTGCCAATTCACCGATAACGACATGCAAAAATGTAATAATAGCCAGAGCGATGGTATAGGATAGTGCGGTTGCTACAGCTGCGGGTACATTAAAATGATCAAAGATTGGGTGCAGTATCTTTTCTACTGTCGGTTCACCCAGCGCACCAAGTACAAGCGCAGTAATGGTAATACCCAGCTGACAGGCTGATAGGTAATAATCCAAATCATGAGCTACCTTTTTGGCAGTTACTGCTTTTTTATTCCCCTCAGCAATCAGTTGATCGATCCTCGACATCCGTACTTTTAATATCGCAAATTCAGCTCCGACAAAGAAAGCGGTTAGTCCAATAAATACAGCGACTAAAACTAAGTTTAACGCAATTATTCCATCCAATTCATTCCCTCAATTGAGGGATTCACCTCCAAGAAATTGTTCTTACTTTCTTTCATCAAGAGAATCCCTCTAGCTATGAGAAACATACTGAAGAATAACTTGTTTGATCTGAAAGTTATCCATCTCTGCTACAGTCCACACAAATTCTCCATGTTCAATAACATCACCGACTTCAACGGTTGTACCTTTCTGATACTGAATCCAGCCTCCAATGGTGTCCATCTCTTCATCGCCCTCAAACGTAATTTCAAACTGCTTCACCAGTTCGTTCAGGAGGACGCGGCCGTTAATCAAATACTCATGATCTCTTGTTTTCTGTATATCGGCTACTTCATCCGCATCAAATTCATCACGAATTTCGCCTACAATTTCTTCTAATATATCTTCCATGGTAAGAATACCGGATGTACCGCCATATTCATCGATCACGACGGCCATATGCACTTGTTGCTGCTGCATTTTGATCATGGCATCCTGTATCCGCGTGTTTTCAATAACATGGGGAAGTTTCCGGATGAAATCCTCCATCTTGATTTCTTTTTTAGCAACAATATAGGGAAGCATCTTTTTTACATTCACGATCCCTATAATTCGATCCTTATCAGCCGCTTCTGTGACGGGGTAACGGGAGTAATTGTATTTATCTAGAATACGGATGATTTCTGTATACTGCATATCCTTATCTAAGGTAATCAATTCTGTCCGTGGAACCATAATGTCCTTGGCAACCCGCTCATCAAAAGAAAATACATTATTCATATAAGCAAGTTTCGTTTGGTTAATCTCGCCACCTTCAAAGCTTTGATTCATAATAATTCGAAGCTCGTCTTCCGAATATGCTTGGTCATGCTCCGCAGGCTTTACCCCAAATCCCCGAAGGAGGATGCGTGATGCCCCATTCAATGCCCAAATAAATGGATACATGATCTTGCCAAACCAATACAATGGCGCAGCAAGCAGCATCGTCATTTTCTCGGCATACTGAATTGCTAGAGTCTTAGGTGCCATCTCACCCACTACGACATGTAGGAAGGTTACGAAGATAAAGGCTATAGCATATGAAGCAACAGAAGCAATCGATCCTGGTATATTTAGATAATCAAATACGGGATATAGTAAGCGTTCAACGGTTGGCTTTCCTAGAGCTCCAAGACCGAGGGCAGTAACGGTTATACCGAGTTGACAGGCTGAGAGATAGTAATCGAGATCGGTGACGACCTTCTTTGCCAAGACCGCTTTTTTATTACCTTCGGCAATGATTTGGTCGATTCGAGATACACGTATTTTAACAACAGCAAATTCGGATGCAACGAAAAAGGCAGTTAATCCAATCAAAACAACGAGCACAAATAAATTCGTAATAGTTACAATGTCCAATGACTTCCCTCGACTGAGGGGTTCACCTCCAAAGATAGTTTCATTCTAAACGATACCAATACTCTATTTAATGATAGCGGTTCTTCCTCCTCTTAGTTAAGAACTAAACCATACAGTTACGTCATGGTTGGATTGTTTCAACAATACCATAAAATCATTCCACTTCTAAATTTCCGCGTATTACAATTTTGTAAGTGAACTGTAAGCTAAAACACTAGTAAGTCATTTTAACATTTCAATAGCATCAGTTATTTAAGCGGGTTCTAAAAATGTATGCGCATTCCTATTCATGTTATAATAGTGTCTAATCGTCATCCTATTAAATATTGAGATTGTCGATTCATTCTGGGGCTGGGTCAGGAGTGTTGTGAAAATGAGGTATAATATATGGCGTCCGATCATGTTAGTCTTGGTCGCACTGATTACGAAGAGTTTTGTTACTAACCTGTGTATGTTGTTTGGTATGGCGCCTGGAGCGGCGGAGAACCTTGGATATGCGGGCATGGTGGTAGCTGCACTGATTATGTATAATCGAATTACGAAGAGTCGTCGCAAATAGAACAATTTCAGTAGAATGTACATATCGGCAAAAGAGCACCTTTATAAGGTGTTTTCTTTTTTTATAATGATTTATAAGGAAATGGAGTGATCCCTATGGCAACGATTGAGGACTTTGGAAAGTTAGATATACGCATTGGTACGGTAGTGAAAGCAGAACCTTTTCTAAAAGCACGAAAGCCTGCTCTAAAGCTGGAGATTGATTTTGGCGAACTTGGGGTAAAGCGATCCTCTGCCCAAATTACGAAAAGATATGAACCGGAGCAGCTTATTGGTGAGCAAGTGGTTGCCGTTGTGAATTTTCCAGTGCGGCGGATTGCAGGCTTTGATTCTGAGGTGTTGATTCTTGGCGGGGTTCCTGAAGAGGGGGATGTTGTGCTATTAAAACCAGGGCAGCCCGTTCCGAACGGCACACCAATTGCTTGAGGTGATTCAGATCTGGTACTGTTGTCATCTTCGTGAAATGAAACCTTTTGCCTGAATAGATTGTATTAAAGGGTAAATGTGAAATTTTGAGGAGGGATTGCATCATGGGAATTTTGTCGAGATTTAAGGACATTATGAGCGTCAATATAAATGCCTTGCTTCATAGAGAAGAGGATCCGGAGAAGACGATTCATGAATATATGCAGAATTTAAGCAGTGATTTGGGAAAGGTCAAGGCTGAGACAGCTTCCGTGATAACGGATGAGCGAAGATCGAAGAGAGCGCTGGATGAATGTATGGCGGAGATCAAGAAGCTGGAGCGTTATGCGGAGAAGTCTATGGAAGCAGGTAATGACGGGGATGCTTCGAAGTTTCTGGATCGAAAGGCGGTGCAAGCGGAGAAGCTGGGCGACTTACAAACAGCCTATGATCAGGCGGCTTCCAAAGCTGCTATGATGAAGCAAATGCAAGATAAGCTTGTATCGGATATGGCACAGCTCGAAGCACGTCATACCGAACTGAAAGGGAAGATGGCCGCTGCAAAGGCACAGCAAGCACAGAATGATCGTCATGCTAAGACGGCATTCGATGCCATGGAAGAGAAGGCTAGTCTGGCTCTCGATGAGGCACTAGCATTAGCCGAGCTTAGAGCAGGCACGAAGAAAGATGACTTGGATGACCTGATCGCACAGCTGGAGAAAGAGCAGAATGAACGATAAAGTGGGGTGAGTAGATGCCGGTTATTGAATACAAATGCCCGAACTGTGGCAGCGGCATGGTCTTTGACAGTGAGACAGGAACGTTATCTTGTCCTAGCTGCGGGAGACATGACAACATTGAGAGTATGCCCGATCCGCTTGTCACGAATGTTTTTACAGAAGATGAAGTCAGTGAATATCACTGTACCAGTTGCGGTGCTGTTATTATGACGGAAGCGGAGACAACGGCAACCTCTTGCAGCTTCTGTGGCTCAGCAGTTGTTCTGGGGGACAGACTGAAGGGGAAGCTGGCTCCGGCGAAGGTGATCCCTTTTTCGATCAGCAAGGAAGAAGCGATGAAGGCGTTCAAGAAATGGTGCAAGAATGGCCTTCTGACACCCAGTGGATTCATGACTGCGGATCGCGTGAAGGGGATTACCGGGATCTATGTACCATTCTGGTTATATGAATTACATAATAAAGTGCAGGTTCAAGGACACGGGACGAAGGTTAGAGTCTACACCCGAGGGGATTATCAGTATACGGAGACGCAGCATTACGAAATTTACCGTAAAATCCGACTCAATTATGTGAGAGTGCCAATTGATGCTTCAGAGAAAATGAATGATGAACTTATGGATAAATTAGAGCCTTTTCCATACGAACAGCTCAAAAGCTTCAAGACCCCGTATCTCGCAGGCTATATTGCGGAAAAATACAGTTATGACGAGAAGGAGTTACTCCCGCGTTCTAAAGATAAAATCAGAGGTTTTATTGAGCAATATATCTCGTCAGCGGTGACGGGCTATACGACCGTAAACTATACGAATAAGCAGATTGATACGACGGTGAAACAGGCCGAGTATGTTCTGCTTCCGGTCTGGATGGTACATTATGACTTCAACAAAACAGAGCATACCTTCGCGATGAATGGTCAGACCGGCAAGGTTGTTGGCAAGCCTCCGATTAGCAAAGCGAAGGTGGGAGGATGGTTCGCCGCAATTTCCGGCGTCTCCTTCTTGGTACTTAGGCTCATCTCTTGGATGATGGGAGGCGAATTCCTATGAGTATGAGAAGGTTCCGAGCGGTGATTGCCTTGTTGTTCTTCCTGGTTGTTTATGTTGCTGCTCCAGCGGGGATGACCGCGGCTGCAGTCGAGATGAAGCCATTGATCTTTGATAAAGCGGAGCTGCTCAGTCAGGAAGAGCGGGAAGAACTCAATGTGATGGCGAATGAATACGGGGCTAAGCGAGAAACGGACATCATCATCCTTACAGCGAAGCGTGCTCCCAATGACGACTATGAGTTAATGACGGAGAATTTCTACGATGAATACGCACCCGGATATGATAAGAAACATGGGAATGCTGTGATTCTGACACTCGTGCTAGATAGCCGAGATGTACATTTAGAAGGTTATTATAAAGCAGAGAAATATCTGGACAGTGGTAGGCTCGATAAGATACGTAACAAGATTACGCCCGCTCTATCCAGTGGCGATTACAGCCAAGCTTTTGAACAATATATTAAGACTGCCTATCGATATATGGGATTTGAGCCGGGAGTGAATCCTGACAATATCCTGTTTAACATCTGGTTTCAGCTGGGAGGAGCGGTGGTTATCGGAGGTATTGCCGTTGCGGTGATGGCTTATCGTTCCGGTGGTCGTGTGACCATCAATCGGCGTACTTATGAGGATGCAAGCACTTCGGGGATTGTGGACCGGGAAGACCGTTATATTCGAACAACGACAACGAAGCGTAAGATTGAGCGTAACTCTGGTGGAGGCGGCTCGGGTGGCAGTGGAGGCGGTGGTGTCTCCCGAGGTGGACATTCGCATAGCAGTAGCAGCGGGAAATTCTAAGGGAAGGAATGATATAGTATGGGATTCTTCAGAAATCAATTTTCGAATGTGGTGGAATGGGAAGAGTTTAGAGATGATATGATTTTTTGGAAGTGGAGCAATCGGGAGATTAAAAAAGGAAGTAAATTGATTATCCGCTCCGGTCAAGACGCGATTTTCGTGAATAATGGCAAGATCGAAGGGATATTCGAGGACGAAGGGACGTATAGCATCGACTCGGAGATCATCCCCTTCTTATCGACACTAAAAGGGTTTAAGTTTGGTTTTAACAGTGGGATGCGGGTGGAAGTCTTGTTCGTCAACACGAAGGAATTCACCGTTCGGTGGGGAACGCAAAATCCGATTCTAATCCCTACACCACAACTTCCGGGCGGGATGCCGATTCGTGCGAACGGTACATTCAATTTCAAAGTGACGGATTACGTTACGCTGATTGATAAGATTGCTGGGATGAAGGAGAGTTATCTGGTCGAGGATGTGAAGATTCGGATTACCTCAGTGCTCGATCAGCTGTTGATGAAGTGGATTAGCCGGGAAGGTAAGGATATGTTCAACTTGCAGGCGAATGCATCGGATATCGCTAGAGGTATCCAAGAAGATTTGGATATGCAAGTGATGGATAACGGGATGACCATTACAGGCTTCCAGGTTATGAGCTTCAATTATCCGAAAGAAATCCAAGACATGATCACGAAGACAGCTTCCCACGAAATGATCGGTAATCTGCAGAAGTATCAGCAGGTAAGTATGACGGACGGCATTGCATCCGGTAAGGTGCAGGGCGGCGGTGCTGCTTCGGATATGGCGGGCATGATGATGGGTATGAACATGGCGAACGAGATGATGAAGAACATGAATCAAGGTCAGAATCAGGGACAGAAACCTGCCGCTGAGACTCAGCCATCGGCACCTGCTCCTTCCGCTTCTGAGGGTAAGAAGCCGAACTTCTGTCCGAACTGTGGTGCGAAGAACGAAGGCGCTGCTAATTTCTGCCCGAATTGTGGTCAGAAATTGGGTTAGGCCTGAGAGATCTAACTAGAGAGATGGAATAACGAGAATGGATATACCATGCAATCCACAACCGTAGGAGGTTGTGGATTTTTGCTCTGAGCCTGAGTGGCGCGACGGGCAATGTTTTTATTCGGAATTAAGTACCTTGCAGCGGCTTGATATTGCTCAAAAGTGGGAAGCGTGGCAGAAGCAGAATGGGTAGCGTGAGGAAGGGGAGGAGGCCTCCGATAATCACAAGGAAGGAAGTTGTGGTAGCATGACTCAAGGTGTAACTGGAACAATTGGCGGACAGACAATCCGCTATATGTTAGAAATCAATGGAGTATGCAAACTATCCGGATACAGAAGCTGTTATTTTGCTCAAAACACCCTATATTCAACTGTTTAAAGGTAATAACGGCTCCTGTGTCCGCTAACGCTCTCAAAGAGAAAATATTAGCGAAATAACGGAACGTCAGTCCGCCAAATGCCTTGCGCAGCATTTATGTTTACACGAACCAAAATTAATTAGTGACTAACTAAATGAAAGATGCTATACTATATATAAGAGGTATGACACACTTTACTTAATACCAATACAAAACATAATGATAGGGGATTTTAATTAAATGAATATTCTAGTTGTAAAAGCAAATAACCGCCCAGCTTCCGAAGCTGTATCGAGCAAAATGTACGAAACTTTCATGGAAGAATTGAAAGGTCTTAACGTAACTACTTACGATGTATATGAAGAAGATATGCCTTACTTCGGTCAAGATCTGTTCAACGCATTTGGTAAAGTACAAAGCGGCGCAGAATTGACAGATGTAGAAGGACGTATTTTGGCTGCTAAACAGAAAGCTATGGATGCTCTTACAGCAGCAGATGTTGTTGTATTCGCATTCCCACTGTGGAACCTGACTATTCCTGCGAAACTTCAAACATTCATCGACTATGTGTATCAAGCTGGATTCACATTCAGATATAATGAGCAAGGCCAACTGGTTAGCATGATGAACGATAAGAAAGCTATCTTCCTGTCTGCTCGCGGCGGAATTTACTCCACTCCTGAAGCAGC
Organism: Paenibacillus sp. FW507-14B1B; assembly: GCF_058781425.1. Taxonomy (NCBI): domain Bacteria; kingdom Bacillati; phylum Bacillota; class Bacilli; order Caryophanales; family Paenibacillaceae; genus Paenibacillus; species Paenibacillus sp. FW507-14B1B. Next base: position 470,066 of record NZ_JBYSWS010000003.1, on the reverse strand, counting down.
TCCACTAGAAATGGCTGTAAACTACATGCGTAATGTTGTAGGTGGCGTATTCGGTATGGAAATCATCAACGAAGTGGTGATCGAAGGTCACAACGCATTCCCAGAGCGTAAAGATGAAATCATTAACGATGGTATGGAAAAAGTTAAAGAAGCTGCAGCTGCCCTTGCTAAACAACTTGCTTAATTAATCTCTTCAATACAAAAAAGACGACCTGAGAGATCCGGGTCGTCTTTTTTGTATTCCCTTAGAGGTAAGCTGGCACGAATCAAAATGGATTCAGTACATGATAGAACACGTTCGGCGAGGCCATACGATAGTAGAAGCTGCACCAGCCGACACCTTTGTTATTCCAGCGATTCGTTGTACTATACACTAATCGTTCCTGCTCCAGTTCTTCTATCCTCTGGATACGTCCTTCCACAAAATCCATAATTCGAAGGGATGCCGTATCCAATCGAGAGATTACACCGCCATAACGAATATCGATGACCTCCCATCCGAATGGCTTGAACATTCGAAGCCACTGGGTACGGTGTGCAGCGCGTAATTCCTGAACTAATTGTGAAATCTCCGGCAATACGTTCTCAGCAATATCTTTTAGAGCGGCAGTATCCTTATTGTCATAGGCCTGCTTGAGATGAATACCGATCTCGCTTTTGCGTTTTAAGACCGCACTTAACTTCTCAGGCATCTCAAATAGATAATCCAGATCAGCGTTCGAGTCCCGTCTTGCATGAATGCTCTGTTCCAGCTGTTCATAATGGTTATTTAGATCCAGACCCTCAATTTGTTTATCGAACAAACCTAGAAGTACATCCTGATATAATAAAAATTTCGAAGGATTGCTCTGTTTGGAGTTATTCGGCTCTTGACCCGGTATTTCGTCCAGGTCTTTCAATTGTAGGAATGTCTCTCTGTCAATGCCAGTACAGAACTTAACTCGCTCGGCAAGTTGAGCTTCAGAGGGCTTCTGTTCTGAGTATGCATGCTCTGCATAGAGTTGTAGACCAAGTAGCGCGGCAAAAGGATTGCCCTCATTCCCGTCATCTCCCCACATCGTTGCGTACACTTCGCGAATTCCTTCTTTTTTGCATACCTGCAGTGCTACATCAGATGCATTTAGGGATAAGCCATAATTGACCCCGAACGTGTTAAAGATCCATACTGCTCCCGCGAAGACCAAGTTACAACCAAGTGGTCTGTGCTTGCCAATCAAATTCTCATAATCTTCTGCCTCAATATGGTTGTAATCCCAATACACCATATCCACATCCTTTGGTATACGGCGGGCCATTTCTTCGGGTATCGAGGTTTCCTTGTTGTAATAATCTTCACCATTACCTGAGGCAAGCTTCAAGAACATATCGCTCCACATCATAGGCTTCAATCCCCGACTGCGAACGATTTCGAGCACTTTATCCAAATGAGAGATCATGATGTTGAAGCGGGTATCGTAACCGTTCTTGTCTAAGTACTTACCTCGGCCAAGTTCCTCGGCTTCGTCCATTCCGATATGAATTTTTTTGCTGCGGAATGGTGCGCTGGCTGCCACGATCATTCGCTCGATCAGTGAATTTGTCTGCTCACTTCCGACGAGTAGCGCCCCTTTGGTATCCTTGTAATGTCTGACCGGCTCCCACTTCAGAAATTCTTCTAGGTGGGCAAGGGTCTGGATGCTTGGAAAAGCTTCGATACCGAATTGATCAGCATAATCATCAATCTCTCTTAACTCTTCTTGCGAATAGCGTCCCCGCATGTAGCCGAAGTAAGGTTCTCCTTCGATCTCATATGTATCTTCCATGTATAGCATGACCGTGTTCATACCCATGAGTGCCATTTTGTTCAGCATTAATTTAAAGCTATCTACCGTAAATACGGCGTTACGAGATAAGTCGAACATCGGCCCAATTTCGTCAAATTGCTGCTTCTCTTGAAGGTGGAATGAATTGCTTGTGCAGCTATGTTGGATGAGTAACCCAAGTCCCCGGAAAAATTGATGTTTTCTTTCATAACGAATGTAGGCATGGTTCTCTTCATAACCGACTTCCAGGCCGCCTTGTGAGGCTTCTACTCGAACTGGAATTCCATCCTCACTGAGCTCAACTTTAACCTCATCTAACAAAGACTGAATACCGGGCATGAGATTCGTAATATCGCCCTCGAAACGAAGTTTCATTGTAACATCTCCTTTGCTTAGTATGATTTGCGAGATTAAACATTATATCATTATAATGTTTAATCTTATTGGAATGCAGAGGGGAAATCAATCATTAGTTTCGCTAATGATTTGTTATAGGATTTATGTAACTTTGGCTTAGCGAAAGAGTTATTTCTTTATAGGAACTGAATGTTGGATTAAAGAGAGAAAATGACTTGTAACACATGGAGGTTAAGATATGAGAAAAAGATGTATAGTGATTTTCGCTGTATTTTTCATGGTGCTGATAACTGCTTGTAACCGTAGCGAGGAGCCTAAGATCCTCTCACATAACGAGGAGGAAGCAGGCCCCTCTTCTGAAGTGCCAATTGAAACATCCGTTAAGATTGATAAGGTCTATACCGATGCCAAGATCGAAAATGGATGGTGGGTTGTTAACGAAGACGCAGAAACTTTAACGATCTATGTTGAAGCGCAGAATGCGGACGCGGTCATATTTTGGTCTGCACCGACAGGTACGGAGACGGGGAAGGAAAGAGAGTTAATCGGTTATGATGTAGATGGAGATGATGGATGGTCTTTTGAATGGAACATAAAGGGTCAAAATTTCCATCATCATATTGGAGTTCAGGCTTTAGGAATGGACGGTAGTTCACTTGCTAGTGAGACTTTTAATCTGCATACCTTGAGTGAATACGATAACTGAGCTTTTTTACGATTGGACTTTGGGTGTTGAGCATGACATCATGGGTATATAGAACTCAGTATAAAAGGAAGTAAGGACATGAATTATGATGATTTACAAAAATTAGTCTCCTCCGTTGATCTTAGAAGCTGCCTCATCAGCCAAGACGGAGCAACGGTCTTCCAATACTATCGGGATCAACAGGCTGAGGATAGACCTGCTAAGATCAACTCCTGTACCAAAAGCATTGTCTCTGCATTATTCTGCATTGGTATGGACCGCGGACTAATCCCAGAGGTGACGACCCCCGCAGCTGCATTCTTCCCCAAGCTTCAGGCATCAGATGATAGCCGGAAGCGGCAGATCACGCTAGAACATCTGCTAACGTTAACGGCTGGTTTCAATTGGACTGAATTCGGTGGGCAAAAATCCTTTCCCCGGATGACCAGATCACCACATTGGGTTGATTTCGTATTGGAGCAGCTGTTATCCGAAACACCCGGCACACGCTTCGAATATAATTCGGGTGTCTCCCAGATGCTATCCGCAATCCTATGTGAGGTGACCGGCATAACAACCGCACGGTTTGCGGAGCTGCATTTATTCGGCCCCCTTGGTATCGAGGATTATGAATGGGAGGTTGATCCTCAGGGCGTGCACACCGGGGGTTATGGTTTACGGATGAAGCCTGCTGATCTTCTGAAATTCGGCCAGCTTTATCTGCAAAAGGGGCAATGGCAACAAAGGCAGCTCATTTCTTCAGAACGAGTCCATCGCTCTGTCCAGCGGAGCATTACGGTAGATCCTCCCTGGTCCGGTGGGTATGGCTGGCATTGGTGGGTTGATGCATTCCCAGCTACTGACGATGGACAAGCTTCCGGTTCTCCCGTGGATTACTTTTACGCGCGAGGCTTTGGGGGGCAGTTTATCTATGTGGTGCCACAGCTGGAGACAGTCGTCGTCCTAACGGAAGATAAACGTAAGAAAGACCGGCACAAGGTTGACGTATTCCGGGAATGGATCGTTCCTCTGTTGCTTGATGGAGTCCGCAGCTAATATGAAGTCTGGATACGTGTAATTATTGAGGATAAAGCGAGTCTCTACCTACGGGTTGCTGCCAGCAGCCGAGCGAGGTAGGGACTTTTTTTGATGATTATAATGAATATTTTTTATGAAAATATTGACAATTACATAACAAATATAGGCTTATCCGTTTACAAATGGCTCCTATAATAACAATCAGATCAGGTTAATTTTTACAAAAAAATGATTCGAATGCTAAAAAAGAAGGGTGACATGAGCCAATGTTGATGAAGAAGGCGTTCGTGGTTTCGATGGTTACAGCTGCAGTAAGCACTTCAGTTGTGGGTGCGGTATCGGCTGCACCAGTAGCGAAACCGGTAGCTGCGGTAAAAGTTCAGCAATCCTCGTTAAAAATTAACGGTAATGCCGTTTCGGTTCGCACGATTGTCAGAAATGGTGAAACGCTTGTATCTGTACGGGATCTGATCAAAGCACTGAGCGCGCAAGCTGATGTGCGGAGTGGAATAACAACCATCAAGTTGAATGACCATACAGTGGTCCTCAAAACCAATTCGAAACAAATCATCGTCGATGGCAAGGCTTCAAACATGTCACAACCCATGACGAATATTGAAGGCTCAAGTTATACAGCGATTCGTCCGCTTGTTTCTGGCCTTGGTGGCACACTGGTTCGAAATGCGGGAGCTATCGAGATCAGCACGGTAGAGCTGCTCGAAGGGGCAGAGAATCCTCGTTTTGCAGGAGCAGGCAAGATGATCGTCTCCAAATCGGATGAGAATGGTAGAACAGATTATCTAATCGATACAGCTAGCGGCAAGTACGATTTGCTTCTGACGACAAGTGGGGGATCTGATCTGGTAGTTTCGCCTAGTGGAGATAAAGCGGCATACTCCTCAGCCGAAGGTGCAGTTTATGTACTGGATCTGAACAGCAAAGCCTCCACGCTCATCACGGATGATAACAGCATTAAGCCAGAACTTGTATGGTCCGCAGACGGAAGTGCGATCTACTTCCTGCAAGGAGATAAGGGATCGGTTATTGCCAAGCTCAGCTTGAGTGACGGATCGATTACGAAGATCGTTGAGGATAAGGTGGACTACAAGGAGAACCTGAGTGTATCGCCGGACGGCAAGAAGTTTATCTACACGGTAACGACACTAGGTAAGGTAACTTCCGATACGACTAATATTGATGAGGATAATGTATCCATCGATTTCTCATCGAATCAGGTACAGATTAATTCATTTAACAACGAATTATCAAACTCAAAAGCTGTAAGTCTTACCTCCTCAACGGATGACAAAGTTTTTGTTGTATCGGGTGATGGCTCGAAAGCTTACTACGTAAGTGTGCCTTCGACGGATGAGAAAGCCACGCTTATGTCTGTAGACAGCTCACAACGAGTGACAAAAGTTTTTGCAGATAACGATGTGGAGCAGCTCGTTCTACATAACAATAGGCTGTATGTACTGGCCGCGCAGGACGATACGAGCAGCGTGATTTATGCCATCGATACGTTGACTGGCAAACAAACCAAGCTGTATACCGTATCCTCTGACGTATCTTCTATAGCGGTTTCGGTATCACAAATTGCAATCGTCAAGAACGATCAAGTCTTTGTAAATACGGACAACACTTGGCAACCCGTTACGAAGTAACAGAAATAACACCTAACACGAGTTGATCAAGTCCAGATTCATTAAATTATGATTTTCCATATTGAGAGGGGTTAATAACGATGAAAAAATGGATGAAATCTTTAACAGCAATCATGGTAGCCGTATCTCTGGTCGGCGGTGCTTCTTCCGCTGCAGCAGCAAAAAGCAATGTGAAAGGGAACATTGTCATCAACGGGTCTTCCGCACTCCTTCCGCTTACGCTTCAAGCAGCAAGTGAATTCAAGAAAGACAACCCGAAGGTTAGAGTTTCTGCTTCTGCCGCGGGTTCCATCACAGGCCCACAATCAGTTCGTAAAGGGATCGCTGATATCGGTGCCGTAGACTGGGATGCTTCCAAGGACGTGCCGGGCTTTAAGAAATTTGATGGTTTAGTAGCAAATCCAGTAGCAGTAACGGTCTTTGCCGCTGTAGTAAACCCGAATGTCGGTGTGAAAAGTCTGACAACGAAACAATTGCAGGACATCTTCTCAGGTAAAGTGACCAATTGGAAAGATGTTGGTGGAGCCAATGCCAATATCGTTGTCGTGAACCGTAAATTCGGTTCCGGTACACGTGTTAACTTCCAGCAGAAAGCTTTGGATGGTAAAGACTTCATGAACAAAGGCGATAACTACAAAGAAGTTGGCTCCAGTGGCGATATGAAGACAACGATTGAGACAACGCCTAACGCAATCGGTTATATCGACCTTCCTTATGTAACTAGCAAGATGAAGGCGATTGGCATTAACGGTGTGGACCCAACGGAGAAGAATGTACTGAACGGAAGCTACAAAGTATGGGGAATCGGTTATTTCATGACAAAAGGTCAACCAACGGGTGCAACCAAAGCGTTCATTGAATATATCCAGAGCAGTAAATTCCAGAATGGTTCATTGAAAAAGCTGAAGTTCATCCCACTTTCTGCAGTGAAGTAGACGAATCCATAGCCTGTACAAATGATAAGGAAGAGAAGCTAGCTAGAGCGTATGGACGCCAAGCTGGCTTCTCTTGTATGAGAGGGAGATTGCAATATGATGAATATGAATTCCGAGGCGAAAAGTATAACCGCAGCTGAGCTTGGTCACAGTATTGGCGCAGCTTCCGGTACGAAATTCGACCGAAAGGCACGTCTTCGATGGTCGAATAGCCTTTTTCGAATACTCTGTATATCTAGTGCTTTGTTTGTCTGTCTTGTTCTATTCAGCATTTTGATTCTGATGCTGCGGACAGGAGTCTTAACTTTTTCTCAAGTTTCATTTAAGGAATTCTTCTTCTCTACCAATTGGGACCCCGAAAATGAGCATTATGGTGCGCTAACCTTCATTCTAGGAACCCTCGCGTTAACCAGTCTCACGATGCTGATCTCCATCCCAATCTCTGTAATCATTGCGGTATTCTTGGCTGAAATGACACCGAAGTGGTTGCGTAATTTACTACGCCCGGTGCTTGATCTGCTAGTCGGCATTCCATCGGTCGTGTATGGATTTTTAGGGCTTACCATCCTCATTCCGTGGCTGAGAAGCATTAGCGGGCATGATCTAGCTGATGGACTATTAGCGGCGTCGATTGTTCTTACGATTATGGTACTTCCAACGATCAGCCGAATTAGTGATGATGCCATCTCCGCCGTTCCTAATAAATATCGTGATGCAGCCTACGCGCTTGGCGCGAATCGCTTTCAGACGGTTATCCGAGTGGTGCTACCTGCTGCTAAAGGTGGAATCATGTACGCGGTCATACTGGGCATGGCCCGGGCCATTGGTGAGACGATGGCCGTTGTGATGGTCATCGGGAATACGGCGCAATTGCCGAACAGTCTGTTCACACCAACTGCCGTATTAACGAGTAACATCGTGATGCAGATTTCGAGCGTTGAATTTGATTCGACCTGGAATTATGGCTTGTACATGATGGGCTTTATCTTGCTCGCCATCTCACTCTTGATGATTGTAGGGGTTAGGATGCTACAGAAGAGAGGGGGACGTTACTCATGAGTTTGAAAGAGCCAGCAGATTCGATCCCCTCCTATTTTTTTGGCAAACGCAGAGGTTCGTCTGTCGTATTAGACCGGTTGTTTACCGGGCTTGTATGGGGTGTCGGTATTGTCGTTATTCTATTTATCCTCGGGTTACTATTTCTCTTGCTGGAAAAAGGGCTTCCGAAGCTTAGCTGGGATTTTCTCTACGGATTGCCCAGCGAGATTGAAGAGGGTGGTGGGATCGGACCCGCCTTGTTCAATTCATTCTACGTACTTATTATTTCGCTCATTATTTCCATCCCGATTGGAATGGCGGCAGGTATATACTTGGCTGAGTTCGCTCCGAACAATAAAATCATTGAGGTTATCCGAATCTGCGTTGAGGGTTTATCGTCTGTTCCGTCCATTATCTTTGGTCTGTTCGGAATTGCTCTATTTGTTGAATTCTTCGAAATCGGACTTACGATTCTTGGCGCAGCGATCAGCCTTGCTTTTCTGAATCTGCCTGTATTGACCCGTGTGACGGAGGAATCGATTCGCGCTGTTCCTGTGGAACTTAGAAATGCTTCCTTTGCCCTCGGGGCAACACACTTACAGACGATTCGGCGTGTATTGCTGCCGGCTGCGATGAGTGGAATCATGACGGGGATCTGCCTTACAGCAGGCCGGGCTTTCGGTGAGAGTGCTGTCATAATTCTGACCGCCGGTGTATCCACGTCGGGAGAAATGTGGGATTTCAGCTTGTTCTCACCGGGTGGAACGCTTGCGGTTCATCTCTGGTACGTCCAGTCGGAGGCCATTGTTCCTGATGCACAGGAAATTGCACAGAAGACAACAGCTGTACTGATTTTGGTGGCACTGCTTATTAACATTGTGTTCCGTGTACCGCTGTGGCTGAATTCACGGAAGAATAAAGCCTAATTGTTTAAAGACGGATGCATACCATATTAACTATTTCGTCCGGGGAGGGTACGTTATGCAGGCATTCATTGAAATGAATAAACTCAACTTATTTTACGGAGATTTCCATGCACTTAAGAATATATCGTTTACAATCCCTCGGCTTGCCATTACCGCGTTAATCGGACCTTCTGGGTGCGGTAAATCGACATTGCTACGAACACTGAATCGGATGAACGACCGAATACCAGGAACACGGATCGAAGGACAAGTTGCTATTGGTGGTACAGATATTTATGCAGATGAGGTTCCTATTGAATCTCTACGTCAAAAGATCGGCATGGTATTTCAGCAGCCGAATCCGTTTCCCAAGTCTATCTATGATAATGTGGCTTTTGGCCCCAGACAGCATGGTATTCGTAATAAGAAAATGCTTGATGAAATTGTTGAACAGAGTCTTCGTTCCGCCGTACTGTGGGATGAGGTCAAGGACAGTCTGAAACGTCCAGCGTTAAGCCTCTCTGGAGGACAACAGCAGCGACTGTGCATTGCACGTGCGCTAGCTGTTGAACCTGATATTTTGCTTATGGATGAGGCTACCTCGGCGCTCGATCCTGTATCCACCTTTAAGATAGAAGAGCTCACACATGAGCTGAAGGAGCGCTATACCATTGTGATGGTCACCCATAACATGCAGCAAGCAGCGCGGGTATCACAGCAGACGGTATTTTTCTTAAATGGCGAAGTGGTAGAGCATGCAGCAACTCAGGATTTGTTCTCCAATCCGAGAGACTCAAGGACGCAGGATTATATAAGTGGACGTTTTGGTTAATGACATAATGCGAAAAAATGCCCCAGTCAACGAATGTGACAGGGGCATTCTCTATGGATAGAGCTAGATGGAGCCAACGCTTGAAGCCGCTTCAAGCCGGGCAATTTTCTTCATTAATTTTTTTAGCATGACTGAGGCTTTGACCTTAATTGGCAGGCTATCAGAGACTTGAAGCTGGTAAGCCTCCTGAAGGATAGCTGCCTTGAGATCGGCAGCTGTTTCGCACGGCATATTAAGCTCATTAAAGACACTCCCGTATTGAAGGCATTGGTGGGTGTCGCTTCCTGCGGTAACCGGCTTGCCAAGATCCTTGGCAAAGTGCCTTACTCGTTCATGATTGATCTCACTTCCGTATTGATACATATCCTTTGCATTGAGATCGAATGCGTCTAGACGTAGGAGTTGATTGCGGTCTAAATGATGCAGCGGTGTGGTTTCACGGAAAGGATGAGCCCCAATCTTGAGCAGTGGCAACGTTTCTGCTAAATCCATTAGAGCATCAAAGGAGATGAAAGATCCTTTTTCAGTGTAGTTATCCAATTGCCGGCGAGTCTCTAAGATATGCTCTTTCTGCCCAATCAGTAGAATATGGCCGGTTTCCTGAATATCGACTTCCATACCGGGGAAGATCTTCAATCCGTTAGCCTCGTAGTATTCGCCATTGTAAGGAAACATACGATCTAGCTGCTCATATACTTCGTAGAAATTTCTTGTATTGAAATGCTCGGTTAACGCAAGCGCGTCCAGACCGTTGGCTAATGCTTCTTGGATCATTTCCTCATAATAAGCGGGTGAGAAATCGGATGCTTTGGATAATTTAGCATGGGTATGCAGGTCAATTTTCATTTAGGTGAACACTCCTTGTTAAATAGTTAAGTTAAGTTCTTGCATAGAGCGGTTTAACCGATCCAGAATAACAGAGCCGTATAGGCCGCGGTTCCAGATAGAAACACCATATCTCGTGCTGAGATGCGAAGATGGGATAACTTTAGTTTCTTGGAAGCTGGGTTATTCATTCCGTAAGAGAACCCACGAGTCTCCAGCGCTTCTACGGTGGTACGGGAACGTTTCGCAGTTGCTAACATCAATGGAAAAAAAGATAGAACGAGCAGTTTTACATAATAGGTAGCCATTCGCCAGTACATAAAGCCGTGGCGATCTGGTGCCTTCCCTCTGAGTCGATAAGAGAGCAGAACATTTCGAAATTCCTCAAAGAGTACAGGCAGGATCCGGTAACCATACGAAAGGCTGAATGAGAATGTAGCAGGCATACCGAGTGCCAGTAGACCGTCGCTGATCTTCTCCGGGTCCATGCCAGAGAAGACAGTGATGCTTGCCAGGGAGACAACCGAGAGCTTCAATGTTAATTTCAGCAATGGCAATGCTGAGCTTATATCTCCGCCGAAGAAGAGGGAGATGATGAATAACCAACCGACCTGACCAATGAGTCCGAGACATAACACGATAATAATAAAGGGTGTAACCCTTGAGAGGATGGTTGTGATGACCATCATAAGGAACAATCCAGCGAGCACCGTAATGCTTGAAATGAACCATGGCGCTATCGCGAAGAACAGATACCAGATTAGCATCGCCCTGGGATCGAGCCTCGACAAAGTAGCATGGCCACTGCCGTAAGCTGTGTTCATCAATTCAAGCTGGATTCGTTCGATTGTAATTTTGTTAACCCAGTTGCGGACAAGCTGCATCTTGAGGATTCTCCTTTCCGGTAAGGATTCTATACATCTGCTGGGCGAAACGTTCAGGAGAGCTGCTTGACGAGTTCATGCCCAGCCTTACAGATAGATCCATCATCTGTGTGGGAGCAAGGCCAGCTTTTTCGATCAGGGCAGCATCCGAGAAGATTTCATCTACGGTTCCATCGCCTGCTACGGTACCCTCATTCATAACAATGACTCGGGTTGCCCACTGATGGACAAGCTGCATATCATGTGTGGCGATAATGACGGTACGTACATGCTCCTCAAGTTCCTGAAGTGTGCCAAGGAGCTCTTCACGAGTGGCCAGATCAAGATTAGCGGTTGGTTCATCCAGAAGGATAACCTTAGGCATAATGGCTGCCCCGATCGCCAGAGAGACACGGCGCTGTTGACCCCCACTGAGGAGTCTCGCATCCCGATCTTTTAAGGGCATTAGTCTGAAGTTATGTAGCATTTGGTTCACCTTGGCTTCCGCATCTGGATAACGGCGGCTTTTCAAGCAGTAGGCCACTTCTTTATGAACATTGTCTTCAATGAACATATCCTCAGGATTCTGAAAGACAAATGCAACATGTGAAGAGAGTTGTTCAATGGATAAATCCTTCGTTGATTGCCCCATAACCGAGACGGTGCCCTTGGATGGCTTAGCTATGCCGGCAATCAGTTTCATGAGAGATGATTTGCCTGCGCCGTTATTGCCAACAAGCGCAATGCGTTCACCTTCATATAAACTCAGATCAATGCCCCGAAGTACTTCATGTTCGGCTTTTCGAATCGTTCGATAGCTTAGTCTTGTCTGGTTGAATTGTATGACGGGGCTGGTAGGGTAACGTTCAGCTGGATTAGGATCTTCCTGTTTCAGACTTTGCTCTTCATGAAGGGTCTCTGTTAAAGAGCTATCGTTATAGAAATGTAGAAGCTCTCCAAAATACTTCTCTGCGGATTCGGCAGTTACGGGATAAGGAAACAGGGTCCTTAAGCTCGCTTCCGTCCCCAAATTGGCAACTCTACCCTTGCTCTCGTGGTGTTTCGTCAGGGCTGCAGACAAGTGCACGGCTGCCTTCGTCACCTCAGGCGGCTGGATGCCAAGGCGCTCTAAATCTTCGAGACTGTTCAGAGCCTCCACAACGGGACGCTTCCACAGCACCTTGCCCTTCTCCATCAAGCAGACCTCATGGCAATAATCAGCGATAAACTCGGTATGATGCTCTATAACGATAATGGTCTTTCCATATACCTGATTCAGTTGACGCAGTACCTCGTACACTTGGCGTGCATGCTGAGGATCCAGCTGAGAGACCGGCTCATCTACGACAAGAATGTCTGGCTCAAGCGATAGGGCTCCCGCCAAAGCGAGCAAATGCTTTTGTCCACCGCTGAGTTCCCATATATAGCGCTCCTTCAGGTGAGTCAGGCCACACATTTCGAGTGCGCGCAAACCCATAGCCCGGTAATCGGCTAGACCATAATTTAGTGGGGCGAATAAAGCTTCATCCAGCACAGTGGGGCGGACAAGCTGATTGTCAAAATCTTGATAGACATAGCCTACCTTTCGAGATAGCTCTGCGACACTGTGCTCTTCGGTGGACAGCCCGCAGATCTCAACTGTGCCTGCATAATCGCCCGAATAATAATGAGGAATCAGTCCATTAAACAATTTACATAAGGTGGATTTACCGCATCCGTTGCCACCTATAATCGCGGTAAAGCTGCCGCGCTGAATGGTGAGAGTAGCTCCGTTTAGCACAGATTGGTCTGAACCGGGGTACACAAAGGATACATCGGATATGCTGACGATTATGTCGTCACCTTCAAGTTGGGTATGTTTAGGCATGCGGTAGATCTCCTGACGGTTTGTCTTTAGTGATATTACGGTTTCGCTTGGAACGCATGAGTGCAAGGACTGCAATGGCTACCACGGCTGCAACAGCTATGCTGATCCAGATCGCTCCTACACCGAATCGGTCTTCAAATCCGCTGTCCCATTCTCCGAAGTTCCAATCCGTCTCGGAGAGCGACTCCGCTCCGAAAGCGGCGATGGCTAATATGATTCCGATAATGATGATCTTAGGGGATATCATACCGGCAGATTCGTATTGGGTAATCTTTTGACGTGGTCTGATCCCGAGCAGCGGCTCGATTTTTCCATACAGTCTTGGAACTAGATACAAAGTAGGCAGAAGAGCAAACAGAATACCGGAGAATAGGACATCATTTAGGAAGCCTACACCTTCCACAAGGACAACACTTTGCGCCAGTCCAGGCACGGCTTCGAATTCTTCAACACCGATCCAGACCTTACCGATATCCACTAGCGAGCTGCAGAGCTGATGAATGACAACACCGGTCATTGCTGCGATACCCACATGAGCCCGCTTCGTCGGATCTTTCACCATTCGGCCAGCAATGTACATCGCAAAGGAGAAGGTAAGGAATTTCTCAAGTTCACCCAGGCCACCGAATTGACCAAGCATAAGCTCACCGAAGATCACTTCCCCAAGCGCTGCACCTACAGCAGCATAAAATGGATGAAATAGCATACAGAGGGTGAGTGGAATAAACGCAAAATATTCAATGGATAGCTCAATCGGCCCTAGCTTCAACGAAGGAATAAGTTCTGTGAACATGTTGGATAAGCCGTAAAGTGACATGGATAGAACAAAAATCATCATTTTTTGTGAAGAAGTGAGGGTGTAGACCCTTGAATTACGAAGCATGAAGAGGAGCCTCCTTGGTATGGGATTTGTTTCCTAGTATAAGAGGGGATTATTAAAACTAACGGGGGAGTATGTCATCGCAGTGTAATATTTTTTACATTATGTTAATGATGAAATAAAACTTACATAACAATCATGAATTAACATGGACTGTAGAGATGAACGTAGAAGGAGTGCAGCCCGAGTGATAAATCTGTTTCCACTTAAATCTGAACTTTCACATAGTCAGCTTAAGATTGCCCATTTTATTGAACGCTGTCCTGAAGAGGTTCTGTTCATGACTGAACAGGAACTGGCAGATCGGCTTGGCACAAGTATCGCGACGGTATCGAGGTTCTGGCGGGCGATAGGTTATGAGAATGCTAAGGCGTTCAAAAGGATGCTTCGAGAATCAACAGATACCACACCCGCTGTAAAATTAGAAAAGACGATATCCCAGATGGATGCATCCAGTCTACCGTTAAAAATGCTAGAGCAGGCGAAGCATCATCTTCAAGCTACGATGGAGAGGACCCGCCCGGATGAGCTAGAGCAAGCTGCCATGCTGATGGCCGGAGCCAGAAGGGTATATGTATATGCGCCAGGTCCGTCTCTTTCCCTAGGAGAATTGTTAGCTTATCGCTTGTCGAGGTTTGGTATGTCGATTCGGATTATGGCAGGAAGCGGTCATGAGTTATTGGAATCTCTTGCACATCTGGAACAGGATGATGTGATACTGATCTTCAGCTTTACACGAATGCTGCCTGAAACCGAAGTCATCCTCGACTGTGTGAGTCGCACGGACTGTTCGGCCATTATGGTCACAGACCGGGAGGATTTCAGATATGGAACCTGTGCGCAGGTATCGTTTTATGTCAGCCGAGGAGACATGGGGGAATTTCATTCCATGGTTACACCACTACTACTCATGGAGCAGATTATTCTGAGCATTGGGATGTTGAATAAGGAGAAGGTAATGGAGAGATTGGAGTGTCTCGGGCAACTAAGGAAGCAGTATGCAGATAAATTGCCGAGGGGGAAGGCTTAGGGGGAATTAAAAAAAAGCGAGGGCCTATTCGTAGGCTGCTCGCTCCTTTTATGTTCGTATGATTAGGCGTAAGCCAGTAGGGCAGTGGCCGCCTCTTGCTCTGGAATTAATGTGAATTGCAAACCTAATGCATGGGCTACCTTCTGTATAGTATCCATTCGTGGAATAGTGGAAGCCCGCTCGAGACGAGCTATTGCGGACTGTTTTAATCCTGCCTTAGTTGCGAGTTCTGCTTGTGTCATTCCGAGTTCCTCACGTCTTTTAATAAGGTCGGAAACAATCCTTGCGGTCTCTCTGATGGCTTGACGCTCTATATCCTCAATAGCATCAAGGGTTTGTGAAAATTCATTCCATTCTCTCATTTTAATTCTACTCCTTTTCAGATTCCTCTTTGTACTTATTCTTATATTCTTCCATCCTGCGTTCTGCTGTTTCAATTTCTCTGGGAGGGTTCCCGTTTATATGTTTCGTGATAGGTTCGCCGACTCTTGTTCCGTCTTTCTTGAGTCGTTCAATGCAGTAAAAAATTTTTTTGAGGAGGCCTCTAGCTAGTTTGTCTCGTGTGGCTAGCCCATTAAGTTCAGTTAGGAAGTTTTCAACTTCGTCCGTTAGAATGATTTTGTACATGGATTAGTACCACCTATAATAACATATATGTTATTATTATAACTTTTATGTTATTAAACATCAATTGATAATTACATGGTACGCAAATGACCTCGGAGAAGGAATAAGACCAAGATACGGAGAATAAAAGGGAGTTCATCTCGGAGCTTTTCTTTTGTGAATCACATAAGAGGGGAAGAGATGCGCTAGTAGGTAAGGAGGTAGAGGATGAGTGATACGCATCATGAAAGATAAATTTGTAATAATCCTCGTCCTAGCCACCCTTTTCGTCGGTTTCGTCATGACGTTATCAGCAGAACCGAATCATGAAGAGCCTGTGGTCAAGCAAGGGGTTCTGGATCTGAGAGACTGGGATTCTCGTGAACAGCCTTTATTCCCTTTGAATGGAGAGTGGGAGTTCTATCCGGATCAATTGTTGAAGCCAGGAGATATCACGGGTGATTCGGAGACGAGCCGTTTCATTCAAGTTCCGGGGAAATGGGACAACTGGACGGATGGAAACGGTGTTTCCATGAAGGCTAAGGGTTACGGCACCTACCGGCTTGTCGTTAGAAATGCTCCTCAAGGAGAAGTGTTAGCGGTCATCAAAAATTATGTTCGATTTGCAGACAAGCTATATATCAATGGAACATGGGTAGGCAGCTCCGGAGAGCCTGCTGCAACAAGGGAAGAGTATACACCGCGAAACGTTCCTTATACAGCGTATTTTAAGAATACGTCTAACGAGATCGAAATTCTGCTTCAAGCTGCTAATTATGATTATAAAGAGGGCGGAGTAGCAAACTCCCTGCACTTCGGTCTAGCCAAGGATGCTCAAGTATTAAAGGGTATGCTAACGGGATTGGACATGTCGGGGGTTATAATCTGGCTCTTTATTTCGGTGCTCATGCTCGGTATGTATTTTTGGTTTCATCGAAATCAGTTATTACTCTTATTCGGTATATATTTCGCAATCTTTGCTGTTAGTGTCTTATCGAATGGAGAACGAATCTTGCTCCAGTTACTGCCCGGCTTACCATTTGAGCTGGCCTTTAAGATCAAATTGATGTCCGTATTCGCAGCTCCGGCCCTGTTCTTCCTTATATCGTGGAAGCTGCTCGATAAATCTCGTACTCGCACCCTCCTCCTAGCTGAGACATCCATCTTGCTTCTTTATGTTGCAGTCATTGCGGTGCTGCCTTTCCGGATGTATTCGCAAGCACAGGATATTATGTACATGGGAATGACGCTTACCTTAGGAGCGTTGGTCTGTTATTTGGCGATGATATATATGAAAGGACACTACGGACGACTGAACAAAAGACAGTTTCAGCTGTATTTTGCATCAGCATGGGCGCTGCTTATGCTTGCCTTGAATGTTATTCTAAGTTACGAAAATCTGACGTCTATCTTTCTTAACAATGCAATCGGCTTCTTGTTCTTGATCTCGGTCCTTGCCCTGCTAATTCATCAATATGTGCAAGCTTATCATGATATGAATACATTGACGAAGCGATTACAGCTTGCTGACCGAATGAAGGACGAGTTTCTATACATCACTTCACATGAACTGAATACCCCATTGAACGGCATTATGAATGTGTCTCGGGCTTTACTTGATGAATCTTCCCGCAGGGTGCAGGGGCCACAGGAGACGGAACAGCTGCTAATGATTCGAAATACGGCTTTTCGCATGTCGAATATGGTCAACGATATTATTGATGCTACACATATTCGGCATGGTCATCTGGATCTTCGATTGGCACCGGTAGATCTGGTAAGCTGCATATCGGTTGTGCTGGAGGTTTCTCGTTTTCTAGCGAAGAGTAAGAATATTCAGATGGTCCCCGCAGTCAGTCCCGAGCCGAGGTATGTATATGCAGATGAGGGCCGGCTCACTCAGGTGTTGTATAACGTGATTCATCATAAATTGACGGATGTGCATGAAGGAGATATACATATATCCACGGTGATTGAGAACGGACAAGCTATCATTCGGATCGAGTCTGATGGAGATCCATCGGATCGAGACCATTCATCTGATGCTCAAGCACAGGAGAATGGATTTGCAGCGGGTCTAACTGTGGCAAGAGAGCTCGTGGAGCTCATGGGGGGACGAATCACTGGAGGTCGTGAAGTAAGCATTCAATTGCCACTAGCTGAACAATCGGTAGCCAGTGGGGAAGCAGCGGCAACAGCAGAGGGGTTACTGAAGAGGGATACATTATTAACAACTGATTCTGAACAATTTATGGAGGGAACACCACGTATTCTGATTGCTTCCGCAAATCCGATCGACGTAGAACATCTATCCAGCATGCTTACGACGGAAGGTTACAACACTTATTGTATCGGAAGTGCCCAGAAAGCTTACGAGCAAATATCAGGAATAGATCGACCTGACCTTGTTCTAGTGGATGTTATGTTACCCGAAGTGAATGGATTTGAACTATGTCGCTGGATTAGGCAGGACTTTACGCAAACAGAAATGCCGATTCTGCTCATTAGCTCCCGTAGCACTTCGGCGGATATCGAGGCTGGAATTTCTGCAGGTGCGAGTGATTTCATTACTCGTCCACTCGATCCGGGGGAAGTTAGGGTTCGTATCAACACGCTGCTAGCAATGAAACGGCTTGTCAGAGAGGCAGCAGTGAATGAAATGGCGTTTCTACGATCACAGATCAAACCACATTTTATCTATAACGCTCTGGGTACCATTATGTCTTTTTGTTATACGGATGGGGTACGTGCAGGTGAATTGCTTGGTATATTCAGCCGATATCTGCGAAGTATTTTCCATCTAGACAATACCGAGGATACCGTCAAGCTCAGCAAAGAGCTGGAATTGATCGAAGCATATGTTGATATTGAGAAGGCGAGATTCGGTGAGCGGGTAAATGTCGAGTTCGATATCGATAGGGAGCTTTATCATTGTAATGTAATGCCGCTGACGATTGAGCCGCTTGTGGAGAATGCTATCCTGCATGGCATAACGAAGCAGCTGGACGGTGGGACGGTTAGACTGGGGATACATAGAGACGTGGCATTCGTCCGTGTCGTTGTTGAAGATGATGGTGTGGGTATGACGCCAGAGCAGATAAAAGGCATGCTTGATACGAGTAAGCGAAAAGAAGGAGTAGGTTTCCGTAACACCATGCGTAGAATTGCACATATGACAGGAAGAGCACCCGTTATTCAAAGTGAACTGGGTCAAGGCACCCGTGTGACAATCTGGCTTCCTCTATTATTCTCTGAAGTATAAATCCCTATATATAATGTATAAGACAGAAGTTGTCCTCAAAGTAGTCTTTACTACGATGGGACAGCTTCTTTTTTGTTTGTGTTAATAAAAGTCTATGCATGGTTGTTAAGTGTTTGTTAAGTGGTATTTTGTAGAATTTAGTCGATTAATAGCAGAGGGAGAGATACAGGCATGAAAAGAATAAAGAAATTCTTCAGCTTACTGCTTGGAATCGCGATTATTATATCGTCATTTTCCGGTGTTCGTGTAAGCGAGTCATTAGCAGAATCATTTCAAAAGCCCGGATGGGACGGCTGGAAAGGAACGTCTAGGGCGGTGAAAGAGCGTGGACCCGATGGTCGGATTTTTGTGAACGATTTGGCAAGTAGCAGTATACGGGTATATGACAAGGACGAGAACTTACTTCAAACCATTGGCGAAGTCAATGTAACGGGTTCAGATAACAACCATTTTAATTATCAAGCTGACATTGCTATTCATCCAAATGGGGATTTGTACGTAGCCGATCGATGGAACTATCGGGTGCAAGTGTATAGAGCTAATTCACAAAATGGGTTGTATACGTATCTATCTACAATATCACTGTCATCTGATGTACTTAGCGTATCTGTGGACTCCAGTGGTCTAGTGTATGTTACGGTTGATGACCGTTCTACTCAACAACCGATACGTGTCTATGACAAAGACGGCGTGTTCCAGTATGGTATTGCTGCATTTAGTGCGATGGACGTCGCTTTTGATTCCAGTAATCATATGTATGTAGCTAGTTATTGGGGCAACGTCATTTATAAGCTTACTAAAGATGAGAGTGGCCTTTATGTAAAAGATCCTGATCAGTCGAAGGATGTATTTTATGGAGATTATAATCCGAATACAACTAACAATACAGGTAAGCTTAATCTTCCTATCTCCGTTGATGTGGGACAACAGGGGCAGGTCTATATAAGCGACACACAAGGCGTGCATCTCGTTGACAGTAATGGCACCTTTCAGAAGAAAGTAGTCAATAATGCAGGAGGGATTTTTTATAGCCAAAGAGTTCACGTCTTGCAGGATGGACTCTTATGGATTGCTAACTATTCGAAGAGTATTGCTGAATTCGATGCTGACGGTAATTATATACGGATGCTTGGGGAATTCGTAATTCCTAACGAAGCACCGGCTGCGCATAATGTAAACCTTAATTCAGCAAATGTGTATAGGGTCGGGAAAGTGATAGAAGGCAGCTATGAGTACAGTGACAAGGAGAATGATAGCGAAGGTATTTCCAGCTACCAATGGTATATAGCGGATGACCAGCTTGGGACGAATAAACAGATGATTGTGGGAGCAACGGAAACCTCGATGACGTTAAATTCCGACTCGCTCAACAAGTATATCTCTTTGGAGGTCACGCCTGTAGCTGTTTCAGGTACAACGCTGGGTACAGCTGTAGCATCGCCATTTTATGGTCCGATTATGGAGTCCAATGAGGAGCCTGTCGCAAGTGACGTTATCGTCACAGGCGCGGTTCAATCAGGCGGAACCTTGACGGCAACTTATAGTTATAGCGATGTTGATGGAGACCCAGAAGGTGAGAGCAGCTACAGATGGTACTATTCCAGTGATGCAAGTGGATCGGATAGAACGTTAATCGCTGAAGCTACAGCGAAGACACTCGAACTTCAGGAAGAGTGGCTTGGTATGTACATTTATTTTGAAGTGATGCCGGTGGCAACAGAAGGAATCCTTGCAGGAAAAAGTGTAATGACACCCGCGATCGGACCGATTGGCGCTGCCAATTTAGCTCCTACGGCCCGAGATGTGAAGATCACGGGTGAGGCGCAGGTAGGTCAGACGTTGACGGGAAGTTATGTTTTTGATGATGCAGACAGCGATGTAGAAGGAGAAACCTTGTTCAAATGGTATGTATCTGAGGATGCGAACGGAACGAACAAGACTGAGATTCAAGGTGCAGCTACTCAGAGTTTGGTGCTTCAGGCAACCTCACAAGGGAAGTATGTATCCTTTGAAGTGACACCGGTAGCGGCTACCGGAACGGAGTTAGGTTCGCCGGTACAAAGCCGATTAACTTCAGCGGTTGCTAAAGCTGCTGATAGCAACAGTGGAGGTAACACAGGAGGCAGCACTGGAAGTGCCGGCGGTGGTAGTGGTAGTGGTAGTGGTAGTGGAGCTATTGGTGGCGCGGGTAATCCAAGTTCAACGCAAGAAATTTTAGTGGACGTAGAAACCGGTATAAGAGGAAATATCGTATCGAAGACCAAGGTCCTGCGAAAGACAGAAGCTGATGGGAAGAAGAAAGACCATGTAACCTTACAGACGAGTGTTGTGGAAGAGGCACAGGCTAAGGCAAAAGAGCAAGGAACGAAGGCGATTCGAGTTGTGATACCAGATGTACGTGATGAAGTATCTGAAGTGAAGGTTGATGTGCCGAAGGCGTCACTACAATCACTTAAATCAGATTCTAATGATCTGGAGCTATCGACCGCAAATATGAGAATTATGATTCCTGGTGATTCACTAGCGACATTCACAGATGATCTCTACTTCCGATTCATTCCAATCAAGGAGCAAGCGAAGCGTCTTGAAGTGGAAGAAAGGGCCAAAAAAGAAGAGATCATTAAAAAAATAGCTCAAAGCGATAACCTTTCGATCTGGGGACGTCCCATGACGGTTGAAACCAACATGGAGAATCGTCCGGTCATCTTATACATGCCATTAGGTACGCTCCCATCTGATGATGCTAAGCGTAAAGATTTACTGGATCATTTAGTAATCTTTATTGAGCATGACGATGGTACCAAAGAGCTTGTTCAAGGTGAACTTAGCGAATTCGCACCAGGTATGCAAGGGATGAAGTTCAACATTAGTAAGTTCAGTACGTTCAGCATGGTGTATTTGCCAGGCTGGAAATCGGAGCAGAATTTAAGCGGTGCACATAAGGTATACATCAAGGGATATAATGATGGAAGTTTCCGTCCACAGTCTGCCATTCTTCGAGCGGAGCTTGCCGCAATGCTGGGTCGTAATATGAGGATTGACTCATCTAGTAAACGCCCTATTCAATTTAAGGATGTAGCAGACGGATACTGGGCGCTTGAAGAGATTAACCGCACAAGTCAGAGTGGTATTATTGCTGGTTTCAAAGATGGAACATTTCGTCCGAAGGCCGTAGTTACGCGAGCACAGATGGCGGCAATTGTCGCCAGGTGGGTGTCTAAGGAGTGTGAGTTGGATGCGAGCGCATTCGCAGCGTGCGGTAAACCAAGTGGGGCTAAATCATTCGCGGATGTAAAAGATGACTACTGGGCAGCAGATGAGATCCAGATTGCCTCTGCATTTGAGTTCATGGTGGGTAATGCCGATAATACGTTTCGTCCGGAGGATCCATTAACCCGGGCCGAGGCGGTCAAGGTAATGAACCGCTTGTTTAAGCGGGGCCCACTCTATGGTGACTTGATGCCGACGTTCTCAGACGTATCTTCCGGTAACTGGGCGTTTCATGAGATTGAAGAGGCGGCAACAGATCATTTCTGGTACATGGAGAAAAATCAAGAAGTGAAAGATAAGAATACAGATAACGAGTAGATAGAGGATAAAGGGATAGGGATTAGATATATAACAAAAAAGGATGAGTCATGCTAAGGAGTTATCTCCATATGCATGGGCTCGTCCTTTTTTATAATAGGCCGAGTTATCAACAACACTGAAGCCTAATTCTATGGGCTATTACCAATCAAAGGGAGTGAGAGTTGCGATATAAATGTATGTCTTTCACAATCTAACTCTATTATGATGAATGATGGCGGAAATACATCTTAAGGAGAGCTAAGTAAAATTACAAGGGGATTGGACTGGGATGGAAAAATAAATGAACAAAACTTCGTTGATTGAATTTCTCACATGGGCAAATTATTTTTTTGCTGTAATCGTACTGATAGCCGGTATTATTTTTCTAGTAGATTTAATATTTCTAAAGAGGAAAATTGTTACGTATGTTGGAAATAAAATATTCGGACCAAGGTTAACAAGGAAGTATCCTTCTCTAAACTTATTTGTGTATTTTATCTTTACGGCACCATATTATTTAAATAAATTACTTCTGTTGTTCCTTTATCCAATTAATTAATTAATGAAGGATAAGGAACTGCTAAGATACGACAATTTATTTATAACATGGCAACTCCGGTGCTATACTCAAACTAAAGATGCAGTAGAGCGTCCACTGAAGTATTGAATCGATAATTGAAGGAGCACCTATGACCACAGCCTTAATAGTCGACGATGAAGAACATGCACGTCGTATGCTCGAACTTTTTTTGAGGAATATGGATGTTGAAGTGATTGGCCAATCAAGCAATGGGTTTGATGCGATTCATCAATTGAAGCAGATGAGTCCGGATGTTCTGTTTCTTGATATCGAGATGCCTGAGATGAATGGGCTGGAGCTTGCGGAGCTAGTTCGAAATGAGAACAGTGATGTACATATCGTGTTCGTAACAGCGTATGATCAATATGCTATTGCGGCTTTTGAACATGCTGCGATGGATTATTTACTCAAGCCGATAGATCCAGACAGATTGGCGAAGACAGTTGCAAGAATAAGAAAAGAGAGCGAGCGTACTATATCTGCGATCTCGAAGGAACCAAGCAAGGGAGATGGAGAAGGGGCACCTAATCTACTGATCCAGCTATTCGGTTCTTTTGCCGCGAGTGTGGATGGAGGCCAGCAGTTGAAGTGGAGGACCTCGAAAGAGAAAGAGCTGTTCGCTTTCCTAGCTAATCAAGAAGATAAGCGAATCCATCGTGATCGTATTATTGAATGTTTATGGTCAGAAGAGAGTTATGAGAAGGCTAAGATATATTTGCACACCTGCATCAGTCTCCTGAGGAAGAACCTGAAACTGATTGGTCTTACAGGCATTGTCCAGTATGAGAATGGAAGCTACTATCTGCAACCAGAGCGGATAACGGTAGATGTGAGGATGTTCCGGAAGCGGATCAAGGAGCTTAAACAAGTGGCCAATCCTGATCCCGTGGATATTGAAGAGACTTTAGCATATCAGGTGTATCCATTCTTGCAGAATGATCTGTATGCATGGGCTGAACCCGAAGCTAAAGCACTTGAGAATGCGGCATATGCATGGAAACTCAGCTTGGGTGAAATTTATCTGCAAAAGCTAGATTATGATAAAGCCGTAGATACGGCAAACTCTGTAATTGATAGTTTTCCATATGATGAAGAAGCGTATCGTCTGTTGATGAAAAGCTATTCCGAACTTGGCAAAAACAATCAGGTTCATACCGTCTATCGCAATCTAGAGAGTAAATTGGAGGAATTGCAAGTTCGTCCATCGGCACAATCTCGCAATCTTTATGAGAAAATCTGCAAATAAAGCCATAGCTACATACTATTTAATGTTTGAGGTCCATGATCTAATAAGATGGACCTCTATGTCATTCCACTATATTTCACCAATATCCCCTGATTTATGATATTTTTCGTTATAATAGATGGTAAATTGATTCGTGCGTATATACATTGTTATTCGAAATTAGTAACAGACACAAAGACAAGGAAAATGCATCTAACTTCGATTTCACACGTAATATGTGTTATGTCCTAAATTTACTTGTAAATCGCTTTTGAATCGCTGTACTACGAATGGATGATGTATCGAACGCGTGGGGGAGGTGTATGTTGCTTGAATGGCTCGAAATCCTTGAAGCTGCTCTTACTTGTTGCTGGCGTTGCAGCTCTTAATATTGTGATGTTGTCACCGGGTCTGCTAGGTGTAGAGATCGGAGGGGGAAATGCTCTCCAGACCGCTCTTGGGGTCACGGTGTTGTTTATGAGTCTTTTGATTCTGCTGTATGGCAGTTATGTTCTATTGTTGAAACGGCCTACGATCGTCATAGCTCCAGTTAGGGATCTGAAATCGCGTGAGGATTACATAGCTGCAATTCACGGGTATCGCAATGTGAAGGTATTAAAGAATGATATTGCGCTAGCTTTGGAGCAATTAGATCGTATCGAGAAGAAGAAGCTGACGCTATTAAATGTGCTTAGGCAGCGATTTAATGAGGGGGAACTGAGCTATCGAAAATTCTATTCGGTCATTATAGAGGTCGAGAAGCTCTTTTATCTGAATATCACAGGAATTCTGAATAAGCTGGGCGTCTTTACGGCTTCTGACTTTGCAAATATGGCTACTCAGCACCGATCTACACAGCGGTCTACCAATGTAATGAAGAAAAAAACAGAGCTATACGACCAGTACCTGGCTGCTGTAGCGGGATATCTTGACGGTAACGAGGAAATTTTGCTGAAGCTGGACCAGTTATTATTGGAGATATCTCGGCTGGGGAGTACCGATTATAACGACGTTGAAGAAATGCCTTGCATGAAGGAAATTGATTTATTGATTAATCAGACTAAATTATATAAGCAATAAGAAAGGGGATAGGCATGGGTAAAGGTAAAGCATTTTTTGTGTTAGCGACAATTGCAGTGGTTGTCTTTATCATCGTATATGCAGGGGTCAACCTTACGTCTAATTTAGGCAAAAGCAAGACCGAGATAAGCTCAGAGGATGCAGCCAAGAAGCTGAATAAAGTATACGGTAATATTTCAGTAACGACGGCTGAACCAGTCAAGGGGCAGATCGACCTCGATCCGGTAGCGATTGGAGATTCACTTCCGGATATTTCGAAATATCCAATTTCTGTGCAGAACACAACAGATAGCTTCGTAGAGATTTTCTCCTCTCCAGAGAAAGCAGGAAGCGGCATTGATGGATGGTTAAATGAAGTCGCAGAAGAATTCAATAAGTCGAATACGACGGTGAATGGTATGCCCGTTTCTGTGAAGATTCGCAATATCGCATCAGGAACAGCGAAAGATTACATAATCTCAGGTAAATATGTACCCGATGCATTCACCCCTTCCAATGAGCTGTGGGGAGAGATGGTGAAAGAGAGTGGGGCCAGCATCGAGCTTGTATCCAAGCGACTTACCGGTAATGTGACCGGTGTAGTCACCAAGAAGGCTAAATACGATGAACTTATTAAAAAGTATGGGTCTCTAAATCTCAAGACTCTTACGGATGCAATTGCCGCGAATGAGCTGGCTATGGGTTATACCGATCCTTTTGCAAGTTCAACGGGTCTAAACTTCCTTGTAACCGCCCTTCGTACATTTGATAGCAGCGATATGCTTGGCGAGAAGGCGGTGCAAGAATTCGAGAAATTCCAGGCGAATGTACCTTTTATTGCGTCCACAACAATACAGATGCGTGATGCAGCGAAATCGGGAATGCTAGATGCTTTCGTTCTGGAGTATCAGACTTTTGTGAACGCGGCAGATTTGAAGAGTGGTTATGTGTTCACTCCTTTTGGTGTAAGGCACGATAGCCCGCTGTATGCTGTTGGGAATGTCCCTCAAGAAAAGAAGGATATCATTAAGGCATTTGCCGAGTTTGTCGAGCAGGAGAAATATCAGAGTCTAGCGGAGAAAAAAGGCTTCAATGGACTTAACGACTATCAATCCGAGATGGATGCCATTGAGAGCAGCCTTTTGCCTTCGGCTCAGAAGCTGTGGAAAGAGAAGAAGGACGGCAATAAACCAGTTGCGGCGGTGTTTGTAGCGGATGTATCCGGAAGTATGGATGGTGAGCCGCTCAACCGTTTGAAGGAATCATTATTAACGGGGCAAAAGTACCTCGGCAGGGACAACAGCATTGGCTTCGTCTCCTACTCTGACAGTGTGTCGATCAATCTTCCCATTGCAAAATATGATACGAATCAGCAATCCATGTTCGTTGGAGCGATTAACAGTCTACAGGCGAGTGGAGGCACAGCTACATTTGATGGCATAGTCGTTGCGATGAAAATGCTTCAGGATGAGATTGCGTTAAATCCGGATGTGAAGCCGATTATTTTTGTCCTTAGTGATGGGGAGACGAATAAAGGGCATTCACTTGATGATATCAGAGGGTTGATTGAGTCCTACAAAATCCCGGTGTATACGATTGGATATAACGCAGATATTCAAGCGCTTCAAAGCATATCCAGTATTAATGAAGCAGCGAGTATTAATGCAGATACAGATGATGTGGTCTATAAGATCGGTCAATTGCTTAATGTTCAGATGTAGATGTAATTCACTATACAACACTTAAGGAGGGGTTGCGGTTGTCATTTACCATGGAGGTTATTAGTGAGGAAAAGATTAAGACAGCTATTGAAGAACAGATAAAGCCAGAGCCTGAAGAGGTTAGACAATTAAAGGAACTTGCAGCTAACAATGTACAGACCATCATCGAACTCGATATGGATTCATTAGAGAAGCGGAAGCAGGTTCTGCAATCGATTGATAGTTTCGGCATGAACACGATGAGGTCTTCCTCAGAGAAGAATTCCCTGCTGCAAGTATCTGTCGGCAATCTTTCCAAGACGGGCGATGAGGGCGGTCAGGTTGCAAAAGGGCTGACAGAGCTGCAGCTCCAATTGAAGGATTTAGATCCGAGTCTCGTGGATTTTGCCAAAAGCGGTTTCCTAGGCAAGTTCTTTAATCCGCTGCGGAGTTACTTTGCTAAGTATCAGAAGGCCGATGCAGTTATCTCCGATATTATTGTTTCCTTAGATAAGGGCAAAACCGTACTGAGAAACGACAATACAACCCTTGAGATCGAACAACAGACACTTCGGGATCTCACCAAAAAACTTCAGAAGGAAATTCAACTTGGGATGCTCATGGATACAGAGATCGAATCCCAGATTGAAGCTGCTAAAGCGCGCCAGGAATCTGAAGATAAAATTAGGTTCATAACAGAAGAAGTGCTGTTTCCACTGCGTCAGCGTGTCATGGACCTGCAGCAAATGCTGGTCGTGAATCAACAGGGCATCATGGCCATTGAAGTTGTCATGCGGAACAACAAAGAACTGATCAGAGGCGTGGACCGGGCCAGAAATGTAACGGTATCTGCTCTGAAGATCTCGGTGACCGTGGCGAGCGCGCTGTATAACCAGCGAATCGTTCTGAAGAAGATTGAGCTACTCAATCAAACGACAGACAATTTAATAAGCGGGACTTCAAGAATGCTGAAGGATCAGGGTGCCGCGATTCATAAGCAGTCACTTGAGACAAGTGTGTCGGTGGACACCTTGAAGCAAGCCTTCACAGATGTGTTATCCGCACTGGATTCAATCAGCACTTACAAGCAGGAAGCTCTGCCTAAAATGCGTGACACCATTCTTGAGTTTAGAGAGCTGGCGGATAACGGAGAGCAGCAGATTCACCGGTTGGAGAGAGGTCAGCAGTTAGGTTTATAGAGGGAAGGGACACCCCAGGGTTGGGGTGTCCCTTCTTTGTATACATTTGCGGATGGTATGCGTAACAATTGTTCTTAGTTTTCGTTAGTATTGTCATCTGCTGTATTTTTTGTTTTTTCATTTAATAGTTTCTTTAAATCAAAAACTTCTTTTTTTAGATGATCAACTTCAGATTTCAATCCTGAATTTTTAAGAACAGCGCTAACGATAAGGTATATTATTAAGTAGTTAGCAGCCATTATTATCAAGAGCATAATGAGTTCTGGCACTCCCTGTACAGCCAGTTGCATAAAAAATCCCCTTTCTAAAAAAGATGGTGGGAATTAGAAGATGATACAAGGTGACTTTGTGCAATGGGAAGTTATCTTCTATTTTGTAACACCAGATCCCTCAGGCCTTCCGGATTAAATTCAAGCGATGTGCATTCGGCATACTTTTAATAACAACCGGACAGAGAGTTCGCTATTTACTAAAATTCACCCATTATTGGGTAACATGCGGACTCAGAATCCGTTATTCGCTCAATCAGATCTAAATCGGCTTGTTATATAGGTAATAACGACTCTCCTGTCCGCTTACATACACAAAATGATAAAAACAGAGAAATAACGGAATGTGAGTCCGCAAACCGCCAACCGCAAACCGCGAACCGCGAACCGCGAACCGCAAGTGGTCCTTTACCCATTCATATAGGAGAGGGCTAGGTTTTTGCGATATTGGCTCGGGCTTACTCCTTCTGCGCGCCTGAAGGCGCGGCTTAGCTGGCTTTGATCCTCATAGCCGATCCGCTCGGCAATTTCCCGAAGGCTTAATGTGTTGTTCAGCAGCATCTGTTTCGCAAAATCGATCCGACTCCGTCTGACAAACTCCATGGGTGCAGTGCCTAGCGTCTCCAGGAATAGATGGCTTAACTGGCTAACACTGATATGAACATGATCTGCAAGCTCTTGTAAGTGAAGAGGCTGATCCAGTCGTTCTCTTACATAATCACATACCTTCATTACACGGTGGTCGAAGCGAAGTGGTTCATCGGGAAGCATGTGCCGGACGGTAGTCATCCACTGCTGAATCCAGCGATAGATAAGTCCTTGTAGTCCGCAATAATGTATGGGGATATCCGTATGAAGCAGATATGTATTCGTTCCTTCGTTATCATGATGTGAGGCCTTCGCCTCGACAAGCTCACCTAAATGATCAAATTCCTCTACGAGTATGTTCCAATTCGCAATCCACTTATCTAGCCGATCCGATGGCTCTAATCTCACTACAGTGGGGAGCCCGTATAACGAAACGAGATCCATACTGCAAATCTTCAGGTCAGCACAGAAGGATAGGTAGTGAATACGGTCTTCAGAATCGCGAGGAATCAGCTCGAATTGGGTATTGGGAGGACACATAATCAGATCTCCACGGGTAGCCCAACGCTGTTCCCCATTAATCTCGATCTGGAGTTCTCCATCTAATACAAGCCATATCAGGGTGTAAGGCACACGCATATGGCTCACGTAAAAGCTTGTATGTTTGTTCATATTACGTATCCAGTGAACACGCATAGATAAATAATCGATATGAAATGACTCATTGAGGACAAACACGAAGTAGAGCCCCTTTCATAGAGATATGACGGTCATAAGAAATGTCAAAAAGGCAGTAGTTAGTGCCATAGTAAGACGGTAATCTTGCATGTTAGGATG
This sequence comes from Paenibacillus sp. FW507-14B1B, assembly GCF_058781425.1. NCBI lineage: Bacteria > Bacillati > Bacillota > Bacilli > Caryophanales > Paenibacillaceae > Paenibacillus > Paenibacillus sp. FW507-14B1B. The sequence continues at coordinate 440,450 of NZ_JBYSWS010000003.1, read as the reverse complement.
AGTCTTATAAAGATACACATTCACCTGAAAAGGAGTTTCTTTATGCAAAAACCTAATATGATATACATTATAACGGATGATCTAGGTTATGGCGATTTAAGCTGTTACGGGGCTCAGCAGTTCGCAACACCTCATATTGACCGATTGGCGGAAGAAGGAAGAAGGTATACGGATGCCCATGCATCTTCTGCTGTATGTACGCCGTCTAGGTACGGTGTTATGACAGGCAGATATTGCTGGAGAGGCAAGATTAAGAGTGGTGTTCTTCACGGGCACGACGCATCTATTATAGAAAAGGGGCGCAAGACACTGCCCTCATACCTGAAAGAGCACGGATATGAAACCGCTTGCATTGGGAAGTGGCATTTAGGCATGGATTGGGCAAAAGTAAACGACTCACCTGAGAGATTTGATTATAGTCAGCCGATTCAAAATGGCCCTGTGTCATGTGGGTTTGATTATTACTTCGGGATATCCGCTTCCCTTGATATGCCGCCGTATTCTTTTATCGAGAATGATCGTACCGTTGGAATACCGAGTATCCCAAAAGACCCTGAGGATTTCAGTCAGCGAGGGCGCGGTGGGTTGATGGTTCCGGGGTGGAAGGATGAAGATGTTCATCCAGTGTTGACACAAAAGGCACTTGAATTCATTGAACAAACTACGGGAGTAGATCCGTTCTTTCTCTATCTACCTTTAACGGGTCCCCATACGCCATGGAGTCCGAGTGAATCCTTCCAAGGTAAGAGCGGAATTGGACCTAGAGGTGACTTAATACTGGAAATTGATGATACGGTCGGACGCTTAGTGAGCTTACTAGAAGACAAAGGCATTCGAGATAATACGCTGATCGTCTTTACAAGTGATAATGGACCTGATCCATTCCGTGAGGAAATTACGGTTCACGGTCATGATTCTGCTGGAAATCTGCGTGGTCAGAAAGCAGACATCTGGGAAGGGGGGCACCGTGTTCCCTTTATCGTAAGCTGGCCTGGATATATTCCCCGAGGAACGACTAGCGAGGAGCTTATCTGCCTGACTGATTGGATGGCAACATGCGCATCGATTCTGGAGGACGAATTGCCTGACAATGCGGGAGAGGACAGTATCGATATGCTTCCAGATCTGCTTGGGCAGGTACTCGGTAGTCCACTTCGAGAATCCGTCATACTCCAGTCTCTTGATGGGATGCTTGCTCTTCGCCGGGGGGATTGGAAGTATATCCGAGGAGCTGGTGGAGGTGGATTCGACCAGAAGACACGTAGCATTATTGGTATTCCGCATACACCAGACCGGGAAGTGAAACCAGAAGATCCACAGGAGCAGCTTTATGATATAAGGGATGACATTCGCGAAGCAGTGAATCAATGTAACAAGTATCCTGTGCTAGTGAGCGAGATGAGGTCTGAGCTAGAGAGGCTTGTGGAAGCAGGACGAACAAGGCCTGTACGGTCGGCGAGAGCATAATGACCCCGTACCACACTTATAAGGTTCTATATATGGAAGTGATAATACGAAAGTAGAGTTACATATAAGGGGCGAGAATATGAAGAATCCATCAAGTCCAAAACGCAAGCCGAATGTTGTTTTCATGATTGCAGATGATCACCGTGAGGAGGCCATAGGTGCATTCGGCAATGAAGTAATTTCTACACCCGTACTCGACGCACTGGCATCTGAAGGAACGTCATTTGGAAATACACATATTTTTGGTGGCCTAACTGGAGCAGTGTGTGCACCTAGCCGTGCTTGCGTAAATTCAGGCATGTCTGTCTTTAATGCGATGATCGGCAGAGATGTGATGTCTTGGGATCATAGCGTGATTATACGGCCAGATGTCCAGCTTATGCCGCAAACGCTGCGAGAGGCAGGCTATCATACACACGCAATCGGAAAATGGCACAATGATAAAGGTAGCTTTGCCCGTAGTTTTGATGGTGGAGATAAGCTATTCTTTCACGGCATGAGTGAGCATACGGAGGTCCCGGTTCAGGATTTTGATCCTGATGGGAAATACCTAATGGAGAGGCAGTATGTAGAGAATACCTTTTCAACCGAGTTGTTCACGGACGCGGCTGTACGTTTTATAGAAGACTATCAGAAGGAAGAACCGTTTTATCTGTACATGGCATATACAGCGCCTCACGATCCTAGAACTTCACCTGAGCCTTATGCGAGCATGTACGATCCGAAGGATATTCCGCTACCTTACAATTATAAGGAGGAGCATCCTTTTGATACGGGAGATATGACGGTTAGAGATGAGCACTTGGCAGCACTCCCTAGGAACGAAGATGAAATTCGTCAACATATTGCTGATTATTATGGGATCATTACTCATCTGGACACCGAGATTGGCCGTGTGGTTGCAGCACTGAAGGCGAAAGGGATCTACGACGATACCATTATTGTGTATACGGCTGATCATGGTATTGCAATCGGGCAGCATGGTTTGATGGGTAAGCAGAATATGTATGAGCATAGTGTGCGGATTCCGCTTATTGTTAAAGGACCAGAAGTGCAAGCTGGAAAAAGAGAGTTAGCTCCAGTCAGCAACATCGATATTTTTCCGACGCTTATGGAGTTGTGTGGTGTTCCGACCCCACCGGAAGTCGAAGGAATCAGCATGGTGCCAAGCTTGATTGGAGACAACAACGCTAACTTGCGCCGTGTCGTATGCTCTGTATACCGCGATGTCCAGCGTATGGTGACCGATGGAAGATGGAAGCTCATACGGTATTACTATTCTCCGGCTACAGATACAGGCGTTACTCGTCTGCAACTATTTGATCTAGAGAATGACCCATGGGAGACGAAAGATTTGTCAGCAGAGGATGCATATAGAGAAGTCTTGGAGCGACTTGCCGGTGAATTAGCGGCATGGATGCGCAGCCATAACGATATTTTGCAGGATGAGCCTGTACTACTTGGACAATGAGGATAAAGGAGACGACGAACATGAAACAACCGAATATTGTATTTATTATGTCCGATGACCATGCTGCTCATGCGATGAGCTGTTATGGAAGTAAGGTGAACACAACACCGAATATTGATCGCATTGCGAATGAGGGTGTTCGTTTCGATAACTGCTTTTGTACGAACTCCATTTGTTCTCCGAGCAGAGCTGCTATTTTGACAGGAAAGTATAATCATTTAAATGGTGTAAAGTCCATTGATGAACATTTCGATGGGAGACAGATGACATTTCCGAAGCTACTTCAAGAAGGTGGCTATCAGACAGCTATGGTTGGCAAATGGCATTTAGGACACGGCGGGGATGCAGACCCTACGGGCTTTGATTATTGGAATGTTATTGTGGGACAAGGCGATTATTATGATCCGACATTTATCGAGATGGGGGAAGAGAAGCAGTATAGCGGCTATGTTACCAATCTAATTACAGATCATTGTCTAGACTGGCTTGGGAAGCGGGATGAGAGCAAGCCGTTCATGTTAATGTGCCATCATAAAGCGCCGCACCGACCATGGGTGCCGGATGAGAAGCATAAGCAAATGTATGAGGATGTGGATATTCCTGAGCCAGAGACCTTCAATGATGATTACGCAACTCGCTCACAAGCAGCGGTTGAAGCCAATATGCGGATTGAGGATATGCTGGAAAGTGACACAAAAGGGAAGCCGCCGGAAGGCCTGACGAAATTAGAGGAGAAAAAATGGAAGTACCAGCGTTATATGAAGGATTATCTGCGCTGCGTTGCGTCCATTGATGATAATGTCGGCAGGTTGCTCGATTATCTGGATCGTGAAGGGTTGGCTGAGGATACAATCGTTATTTATACATCAGATCAGGGCTTCTTCCTCGGTGATCATGGTTGGTTCGATAAAAGGTTTATGTATGAGGAATCACTTCGGATGCCGTTCGTCGTGAAGTATCCTCGCTCCATTAAACCGGGTACCGTAACAGATGCGATGAGTCTGAATGTGGATTTTGCCCAGACATTCCTCGACTATGCTGGTGTTCAAGCACCTCCTGATATGCAGGGATATAGCTTGCGTAGCGTCTTAGAGGGCGAAACACCGGATGGATGGCGAACATCGATGTATTATCGGTACTGGATGCACCTTGACGATCATCATAATGTTTATTCGCATTACGGCATACGGACGCATCAATATAAGCTAATCTATTATTATGCGGAAGCACTAGGTACTGCAGGTTCTAGGGATGAAAACAGACCCCCGGAATGGGAATTGTTTGATCTTACGCAGGATTACTGCGAGATGAACAATGTGTATGGAAATCCTGACTATGCGGAGATCACGGCTCAGTTAAAAGAAGAACTTGCCGCACTGCAAAGAGAAGTACTGGATGAACCGGTGAAGCAGATTGATTAAAGAGAGATTCGGTACGAAGGCGTAGAGACATTTCACGGTAACATAAAAAAGGCGACCTCATATGGGTCGCCTTTAAATATATAGTAGGTGGCGCGGTAGACTTAACTTCTGCTTTCTACCTCTCGTTGAAAGGCAACAATCCATTCGCCTTGAACTGCCGCATAACCGGAATCTCCTTCAACCACGAGACCGTACAAATTCTTCACATCTAAATATTCATTGCGTTCACCATTCTCGAACTCTAAGGTGATGTAGTAATACGTTTTGGATGAATTGTGAGAATGCATCATGTCATGATTGTGGTGATGATTCGTATGATTACGAACCTCCATCCGTTTGGAAACAACTTTAGCATATATGGATTCTTGGGGTGAGGTGGCATTCTTGACATGGCGTGCACCACTGGAGATGAGCCCGACAATAACAATGACGAATACAATAACAATGAGAATGGGAACAAGCGTAAACATGAAATCAAATCCTCCACCGAAAGATGGTCCTGGGGAAAGCATGCTGCAATTCCTCCTGTCATTTATCTAATTGGATAATCTATATTGTTTATATGTACGGTGAAATAGATCATTATGTTTCAAAATATGAGAAAAAAGGGAATGTAACTATTTACATAATAAATCGACATAAAGGACGGTTTAGTCGTGTTTTTTTGACATGGCATGTACCATCTGCGATAATATAGTAAATAACACCGAGGAAATGAACATATTTCGGTGTTGATTAACGGAGTATGTGCTTATTATCACATGCGAATAAAGACGTAAGAGTAAAAAAAGAGATCTCCTCGAAAGGAAATCTCTAATTTCTAAACGTCGATTAATTCCATAATCCTGCTTTTTCTAACTTTTTCTTACCATTGAATGCTACGATAAGTAGGACTACGTTAACGATGAGCATAACTGCAATGGCGTAAAGTACAGGCGTATAAGAACCTGTCGCGTCAAACACATATCCATACACTGGCAGAGCAACAACAGATGCAACAGCCAAGCCTAGAGCGATGTTCGCATAAATCTGACTGTATTCTTTATTACCGAATAGAGCAGATGTAAGCAAAGGACCTAAGGTACCGATGGATGCAACAACAAATCCGAAGATAACCATAGCAATGGAGAACATCGTTGGGTTCTTAGCAGATGTTAATAACATAACTACTGGAACTAATCCAAGCACCATCGCAAAGATTGCTGTGTTTCTCGCGCCGATTTTGTCGGTCAAGAATCCGAAAGCCAAAGCACCAATTAGTGCACCAAACATCCAGCCTGCCATCGCATTACCTGCGAACGTTCCACTGTAACCTAATTCTTTGGTTGCGTAAGTTGGAATGTGCTGAGCAATACAGCCAACAGCAGTAATGAAGAAGAAGAATACAATGAGTGCATAGAATGCAGATGATTTTTTAGCTGCTTTGAGTGTAACTCCTGTTTCTAGTGCAGGTGTTTTAGCCGCTGCATCATCATTGCTAACTTCATCAGCACCATAAGGCTGCAAGCCCTTCTCTTTTGGAGACATTCTTAGGGTAAAGAATATAACTGGGATAATGATTGCCATGACACCCAATCCAATAATGAAATACGTGTGTCTCCAGCCTTGGCTAATAATTAAGTTACCAACGATCGGTTGAAGTACAGCACCTAATCCGCCGGATACAGCCATCATAATACCAATCATTAGACCTTTGTTCTTCTTAAACCAATTGTTGATTAGTACAGGGCCTGCCATTTGGGTCAAGAATACGGCACCAATAGCCATAGGAATGGAGAACAAGTACCAGCCCCATACGGAATTCATGAAACCGAACATAGCAAATGAACCAGCTTGCAGTACAGCTGCAATAATTAATACCGTACGTATATTGTATTTAGCCATTAATTTACCAGCGATAGGTAAGAACACCATGGTGACTATGGCAGCAATACTGAAATAGATCGTCAAACTTCCCATTTTAATACCTAAATCTTCGGTAATTGGTGGTAGGAACAATCCGCCAGAACTGTTTAGACCGCCTCTTGTTAGACCAACCATAATGGAAACGCCGATGAGTATCCACCAAGCCCAGTGGAATTTCTTCTTGTTGTTATTCATGTTAACTCCTCAATTCGCCCGAAAGGGCATTATATAATATAAACTTATTTATAAGATAGGAATGCTCTCTAGCCCAGAGCATTCCTATTTTATTATTGGGATTAGCGTAGTTTAATAGATCCGCCATCAACCATAATGGTTTGACCTGTAATATAAGCTGAATCCTCACTTGCTAGGAATACAGCTACACGTCCGATGTCGTTTTCTAGTTCACCAAGTCTTCTCATTGGGATCTTAGCAAGCATACCTTGATAGTACTCTGGGTTCTCTTCAGCCCATTGAACCAATCCAGGTGACTTAGCAATTGGAGCGATGATATTTACATTAATGCCGAATGGACCGAATTCATTTGCTGCAACGCGAGTAGCTGCACGGATAGCTTCCTTAGCAACTGCGTACGAAACTTGATTCACGTCTCCGTTAATGCCAGCGCCCGATGCAAAGTTGATGATGTTACCTTTTGTTTCTTTAAGATAAGGTAGGGCTGCTTGCATCAAGTAGAACGTTGGATAGAATCCAGTGTCGAAAGATAGATCGAAGTCTTTCTGTGTTGTGTCCGCAATGGAATTCATACGGGACGCATGTGCATTGTTGACCAAGATATCGATTTTGCCAAACTTCTCAACAACAGTCTTCACGATATCTGCCAATTTGTCGTGTTCTGCTAGATTCGCTTGAATGAAGATGGATTCAGGTGCATATTCTTGTAGCTCTTTAATCGTCTGGTTACCAAGCTCAGCATTCAGATCGATAATAGCGACAGTTGCGCCTTCTTTAACGTAAGCTGTTGCGATACCTTTACCAATACCGCCACCAGCACCAGTGATAATTGCGATCTTGCCTTCGAGTCTTTTCATGGATGATATCTCCTTTACAAGAAAATGATAGCGTGGATGATATAAGCATCTCGATCTATGAATGCGCTTTCACTAAGTCTCACTAAGGCAGGATTCGGTGGAAGTTCTACCTTTCGGTATCCCAATCACATTCAATAATCCCAATCTTAGTATGCGCTTCATGTAGCAACATTCCAAGTAATCGGGATACTTATTTTATATTGGTTACTTAATGTAACCATCTTACGCCTTAAATTCTTATGTGTCAATCTTGTGAATAAAAGAACTTGCAGTGCACTTTGTCACAAGGAAGAAATTGTATGATATAGTGGAAGAATTGAAGAAAAAACGAATAAATTCATAACCTTGTTATTAAAAGTACCTAAATATATCGGTATTTTCCAGATCTGGAGGTGTTCGTAATGACTGAAGAGGAACAGAAATATGAGTTAATCAAAAAGGTAGAGAAATGCTATGAAATTATATGCAAAAAGTGGATGGGGATTATCATTCATACCTTAATGACTGAACCTAAGCGATTCAGTGAGATTCATGTTGCTATACCAGACTTAAGTAAACGAATGCTAAATGAACGGATGAAAGAGTTAGAGGATTGTGGACTTGTTTTAAGACATGTCATTACAGATCGACCTGTCAGGACAGAGTATTCATTAACTAGAAAAGGTAATGAACTAGGCTCCTCACTTCGAACGGTTGAACGCTGGGCCGAGAAATGGATGTAACGAAGGGGATTTTTCATATATAAGTAACAGCCCTCAACCATAGGTTGTGGGCTGTTTTATCCGAGCTGTTGTGGAAGAAGTGTTGAAAATGATGTGATCAAGGTTATTTCTGCTTCATTAGGTTTACAATACCCTTAGCAACTTCTAATTTACGCTAACAAGAGGTGTTTTCGCGAATGTGGTATTCGAAATCGAAAGAAGAGGTCCTACAGAACTTTAAAGTAACCCCAGAGGCAGGGCTAACCTCCGAAGAAGCGAAAGCCAAATTAGAGAAATATGGCCCTAACCAATTAAAAGGTAAACCGAAGAAGAGCATGATCGCGTTATTCTTCGCACAGCTTAAGGATATGTTAATCTATGTGCTCCTTGGTGCAGCAGTTGTTACACTAATCGTTGGAGAATTCGTGGATGCGATCATTATTTTGGCTGTTGTATTGTTAAATGCAGCAATCGGTGTGTTCCAAGAGAATAAAGCGGAGAAAGCGATTGAAGCATTACAACAGATGACCACCCCTAAATCACTTGTCAGACGTGATGGTGAAGTGAAAGAGATTAATTCCATAGATATCGTTCCTGGGGATATTGTTATTCTGGATGCGGGCAGATACATACCTGCAGACTTACGGTTAATCGAGAGCGCGAATCTTCAGATTGAGGAATCAGCCTTAACAGGAGAATCTGTACCTTCAGATAAAGATGCCAATGCGCTCCTTGAAGATCCCAAGACACCACTTGGTGATATGTCTAACATGGCCTTTATGTCCACGCTGGTTACCTATGGTAGAGGCGAAGGGGTAGTCGTCGGCACGGCCATGGATACGGAAATGGGTAAAATCGCTGGAATTTTAGATGAAGATACGGAGCAAATGACTCCACTGCAAAAAAAGCTAGAGGAACTCGGCAAAATATTAGGTTACATTGCTATCGGGATCTGTGTGCTTATTTTTGTTATCGGCCTTATCCAAAAAAGGGATCTGTTCGAGCTGTTCCTGACGGCAATTAGTTTGGCGGTTGCGGCTATTCCCGAAGGGCTTCCGGCCATCGTAGCTATCGTATTAGCACTTGGTGTGACGAGAATGTCGAAGATTAATGCCATTGTGAAGAAGCTGCCAGCCGTTGAAACGTTAGGCTCTGTGAATATCATTTGTTCAGATAAGACGGGGACATTGACACAGAATAAAATGACCGTTGTCAAATATCATACAGCAACCCCACTAGGCGAGGAGCCACCTGTTGAGCTTATCAAAACCTTTGTTTTATGCTCAGACGCTACCTATGAGAACGGTCAAGGTACGGGTGATCCTACCGAGGTTGCACTTGTTATGTACGCAGAACAGAATGAAATACAGAAAAAATCGCTAGAAGCGGAGTATAAACGGGTATCTGAGAAGCCATTTGACTCCGATCGAAAGCTGATGTCCACCTTGAATCAGACCCGCAAAGGCTACCGGGTACATACCAAGGGGGCCATTGATCAACTGCTTAAAATCTCCTCTTCTGCTGTTGTAAATGGAGAGGTTGTACCTCTAACTGAAGAGTTGAAGCAGCAATATCTCACAGCAGCAGAGGCGATGTCGGATGATGCTTTACGGGTTCTAGCCGCTGCGTTTAAAGACACAGATCAGATTCTGGAACCTGATGAGATGGAGAAGGATCTTACTTTCCTTGGTTTTGTGGGTATGATTGATCCACCGAGACTGGAAGTGAAAGATTCCATCCGAGAAGCGAAAATGGCCGGTATTACGCCTGTGATGATTACGGGCGATCATAAGAATACAGCTGTTGCAATTGCGAAGGACCTGGATATCGCCACTTCCATCGAACAGAGTATGACAGGCGCTGAAATTGATGAAATGTCTGATGAAGAATTTCAGAAGAGAATTAAGGATATCCGGGTATTTGCCCGTGTATCTCCTGAACATAAGGTGAAGATCGTTAAGGCCTATCGTGCGCAGGGAAATATCGTTTCCATGACAGGGGATGGAGTGAACGATGCGCCTTCCTTGAAGAATGCCGACATTGGTGTGGCTATGGGGATTACCGGAACTGACGTATCCAAAGGTGCGAGTGACATGATACTTACGGATGATAACTTCACGACGATCGTGCATGCGATCAAGGAAGGAAGAAACATCTATGCGAATATCAGAAAGACGGTCACGTTCCTGCTGGCTTGTAACTTCGGTGAAGTCGTTGCTATTTTAGCATCGATTGTGTTCTTCTGGCCCTTGCCGCTCCTTGCTACACAAATTCTCTGGATTAACCTTGTAACCGATACACTGCCTGCCATTGCGCTTGGTGTTGACCCGGGCGAGGATGATGTAATGAAGAAGAAGCCAAGGGATCCTAAAGAAAGTTTCTTCGCAGGTGGTGCAGCTATCAATGCTGTCCTTGGCGGAATTCTCATCGGAAGTTTAACCTTATTCGCCTTTTATTTGGGGTTGCGAGAGCATGGGTATAGCCTAGGTTCAGACAATATCTCGGAGGATGCAATGACGTATGCACGTACAATGGCCTTTGTGGTGCTTGCCGCATCTCAGTTGTTCTACGCATTCTCGAAGAGAAGTGCAACGAAATCGATCTTCCAGATTGGGTTGTTCTCCAATAAGCTGTTAGTTGGTGCTGTTGTTGCAGGGCTTCTGCTGCAATATATTTCGATTAGCATCCCGTTCCTTGCTAATGCCTTTAACGTGCAGAATCTTCACCTTGCCGATTGGGGGTTGGTCATCGGACTTGCGTTACTCCCTCTTCTCATTAATGAGATCATCAAGGTATTTGTGCGTATGAGAAGAATAAAGGAAGCATGATGTAAGAAAAAACTAGTAAATCAAGGGCGAAATCGGCTGAGTACTCACTCGAGATCGATCTGTCATGCAGTTAAGAATGCCCTACATGGAAGCTGATGCTTCCATGTAGGGCATTCTTTGTTTATGAAGTTCAATAATTAACTCGATACCGTCATCGATTGCGTTCGGCACGAGGTGACCAGTGTTTGCTCACTTACGTTCCCGAATGCATCAATAGCATGGACTGTTACTGAATACGCATGGTCTGGAAGTAAATCCGGCAATGTCAGCGTGATCTGCTCAACTAGTGGATAGTTATAGTATTCGGAATAGGCTAAGTATGAATGAAGTTCCTCACACGTTGATGCATCACACAGTGTAATTTGATAGGAATGGACAATTTCATTGTCAGTTGCCTGGTCAAATGTAATGGTTACAGAGTGTGAAGTCGTTAGGTCCATCTCTACATGAATTTCCGCAGTTGAAGGGAAAAAGGGAGCTTCTTGATCTCGATCTTTTCTATAGATAAATGACTCTGAGGTGGCGGGTAATGACACGACCCACGCCTCATCGATCTCTCGTTCATTCGCGAAGTCGAGACGATGGATAACAACTTGATCCTCGTACACCTCTACAAGACAGCCTTGACAGAATTGCTCATGCCCTGGGGGGAGATTGCCTTGAATCTTGCCTCGTTCTACCTCCATATAGCTGAGTGATGCTGTTCCGACCGAAGTGAAATATTGCTGATGTATACTGCGTGGATCATTCAGCGGATAATGAGAGTGACCGGAGAATGTAATCACTTGTGGATAAGGCTTTAGTGCATCCATGAATGCCTCAAGGTTATCCACAGTCCCCCACTCTTCACTGCCGTATACCGTATCCGTTAAAGGCTGATGCATGAACACAAAGATAGGACGATTCGGTGTATCCGCAGAGGCCGTTTGAAGCTGTTCACTGAGCCATGCAATCTGCTCAAGAGAGAAATGGCCTGGTGTTATATGCTGTTCGGTACCCATGACGATAAAGTGATAGCCTTGTATGACCTCGTGATAATAGAGTGAAGGCATACCCGTCTTCTCCAGAAAAAGAGCCTGTGCTTCTTCGGTGGGCAGTCCGTTCCAATAATCGTGATTGCCAATCGCAATAAGCGGCTGCACACTTGGAAGCTTATGCTTGCGGAATACCTCCATATTCCGATCATACTCTTCTGCATACCCGTTATTCGTTAAATCTCCTACAATAACAAAGGCATCTTGATGAGGTGCGCGATTATTCAGCTGGGTCAAAGCACGTTCAAACTTGGTGATACATCCGTCTCCTGTCGGAGCGATATGTACATCACTAATGACGGGAAAGATAAGATGCGGCTGTTGATTTCGTGACATCGATAAGACAGCTCCTTTTTATTGTGGTAATTTTATGTATGCGTTCACAACTACAGTTTATTTCCTTTTGCTTCCTTTGAACAGCGTTGATTTCATGAATGAAATCATTATTGACTATGTATGATTTAACATAGCGTTATAAGGATGAATGTAGCTTGTTTCATTGACAGAATCAGGGTACGGTGATATTCTCAATCCAATCAAGAGGGGAATCCGTCTGACATATATTGTGGCATTCCCACGTGACAAGAAGCTCTTCACATGAAGAGTTTTTTCCATTTCAAACGAAAAGAATGTGATGACTTGAAGCAGGCTCATTTACGAATGAATGGCTTTCTAAATAAGTACTTTTCCGGAGAGTCGATGGATTACAGGCAGATTTTTGCCTTGTTTTTACCGATTCTGATTGATCAGGCTTTTATTGTCGGACTGAATCTGGTGAATACGGCTATGATCAGCTCGTCAGGAGTGGGAGCGGTCAGCGCTGTAAATATGGTCGACTCGCTGAATGTATTTCTGATCAACGTGTTTGTGGCTGTGGCGACTGGGGGGACGGTCGTTGTGGCGCAGTATAAAGGAAGTCGTAATGACTTGATGGTGTCACGGGCGGCCGCTGGTACAGTAACCTCTGTTGCGTTAATCTCAATAGGCGTTGGTTTATTAATTATGGGATTACATGGTCCTGTACTTCATCTCCTCTTCGGATCAGCATCGCCAGATGTGCTGGAGAGCGCCCGAATCTATCTGATCGGGAGCAGTGCTTCTTATGTAGGTATTGCGGTTGTTCAGGCTGTCTGTGGTGCCTTGCGGGGAATTGGGAAGACAAGGGCATCACTAGCGCTTTCGCTCATTATGAATCTGATGTATGTTGCGCTTAATGTAGTCTTCATTAACTTTTTGCAGATGGGTGTGCTAGGGATGACCATCGCAATCAATATAGCTCGCTATGGAGGAGCCGTCTGCGCCCTGTACTACTTGTTCAAAGTCGATGCTACGCTGCATCTGCGTGTCCGAGATCTGTTTCATTTCCCGCTGTCTATGCTTCGTAAAATTATGTTTATCGGGATACCATTTGCCGCAGAGCAGATGTTCTTTAACGGTGGGAAAATTTTAACTCAGGTGTTCATTGTAAGCTTGGGGACGTATGCCATTGCCACGAATGCAATTGGCGCATCTCTCGCGATGGTCTTCCAGATCCCTGCAAGTGCTTTGTCTTTAACCGTAGTTACGGTTGTAGGGCAGTGTATTGGGAGCGGGAATATACCTGATGCAAGAAAGTTCATTAAGTCTTTTCTCTGGCTCGGTGCCTGCTCTTTGGCGGTGACTGGTCTGATATTGATGCCATTGTTCCAGCCGCTCGTTGGATTGTTTAATCCTCCAGCCGATATTGTGGATGATCTCTTCTTACTCCTATTGATTAATACGCTTGTCCAGATTCCGCTCTGGCCGATTAGCTTTATTCTACCTTCCGCGCTACGGGCGGCAGGTGATTCCAAGTTCACATCGATTACTTCGATGATGACGATGTGGTTGTTCCGGGTTATTTTTGGTTATGTTCTCGGAATTGTGATGGGCATAGGGATTCTGGGTGTCTGGCTCGCGATGAACTGTGAGTGGGGTGTGCGAGGAGCTCTCTTTCTATGGCGTTTCCGCGGGAAGAAATGGTATGAGCATAAGCTTATCTAAAATGAAGGCTGTTTATAAACCAACCGGATCCTTGAATTAGGAACCGGTTGGTTTTTTTGTTATTACTTTCGTTAGGCTTGAATCGTTTCTCTTCCTTGATGTCATATGACAACAATCATGACAATCTTCACTATTTGGCGAATGTATATTTGAATATAGTTAAGAGGTTAATCCAGAACAACATCTGATGTTATACTTAATAGAAATAACACTTGGAAAATAATCTCATATAAATCCTTATGTAGCGTTCGGATGACATACATGCTAGCGGGGAGTGCGGCGATATGATCGAAATGCCGGGTTATCAAATGTTAGAAGTTATAGGCTCGAACGAAGAGGTCCTCATATTCAGAGTGCTTCGTGATGAGGATGGCCTGTGTGTGATTGCCAAGACAACCTATGAAGAGTATCCAGGCGCTCACGTGATAGACACTTTTCGGTACGAGTATGAGATGCTTAAACGTCTAGGTGGACGAGGGGCGTTGCAGCCTTTTAGTCTGGAGTATGTGTCGAACCGGCCTGTTCTTTTCTTGCAGGATATGGGGGGTAAGACGCTTGAACATACATTACATTCGCATGGGATGTCATTAGAGCTGCCTGATCTCTTAAGCATTTCCGTAGCTGCGGCTGATTGTCTTATGAAAATACATCGTGAGAACGTTATACTTCACGAGATCACACCTTCCTCTCTATTAGTGAACCTAGACACGCTTGAAGTAAGGTTCGTTGATATTCGTTTGTGTTCTACAGACCAGAGCAAGAGTCCGTTATCGATGAAAAGTGATCGGCCAGACTCTGTTCTGCCGTATATATCCCCGGAACAGACGGGAAGAACGGGGATCACACCTGATTTCAGATCTGATTTCTATTCACTTGGTGTAACCTTCTATGAATGGTTCTCTGGGATTTTACCGTATGATACCCAAGATGCTATGGACATTGTATATCGTCATCTTGCTACTACACCGGAATCACTTCACCATCGATTTCCGTGGATACCCGAGGCACTCTCTGGCGTTATCGCGAAGTGTATGGAGAAGATGCCTGAAGCCAGGTATTCCAGTGCATTCGGATTGAAGTCTGACCTCGTAGAGTGTTTATCTAGATATGATGTTGGGGGAGAGGTAGAATCTTTCGCACTGGCAAGTCAGGATACGCCAGAGAGATGGACAGTCCCAGGGAAATTTTATGGTCGCCAAGCAGAACAGCAGCAGTTGAGAGATGCATTAGAGCGGGTTACGAACGGCACTACTGAGGTAGTGTGGATTCGAGGTAGTGCGGGAATCGGGAAAACGTCTTTTGTAGGTGAGGCTTTTCGAAAAGAAGCTCCTTGTGAAGGCTTTTTTGCTATGGGGAAGTCTGATGCCGGTCATACCCCTCTTCCTTACGATATCTGGATTGAAATCATGGAGGGTTTAGTCACACAGCTGCTGATGGAGTCTAAGGTGCAGGCTGAAGTATGGAAGCTTCGGATATTGAATGCATTAGAGGGATTCGGGCAATTGCTAATCGATCTTGTTCCTAAACTGGAATTGATTATTGGCAAACAAGCTTCTGTGCCAGCACTGCCACCAGCGGAGGGTAAGAATCGGCTACATCTTCTTATGAATCGGTTCATTCAGCTGTTCCTTCATGAAGATCGTCCATTGATCTTATTCATTGATAATCTTCATTCAACCGACGAAGCCTCTGTGCAGTATTTAGAGTGCCTTCTGGAGGATCGGGAAACGAGGTATTTGCTGGTGATTCTAGCTTACCGTGAGGAAGAGGTTTCGCCAGAACATCATATCATTCGTCTGAAGAGGCAGTTTCAGGAACGTGATATTGTGATGCGTAGTATTCAGATAAAGGCCCTTGAACTCGAAGATTTGAAGCAGTTACTCTATGATGCGATGCATGCTGAATCAGCAGGGGAGAGGGAGTTGGAGGATCTGGCCGTGCTGCTACTACATAAGACAGAAGGTAACCCTTTTTTCTTAAAGCAGTTTCTTCAAGATCTGGTTGACGATAAGTTAATTGTGTTCAGTGAATCCAGTCGATGCTGGGAATGGGATCTGGAGCTTATTAAAGAGATGAGTGTTCCCGATAATGCGGTTGCATATCTATCGGATAAGCTGAAATTATTTCCGTACAGAACCGTTTATGCGCTTAGTCGAGCCGCTGTATTAGGAAGCAGTTTTGATCTCGACATGCTCTCTTCGATTACGAGTATTCCAATACAAGACCTTTCCGAAGTGCTGAGTATCGCTGTTCGTGAGCATTTGCTACAGATTGTCAGCGGTGGAGATGAGGTATCAACTTCCTATAAGTTTCAGCATGATCGAATTCAGCAAGCGGCATATGATCTTGTGTTCGAGGCTGAACGTCCTGATTTACATATGAGGACAGGGCTAATTCTGGTGCAGCGGATTAAATGTGGTCATAATATTAATTTATTTGAAGCAGTTGATCATTTGAATCAGGGCGGGGCTTGGATAGATTTTGCCGAAGTGAAGTTGGAAGTAGCAGATCTTAACTTGCAGGCAGGCATGATGGCGAAGCAGTCCACAGCATACGAAACATCGTTAAGATATTTACGATGCGCTGCGTCACTACTTGAGGAAGAGAACTGGGATCATGACTATGAACTTACCTTTCAGATTTATCGGGAGCTAGCGGAAGTCGAATACTTATGTTCGCATTATGAGAGGGCAAATAAGCTGTTTGATATGCTGATTAGTAAGGCGAATACAAGCTTGGACCAAGCCATTGTCTATAGTGTGAAGATTCAGCTTGAGTCAGCTTTTGATAATTATAAAGAAGTGATATCCTTAGGCCGAAAAACATTGGATTTGTTAAATGTCAGTCATAATTTTGATCCTAGTTCATTGGAATTAACATTTCAGTGGTTCCGCCTAACTCGAAAAATGAAGAACCGTTCGATAGAATCGCTGGGAACCCTCCCACCGATGACGGATGAAGTCCGTAAAGTGGCTATGTCTGTGCTAGTTTATACGTCGAATGCCTGTTTTTTTGTCAATCGAAAGGCCTGGCTTTCTTCGACCTTCACCATGATTGAGTTGACGATTGATTATGGTCTGATGCCAGAGTCTTCAATCGGGTTTATAGGGTATGGGATGTTCTTGTATTATCATTTCCGTCACTACGATCAAGCTTATCAATGGGGATTACTTGCGTGTCGCATATCGAAGCCTTATCCCACACTCTACATGAAGACAATTTCTTCATTTACGATGTGTTACGATAGCTGGCGTCGTTATGACCCAAGCGTACTCGATACATTTACGCAATATGCAGGAAAGGTCGGGCTTGAATCGGGAGATCAGTGGCATGGTAATCAGAGCATTCTGATTAACTGTGGAGCACTTTTTCTATGTGGCCATCCACTTGGGATGATCTATGATCGACTGTTAGCGCACTCAGGAGAGTTACTTAAGCATGCTAATAGTCTTCATATGAAACAAGCAACCGTATTTATGGCTATAATTATTCGTTTAACGGGATATCGTGCACCTAACGATCCATTTAACATAGAGGATGTAACTCTTGAGGACTACGCACAATCAGTCCATGGAGATGAGTTTAATTTAATCGAGGAGCTCGTCTGTACACTTCATTATCTTCCTGGATATTTGTTTGGTCGGTATCGTGAGGCAAATGAGGCTTTGAAGAGATCGGCTGAGATTCTGGTGGCCCGCGAAGGCTACAAAGATTATGCTGTTCAATACTTCTATGAGTCGTTAGTGTGGGGGCAACTTTACGAAGATGCTTCACCTGAAGAGCAAAAAGAGATCAAGATAAAATTGCGTAAGCGTCTGAAAAAAATAAAACAGCATGCTGACCGCTGTCGGGAAAATTATTTACATAAATACTTGTTGATTAAAGCGGAACTATCGAGGCTGAATGATAAGAATCGCTTAGCAGAAGAGTTGTATGAACAATCCATCGAAACAGCTCGTAAGTATGGGCATATTCATGATCTGGCGATGGCTGCCGAGTGTTACAGCAAATATGGTCTTCAAAATGGAAAAATGCAGATTGCAAAAACGTATATGACTGAAGCGCATGAAGCTTATCAGAAGTGGGGAGCGACAGCGAAAGTCTTGGATGTGGAACAAAAGTATGGGCATCTTCTGAATGCGAGACGAGAAAGCGGACTTGAAAGTGTTGATTACCTCTCTGTTGTCATGTCTACGCAGGCTTTATCAGGCGAGATGGAGATGAGCCGTTTGCTGGAAACGTTGATGCATATTATGCTCCAAAATTCAGGAGCAGACTCCGGCGCGCTTCTTTTTCTCCATGAGAACGGCTGGGTTGTCGAAGCCTATGGAACGTCAGAGGAGATCTATGTGAAGTCAGTCCCCTTAGAGGAGGATCCTAGCTTGGTTCCATCAGCCATCATAGCCTATGCGGCAAGAACCAAAGAGGAAGTTGTGCTGCATCATGCGGCCAGAGAAGGGATTTTCTCACGAAATGCGTATGTTAAGAATAATGCATTGAAATCAGTCCTGTGCCTCCCGATCATGCACCAGAAGAAGTTAATCTGTCTGCTCTATATGGAGAATAAGCTGTCCTCAGACGTATTTACTCCGGAACGACTCGATGTTTTAAGGCTGCTTGGTTCTCAGTGTGCGATCTCGATCGAGAATGCGAGACTTTATTCGGGGATTCAGTATCTGAGAGATAATCTGGAAGAGCAGGTTGAAGAAAGAACACGGAGACTGGAACGATCGATGCGCGAGACGTCGGCGGCCTTGGCTGAAGTTTCTGTGTATGAAGAGCGCAACCGGATTGCTCAAGAAATACATGATATTGTGGGACACACTCTTACATCAACGATTCTTCAGATTGAAGCCGGAAAAAGACTCATGCAGAAAGACCCGGACGGCGCTGCCATCAGGTTGAAAGAAGCACAGGATCTTGTCCGCCACAGCTTGAATGAAATCAGAGGTTCTGTCCATATGTTGAAGCAAGACAAGTTTGCTGATCTTGGACAAATGCTGAGTCAGCTGATACGTGATGCAGAGCGGAATACAGGCGTCATTATCGAATCGGATATTCATGATATACCTGAGCTGTCTGCCGCGTATAAGAAGACACTCTACCATGCACTTCAAGAAGGCTTGACTAATGGGCTCAAGCATGGTGGAAGTACAGAGTTTCGCTTTCGTTTGGAGATTGCTGATGAGAGTCTGCAGTTTAGGCTTGAAGACCACGGAGCAGGCTCGAGTCATATCGTCATGGGGTTTGGGTTAAGGACGATGAAGGAACGTGTTGAACAATTGAACGGCAGTTTATCCATTGACTCACAGCCTGACCAGGGCTGTTTGCTAAGTATCGACCTGCCGTATCCTATGCAGTGAAATGGGGGGCAGAGAATGCGGACGATAAAGATTGTAATCGCTGACGATCAAATGCTAACACGTGAGGGACTCCGAACCATTCTGGACTTAGAGGATGATTTTGAAGTTGTAGGTGTGGCGAAGAACGGAGAAGAGGCTTGTGAATTAACGGAGGTACTACAGCCCGATCTGGTATTGCTTGATATCCAAATGCCGGTCATGGATGGAATAAGTGCATTGAAGCGGATTAAACACAGTTGCCCTAATATATTTATTCTGATTTTGACGACCTTTATTGAAGAGGATTACATTGTTGAGGGCATGGCGAATGGAGCAAGTGGTTATATGCTGAAAGATATGGATGCGGATAAGATGATTACCTCCATTCGAGATATCGTATCGGGTCAATTTATTCTTCCGGCTGCTGTAGCGGCGAAATTGGCAGGAAGACTGAACCGTTTTACCGAGGATTATGCACATTTTCAGCGAAATAGTCTGAGTGTAATCAAGCTTACCGAGCGAGAAGAAGAGTTGGCACAGCTCATTATTAAGGGGCTAAATAACCGTGAGATCGCCGATACCCTGCATATTGCTGAAGGTACAGCTCGTAACTATATTAGCAATCTGTACGGCAAATTAGAGGTCGTTGATCGGGCGCAGGCCATTGTGCGTCTTCAAGCGATTATGTAAAAGTACTTGCAAAAAGAAGCTGTACCTAAGATCTAGCGATCTTGTGGTACAGCTTCTTTTTTTAATAAGTGGCTTAGTACTTATCCCCACATCCCGATAAGCAGGATACCGCAAAGGATAACAATGGAACAGATAATTCGTTTCAATCCTTGTTGCTCCTTCAGGATGAAGATGCCGAGGAAGGTAGCGAATACTGTTCCAATCTCCCGTAGGGGACTAATATGAGCCATCTGCGCTTGCTGCATCGCAAAGAGGAACAATAGATAAGATCCAGGATTCAAGACAGCTCCTAATAAAATGGTTGAACGATTGACTTGCCACTCCCGCCGAACAGCTTTGGATCGAATGACAAGAGGTGTCAGGCCTGCTACAAAGCCAATGTTCGTAATTTCCAGTAGTGCCAGGGGAGAGATGTTCTGCAAGTTCAGTTTATCTACAAAGACATAACTGGTTGTACATAGGCCGACACACAGTGCCATGACAAAAGGCTTCAATGTCTGCCACCGTGTTTCAGACTGCGTACGGTGTGATCCAAGTCCACTGAGCATGATGAACCCACTAAGCATACAGAGGACTCCGATCCATCCATAAATAGAGAGTGATTCATGCAGAAATAAGACCCCGATGATCGGTACAAGCAAGGTGCTGGTTCCCCGCATTATGGGATATATCTGTGATAAATCACCAAGCTCATACGTCTGGGATAACAGCCATGAGTATACGGATTGCAGGATTGCGGATAAAAGCAGCAGTCCGTATGCACCTAGGGGCAAGGGATTTTGCCAAAGCTCTATGATGAGGTTCGGTAACAGTAGGATGGTGCACATCATCATGATCATCCATAGAAAAACGCTTTTGTTCAGGCTTCGCTTGGTGAAGAGGCTCCAGACTGCGTGAGCCATACCGGAAGCAATAACGAGCAGAATAGGTATCAGCATGATATATTCACTTAGGCTTTAATCGTTGTGCTAGGTTCATGAGTCGGCTGATTCGTAATAACCGAGCCATCAACAAGCCGTAGCCATGTCTTAAAATTCGATTCTCCCGCAGTCAATTGGATCATGCGCGCTCCCCGCAAGAACCCTTCCTGACCATAGGTGTTATAGCCACTTGCCCGCCCGTAACATAGGCGTATGCCATGCAGCGTGCCTTCAAAGTCATTAATGTGATCGTGTCCGCAGAATGTACCTACAACGTCACCCATCTCAAGCATCGCGGTAAACAATCCGGAGTTGACGGGAGGGCAGCAGATCCGTTCAAACTTATGACCATAGCAAGTCTGAGTATCCCAGACTTCTTGATATTCTGGCAGTGGAATGTGGAAGAACGCAAGGGCAGGCGTCTTGCCTTCTTGGTCTGATGGATTTAAACGCGCCGATTCCGCAGTGAACCAGTTAATCTGATCTCGGCGAATCCAGTCATACCCGGGTACATGCTGAAGTGGAGATGAGTTTCCAGAGTCCAAAAAGTAAAGATTAGCTGCTGCTTTTCCTTCGGTATCAACCAGTTCAAGTACATAGTTTCCTTCCCCTGTAATCTCCTCAGGTCCAGCTTGAACGAAAGTGTGCTGGTGTGAGGCTGCCAGTTGAACAAGCTCTTGGCGAGTGATTCCACCTCCAGGTTCACTATCGTGATTGCCAAATACACAAGCCCATGGAATACCTCTCTCCTCCACAGCTGCAACGGCATCGCGGAAAGCCTGTTCTGGATTCTGACATCTGACATCGCCAGGTGCAACCCCGCCTGTATATATGATGTCTCCAGTCAGAACAACGAGATCAGGTTGTTCGAGGTCCATGGTTATTTCCATGAGTTCCCGTGTACGCAAGTCCTCGTCTCTTCCATCCATATAATGAAGATCGGTAAATTGCATGATTTTAAATGTTCCATCTTGACGAAAAGATAACTGACGACTCAAAAAATCTCCCCCTTGGGTTCATGTTTGTTGCAATGTTGATTTTGTTTAATTCATGTGGTTTTTCGTTGATTGTATGCCCTGTATACGTGATTGTCAATCCATTTTTTACACTGCGTTTACAAAACGGCATACAAGTTTGACAGGAAACCACACAGAACTATACACTGAATGAAAACAACAACAATACACACAAAATCGACAAATTACTCATAATAGGAGGAATCAGGATATGTCCTTAACCTACGAGGAGCGCAGGCAGACGATTCTCGCCCAGTTAAGTACAGAGGGGAAAGTGCAAGTTCATGCACTTGCCGAAATATTTAACGTCTCGACGGAAACCATTAGACGTGACCTGGACCGACTTGAGAAAGAAGGAAGACTACGCAAGGTGTACGGAGGTGCGGTTCAGACGCGTTCTGAATGGATCGAGCCGACCTTCATAAAGCGTTCTGAAATGTATCGAAGTGAGAAGCAATCGATAGGCAAATTAGCTGCCTCTCTTGTTAAAGAGGGGGAGACCGTCATTCTCGATAATGGAACAACAACCTTGGAAATTATGCGTCACCTAAAGGACCGTGCGGATATCACGGTTATTACGAATTCTGTACCGATTCTTGCATGCGCATTGGAAGACTTTCAGGGGAAAATTATTTTTGCTGGCGGCGAAGTGAATATGAGCTATCAAGCAGCGACAGGAGCCATTGCTCATCAAATGCTGGATCAGTTCAAAGTGAATAAGGCGTTTATTTCAGCAGGTGGAATCTCACTCTCTGAGGGGATCACCGAATATAATGTCGATGAAGCGTTATTATCACGAAAAATGATGCAACGAACGGAGGAGGCCATTCTCGTTGCAGATCACTCCAAGTTCGGTGTTACGACATTTGCCCATATTGCTCCTATTGAACAGATATCTATGATTGTCACGGATTCAGGCTGTGCCGAAGAATGGGTTGAGGCACTGAACAAGCTGGATGTTGAGGTTCTCCTGGGATAAGACATAAATCAATCATAGATTCTAGCACAATCCCACCCCAGTCAGTATTCATATAATAGATTATCTTAGCTAGCTGGGGGTGAAGCTACTTGAGCAGAACTAATCGCGAGATTGTGAGTCAGACTTATTCTAATCGAGTGTTACGTTCAGAGTTTGATAGAAATTGGGTAACATCCATCTCGAAAACCGGCTATGTCATCTACACGGCTACTTCTAATCATGCAAAAGTGGAAGTATTACTAGAGGGTGGATCGGGCAAACGTCTGATCTTCCGCAAAGGTGGCAAGGTGCTGGTAGGTGGTGGCGGAGTGAGCCACTATAGTAAACCCCATGTCGTTATTAGTCTGTAAAAGCGAGAAAAGAGACAGATCGGAGATATTTCTTCGATCTGTCTCTTTTCTATGCCTACGTAAGGTTGAGAATCGTCGTATTCTGCGGTCGAAAAGTATCAAATATACAAGAATGAAATCGGAATTTACATGGTTAGCCCTTACCCCATGATATAACATAGGGTTGAAATCGATGGCTGAAGACAGTATTCAGAGGGGGCTTTAAAGTGGCAAATATTAAAACAGAGGCTATTTTTTATCCGAACTATGCAGGATCGAAGGCTTACCGTATTCCATCCATGATTACAACGAGTAAAGGGACCGTTATCGCGGGCATTGATGCTAGAATTGCGGATTCTACAGACAATCCGAATGAGATTGATGTGTCGATTAGACGCAGTGAAGATAATGGAAAGACGTGGGGACCGATTCAGAAGCTCGTTGAATATGCTGGAGAAGGGCTTGATGGGGCAGCAGCCATCGATACTGCAATCCTGGAGGATGAAGAAACGGGAACGCTAATGATGATTTTCAGTCATACACCTGGCGGAATCGGACTTCATGCTAGTGATACTGGCGTCGGTTTTGACACTGCTGGACGCAGGAAGTTATACGACCTTGAGGGTCAAATGTTCTTCCTAGCTGAGGATGGTTCGGTACTGGATACTGAAGGGAAGACGACAGCCTATCGTGTAGATGAGCAAGGTTATGTATTCCTTGATGGTGAAGCCAGAGGAAATATATATTTTAAAAAAGGAATTGACCCACAAGAAAGTCTGCTCGAGGCTCGGACATCATTTTTACAGATCATACGAAGCAACGATGACGGGTTAACGTGGTCTAAACCAGAGGAATTGAATCCGAAGGTAAAAGAAGAGTGGATGCGGTTTATTGGAGCTGGACCAGGTCGCGGTATTCAGATGAAGAATGGTGAGAAGGCTGGGCGCTTGTTATTCCCCATCTATTTCTCCAATGAAGGCAGACATTTGTCATGCTGCTGTATCTACAGTGATGACCATGGTATAACGTGGCAGCGGGGAGCATCACCGAATGATGGAAGACAGTGGAACGGTGAGATATTGACGGCGGAGACGATCTATGACGGCAAGCACTATTTGACGGAATCCCAGCTTATTGAACTGCCGAGCGGAGAACTTACATATTACATGAGAAATCATTATGGATTACAGAGAACGGCTGTTGCAACCAGTACCGATGGTGGAGAAACGTGGGGCGAGATTACGTTTGATATGACACTTGTAGATCCAATCTGCCAGTCTAGTGTGATTCGCTACCCGGATACTGGAGATGGTAAGGTGCGCGTACTCTTCTCGAACCCAAATCACGAGGATTATAGAGTTAAAGGAACGGTAAGGCTCAGTGAAGATGGCGGGAAAACGTGGCCTTACAGTAAGGAGATCGAAGAAGGCGGTTTCAGTTATTCTTGCTTGACGGTGTTGAGTAATGGAGAAATCGGTATTCTATATGAACACTTATATGATTCCTCCAACTGGAATAACATGAACATTCAATTCGGAACATTCACGTTAGAATGGTTGAAATCGTAAAGGGCTTGGCGTAAAGGTTTACACCTTCGAATAACAATTCGGGGGTGTATTCTTTTTTGTCTATAAAACTTAAGGAGTTAGGCACATGTCATTATTTTCCTTTGACAGACATGGAGTGGATTTTTTATAGTATATGTAACCGGTTACGGAAACATGGTTTCAAAGATACAAAATAAAGAGAGGAAGTATTGAACGATAACAATATTTATCTCATCTGAAAAGAGAATCCATTGTCACAAATGTGGAACCGGTTACACATTCAAATACAGGCATATCATTTATCACAATTGCGGAAGCTGTTAATTGTGTATCACAAGTTAAAGTAACGATGCAGATGGTATGTCACTTTGCAGCAAGTATGGTTGTAACAAAATTCGGTGCACAAAATGCCGTCACTACAAGGTTGTAAGATTTTATGAGCTGAGCATAAAAGGCAGGCGATTGTTAGATGCTAAGGAAAGAATTAGATGCATTGACTCCCGAATTGTATATTGAACTTCGACGAAAAGTTGAATTTGAAGATTACTCTATTCAAGATGTCACTCAAGCATTAGAAAAAACACTCTTCTCCGTTGTTATATATGATGATGACGTACCTGTAGGTATTGGTCGAATTGTAGGCGACGATCGAATTGTGTTTTTCATTAAGGATGTCGTGGTTGATCCGAGCTACCAGAATAAATCGATTGGTACTGCGATCATGAAAGCTTTGATGGAGTACATTGAGGGAAAGGCCTGCAACAATGCCTATGTAGGTTTAATGTCTACACCGAATAAAGAAGGTTTTTATAAAAAATTTGGATTTATAGAGCGTCCAACCGAAAAGTACGGTCATGGGATGGTCAAGTTTGTAAATCGCAATATTGATAATTCATAGGGGGATGAATGAACATGTTGAAAAGACCAATTATTATTGACACAGATCCAGGAATTGATGATGCAGTAGCCTTGGCGATTGCCCTATATAGTGAAGAGTTAGATGTAAAACTCATTACAACAGTCGTTGGGAACGTTGGACTTGATAAAGTGACTTACAATGCTTTGAGACTTCTTAAATATTTCAAGAAGGAAGTTCCGGTTGCCATGGGAGCAGCAGCTCCATTGATTCGTGAAACAGAAGATGCAAGCGATGTGCACGGTGTTAGTGGAATGGAAGGCTTTGATTTTGAAGAACCTACAAATGACCTACTTCTTGAAGAGAATGCGGTCAATGCCATGTATAGAGTGATTAAAGAAAGTAAAGAAAAAGTAACGCTTGTTCCAATTGGTCCTTTGACGAATATAGCACTACTGTTGAAGGTGTATCCTGAAGTGAAAGAGAACATCGAGGAAATTGTTCTTATGGGTGGATCGATCACTCGTGGTAACAAAGGCGTGATGTCCGAATTCAACATTCATGTTGACCCTGAAGCAGCTCAAATTGTATTTGATAGTGGAGTTCCAATTGTGATGGCAGGACTAGATGTTGGTCTGAAAGCCCTTGTACTGCCAGAAGATAGCGCGAAGCTCGAGAAAATGAACGATGTTGGATTTATGCTTCACAGCCTCTTTAAACGGTACCGTGGTGGCAGCATGAAGACAGGTCTAAAGATGTATGATAGCTGTGCGATTGCCTACCTATTGAAGCCTGATATGTTCGAGACGGTTGATACCTACGTTGGTGTGGAGCTGAACGGTAGCATGACAGCGGGAGCAACCATTGTGGACTTGAAAGGATATTTGAAAAAGCCGAACAATGCCAAAGTATGCCTGGATATCGATCAGCAGATGTTTCGCGAATGGTTGCTCGATAGCCTGAGCAAATGCAACTAACTACCGACACCTAAGGAGTGCTTACGACGATGGATTTAATTATGTATGGATCTGCGATATTGGCGATTTGTATCATTGTATATATGCTAATCAAGCAGATGGATATCAAAATAACGCTATTCTTTATCGGGATTGCATTGATGTTTATCGCAATTATGATGGGAAATGGAATTAGTGCAAAAGACTTTGAGTCAACAGGAGCCGTATGGTTAGATCCACTGCTCGCGATCACCGACCAGTTCAAGTCATCCCTGACTTCAGCCGGCTTTATCATTCTCGTGCTTGGTGGATATACAGCTTATATGTCCTATATTAATGCGAATGATGTAACGGTTAATGTACTAACCAAACCACTAGGGAAAATTAAATCGGTTTATGTTTTAGTACCCGTTGTTTTCTTGCTCGGTAACTTATTGTCCCTGGTCATTCCAAGTGCATCGAACTTAGCGATCATCTTGCTAGCGACGCTATTCCCAGTATTGAAAAAAGCGGGCATGTCTACTTTGTCTGCAGCAGCGATCATCGCAACATCTGCAACGATTGTACCTACGCCAATGGGTGGGGACAACGTGGCTGTAGCAACAGAGTTGGCACAGCATGCTATGTTCGCGAATATGACAGTAACAGATTATGTGTTCCGTTATCATGCGCTGGTATCCATTCCTACGCTAATCGTCATCGCGGCTACACATTACTTCTGGCAGAAACGTATGGATAAGAAGATGGGTATTGATACGGACCATGCGGAAGTGGAACTGAAAGACGTACAGTTAGTATCTGGTGGTAAACTGTTCACAGCTGTATATGCTTTGCTTCCTGTACTTCCGATCCTGTTCCTGATCGTTATCTTTATTCTTCAATCCGTATCTAATCTCACGATCAATGTGAGTGTTGAAGTTGTTACCTTGTTATCCTTCGCTATTGCGATTATCTGTGAATTGATTAGAAAAAGAACGCCGAAGGCTGTACTTGATGGTACAGAGCATTTCTTCAAAGGAATGGGTGGCGCAGTACCTATCGTTGTTCTTCTCGTTGCGGCATCCGTATTCGTTACAGGTCTTAAATCCATCGGGATTATTGAGGCGCTCGAATCAGCAATGGTTGGAATTCAAGGCTCCAACCTTGGATTTATCCTTCCGCTCATTCTCGTTGGACTAACCGCTCTGATCGTTATTCTAAGCGGAAGCGGAACGGCACTCTTCTACTCCATGGTACCGCTTATGGTGCCACTTGCTGAAGCAGCTGCCATTAATCCAATTGCTGTTACAATTCCAATGGGTCTGTCTGGTAACCTGTTAAGAGCCGTTTCTCCAGTAGCTGCAGTTGTACTGATCGTTGCTGGATCGGTGAAGAAGAGTCCAATTGAGATTGTGAAGCGGACATCGGTACCGATGATTGTTGGTGTGGTCTTTATGTTCGTCCTTTCCATGATCATATTCCTGTAAGAGCATCATCTTACCGTGACAATAAGGTATTAAATTACGTATACACAAACAACTAAATTTTGTTTAAGAACAGCCATTGACGAAGATACGTCCAGTGGCTGTTCTTATTTTTTTTAATGGAGCTATTCAATGGAGGTCGCTATAATAATGAAATAGAGTTTGGGCCAAGTGAAAGAATAAGTTCAGACAGGGGTAAAGGGAGAGGACAGATGATGTTGAGGATAGGTGATTTCAAGATAGCTCCAAAGCGCCTTTGGCCTAAGACCTTACGTGGTAGACTTAGTATTCTTCTCGTGATTAGTGTCTTGATTCCCGTCGTATTGATTGGATTTATATCTTTTCAGTGGATGTCTTCGGTCCAAACTACGAAGATTGATGAAGATTTAGCGAGCAGTGTTACGTCTGGAAGAGAATCCATTGAACGTATTCTGAATAACCTCAGTGATGCCTCTCAGATGCTTACATTTGATAGTAGTACTGGACAAGATGTCATTGAGTTCCTTCAAGCAGAAACGCCGTATGACCGAGCTGTGCTTTTTAAAGCCATTAATAAATCCATGAATCTCATTAATCTGTCGAATCCAAGTCTGGGACAAATGTTATATTATTTTCCTGAAGAAGAGACAGCATATCGGTTTGAGAATATGCCAATAACGGAGCATATAAATCTTGAAACACTGCCATTGTTCTATCAGGCAAATCGTATTGCTTATTATGGTCCACATCCATCGGTAGCCAAGGGAGCCGAAGACCGGCTTGTCTTCTCGATTATGCGTGAGGTAAGCGACGACTTTCCGAACACATATGTATATGTTGAGACTAGGGCAGATAACTTTAAGGAAATATTACCTCCTAGTCAGCTTGGAATGAAGGCGCTTTATTTTCTTGTGAATCCGAGCGGAGAGGTAGCGTACAGTAATGATCCTAAGCTTGTCTCTCTAGGTCAGCGGTTGTCAGCTGCGAATAACTTAAGTGAGAATTATCAAATCTATGAATCTTCTAACCGAAATGGATGGACCCTCGTGATGGCTGTTTCTAAGCTCGAGTATGAATCGGAAACCAACAAATGGCTAAGGCAATACATCTATATATCAGCATTATCACTTGGCCTTGGCTTGATCTTTGCTATGGTCATCTGGCGTATGGTGTATCGCCCACTTCAGATCATTACGAAGGAAGTTCGTTTGTTCACCGGACAACAACCCGTTGATTCTCCAACGGTTCAGACGGGTTTGGATGAATTCGATATTCTGTTAGAGCGATTCTATGATATGAGGAATAGACTTATAGAGTTGATTGGGGAGATCAAATATGAGGAAAAGCGTAGAGGTGAAATGGAGATTGAAAAATTATTAGTTCAAATTAATCCGCACTTTCTTCATAATACGCTAAATACGGTCCAGTGGCTGGCACGCATCCACCGTCAACCGCAGATTGATCGCTTGGTCTCGATCTTTACGCGTGTGCTGCATTACAACTTGGGAAAGCAGAACATCATTGTTCGAGTTAGCCAGGAAGTAGAGGCGCTGTCCAATTATATTGAACTGCAGAACATCCGATATAATTATGTATTTCAAGTAAAAGTGGATGTTGATCCGGCTTTAATGGACGTTGCTATTCCCCGTTTTATTTTACAGCCTTTAGTTGAGAATGCCTTGTACCATGGACTCCCTGATGATAAAGGGGAAATATCCGTTGTGATCCGTCAATTGAATGAGAACCAGTTCGAAATGCGTGTGTCGGATAATGGGACTGGCATGGATCAAGAGCAATTGCAGCAATTGTTAAGTGAAAAAGGGAATAAGGAACATAAAGCTGGGCTCGGGATTGGGCTGAAATACGTGATTAAGTTAATTGAAGTTTATTATAAGGAACAAGCCCACTTTGATATGCAGAGCGAACAAGGCAAGGGGACGGTTGTGTCGCTAATATTACCGCTTCACATTGAAGGAGTGTCATTTGATGATAAGAGCAATGATCGTAGATGATGAACATTTAGTTCGTGTCGGATTAAAAATGACGATGCCATGGGACAAGTTCGCAATTGAGGTGGCAGGTGAGGCCAGAAATGCCGAGGAGGCACTCGCACTGCTCGCGAAGGAATCATTTGATTTAATGTTTATTGATATTTCAATGCCTGGGATGAATGGTCTTGATCTTCTAAATGTAATCCGTACAGAATATCCGGATGTTTCAACCGTCATACTGACCTGTCATCAGGAATTTGAGTATGCACAGAAAGCACTTCGCTCTGGGGCTATAGATTACTTAGTGAAGACACAGCTGGAGCTAGACGTTATGGAGCAAGCCTTGGAGCGAATCATTTCACATTTAGCTGAGGTTGGCGTACAGCAGGATGGAGTTGTAAAGCAAGTTGAGCCCGCCCATTCATACGAAAGTTTGAAGGAGTTATGGCTTCAGGTGAAATGGTTTATGGATGACGACTTGTTCATTCAGATGGTAACTTCAATGAATCAGCATAAAGGGGAAGTCCGTGCTTCTATACTTCAAGAAGCCTCTGCATACTGGACAGATTGTCTTCCGGTTTATGCGGATATTCTTGAACAGGAATCGATAAGTGAGGAAATAGACAGGGAGCCCATTCTGCAGTGGTTAAAGGAAACTCGGAAAGCAGTGGTTAGCCGGTTGATCAGAACGAACTATACTGAGGAAGTGATTAAGCAGATATTACTTGCGGTGGACTTTATCCATCAGAGTCATGGAAAGCAGCTGTCCCAAGCAGAATTATGTGTATACGTAAGCATGAGCCGTAGTTACTTCAGTAAATGCTTTAAAGATATAATAGGCGTCTCATTCGCTACATACATTCAAAATGTTGGTTTGAATCGTGCTAAACACCTTCTATTAGAGACGAACTATCCCGTTTACCGGATCGCTGAAGAGGTTGGATTTCAAGACGAGAAGTACTTTAGCAAGCTATTCCGGGAACGGACAGGCTTTTTGCCAAGTCAATATCGCTCTAGCATGAGATGATGGATCGAACGTGTGAATGAAGCGCAGGCACTCAGCCGGTTGCTTCTTTTTTTTTGCAGTGGTTACGGGGGAAAATAATCTATTAATGGTGTGTTAATTGTCTTGAGCATATCTTAAGTCGGCAAAATCTGAGCACAAATTTCACCGATAGTGAGGACATTCGACTTTCCCGTGCAAAGAGATAGCGGTGGTATACTTTGCTCAGAGATGAATTAGACATCGCTTAATCGCAAATATGAAAGGGGTTTCAGAGATGAAGAAAAAGGGGACAATATTGCTTTTATCTCTTATGTTACTTTTGACTACAGCGTGTTCGTCTGGAACGAAAGATAGCGAGAAGGGGAAGGTAGAGGGAACGCCTGCAAAGGTTGAGAACGCAGATCCGTTTGGGCCTCTTCCTGAGAAAGTAACCATAAACCTGTCGAAAAGTGAGGGGGACATCAACCTAAATCTGCCTTCAGGCGACACGATTAATGATAACGCATGGACACGTATGATAGAAGAGAAGCTGCAGGCAGATTTAAACTTTGTGTGGACTGTAAAAAGAGGAGATCCGTACACTCAAAAGTTAAAACTAGCTATTGCTAGTAACGACCTTCCAGATGTTTTTCTTGTAGGGTTTGATGAGTATTTAGAGCTCGTTAAGAATGATATGATCGAGGATTTGACGGGTGTAATGGATGCTTACGCTTCCGAAGGACTAAAGGAAATGTATACCTCGGATGGTGGTAAAGCACTCGAAACCATGAAGGTAGAGGACAAGATCTATGGTATACCATCCATGGGAACCATTGATAATAACTCTCCGGTTGTCTGGGTACGTCAAGACTGGCTCGACAAGCTTAAGCTAGAAGCTCCAACGAATATGGAACAATTGAAGAAAGTAACACAAGCATTTATCGAACAGGACCCGGACGGCAATGGTCAAAAGGATACGATCGGTCTTCCTGGACAAAGCACCTTCTTCAAAGCGGATATGTTTGCGTTTGATGGAATTTTCAATCAGAATCAATCGTTCCCTGGGTACTGGATAAAAAATCAGAGTGGAGAAATTGTATACGGCTCCACTACACCAGAAACGAAAGAAGCGCTCGGTATCCTTCGTGATATGTATGCGGAAGGTCTCATTCATAAAGAATTCGGAGCCATGAAATATGATCAAGCATCGCAGTTGGTTGTAAGTAATAAGGCTGGTATTTTCTTTGGCTCATGGTGGGCAGGTTGGTCCCCGCTGTCTGACTCGGTTAAGAATGATCCGAACGCGGTGTGGCGCGCTTATACGGTAAAGGCATCTGAAGAGGGTCCTTATTATGCGAAACAAGAAAGACCGATCGGTAACATTTTGGTTGTGAAGAAAGGCTTCGCTTATCCAGAAGCAGCTGTGAAAATCATTAACTGGCAAATAAAAATGCAATATGAAGATAAATCAATCGATCCATACAAAGATCTTGATCCGCAAGTACACGACAATGCACTTCCAATCGATATCCAGTTGTGGCGTGCAGACGAAGTACTGAAACTGCATGAACTCGTCATGAAGATTGTAGCTGGCGAAACTATCGATGAAGCAACTTACGATGGGCCTAAATACTTGATCGAAGACGCAACAAAGGTAGCAGAACAATGGAAGAAAGGCGAAGATTGGCTGAAACAAAACGCAGATAAATTCGGTGAACCATTCTCCCGTGTCAAAGGCGTAGAGCCACTCGTAGCTGAGAAGAATATCGAGCGTGTATACAGTGAGTTCTACAGCAAGACCAAAACAATGGAACGTAAATGGGTGAACCTGACGAAGCTTGAAGAAACAGCATTTATGCAAATCGTATTAGGTAATAAGCCACTCGATTACTTTGATGAATTCGTAGCGGAGTGGAATAAACAAGGTGGAAGTCAAATTACCGAAGAAGTTCGCGAGCAGTTGAAATAAATCCCGTAATCAGTAGCCAAGAGCCTGGGTCAGGTTCTTGGCATCTGATGGCTTAGAAGGAGGAACCCATTGATCATGAAAAAACGAACATCTATGCATTACCATCTGATGCTCTTCCCTGGGATATTACTTCTGCTGATTTTTAGTATTTATCCGATGTTTGGTATCGTTATTGCATTTCAGGATTTCAGCCCAGCTAAAGGGTTCTGGGGTTCCGAATGGGTAGGACTAGAGAATTTCAAGTATATGCTCGAGATTCCAGATAGTAAGCAAGTGTTTCTAAACACCATATTTATTGCCGTTATGAAAATTATCGCTGGATTAATTGCTTCTCTGACCTTTGCTTTGCT
The DNA here is from genome assembly GCF_058781425.1 of Paenibacillus sp. FW507-14B1B. Lineage (NCBI taxonomy): Bacteria > Bacillati > Bacillota > Bacilli > Caryophanales > Paenibacillaceae > Paenibacillus > Paenibacillus sp. FW507-14B1B. Next base: position 407,177 of record NZ_JBYSWS010000003.1, on the reverse strand, counting down.
ATTAAATGAGCTCAGAGTTCGATTCTTTAAGCGTGCTATACAGACTATTGTGTATTTGCCTCACTTTATCTCATGGGTACTGATTGGTGGAATCGTAGGACAGATGCTGTCACTCGATGGAATTATCAATCAGGGGTTAGAGTATATTGGCGTCGAGCCTATCTTCTTTCTCGGAAGTAACGACTGGTTTCCATTTGTCATCGTAGGAACCGATGTATGGAAGGAGTTTGGCTTCTCCGCCATAGTGTTTTTGGCTGCGTTAACCGGTATTAATCCGGTCATGTATGAAGCTGCAGAAATCGATGGAGCAACAAGGTGGCAGAAATTACGCTTTGTAACTCTGCCTGCCATTTCGGCAACCATCATTCTAATTGCGACACTTAGTCTTCAGAATGTATTGAATGCGGGATTTGAACAGGTATTCAACCTGTATAACACGCTCGTGTACGAGTCTGGCGACATTATTGATACGTATGTGTACCGAATGGGCCTTATTGAATCTCAATATGAACTAGCTACAGCCGTAGGTACACTGAAATCCATCGTGAGTCTGATTTTGATTTACATTTCATATCAGTTGGCTGCAAAGTTTGCGAATTACCGAATTTTTTAGCGGGACAGGAGGATCACATCTATGGTTTATGGAAAAGGAAGGCTCAATCGGCTCGTAGACGGAGCTATTCTAGTTATTCTATGCGGCATCGCTGGCCTCAGTTTGTTTCCGCTGTTACATATCCTTGCCATTTCATTTAGTGACAAATCAGCTGTTGCCGCAGGGTCCGTCATTTTATGGCCCAAAGGTGTAAACTTAGCTGCTTATCGAGCTGTGATTGAGGATAGAGCATTCTTTACAGCATTCTGGGTTTCTGTGAAAAGAGTACTCCTTGGAGGGATCATTCAGTTCGTCATGACTGTTTTGATGGCCTATCCGCTCTCACGTGAAGTACATGTATTCCGTTCTCGGAATGTTTATATGTGGTTTGTCGTATTTACAATGTTGTTTAGCGGTGGGTTGATTCCTTGGTATATGACGATCCGTGATTTGGGCTTGCTCGATTCCATATGGGCATTAATACTTCCAGGTGCAGTCCCCGCCTTTAACGTGATTATCTTGATGAACTTCTTCCGGGGGATCCCGAAAGAGCTGGATGATGCGGTCACCATTGACGGTGCTGGACCTTGGCGCACACTACTGACGATATATGTCCCACTGTCCTTACCCGCTCTGGCGACGGTTACGCTGTTTAGCATTGTGTTCCATTGGAACTCTTTCTTTGATGGTCTTATTCTGATGAACGATCCATCGAATCAGCCTTTGCAGACGTATTTGAATCAGATTGTCGTTCAGTTTAATAATTCAAGTGCGAACATGACCGTTGATGAGATTGAGAGACTTGCGAAGCTTTCAAACCAGACCGTCAACTCAGCTAAAATACTTGTCAGCATGATCCCGATATTAATAATCTACCCACTGCTGCAAAAATACTTTGTTAATGGATTAACCTTAGGATCTGTTAAAGAGTAGTGGTGTCAAGAACATATGGATCAGAGTAAAGATGAATATATACGTAATGTAAGAGCAGCCTTTATTGGCTGCTCTTTTTTTGCGTGTACTTCCTGTATTGGTCTCATTTCTAGGTAATCCATAAATTATTGTACATATCCAAGAAATCTTAGATTTAGACTCTGATCCGTGTGGCCTATAATTAGGTCAGAAATAGAGGATGGCATTAAAAATTACTCATAAGCAGGAGGGGTCAGAAGTGAAGAAAAAGTCGATGTTGAAGTTGTCCATTAGCGCACTTACTGCACTTACGCTTCTTGTAAGCGGTTGCGGAAATTCACAGGATAATGGTAGTGCAGATGCAGGTACAGATTCCCCGAAAAAAGAGCAAAAAGTAAAAATCCGGATGGCGTATTGGAATAAGGAAGACAGCATGAAAACGTTACTTGATTTGATCAAGGAAAAGCTGCCAAACGTAGAGCTGGATTATCAATTTATCGATAACAAGCAGTATGACAATATTATCGCAACTCAGCTTGCAGCAGGCTCTGGTCCTGACATTATCTCTGTAGCACCAGCAACGAGCACCAAGTATGCCAAGCTGAACTATTTGGAAGACCTCTCTTCTCTGTCTGATCTATACAATGATGCAGGTAAGAATGTGTACTCAACAGACGGGAAATTGTATGCAATTCCAGGGATCAGCTGGTTCGAAGGTATTTTTTATAACAAAGAAATTTTTGCACAATACGGCTTGAAGCCACCAACAACGTTTGACGAGGAACTTCAGCTTCATGAGGAGCTGGCTAAGAATGGCGTGAAGCCTCAGGCATTGGGAGGAAAATCATGGGAGCCTATGATGAAATCCTCCATGGGTCTGGTTATGAATGACTTCTTGTCGAAAGATGAGAATAAGGACTTTGACGTGAAGTACGGTAAAGGTGAAATTACCTTGGATGGCAACTGGAATGCGAGCGTCGAGAAGTGGTCTGAGTTGATTAAAAAAGGTTACATTAACAGCGATATGCTTGGTGTTGACTATGACCAGGCACTTAACGAGTTCGCTACCGGTAAGGCAGCGATGTGGCAATCCGGTCCTTGGGCGCTTGAGACGATCAAGGCAAAGAATCCAAACATCCAAATTGATATGTTCCCATTCCATGGTTCCGCACCCGGTGAAGGCTGGTTGATTGGTGGACCGGGCGTTGGCTTTGCAGTAAACAGTAATTCGGAGCAAAAAGAAGCGGTAATGGAAGTATTGAAGTTGATCTCCACGCCAGAAGGACAAGAAGCGTTCTGGAACGATAACAAGGGCGGAAGCAGCTACTTAAAAGGAGTAGAGTTCGAAATGCCTGCGGAGTATGAAAGCGTGAAGGAGACGTTCAAGGCAGGTAATGTCTATGCTCCATGGAACAATTGGGGAGATAATGCACAGTCGATCATCGAAGATTACGGCAAGCATTTGCAAGAGCTGCTCGGCGGTCAGAGTGATGTAAGCAAAGCACTTCAAGCGACTGACAAGAAAACGAATAGTCTTGTAAACAAGTAACCATAACGATGTCAACTAAAGGTTGATCCTGAATAAGCAAGGGGCTGCTTTCATAGATAAAGCAGCCTCAGCCATTTAGATTCAGAGGGGCTGAGGATTTTGCGAAAAAGATTTGGAAGGGAACTTCAATATTCAGTACTCATCGTTCCTGCGCTCATATTTTATTTGTTGTTTTGCGTCTATCCGTTCTTAACGATGTTCTATTACAGTGTTACGGATTATTCTGTAGCCAAGATGACTGACCTTAATTTTATAGGTTTTGTTAACTTTACTAAAGTATTTGATAACGATCTGTTGATGGCTGGATTTAAAAACTCTCTGCTCTATGCGATATTGATGACGGTCTTCCAGACAGCCTTTGGTATTATTTTGGCGGTGCTGCTTGATCGCAAGCTGAAGACACGCAACTTGCTGAGATCTGCATTTTTCCTTCCAGCGGTATTTAGTCCGCTTGTTATCGGGTTCTTGTGGAACTATTTGATGTCTACATCGGACTTCGGACTAATCAATAGAGCGCTAACTGCACTCGGCTTAGGCAAGATTAACTTTTTAGGAGATGCCGATATTGCGCTTTACTCGGTTGTTGTTACACAGCTGTGGCAGTGGACGGGCTGGGCTATGGTTATCTTTCTGGCTAATCTTCAGAGTATTTCTAAAGACTTGTATGAAGCTGCCGAAATTGATGGTGCTACACCGTGGAGAAAATTCTGGGGCGTTACACTTCCGTTATTGCAACCATCCGTTAACGTCGTAGCAGTAACCGCAATGATTGGTGGACTTAAAGTATTTGATATTATCATGGCTTTGACCGATGGTGGTCCTGGTAATGCAACGCAAACCATCATGACCGCTTATATTAAGACTTCATTTACTGAAGGGGCCTATAATGAGGGCGCCGCTTCGGGTGTCGTATTCTTCGTCGTTGTTATGATTATCACGCTACTGATGATGAAAGCATTAGGTAAATGGGGGAGGAATGTACAATGATCAAGAGAGTTCTACGTAAACGCGCTAATCTGGGACTCGAGCTGCTCATGATACTTTTGGCTGCGGTATTCCTCATCCCTGTCTATTATCTCGTAGTTACAACTTTTAAGACACCGGATGAAGCGACACTGAATCCAATGTCTCTGCCGACAAATTGGGATATTGTCAATTACGTTGCCGCATGGGAAGCAATGCAATTCCCAAAAGTACTACTAAATACGCTTATTGTCACAGTTTCTTCTGTGGTTTGTATAATTGTATTCTCATCGATGGCCGCTTACGGGCTGGCTCGTCGGAATCATAAGCTGCATCGTGTCCTATTCTATGTGTTTTTGGCGGGAATGATGGTTCCATTCCAGATGGGTCTGGTCAGTCTATATAAGCTGATCATGGCGCTGGGCATTATGGATAATTTGATGGCAGTCATTGCGGTGAATATCGGTAGTGGCTGTGTCATCGCAATCTTTCTGTTCCATAGCTTTATTCACTCTTCCGTACCGCTTGAGCTGGAAGAGGCAGCATTTATCGATGGATGTTCGGTCTGGGGAACTTTTTGGAAGGTAGCATTTCCACTACTAACGCCGGTCATTGCAACGGTTGCCATTGTAACGACCTTGAATGTATGGAACGATTTCATGAATCCACTGTTGTTCCTGCAATCTCGTGAGAATAATGTAATCTTGCTAGAAGTGTTCCGTAATATCGGACAATTCTCCGTGGACTGGACGAGTATGTTCCCGATGCTATTGCTCGGTGTATCACCTCTTCTGATCTTCTACCTGTTCATGCAGAAATATATGATTAAGGGTGTAGCTGCAGGTGCACTTAAAGGATAATGTTTGGAATTATTTCGACATAGAGATGAGTCACAAGGGAGAGGGAAAGCTTGAGTATATCAGCTATACAACAATTACTAGTCCGGACGATCGGGTCATCCGCTGCTTTCTTTAAGCTTGAGCTGATGGAGTCCGAGGACGAATACGATATTTTTGAATTGCTCAGTATAGACGCCTATATAGTGATTCGTGGGACTTCGAATAGTGCTCTAGCGTCGGGATTCTACTGGTATTTGAAGCATGAATGCCATGTGCACCTCTCTTGGTGTGGAGACCGTCTTGAATTGCCGGCAGAGCTTCCGGTGTTGGAGAATCCTATTCGTCAGAAGTCACCTTATCGTCTTCGCTATAATCTCAATTACTGCACGTATTCCTATTCGATGCCTTTCTGGGATTGGGACCGCTGGGAGCGGGAGCTGGACTTTATGTCACTGAATGGCATCAATCTGATGCTGACAGTAACGGGCCAAGAGGACGTATGGAGACGAACACTGCTTCGGCTTGGTTACACGCAAGAAGAGGTGTCTGAGTATTTGTGTGGACCTGCATTCTTCGCTTGGCAGTGGATGCAGAATCTGACCTCATGGGGCGGCCCATTGCCGCATTGGTGGTATGAGGAGCAGGCTGAGCTTGCTCGAAAAATCATAGAGCGGATGAGTGAGCTCGGAATCATGCCTGTCGTACAAGGCTTTAGTGGTATGGTTCCGCGTGACTTTGGCAGCAAGTATCCGGAGTCGGCTCCAGTAGATCAGGGACAATGGTGCGAATTCGATAGACCATTCTTGCTTCTGCCAGATGATCCGATGTATACACAAGCAGCAACGATCTATTATGAGGAGTTGCAGCAGTTATACGGCGCGGATGTCCACCATTACAGCATAGATCCGTTCCATGAAGGCGGACGTGCAGATGTTGTGGATATGGCACAATACGCTCGGGATGTAGAGCAGGCTCTGTTAGCACATGATCCGCATGCGGTCTGGGTTCTTCAGGCTTGGGAAGGAAATCCGAAGCCCGAGCTTCTTGGTGCCATCAGCAAGGATCATGCGTTAATTCTTGACTTGTGGTGTGAATCGAAGCCAGCATGGAAAGAGACAGATGCCTTCCAAGGTCATCCTTGGGTCTGGAATATGATCCAGAATTATGGCGGGAAGAACGGATTGTACGGCAATCTGAAGACATTGGCTCATGAGCCGCTAGCGGCATGGAATCATCCTTCTGCTGGCAGCATGTCTGGAATTGGCCTTGCGATGGAAGGCATCGGTACCAATCCAGTCATGTACGATTTATTAACCGATATGGTATGGAGAGAGAAAGAGCCAGATCTTGACGAATGGCTGAAAGAGTATATGATTCGCAGATATGGAGAGGCGCCTGCAAGTGCACGGGAGGCATGGAGTCTGCTTCAGCAAAGTGTATATGATATCAGCCGCGTTCAGCAAGGGACATCGGAATCTCTATTATGTGCACGTCCAGCGCTGGAGATTGCGAATGTATCTACTTGGGGACCTAAAGGTATAAATTATGATACGACCATGGTTAGAGATGCCGCCAAGCGTCTTTTCGAGGCCTATGAGGAGTGCAGTGCTTCGAAAGGTTATCTGTATGATTTGGTTGATGTGACACGTCAAGCAGTAGCGGATCTGTCCCGAGAGATTCATAAAGAACTGATTGAAGCCTACCGTGCCAATGATATGGCAGCCTTCGACCTCCAGACGAATCGATTCATGAAGCTGCTGGAGGATCAAGACCACTTACTCTCAACAAGGCAAGAATTTATGCTAGGTCCTTGGCTGGAAGCTGCGAGGAAGAAAGGGAGAACTGAAGAGGAGAAGAATCTCTTCGAGTACAATGCCCGTACTCTGATTACAGTGTGGGGACCTAAATCCTCGGCCGTTTTGTTAAGAGATTATTCTCATCGTGAGTGGTCAGGTCTACTGAGCAGCTTTTATGCCTCGCGGTGGGATATGTTTATCAAGGCAATGCGCCATTCTATGATCACAGGTACAGCGTTGGTTGAACCAGACTGGTATAGCTGGGAACACCGATGGACTTGTGAGGAGGGGGCACCATATCCACTGGAGCCACAAGGCTCAATTCGGGAGTATGTGGATCACATCCTTACAACCTATTTCTAGTTAGATCTGTTACTTCCATAGTTCGTATAGGCCGTTCTCAATTCGAAGAATTGTGAGCGGCTTCTTGTGTTCAATATCGGAGAGGCTTGGTAGAATGGGATAAGGAGGGATTTCACACCATGTACCGACTTATTATTGCTGACGATGATCATATTGAGCGAGAAGGTATCAAATTTCTAATTGGGCGTTGTCAGTTTCCTCTGGAAATTAGGGAAGCCAAGAACGGCAGACAGGCACTGGAAATGTTGAAGGAGCAGCCAAGTGATCTTTTAATTACAGATATTAAGATGCCCTTCATGGATGGTCTTGAATTAGTGAGAGAATCCAGAACGTTCTTACCGGATCTTAGCGTTATTATTATGAGTGGTCACGGTGAGTTTGAATATGCCAAGGCGGCGATTTCACTGCAGGTCATTAACTATCTGCTAAAGCCCATTGAAGAAGAGGAATTTAAGACCGTATTAACCTTTGCGATCCATCAGTTGGATGCACGTAGTAAGCAGCAGGCATATGAATTGCCATCGAACGCGGTATCAAGAAGGCTAGACAGTGAACTAACATCCAAGGGTCGAGCTGTTGCTGAAGTGCTACAGATTATCGAAATAGAGTATGGAAATGATCTGAGTCTAGAGTATTTAGCAGGGCGAGTTCATCTTACACCGAGTTATATGAGTCATATGTTTAAGAAAGAAACGGGGATCAGTCTGGTTAAATATATTAACAAGTATCGAATGGAAAAGGCTAAAGAATTTCTTGATCAGAGTAACTATAAAATCGTAGAAGTTTACCGAATGGTCGGCTTCTCGGACCCGTCATACTTTGGTATGACCTTCAAGAGCTTCTATGGATTGACACCTTCGCAATACCGCGAGAGAGCAGGGCTCCCGAGATGAATCGTCTATTTCGATTTTTTAGAGACAGTGGTCTCAGGCGCAAGCTGATTCTCAGCTATGCCATTATGATCATCATACCGATTCTTACATTAGGGATTTATTCTTATATAAGTGCGAAGGGATATCTCAAAAATCAGCTACTTGAGGGCATGAATTATACCGTCAACCAAGCGGCTCTAAGCCTTGATCAAAAAATGATAAAGATCGGCGATTTCATGGATTTCATGGCCTTCAATCCGATCGTTAAGAAGATAGCAGGCAACGAATTGCCTGATTTACTGTCCTATACGAAGGAACTTAATGAGAATATCGAGCCTACCTTATGGTACTACATGAACATTAACCAGGAGCTGCGTGAGGTGATCTTTTACTCCGATTATAGGAATAATCAGATTGGGAATTTCATTTATCCTAGCCATGACGTTCAGGACAATGAGTGGTATAAACAGGCAAAGTCGAGTCGAAACACGCAGTGGCACTACGATAATGATGTACTTTATGCGGTTCACAATATCCAAAAAAGTGATAATGTCACTTTTGCGGGTGCATTGTATGTACGGATTGATGATGAACTTCTATTCGAGAATCTGGATCAAGTTTACCAGGGGCGATACGGAATCCTCATTGGCAAACCGGATGGAGGAATTGTGTATGCCGGGCAAGAGGCTAACGCACTCAGCCAGGCGGATATTCACCAAATCACGAATGAGCCAGGCGGAGCCTTCCGTATGCAGGGAAAAGACTACTTGCTGACGAAGAGTATTCTTCCCCATTCTGGCTGGACGTTCTATTATTATGTGCCGACCGCGGGAATTGCGGTGAACACAAAGAGCATTCTAGAGGCAACCGGAACAATTATTATCTTATGTCTCATTCTCCTCATGTTCATGATCTGGCTATTCTCTCGTACACTGGTAAGGCCGATATTAAAGCTTCGTCAGAAGATTGAGCTGGTTGAGAAGGGGGATTTCGATATCCCGATTCTATCGGATGCGAAGGATGAGATTGGTGGTCTGACCCGAAGTTTTGCTCAGATGGTCAAGAAGACACGCGAATTGATCCAGGAGGTATATCAGGCAAGACTCCAGGAAAAAGAAGCTGAAATGAAAGCGCTTCAGGCTCAGATCAATCCTCATTTTTTGTATAATACTCTTTCTATCATTAATTGGAGGGCGATTCAGTTAGGTGCGAAGGATATTAGCCGGGTCGCGAATGGGCTATCTCGCTTCTACCGAACGAGTCTGAATAAAGGTAACCATCTTACACGGATGAGGGATGAAATCCAGAATATTCAGGCGTATATCGATATTCAGCTCTTGATGCATGAAGAGGAATTTGAGGTTATCTATGACATCCCTGAACAGGCGGAGTACTATGAGACGATCAATTTTATACTACAGCCTATCGTAGAGAATGCCATTGTACATGGGTTAGATGAGCGTGAAGAGGAAGGTGTAGGGCGTCTTCTCATTCGGGTGGAATGCGATGAAGCGTCAGAGCTGGTTCATATTCTCATTCAGGATAATGGAAAGGGAATGGATGAGGAGCAGATGAATGGCTGGGCTCAAACTCAGGTCGGAGGCTATGGTCTTCGCAATGTCCATGAGCGGATTCAGCTCTACTATGGTGAAGAATATGGAATAAGCATCGAAAGTGAGCTTGGCGTTGGAACGAAAGTTACGGTAAAGTTGCCTTTGCGTCGTTGAATTTAAGAGCAGAGCAGGCCTTATTGGCTGCTCTTTTTTTGTCGACTATTGACAGCTTCAGGAAATATGTTCATGATTCGTGGGAGAAATGTGCTAGTGGATCTAACTTTAGAGGAGGAAGAAACTTTTGGCTGATAATGTACTATTGCAGACACTTCGTTTGAATTATATCTATTCTGAAAAATATGCATTTCCCAAGGGCTGGAGCTATTACGAGTCATCCATACCGTATTCCATGATTCGGTACATTGAGAAGGGAAAAGCGTCGTTTACGATCGACGACACCCTCTATCAGCTTGAGGCCGATGATATTATTTATATTCCCGAGGGATGCAGGCTCGAATGCGAGGCTTTGACCGATGACTTCACGTTTATTAGCATCCGCTTCTCAGCGGCATTTTCGCTAAGTGATAGTGATTTCTGGTCCAGTATTATGGGCTATGATACCAAAATCAAATGTACGGACCCACTCATCAAGCGATTTTTTGACAGTATTATTCAAGAGAAGGATTCCTCAAAGCGGGGGAAGTTTCTATTGCTGAGAGGTTATTTGGAGATCATCCTGGGCTATGTGATCAATTCCTCTGATACAGCATTTAACCGATCTGACAAGCCGAAACCGATCAAGCAGGACAGCAGCAACAATGGCAACCGGGCTCAGATCGTTGTCGATTATATGATTCATCACTTTGACAAGAGCATCAGCATTGAAGAAATGAGCAAGATGGCTAACATGAGCTCAGCAACGCTTCGCAGATTGTTCAAACAGCATACAGGCAAATCCCCCAGTGAGTTTCTAATCGAGCTCAAGATGACCGTAGCAGCCCGAAAAATATTGGAGACTGACGAACGTATATCAGACATCGCCTATATGGTCGGCATCGAAGATCCTAACTACTTTTCAAGGGTATTCAAGAAACATTATGGGGCAACACCACATTCCTATCGTCAGTTGGCAAGGGATTAAGGACGAGAGCTGTTTGAAAAACATGTGATCGATTTGTGCTACTTATGATTGGTTTACTATGTTTAAGTATCATGGAATATTAGCTATTGTTAGTAATGTAGAGATTGATCAATCATATTTTGAAAGCGGATACTCTTATACAGATAGGAGTTTCTGTTAGGTAATTGAAGAAGGGGAATTTCGCGTATTTTCTTCTGAAGTCCTTCTAAGCAAGTTGGGTTTGTGGGTAGCACTTTCTGATTACATGTTTGATTTATTCTATTCAGAAGAGAGGTAGGTCAGGATACATGAGGAGAACACGAACCTTGATATTCATTGCATTCTTGATGTTATTCACAGCTGCCTGTAGTAAAGAGCCTGAAGCTTTGCCGCCACCAAGCGCGAATGGAGATTTACAAGGTGAAATTGTGTTGTGGCATTCTTTCACACAGGGAGCCAGGAATGAGTTTATGAAGAATGCGGCTGATGCTTTTATGAAAGAGCATCCCGGTGTAAAGATCACGATTGAAACATTCGCCTGGTCTGAATTTTATACGAAGTGGACCACAGGTCTTCAATCTGGTCAGGTGCCGGATGTCAGCACGGCTTTACCGAATCACGTGGTGGAGCTGCTCGATGCCGATGCCATTATTCCAATTGATGATGTGATTGACCATATCGGAAGAGATAGATTTTATGAGGCTCCGCTGAAAGAAGGCAGCCTGAATGGAAAGAACTATTCCATTCCGATTTATTCACACGCACAAGTGATGTGGTACCGAAAGGACCTGCTTGAGAAGGCGAATCTGGAAGTTCCTAAGACATGGGATGAGCTCTTCGAGGCTGCGGTTAAGCTGAATGATCCACCGAACGTGTACGGTTTGTCCGTTCCTTTGGGTATGGGAGACATGCTAGCAACCCGCTTCCTTAACTTCTATGTCCGTTCAGCTGGAGAAACCCTCATCACAGAGGACGGGAAGGCGAACTTGACGAGTAAGGCGGCTATTGACGGGATTAACTACTGGGTGAATATGTACAAATCCACATCACCTAATGGGTCGTTAAACTTTAAGACCTTAGATCAATCCACGTTATTCTATCAGGGCAAGACCGCTTTTGATTTCAATAGCGGCTTTCATATTGGCGGGGTGAAGACCAATTCACCAGACTTGATTGACTACATCGAAGCAGCACCTATGCCCAAGATCCATGCCGATGATCCAGAGGTGGGCATTGAAACTTCGAATATTCCAATGATCGTATGGAAGAATAGCAAGCACCCTGATATTGCGAAAGCTTTTGTTGAAAGTTTATACGAAAAAGATAATTACATCGATTTCTTGCACTCGGTTCCAGCAGGAATGTTACCTGCGATGAAGGACATTGCTGAAGATCCGGCCTTCCTTAATGAACCAACGATTCAAAAGTTTCGTAGTAGCGTTGATATCATTAGCAATGCTGTGAACAGAGGGACGGCAATCGGAATGGAATATGAACCTACGCTTCCATCCGTAATTGTCACAACTCAGAACGTAATCGAAAAAATGTTCCAGAATATTATTTTGAAGAATGAATCCGTACAGGAAGCTGCGGAGAAAGCAGAAAGAGAATTGAACGGTTTGATTGAAATATCGAAATCGTAAAGCGGGGTGAGACAGGTGAAAGCGATGAGTGCTAAATTCAAGAACATGAACACAACCGGCTTATTGTTTGTTATCCCAGCAGCATTGGTCGTCTTCCTACTACTGATCTATCCGATCCTATCTAGCATCTACTACAGTTTTACCTCCAAGCACTTGATCAAAGCAACCTATGACTGGGTATGGCTGAAGAACTTCCAATTCGTGCTGACGAATCCGGATTTCTATACTGCATTTCTTAACTCGATAAAATGGACGGTCTTCTCTATTGCAGGGCAATTACTTGCAGGGTTTGCGACTGCTCTTGCCCTTAACAAAATTCCGAAGTATTCCGGTTTGTTTCGAACCCTGCTCATTATCCCATGGGCATTCCCGGCAATCGTTATAGCATTCTCATGGAAATGGATATTCAATGATGTATACGGTTTCATTCCGAATCTGTTAACAAGCATGGGCATTACAGATTATAACGTGAACTTCTTCGCGGATCCGGGATTTGTATTCGGGGCTGTTGTGTTCATCAATATTTGGTTCGGAGCTCCCTTATTTATGGTCAACATATTATCAGCGCTCAAGACGATTCCTTCCGATCAATATGAAGCTGCTGTGATGGATGGAGCAACCGCTTGGCAGTCCTTCTGGTCCATTACGGTGCGTCATATCCGGGGAGTCATCGGGCTGCTGCTCGTGCTTCGAACGATCTGGGTATTCAATAACTTTGATCTGCTGTACTTGATTACAGGCGGAGGACCATCGGATCTGACCACGACCTTGCCGATCTTTGCTTATCGGGCAGGTTGGGGCATGAAGCAACTGGGGGTATCTTCTGCGATCACCATCATTCTGCTGTTGTTCCTACTGACACTGTGTTTCTTTTACTTTAAGCTGCTGAATAAATGGGAGAGGGAGGATCACTAATGACGAACGTGGGCCGTAGCAAAATAGGTATAGCAATGCTGTATGTGTTTCTCTCTCTAGCATCGCTTGTGGCTGTATTTCCTTTATTGTGGATCATCTTATCCTCTTTCAAATCTGCTGGAGAAATGGCTAGTCATCCGTTATCGTTCTTTCCCCAAGTCTTTACATTTGAGTACTACGACCGGGTACTGAACAACCTCAATTTCACGACCAACATTAAGAACAGTATCATCATATCGTTCGCGACAACACTTATATCCATTGTTATTTCAGCCTTAGCTGCTTACGGGATTGTTCGGTTCTTCCCTAAGGCGGGAAAAAAGATGACCAAGATGTTAATCACCACGTATATGTTTCCACCGATTCTACTTGCGGTACCTTATTCCATCATCATTATGAAACTAGGTCTGGTGAACACATTTCTCGGACTGATCATTACGTATTTGTCCTTCTCGATTCCGTATGCGGTCTGGATGCTGATCGGTTTCTTCCAGACGGTTCCGTTAGAGATTGAAGAAGCTGCCAAGGTAGACGGTGCAGGAAAGATGAGAGTGTTCATTCAAGTTGTCCTACCTGTGGTGTCACCTGGTGTCGTAGCAACAGCCATTTACACGTTCATCAATGCATGGAATGAATTCCTGTTCGCGCTTCTATTAATCAGTAGTTCTGGCAAGATGCCAATATCGGTTGCGTTGTACTCGTTAAATGGCTCTGAAATCCTCGATTGGGGAGAGATGATGGCTGCTTCTGTTATTGTCATTTTGCCTTCGATCGTATTCTTCATGCTCATTCAGAAGAAAATTGCAGGCGGCTTAGCAGACGGATCTGTGAAATAGGTATCTAGCAAGAGTACAAGATAAATATAAAAAAAGATGGATATGGAAGGAGTTATTAAAGTGAAGAAACAAGTGAATTACGGTATCGTAGGTACAGGATATTTTGGAGCAGGGTTAGGTCGATTGCTGAATGAATTGGAAGGGGCAAAGGTTACTGCCGTATATGATCCTGAACATGCTGAACCTGTTGCGAAAGAGCTGAACTGTGAGGTGGAGCCAAGTATCGAGGCGCTGTGTAAGAGAGCAGATGTGGATGCAATTATTGTAGCTTCACCGAACGGATATCATAAACACCCTGTAATTTGTGCTGCTGCGAACGGAAAGCATGTGTTCTGTGAAAAGCCGATTGCTCTATCCTATGAAGACTGTAATGAGATGATCGCGAAGACGAAAGACAAAGGGCTTATTTTCATGGCGGGGCATGTCATGAACTTTATGCATGGTGTGCGTACAGCGAAGCGGTTAATCAACGAAGGGAAGATTGGTGAGCTTCTATTCTGTCACGCAGAACGTAATGGCTGGGAGGAACCTCAGGAGGAAGTCAGCTGGAAGAAGAAGCGGGAAATATCCGGCGGTCATCTCTATCATCATATCCACGAGCTGGACTTTATTCAATTCTTGATGGGACCCGCAGAACGCGTATGCATGATCGGTGGTAACGTAGCCCATCAGGGAGAGCGGTTCGGGGATGAAGATGATATGCTGCTTATTTCGCTGGAGTTTGCGGGCAATCGCTATGCAACCCTGCAATATGGATCGGCATTCAGATGGAGTGACCACTATGTGAAAATACAAGGAACCAAAGGTGCTATTCTTATCGATCTACAGGATGTTAAAGTTGTACTTAAGACTCCTCAAGGTGAAGAACGGTTCTTGCTCCATGAGAGTCAAGAGGTGGATGATGACCGTACCCGTATTTACAAAGGCTTAGAGATGGATGGTGCGATCATGTACGGCAAGCCTGACCGGACACCTCCGCTGTGGCTGCAAGGCATTATGAAAGAGGAGATGATCTATTTCCATAACATCATGCAGGGTCACGAGATTGAGGAGGAGTTTAAGCCATTGCTGGATGGAACAGCAGCCAGAGCATCTATTGCAACGGCCGATGCGCTTACGTTATCGAAAGAAGAGGATCGAAAGGTAAGTGTGAGTGAGATAACGAATAAAGAGGCGGTGGCGAAGTGATTTTCGGAAAAATTTCAGACGCTGGGAAGTATAAGTTTGATCATCCAGCCCTTCAAAATGCAGTCGAAGATATGATGCACCATCTTCATGAAGCGGCGCCAGAACAGAGTTCTTTTAAGAAAAATGTGGCTGTCTTTACAACCACCCCGAAGGCAGAGAAGCGTTACGAGGCACATCGGAAATATATTGATATTCATGTTGTTCTGGAAGGTAAGGAGTATGTAGAGGTTAGTCATGTAGAGCATCTCGTAGACCAGACGGAGTATAACGCTGAATCGGATATCTGGTTCGGGGATGTTAAGGCAGACACCAAGTTTAGCGGTTACTTAGAGCCGGGATATTTCCTAATCTGTTTCCCAGAAGACACACATCTGGTTGGTGTACATGAGGGTACGGCTGAAGAAGTGCGCAAGATCGTTTATAAAATCGCCATCTAATCAAAGGCGCTGTGGAGGATGAGGAGATATGAGGACAGGGAATGTTGCTACATTTGAAGGTGTTTATGTGGCCATGTATTCTGCATATGATGCAGAGGGCCGCGTCGATGTGGACCGAGTGAAGAAGCTGGCTCGTTATTATGTAGGAACCGGGGTAAAAGGTTTATATGTTGGGGGAAGCTCAGGCGAAGGCATACTGCAGAATGCAGAGGAAAGAAAGCAAGTCGTAGAAGCTGTTATGGAAGAAGTGAAAGGCGAGCTGACCGTGATTGTCCATGTGGGTGCGAACTCTACAATGGAAAGTGTGGAGCTTTCGCAGCATGCGGAAGCATGTGGAGCTGATGCCATCTCAGCGGTACCATCGATTTATTATCGCTTATCCGAGTCTGCTGTGGAGAATCACTGGCAACATATGATTGATAGCACGAATCTTCCTTTCATTATATATAATATTCCGCAAACAACAGGTTTCCAATTGTCTGTGAATCTGCTCAAGAAGATGGCGCAGCAGGAGAAGGTCATCGGTGTCAAAATGTCAGGGGAGAGTACATTTGAACTCCAGCAGTTTAAAGATGCAGGTGGTGATGACTTCCTCGTATTCAACGGACCGGACGAGCAGTTCTTAGCGGGAAGAATCATGGGCGCAGATGGCGGAATTGGCGGTACCTACGGTGTGATGCCAGAGTTGTTCTGTAAGCTAAACACGTTGTATAAAGAAGCTCGCTTGGAAGAGGCCAAGGCACTTCAAACGGAGATCAATGCCATCATTAAGCAGCTGCTGAGCTATCCGTCTTTATATGGGGCTTGTAAGTACATATTGAGCCTAAGAGGCATTGAAACAGGTCATCCGCGCTTGCCTATGCTACCTGTTCGTGAGCAGGATCATGCATCCTTGGCGGCGTTGAACCAGAAGATTGAAGAGACGATGAAACATATCGTTTCTGTGTAGAGGATAGAGAATTAGAGACCCGTGACCGGGTCTCTTTTTTTGTGGTAACGTAGATTTATTGCATTTAGCATTTTGAAAAGTCTGGAGCTAAAAACAAATGAAGTGTCACATTTTTCTATTCCTAATTGTTATATAGGTGCTTGAAAGGAGGTGCTCACTTTGGAATCTAGATATCACCAAAATACGAGAAGTAGTGATCATTTAGATGTAGAGAATACGGTTTTATCCATCCAACAAGGTGAAATAGAGCAATACAGAGTCATCATTGAACAATATCAGAAGCAAATGTATGTGTATTGCTACTATCTGTTAAAACAGACGGAAGATGCACAGGATGCAGTTCAAGATATTTTTGTAAAAGCTTATCAGCATTTAGATAACTATAAGCAGTCCGTTTCTTTCTCGGCATGGATGTATAGGATTGCTTACAACCATTGCATGAACCTCAATAAGAAGAGGTATCGAGATATTCGCCTATTACAGGTGTTCAAGAATACATATCAAACGATTATTTATCCTAGGCGAAGTTCGATAGAAGAAGGCTTAGAATCTTTATTAAGTCTCTTATCTTTTAAAGAGAGACATCTCCTGCTTTTACGTGCTGTTGAAGAATACTCATTCGAGGAAATTGGACATGTCATGAACATCACACCGGCTAACGCGCGGAAAAAATATGAGCGTATTCGAAAAAAGCTTGTGCAAAAAAACGAAGAAGGAGGTTACCTTCATGAACAATCACTTAAAACAACCAGATGACGAGCTTGTTGGAGTGATCAGCATGATTCGCAATAAGAAAAGTTCAATCGATGTTACGGATCAGGTGATGTCCCGGATTTACAAACATCGATCAGATCACAAAGGGAAGGTAGGTCTGAAGAAGAATTTCAAAGTGACAACGATTATTGTAACAACAGCATTTATGATTATGGTAGGGAGCGCCTTTGTGTCCCCAACGATGGCTGATTCTCTGCAGCAAGTACCCGGAATGAAAGGGATTTTCAAAATCGCGGGTGATTTGGGATTGAAAGTAGCCTCGGAACAGAATCTAATGGATACGCCAAATGTAAGTGTCGTTCGTGATAATACCACTTATACGGTTCCAGAATTAATATTTGATGGTTCACGCGTGACTTTAAGTATTGAGCGTTCCAAAGCGGATAGCGATATACAATATGATAATCGTTTGATTGATGCGATTAACAAGATTGATATCAAAATTAACGGTCGCGATTTACGGAAGTATGATTCCGATAAAGGTAGTAGCATCGGTATATTTCTAAAGCCTGGAGCAACGGATGATTCTACATTTATCGAATTTTCGGATCTTCGAAATCAGAAGGGGATTCCTTTTCCAGATGCCTTTGAGCTAACGCTTAGTTTCAGTGTAGAGGAATCCAAAGCCCCTCTATTATTCACTATACCTGTAGTCAAGAATAATGAGAATATTATTGAATTGGTACCTAATGAAACGAGAAAGCATGGAATATACACATTAACGATTAGCAAGATCAAGCTCTCGCCCGTAACGACTAATATTACGACTAAACTATCTCTGTCGGGTGCTATTGATTCGTTAAAGACAAACATTACTTATGATGTGTTTGATGAAAAGGGAAATCAGATTAAAGTGATCAGTGGGAATGGATCTGGAGGGGATGAACGTATGTCAGATATGCGATTTGAACCGTTCACCTCGACACCTGAGAAATTGATTATTAAACCCTATCAATATGAAATAAGCGATAAGAAATCGGGGCAGTTTGTAGTAGATGAGGATGGAGAGGCTGTTAAGCATTATATCCCTGAACTTGATTTTGAAATTCCGATTAAAGAGTAGATAGGGATAAAATGAGTGTGAATAATAATGTTATATCTTTTAGAGAAGGCCAACGATGCATGCCTTCTCTTTTTTTGTTCTATACACTAGAATGCTTGTCCGATATTCACAAGATTACGCAACATAAACGATATAGGCTGGATGGGAATGGACAGAAGATGAAGAACGACCGCAGCGGAACTCGTCATTCCAAAGTCCCCTCTTAACAAGGCTAATGGGTCTTGGTAGTCTTTCGGGTCTGGCATGTCCAATCCGTAACTGTCCCTGATTCGATCTATCGTCTCTTGATCCAAAGTAGAATCTTCCTGAGCATATGCATTCGTGGATATCGTCCCTAATGCTAACAAGAGTAGTAGAAGGGGGATGATTATTAATTTAAGATTTCGCATGGTTTCCTCCTTATCTAGAGTAATTACTGTAACCAACTGTCTTTACTCAAATCTTACATATTATTATAGTCGATATATTCAAATACCCTTTACAGTGGGGACTTCAATCCGTGGATTTTAGGTATTTGCGGGGAATTGTATAGACTATTATACATCAGAAAAAGCTGTCCTCTTGGTAGAAATACCTACACGGAGGACAGCTTTTTGACACCCTAAATTATAGTCATTCTTTCAGTTTAAATCGATTAGACATGGATTCAAGCTCTTCTGAAAAAGCATTCAGGGATTCAGCCAAAGTACTAAGCTGCTGCATCGAAATAAGCTGTTCCTCTGCGGCTTCAGAAACACACTGGGCAGCGACAGAGGATTCATTGGCTGCTTCTTTCATCTCACTAAATGATTCGGATATACTCTCTGCTTCAGCGGACATCTGCTCGGCTGCGGCAGAAGCCTCTTGGATGCCTTCCACGGTTTGCCGAGTGAAAGCCAGAATATCTTGAAAGGTCTCACCCGTCTTGTTTATGTATGTAACACCCGTCTCGGCTTCCGTCTCGACACTGCGTACGGAGGCGGATGCAATACGGATCTCCTGTTGGATTGTATCGATAAGATTCGCCACGGCGGAGGCGGATTCATTCGATTGAATAGCTAGTTTGTGAACCTCAGAGGCAACAACAGCAAAACCGCTTCCGCTGCTTCCTGCTCTTGCGGCTTCAATCGAAGCATTGAGTGCCAATAGATTCGTCTGTGAAGAGATATCCTTCATGGATGTGACAATGCTCGTGATCTGTTCAGAATATCGATTCAAACTTCGGATGGACCCTGTCATATCAGCTATCTTCTCTACGATGGCCTGCATTTGCTTCTCTGATGATCGAATTAATTGGATGCCGGACTCAGCCTTATCCAAGGTGCGGGAAGAAGTTTCGAATGCATTTGAGGCAGTGCTAGCAACTTGCTGAACACTGAGTGCCATATCTTCCATCGCTGATGATGCACTGCGTATGCTATACGCTTGACTATCGCTTGAAGCCGCAACTTTTCGAATGGATGTTGTCGTCTGTTCAACGGCCGCCGTTGTGTTATGTGTAACGGACAGAAGCGTACTGGCGGTCTTGTTCATTGTTCTTGAACTTAGCTTTAGGCTGCTGATCAGATCTTTTAAGCTATCGATCATCTTATTAAAAGAGGAAGCCATTAAGCCATTCTCATCTCGCGTTTGTACGATTAGAGGCTCTCCGGTTAAGTCGCCTTGGGATGTTGTCATCGCACGATGTGCCACTTCGATGGTCGGCTTGGCGACATGGCGAGCAAAGACAGCGACGATGGCTGCGCCTATGAATAAGCACAGGGCAAGTGTCCATAGGATGGTTCGTAATATGGTTTGTTCCCCAGTATTGTAATCTTGAAGATAGGAGCCGGCAGCAATCACCCAGCCCCATGAAGGGTTCTGCACGGCGTAAACAATTTTTTCTGCTTCCTCGGATGCCTTGGAGTCCTCAGCATTCGCATCTGTGGGGAGGGGCCAAAAATAATAGGTATATCCTCCGCCATTCTGTGCAGACGTGATGACATCCCGGATATAGAACTGTCCGTCACTTGTCTGGCTATCACCAATATTGTCACCTTCACGAGAGGGATGGGCAAGTAGATTACCTTCAGTATCCAGTACATAAAAGTACCCATGCTCTCCCAGGTCAAGGTTGGGGTTAATGACACGACTACCGTCCGCCCTCTTCTCTCCCAGAATGAGATGCTTGAATTCTTCCTGGGCCTCTTCCAGGGTTAGACTGCCTTTGGTTACGCTTTTGTTCAGAGTCGTCATGATTTCGGATGCTAAGTGGACATTGTTCATAAGCTCGCTTCGTATTAATGCATTCGTTTCATTAGCTGCAGTTCGATAGCTGGTGAAGCCGAGAGTAAGAACAGGAATGATGAGGAGCAGCATCATGGTGGATAGCATTTTCATTTTGAGAGAGTAGAGAGGGCTAATAGATTGCATAATCTGTATGCATCTCCTGTCGGTACCGGGATATATTTCCACATAACTATAATGCAACAACTAGGGGGATGTGAAGTAGGAATTATCTTAATTTTGAAATGTAAGAGATATAATTTTGTATTTTTGCTGGATTCTCTTTAAATGCCTCCAGTAATGTATAATTATGGATGTGGAATAGAAGGGGTGAGGGACATGAAAGCAATCTATAAAAAATCAATGAAAGCTATAGCTTGGATTGTGATAGGTCTTATTTTGTTAGTTTTTGGAATTATATGTTTGATTGAAGTTATCATTTTCGGCTCGCTTTTGCTTGAAGAGATATTTAAGTGAGATTTAATTTTAGTTATTTTCATGATGAGGACAGAATTAAGGTTGTCATTTAAGAGGATAGCTATTAATATATACATAGATTAACGATACATAGATTTGCTAGGTATAGGAGTGACAGAAGACATTGGCGATTAATAAAGAACTTCTCAAAGGAAGCACGGCGATATTACTGCTCAGTGTGCTGAGCCGAAAAGAAATGTACGGTTATGAATTGATCAAGGAAATAGAGAAGAGCTCGAATGGCGTGTTTGTGATGAAGGAAGGCACACTCTATCCCATACTACACACACTTGAAGCAGAGGGATGGTTAGATGCGTACTGGAGTCAACACGATGGACGCAAACGGAAGTATTACCGGATAACCGATCTTGGCCGAGGTCAGATCAAGGAAAAGACGGATGAGTGGATACGATTCCGAACCGCTGTAGATACCGTTATTGGGGAGGGGAGCTAATCGATGATAGAGAAGGAACTTATTGTTCGTCAGTTCCTAGACGATGTATGTCGGCATGTCAGGGCCAAGGAGCTCCACCCCGAGATTCGGGAGGAGTTAAGCGGGCATATCACTGATCGGGCGGAAAGTCTACAGCTCGAAATTCGGAAGAGACGGCTTTGAAGGAAGCAGTAAATCAGATGGGCTCATCTGTCGCTATCGGCAAAAATCTGCAAGATGCGCACAGGCCGTTACTGAATTGGAAAATGCTTGTGATTATTGTACTGATGGCCATCATCGGTATATTTGCAGCGTTTAATGCGCAGTCTTCGCCGAGTCACTATTTTAATACGGTTGAGAAAAAGGCTTTGCTTACAGGTATTGGTTTATTGGTACTTGTGGGATTCTATTTCACAGATTACCGAAAGCTGTTGAAATACGCGGATGCGATATTCTTTATGACACTTGCTCTTATGGTTTTCACATTACTACATGGGGCGAGCATTAATGGTAGTAAGGCGTATCTCGGTCTGGGACCTTTTGGCATCAACGCGATGGCGCTTTCCCTTCTTCTTTTGCTCATGTCTTTAGCTGGTCAAAAAAGAGAAAGGAAGCTTGGATGGTTCGAAATGTTCATTCAATTGATGTATCGTGGCCTGGTGCCGGTGTGGCTATTCAGTACGGGTGGTTCTTTACCGCTCGGTCTAATCTATGTAATCGGGTATTTATTAATAACTTGGTATGCTAACAAGAGCAGGAAGCAATTGCTTATCTTGGGGCTGCCTGTAGTTGGACTATTCACTCTTTTTCTCTTGCAAGTAGGTCAAGTGCAGGATCGAATATCATCTTTTTTTAATCCCAAGCAAGGTGAGAACTTTCAATTGATTCAGACCACAGAAGCAATACGATCAGCTGGATGGGCCGGACATGGGTTTGCTGCAAGGAACGATATGTTGCCTTATATCCAGAGTCAATCCTTATTCCCATATCTCATATACTGCTTCGGCTGGGGAGTTGCGATTATCATCGGATTGCTTGTTCTGCTGTTCTTGATAGAAATCTGGCGTATGACCACTTTACTCCAAGATCCAGTTGCTCAAAGAGTAACCATTGCATTTACGACCGTACTCGCCTTTCATATGCTATGGCCAATTCTGATGGCATTCGGCATGGTTCCTTTTGCGAGTATTGAAATACCTTTCATTGCAGGTGGTTCATCGCAAATACTTTACTTTGCAGCGATGGGTATTGTTCTTTCCATGTACCGTCGTAAAAATATGCTACCAAGTGCACAGGTGGCGGCTTAATCATATGAGAGGTACTCTTGTAACAGAGGCTTGCAGATCCAATCTGCAAGCCTCTGTTTTTTGGTCTGCTTTTCAGGTGAAGATCATCTGATTTCATTCTTGCCATACTGTTGTCAACAAGGTTGGATTATGCTGTGTACACAAACAACATAAGCTAATTAAATTGATCACAAAGGACGGGATTCAGGTTGAGACAATCACAGAACAGAATAGGAGTTGTTATTACAGGACTTCTCCTGGCCATTCTCATGGCCTCCATGGATAACACAATTGTGGCAACGGCGATGGGAACCATCGTTGGTGAGATTGGAGGGCTTGATAAGTTCGTCTGGGCCACCTCTGCTTATATGGTTGCGGAAATGGCAGGGATGCCGATCTTCGGTAAATTGTCTGATATGTACGGTCGGAAGCGGTTTTTCGTTTTTGGGATTATTGTATTTATGATTGGATCAGCCTTGTGCGGAACAGCAGAGTCCATCGTTGAGCTCAGCCTATATAGAGCGGTTCAAGGTATTGGTGCAGGTGCGATGGTATCCATCGCTTTCACAATTATGTTTGATGTTGTAGCACCTGAGAACAGAGGGAAAATGACAGGAATGTTCGGTGCACTATTCGGTCTATCGAGTATTGCTGCACCACTGCTCGGTGGTTACATTACAGAACATGTTGATTGGGTATGGATTTTCTATATCAATCTTCCTCTCGGCTTGATTGCCTTCTTCCTCATTGTGCTGTTCTACAAGGAATCGGCCGAACACTCCAGACAAAAAATCGATTATTTAGGTGCCACTCTGCTCGTAGGGGCTGTGATCTGTCTGATGTTTGCCGTTGAACTTGGAGGCAAACAGTATGCGTGGGATTCACCGCAGATCATCTCTATGTTCGCTGGGTTTGTGATCCTTGCCGTTCTGCTTGTATTTGTGGAAAAAAGAGCAGTCGAGCCGATTATCTCATTCCACATGTTCCGAAATAGACTGTTCACGACCAGCAATCTTGTCGCAATGCTTGGCGGTGCAGCATTCATGACGGCGTCTATGTTCATTCCGATCTATATTCAAGGTGTGCTAGGTGGTACGGCCTCAAACGCCGGACTCGTTCTTCTTCCAATGATGGTCGGTTCGGTTGTGACAGCGACTGTAGGTGGATACTTAATGTCGAAGTTTCCTTATCGTTCCATCCTCATTCCAACCTTGTTGATTCTAATTGTGGGCCTCGCACTTTTGACAGCCCTGAATACGGCGTCACCGAGATTTCTCATCACAGCGTATATGATTCTAGTCGGACTCGGCATCGGCGCCTCTTTCTCGGTGCTCAGCAGCGCTGCCATTCACTCGTTTCCCGCCGCGCAGCGGGGAGCTGCGACTTCTACACTCAACTTTAACCGATCTCTCGGAATGACGCTTGGCATTACGATATTCGGAATTTTGCAAAGTCATTCGCTCACAGGCAAGCTTACAGAGGCCTTTGGGAGCAACGGTGCTGCTAACATGTCTTCGGCTAGTGTGGATTTTAGCGATCCGTATGTATTGCTGAATCCAGCTATTCGTTCAACAATGGATAGTTCCACACTTCACACGATTACGGAAGGACTGTCTTCATCGATCGCTGGAACGTTTGCATGGAGTCTTATCCCTGCGGTTCTGGCGCTGGTCTCCGCATTTGTCATGACCAAGGAGAAGCTAGATCCGGAAGCGGAGCAAGACGGTTACGCCGCTTCTCACTAATGAAGGTCAAGGATGCATGATAGCGACATGTCTCGATACATGCATCTTGATCATTTCCATCCTGATCATCTATCCCCATATGGACAAATGTGGTTTATGATGAAAGAAATCGATTCCGAAAATGGGGGAGCGAATCAATGAAGTTCGAACGACTCATGGCCATCACAATGATTCTATTAAACCGTAGACGTGTGCAAGCACAGGAACTCGCAGATAAGCTGGAGGTTTCACTGCGTACCATTTACCGTGACCTCGAGTCACTTAGTCTTGCCGGGATTCCGATTGTATCGTATACGGGAATGGAAGGCGGTTATGAAATTATGGATAACTTCCGTCTTGATCGGCAGATGCTGTCGCTAGATGAGCTGATAACCCTATTTACTGCGCTTCGTGGTCTTCAGTCAACCCGGGCAATGGACCCCACTAATATAGATCGTTTGCTTGAGAAGGTAGGTACGTTGGTTGCTCATGCTGAGCAAGGACGCTTTGCAGACAGCGATCAAGTACAGGTTGATTTTACGCCTTGGAGAAACAGTGAAGCTGAACGATTAAAGTATGAATCGGTACATCATGCGGTGAAGAATAGGAAATTAATCTCCTTTTATTATATAGATGCTCAAGGCACTGAAACAGAGCGTACCATTGAACCGATGGGTCTTGCCTTGAAAGGATACGCATGGTATTTGCACGGATATTGTTTAGAACGAGAGGATTACCGGACATTCAAGCTTTCACGAATTCGTGGTCTTCAGGTACTCCAAGATGACTTTGAACGCCGTGAAATGCCGCTTTCCGTTCTGAATGGGCCGTGGGAGAAGCCGGGAAGACGAGAGATGATTCATCTTGTGCTTCAGATCTCGGGGGATGCTAGGGTGTATGCGGCTGATCATTTTGATGAGCAAGAGATTGAGCGCTTGGAGGACGGTTCCTTGCTTGTGCGGGCCACCTTGCCTCATGAGAAATGGGTCTTAAGCTTTTTGCTGCAATTAAAAACGGATGTGCTCATTCTGGAGCCCGCTCATATCGCAGCAGAGGTACGGAAGACGGCACTCGAGATCGCAGCGTTGTATCAAGATTCAGGACACACGGTTTCACAGTGTGTAGTAAGCGAAGAGAAGGAGCAGAGCTCTGAGAGTTAGAATGTTTTAGAATATTAAGGAGATAAGGATGGTGCTAGAACGCAAAAACCCACAGCTTTCATGCTGTGGGTTTTTGCGGTTGATGTTTATTCAAACGAAGGGTTGCCCGTCAGATACTTCTCGGTCAATACAGACAAGAGCTGAATGCCGACCTCGTTCTCTCCACCTTCAGGGATGATGATGTCAGCGTATTTCTTGGAAGGCTCAATAAATGCCTCGTGCATCGGCTTTACCGTCCCCAAGTACTGATCATGGACAGACTTAATGCTTCTGCCGCGTTCCTCGATATCACGAACTACCCGGCGAAGAATCCGTACATCAGGATCGGTATCAACAAACACCTTAATGTTAAGCAGCTTGCGAAGATTTTCGTCAGACAACACATGGAGTCCTTCAATAATGACAATGTTTCTCGGTTTCAGCTCCAGCGTTTCATCTTTGGAGCGAGCGTGAACCGTGAAGTCATAGACAGGAGCGTAAGCAGGTTTCCCTTGTCTAAGAAGCTCCAGATGCTCAATCAGAAGTCCATTATCAAAAGCAAAAGGATGATCGTAGTTGATCTTTTCACGTTCCTCAAAAGTAAGATGAGGGTTGTCCTTATAGTAATTATCCTGAGATATGAACGTTACTTTTCCAGGTCCGAGTCGGTCGATGACTGACCGGGCCACTGTTGTTTTACCGGAACCTGTACCACCGGCGATACCAATAATGAGCATGATGTTTATCGTTAACCTCCCTAAGGTTGCATGCTTTGCAATTCTGTATTTTATCATAGTGCTTGTGCTTTTTCACGTTGAGACGAGCTGGAACCTTAAGGGTATTATTCCCTTCATTCAAATAATATGAAATACTAATCTTATATCGAAAGGAGCGTGAAGCGAATGAGTACAGATTTAAGCCTAGTAGATGTATATAATGAGACCACTTACAAGATAACTGGACACGGGAATAGAGATGTTCAAGTGTTGAAGCAGGCTCTGGAGTCCTTTGAGGGGACCCTGAATAGTGATATGTATGGAAAGGGTACACTAATCGAGGATTTTCAAGACAAAATTGCGAATGTTCTCGGCAAAGAAAGTGCCGTGTTCTTCCCCAGCGGTACGATGGCACAGCAGATTGCTCTGCGGATATGGTGTGATCGACAAGGGGTGAAGAAGGTTGCATACCATCCTTTATGCCATCTGGAGATACATGAAGAGGACGGATTGAAGGAACTTCATCATATTGAGCCGGTGCTGTTAGCAGATCAAGACCGTTTAATTAAGCTGGATGATATTCTACAGATGAAAGAAAATATAGCCTGTCTACTGCTTGAATTACCGCAACGGGAGATCGGTGGACAATTGCCTGACTATCAAGAGCTTGAAGAGATTTCTTCCTATTGCCGTGAAAAAGGTATCAAGCTGCATCTAGATGGAGCAAGACTATTCGAGATCGTGCCTTATTATGAGAAATCAGCCGCAGAAATATGCAGCTTGTTTGATAGTGTCTATATCTCCTTCTATAAAGGGATTGGAGGGATTGCAGGCGCTATCCTTGCGGGCGAGGAGACCTTTACGAATGAATCGAAAACATGGAAAAGGCGTCACGGGGGAGATCTGATCAGTCTGTACCCTTATATCCTGAGCTCAGACTATTATTATGATCTAAGAGTGGGACGGATGGAGCAGTATTACGAGGATGCGAAGGAGCTGGCAGGTTATTTTAACCGCTGTAAAGCTGTTACAACCTTACCAGAAGAGCCTGTATCGAATATGTTTCACGTTCATTTCGAGCTGCCTAAGGAGAAGCTGGAGCCGATCCTTAAGAGCGTTTATCAAGAAGCAGACTTGGGGATGGTAGCTTATCTTAAGGATAATAGTGTGGGCGGTTGCTATAGTGAGATAAGTATTGGCGATCGATATGCTGATATACCGAGAGAGAGATTGGATAAGGGTTTTCATATGCTGGATCAGAAGATGGCAGAAGTCTCGGGCATTTAACCCTATTAAATATTTATGCTATTGAAAGTTAAAGGGCCGCGGGTTACGCGGCCTTTTTTCTATTCATACAAAATTTCAAGAAGGACTAATAGCGCTCCGATACCAGCTTCGCTTGGGTGAACAGAAGGAGATAGTCACGACCGCCTGCCTTGGAGTCTGTACCAGACATATTGAAGCCACCAAAGGGATGTGTGCCCACAAGCGCCCCGGTGCATTTGCGATTGAAGTATAAATTGCCGACATGAAAATGCCGCCTTGCGGCTTCCAGATGGGCCCGGTTGTTCGAAATCACCGCACCTGTTAAGCCATAGTCCGTGTTATTGGCGAACTCCAGCGCTTGCTCGAAAGATTGAGCCTTGGTAAAGGCAAGCACAGGTCCGAAAATTTCCTCTTGGGAGATTCGCGCCCCAGCATCTACATCAGCGAAAATCGTCGGTTCGATGAAGTACCCACTCGGATCACCGGTATTACCGCCATAAACCAAGCGACCTTCCTGCTGTCCAATCTCTACATACTCTTGAATCTTACGATATGCTTTTTCGTCAATCACGGGCCCGACTTGTGTTGCTGCTTCCGCAGGATCTCCTACTACTAGCTTACGTGTCCGGTCCACCACCTTCTCGATCACAGAATCATATACTTCTGCATGGATGATAGCTCTTGAACAAGCAGAGCATTTCTGACCGGAGAACCCGAATGCTGAGGCTGTGATCGCGTCCGCCGCAAGATCAAGGTCTGCATCACGATCTACGATGATCGAATCTTTACCGCCCATTTCAGCGATGACCCGCTTGATCCAGCGCTGACCGGGAGCTGTTCGTGCGGCACGTTCGTTAATTCGCAGACCCACATCACGCGAACCGGTAAAGCTGATGAAGCGGGTCTGTGGATGATCCACCAGATAGTCACCGACCTCGCTGCCCGGTCCCGGCAGAAAGTTCACAACACCCGGTGGCAGGGACACTTCTTCCAGCAGCTCCACGAATTTAGTAGCGATTACGGGAGTTGTACTGGCTGGCTTCAAGACAACGGTATTGCCAGCGACGATGGAGGCGGCTGTCATGCCTGCCATGATGGCGAGTGGGAAATTCCAAGGAGGAATAACAATGCCAACACCGAGAGGGATGTAATACAGTTCGTTATCCTCGCCACTCAAGCTCGTGAGTGGCTGTGAATGACTAAGTCGCTCCATTTCGCGCGCATAAAATTCAAGGAAGTCGATAGCTTCTGCTGTATCGGCATCGGCTTCGGCGCGGGTCTTTCCAGCCTCGAGTGTAAGCATGGCTGAGAATTGGAACTTACGGCGGCGCATGAGAGCAGCGGCTTTATACAGGTATCTTGCACGTTCTTGTGGATCGGTTAGCTTCCATGCTTCGAACGTTAAGGACGCAGTCTGAATAGCTTTCTCGGCAAGTGCAGTATCTGCCTGAGATACCACACCTACGATCTGATCTTTGCGGGCGGGGTTTACGGATAGGACTGTTGTTTGTGTATCGATTCTTTCCCCACCGATGATCAGGGGATACCTATTCCCGAGGGTGGCTTCCGCCTCCGAAAGTGCAGTATCGTATGCCATGCAGTTTAGCTTATCTGAGAAATCAGTGAACGGTTCATTTCGAAACGGGACTCTCATGGGGTACGACTCCTCCCTTTTATGTAC
Organism: Paenibacillus sp. FW507-14B1B; assembly: GCF_058781425.1. Lineage (NCBI taxonomy): Bacteria > Bacillati > Bacillota > Bacilli > Caryophanales > Paenibacillaceae > Paenibacillus > Paenibacillus sp. FW507-14B1B. The sequence goes on along the minus strand of NZ_JBYSWS010000003.1, from coordinate 377,847 downwards.
TGCTATTAGAATATGAACGATGACCTGAAATCCGAATTAAAACCTAAAAATTCCTGCATATTTCCTAGAAAACAGCATTTCTTAACCATATAAGGGACCTGAAAGGGGAAACGGTATGGACGGCACAGAATTTTACCGGAAAGTACTGCTCACGGTGGCCGGCAACAAGATCGTGGAACGATTGACGCTCAAATATGGTAGGAAAATGGCGCGGAAGTTTATCGCAGGGGACACGCTTGAGGAAGCACTCACAGAGACAACACGTCTTAATCAGCTAGGAGTTATGGTTACGCTGGATCATCTTGGTGAGGGGATCACTTCTTTGGAGGAAGCGACTGGATACAGGGACCAGTACATTAAGTTGTTGGAGGGGATTCATGAGCATCAAGTGAATGCTAACGTATCTTTGAAACCGACACAGATGGGACTGTCCTTGGAGCATGAGGCTTGTTATACCAATGTAAAATCTGTTGCAGTTCGAGCGAAGGAGCTTGGTAATTTCGTACGATTGGATATGGAGGATTCCTCCTTTACGCAAGCTACGATTGATATGACCTTACGGCTTCATGCGGAAGGACTCAGTAACGTGGGCACCGTGCTTCAAGCGTATCTATTCCGTACAGATGATGATGTAAAAGCGTTAATGAAAGCAGGTGTTAATCTACGACTGGTCAAGGGAGCTTATAAAGAGTCTGCAAGTATTTCATCTCAGCGTATGAGTGACATCATTGAACGATATAAAAAGATGATTAAGCAGCATCTTGATCAGGGTCTGTATACGGCGATTGCGAGCCATGATGACCGAATTATTAACTGGGTAAAAGATTATGCTGCTAAGCAATGCATCCCGAGGGATGCTTTCGAATTCCAGATGCTGTATGGGCTGCGTATGAATGATCAAGCTGAGTTGGCCCGTGAAGGATACCGTATCCGGTGCTATACGCCATATGGGACGATGTGGTATCCGTATTACACAAGGCGTTTAGCGGAGAAGCCTTCGAATTTAATGATGGTGGTCAAAAATATGTTTAAGTAATGCACAAAATGTAACCCTGACATTTGTGTGACGCTACGCGGACGGACTATTGTTCCAATCGCTGTTGTCTTCGCTACTTTGAGTGGAATAGTTATCATAGTCTTTTCTAAAAGCACGAAAAAACGCTCCTTCATAGGAAAGGGAGCGTTTTTCTATATTTCATATTTAGGTACATAAATTGAGCTTGAAATGCTGACTTTTATTTCAAAGTAACTGTGATGTCACCATTTGCACCCTTCACGGTTTCGGCATGAAGAATATCCGTCAGGAAATTCAGTGGCACATAGACGTGGTTTTCATGCAGAACAGGTGCTGCGCCGAGTTTGTGTGGAGCCATTTTACCGAAGAAATAGCTGTCTTTCCCTACGGTTACAGAAGTCCAGATCGCATCTTTACGGACTTCAACCGTTTTGGACTTGTTGTTCCATTTGACGTCAAATTGCAAAGCGCGTACCACATCCGCAAGCGGAATCATGACCTTGCCATCGTCCGTTGTGAGCGTGGATTTCGCCTTAATCACAGTACTTTCACCATTCGTATTGGTGCTTGGAAGGTCGAAGGTGAATTCAGGCGTTCCGGTCGAACCCGGAGCGATGCTGTACTCCTCAAAGACAACAACAACTTTACCATCGGTAGTTACATAGAAGGACTGGTCGTTGCCAATTCCCTGAAAGCCGTCTTCCCCTTCAAAATAATTCTCTGCATCGGCTGCAATAGCCGATTTGATTTTGGAATCAATCATTTGCTTATAATCGTTACCGAACAGATTCTGAAGCGTAACCAGAGTAGCCTGCTGCTCATCTAAGAAATTGTATGTGTCCACACGTAGCGCAGGGGAGTTGCCAGTTGTAATTTCAGTGTTCACTTTCAGGGAGATCAGATTTGGGATCGTTCCTGTGCCATCTGCTGTAAGCTCATAGGAAATATTAAGTTCGTATGGGCGCATGGTTTGACCATTTTGCTTCGCAATTTGAGCCATTTCCTTAGCTTCTTTCTTCCAGTTAGCCAAGTCTTTAGAGGCATGCGATTCGATAATATCATTCAATTGGGCCTGATATTTGGCATCCTTCAATCCTTGGAAGACAGGGATCTGGATGTTCGTTACGAGTGCAGACTCATCAGACTTCAATGTTTTGTAGGTAAGGATTGCCGATGGATTCGAAAGAGCAATGGCCTGAGGCTCGGCTGTTGTCTGCGCATGCACCTCTGTCATGAACGCACATGAGCCGGCCAGTAGAATCACACCGCTTAAACCAGCAGCAATGCATTTTTTCTTGAGTGGTGTTGTCGCTTTATGGGTTGTCATCATAATTGGCCTCCTATTTATTTAATATATTCGTGACTAACGAGCACTTCCGCGAGTACTTCCGTTGGAATGACGAATTCCGCCACACCCATATATCCTGGTGCAACATCGTATTTGTTGAAGGAAATGACCAGCTTGCCATCTTCGTTAATGTAAAAACTCTGATCCTTAGCGATGTGCTCAAAAGGAGTTACAGGATCATCTTTGGAAGATTCAACCCAGTAGATCTTGTTCGCGTCATCCTTCATTTGCTGAACCATCTGTTGTTTAATATTTTGGCTGATCACTTGAATGAAGCTGTCGTCTTTAAATAGGCTTGGCAGCGTAATGACAAGATTCTCCTGTTTGTCGATCGTGTCGTAAGTCCGCGTCTCATTCGAGGAGCCTGCAGTGGTTACCACATAACGAGATAAGGTTAGCAGACGCTCATTATTCGTTACGACTTTATAGCCGCTGTCGAGACTCATATGCGCGTCTCCTGATTTCTCTAACTCTTCCACTTCGGTTTTGAAGGATTCATACAGTTTCTTATTCTCCTCCGCATACTTGCTGTTCAGCGATTCTTGCAGCGGTTCATTATCTAGGCCGGTAATGGCAGGTGTCTGAATATGAGCTTCGGAGGAGTCATTTCCTTCTCCATGCCCACTGATCGTAATGACTTTAACCAGCTTGCCAATGACGGGGACATCTGCAACAGCAGAGGCAAAGGCAGGACTCGTATTGATACCTGTTACGAGCAGGATGGAAGCTGCTGCCGTGCCTACAATAGACTGCACAGCGGTGCGGCGCTGTTTCCGCTTTTTGATAGCTCGTTTGACGATGCTATTTAATTCGTCTGGAATCGGAATGTTTTCGTGTTGTTTTTTCATGTTGTGTAATTTGTCATCCATGAGGATGTACCTCCTTGAGCTGATCTTCATTTAAACGTATCCGCAGTCGCCTCAATGCCTGGTATAATCGGGTCTTCACCGTATTGGTGTTCTCCTGAATGACTTCCGCAATATCTTCGATTTTCATATCTTCAAAATATCTGAGTATAATGACCGTTCGGTATTTTTCCGGCAGATCATCTACGGATTCGGTTAGATCTAGATTGGGATACGTATCACTCTGACCGGGCAGGAATGATTCCAATATCTCATCTTCCATAACATGTACATGCTTTTGTTTTCTTAAGAAATCAAGAGAGGTTGTGACGACAATGCGGTAGAACCAGCTCTTGATCGAACCCTGATTTTGTAGTTTATCGATGGATAGGAATGCTTTATGGATTGCGTCTTGTACGATGTCGAGAGCATCGTCTTTATTTTTAACATAACTGTAGGCCAGTCTGTAGACGCTCTCTTGATGTTCGGTAATACAATCCATAAGAAGCTTTTCCTGTTTCCGGCCACCTCTCATGTGCACATGACACTCCTTTGCTGCGCGCGCAAGCGATCCATTGCAATTGGTTTTCACAGGCAAGACGTATGGGGGGGTGAAAAAAGTTTGCGCAGTGGCAGAATTTTTTCGGAAATAAGAAAAGACCCCAAACGGGGTCTGGATTGTTCCAGTTATATTCCTTAGCTTACATCTCAAATTTCTTCATCACAATAGCGGAGTTATGTCCTCCAAAGCCAAAGGAATTCGACATGCCGATGCGTACATCGGCTCTTCTGGTTTCATTCGGGACATAATCCAGATCACAGGCAGGATCCGGCGTATCCAGATTAATGGTAGGGGGAATGATTCCTTCCTGCAAGGTTTTCACAAGAGCGATAGCTTCGGCCCCGCCGGAAGCACCGAGCATATGACCCGTCATCGATTTATTAGCTGTTACAGGAATACGGTAGGCATCCGGTCCGAAGACATGCTTAATGGCGGCCGTTTCTGAACGATCCCCAATCTCTGTACTCGTTGCATGAGCACTAATCACGTCGATCTGATCGGGGGAGAGATGAGCTTCTGCAAGCGCCAAATTCATCGCCCGGGCCGCTCCATGACCATCCGCTGGTGTTGCAACCATGTGGTAAGCATCAGAACTTGCGCCGTACCCAATCACTTCACCCAAGATCACTGCATTTCTACGGAGAGCATGCGTCAGAGATTCCAATACGACAATGCCTGCACCCTCAGCCATAACAAACCCGTCCCGTCCTGTATCGAAGGGGCGACTCGCTTGCAATGGCTGATCATTTCGAGTGGACAAGGCCGTTGCATTCGCGAAGCTGGCAAGGGATATGTCTGTAATTGCGGCTTCAGTTCCTCCTGCCAGTATGATGTCGGACCTTCCCGCTTGGATGTTAAAGAAAGCTTCTCCGATGGCGGTATTGCCGATTGAACAAGCGGTTACTGGAGCTAGGGATGAGCCTAAAGCTCCGTACTTGATGCTCACTAGAGCAGCCGCCATATTCGGAATCATCATCGGAACGAGGGTGGGGCTGATCCGCTCCGGTCCGCGTGATGACAGCGTAGCACTCTGATTCATTAAGGTCTGAATTCCTCCAATTCCGGAGCCAATGTACACACCCATCCGTTCTCGATTGATCTGATCAAGCTGGAGTCCAGAGCTGTTAAAGGCTTCATCTGCTGCTGCAAGTGCGAACTGGCAGAAACGGTCCATTCGCCGTGCCTCTTTGACACCAAATCGTTCAATGGGATCAAAATTCCGAACGCTCCCCGCAATCTTTACCTTTTGCTTCGTTGTATCAAAAGCTTCTATATGTGAAATGCCAGACTGTCCCTGTACCAGTTGGGACCAGAATGTTTCTACATCGTTACCAAGTGGCGAAATGATCCCCATACCTGTGATCACGACTCGTTCCATATGATCAACCTCCAAGAATATATAACGTGTTATTCATAAGGTTATGATGTCACGTGTGTTATCCTATTACAAGATACGGTTTATCCTAGTATAATTAGTGCCTGCCATTAAGGGATAGGAAAGGAAGGTCATGATGAATTCACAACCCCGTCTTCAAGCGTTATCAGCATTTTTGAAATCCCAGCGGGCCAAACTCTCCCCGGAATCTGTAGGTTTACCAGCAGGGACCCGGAGAAGAACGCCAGGACTGCGGAGAGAAGAAGTGGCGCAACTCGCTGGCGTTAGTACAACATGGTACACCTGGCTGGAGCAAGGGAGGGACATACAAGTCTCATCATCGGTTCTGGATTGTGTAGCTAACGCACTGCAGCTCAGCGTAGATGAGCGTAAATATTTGTTCTCGCTAGCCTATGAATCAAGTACGAACTCCTATACGCATAAACTGGATGCGGCTCAGATGAGTCCATCCCTACACCGAATTATTAAAGAACTCCAATGTTGTCCTGCGATTATCTCTGACCGGATGTGCAACATTGTTGGGTGGAATAGCGCTGCTGCTCAAGTGTTCATGGATTTTGAACGCATCCCGCCAGAGGAACGAAATATGATTCGTCTATTGTTCACGCGTAGGGAATTTAAGCGTCTAGCAGTGAACTGGGATCAGTTTGCAAGCGGATTTCTCGCGATGTTTCGTTCGTACTATGGACAATACGTGGAGGATAAGTGGTACGAATTGTTTCTAGATGAAATGAAGAGGGCGCATCCCGAATTCACTCGTATGTGGGAGCAGAGTCAAGTCAGCTATGCCCCTGAGGGGAATCTTGAATTTAGACATGCGAAAGCCGGAAAAATGATATTTGAACTTACATCCCTTCATGTCTATGGAAACGATAATTTACGCTGTAGTATCTACACGCCTGTGCCAGATACGAATACAGAGGCGAAGATGCGGCAGTTGACAGAAGAAAGGGCATAAGGGTAACCCTTATGCCCAATCTCTCCGTAGCGTAAATAGATCTTTAAGTTCGTTGGTTGATAACTCGGTAATCCAGCCTTTGCTGCGGTCAGTTTGATATACAAATATGTAAACGAAATCGCATTCAGGCGTTATTCATCTGTAGTTTGTATTTCAACTCGTGGTAGATCCGGCCATACAGCTTCTTCCGAATTGAAGAATGAGCCACAGCCAGCACCAAGGTCACTACAATTAGTGCAGCCGGCACAATATACAAGACGGGATTGTCTACGAAAAAGCCGAAAATATCATAATCCCGGTCAATCCAGCGTCCATAGATAAAAGCCGCAGCGATTATTAGCAGGACAGGGAGGGCGAACAAACCGGAAAGGATATTAACTCTTTTCATTTTTTTATATGTAGATTGAAAAGTATCTTCACCCAAATATTGTTCGAGCAGCATGACTTGCTTATCGAAGGAATCACTTTTTTGTACTCTCAGCTCATTGGATGAAATATGTTTGTGCAATAAATCGAGTTCTTGACTGAACTCCAACGATTGTTGAATAGTTTTTCCAATATTCATAATCAGCCCCTACCTCTCATAAAATTCCGGTTATATTACTAGATATAATCCAATAATTTCCGCAGTTTTCTATTATAGTGCACATGACAAATTTCTACAATAACGTGGTCATTTGAAATATCAACTCAATGAATTAAAAAAACGAGCCTTTAGAAACGTTTCTAAAGGCTCGTTTAGAGGTAAGGGATACATTTATGCCCAATCTCTCCGTAGCGTAAATAGATCTTTAAGTTCGTCGGTTGATAACTCGGTAATCCAGCCTTCGCTGCTTGAGATGACGTTGTCACTGAGCTGCTGCTTACTCTCCAGCATCTCATCGATTCGCTCCTCTAGCGTACCGAGGGAGATGAATTTGTGCACTTGCACATCCTTCGTCTGTCCCATGCGGTAGGCGCGGTCGGTCGCCTGATTCTCAACGGCTGGATTCCACCAGCGGTCGAAGTGGAAGACGTGATTAGCAGCCGTCAGGTTGAGGCCGACACCGCCTGCCTTGATCGAGAGAATGAAGACGTTCGGCTGTTCAGCGGCAGGCAGTGTGCGTGACTGAAATTGATCTATCATCCGGTCACGTGCGGTCTTGGAAGTACTTCCGTTTAAATAGAGCACAGGCTCGCCAAGCTCTTGCTGCAATACCTGCTGAAGCATCTCTCCCATTCCGATGTACTGGGTGAAGATAAGGCATCGTTCGTCTTCCTCACGCAGTTCCTTGACCATCGACAGAAGTCGTTCCAACTTGGAGGAACGATTGATTAACGTCTCTGTATCCAGCATTCTTCCGGAAGCCCCCGATATTTCAGGAAGTGCTTCCTTGGTCAACAGCATCGGATGATCGCACAGCTGCTTCAGCTGCGTTAGTGCCGACAAAATGGCACCCTTTCGTTCAATCCCCTCCAGCTTCTGCATTCGTTCCATGAGCTGATTCACGCTCTGATCGTAGAGCGCGCCTTGCTCGGTCGTAAGATGAATATATGTCTTCATCTCATTCTTCTCCGGCAGATCCAGCTGGATCGCCGGGTCTTTCTTCTTGCGCCGAAGCATGAATGGCTTCACTAGCTTTTGCAGATCGGCCGTCTTCTGCTCGTCATGATCCTTCTCGATTGCTTGAATGAAACGGTTCGTGAAGGCCCTCAGATTTCCGAGATATCCCGGATTAATGAAATCATATATAGACCATAGCTCAGACAGTCTGTTCTCAATAGGCGTGCCGGTTAACGCAATACGGTGCTTCGCCGGGATGCTGCGGACCGCCATAGATTGTTTTGTCTGAGCGTTCTTAATATTTTGAGCCTCATCCAGGCAGATCGCTTCCCATTTGAACTCTTTAAGCAGCTCCTGATCAAGCGTAGCGGTGGCGTAAGAGGTCAGGACAATGTCGTGATGACTTGCTTCCTCCTGGAATTCCTCACTACTGTAACGTTTGCTTCCATAGTGAAGCATAACCCGAATGGATGGAGCGAAGCGGCTTAGCTCCTTCTGCCAGTTGCCGAGCACTGAGGTTGGGCAGATGAGAAGCGAAGGTAGCCTTGATTCCTGATCGGTCGTCGTTTCTTTCACATGTAGCAAATAGGTGATGAATTGAACGGTTTTGCCGAGTCCCATATCGTCAGCAAGACAGGCACCCAGTCCGAAACGCCGCAAAAAGGCAAGCCAAGCATACCCCTCACGCTGATATGTTCTAAGCTCTGCTTGAAGGCCTTCCGGTATAGGTAGCTCTGGCCACTCGTTCTGTCTTTGAAGCTGACTGATCAGTCCTACCAGATGCTCATTCAGCTCAACTTCTAGCTTGATGCGTGCAGGATCTTGCTCTTCTGGTTCCTGATCTCTGTTATCCGGTGCATCTTCATTTCCGAGTAAGTGGAGGTGAAGGATGTCTTGGAACGACAACCCTTGCGATGAATCCATTCCTGCCATGGCCTGGCGGATCTGGGCCACCAGTGCAGGATCAAGCGCGATCCACTGTCCGCGGAAACGAACAAGTCGCTCGTTCCGTGCGACAAGGGCTGCGAACTCTTCTTCGGTGAGGCTGGTATTGCCAATAGCAATGCGCCAATCGAAGTTAACGATCGAGTCAAGTCCGAACAGTGAATTTCCTGCACTGCGCTCACTGCCTTCTCCAGATCGAACCTTGGCGCGAAGCTTCGGCTTCTTACGAGTAGCTGCTTCCCACCACGCTGGAAGAAGTACCTGCCAGCCCGTCTGAAGCAGACGCTGGCTGTCTACTGTCAGGAACTGCCACGCAGCTTCATCGGATAAAGCGGAGCTGATGATTTCTTCGCCGTGACTTAGCATATGAGCGGGGAGCGCAGCGCGCAGGCGCTCAAGCCAAGCAGCGGACCGCTCGTGAACATGCGGTGTCCATAGTTCTGGCCAAGAGCCATAGGCACTGCCGTCGTCTGCCAGCCGAACGGGACAGAGCAGAGCAGGGTCGCGCTTGTCTTGAAGGACAAGCTTAAGCCGCCATTCCGTCTCTTCCTCATCGGGTTCTAGTAGTTGAAGGAGTGGGCGGAAGGGAGCCGTGTCCGGTTTCCAGCCAATAGCAATAAGCCAAGACTGTGCATCCATTCCAGCTGCTGCAGATCGATCTCTCGCGAAGAGAAGAGGATATTCCCGGCGTAAATCAGCGGATTCCGCTTCTGTTCCATAGCATATGTCGAAGACAGCGGCGGAGAAAGCCGCGCCTAATCCTTCTCCAAGTAAGGGATCATCCTCTAACTGTGCTAAGACAGCACGTCCTTCCGGATTGATGGCCTCTGGGTCCCAAGTCCACTGTAGCTTTCCAGCTTGATAGGCAGTAAAGCTTGGAACAAAGGCTCTTTGTTCAATGCATTTAAGGAGCATGGGAGCAAGCTGAATAAAAGGTGCACTTTCATCCCCCCACACCCACTCAATATGACTGAGCAGCTTCATTCCAGCAAAGAAAGGAATGACCTGTTCTGCAGGCAGCAGTACAAGTTCAACATCCTGAATCTGCTGGACTTCCAGCTCCGTTCCATACATGGATTCTTCATGCCAAGCGAATAGTCGCTGCTTCAAATATTGCCCAGACAGGTAGCTTTGCGTTAGAGATGAGCCATAGATGAGCGCATCTCCATAGGCGCTTAATGTAATCTGGACGGTGATGGTTTCGGTATGATGGCTCATGATATCAGTTTTCCTCTCCGAAGCTCTTCCTGAAGTGCCCGAAGACGGCTGTGTCGTCCAGCGAATGTGGTAATGAAGGACTCCCAGCGTTCTTCTTGCTTCATTTTTTTGTACAGCTTGGACAGCCGCTTAAGCAGCTTAACTGCTGATTTATAACTGGATCTATTCTTCTGCAGGACGTATCGTTCTACGGCTTGATGGAAGAAGGGCAGCAACAGTTCAGGCGCATGCTTTTCAATCGGTTGCAAGACGCTGACACGGAATTCTAACGGTTCCCGTCCTGTACTGAGCTGATAGTCCATCCACTCATGCCACTTTCCGTGGGCAAGCAGCGTTTCCTGGTAGATGTCCCTTGAGTGAGGTAGCATGTCCACAAGCGTGTCCCATAGGTATTGCTCGGCTTCAGGCAGCTCCTGAACAGCTTGATCCCAGTAAGCCATATAGCTGTTCAGCTTATGATTTCGGTAGTTGGCTAGCAGTGGTCCAGTCTCGGTTAGCCATTTGGTTAAGCGAGTCCAATCCTTCGCTTGAGAAAGCACCTCAAGGTAATGGATCAGATGCTCTGGCTGGATAAGAAGTGCTTTATCGGCTGCACGGAGTAAATCAAAGGCTTCTTGGTCCTGTAAAAGGTAAAAATGCATCAGACTTTGAGCAAGCATGCCGGCAGCTCGTGAATAGGCACTTCCAAGTTCAGCTTCAGCTGATTTTAAATATCGTAGCTCATCGGCATAGACCTCTGTATCCCCTTGATGAAGATGGAGCCCGTACTCCCAGAATTGTTTGTAGATATGGGAGAAAAAAGGATGATATCGTGATTCGGTCAGCATTTTACTTCGCAAGTAAGCTAGCGTCTCGCTTACGCGTGGTGACTGCCCGGAATCCCCCTGAAAGGAAAATTGCCCAGAGACGAATCTTTGGTCAATATCCTTCTGGAGATCATCTGCAGCGATCTGAACGTGGTAGCCCATAAATAGGCCGGAGCCAATTCCCTGATTCGGTGGTTGCTTGACGAGCTTATCCAAAACAAAGAGACGGGCGTGAAGCTCGAATAACGGCTCCATGATCCCCGTCAGGGAAGGCTTGATGCTGTAGATGGCCTCCAGCGCATTTCTGGAGTAGAGCGAGTTTAAGGTGTTTATTCTAAGTGCTGCGACACATTGACCAAATAGTCGATGCCAATCTGAGATGGGCATGTCCGGTAGACTGCGCGCTTGCTCCCGAATCGCTGGAAAATCATCCGATTGTCTGTTCTTAGACGCGGCTGAATTCGGGCCAACATCTAATTCGTCCGAAGATGTCACACCAGCCCGGATGAGCGTGGTGGAATGCGCATTTACGAGCGCGTGAACAGAGCGCCCTTGCTTGCTCGCAGCTTCCAACAGAACGGCTACCATATGCTTGCACTTATGTCTGACCGGACAGGTACAGCGGCTATCCTCAAGTGTTCCGGGAACCAGGTTCACGAAATAATCGTCAGTTCCACGAACGATCGCTCTAATGCTCTCTTCACTGGGCATATCTAACTGTCCTACCCGGCCTTGTTTGTAATATTGAAATCCGCGCTTGATCGTCAGATCCGTAAAGTACGCGGCTGTATTGTGTATGAGTGTCTGCCACTCTAGATCATCCAGCGGCTGGATAAGGTTCATAATGAATCCATCTCCCGAAAAGCGAATAGTTTTACGGACTCTAATCTACCATATCCAGGCGAGCGAATAAATAAGTTGGTAGAGAAAGGACGAGTCTAATGGAATATATTGTATAATAAATACAATGATCTTTTGGTCAAGGGGGGTATGCATGTTAAGACACAGTAAAATTCTTAAACCCGTGCTACTAGTGTTACTTCTTATATCCGTATTATTTAACTTTTACGCTTATCATAAAATGACTAAAACAGAGGCTACACTGAATCAGGTTTCTAGTATTGTAGTTCACAATAATTTTATTGATTACGACAAAATTAGCTCTATTTCTTTCTCATTAAACCAAACGATTGCTGAAGAAAAGATGTATCTTGATGAAGCATCCTATTTGCAAAGGTCTTTCATGCAGTTATTCAATTCGTATCAAGAATTAATCCAGTTATATGCAAATTTGCATGAATGGGATGGGGATCGAGTAATTGGTATGTATCCATTACTAGAAATGTTGCAAGACTATGCTGGGTTCATCGACTATTTATCGAAAACATCGGCCGTAGAGGAAGAACAATCGAGGGAATATCTCAAGTTATCGGAACAGGAGCTCCAGAGCTTACGAATGATATCAGAAACGATAGATCAGTTAAATCAGATAAGGGAGAAAAGTAAGACAGATCACCTAGAAGATAGCTGGGTGAACACAATAATTGCAAATGATAAATATGTATTCTCACCTGAAGTAATAGAGAAGCACAAAGCTTTCATGAAATACAGGTAGACGAAGCGTAACAAAAGCCCCGGGACCCCGGGGCTTTCTACTGTTCTAGAATCAATACCGCCGATTTCTCTTTTCATCAATATAGAGCTCTACCGCTGTGGTAGCCCGGATTAAAAATTTAATGAGAAGATACAGTGCATATAAGCCGAGCAGCATGAACAGTCCATTTCCAATGAACATCAGAGCCGGCCACAAACCAAACATGGAAAATCCCATATCCACTTTCATCCCACCTCCTTCTGGAATCTTACTTATAGTAGAAAATCTGTTTTATTCCACAATTTAGAAATTTAAATCTAACTTTAACATAATTCTTGAAGGGTGAGGAGGGGAAAAATGTAAGGTTATCATTTGAGTTCGCTCGAACCTGCTATCGACCCAGTCACTGCCGTTTCGGCTTCCCTAAACTTTACGGGGGCCATACCATATTTCGCACGGAACACCCGGTGGAAATACGAATAGCTTGCGAAGCCGCAGGTTTCAGCAATTTCTTCTAGTGTCATCGAGCTGTACTTGATACGCTCGACCGCAGCGTTTAGCCGGATTTCCAGTGCATACTGGATCATCGTTTTGCCGTAGCATGCTTTGAACAATTGAACGGCGCGGGATAGACTAAGTCCGACATGCGCAGCCGCCTCTTCGAGTTTGAACGTGACGGTAGCGTGTTCTTCAATAAATCTCTTTAAGCGTAGCGCCGTGAATGCAGAACGGTCCGCGGGTTTCGTTTCCGTAATCGCACGATCCAGACAAACACATAGTCCCCGAAGCAAATACCCGATTAACTCTAAATCCTCTTCAGGTCCACGTCTTTTCTCAAGGAGCAGTTGTCTCCATAGGCCTAGCAGGTGATCGTCAATACTAATGTGATTGACCTTATGACGTTTCACACGTCTCCACCAAGAATCAATCCAATCCCCATCGCAAAAAATATAATAATCCCCGCTGGATATACGTCCGTCACTCTGCTCTTCCGTTACTCGAAGCTCATACTCATCTCCAGGTTTAAGTAATAGTAAATCTCCAGCTTGAAGACGATAATCCTTGCCGTTACAGCTCGCCACACAAGAACCCTCCGTTTGCAGGCGGAACAAGTAGGTGGTCAAGCCACTCTTATGGCTGTTGCAATAGGGTTCGCTGTGATATGAGTAATCGCATATTAGTAATCTAGCTTCGGTCATCATATTACCTCCAACCTAAATAACAAGCAGATAGTTCATGTTTTGACAATATAGTTTATGTTCATTGTAGCTTAGTCCCATGTATGATGGTATCAAATAGAGCAATGAAATTAAACTTTGAATAGAGGTGTCCTTCTATGAGAAAAATGGGGATCGGATTGCAATTGTATACACTGCGTGATGAGACTGCGCAGGATTTCCGAGGTACGCTACGCAAGGTAGCAGAACTAGGCTACGAAGGCGTTGAATTTGCAGGTTATGGAGATATTCCAGCAGAAGAAATGAAAACGCTTCTTCAAGAGCTAGGACTTCAAGCTATCGGAAGTCATGTTGGATTGCATCTGCTTCGTGAGGACCTTCAGAAGGAAATAGATTATCTAAAAACCATCGGTGCCAAATATATGATGTGTCCTTATGTTTCACCTGAAGATCGTTCGAGTGCAGAAGATTGGAAGAGTCTGTTTGCATTTCTAGAGGACGTCGGAACGGAAGCACGGAAACAAGGTCTGGTGTTTGGTTACCATAATCATGCCTTTGAATTTGAAGATAAAGTAGGCGACTCCTTCGTGTTCGATGCGATGTATGAAGCTACTTCTCCGGAAGCCGTTCAAGTTGAGATGGATGTGTGCTGGGTACAATTCGCAGGTCAGGACCCGCTAGCTTACATCCCGAAATATGCAGGTCGGCTGCCGCTTCTTCATTTGAAAGACTTCAGTAAGGACGATCAAGGCGAGATGAAGACGCTTGAGCTGAGCCAAGGATCCGTAGATCTGCCAGCCGTGATTCAAGCTGCTTCCAATGCAGGAACGCAGTGGTTAATCGTGGAGCAAGATGTATGTCAGAATCCTCCACTAGAGAGCGTATCAAATAGCCTTAACTGGTTGAAGAATAACTATCTGAATCAATTTTAATCTAGCCCCTAAAGGAGACCATTCATTATGAACAAAATTAAAGTTGCCGTATTCGGCTGTGGTGCTATCGCACAGCGTAGACATATTCCAGAGTATGCCGCGAATTCTAACGTAGAGCTGGTTGCATTTGCTGATCCGAACAAGGAGCGCGTAGAGGCAGTTGCAGAACAATATGGTGGAACAGCTTACACAAGTTATGAGGAACTGCTAAAGAATGAGAAACTAGATGCGGTTAGTGTATGTACACCTAACTATTTGCACGCATCCATGAGTATTGCGGCAGCGAACGCTGGATTGCATGTATTAGTTGAGAAGCCGATGGCTACGACAGCAGAAGAAGGACAACAAATGATTGAAGCTGCTCGTAGGAATGGCGTGTTTCTAATGGTGGGACACAACCAGCGTCTAATGCCTCCACATGTTAAAGCGAAGGAAATTCTCGAATCTGGTAAGCTTGGAAGAGTACTTACATTCCGTACTTCATTCGGTCATGGTGGACCTGAGGGTTGGAGCCTTGATGGACGAGATAGCTGGTTCTTCCGCAAAGATGAAGCGCTTATGGGTGCAATGGGTGACCTTGGTGTGCATAAATCCGACTTTATCCGTTATTTACTGAATGACGAGATCGCTGACGTGGCTGGTTTCATCGGTACCATTCATAAAGAAGGAACCGATGTAGATGACAACGCAACTTGTATCGTCCGTATGGAAAGTGGTGCAATTGGAACGATCATGGCAAGCTGGACACACTACCGTTCCGGCGATAACAGTACAGTGCTGTGGTGTGAGAACGGGGTAATGAAGATTGGTGCAGTCCATGGGGACGAGGTTATCGTTGAACTGACGAATGGTACAGTGGAGACTTACAAAGTCGGTGCGATGGCAACGAATGAGAAGCAAGTTCCAAGTGGTGTTATTGATGCATTCGTGGATTCGATTCTGACGAACACGCCTCCATCCATTTCCGGTGAGGAAGGACTGCGTTCACTGAACGTGATCTTGGGCGCATTCGAATCACAGGATACAGGAAAAATTGTAAAGCTGTAAGTGAGATCATTAAGCTGAGGAGACTCTCTTACAGGAGACACATTTTTGCTCGAAAAGGTAAAAAACAGGCCGCTCAAGGGTTATCCTTGAGCGGCCTGTTTGAGTTTTGTTGAGCGATTTGTATAGTGTAGATCATCACATTTAAATAAATAGCTTAGCAACCGGCGTGCCTTCCTCAATATCGGCTTTCATCTTCAGTAGATAATTCTTCGTACGCTCATCCATTTCACTTTCGTTCACGAACTTCGAGAAGTAGATGAAGGAATACGTGTTACGGTAATCCATGAAGAAGGGAATCCGTTTGATCCAGTCTTCACTTAGTGTATTCTCCTTAAGATAGCCATTCATGAAGGAGTCGATGAAGCGGACGGAAAACTCGGCTTTACGTTCCTTAGGAACGGTCTGTACAGCATGATAGATGGCAATAGCGATATCGTAAGCGAACCAATGATATCCGGCATCCCCGAAGTCGAAGAAGATGATCTCGCCGTCTTCCACATGAAAATTATTATGATGCAGGTCATTATGAATAATCCCGTAGCTGTCCCGGTCCTTCGGGAACGTTTCTAGAATACTAATATATTCATTCCATCTTACATGCACCTTTTCTCCAGCGGCTTCAGGGAATGTACCTGTGAAGATTAACCCTTCATTCCACTGCGGGAAGGACATGCGATGAACGAATGAATTAGGATTGCTCTTACCAAGCGTATGCATCTTGCCCATACCACGTCCCCATTGTTCGATCACGTCGAAACCTGACTCCAGATCTGTCAGTGGTTTACCTGGAGCCTTGGCCAAAGCGATGACATAATATTGCTTCGTCCCATGAGATACTTCCTCAATGAGAAGACCGTCCCTGGATTTTATAGATCCTGCAATGTGTAACCCGTTCTCTGCTAAGTAGGCCATCCATGTCAGCTCTCTGATGACGGAAGCTTTATTGTATTTGGATGCATCTAGAAATTTCATAATGAACCGGTGACCATCCTCACCGATATATTCGTATACATTCTCGCTAAATCCCCCGAGACTATGCAGGGAATAAGAGGATCTGCCGAATTTTTGAGCCCCTTGATCCAAAATAGCCTGTTCCATTTGAAAGCCTCCTTTACGCTGATCTCGATAGGGTCGCTTCTGTTCTCATCCTACTCGGATGGCAACTCTTATCTATTATTCACAAGTCTAACGAAGATGGGGACAGGTTGCAAAATTGAACGCACATTGCCATCGCTTTCAGGAGAATTACGCATCGACTGGACGATTTTATCCCTAATCATTCATCAACTAATCATTTACTCGGATAACCACTGTACTCTAAGATAGATTTTAAAAACCGAAAGACTGTAAGCGCTTGCCAGAAAAAAGAGCGAAGAAGACGACATGTATAGGAATGCAGGTACTTAGAAATTGGGGTGAAGTTGTGTGAAAAGATGGCTCGGTAAATCGCTCAAACATAAGCTGTCACTGCT
The DNA here is from genome assembly GCF_058781425.1 of Paenibacillus sp. FW507-14B1B. Taxonomy (NCBI): domain Bacteria; kingdom Bacillati; phylum Bacillota; class Bacilli; order Caryophanales; family Paenibacillaceae; genus Paenibacillus; species Paenibacillus sp. FW507-14B1B. The sequence continues at coordinate 360,988 of NZ_JBYSWS010000003.1, read as the reverse complement.
TATTATTATTGCAACAATGGTTCCTCTGCTCTTCCTTGGGCTGTTCTCTTACAATATGGCGGGCGGTATTACTGAGGAAAAGGCCAAAATATCAGGAATGAACACGCTGCGCCAGCTCGATGCCTACTTAGTTACCATGGCGAAGGATGTCGAGAATATGTCGCTGTTTCTAATCGGGCATAGCGAGGTTCAGAGCTATTTAAAGTCAAGAGAGAGGGAGAGTAATTATACACAGCAGACATCCATTATTAGTTTTTTAACGAATCTTGCCTTCTCGAAAGGTTACATCGCCAATATTATTATCGAGCCCCTTGGAGCGAAACAGCCGATATCTCATAAGTCCCTACTTCGTTCTGAATTTATTGACATTACAGAGGAAACGCCAGGGTACTACAAGGAACATCCCAAATGGTGGTCTAACGTCCACCGACAGTGGACATCGGATGGAATGCGTCAGGTCATTACCCTAGCTAGGCCGATACGTAGTACGGATAAGTATAAGCTGATTGGAAATGTTCAGATCAATGTGGACCAGGCCGTGATTGCGTATCAAGTTAGACAAGCGGCACTGGAGAAGAGTGGTTTTGTCCTATTGCTGGACGAGCATGACCGGATTATTGCTGGCCCGCCCGATATGGAGACAAATATTTCACTATCGACCTTCTATCCGGGGATGGAGAAGATGGAGGGGTTAAGCGGAACGCTGAACTATGGAGAAGGATCTGGTATGAAGACGGTGCTCTATAAATCCGTATCCGGTGTGAACTGGAAGCTTGTTGGTATTATTCCGGCAGCAGAATATCGTTCCCAGAACCAATATGTTCTGACGCTAACCGCCGTTGCCGTCACAGTTGCAATGCTACTGGTTGTCTTTCTCGTTGTTTTTTTAATTCAAAAAATTACAAAACCGTTATCCACTTTGACCAAGTTTCTCAAAAACTCAAGTCCTGAGGAGCCGCTGCCGGCAATTCCTGTTACGACGATTGATGAGGTGGGACAGCTGGTTATCAGTTATAACCGTCTAAGTTCGCGGATTGTGAAGCTGACGGAGGAAGTGAAGCTCAGTGAGTCTCTAAAAAAAGAGGCGGATATGCAGGCACTTCAGGTACAGATCAATCCGCACTTTTTGTACAACACACTGTCTTCCATTCAGTGGCTTGCCTTGATGAATAAAGACAGTAAAATTGCCGAGATGGTCGGCTCACTCAGTGATTTTCTAAGATTTAGTCTGAATAATGGCCAAGAGTACTGCTCTGTTCATCAAGAGATGGAACATGTCCGGAATTACGTAAACATTCAATCGATCCGATATCCTAATAAGCTAATCTTTCATGTGCATATGGATAATTCGATAGCTGAACAGAAGATGCTGAAACTGCTGCTTCAACCGCTGGTCGAGAACGCGATGCTGCATGGGATTCTAAAGAGGGATGGAGTAGGAACCATTACGATTCATGCAAGCTGTGATGAAGACGGCATTCATTTTACGGTAGAGGACGATGGTGTTGGCATGAATGATGAACGTCTGTCTTGGTTGCGTGCTCAATTGGAGCTGCATCCCGCTCATGAGCAAGAACGACCTCCCCAAGGAAGCTACGGTCTTCGTAATGTAAACAACCGGCTATATCTTCATTATGGCAAGGAATCTGTACTGCGAATTGAGAGCACGGAAGGGCAGGGTACACGGGTGATGTTTACGCTGCCAGTCCTGTAAAGATGGAGAGTTTGACATCGATAATGAAGTGAAGGGAGTTGAGCAGGGGATGAAGGTGCTCATTGTGGATGATGAAGTGATTATACGAACGGGGCTAAGTACGGTGATCGATTGGGAGAGCTGCGGATTTTCGGTGCTGCGACCAGCGGCATCAGGGGAGGAAGCCTTGAACCGCATCACCGAAGAGCAGCCGGACATTATTTTTACGGACATACGAATGACAGGGATGAGCGGGCTGGAGCTGGCTCGCGAAGTGATGAATGAGCACCCTGATACAGAGATGATCGTGATCTCCGGCTTCGATGAGTTCGTATATGCTCAGCAGGCGATGCGGGAAGGTGTTAGCGAATATCTGCTCAAGACAAGTCGACCCGATGAAATTTTGCAGGCAGCCGTTCGGGCAAAGTCCCGGATTGAACAGCGGAGGCAAGGGGATGAGGCGGGTAGGGTACAAGAACGAGAAGTTAACCGCCATTTTCTTAGAAGGGTACTTACGACAGACTCACATCTAGATGAGCAAACGGTATCCGAATTATGGGATAGATATCCTGAACTGAGCATTACACCAGGACAGCATTTGCTGCAGGTCTGGATAATCTCCTTAAGGCACAATTCAATTGGAGAAGAGAAGTCTTCTGTGCATGAGGAGCTCTACCCGATGTTGGGTGAGAAGCTGACCAGACGATTACCCTATGGATGTGAGTGGATTGAGTGGAGTAATGGACTTCTCCTCGTAATTCGAATTGAGGCGATCCGGAAGGGAAGCATTCGGTTGGAATGTGAGCTGCGAGGGCTTGAGGAGGAGCTTAACTGCACTACCTTTGCCGCAAGTGGGCAAGCCGCTGCGGACGTAAGTGAACTACGAATGGCGCTCGAAACGGCTAGAGATACGTCGGCATATGGATGGCTTCTGGGGCACAAAGGATACGTACGATATGAAGATATCCGTGAGCGTAAAGGTATGAGGTCTGTATGTACGATGGATGAGGAGAAAGAGCTTGCAGCATGGCTTCGAGCTGAGGACCCTTTGGTGCTGAAGAGGGGGATTGCGGAGCTTTTGTCACATCTTCGGCAGGACCCTGAGGCGACACCGAGCTCTGTGCAGGCGTATCTGCAGACCTTGATTGTAGCAGGTCATCGCTGGCTGGAACGAGCAGTGCAGTCCATTGGGCGTACGTATGAACCACCGAATGGATTGAAGCTGGATCTAACGCAGCTTACCCAAAGTCCAGAGAATGTACTTCAAGAGCATTTTGAATCCATTATCGCGCGGCATACTGAGCTGATATCTGGCATGAGTCCTGTGCAGCGAGCGGTTAGCTATATTCATGAACATCTGGGACAAGGTCTGTCACTTCAACAGGTCGCAAGGCATGTACATATGAATTCGAATTATTTTAGCGAGTTATTCAAACGGGAAACGGGCAAGAATTATATCGAGTTCGTGACTGGGGCCAAGATGAAGAAAGCCATGACACTGCTTCGGGAAACGCCAGCTAAGATTAGTGAGGTTGCGAATGAAGTGGGCTATGAAGATCTGAAATATTTTAACAGACTGTTCAAAAAATTCACGGGTCTAACTCCTTCTGACTATCGTGCAAAAGCTGAAGTTTAACCCTCTATGGACTGAAATATGTCCCCTACGGCCCTACAGCCTCCTCTTCTATACTAGGGTTATTCATGTAATCAAGGAGGGTCAATGATGAAATCAATACAAAAAATGGGTCTTGTATTAATTATGCTTACTATGATCTTGGCTGGTTGCGGGTCATCCGGAAGTACTGAACCGAAACCTGAAACCGCTAACAAAGGAGAAAAAGTCAAACTAACCGTCTGGCATAACTTTGCCGGCGATGATCTCCGGGCTAAGACAGTACGAAGCTTCATCGAGCAATTCGCTCAGGATAATCCAGATGTTGAGCTTGATGCTCAGGCGATCCCAGTAGACGGCTACAGACAGCGTCTTAGTACGGTTGCTGCTGCGAATGAGTTGCCGGACCTGATGTTCGTTTATGCAGGAAGCCACTCGGCGGAATTGTATAAAGCCGGGCTACTCCAGCCCATTACGGATGTACTGAATGAGCATTCGGAATGGAGAGATAAGTTCCTGCCAGGCGCTTTTGATCCATTTATGTTTGAGAAAGATCAGATTTATACAGCTCCACTCGCCATGTCGGCCACTTCAATTCTGTATTACAACAAAGCTCTATTCGATAAACACGGCGTTAAAGTTCCAACAACTTGGGACGAAATGATGACCGCAGTTAAGGCATTTAATGATCAAGGTGTGACACCGATTGCCCTAGGTAATAAAGCTCCATGGGTCGCACAATCAACGATTATTGGCTCGCTAGCGGATCGGGTAACAGGAACGGAATGGTTTAAGAATGCCGCAGCGCAGAAAGGTGCGAAGTTTACGGACCCTGAATTCGTGGAAGCACTGGGGTATTTCAAGCAGCTTGTAGATAACAAAGCGTTCCAAGAAGGTGCGAATAGCATTGATAATACGCAAGCCGAGCAATATTTCATTCAAGGCAACGCAGCGATGATGGTGAGCGGTGCTTGGACCCTTACGAATTTGGCAGCTTCTGCAACAGAAGATCAGATGAAGGACATTGAAGTAACCGTTCTGCCAGCAATTCCAGGAGGCAAAGGCGACCCGAACACCATCACGGGTGGAGCAGGCGGTGGCCTTGCACTGAGCAAACGGACCGAAGGTGCTGCAAGAGAGGCTGCCCTGAAACTGATCTATACAGTTAGTGGACCTGAGGCGCAAAAGGCGATCGCGGAAAGCAACTCGATGGTGATGTACGACACGGATGTTGATCAAGCCAAAGTAACATCGCTCTATTACAAAGCATTTAACTTGGTGAAGACGACAGGAATTACCCCTGTATACGATGCGTATTTATCGGCTGAAGCAGGTGAAGCGATCAATAATGGACTACAGGAACTTATGATGGGTGGAACGCCTGAAAGCGTGGCGAAGAAGCTTCAAGATGCACAGGCCAGATATACATCGGAATAATGAGACTTCTAAGGGTGTCAGAGGAAAGGAGGGAGTCTTAAGTGCCTACAGCTATTCGAAGTAAAGGATTTATTGCTCTAGCTCTGCTTCCGGCGCTTCTGCTATTCCTGGTATTTGTTATCATTCCGGTTTTCTGGTCGGCATACTACGGCTTCTTCAACTGGAAAGGACTCGGTGAGGCCAAGTTTATTGGCCTCGGCAATTATAACGAAATTCTACATGACCGGATATTCTGGAGGGCGCTGCGTAACAACCTAATTATCGTGGCATCATCGCTTGTAGGTCAGATCCCGATTGCGCTTATACTGGCAATTATGCTGCTTAAGAATTCATTCTTCTCCAGATTAATTCGCTCAGCTGTGTTCATGCCTATGGTCTTATCAACGGTTGTCGTAGGTCTGATCTGGGGTTATATCTATCATCCGCAGTTTGGACTTGCGAACAAGGTGCTGGAGATTATAGGGCTCGAATCTTGGACACGAGCCTGGCTGTCTGATCCGAAGTTCAACATGCTGGCGATCTCTATACCAATCAACTGGAGCAACATCGGTCCGTACTTGGTCATCTTTATTGCAGCATTGCAGAATATCTCCCCTGAGGTGAATGATGCAGCCCAAATCGACGGTGCGACACGTTGGAAGAAGCTCATCTTAGTCACCCTTCCCATGATTTGGGGGACTGTGGTCGTCACCATGGTTCTCTGCATTTCGGGAAGTCTGAAAGCATTCGATCATGTCATTGTGATGACAGGCGGGGGACCGGCTCAATCTACGGAACTGCTTGCTACTTATATGTACAATAATACATTTGATGTTTACCGGTATGGATACGGCTCTGCGGTGTCAACCATGATTATGATCATCAGCGCGTTGCTGCTGCTTATCAATTATGGACTGACTCGTAAGAAAGCAAGTTGATGGAAAGGAGGGGGCCTGTGAAACAACAGACACTTTCAACGAAGACAGCTGGAGAACTCGTATCCCCTAGCCGAAAGCTAGCTGCAAGAGGACTATCCGGAGCCTTGAAGTTGCTGCTGCTAGTGTACGCCTTGCTTACGCTGTATCCACTGTATTGGTTGTTTATTAGCGCATTTAAGACAAACCAGGATTTCTTCAACAATCCCTATGGATTGCCCCTGGTATGGATGAAGGAGAACATCTTCCGAGCATGGGAGATGGGGAATATGGGAAGGGCGCTCATGAACTCTACGATCGTTACGATTGCCTCTGTTGCATTAACGATTGTACTCAGTGTCTTGGCAGCGTATGTACTGGCCCGGTTTCAGTTTCGTTTCAAAAAGGCCGTGATGGCACTGTTTCTGGCCGGTATGCTTATCCCGATCCATAGTACACTCGTTCCGTTATTTCTAATGATGAAAGAGATAGGACTGCTTAACACTTATGGCGCGCTGATCCTGCCGTATACGGCTTTTGAGCTGCCAATTGCGATATTCTTAGCGATGGCCTATATGGCTTCGATTCCAAGAGAAATTGAGGAAGCGGCCATGATTGATGGAAACGGTTGGTGGGGGATATTCGGGCGGATTATCCTGCCACTCTGTACCCCAATTGTAGCGACCATATCTATTCTTGCTTTCCTGCGCTTCTGGAATGACTTCTCCTTCGCGCTTGTGTTCATTAATTCGCAAGCACTGAAGACGCTGCCACTGAGTCTGTCTCTGTTCTCAGACGGCTTCGGAACGGATTACAGTCTTACAATGGGAGCGATGGCGATAGCGGTAATTCCAACGATCGTCATTTATCTGATCCTGCAGGAGCAGATCATGAAGGGCATGGTGGCTGGGTCGATCAAGGGATAAGAATCGCTCATTATTAATCTTAGCTCTTCAGTCACTACGAGTGCGGATCATTCTTCCGATCGCTGTTGCCCCCTGATTTCCTTGAATTTTGTTGTAAGTGATGAAATCCGGGGACAAAGGCGACCGCTACACTTCTCCAGAATGATTCCGCCCTCTCCGTTGTAGCAGATCAAAGTCACTCTAAATTTATTAATGAGCGATTTTTTTTGGTATAGGGTTTAAATGTAGGTAGCGCGAAGCAGCGGAGAGAGTAGTTACTATAGGCACTTCGTTCCCATAGCGATTTAACACAAACAGGGTATTCCCAAGGTCAGTCGACCTTGGGAATACCCTGTTATTTTGTTGATTCTAAGAACGAATCCGGTGAACCGTAAACTGCCCAGTGGAGGCATGGAGCTTGCCTGTCACTTGCTGTGGATCAACCTTGTGATGACGCTCTACGGCATAGCGGAACTCATAGAACCCGCCAAGAGTAGCTTTGAAGTTCGTCTCCCAGTAGTTCGTAAGAATCCATGCATACGTGGAAGGCTTGCTACCTTCTTCTTGCATCATATGAAGCTTCCGAGGCTGGTGCTCAATCGAACCGAGCTGTAGAAGCGGTGTATCGGTCATCGAAACGGCAAGCGCAGTTTGATCCTTAGCCGAGTACCAGAACAATCCTTCCTGTACTGCGGTGTAATCAAGGCAACTACCCGGAAGCTGATCTTTCCATGGACGAACGAGACAGCCCGCTTTTTCTACATACAGCTCTGCATCTGAGCCCATAGAGAATGGAAGTGCAACATATACGTTCTCCGGAAGCCAGACACTGTCCTTATGGAAACGGACGGACACCTCAACACGAGGCTGGTTGGCGAACATTTTAATATGAAGGGCATAGTAGGTGAGGCCCTTCACCTTAAATACTAGCTCTAAAAGTGCAAACAAAGGTCCATTCTCCAGTACTTTTACCTGACTGAGTCGGCCGATATCCCGCTGAACGTTGGTTCCTTTCCGATTACGCCCCATGCGAGAACGTGTAGCGTGTACGTGGGAAGGATTGTGTTCATCTTGAGCAGGCGTCACTTCATAAACAGGAGTGAACGGCTCGTATTTACGGTTCACATCCAGTAAATTCGCAGCAAGAGTCTTATCGATCCATGCAGTGATACCTTCGTTAAGTGCCCATTCAATTCTCATGGATTTCGATTCAATGAAATCCTCACCAATTGTAATTGGAGAATTTGATGCAGGTGGAGACCAGATATCATATACTCCTTCACATGGAATGGGCTCGATATTACGGGCAGTGACCGTTTTTGCAAAAGGCGAATTTGCATCCGATTTCTGGAGCGAACGAATATGCAAGATGCGTGACTCTCCAGGCGAGAGCGTCAGTTCCGTAACGATTACTTGTGTATGCGACAACTGGTATGGTATCGATTGTCCTGTCTTTTCATCAACAAGCTCGAACTCGCTCTGTAGAATGACATTTTCCCAACCATCCAGCGGAATGCTTACAAGTAGCGTTGCTTCTGCTGATTCTGTATTAATGACCTCATAGCGCATTGGTCGATGAGGGGCAAGTAGAGCACCGTGACGAGCAACGAGTACTTTATCTAATGCGCGGTGAGCCAATTTACTTGCTTCAGCCGCATATGACTGCTTGCGAACTTCGAGCATTTGTACCTGCGGGTGCCATGGTTCATACACCGAAGAGTGATATCCCCAAGTATGCTCTGCATACATCGTCAGTGCCTGTGCTGCTTCGTCAATTTCCGATAGGCTTGCCGTCTCATGGTTAGGGTCTAAGCTTTTCACTTTACGGAGTGTACGCTGGGCATCGCGGTAGATCTGGGTATGCATCGCTGTAGAAGCAACCCCGTCAGTCCACCAATCTGGCCAGTCTCCCCGATGTACAGGTATGGAGGACAAGTCTTCCTGCTTCAGTACACCAAAAAATTCGGACAGAGTAGCGAGCTTAATTGTCACCTGCTCACCATATTGTTTGTTCCACTCGGTTATCCATTCCGCAATCTCAGCGTTCGGCGATGCATTGTCTGTTCCAAGACCAGATACCATGATCGGTACGAAGTTATATGGATATTTCTCCTGTTCAAGATTCGATAAATATCGATTGATTCGTAAAGAAGCGATATCGTTATGACGCGGCTTCGGTTCCATGAGATAATGCTCGAGTTCGTCTTTAATCATGTATTTACCGAGTGCATTTGGACAGAATCCTAGCTCATTACCGAACATGTAGTGCTCTCCGTTCCAGACGAGCAGCTTGCCACCGTCTGGAGCTTCCCACCAGAATGGAGTTTGCTTGCGCCCAAGCGGATACATTCCGTGATGCGTATGGATGCAAGAGAATAAATTATCGATATTGTTCTGAAGTAAGCTTGAAGCGTAACCCCAGCTGTATCCGTTGATGTCTGCGGTCATTGCACTATCGATTCGGTGGCCGAACGACGCTGCGTACTGCTGGGCTTTGGCGTGATTACGAAGAAGTAGATCAAAGTCAGGTAGTTCGGTCATGTTCAGGTAGGTACCGGATAGTTCAATATCGCCCCGGAGTATTGCCTGCTGAAAAGCCTCCTTCTCGGCAGGTGTCGCTTCTTCAAGAAACTTCTCTACAGCCCAGAAGGTTTCACATGTCCAGCGGAATGGTTTCCACTCAGGATGCGTGCCACTGTGAGCAGCATCGGTAATCTTCAATGCTTGGCGAATAAAATCGACGTGATATTGTTCGATTCTTTCCTGACGCTCTGTATAACCGATATCCGTATGTGAATGATGAATGACATAGATTGTCCAGGGACGGACCGGTTTAGGTTCGTCTTTGATTGAATTACTCATATTAGATAACCCCCGATGTATTAGATAAGGAAGATGATAGATATAGGTTAAATCGGCTACTCGAACAATTGATGAATCCCTTGAAATACGGCGGACATTCCGTCTTGTAATGGAAGGAATGGAATAGAAAATGTCTCACCAAGAGCGTTCTGCACCTCGTTCTCCCAGAGAGAGAAGCTACTTGATATCTGTCCTCCAAGAACGATTCGGTGTGGATGGAAGGTAGCGATATAAGGCAGCAACATGTCTCCAAATCTTCTTCCGTATTCATAGAATAGATCCAGAGCAGCTTCGTCTCCGTTACGAGCTGCGAGTGCAAGGTCTGCAACATCAGAAATGTTGGAGATCTTGCCACGTTCCGAGGCCATTTTCAGAATTCCTCTTCTTCCAAAATAGTCATCTATGATCCCGTCGCGGTAAGGCTCAGCGAAGAGCATACCACTGGGTGGAACGCCGTTCTTGTCTTGGACGATCTGTCCATTCTCAATAAAGGATGAACCGAGTCCCGTGCCAAGTGTTAAGCAGATTAGTCTTTCGCAAGGGAAGCGCAGGCTGACACCTAAACCAAACATATGGGCATCATTCCCGAAGCGTATATCCGCAGAAGCTAGCGCGTCTGGAATTTGGTCCGAAGATGTCTGCTTCAGTCTCGTGAATTCTGCTTGGAGTAGATTGCGAACAGACAGGTCATACAGTGCTTCATATTTATCAACACCCTGAAGGAGTGCGACCCCCTCTGTATAGTCGAATGGGCCAGGGAAAGCGAATCCGATCTGGATTGTATCTTCCCTGAATACAGGCCCGTAAGTGGAGATATAGGAGCCCAGTAATTCGAGACATACGCTAGCCAATCTAGAAATAATGCTAGGCGCAGCATCTTGAGATTGGGAAGGTCGACTAAGGAATGATCCTTGTATGATCTGCCCATTGACGAGAAGTACGCCCTTGATAACTGTTCCTCCAGCATCCAGTGCCAGTGTGATTACGGCAGGCATTCTGGATGCCATACTTCGTTCATTACCGGAACACATCGGAGGTCTCCTTGGATGAGGTCCATGAAGGCGGAAGAAGGGGCTGGCTCCAGTTCGGATTGACTCTAGCAACGATAAGTGTGCACGTGGAACCTGATAGGTTCTCGAGTCGGTATTTCCCAACACTTGCTGGAATGATATAGGCTTCCGCGTATCCCCATTCAACCGCTGCCTTTTCGTTATCTATAGGCACGAGACGAACCCGCTCACCATCGACTAGATTGAACATGACAAATTCCCCTTGCGTATCTCCCTGCCATGAATCTTCTAGAGAAAGTCGGTTAACTTGGAACAGAAGATCATCGCGTTGTCCAAGTAATTCCTCTGCGTTATTGCCTTGGCTGCTGACAACCTTAGGCTGAGCAATCAGTCCTTGTTCTACAGCAGGCGTATCCATAGCGTCGTTAATATTATGTTTGGCATGCTCACCATTTAGAGGGCGTGGTTTGCCGTCTCGATCCAGACGTAAATAATCATAAATTTTAAAGGTAAACCACCAAGTCGTTGACGAAATCTCCAGAACCAGATTGTTTCTGCCGGAGGTATGAACCGTTCCAGGAGGGATGAGATAAAGCTCCCCAATCTGTGACTGGTACTCGTTCACATAGGAAGGCAACTCAAGAGGTGTTTCGTCTTGATGCGCACGTTCAACCGCTTCAAGTAGATCTGCCCCTGTTACGCCTTCTTTAAGTCCAAGATATACTTTGGCTCCCGGCGTATTCTTCATAATGTAATAGGACTCTTGCTGCGTCATATGCTCGTTAAATTGTGATTCGACATATGCCTGCTTGGGATGAACCTGAAGGGACAAATCTCCACCTTCCATGGTATCCAGGTAGTCGAATCGAATCGGGAAATAATCACCGAATAATTCCACATTGCGCTGTCCCATAATGTCGTAAGGTGCCGCTTCCATAAGTAAGGTGAATGGTAACTCGGCAACTGTATTTTGTACTTGGAGGAGAAGTGTGTTCTCCGGAGCAATAGGTTCAAAGCTCCATGCGCAGTTAGGCCATTCTTTAGGCAGATCAACTAATTTGTTCAAATATTGTCCACCCCAGATGCCGGGTGCAAAGAACGGTTTCACACGAAACGGCTGCTGAGCAGTCTTGAGCAAAACATCCTTTAAAGCTTCTACGGGAAGAAATACTGGATTTACAGGGTTATTTAAATCCATGTAATATGCCTGTTGATTCAGGCGATTCGTATAATATGCCAACCATTCACGGCGGTAAGATTCCCATACGGGCCATTCAAGAAACAAGCAGTTCTTATAGGTTTCCACTTTGTCCGTGGATTGCCCGAAACCAAAGCTACCCATATGTTCTGCATGTCGCAGCTGTTGATTTTCCCGAGAATAGTCAGCAAAGAAATAAAGATCAGATTCTCTGCTAGCTAACATAGCTGCTCCCGGACCGCATAATAAGTAGATGCCGACCTTGCTGTCGACATCAATAGCTCTTTGCGCCAGAGATGTCTTCGCATCCGTCTGGAAATATTGAATAGGGCGCACATGGTTGCCCTTATAGCCGAATGCACGATTATCTGTTAAATACGGGGCCATTTCTGACCGTAGTTCTGATTCTTCTTTAAGATAATCGGATGTGAAGTCATAGGAGAAAGGAATCCCTTCTTCTTCACAAGCTTGTTGAAGTGGACGGAGTAAGGTGTAGAAATCAGCCCCATGGGTCCCGTCGAGTATGATCCGAACAGGCCGAGTGTCCTGCAGCTCTTTATAAGTAGAAATCACAAGTGAGCACCAAGAATCCACACCATTGTTCATAAATAAAGGTCTGTCCTGGAAGTCCACATGGTTAATTGGATGTGATTGAAAGGTTGATATAGTTGTCATAATAAGTCCTCCCCCTCCGTTGCTAAGCTTACGCTCTTATTGTAGAGGGAGTAGGGAGGGACGTCTTTATACAATGAGGAAGCTTTTTTGTACAATAAGGACATGGGGGAGTATTAGTAAGGGGATGAATCGAATCGTCCTTCGGTAAATTGTGAACGTCTAAATCTTGCGGGGGTCACACCGAGCTTCGCTGTGAACACGCGTGTGAAGTAGTGTACAGATTCAAAACCACATACGGCTGCGATCTCTTTAATCTGCCTGTCTGTGTTGAGAAGAAGATCCTTAGCCTTTTGCACACGCTGCTCCTGAACATAATGAACAAAAGACTGATGTCTGTATTTACTGAACAATCTTGTCAGGTGTCTGGGTGTGATATGCTGATGGCTTGCGACCCTCAGTAGTGTTAGAGGCTCGCTTAGATTATCTTTAATGAACAGTTCAGCTTGATGGACGATTGCGGCCCCTTCATTGGTTTTCTTTGTATTATCGGATTCAATAGGTAGTTTTGGAGCATGGGCGACAAGGATGGAGATAATTAATGACACAGCTGTACTTTGCAAGGCAAGTAACGGATAGGACTTCCCCGGTTCAAACAAGGCTAAGAGCGAATCCCATAATAGCGAGGTCGGCTGCATGGCTGTCTCTTGGATTACAGGTGTGCCCTGCTCAGCGAGCAATTCGAACGAATGTCTATACATTTCGCTGCAAGCCGATTCCTCTGGCTCAAAGGCAACATAGCATAGGGAGAGGCCCTTCTGACTTTTGATATGATGCAATTTACCAGGCCTAGAAAGAAAGATAGTACCAGGCTCCAGTTCATATTGGATATCATCTTCAATGTAAGACCCATGTCCGGCCATTACATAACAAGCCTCGAAGAATGAATGCTTGTGCTCTGTATTATCAAAATGCTGAGGCATGAACCCCCAATAGTGGATATGTACCGCAAGATCTGCTTGCTCAATATGGTTTAAGGAATGATTCATCTCGGCATTAGCTCGTTTATATAAGTGGATAAGGGGTGCTTTGTCTCTAATCATAGTAGAACAAACCTCCTTCGCTAATATGTTGTCTATAGTAGGGTCTAGTATGGTTAAAATGATGAAGAATGCTTGCAATCACAGTGTAATCTATGTTTTTTTATTGTAAAGGAAATTTAGTTGGTAAATTAGTGCAACATCGGGCGAGGGTGTTGCGTCAATAGATTTGAAGCGATCCAGTGATCTTACTTCCTATGACAACTTAGAAAGGATGATAAACATGAAGAAACATCTTAAAAAGTCAGCAGCAGCACTTCTAGTATCAGCTTTGGCAGTATCCGGTGGAGCGGCTTATGCAGCACCAAGCGCGGATGTGAACCAAGATTCTCAGAAAGCCGAGCTGATCTCAGCCATTACGAATTATGCAGTAAGCATTAATGGTAAGGATGCAAAAAACACCGGGTTTATGAATCAAAAGACGAAGGAGATTATGCTCCCTCTTCGTGAAATTGCAGAAGCTTTAGGTTATGAGATCAAGTGGAACAAAGAGGACCGTTCCGCTGAGCTTACGAAAGAGAATACACCTGTATGGAGTCTCGTACAGACCGATAAAGATGAGTATAATGAAAATAAAATGCTCGTGAAACTCGGTACGGCTCCAGTAAACAGCGCAGGTACACTTTATGTACCAGCAAAATACTTCAGCGATGTGCTTCACCATGGTGTAGCTATTGAAGGTGCGCGTGTAGCCATTACGACCGAGGGATCGGAAGTAGAGGAAGCGAAGACAATGAAAGCAAATGGTGTTATTACTGCAGTTCACAATGATGAGAACCGTAAGGCTGTTCATATTAATGGTGCAGGACAAGACGGTATTATTCTGAATGTGGACGAGAATACGGTTATCCTGAATGCAGCAGGTGAGAAGATCGCACTTAAAGATCTGTCTCTCGGTCTTGATATCGAAGTGGTACACAGCCTTGCCATGACAATGAGTCTGCCAGGTCAAACGTATGCTTCCGAGATCAAAGTGAAGCAGGATTCCGAAGTGAAGGATCTGATCGGGACTTCAGGAACGGTTACTCCTAACGAAGATAACACACAAATTACAGTTAAGGGCTTTGGTATGACGGAAGCTTCTCCATCAGAGGTTGTTCTTAACCTGTCTGATAAAACGGTAATTGTGGATCAAGACGGCAAAGAAGTGAAGGCAAGCGAACTGAAAAAGGACGATAAGGTCCTTGCTTTCTTCGGTCCTACACTGACTAAGAGCCTGCCACCAATCGGCAACGCTGTTAAGGTTGTTGTTTTGAAATAGTAAGTAGGACTAAGTAAGACTGGAAAGAAGCCTGACCGCGTGCGGTCAGGCTTCTTTCTCGTTGCCGGTGTTGTCGTTTAGGTGTTGAATCAAAGGAATCGAAGGAATAATTAGGGTGAAAGACGAATACTGTACAGCATACTCGACCCTTGATCTTACCGTATAGGAGGAAGGCGCATGAAGCGCAGGTGGATGAATTCCCCGTATGCATTTTCGCTCGGAATGTTTGCGATGATGGTTCAAAGTCAGGCATTTAGCTCGTTTTACAGTTATTTTTATGTAGATAAGCTGGGGCTTGGTATTGGACTGGCTACACTGGCAAGAACCATCTTTCTCATCTGGGATGCCGTCAACAATCCTTTATTCGGGTATTGGTCAGATCGAACCAAGACGCGCTTTGGACGCCGCAGGCCTTGGGTGTTCGGTGCCATTCCACTGTTTATGCTTACGTTCATACTTATATTCTCACCTCCCGATGGGTTATCGGAGAATGGTTTGTTCACATGGTTTTTGGTAGCACTCATTCTGTATGAGGCTGTGGCAACCGTATTATGGGTGAATTATGGCGCGTTATTCCCGGAGTTATTCCGCGGTGATCGTATCCGTGCAAAAGCATCAGCAATTCAGCAAGGCTATCAGGTGGTTGCCCTGCTCATTGGAACAGCCCTGACTCCGATTTTGTTTGGCATGATGGGCTTCTCTAATATGTCGATATTGTACGCCCTAATATTCGGTGTGTTTATGTTCTTATGCATGATGAGTGTCAGGGAGCAGCCAGAGGTGATGCCGGGTGAACCGCTTAAGCTAGACGAGGCATTTCGTCAGACGCTAAAGAACAAGAAATTCTGGGTGTTCAATATCTCGAACTCATTTGCCCAGACGGTGAATGGACTTATTAGCTCTATTATTCCTTTCTATGCTAAGTATGTTCTACAAATCCCGGAGAAACAGGTATCGATCCTGCTTGCAGCTGTTTTTGTCTCTGTCATACCGCTTGTCTTTGTCTGGTACTTCATTATTCGCAGAATGGATGGGGTAAAGGCGTGGCGTTTATCCCTTGTAGTGTATGGCTTATCGGTTATTCCGCTCTGGTTCGGTTACGATCTTGTGAGTGGTGTGGCTGCAGGGATTGCTGTAGGATTTGGGCTTGCAGGGTTCTTGGTAACACCAGCCATGGTGAGCGGCAATATCATTGACGAAGACGCTGAGGTAACCGGGCAGCGAAGAGAAGGTATATATACGGCGGTTAGTGGTTTCATTACCCGTTCAAGTGGACTTATCTCAGCATTAGCTTTTTTCGTGGTCGGTATGATATTCGGCTATGAGAGCGGAGATAATCCGGGGTCTGATCCTGAATCAACGTTTCGGTATTTGATTAGCGTCATTCCATTTGGTCTACTTCTCATTTCTGTTCTGATCTCTTTCTCGACAAAATTTCAGTTCCATCATAAAGCAGGAGGCTCCATTGATCATGGACAAAAGACTGATTATAAACTGTGATGATTTCGGTCAGAGTGCAGCGATGAACAAGGCTATTATGCACATTTTGGAGGAGGGTAAGGCATCGTCAGCTACGATTATGGCTCCGGCTCCAGGATTTGAGGAAGCAGCAGCCTGGAGCGCCAGGCGGCATCAGACAAATGTAGGACTTCATCTAACACTGACGAGCGAATTTGAGGCTTTACGATGGAGCAGTTTAACAGGTCATCCATCACTTCATGATGAATCTGGGTACCAGTATCGTACGGTAAAAGAGTTTGAAGAGCGGGCTGAGACGAAGGCCGTTATAAGGGAGATCCATGCTCAGTATGATCTGGTTCAGAAATCCGGAATCCAGATAAGCCATGTCGATAATCATATGGGGAGTCTGTATGGGATCGAGACGGGTCGAAGTTTTCTGCCCCAGATGTTCTGGACAATATCACGCTGGGGTCTGCCTTCACGATTTTTCCGCTATATCTATAAAGAAGACCCTCTTCTCAGTTCACTATCCGATATTGAAAGACCCGTAGCTCTTGCCTCCGGGCTTGCGGACACCTTCGGTGTACCGATCCCGGATTACCTGCTGTCCCATCCCTTCGTTAAGCTGGAGGAAGAAACCTATGAGAGCTTTAAACAGAGTATTCTTGAGAAGTTATATAAGCTTCCGGATGGTGTGAGTGAGACTTACGTTCATCCCGGAGCAGATGACCCTTGGAGCTTAGCAAATATTCCGAATTGGGAAAAAAGAGTATGGGAGTACCGTCTCCTCTTCGATGACGATTTCACGTATACTTTGCGTGATGCAAAAGTAATTCTAACCGATTATCGCTATGTGCAGGAACATCTGAAGCGCCCGCGTGTGCGGTCGGCATTAAGACTTTTGCAGGTGCTTTTAAAGAAGTAGGAAGAAGTTTTGGTTCATTGTCGGTTGGGTTGTTGACTTGCTCATCTCGCGCTTCAGAAGAAGCGTGTAAACTTGCAATAAATAAGTAACAGCTTAAAGGATCTGTTCAGGCCATATGGTCTGGCAGGTCCTTTTTGGTGATGAATATTACATCTTTTGTTATAAAAAAATTTCCATATATGCATTGACCTGCGGACAATTGTCCGTTAGAATAAAAAACGCATTACCGGACAATTGTCCGTATATAGAACCTAAGGAGGATAAGGTCTTGGATATGGGAGTGGGGCCAAGTTCGGCCAAGATTGATGTAACGAAGTTAAAGAGAGGGCCGATTGTAGCTGCACTCATCATTGGCGCATTCGTTTCTATCTTGAACGAGACGCTGTTAAACATTGCTTTCCCGAGCTTGATGGAGCAGTTTGGAATTGGGGAATCAACTGTACAATGGTTATCAACATCCTACATGCTTGTTGTCGGGATACTGGTTCCGGTAACGGCGTTACTTCAACTGTGGTTTACCACAAGACAGATGTTTATAGGCGCAATGACGCTATTTTTGGTAGGTACCATTATATGTGGTTTCGCACCTGGTTTTGAGGTGCTGTTGGTTGGTCGTATTTTGCAAGCGTTCGGAACAGGTCTTATGCTGCCGGTTCTGATGAATACGATACTTAGTATTTATCCGCCTCAAAATCGGGGAGCGGCGATGGGGATGATCGGACTCGTTATTATGACAGCCCCTGCGATCGGACCAACGCTTTCCGGGTTGATCGTGGATTCAATGGGCTGGCGCTGGTTGTTCTACTTCGTTATTCCGCTGGCTGCATTCTCTATTGCTTTTGCGGCGATATTCTTGAAAAATGTGTCGGAATTGACGAAACCGAAAGTGGACTTTGTCTCCATTATTCTATCAACCATCGGTTTTGGTGGAATTGTATATGGTTTCAGTAGTGCGGGAGAAGGCTCTTGGTCGGATCCAAAAGTCGTGTGGTGTATCACAGCAGGTGCGATTAGCTTATTGCTCTTTGTGTGGCGTCAATTGCGCATGAAGGAACCTATGCTGGATCTGCGCACTTTTAAGTTTCCTATGTTCTCACTGGTAACCGTACTGATGTTAGTATTAATGATGAGTATGTTCTCCACCATGATTATGTTGCCGTTGTTCCTGCAAAATGCTCTTGGCTTAACCGCTCTGTCTGCAGGGCTTGTTATGATGCCTGGTGGTATTATCAACGGACTGATGGCACCCATTACAGGGAAACTGTTTGATAAATTTGGACCAAGGGTGTTAATTATCCCTGGATTAGTCCTTCTATGTGTTGCGATCTTCCTGTTCTCTCGCGTTGAATCTTCATGGACAGGTGGTTATGTCATCTTCCTTCATGTTATGATGATGATTGGTATTTCTATGGTAATGATGCCTGCTCAAACAACGGCTTTGAATCAGCTGCCGCGCTTGATGTACCCTCATGGTACAGCGATTATGAATACATTGCAGCAGGTAGCCGGTGCAGTAGGTATGGCACTCTTTATCAGCATCATGACAGCAGGATCTAAAAATTATGTAGAGACAACCGGAGATTTGAATCCGGTAGAGTCGATGGTTGCTGGTCTTCATAGTGCGTTTGTTACGGGACTCGTTCTTGCACTTATCGCTCTGGTACTGGGCTTCTTCGTGAAACGTACAGCTGCACCCGTTGAAGAACAGAAGTCGGCTGCATAACAGGTTCCTGTTTTCAAGTAGAAAGGGATGCAAGCATGACTAGCAGAAAAGAGAATGACGCTTTAGGTCAAAAGATCTTAGATACAGCGCAATCCTTATTTAATCAATACGGAGTCGAGGAAGTTTCCATGCATCAGGTTGCAAAAACGACTGGAATCGGTCAAGGGACCTTATACCGCCGTTTTTCAAGTAAGAGCAAAATTTGCTTTACCTTAATGGAAGCGAAGATCGACCGCTTTATTGACGAACTGGATGTTTATCTCCGTAGTAGTGGTGAGGAATTGGTTGTTCATCGGCTCCGGACGATTATGTATAGATTAGTGCTCCTTATTAACGAAGATCTGGAAATGCTAAGAATTATGCTCATTCCTGCTCGGCTGGAGGACGCTAGAAACACGCTGGATGAAAATGCGCCCTTCATTTATCTACGTTCACAGATTCAAAGTCTTCTAGAGGATGCAGCTGAGCAGGGGGAAGTAAAACCACTCGATCCGTTAGTCACATCCATACTACTCTCTACACTTCCTCGTGCGGATATCATTCTTTATTTACGTGATATGGGTTATAGTGCCGAAGAGGTTGCCGAACAGTACTGTAGGAGCTTTGTAGATCCATTGTTTATTCATACATGAGCAATCTTATATTTTTGAAGCCGTTCCTTTTGGGGACGGCTTTTTTAGTAATTTCACTTTCAGTCTCTGAATAGGTGAAGATGGGCACAATTAGTGAAGGTGACTCCCATACAGGTGGTTACTTAGGGTTAATGTGAATGCCATCATCTCTTTTCCAATCCGCATAAAAAATATCTTTCTCATCTCGGTATCCTTGGGTTACTAACTGTTGGTGAAGCCACTGTTTATCAAGGTTATATTCTTGGAGATTATCCCATAAGATTTCACCATCAATGATGAGGGATACAGGGAGATCAACGGGGGTGTCAGGTAAATGAAAATCCTGTCTGCTTACTTGCTGGTGTTTCGAGTAAAGCATCGTACTAATTTCGCCATTGGGCTCTAGTAGACCATATTTAACCTCACGAACAGAAAAAACATTATTTTGTCTCAATAAACTCAGTACTTGGTTAAGATTCATTTTGTTTTTCTGTAAAAGCTTACGGTTTATCATTCCATCTTGAATAATAAGAGCGGGTTTACCGTCTAAGATGAAACGGGTTGATTTCCTTTTAAGGTCAATGAATTCTAAGAGAAGTTTAAGTAGTGTCCAAATACCGATTGAGTAGAGAAGCTCGAATACTCCAATGTCGTCATCATAAATAGTTGTTCCTAAAAAGTTGCCCAGCACCATAACAAATACTAAATGAAAGGGTGTCAACTGATTGATGGAATTGCGGCCGGTTATTTTTATCGCAATAAATAGAAATACAAAACCAGTAATAGCTTTGATTGTCTCTTGTCCAACATGAAATGCATCCAATTCATTCTCTCCCCCTATATGATGGAAACATCTAAAAGTATGGGCGTAAGTTGGAAGATATAAACGAAGAGTCTTCTCTCTACTTTAAAAGTGTGGGAGGTTCGCATAATCAAATGTGCGAGTCGCGATATATTATATATAGAGTGATATTATGGAAAATTGGGTAATGGAGACAGAGTATGCCTTAATTATTCCTTCTTAAATTCCATGGACTATTCCACAAAATATTTGTGAGAATTAGAGGAATATTATAGGTGGAAACGAATGATTACAGTACCAGATATGACATGCTGGAATTCGAAAGGTAATGGTGATGAAGACATGGACGTGAATTATCGGGTTGAAAAAGATTTCCTCGGTGAGAGACAGCTTCCTGCTCAAGCTTATTACGGAATTAATACAGTCAGAGCAGTCGAGAACTTTCCCATCAGTGGAGTTCCTATACATGCAGAGCTAATCTCTGCGCTTGCAGAGGTGAAGAAGGCTGCAGCTCTCGCCAACATGCAGTTGGGTTTACTTCCGAAGGGCATTGGCAAAGCGATTGTTGATGCGGCCGAAGAAGTGATTGAAGGACAGTTTCGATCTGAATTTATTGTGGACTCGATCCAGGGTGGAGCGGGTACTTCTATTAATATGAATATGAATGAAGTTTTAGCTAATCGTGCACTGGAACTGATGGGCAAGGGAAAGGCTGATTATTTCTTTTGCAATCCTAACAACCATGTGAATATGTCACAGTCAACGAATGATGCGATCCCTACTGCAATCCGAATAGCGGCGTATCGTTTAACACAAGATCTACTCGCTGTATTCCGGGCTCTTGTTAATGGCATTAATGAGAAGGCAAAAGAGTTTGACCATGTTATCAAAATGGGCCGGACTCATCTTCAGGACGCCGTTCCTATCCGTTTAGGACAGGAGTTCAGTGCTTACGCGAAGGTGCTGGGCAGAGACATTGGGCGTATTGAGCGGGCAGCACAGGGTTTGCTCAAAATAAACATGGGGGCTACCGCTGTAGGTACAGGCCTCAATGCTCCACTAGAATATATGGAGAGTGTGGTTAACCTGCTTAAGGAGCAGACCCAAATGGATCTGGAGCAAGCAGAAGATCTCGTGGATGCAACGCAGAATACGGATGCTTATCTTGAATTGTCAGCAGCGCTAAAGGTATGTGCCGTCAACGTCTCCAAGATGTGTAACGATATTCGTATGATGGCTTCGGGGCCGAAGGCAGGTTTTAATGAATTACTTGTGCCGCCAAGACAACCAGGCTCCTCGATTATGCCTGGTAAGGTGAATCCAGTTATGGCAGAAGTGATGAACCAAATCTCCTTCCAGGTGATTGGCAACGACCATACGATCTGTCTTGCATGTGAAGCAGGACAATTTGAGTTGAATGTTATGGTACCTGTAGCCGCGAATAACTTGATGCACTCCATCAAAATTCTAAAGAATGGAATGGATGTATTCTATAAGAATTTAATCACCGATCTGCAAGCGAATATCGACAGATGTAAGCATTATGTGGACACAAGTTATGGCATCATCACCGCCCTGAACCCGCATCTTGGCTATGATGTCGCTTCAAGGCTCGTGAAGGAAGCGCAGCAGACAGGCCAGACTGTAAAAGAGATTATTCTGGAAAAAGGTCTCCTGACCGAAGAACAGATTCGTGTCATACTGGACCCATATCATATGACTTCACCCGGTATTGCCGGCGAAGAGTTCTTACTTAATCAATAACAATGCGCATCACGCTGTACTGAAGCAAGCCCCCGGTCTTATGACTGGGGGCTTGTTGTTAAGTGAGCTACCTTCCCTGTAACTACGAATGATAAGGTAAAGGGATACTAACAGTGAGGAGATGATTTAAGGAGCTTGTGCACTATTTCAAAATCAAGATGGGGGATTAATACCTTGCTAGAGAAGGGTTGTGTTTAAGGGCTGTCCCACTCGACTACATTCGTGTGGAGACAGCTTTTTTTGTTGTGGGTGCGCTTACAAGGGGGGGGAGATAAAGTTAAAGGTTAGTGGGTATGTCCCATCCATACGTAAAGCGCCATTAATCCAAATAGGAATATACAGAAGTTAACGCTTACAAAAAGAGAGCGAAGTACCGGAGAACGGTGAAACTGGAAGGGGGACTTATAATTGTCGCTGCCTTCAATGAGGAACATAATGAGTAGAGTATGAACAATTGTGTGGCCAATGATTTCCTTAAATCCGAATACCGTAGTTGTCATTAAAAATACACCTGTTAGAACGAGCGCGGTAAATCTATTCATAATGCCAACTATGAAAGCCCAGGCTAGTCCTAATTCGATGAATGCGCTGATCAGGACGAAGTTCTCAACGGTAAAACCCATCGTTGGGATGTGGTAGTCGTGCATTAAAGAGTAGGCCAGATCTGCAATAGCTAGCTTCTCCATGGCGAGCCAGGCTAGAGAAACTCCTGTAAATACATATAGAACTGGTGCGGCTGTTTTTTTCCAGCGAGTGTTGTATACACTGAGATAATAGATGATGCCGGGATAAAATAAATAATCAAGTGTGTGAAAGATACCGTGCTTTTGTGTGGCGTAGGTGTACAATAAAAGAAGAGCGATACTGGTAAGAATTAAGGTCTTTCGGTGAAGGAGTCCAGCGATGGCTAAGATAAGTAGAAGGTTTACCCAAATGGAATCTGCAATGAATTCCGGAGAGAGATAAGTGCCGGTAATAAGCTGTAGAAGTAATCCTAGACCGATACCTACTCGGAGAATGAGTAACCTTCGGGGTTTGAAGCGGATTAGCCACGTTTGGATTCGCCTCACCACGGGGATACGATTCAAATAATCGTGGAAAAGCGTCGAGAGTAGCAATACAGTAAACGTGAAACCTAGCCAAAATAGGAAGGTAGGGGTGATCACTTCAGCCATGGGCTTGGGGATCGAATTGCTGCCTTTAGCGAACCATTTGACGTGTAGAAACATGTTGATTTGTTCTGTGAACCATACATTCATATAAGCTGAGTACCTCCTTGATAAGATGATTCCATAAAGAAACGAGATGCTCTTGTTGGAATCGAAAATTGTACAATATCCAAATCATAATCTTTTTTCGCCCATAATATTACATTTTATAGAAACTTATCCCTTATTGTAAGTATTTATCCCTAATGAGTAATGAAAGTAAAATATTTTGTAGAATGTTGTCATCGTGTAGGGGATTAGAAAAATATAGACACAAAAAAGAGAGCTCTTGGGTTAGAATCCCGATTGAGCTCTCTTTTTGTTTGTTTTTGTGGAGAAGACCGTGAGAGTACCAATTAGGTGCGATGGGCTTTAATGGCTTCAACTGCACTTTCGAGTTTATTGTTGAGAATCCACTCTTTTTTTGAAACTTCTTTAAGCATTTCCCGAACACTGTTATTGATGATTAGAAGATCGCTGAGAGTCATCGGGGGGGGATTTGCACCAGGCAGGGTACCAAGTACATATTGAAGCTTCTCTCCCTCAGCATTAAGAATGTGGGCAAGACTGATCTCTTCAAGGGCAATTGACGCGAGAATGAGATTGATGGCAGAGTCGAAGGTTAGGGATATGATCGGAGTTATATTGGGGATATTGGCTTGTGACATAGGGAATCACTCCTTTGCTAATAAACACTAAGGTGATTATATGCAGTGATTCCCCTTTATACGCCGGATTTTTTGAATATCGACAATCGTTAGGCAAGACGATATATAGACCACACAATGCCGGATGAACTGCCTCCCCCGAGATTCAGGCCGATTGTCAATCCGTTTGCTTGATAGAACAGGCCAAGGACATCACCAGCATTTAATTGGACATCACCCGCGAGTGTAATGGTTCCATTACCAAGTATGGTTCTTAAGGTCAGGACCAGTGCAATGTTTACGTTCAAGAGCGGGAACAAGCCACTCACGAGATTGGTTGCTGTTGGTGAAGTTCGACTTATGACGAAAAATGGATTAATTCCAGCACCTAGAGACACGCCGATAGTGGCAGAAGTAATGTAGTTGATGGTTGCAGCAAGTGAATAATAGCCCGTGGCTGGAACAGTATAGTTTCCTGTAGTTGGATTGAAGTCTGGACTTCCATAATACGGACTTGTTACAGTCCAGTTCGTAATTTGAGTAGTAGAAGATACAGTTAATGAAGAATTAACAGCGGAAAAGCCTGTGGCATTGAGATTGGGTCCAGTGGCTCCTGTAGAGCCCGTAGCACCGGTGGATCCAGTAGCTCCAGTAGCTCCAGTAGCACCAGTGGCACCAGTGGCTCCTGTAGAGCCCGTAGCACCGGTGGATCCAGTAGCTCCAGTAGCACCAGTAGCGCCGGTGGCACCAGTAGCGCCGGTGGCACCAGTGGCCCCGGTAGAGCCAGTGGCACCAGTAGCTCCGGTGGCTCCGGTAGCGCCAGTTGCACCAGTAGGGCCAGTGTCTCCGGTAGCTCCGGTGGCACCAGTAGCTCCGGTTACGCCGGTGGCTCCGGTGGCTCCGGTGTCTCCGGTGGCTCCGGTAGCGCCCGTAGTTCCGGTGGCACCAGTAGCGCCAGTAGCGCCCGTAGCTCCGGTGGCACCAGTGGCTCCGGTGGCGCCAGTGGCCCCGGAAGAGCCAGTAGCTCCGGTGGCACCAGTGGCGCCAGTAGCGCCAGTAGCGCCAGTAGCGCCGGTAGCTCCGGTAGCGCCGGTGGCACCAGTAGCGCCGGTGTCGCCCGTAGCACCGGTAGAGCCAGTAGCACCGGTGGCCCCAGTGGCCCCAGTGGCCCCGGTAGCGCCAGTGTCTCCGGTGGCTCCCGTAGCTCCGGTAGAGCCAGTGGCACCAGTAGCGCCAGTGTCTCCGGTCGCTCCGGTGGCTCCAGTGTCTCCGGTTGGCCCAGTGGCACCAGTATCTCCAGTGGCCCCGGTATCTCCCGTTGCACCAGTGGCACCAGTAGCGCCTGTGGCACCGGTATCACCAGTAGCACCCGTGGCGCCAGTAGCACCAGTAGCTCCGGTAGCTCCGGTGCCACCCGTGTCGCCTGTAGCTCCGGTAGCACCCGTGGCACCAGTAGCGCCAGTGTCTCCGGTATCACCAGTAGCCCCAGTATCACCCGTAGCTCCGGTGACTCCAGTAACTCCCGTGGCACCAGTAGCGCCAGTGTCTCCGGTAGCACCAGTAGCACCCGTAGCTCCCGTAGCGCCGGTAGCTCCAGTAGCACCCGTGGTACCGGTATCACCAGTGGCACCAGTATTACCAGTATCACCAGTCGCTCCGGTATCGCCAGTAGCACCCGTGGCTCCAGTATCTCCGGTGTCACCCGTGGCGCCAGTAGCACCAGTAGCTCCGGTGCCACCCGTGTCGCCTGTAGCCCCAGTATCACCCGTGGCGCCGGTGACTCCAGTAGCTCCGGTAGCACCAGTGTCTCCAGTAGCTCCTGTGTCTCCAGTGACACCCGTAGCGCCAGTGGCACCTGTGTTGCCGGTAACTCCAGTAGCGCCAGTATCTCCGGTATCTCCGGTAGCTCCGGTAGCTCCGGTATCTCCGGTGGCGCCGGTATCACCAGTGGCGCCAGTAGCACCAGTGGTACCAGTAGCTCCAGTAGCACCAGTTGCACCCGTATCTCCGGTAGCTCCAGTAGCACCGGTATCGCCAGTGGCACCAGTAGCACCAGTAGTACCAGTGGTGCCGGTAGCTCCAGTAACTCCAGTAACTCCAGTAACTCCAGTGTCGCCGGTAGCGCCAGTAGCTCCGGTGTCTCCGGTAGCTCCAGTATCTCCAGTAGCACCGGTGGCTCCCGTAGCTCCGGTGGCTCCCGTAGCTCCGGTGGCTCCCGTAGCTCCGGTAGCGCCGGTATCGCCCGTGGCACCAGTAGCTCCAGTAGCCCCAGTATCACCCGTGGCGCCGGTAGCACCGGTAGCTCCAGTGGCACCCGTAGCGCCGGTATCACCAGTAGCACCCGTAGCGCCGGTGACTCCAGTAGCTCCGGTAGCACCAGTATCTCCGGTAGCTCCGGTATCTCCGGTGGCGCCGGTATCACCAGTGGCGCCAGTAGCACCAGTGGTACCAGTAGCTCCAGTAGCTCCAGTAGCACCAGTGGCTCCGGTAGCACCAGTAACGCCCGTAGCTCCGGTATCACCAGTAGCACCCGTAGTGCCGGTGACTCCAGTAGCTCCAGTAGCACCAGTATCTCCGGTGGCTCCAGTATCGCCGGTAGCGCCGGTAGCCCCAGTATCGCCCGTAGCACCGGTAGCTCCAGTAGCTCCGGTTGGCCCAGTGGCTCCAGTATCGCCGGTGGCACCGGTAGCTCCAGTGGCACCCGTAGCACCGGTATCGCCCGTAGCACCAGTGTTTCCGGTATCGCCCGTGTCTCCCGTGGCACCAGTAGCACCAGTGGCACCAGTAGCACCAGTGGCACCAGTATCGCCAGTGGCTCCGGTGCCACCCGTGTCGCCAGTCGCTCCGGTAGCACCCGTGTCGCCAGTGGCTCCAGTATCGCCGGTGACTCCAGTCGCTCCGGTAGCTCCTGTAGCGCCTGTAGCACCAGTAGCACCAGTATCTCCTGTAGCGCCAGTATCACCCGTAGCTCCAGTAACTCCCGTGGCACCAGTATCTCCGGTGTCGCCCGTGGCACCAGTAGCACCGGTAGCGCCAGTGGCACCCGTGGCTCCAGTATCGCCAGTGGCACCAGTAGCTCCGGTATCTCCGGTAGCACCCGTGGCGCCCGTGGCACCAGTAGCTCCGGTGTTTCCCGTAGCGCCCGTAGCACCCGTAGCACCCGTAGCGCCGGTAGCTCCGGTAGCCCCGGTGTCGCCCGTGGCGCCCGTGGCACCAGTGGTCCCAGTAGCGCCTGTAGCACCAGTAGCGCCAGTGGTACCTGTGTTGCCGGTAACTCCTGTAGCTCCGGTATCTCCAGTGGCACCAGTAGCACCGGTAGCACCCGTAGCACCAGTATCACCTGTGTCTCCAGTATCACCTGTGTCTCCAGTAGCGCCTGTAGCTCCCGTATTGCCGGTAGCTCCCGTGTCTCCAGTAACGCCAGTAGCACCAGTAGCGCCGGTGTCACCCGTAGCTCCAGTATCACCCGTAGCTCCAGTATCACCCGTGGCGCCGGTATCACCAGTGGCCCCAGTATCTCCGGTGGCACCGGTATCCCCAGTAGCGCCAGTATCACCAGTAGCACCAGTATCTCCTGTGGCGCCGGTAGCTCCAGTAGCGCCCGTAGCACCAGTGTCTCCGGTAGCGCCGGTAGCGCCAGTAGCGCCCGTAGCTCCGGTGGCACCAGTAGCGCCGGTTACGCCGGTGGCGCCGGTGTTTCCAGTGGCTCCGGTATCACCAGTGGCTCCGGTATCACCCGTGGCTCCGGTAGCGCCAGTAGCACCCGTAGCTCCGGTGGCACCAGTAGCTCCGGTGTCTCCAGTGGCCCCGGTATCTCCGGTATCACCGGTAGCGCCAGTAGCGCCAGTATCTCCGGTAGCACCAGTATCTCCAGTGACGCCAGTAGCTCCAGTAGCGCCCGTGTCACCGGTATCGCCAGTAGCGCCAGTAGCGCCGGTGACTCCAGTGACTCCAGTGGCGCCGGTAGCTCCGGTGTCGCCCGTAGCACCAGTGTTTCCGGTATTACCCGTGGCCCCAGTGGCACCAGTATCTCCAGTAGCACCGGTATCTCCAGTAGCGCCCGTTGCCCCAGTGTCTCCGGTGACTCCAGTAGCACCGGTGGCCCCAGTGGCCCCGGTAGCGCCAGTGTCTCCGGTGGCTCCCGTAGCGCCCGTAGCACCCGTAACACCCGTAACACCCGTAACACCCGTAGTTCCGGTGGCTCCAGTAGCACCCGTGGCGCCAGTGATTCCAGTCGCTCCGGTTGGCCCAGTAGCGCCGGTATCACCAGTATCTCCAGTGACGCCAGTGGCCCCAGTATCTCCCGTAGCTCCGGTGTCTCCATTGGCCCCGGTATCTCCCGTTGCACCAGTGGCACCAGTAGCGCCTGTGGCACCGGTAGCACCGGTAGCACCAGTAGCACCCGTGGCGCCAGTGTCTCCAGTAGCGCCGGTATCTCCAGTGACGCCAGTGGCACCAGTAGCACCGGTAGCACCGGTAGCACCGGTAGCGCCAGTAGCGCCAGTATCTCCGGTAGCACCAGTATCTCCAGTAGCGCCGGTATCTCCAGTAGCGCCAGTGGCACCAGTAGCACCAGTAGCGCCAGTAGCACCAGTAGCACCGGTGGCACCAGTAGCGCCTGTGGCACCGGTAGCGCCTGTGGCACCGGTAGCGCCAGTAGGGCCAGTATCTCCGGTAGCTCCAGTATCACCAGTAGCGCCGGTATCGCCAGTATCTCCAGTAGCTCCAGTAACTCCCGTGGCGCCTGTATCTCCGGTAGCGCCAGTAGCACCGGTAGCGCCAGTAGCGCCCGTAGCTCCGGTGGCACCAGTAGCGCCGGTTACGCCGGTGGCCCCGGTGTTTCCAGTAGCTCCAGTAACACCAGTAACACCAGTAACACCAGTAGCTCCGGTGGCTCCTGTATCACCAGTGGCTCCGGTAGCGCCAGTAGCGCCCGTAGCGCCAGTAGCGCCCGTAGCGCCAGTAGCGCCCGTAGCGCCAGTGGCACCGGTAGCACCGGTATCACCAGTAGCACCGGTAGCACCGGTATCACCAGTAGCACCGGTAGCGCCAGTATCTCCGGTAGCACCCGTAGCTCCCATGTCTCCAGTGGCACCAGTATCTCCTGTAGCGCCAGTGGCACCCGTGGCACCCGTGTCGCCGGTAGAGCCAGTAGCCCCAGTATCTCCAGTATTACCAGTGGCGCCAGTGTCGCCCGTGTCTCCAGTAGCGCCAGTGTCTCCGGTAGCACCAGTATCTCCGGTAGCGCCAGTGGCACCAGTAACACCAGTAGCACCAGTAACACCAGTAGCTCCGGTGGCTCCTGTATCACCAGTGGCTCCGGTAGCGCCCGTAGCGCCCGTAGCGCCCGTAGCTCCGGTGGCACCCGTAGCGCTAGTGGCACCGGTAGCACCAGTGGCACCAGTATCTCCAGTAGCTCCGGTATCTCCGGTATCTCCGGTAGCTCCAGTAGCGCCAGTAGCGCCAGTATCGCCAGTGGCCCCAGTAGCACCGGTAGCACCAGTATCACCAGTAGCACCAGTAGCACCAGTGTCACCAGTATCTCCAGTATCTCCGGTATCGCCAGTAGCACCCGTGGCTCCAGTCGCTCCAGTAGCGCCGGTGTCACCCGTGGCGCCAGTAGCACCAGTATCTCCGGTAGCACCGGTGGCGCCCGTAGCTCCGGTAGCACCCGTGGCCCCAGTTCTGCCGGTATCTCCAGTATCTCCGGTTGGTCCAGTGGCGCCCGTGGCGCCGGTATCTCCAGTGGCTCCAGTATCGCCAGTGGCACCCGTAGCACCAGTAGCTCCGGTATCTCCGGTAGCACCTGTGGCGCCCGTATCGCCAGTGGCACCGGTAGCACCCGTAGCACCAGTGGTACCGGTATCACCAGTGGCACCGGTGTCTCCAGTAGCTCCGGTATCTCCGGTAGCGCCAGTAGAGCCCGTAGCTCCAGTATCTCCAGTATCTCCTGTGGCGCCGGTAGCGCCAGTAGCACCAGTGTCTCCGGTAGCACCAGTATCTCCGGTATCGCCGGTAGCACCAGTAGCGCCAGTATCACCAGTAGCACCCGTGGCGCCTGTAGCGCCAGTATCTCCGGTATCTCCGGTATCGCCAGTGTCACCGGTAGCACCGGTGTCGCCCGTGGCACCAGTAGCACCCGTGGCTCCGGTATCGCCAGTGGCACCAGTAGCGCCGGTTACGCCGGTGGCCCCGGTGTCTCCGGTTGGCCCAGTGGCACCAGTGGCACCAGTAGCTCCGGTGTCTCCAGTGGCCCCGGTATCTCCGGTATCACCGGTAGCGCCAGTAGCGCCAGTATCTCCGGTAGCACCCGTTTCTCCAGTGTCTCCAGTGGCACCCGTAGCACCTGTAGCACCCGTGTCGCCGGTGTCTCCCGTAGCACCCGTAGCCCCAGTCGCTCCGGTAGCGCCAGTAGCTCCGGTATCACCGGTAGCGCCGGTGTCGCCAGTGGCGCCAGTGTCTCCCGTAGCACCAGTATCTCCAGTAGCGCCAGTGTCTCCGGTAGCACCGGTATCACCAGTGGCCCCAGTTGCGCCCGTAGCTCCGGTGGCTCCAGTGACGCCCGTGGCCCCAGTAGCACCCGTGTCTCCTGTAGCTCCGGTGTCACCCGTGGTGCCAGTAGCTCCAGTAGCGCCAGTGTCACCCGTAGCACCCGTGGCACCTGTATCTCCGGTGTCTCCCGTGGCACCTGTGTTGCCGGTAACTCCAGTAGCACCCGTGTCTCCTGTAGCTCCGGTGTCACCCGTGGTGCCAGTAGCACCCGTAGCGCCGGTATCGCCAGTAGCGCCGGTATCGCCAGTATCTCCGGTGTCTCCGGTATCACCAGTAGCGCCAGTGTCTCCAGTAGCTCCTGTAGCGCCAGTGGCACCCGTGGCACCCGTGTCGCCGGTAGAGCCAGTAGCCCCAGTATCTCCAGTATTACCCGTGGCGCCGGTGTCGCCCGTGGCTCCAGTATCTCCGGTGGATCCAGTGGCACCCGTGTCGCCTGTATCTCCGGTAGCGCCGGTGGCTCCAGTAGCGCCCGTGTCGCCAGTGTCACCCGTAGCACCCGTGGCACCTGTGTTGCCGGTAACTCCAGTAGCACCCGTGGTACCGGTATCACCAGTGGCCCCAGTTGCGCCCGTAGCTCCGGTGGCTCCAGTGACGCCCGTGACGCCCTTGGCCCCAGTAGCACCCGTAGCACCAGTGTTTCCGGTATCACCCGTGGCACCAGTAGCTCCAGTATCTCCTGTAGCCCCAGTAGCCCCAGTAGCCCCAGTAGCCCCAGTAGCCCCAGTAGCCCCAGTAGCCCCAGTAGCACCCGTGGCACCTGTATCACCCGTTTCTCCAGTGGCACCCGTAGCACCAGTGTTTCCGGTATCACCCGTGGCACCGGTAGCTCCAGTATCTCCAGTAGCACCAGTATCTCCAGTAGCCCCAGTAGCCCCAGTGGCACCAGTAGCACCAGTAGCGCCGGTATCTCCAGTATCTCCAGTATCTCCAGTAGCACCAGTGTCTCCAGTGGCTCCGGTATCGCCAGTGGCACCAGTAGCACCAGTAGCGCCAGTGTTGCCCGTGGCACCAGTATCTCCTGTAGCACCAGTATCTCCTGTGGCACCAGTGTCTCCAGTATCTCCAGTAGCACCAGTGTCTCCAGTGGCTCCAGTGTCTCCAGTAGCACCAGTGTCTCCAGTGGCTCCGGTATCGCCAGTGGCACCAGTAGCACCAGTAGCGCCAGTGTTGCCC
>NZ_JBYSWS010000003.1:321892-329440 GCF_058781425.1 Paenibacillus sp. FW507-14B1B | reverse complement strand
CGTGGCACCAGTATCTCCTGTAGCACCAGTATCTCCTGTGGCACCAGTGTCTCCAGTGGCACCAGTGTCTCCAGTAGCACCAGTGTCTCCAGTGGCTCCAGTGTCTCCAGTGGCTCCGGTATCTCCGGTAGCTCCCGTATCGCCGGTATCGCCAGTGACTCCGGTGACTCCGGTGACTCCAGTGACTCCAGTGACTCCAGTGACTCCAGTGACTCCAGTGACTCCAGTGACGCCCGTAGCACCCGTAGTACCGGTGTTTCCAGTGGCTCCGGTTGCCCCCGTGTCGCCAGTAGCACCAGCGGCACCAGTATCTCCGGTAGCACCCGTAGCTCCTGTAGCACCAGTATCACCCGTGGCACCAGTGGCACCAGTGGCACCAGTGTCGCCAGTAGCTCCCGTGTCGCCAGTAGCTCCCGTGTCGCCAGTAGCTCCAGTAGCGCCGGTGGCTCCAGTAGCGCCGGTGGCTCCAGTAGCGCCGGTGTCGCCCGTATCTCCGGTAGCGCCAGTAGCTCCAGTAGTGCCCGTGTCTCCGGTGTCGCCAGTAGCACCGGTAGCACCGGTGTCGCCCGTGGCTCCAGTATCGCCAGTCACGCCAGTATCTCCGGTGTCGCCCGTGGCACCCGTGGCACCAGTATCTCCTGTAGCGCCGGTGTCGCCCGTGGCGCCAATGTCTCCAGTAGCACCAGTATCTCCAGTCGCACCAGTAGCGCCGGTTACGCCGGTGGCCCCGGTGTTTCCAGTGGCTCCGGTTGGCCCAGTGGCCCCAGTGTCTCCAGTAGCGCCGGTGTCTCCAGTAGCGCCAGTAGCGCCGGTGGCACCCGTGGCACCCGTGGCCCCAGTGGCGCCCGTATCTCCGGTAGCTCCAGTGTCTCCGGTAGCACCGGTATCACCAGTGGCCCCAGTTGCGCCCGTAGCTCCGCTGTCTCCAGTGACGCCAGTGGCCCCAGTGGCACCAGTGTCTCCAGTAACTCCCGTGGCACCTGTATCTCCGGTATCACCAGTGGCCCCGGTAGCGCCTGTAGCTCCAGTAGCCCCAGTCACACCAGTAGCGCCAGTAGCGCCCGTATCACCACCTGCAGGTCCGGTTGGACCCGTAGGGCCTGTAGGGCCAACAGATATGGGAATAGAGAGCACGCTCTCAAGTTTGTTTACGAGAAGGTCTTCTACATTTCGGACGCTATCAACAGTGTTTCGAATACTCTCGTTGATGGCCAGCAAGTCTGAGATGCTTGCCGAAGGAGGTGGGGCACCTGGAAGTGTACCAAGTGCGTACTGAAGCTTTTCTCCTTCTGAGTTAATGATGTGGCTAAGTCCCAGTTCCTCAAGTGCAATGGAGAGTAGAAGGAGATTAATAGCGTCTTCGCGGTTAAGTAAGATATTCGGAGAAAGATTCGGAATGTTAGATTCGGACATATCTCCAGCTCCTTTACACAGACATGGAATATCTTATGCCAGAATCAATCTAATCGTAATGTTGTCTATCTCTAAAAATAAAAATCCGCATTCATAAGAATCACATCATTAAGCAGGGAAAGCAGCGAACTGCTGATGGATTAGGAAGTGATAATCTGAGACACCTTTGAATAAGTATAGGGGGCGGGATATATCTGAACTAAGCCATGCCATTATGAGGTGGCATAAGGTTATATCATTTGGAAAGGGAGGACGACAGTGCAGGGAAAAAAATTATCATTATGCATGATTGTCAAAGATGAGGAACCTTGGATTGGTCGTTGTCTTACAAGTGTAAAGGACGTTGTTGATGAAATGATTGTGGTAGATACCGGATCAACAGATCGGACTCCGGACATTGCTCGCTCATTAGGAGCGGGCGTTTATTGTTTTCCTTGGACTGGAGATTTTTCGGAAGCAAGGAATTTTGGACTCGAAAAGGCTTCTGGGGACTGGATCCTATGGCTCGATGCAGATGAAGAAGTAGATGCTGGGGATGCGAATAGATTAAGACAAGT
This sequence comes from Paenibacillus sp. FW507-14B1B, assembly GCF_058781425.1. Classification (NCBI taxonomy): domain Bacteria; kingdom Bacillati; phylum Bacillota; class Bacilli; order Caryophanales; family Paenibacillaceae; genus Paenibacillus; species Paenibacillus sp. FW507-14B1B. The sequence continues at coordinate 327,470 of NZ_JBYSWS010000003.1, read as the reverse complement.
GCTAGAACATGAGAACAGCAACCTCGCTTTTATTGAATTGATTAACTTTTATGGCGAATCTCCACCTAATCTATCTAGAGTCTACCGGATAGCTCATCATCGTCTGTTTCGTAATGGTCTAGGATTGAAATTCAATGGAGCTATTCACGAACGATTAAATGTAGACGAGATACCCGGAAGTACCGATGAAGTCATGCAGCTCGATGTTAAAGTGTACCATTACGGATACATGGATCAGGTGACTCAGGGCAAGTCGAAGTATGAACGTAATCTAACGATGTTACTGAAAGCGGTGGAAGAGCCGGATCCAGACCCCTGGGTCTTTTACCATTTAGCGAGCGAGTATTATCGGGTTGGTCAATACACAGAAACGTTTGAGTATATTAATCAATCTATCATTCAGTTCTTGCGTAAGAACTTAGCCCCACCATCGATGTTATATAAAATGAAATATTCTTCTTTACTTGCAACAGGGAGCTATGATGGAGCATGGCCAGCCATAGATAAGGCAATCTCCATGTACCCTGATTATGTCGATCTTCATTTCTATAAAGGTGTGATTCTTCTGCAAAAAGAGATGGTCCAAGAGGCGATACCCGTCTTTCAACACTGTCTAGAATTAGGGGAAGATAACCTTGATTATCTCACGCTGAGGGGAGTTGGTTCGTTTCAGGCGTGGTATTATCTTGGTCAATGTTACGAGAAGGAAGGCCAGCTTGAGCAAGCAACAGATGCTTACCGTAAGGTATTGTCGCTTTCTCCTGATCATCCTGAAGCCCAACAGGCGTATACGAAAGTTCAAGACAAAATACGTGCGAAACATATGAAAGTGGAAGAGAGTAGAATTACGATCAGCTTATGCATGATTGTCCGTCAAGAAGAGGATACGCTTGGAAGACTACTTGAATCGGTGAAGGATATCGTAGATGAGATTAATATTGTAGATACCGGTTCAACAGATAAGACGAAAGAAGTAGCACGTCAATATACCGATCGAGTGTTTGATTTTAAGTGGATCGATGATTTCTCGGCTGCTCGAAACTATTCATTCTCTAAAGCAACGAAGCAGTATGTACTTTGGCTTGATGCAGATGATGTGCTGACAGAACAGGATATCGAACGGTTTAAACACTTGAAACAGACGATGCCTATAGTAGATCGGGTAACCATGACTTACAATCTCGGGTTTGATGCGGAAGGAAGAGTGACAACAAGCTTACGACGAAACCGCCTCGTACGAAGGGAATGTAACTTTCAATGGATAGGGGCTGTACATGAGTATTTGGCTGTAGGCGGAACCTTTTTAGATAGTGATGTGTGTATCACCCACCATAAAGAAAAAGTATACACAGATCGTAATCTTCAAATCTATCGTAAGCGACAAAAGGCAGGAGAGAAGTTCTCGACAAGAGATCTGTACTACTTCGCTAATGAGTTAAGAGATCATGGCTTTCATGAAGAAGCAGCCTCATATTACGAAAAGATGCTGGATACCGGGGAAGGCTGGATTGAAGATAATATTCAGGCTTGTCTCAAATTAGCTGGATGTTATTCGAAGATTGGTAATGAACGAAAGAGGTTTGATTCGTTGACCAGAGCCTTAAGTTATGAAATCCCTCGTCCTGAGGTGTCTTGTGCAATCGGGGAATATTTTTTTGGGGAGAAGAGGTATTCGATTGCGATCTTCTGGTATCAACTTGCCACTGAAATTACTCCACCGAGTACGATGGGCATCACGAACCGGAATGCTGCGACATGGTACCCTCATCTGCAATTGTGTTTATGTTATGACCGACTTGGCGATTACAGAAAAGCTTTCGAGCATAACGAGCAGGCGCTTAGGTTTAATCCAACGCATCAAAGCATGCTGTACAACCGCAATTATTTTCGTGATACGCATCAAATAGTGCCCGAAGAGTCAGCTGATTAAAGAGGAGGCTTAGGCCAAGTGAATAGAACAAGTATTATCATATTGACCCATAATTTAATGATGTTAACTCGTCTTTGTCTCGATAGCATTAGGCGCAACACGGATGAACCCTATGAAATCATCGTAGTAGATAATGGGTCGTCGGATGATACCGTATCTTATTTACTTGGCCAGCCAGATATAACTTTGATTCGGAATGAACATAATTTAGGATTTGCAAAAGGCTGTAACCAGGGATTAGCGGCAGCGACTGGTGACACCATTCTGTTCCTGAACAACGATACGATCGTAACGCCAGGATGGTTGTCTCGTATGTTGCGATCCCTTTATAGCCACGACCATATCGGTATGGTAGGACCGGTAAGTAATCATGTGAGTGGACATCAGCAAATCGATGTCCATTATAAAAGTCTGGATGAAATCAATGACTTCTCCGCTAGGCATGGCGCACAGTTTACTGGTGTCTCTATGGATACGAGGCGGGTCGTAGGCTTTTGTATGCTTGTTAAGCGTGAAGTGTTTGAGGAAGTTGGGGGTTTTGATGAACAGTATGGATTAGGTAACTATGAGGATGATGATCTATGTTTGCGCGTTATTTACAGTGGTTACCGAATCCGAATTGTATATGATTCATTTATTCACCATTTTGGTCATATGACGATGGCAACCTTACAAGATTCCAGTTTAAGTGAACTACTTGTCCTAAACAGGGAAAAAGCTAGCCAGAAATGGGGGAGTGAGATACATGAACTCCTATATAAAAAGGCAGCAACATTAACAATTGTTGTTCCTCTTAGGGATCGTACGGTGGCGTCACATTTTCAGAACATGATACAAAGAGTAGGACTTATTGCAGATGAATGGATTGTGATTGACTACAGTGGAGCTGGGGAGAAAGAAGCTACGCTTTTGGATTCCAGTAAACGGATCAAGCTACTGCAAATGAAGAGTGAAGAAGAATTGCTATGGCCACATATTTGTAGCACAGCCACGCAGCAGTACCTACTCTGGATCAGTCCAGAGGAGATAGTTACGGATCGTGATGTAAGAAGAATACATGGTCTGAAAGTACAACTGGATGACACCGATGATGGCGTGTCAGTACTGCTTGAACAGGGTGGGGGGTTGTCCATCGTTAGACGGGTACGGATTGTGCGCCGTGAGACCGAATTTGATTGGAATGCAACAACTCAAGAATTTGTGATGCGACCTTCTGCTGTAGTTAGAAAAGGGGATATTACAGTTAGGTCACAACGTCCCCTGGCGTTATAGTCTGTTGTAATCATACGGTACTATGGATTACTCATGCTCACATTCATCGCAGCATTCTGGATCTTCGCAGGAGGAATGATCACAATCAGGTTCACAATGATGTCCGCAATCCTCTATTAATGAAATAATGCGATCCAGCTTACTTAAGCTTAAGTACTGCTCCATGTTCACATCTTCAATTAGATGGGAGACGGCATGATTAAACCGGATATAGTCTTTGGTTTTGACACAGTGATTATGATTAGCAAAGTGGACAAAAGATTGAATCTTCTCAGCTTCAGCATTAAGGATATGGGAAATGGCGAGTTCACTCATAGCAAGGGAACTGAGCAGGAGAGAAAGGGTCTCCTTTTTCGTAAGCGAAATGATGGGGGTTATATTTGGAATGGATGGTTGAGACATGTATAGACCTCCTAAATGTTATTAAAGTTTGTTTACTTTTTAACTGTATGTCTAGGAGAGATTGTCTCATGATTACAAATATATCCAAGTCAAAATAATATACCAGCATGATCCTTCTGATTTGTGCATATGTTTAACTTGGGAATAGCTTGATCTTATGTTCGTAAGCTCGTCATCAATAAATGAGCAGAGGTGATTGAAGTGAAATTTGAATCCATTCCTGAAAATCTGCTCGATGAAATACAAAAATATGCAAGCATCGATGCATTCAGGGAATTGGTCAAAGCCGTAGCTTTGGAAGAAGCTGCAATCGCTCGATTTATTCAAGCGGAGGCTAACAAGATCGAAGCTTTTACAGGGAAAGGTAATTTGTTTCCAACATCACCAACCAATCAGCAAATTACCGACTTTCAGAATGCGGTAGGAAGAGTGCTTGAGGCGCTAAATGAGAAACAGAAACTTCTTATTCGAATGATGGAACTTAGTAGGCGATTAACCACTCGGGATGTGGATCAAGATGGATGAATCCAATACAAAGTACGCCGGGAATATGATTGAAGAGGAAATGAAAGTGATACAATCCGCGACGTTAGCGATTATGAGTATGCACCAATTGATTCGATCCACGCAGCGTTTGTCTATTCAGACACAGCATAAAGCTGCCTTATTATTAGATAGTACGAAGGAATTGGCTGCACAGCGCTACAACGCTTATCTACTGGCAGCTGACTTGAGGGAGCGCCGAATGAAGGTGAAGCGGGTCTCTTATAAAGTGGAGGCTATATCTAATAAAGTGAAGATATTTAATCCTAATTCAAATGTTACAATAAGAAAAAACAAGCAGCGCTGATAAACAGTCACTGCTTGTTTTTTTGTAGTTTGTTACGTGATGTTGACACCTGCACTTGCATATCCAGCAATTGTAGTTGCTACAGCAATACCTGTAGTAGTTACAGAGAATACCATGAGAAGACGTGATTGCGCTGGAACAGGTACATTAATACCAGTTGTGATAGCAAAAACACTTTGACCTATGGTTAAAAGACCCGTTAGGGTTGGTAATGGTACGATAGCACTGGCAATTGGAGTGAAGATATTGTTAGGTGCGGTAGAAATATAAAGTTGTGCAGTAATATTTGCGTTGCCCAAGAGTGTGAGAGCGGCAGTTATGCTGAAGTATGCAGAAGCAGACGTGATCGTTCCGGCTCTAGGCACGGAGAATGCAAAGTTTAAGAGGGTTCCGGCAGCTCCAGTCAAATCAATAGTTGTTCCGGTAAGAGCGACGCCAGAAACAGAGTTTCCGAATCCAATAAGCCCTGTAGTTCCAGCTAAACCTCCGACTAATGTTGTTAGAGCAACTGGAAGTCCAGACGCGAACGGAATGATGGCACCTGCTCCATCTTCGCCGGTCGCCCCAGTTGCACCAGTAGCCCCAGTAGCACCCGTAGCGCCTGTGGCACCCGTAGCACCTGTAGCACCAGTAGCCCCCGTAGCACCTGTAGCGCCAGTAGCCCCAGTGTCGCCCGTAGCACCTGTAGCACCTGTAGCGCCAGTAGCCCCAGTAGCACCCGTAGCGCCTGTGGCACCAGTAGCGCCAGTAGCTCCAGTAGCTCCAGTGTCACCCGTAGCGCCCGTAGCACCTGTAGCCCCCGTAGCACCTGTAGCTCCAGTAGCTCCAGTAGCCCCAGTGGCACCAGTAGCCCCCGTAGCACCCGTAGCTCCAGTGGCACCAGTAGCCCCAGCGTCGCCGGTAGCCCCAGTAGCCCCAGTAGCTCCAGTGGCACCAGTAGCCCCAGCGTCGCCAGTAGCGCCGGTAGCGCCGGTAGCGCCGGTAGCGCCAGTAGCACCAGTAGCTCCAGTGGCACCAGTGGCTCCAGTGGCACCAGTAGCCCCAGCATCGCCGGTAGCCCCAGTAGCCCCAGTAGCTCCAGTGGCACCAGTAGCCCCAGCGTCGCCAGTAGCGCCGGTAGCGCC
>NZ_JBYSWS010000003.1:0-321792 GCF_058781425.1 Paenibacillus sp. FW507-14B1B | reverse complement strand
GGTAGCGCCAGTAGCACCAGTAGCTCCAGTGGCACCAGTGGCTCCAGTGGCACCAGTGGCACCAGTAGCCCCAGCATCGCCAGTAGCGCCAGTAGCTCCAGTAGCTCCAGTAGCGCCAGTAGCCCCAGTAGCGCCAGTAGCCCCAGTAGCACCAGTAGCTCCAGTAGCACCAGTAGCTCCAGTAGCGCCAGTGGCTCCAGTGGCACCAGTAGCCCCAGTAGCGCCAGTAGCCCCAGTGGCACCAGTAGCACCAGCGTCGCCAGTAGCGCCAGTAGCTCCAGTGGCACCAGTAGTGCCGGTAGCGCCAGTTGCACCTGGATCTCCAGTAGCGCCAGTAGCTCCGGTAGCCCCAGTAGCGCCAGTAGCACCAGTAGCACCAGTAGCACCAGTAGCACCAGTAGCCCCAGTAGCTCCAGTAGCGCCAGCGTCGCCAGTAGCGCCGGTAGCGCCGGTAGCGCCAGTTGCACCTGGATCTCCAGTAGCGCCAGTAGCGCCGGTAGCGCCGGTAGCGCCAGTTGCACCTGGATCTCCAGTAGCGCCCGTAGCCCCAGTAGCGCCAGTAGCACCAGTAGCACCAGTAGCGCCGGTGGCACCAGTAGCCCCCGTAGCGCCCGTAGCTCCAGTAGCCCCAGTCGGACCAGTAGGACCTCCTGAAGGTCCAGTTGGCCCTGTAGGACCGGTAGGACCAAATAGAACAGAAGCACCTAATGCACTATCCAATTTGGATTGAAGGAACAGTTGGTTTTTGACTGTAGAGTCGAGCGTGGCACGAACACTTTGGTTAATAGCGAGTAGGTCGCTAATTGTTGCTGGGGGTCCAGTTAACCCCGGAAGTGTACCTAAAACGTATTGCAGTTTCTCTCCTTCAGCGTTTAGTATATGGCTTAATCCTAATTCCTCAAGAGCTATGGAGGATAGGATTAGATTAATAGCGTCTTCTCTAGTGACTGTAATAGTAGGAGTAATATTTGGAAGATTTGCTTGAGACATAGAACCGCTCCTTTCTATCAGGGATTTAACAACATTGTATTCATCGTAAGAGCAAGGGTTCGGTTAAATGTACTAGGCAAAAGCACAATTGCAGGAGGAAACATGATTCTCATATATAAATTCTAAGTAAAAAGATCATAAGAATGATAATGAACTATAGACATAAGGATGTTAGAATAGAAAAATATGGACTAATAAATATACAGCATGATAAATGAGGTATGTCACGTGGAAAGCTCATACATAGATTTAACGGATGAAGAGATTATACGGGAATCCAAACGAAAATGTAGAGACATGGGGATGGCACCAGATCAAGTGCCGATACTCACTGATCGTTTTACTTATGAACAACTAGTTGCAAGACAGAAGCTGTATATGGACTGCATTGAGGTTATTCACTTCTTCGTTGATAAGTTTCTGGCGTCTGTATCCGATTCTTCAATCGTCATTTCAGTTACGGATTACCAAGGTTATATCCTCGAGGTCATGGGAAGTTCTTCTATTATAAATGAGGTGAAAGGGCTTGGTATTGAACCGGGAGTACGATTCAATGAAGACGCTGGAACGAACTCCATGGATCTATGTCTTCGCAGCCAGCGCGCCTTCCAATTAATCGGCCCAGATCATTATCACGATTTTCTTCAGCAGCTGGCTTGTTATTCAGCTCCGTTCTATTGTCAAGGTGAGAAAACGGTTGCAGGCACGATATCGATCATGACAGATGTGGAGACAGCTCATCCTCACCTTATGTTAATACTGCGTACGATCGCTGACTCCGTAGAGCGGGAATTAATGCTTCGTAAGCAGAATAGCCAGCTTCACATTTTGAATCAAATGCTCTTGGATACGAATTATTACGGTGTAATGATTACAGATGTAGAAGGCAAGATTGTTCAAATCAATGATATCTGTATGAATATATTAAGTCTTAGCTCAGAGGATAAAGATGCTTACCTTGGTTCTTCCGTATTCGCTATTCATGAAGTGGGTTGTTACTTCAGCCACGTCATTGAACATCAGACTCAGGTCGTAGGTGAAGAGATACTGATAACGGACAATGGAAATGTGCGCTACTATATCCTTGATGTTCTTCCTGTATATAATCATTACGGTGTCTTGACCCGAGTTGCGGGAAGCCTGCGTGACATTACCGAGATGAAGAACACAGAGGAAGTGCTAAGGAATACAGAGAAATTAGTCTTTGCGGGCCAGATTGCGGTGAGTATTGCACATGAGGTGCGGAATCCTTTAACTACAGTAAAGGGCATGCTCCAGCTGTCCAATCAGGATGCGAATCTGCGTCATTATAAATTAATCATGTCTGAGATTGAGCGAATGAACCTTATCGTTGGGGAATTTTTGATTCTTGGTAAACCGCAGGCCATTCATTTCAAGCAAGAACAGTGTGACACCATATTAAGAGAGGTATTGAGTGTATTTGGAATTCAGGCTGCACTTAATCACGTAGTGATTCGGACAGAATGTGTCCAAAGTCCGGTGATTACATGTGATCGGAATCAGATCAAACAGATCTTTTTGAATATATTGAAGAACTCGATAGAAGCACTCCCTTTCGGTGGCAATATTGATATCATGCTGTATGAAGAGCGCGGTTATCAGGTTATATCCTTCGTAGATAATGGATCAGGCATGACAGAAGAAGTGCTGCAGCGGATTGGTGAGCCATTCCATACGACGAAGTCGGAGGGCAATGGGCTTGGTATGATGATCGTTCAGAAAATTCTGAATACCCATAAGGGTCATATGCTTATCTCAAGTACAGTAGGGGAAGGTACGACTGTAAAAATACATCTCCCACTGAACTGAAAAAAACGCCAGCTTACCTAAGCTGGCGTTTTTTTTATATAAAGGCCGTCTCATACTTTGAATTCGGCATGGGCAATATGCGATTGTTCAACTTGAATGGTGGTGTGTTGTATCTTAAATTTCTCTTCGATTAACGTTATTGCCTGTTGAAGTACCTGCTGACTATCCACATGATCCTCAATGACGAGATGACAGCTCAGGGAGTCGAGTCCTGAGGTGATGGTCCAGATGTGCAGATCATGGACATTTGTAACACCGTCAATATTCTTCAGGGTTTGAGTCACTTGCTGCTGATCTATCGTAGCTGGTGTACCTTCCATGAGTACGTGAATGGTCGTTTTGATCACATTCCATGCTCCCTTCAAGATGAGTAGGGCAACAAAGACGCTGACGATTGGATCGGCAATATACCACCCGAACGCCCACATGAGAAGTCCGGCTACAATGGCTCCGACAGAGCCTAGAGCATCTCCGATAACATGAAGATATGCACTTCGGACATTAATATTGGAATGGATATCACTCTTCCGAGTTAAGGACCATGCGCTGAGCAGATTAGCAAGAAGTCCAATGGATGCAATTAGCATCATAGAGCCGCTGGCGACAGTAGGAGGTTCTGTGAACCGCTGGTATGCTTCCCAGCAAATAAATCCGGCAATAATAAAGAGCGAAATTCCGTTGAAAAGCGCGGCTAAAATCTCAAACCGGTAAAATCCATAAGTCTTATTGGGTGAAGCGGGTCTAGTGGCGAACCACATCGCTACCAGACTGAGAACAAGCGCTCCAGCATCACTAAGCATATGTCCAGAATCGGAGAGAAGTGCCAGACTGTTCGTAATCAGTCCTCCAAAAAATTCTAAAACCATAATGCTTGCAGTAATAACAAGGGCGATGATAAGTCCTTTGGCGTTATTCTTGCCTCCAAATCCATGTGTATGCTGATGTCCGTGGTCGTGTCCGTGATGATCATGACTGTGTGAATGACTCATCTTTATTTCCTCCAGACTTATATTTATATATGAGCAATTACTCATATACATTATGTATTACAATTCGGTGGAATGTCAACTCATCATTTTTTGTTCGATTAATGAGGGTTGCGCATGTACTCCTCCGGTGTTTTGCCCACTATGGATTTAAAATCCCTAATGAAATGAGACTGGTCATAGTAACCCAGATCCATAGACAATTTTACAAGATCATCGTATGTCTTGTAATCCAATCTCTCAGCTGCATGTTGCAGCCGATACAGCTTGATGACCCATTTGGGGTGCACACCAACATACTGGCTGAACATGCGTTGAAGTGATCTTTTGTTTAACTGGGCAAACTCACATATCTGTTCAACGGAAGTGAGATCAGGGTTCTGGATAATATGATCTATAATCCGATTGATAAGATTCACCGTATTGTCAGGTGTAGGCAGGATAGGGAAGAGTAATTGCTCGATATTCGTTACCATACGCTCCGGTTCTTGTTGTGTTAGGACACGTTCCTCCATTACTGTAGAGTCGATATGGAGTACGTCTACAGTTCCAATGGATTTACCTGTAAGACTAGAAATAGGCTTTCTAAAAAAAGGATAAAATCCCCCAGGCTTAAACTTAATACCAAATACAAATCCTTTACCCTCCAGATGATGCGAATGAACGCCTTTGGAAACGCCATAAATCGCTGTTTTACCAGGTTCTACAACGAGATTGACACAAGGATTAGGAACGACATCCTGATCATGTGGAGGCATCCCAGTTAAGTCCCAATGAATCATCCAATAATGCTTAATAAACGGGCGGAATGTTTCGGAAGGATTGTGACGAGTAAGATTGAATTTGTGGCTACCGTTCTCTCTTAGGTTCAATACGCCCAAGCTGGGTTGGGGTGGATAAGTGGCCATAACCGATTCTCCTAACCTTGTGGTATTGTCGCGTTTTTACAATACTCGCACTATTTAATAGGATATACTCATCTTATCAACGTAAAAAGAGTCTAGTGAACGTATTCTTTTATGAAAAAGGAGTCGATCTTGTGGAACTGAAGTATGATTTCTATATTAATGCGGATAAGGAGAAAGTATGGGATACGCTGGTTTCCCCTGAAGGCACACGGAGTTCGTTTTTCGGCTCAGTCCTGAAATCATCCTTTGTGGTTGGCGAGCCGTTTGAGTATGTGGGTCCAGGAGCTGAGGGTGATGATACGGTTCATGTATATGGTACAGTGGTGGCCTATGAGCCGCAACAGAAGCTGAGTCTTATCGAGCACCCCGGACCTGCTTATCATTCGAATCACGCAGAGCTTGAGTCGAGGATGACATTCACACTGGATATGGTAGGGAATTGTACGAAGCTGACCCTTGTTAATGATCACTTTACAGAGGGGCACCCCTCATATGAAAAAGCAGCTGATGCATGGTGGATGATTCTAAGTAGTATTAAAACGTATGCAGAAACAGGGAAGACGCTTGATTTTGGTTGGTAGATAAGAAAAGCTAATATATGACCACTCCAACGGAAAGAAGTTGGAGTGGTTTAGTCATGTCTAGAGGAAGAAAGCTTGCTTAGCTCTCTAAGGTTATTCTGGAGTTTCGAGGTGATAGGCCAGTAACCTTTTTGAACATTTTGGAGAACAGGAATGGATCATTATAGCCAACGGATCTAGATATATCACTAATGGATAACTCTTTATTCTTGAGTAGTTCAGCAGCACGATTCATCCGGTATTCAAGCAGGAAATTTTGGAGGGATGACCCGAATTGAGCCTTGAAAAGTCCAGATAAATAAGTCCTGTCAAGACCGACGAAATGTGCGATATCCATCACGCTAATTTTCTGGCTATAGTTGTTCTCTATAAATTCTATCGCTTGCTGCACATAGATCTCCTTGGAGACCGAAGGCTTAGATTGGGCTGATGATTCAGGAGAGTGTTGAATAAGCTCTGCCATCAGGCGGTATAGAATGCTTAGACCAAGCACATCTCGCATGCGCTCCCTGCTGATTTCCATGAGTTCGTCGTGATAGGTTTCAAAGCTGGAAGGGCCCAGCGTTTCTTGTCTGTTGTCAATTTGGAAGATCGGATGCTCTGATGACAAATGTGATCTCTGTAAGAGAGACTTGGCATGAAGCCCACGAAATCCGAACCAAGAGTAGATCCACGGGTCTTGTTCATCAGCACGATAGTATACCACTTTACCTGGAGGAATAAGGAATCCTTGCCCTGTCTGCAGATGATAAGTTTCCTCGTTGATGGAAAAGACCCCTCTGCCACTGTGGATGTAATGAATAATGTAACTATCTCGAAGCCCAGGACCCCAAGAGTGGCCAGGAGCACATATTTCTTTGCCGAAGAATAATAGACTCAGGTCCATCTGTCCCTGTGGTAAGGAGCTAGCGAGATCCACATGAATGCTTTGCATCTTGAAGCGCACCTCCTGCATGAAGAGCCTGTTAATCTAAGTTCTATTCTAATATAAGAGTATGACTTTTTGATACAATGAACCATACACTTTATTCCTTTACAGCGATCGGTTAAGCTTTATTTAGGGACGTGAATTAGAGTGAAAGATTCAGCAGGGGAGAAGGGGAGGAGATGTTACAATGATGGATCGACCCTTTAGCATCTTAATTCGTGAAGAAATGAAGACGGTAGAAATGATTATTCGAGGAACATTTAAAGCGCAAGAGTACGAGGACTTTGTACAGGATTACCTTGCCAAAACCTCTTCTCTTGACGGGAAGCAATACGTGCTCAAGGTAGATTGTAAAGGAATGGATTTACTTACACCAGGAGAGGTGGAGAAACTGCAAGGGTCGTTTAGAAGATACAGAGAAACCGGATTTCATAAAGTAATCTTCGTTATTACACCTGTACAATCCATCTTACAAATGCAGCTAGAACGTGTGGCACGAAGCACAAGGCTTATGAACATTGAGGTTGTCATTAAATAACCAATAAATAAAAGCAGTCGACAATGCTTCCTGTTTGTCGACTGCTTTTGTATATATACAAATCTATGAGTGAACTCAAGTTTAAACTTTTGTACTGCTTGCTTTATACCCCTTACCTATGAGTTCATGAACATTATGGATCGTTACATAGGCATGCTCGTCAATATCGGACACCATGTTCTTTAGTTGAACGACTTCTTGTTTACTGATGACGATATATAACACCTCTTTGCTGGATCCGGTATAACCACCGCGCCCTTCAAGAATTGTCAGTCCTCTAGACATGGTGGTCGTAATGCTCTGCAACACTTGGTCAGGTTGGTTGGAAATGATAAGTACGGCAACGCGTTCGTTTAACCCTTCCACCATGAAGTCGATAATCTTAGCACCTACATACACGGCAATGAGTGTGTACATGGCTTTTTCCTGACCGATGATGAGCACGGAGCCTAAAATGACGGCAACGTCAATGATCAACATGCCTTTACCGAGGCTCCACCCCCAGAAGGAATTAGCCAGCCGCGCCAAGATAGCAGAGCCCCCTGATGTACCACCGGTGCGGAATATGAGTCCAAGTCCGAGACCGACGAACAGACCTGCAAATAGTGCGGCAAGAAGTGTATCTGCGTGAGGGGCAACCTCAAGAAATTCCGTTAACCGGAGAAATACAGACGTTAATATGATAGAGGTTAAGGTGTAAATCGTAGTTTTTTTGTCGAAATAACGGTAGCCGATGGCTAGTAAAACTCCATTCAATATAAAGTTGACCACACTCGGAGACCATTCAAATAAATAGTATGTAACGACGGTGATTCCGATAATGCCACCCTCAGATAACCGATTGGGTATAGAGAAGTAGTTGATTCCAATAGCGAATAATAGAGATCCTGCAATGAGTAATAAGGCATCTTTAAGATGTTGTTTTGTCATAAGGTAGCGCCTCCCACATGACATTGTACACCAGTAATACAGATAGGGGCACTGCGATGAAATAAAGGGGGATTTGGGGCAGGAATTTGTTCGACAGGATATCAATTGGATGATTCTGAAAGTACTAGAGGAGGAAGGAATTAAGCTTGCTTGTCCGTCCCAGAGGATTTTTGTAGAGAATGAATCCGAATCGCGGAAGTACTCTAATGAGCCGATGACATCTAGCTAATATAAGAATATGGTTGTATGAATGTGATCTTTTGCTTGGGTTAATTTTTATTTGATGTAAGTAGAATAGCTGGATTCTAAAAGATCTTGCATTTAGATCTCGTTGTAATTATAATGGTTACATCGAAAGGGTGTAACAAAATCATGAAAATTAGCAGTCGATTTACAGTCGCTGTACACAGTTTATCGCTTATTCATATGTCGAGGGATGCCCACTGTACATCTGAATGGATTGCAGGCAGCGTGAATACGAATCCGGTCGTCATACGTAACGTTCTAGGGAAATTAAAGAGAGCAGGTCTAGTTAACGTTCGTGCGGGCGCAGGAGGAGCATATCTGATCAGAGAACCTGAGGATATTAGCTTACTAGACATTTACCGAGCGGTTGAGGTTGTGGAAGAGGGAGAGCTTTTTCACTTTCATGATGCGCCGAACCCACAGTGCCCTGTTGGGGCCAATATAGAGACGGTTCTAAACATCATTTTAATTCGGGCCCAAGACGCCATGGAGAATGTGCTGAAAGAAGTACGTTTAAGCGATTTAGTACAAGGACTGACATCTGAAATTCAAAAAGCAGCCAACTAATTTTTTTTGATATTGTTGTAATGATGTAAGTTACAACGTTACACCGAATGTTAATCAAATGGAGGAATTACTTATGAAAATTGCTATTATTGGTGCTAGTGGCAAAGCAGGTTCACAAATTTTGAAAGAGGCTCTTGAAAGAGGGCATGAAGTGACAGGGATTGTTCGAGATGGGGCCAAAATTACGGATCATGAGGTTCTTGTTATCGAAAAGGATATTTTCGAGCTTACCTCGGATGACCTGACAAGTTATGACGTGGTTGTGAATGCCTTTGGAGCAACACCTGGTAATGAGTCTCAACATGTGAAATTGGGTAGATTGCTGATTGAAGGTCTACAAGGTGTTTCAGGGACACGGTTGATCGTTGTCGGTGGTGCGGGTAGCTTGTTCGTTGACGAAGCAAAAACCGTACGGGTGATGGATACACCAGATTTCCCGAGGGAATTCTTGCCGACCGCTCAGAACCAAGGACAGAACTTGAAGGATTTACAGCAATCTGAAGGTATTCAATGGACATTTATTAGCCCTTCTGCATTTTTCGATCCTGAAGGCCAAAGAACGGGAGCTTATGAGGCTGGAAAAGATCATCTGCTTGTAAACTCTAAAGGTCAAAGTTATGTTAGTTATGCGGACTATGCAATTGCAGTTCTAGATGAAATTGAGCGTTCAGAGCATGTGAATGAACGATTCACGGTTGTATCGGAATCATAATTACAGCATCCTCGTCCTCTCGATATAGGAGTGGTCAGAAGAATTTATAATTTAAAGCACCTATTAGGGTGCTTTTTTATGCAGATCTATCGATTGATTTCTATAACTTGCCAAAACTTTATGAAGAGGTATGATTTAGGTAGATGTTACTGCTTGTTAGTGGCAGTAATCTAAATAGGGAATTTAGCAGGAGCGTGCTGTCTATGACAGATAGAAATCATGTTGAGCAGATTCGCATCGGAATAATTGGACCTAAAGGAATCGTGGATAAGATGATGAAGGTCATTGATACATTTCCTTCTTTTGCACCTGTACCGCTTGTGTTTGAGCATGAAGACGAGGCACCAATCCTTGCGGAACAGGTTAGTGGCGATGTTGAAGTGCTGCTCCTCTCAGACCCCTTGTCCCATCGTAAAGTGAAAGAGAATACGAAGCTGAGGATGCCTGTGCATCATGTTCCGGTAACGGATGCTGGATTATATAAAGCGCTCTTCTTTGCGCAGGGATCTGGACAGCTTAAGACGGGCATTTCTGTAGATACATTGACCGAACTGATGGTAAGACGAACACTTAAAGATATGGATATTATGACCTTAGAGAGCTTGATTTATGACGGACCCGCCTATGCTTCCATCATGAATCTGATATCCTTTCATGAGACGAACTACCATTCGGGGAAGTGTTCTATCGCCTTTACAGGTATGGTGTCGGTAGCAAACGCGCTTACGAATAAGGGAATACCCAATGTATGGCTGCTTCCTTCAGAGCAAGATATCATTGTATCTTTGGAAAGAGCATTATTGTCTACAACCTCACGCCGGAACAAGGAAGGGCAGATTGTTGTCGGAATGATTAACGTAGATGATTTTGGCACACAAGCGCTGAGACGAAATAACGAACATGAAGTACAGAAGCTGAAGCTGGACATTCACCGCATGGTGCTCGATTATGTGGAATCTTTAGATGGATATCTCACTCATATGGGTGGAGATGAGTACCTGTTCTTTACAACCCGCGGGATCTTCGAGCGGGAGACGGGTGGATATAAGACAATTCCTCTGGCCAAAGACGTGAATAAGACGCATGGAATATCGCTCAGTATCGGGATGGGATTCGGGCGCACAGCAAGCGCTGCAGGTACAAGTGCGCGAATTGCCATGAGAAAGGCGAAGGAGGCAGGGGGGAACGCTTGCTTTATTGTCCGTGAGGACGGCAACTTGATCGGTCCATTGGAGATGGCAGACCCTGTTCAAGACGTCTTATCTTCTACGGATGCATCCCTCATCAAGTATGCAGAGGATGCTGGAATGACAAGTGCCTACCTTAGTAAGCTGCTTCATCAGCGTGCCCGTTTTGGCAAATATGAATACAAGGTGCATGAGCTGGCCAACCTGCTCGACATAACTGTGCGAAGCGCACATCGCCTGCTTCTGCTCTGGATTGATAACCATCTGGTAGAGATATCAGGACTTGAGAAAGTTCCCCGCGGTAGACCGAGACAAATATTCCGATTCACTTTTTTACATAAAGAATGATGATCAAGCTTAGTCTTTGTCCTTAAATGTTTAGGGGATAAGTATCGGTAAATCATACTCTCAGGGTTCTCTATTTAAAGACGATTTAAAGATTTGTCCTTATATACATTCACTCGTTATGATGAAGGGGAAACGTAATCAGAAGGAGATGAATGGACATGAGAACGGTTGCGGAATTAGAAGCAAAGCTTGCTGAGCCATCAGAACAACTAATTGCTGATTTGAGTACAATTGAAGGAGATATCCTCATTCTAGGTGTCGGTGGAAAGATGGGGCCAAGTCTTGCGCGACTGGCTGCCAATGCTGTCAAAGAAGGCGGATTGAATAAACGAATAATCGGAGTTTCTAGGTTTACGAATGCAGAGGCTAGACGGGAGCTGGATGAAGCCGGAATAGTAACGATTTCATGCGACTTGTTGAATGATGAAGAGCTACAGAAACTACCGGATGCACAGAATGTGATCTACATGGCAGGGAATAAATTTGGTACAACAGGCCGTGAACATTTCACATGGGCTATGAATGCTTATCTTCCGGGCCGAGTGGCAGAGAAATATAAACATTCAAGAATTGTTATCTTTTCATCAGGAAACGTGTATCCGTTTTCATCGGTAGGTAGTGGCGGCGTGAATGAAGGGGTATCGCCCGAGCCACTAGGTGAATATGCGCAGTCTTGTCTCGGCAGAGAGCGAGTATTTGAATATTTTGCTCATCAGCATAAGACGCCCATGACGATCTATCGTCTGAATTACGCGATTGATATGCGTTATGGAGTCCTGCTTGAGCTCGCTAAATCTATTCATGAAGGTCGTCCAATAGATCTTACGATGGGACACGCGAACATAATCTGGCAGGGGGACGCGAATGAGATGGCACTTCGTTGCCTGAAACACTGTAGTAACCCACCGGAAATCATGAATATAACGGGTCCGGAGACGATGTCAATCCGCTGGGCTGCAGAGGAATTGGCTAAACGGATAGGGAAAGAAGTGAATTTTACAGGGACAGAATCGGAGACGGCACTGCTGAACAATGCTTCAAAGTCACACCAGTTATTCGGTTATCCTAAAGTCTCATTATTGCAGATGATCGATTGGACAGCAGAATGGGTGAAATCGGGTGGAGATACATGGAATAAGCCAACCCACTTTCAAGAGAGAAAGGGGAAATTCTAAATGAGCGGATGGAATCGATTGTCCTCAGAGAAAGCAAAGGCACTTGCAGAAGGTCTTGTTATTCCAGCGCATCCGCTTGCGCTAGATGCTAACCGCAAGCTCGATGAGAGACGCCAACGTGCACTGACAAGGTACTATGCTGCATCCGGCGCAGGCGGAATTGCCGTTGGTGTACACTCCACCCAGTTCGAAATTCGCGATAAAGGAATTGACCTTTATGAACCCGTTCTTCGTCTTGCAGCAGAAGAAGTAAAGCGTGCGAAACTGGATCGACCTTTTATTATGGTGGCAGGCGTCTGCGGACCGACAGAACAAGCGGTGAATGAAGCGCATATTGCTCGTAATCTGGGGTATGATGCTGCACTGCTAAGCATGGGAGGTCTTTCAGATTTAAGCGAAGAGGACATACTAAAGAGAACAGAGCAGATTGCGGCAATCATGCCTGTGATCGGGTTCTATCTGCAGCCTTCAGTTGGCGGCAAAATCTTTAGCTTTGATTTCTGGCGTCAATTTGCCGAGATTCCGAATATTGTAGCGATCAAAATGGCACCATTTAACCGATACCAAACGATTGATGTGGTGCGGGCTGTGTGCTATTCCAGCAGACGGGATGACATTTCCCTGTATACGGGAAATGATGATAATATCATCATTGATCTGCTCACTACGTATCGTTTCCATGTAGATGGCCAAATCGTTGAGAAGCCTATTATCGGAGGCCTGCTCGGTCATTGGGCCGTGTGGACAAGTAAAGCAGTGGAGTTGCTAGAAGAAATTAAACAGGTTCGCGGAGGGGCTATTGCTCCAGAATGGTTAATAAGAAATGTTGAGGTCACCGATAGTAACGCGGCCTTCTTCGATCCGGCACACCAATTCCATGGCTGTATTCCAGGTATTCATGAAGTTCTTCGAAGACAGGGCTTGCTTGAAGGAATATGGTGTTTGAACCCGAATGAAACATTATCACCGGGTCAATCCGCAGAAATTGATCGTGTGTACAGAGATTATCCTCATCTGAATGATGATGATTTTGTTAAAGAGCACTTGAATGATTGGTTGGCTGAGTAGAAGGCCAATCTAAACACCAAGATGAACGGGGGAAACGCTGTGCGTTTTAAAGATGTGTTCTCAATTATTGGACCGAGTATGGTAGGTCCGTCCAGCTCCCATACGGCGGGCGCTGTTCGAATAGGTAGGGCAGCGCGGCGCATTTTTGGAGCGTTTCCCACTCAAACAGAAATCGTGTTCTATGGTTCTTTTGCCGACACTTACCGGGGGCATGGGACCGATCTGGCGGTGGTCGGTGGTTTAATGGATTTTGCTACGGATGATATGCGTATTCGTGATTCCATTACGCTTGCGGAAGAGGCAGGAATGAAGTTGACCTTCAAGACAGCTCAGAACGTAGCCTTTCATCCCAATACGGTCTTATTGAAGCTGAAAGATGACAACGGCCGGGAAGATGTCGTGGTTGGTGCTTCGATTGGAGGCGGTAATGTTGAAATCTTAGGAGTAAACGGATTTGATGTGAAATTTACGATGAATTATCCGGTCTTGGTTGTATTCCATCAAGATACACCGGGTATGGTTGCTCACATTACCAAAATTCTTGGTAGCGGTGGGGTCAATATCGGATATATGGATGTGGATCGAAAGGGCCGAGGTGGAGAAGCTATTACGGTTGTGGAGACTGACGAAGCGGTGCCTAATGATCTCATGGAGCATATTCGTGGTTTAGGTCATGTTCATCGAGTCGTCTTTGCGGATTTGACGTCAGAGGAGGGTGCAGAATGAAGTTCTCTACACTACAACAGCTAATCGAATGCTGCCGTGAGGATGGAGTTACGATCGGGCAGCTGATGCTAAGTGAGCAGGCTAAGGAATCGGGAAAAAGCGAAGAGGAAATCTTTAAGCAAATGGCGGACTATTACAACATTATGAAGGAAGCAGTACATCGTGGCATTCACGAGCCTGTTCCATCCCGAAGTGGATTAACCGGCGGTGATGCTGTTCGTATCAGTGAATACATGCTGAGCGGGACAGCTTCCCTTGGTACGGAAGCCTGTACCGCGCTTGCCTACGCTCTTTCTGTCTCTGAAGTAAATGCCTCTATGGGTAGAATTATTGCGACCCCTACGGCTGGATCATGCGGTATTATACCGGGTGTATTTGTCAGTTCGCAGGAACGATTCCATTGGGATGATCAGCATCTTATTATGGGATTGTTCTGTGCAGGGGCGATCGGATATGTTATCGCGAACAATTCATTCATCTCAGGCGCGGAGGGTGGTTGTCAGGCTGAGGTGGGTTCAGCCATTGGTATGGCTGCTGGTGCACTTACAGAGCTGAGAGGTGGGACACCGGAGCAGGCGGTACATGCTGTCGGTCTTGCGCTTAAGAATTCCTTAGGGTTAATATGTGATCCAGTCGGAGGTCTCGTTGAGATTCCGTGCATCGTAAGAAACGGATTCGGCGCCGTGTCAGCCCTTGCTGCTACCGATATGGCACTGGCTGGTGTTCGTAGCGTCATTCCTTCTGACGAAGTGGTTGGGGTGATGCTTGAAGTCGGGACCGCAATGCCTGCGAAGCACAGGGAGACCGCTCAAGGTGGACTTGCACAGACCCCTACAGGGAAGAAGATATTGAAGGATCTGTATGGAAAGGGAAGCAAGAATGTGAATCAGAAGGGCGTAAAGAGTACGCAGAAGGAGGACGAAACAAAGTGACCTCTCTTCGGATCGGATTAATTGGCCTTGATACTTCACATGCAATTGCATTTACAAGACTGCTTCATGATACAGAGGAGCCCTTTCATGTCCCTGGAGCCCAAGTAACTCTGGCATATCCGGGTGGGTCACCTGATTTTCATCTGAGTATTTCGCGGGTCGATGGATTTACCAAGGATATTCAGGAACAGTACGGTGTTCAGATTGTGGAAACTCCAGAAGAGGTAGCAGAGCATAGTGATGCCATGATGCTCATAGCTGCGGATGGACGGGTTCACTTGGATTTATTCCGAAAAATAGCTTCTTACGGTAAGCCTGTATTTATTGATAAACCGCTAGCCCTTCGGTCATCTGAAGCGGACGAAATCGGTAGAATTGCGAAGAGACATGCCATTCCAGTCATGAGCTCTTCTTCTTTGCGTTATGCGGCCAGTTTAAGTGAAGAGCGGCTCAAGGAAGAGAAGGGCATTATCATTGGAGCTGATGTACATGGACCCATGGAGATTGAGGACACTCAATCTCGTTATTTTTGGTATGGGATTCATGCAGCTGAAATGCTCTACGCCATTATGGGGTCTGGCTGCAGAGAAGTAGCGGTGACCTCAACAGAAGGGCATGACCTGATCATAGGAACTTGGAACGATGGACGATTGGGTACTGTGCGTGGAAACCGAGAAGGGAATTACAAGTTTGGGGCATTGATTCATCGTACCCATGGAAGTGATTACGTGGATGCAGCAAGTTCAGGAAAGCCGTTCTATGCAGATTTATTGGAGCAGGTCATTCCTATGTTTGTATCCGGTCAATCGAGCCTTCCATTCGAGCAGTCTATTGAAGTCATTAGATTTCTAGAGGCGGCAGAAGAGAGTAGAGCCATAGGAAATGCTGTAAAGCTATAGCTTATTAATGACCTTCCTAATCCCTAATTACATCATAACGGAATATATCCAGTTAACCCTTCTCTGATATGGGAGATTGGTGAAAGTTTCAATTAGGAAAATGAGTTGTTTTGAGGAATGATTTCGTGCGGGAATCAGTCCTTTTTTTCTGTATTTCTACCTCTTTAGCATTTTCCACACGACTTAAACCCTTGATACATAGCCATTTTTTGATATTTAGCATAAGAAGAGATCACGAAATCACAGGCTGGTGAAATACAATTCTTTACCAAAATTGAAAGCGCTTTTATGATGTGGATGGGTAGAAAAATGAAACTTCGCACTCGGAAAAAGGTTGTCTACCATTTGATGTATTTCAACCTTATATAAAGCGGGGTGGTTCATCACGAAGGGAGGCAGTTCAGTACAATTTCAGAAATGGTATCTAAAGTTGCATGAGATGTTGATTAAAAATGCTGGGGGTTAATCAAACGAGATTTTACAAAGTTTCACCATTATTATGGATGATCCATTAGGGAGGAACAGAAATGTCAAAAAAATGGTTTAGCATGGCGCTTGTGTTAACGATGCTTGCATCATTACTAGCAGCTTGTGGTGGAGGCGGTGGAAGTAAAGAACCCGCACCCGAAGCAGGGGGCAATACACCACCTAAAGAAACAGCACCTGTAGATCCGAACCAATATGGAGATACGGGCGGTCTGACACTGCCACTGGTCGACAAGCCTACCAAGATTACTTGGATGCTGCCAAGTGACAAAACAGATCTGAACACATCTCTTATCGCAAAAGAAATCGAGAAGCGTACAGGAATCACTATTGATTTTCAGGCTTATTCCAAGGCAACTTTTCAGGATAAGTTAAGAGTAGTTGTAGCTTCAGGTAAATTGCCGGATATTTTCCACGGACTTAAACCGAATGAGCTGAAGAAGATTGGCAAGCAAAATGCGGTTGTAGCAATTAATGAGTATGCAGATATGCTCCCGAACTTTAAGAAGTTATACATGGAAGAGAACCCTTCGGTTCTTTCTTCTTATGGTGATGAGAAGGGAAATTTATATGCTTGGCCGATTCACAACCTGAACCGGGATGTAAACCATGGCTTTATGTACCGGAAGGATATTTTTGATGAATTGGGCATCAAGGAATGGACGAATACAGAAGAATTCTATCAAGCTTTGAAGACGCTGAAAGAAAAATATCCAGATTCTTATCCTTATGCATCCAAAAATAAAGAGTACATTTTCCGTGACTGGGCGTACGGTTGGGGAATCGGTGGTGCGAACTATCCGGTTTATTATGATGAATCAGCTAAGGTGTGGAAATTCGCAAGTATTCAACCTGAACATAAAGAGATGCTGGACTTCATGAAAAAGCTTTATACAGAGGGGCTGCTCGATCCTGAATTCCTGACGGATACACAGGAAAGCTGGACTTCCAAAATGACAACAAGCAATAAAGCGTTTGTAACGTACGACTGGATTGGACGTCTTGACATGTTCTACAACCAGATCAAAGACACGAACCCTAAATATGATTTGAGATATGGAAATCCGGTTGGACCGACGGGTAACGGTATGAGTCTTCCAAAAATTGATGCCAGCTTTGGGATTACCGTAACGAATAATGATAACAAGGAAGCTGCCTTGAAATTGCTCGATTATCTGACTAGCCCATCCGGTGCAACGCTCGTTACGATGGGGGTAGAAGGTGAAACGTTCAAGATGGAAGGCGACAAAGTCGTTTATCCTGAGCTGACAGATTTACCGTTAGTGGATATCAGCGTGCTCGAAGATAGATATGGTCTGTGGCTCGAAGGGATGTACTTGAATCCAGATAGAAGAAGTGTGTATTACAACTTTACCGAGAAGGAACAAGAAGCTCAAGACAAGCGTATGAAAGCAAACAGCTTTGAGCCACTAGATCCGGTACTTAACTTTACCGATGCAGAATCCGCTACAATTGCTGAGCTTCAAGTGAATCTTGAGAAGAGCTCTAACGAGTTTAATTCCAAGTATGTCCTGAACAAAGGTTATGGAGATGCGCAGTGGGCTGAATGGCAAAAAACGGCTGCTGCTCAAGGTGCTGATAAAATGGTTGAGATTTTCAACGCCGCACAACAGCGTTTCGATGCATCCACGAAATAATAACAACAGCCTTACGGCTATCTGAGATTGGTAACTATAAGGGTGAGTGCAGCATTCGGGAGGAATTGCCCTGGGTGCTGCTCCTTATCTAAAGGAGGTAACATCATGGCACGCGCCGGCATCGAAACAGGCAGGGAACAACCACCTAAAAGGACGGCTACAGGTCGGAAGCTAACAGCATTTCAGCATATGAAACGCGATCGCCAGCTATTGATCCTGTTTATACCGTGCTTTTTATTTTATCTGATCTTCCGTTACGGACCTTTGTACGGTATGCTCATTGCTTTTAAGGATTACAGCGTGTTTACCGGCATAATGGAGAGCCCATGGGTTGGGATGAAGCACTTTATTAACTTTTTCAGCGGTCCGGACTTCTGGCTGTTGTTCAAGAATACCCTAACACTTGGCGTGCTTTCACTCGTTTTTTCATTTCCGTTTCCGATCATTCTGGCTGTTCTGCTCAATGAGGTACGAATCAAATGGTTCAAAAAATCAGTACAGACGATTAGCTACCTCCCGTCCTTTTTGTCCGTTGTTATCATTAGTAGTATGCTGATTGACTTTCTATCACCGAGCAACGGTATTATCAACCAGCTTCTTGCTGCATTAGGTTTTGAGAAGACTTATTTTCTAATAGATCCGGCATGGTTCCGTCCGGTTTATATCGCTTCTGACATTTGGACCCATACCGGATACGAAGCTATTATTTACATGGCTGCTATTGCAGGAATTAGTCCTTCGCTGTATGAAGCGGCCAAGGTCGATGGTGCCAAGCGGCGTCATATGATTTTTAGGATCACGATTCCAGCTCTTATGCCGACAATTATTATTATGTTTATTCTGAAGACTGGCCAAATGCTCCGCATCGGCTATGAGAAGGTTCTCTTACTCTATAATCCGATGACATATGAAGTGGCAGATGTGTTCTCTACTTTCGTTTACCGGAAGGGGATTCTGGAAGCCAATTATAGCTATGCCGCAGCCGTAGGGTTGTTTGAAGCCGTCGTAGCCATGGTGTTGCTGCTCTCCTCGAACTTCATGAGTAAAAAGATTGGAGGGAATGGCTTGTGGTAAGTAAAAAAATGAATATAAAAGACTTCTCGCTGTTCTCTGTCATCAACGGGATTATTATGTTGTGTCTCTCGGTGGTTGTCTTATATCCGATCATTTATATTACAGCAGTTTCATTTAGCGACACGGCCTCCGTGCTTCAAGGGAAGGTAACATTACTGCCTAAAGGGTTCAATCTGGATGCATATGCGCAGGTGCTTAAGGATGATCGTATTCCACGTGCGTATCTTAACACGATTTTCTATACGACCCTTGGAACAACGATTAATCTGTTATTTACAGCCGTTGCGGCTTATCCACTGGCTCGTAAAGATTTCTTCGGTCGTAAGTTCTTCTTGCTGGCGATCATTCTCACGATGTTTCTGAATCCTGGTATTATTCCGAATTATTTGATCGTACAAGAATTAGGACTGATCGACACCGTATGGGCTTTGGTTCTACCGAATGCAATCTGGACTTTTGAATTGATCATTCTAAAGAGTTTCTATGAGAATATGTCGGAATCGCTTCGAGAGGCTGCTGTAGTAGACGGGGCATCAGAATATCGTATTCTGTTCCAGATTATCATCCCGTTATCTAAGCCAGCACTTGCTTCAATTGGACTTTTCTACTTCATGGGCCATTGGAACAGCTTTTTTATTCCACTGATTTATTTGAATGACTCTACGATGTATCCGCTTCAAGTCGTTCTAAGGGATATGCTAATCTTCGCAGATAACAACAACAATACGAATCTTGTGGATGCTGCCGCACTCGCTCCACAGGCGATGAAGAATGCAACAATCGTCCTGTCGATGATACCGGTGCTTCTCCTTTATCCATTTGCACAAAAGTATTTTGCCAAAGGGGTTATGCTTGGTTCCGAAAAAGGGTGACGTACAGCCGGGTTGAGTATAACATGGTGTTAATGAAGGGACATCAAGAGAGGTGATCCATATGAATCGATTGATCGCTAACAGAGGACTGTTGCAAATCTTCTTTGCTCTGCAGCTGGTCGTCGGCATCATGTTTATATTCAACTACATCGTATACAAGAATTCGATTTCTGGTATATACGAGAAGGTGACAGAGAACAACCGAATGGTCATCAAAAATATTATTCAGTCATTCGATAGCAGCTTCACTTCCATTAACAACCTGATGTTTAACATTCATGCACTGCCGTATGAGCAGATTATGGACAGTGATGGCAAGCCGGATATGGAGAAGGTTCTAGACCTGCAGGACAGTCTGGGCCGTATGGTGTCCACGATGGATTTTGTAGAGGATGCCATTATTACTTACGATTATAAGCTGGCAATTACTCCACATGGAACGAGTAGCATGGAGGCATTATTCGACCGAAAATACATGTCGGGTAAATATAACTCCGTATTCTGGAACAATTTCCTTCGCTCGGAGCATGATTTCACTGTGTTTCCTGTTGAAACTTACTCTGAAATGACTGCAGGGCATAAGAAGAACCTAATAGTAGCGGTGGATAGCAGCAATATTCGAATGTCTAATAAGAAATTGATGGTACTAATCAATGTAAACAAACTATTAAACAGTATCGATCTAAAAGGTATGATCCCAGATGCATCCCTCATGGTACTGGATGAGAACCGAAATGTAATTCTCAGCACAGAGAAGGATCTGGATCTCGTGAAAATTCTGAACGATGTGTATTTCAACCCATCAAGCGAGGCGTCACTGACGCATGAGAATTTCGAATATAACTTTTATAAGTCGGATTATAACGGATTTATTTATATTAATAAGCTACCTTACAAGTTTCAGAACATTCACTCGGTGACAAGTGCGAACCAATGGATCATGTATGGCGCAATTGTGCTGGCAGTCATTTTGTCAGTCTTACTTAGTATCTATCTATATAGGCCAGTGAAGGGGATACTGAAGGTTCTTGGGGGTTCTAATGTTAAAGGTAATGATTTTGTGAAAATCCAGAGTGGAATTGTCAAAATGCAGCGGGAGAACGAATCCCTTAAGAGTCAGATGGGACTTGTAGATTCCGAGATTCGCAGAGGTGTGTTCTTGCAGACGCTTGATGGATATCGACACTCTGAAGAATATGAATTACAGATGCAGAATCATTATGCCTATTTATTTCAGCGCAGATACTTTGTCATGGCGGCGATTTATCTTCAACCGGTAGAAGTTAATGAACAGCTAGAACTGTCGGTGGAGGAAATGACGGAGCTTATTCAAAGTGGTGTTCAGGAGAATCTAGCTCATGTCGTCGTATTTCATGAAGATCATCTTAAATTTCTAATGCTTATGGGAATGGATCATCCATCGGATCGTAAGAAGGTACTTCAGCATTACGAGAACTATATTCGGCAGGTTGAGCAAACAACATTCAGCTCCTTTAAAGTATGGGGCTGTATTAGTCGAGTCTTTGACTCGAAGATTAGCAACTGCCGCGAAGCCTACCAGGATATCCAGAATGGTTTTCTGTATCGGAACGTTAACAGGAAGGAATGGGTGACAGATACAGAAGCCATCCGTTTTGTACCGGGGATTCATTTCCCACTGCAAAAAATGGAGAAGCTGTCTAACTGTCTTATGACCGGTAAAACGGACGAGGCGCTGGAGATCGTCGATAAAATTATTGAGGAAAATGCGAGTTTACGCATTCACTATCACCAGATGCTACATATTGCGCAGTCGATGTTTTTTATCGTACTTAAACAAATTAATTCATCGGAAGATAATCGCCAAGAGTTGTTCCGTCTGGAAACAGAAATCATAGAGAAGCTGCATCGTGCTTATAACTATCAGGAAATTCGCGAGGTTCTGATGGAAGGGCTACGACGGATCGCTGCCATGCAGAACCATGATTCGAAGAGTAAGTTAAATCCAGCCTTCATATCCCAATATATTGAGCTTCATTATATGGAGAATCTGTACTTGGATCATATGGCTGAGGTACTAGATACTAGCTCGAAGTATTTCTCGAACTATTTCAAAAAGACCTTTGGGGTTAACTACGTGGAGTATCTTAATAAGGTTCGATTATCTCACGCCAGAGAATACCTAGCGAATACCGATCTCAGCATAGCAGAAATCGGTGAGAAGACGGGGTATACGAATTCTTCCACATTTACAACAACGTTTAAGAAGTACTGCGGAGTTTCACCTAGCGAATATCGAAAGAACACAGGGAAATAGGGTGAGATAGGAGGAACAAAAGATGATGAAAGCAGTTGTCGCACAGTTCGGGAAGGTAGCCATTGCACATATTGAGAGGCCGTCTCTTCCGTCTGGCCATGTACGTATCCGTACAGAATATTCGGCTATTAGTCCCGGAACAGAAATGAGTATGATCAAGAATTCTAAAGAGCAACAGATTGTAATCGGTTACAGCGCAGTAGGTGTCGTTGTAGAATTAGGTGATCAGGTCACGGGTCTTAAGGTGGGACAACGGGTTGCTTGTTATGGAGCGCCATATGTACGCCATGCTGAAGAGCTTGTTGTACCGTCCAATCTGACAGCTGCTGTTCCAGATCATGTAAGTCCAGAAGAAGCGGCCTTTGCAGGACTTGGAGCGATTGCCATTCATGCATTACGCATAGCGGATCTCCGGTTTGGAGAATCGGCGGTTGTGGTGGGTCTTGGTATCTTGGGCCAGATCATCGCGCAAATATCTTCAGCAGCCGCGAATCAGGTGCTTGGCTTGGATCTGAACAAAGAACGGATTCTTCAGATGCGGCAGCATATCGATCATGTGTATGATAACCAGGAAGAGCTGGAGAAGCAGATCCTAGTTACTACAGGTGAATATGGTGCGGATAGTGTGATTTTGTGTGCGGGTGGTCCGGGAGAAGCCTTAATCAATTCGGCATTGAAATGGATTCGGGATAAAGGGAAGGTTGTGGTTGTTGGGGATCTGACCATGAATTTCTCGCGTGAGCTGATGTTCGGCAAAGAGGCACAGGTGCTTATTTCAAGGGCTGGAGGTCCCGGGCGTTATGACCGGGGTTATGAATTTGACAATAAAGACTACCCCATGGGCTTCGTTCGCTGGACAGAAGGAAGGAATGTGGCGGAATACATACGTCTGCTTGCAGAAGAGAGAATAGCGATTCAGCCGCTCATTTCCCGAATCGTTCCGCTGGATGATGCGGTGGAAGCCTATGAGCAATATGGTCCGTCGTCGACCATTATGGGGACCGTCTTCAAATACGATATGTAGTATGCGAACATCTTCTGTTATCTTCCCGAGAGGTACCTTACGGGTATGCTATAATCATAGCAGGCATCCTAGGATGACAGGGAGGTGAAGCTCGTGGAAGTGACGGCACAGGAAGTTGCAGAGTGGATGGTGAATGAAATCAAGTTCACAGGCACACTGCGACAGGAAGATGCGATTGAATACGTAAAGTCACACTTCGGAGAGCAGTTTGTTTTTGTTAATGATAACGGAAATTCATCGCTGTCCAAAGACGTGAAGAAGGCATTTCGGAAACTGCACGGTGGCCGGATTGCATGGGATCGAGACGGATTCTTATGGGCATGGACATAGGCTAGAACGAGTGGATGAACCGGTGGCATAAAGCTATCGGTTTTATTTTCGTTCACGTATAGACGCGGGGCGCGCGGTTGGTTAAAATATGTTCATTATTCCGAAATTTAGGAAGGTGGGGGAGTGGTTGGATATGTTAACTGATACTTGGCGCGTCATAGAAGGAACAACAGAGGTATCACCTGAAGAAGTACATATGGATTCAAGGCAGCTGGGTAAGCTAGATCAACATTTTCAGGAGCTGATATCACAGAAGAAGATTCAAGCAGCGAGTTATCTCGTAGCCCATGAGGGCAAGGTTGCCGCCTGGAGATCGATGGGAGCACTCCATGGAACAAGCGGTGAAGGGGACTTGCAGCCGGATTCGATAAGGAAGTTATCCTCAATTACGAAAGCGTTCACAAGTGTATCCATTGTGAAGTTGATAGAGGATGGTAAACTGTACGTCGACCAGCCAGTAGCTACCATACTCGAAGAGTTTAATAATCCGATGCACCAAGGAATTAAACTGTACCACCTTTTAACACATACATCTGGTATTATGCCGGTTAATGGATATTACAATGAGCCTTATCCGCGTGAGTGGTGGGGTGCGAGAGGAATGGAGAACTGGATTCCCAAAGTGCTGCAGGGACCGCTCGTATGTCAACCGGGAGAAGCTTATAACTATTCAACCGTAGGATTTGCCCTACTTGGAGAGATTGTTACTCGTGTATCGGGCCAGCGGTATGAAGACTATGTGAAGGAGCATATTTTGCAGCCACTAGGTATGAATCGGACCTTCTTTGATGTCCCTGTAGAGCTTCATTCGGAAGTGTGTACGGTGGATGAGCGGGATGTCGAGCGGCTGTCAGACCAAGAATGGGATGCTTCGCTGCCTCCACGTTCGGACAGTGGACTATACTCGACCTTGTATGATATGTGGAAGTTCGGACAAATGCTGCTGAATGGAGGAAGCTTCGAGGGTCAGCGTATTCTAGGGAGAAAGTCGGTAGAACTGCTAACTCGGCGTCATTTGTTCAATGTTCCAGCCTACCACTGGGGCGGCATGATTAAAGATAAGGGTCATGCCCTAGGGCTCGATCTTGCGATTGATCATCTTTCTTTCGAGTCGCAGGGGACGTTCCAATTAGAAGGTTCGGGAAGATCGGCGCTATTCGTTGATCCGGTTGAGAAGCTGGTTGTCGTCTTATTCGTGCCTTCTGTGTATTCGTGGATTCCGGAGTCTGTGCTGGGTACGAAGCAGATTATTTGGTCGAGTTTGAAGTAAGTAAGGAATAGGGTGATTAAGGTAGTTAGGTTATTAGAAAGTTACAATGCAGGGGGCCTAGAGGGCTCCCTGTTTTTTTGTGTAGTGGAATTCACTCTAATAGAGAACGATATTGGCATTTTTAATTTTTTATTCAGAGCGTAACCAAAATGCACCGAATGGTGTTTGTTATATTAATCGACAAATTTTTACCATTAATAAGTTCTAAAGGGGTAATGTTCAGCTATGCGAAAAATCTCTATGTTATTTATGGTTTTAATTTTATTACTTGTGGTTGCTTGTGATGAACCAGCAGGAGACACCAAACGCATAGAACAATTAGATTTGAACACCTATCTAGGATCGGTGGAAATGCCGAAAAATCTTTCAATTACCTTTGATTCAACAAAAGTGTCTACTGTAACTTCTGCGAAGAAGTACACGGCTACGTTTCTTGAGCTTGATCCAGACACGGTAGCTAAAGAGCTTCTGCGTAATGACATCACTGAACAAAAACCTATGGCTGAAGGTCCATACTTCATAGCGAAATCCTCCTCCAAGGATGAATACCTTACTGTTTTAGATGGTGGAAGGAGCTTTGGAGTTAAGGGAGCTACGAATGGTGGATTGAGTTATATGGTAATCAAAGACGGTGATCAGAATAAACCAGAATTAATTGCTAATACCATTGGACCACCAAACACGACAGAACAATTTTTTAGAAGTATGAAACGAAGTGATTATTCATCATCTGCGAACCTATCCTTCGCAAGCTATGCTGAAGCATTGGCAAGTGTAGAGCATCTTTTGTCATCGATTGGCTTGTCTAAATCTAAACTCGTGGAATCATACGCTATGGATTTGAAGACGATGAAAGAACATTATAACTATTATCTTGAGGAGATGATGAATGAAGAGGAAGTGAAATCGTATGATTTTACTGCAGAAGACGAGAGCTACAGGTTTTATTTTCGCCAACAAATCGATGAACTGCCTGTGAATAGTACAATATGGTTTCTGGGAAAGGGTACTGCGGAAGGTGCTGCAGGTAATGTTATGAGCAACAATCCGATCCTTACCGTTACGTATCAGAAGGATGGAGTTAGCAATATTTCAGCAAGACATTTTTTTGATATTCCTAACGCTAAGTCTGGGGAGCCTGAATCTTTAATCAGTGTAGTGGATGCCATGAAGATCTTACTAAAGGAATATAAGGATCTAATCCTAGAGGAGGGAACCAAAGTATCCTCGGCAGAACTTCTCTATGTGTCTGTTCCCGTTAAGGGAAAAGAGGAAGAAGCTATATTTGATTTGATACCTGCCTGGGTATTTACGATCACCAAACCTCAGTACGCAGATGACAAGGGCATAGGAAACTATCAATCCGATGATTACGGTCAATATGTTGTCAATGCAATCACTGGTGACAAGCTGTCGGGAATGAGGTGATATACAGGTGAAACAATTCTTATCCCTGACGGCAACGAACTTCTACCGGTCTCTATTCTCGGGACGTTTTGTATTCAGCGTGCTTGGTGTTATAGCTGTACTATTCTTGACATCCTTCGGAATGATGAATTCAGACTCCGATGTCGTATCCGTATTCATGATATCTGGTAGCGGAAATATGGTACTTATTATGGGCGTTTTACCTTTGCTTCCATTTGCCATGAGCTTTGCAATGGAGTGGGAGGAACGTTCTGCAGGCTTTTGGATGATCCGTACAGGGATTCGTAATTACGCTTTATCTAAGGTACTTGTTAGTGCGATTACCGGTATATTAGCTACCTTTTCAGGTATATTGTTATACGCTATTCTGCTCCTTGTTAAGTTACCTTTATACAATGATTTGAATAGTTCGGGAGATCCGTATGCCCCATTGTTAGAAGCAGGGATGCCAGTAACTTATCTTCTTAGTTATGCTCTTCATATGTCGTTGTCATCGGCTTTATTCGCCGTAGCGGCACTTTGGATTTCTGCGTATTTTCCTAATCCCTTCTCAACTTTAGCAGCTCCAATTGTACTTTATTTTATTCTCTTCCGATTAACAAGAACATGGGGGATACCGGAATTTCTTAGCTTAGTTTGGATTGTGGAAGGACCATATCATGCGGGGTCACCTTTATTGTCGCTGCTTCTTAAGCTTGGGACTGTAATTGTTCTATGCTTGTTGATGGGATATGGGACCGTAGTTCAGATTCGCAGGAGGGTGCAATATGACTAATTGGACAACAATATGGCTATGTGCCCGTGTTAATTTACTAAAATGGTCAGTGACACCTCGGATGTATACGATTGCCGCTATTATTTTGGCATTTGCGATTTGGATATTTGCTTGGATATCTGATTACGCATCTGCTGTAGGTGTGAATGTAACCCCATGGGTGTTCCCTTATTTACTGACGATGCCTATTATATTTACGATTTATGGAGTGCTGACAACATTGTTGTTTAGCGACGCACCATTTACGGACAGTCATACTCCTTTTCTCATGGTACGCATGAGTCGAAGAAACTGGGTTTTAGGACAGCTTCTATATATATTAATTACGAGTTTCTTATATACTGCCTTTTTTGTTCTTATGTCGATGGTAGTGCTTATTCCGAATCTGAAGTTCTCTTTGGATTGGGGAGCTGTGTTGAAGACGCTTGCATATGATCCAGGAAGTCCTGCTAAGTACAATATAGAATCATATTCTTATATAAAAGATCCAGTCATCAGTATGTTCTCTGCTATGGAGGCGATGCTGATTAGTTTCGGTTTGTTCTGGCTTGTATCGTTATTTATGGGTGTACTTATCTTTTGTTTCAATGTAGTGCTAGGTAGACTAAGCGGACTCATTGCGGCTGGTGTATTTACATGTATCGCTTACTTTGCCGTTTATGTTGGAAAACTATCTTTTGGAAATATGGTTTACTATATATCACCACTCAGTTGGACAAGCATGTTCTATCTGGATTGGGGAAATACAAGTTCAATGCCAACTCCATTGTATGCTATAAGTTTTTTGTTCGGGGCCATTGCACTAATGAGTATGATTTCAGTAAAAGTGTATTGCATGAAGGATGTTGATGTTCAGGAAAGGAGATCCTCCTTATGACGGCTAATATGATAGAAGTTACGGACGCCGTGAAGCGATTTAAGGAAACAACGGCATTAAATCATGTGTCAGTTACATTTGAGACAGGACGAATTCATGGGGTTATTGGCCGTAATGGATCGGGTAAAACGGTCCTGTTTAAATGCATCTGTGGATTCATGCAGCTTAGTTCCGGTCAAATTTTAATCAAGGGACAGCCTGTTAGGCCAGCGGCAGCGCAGGACATCGGCATTATTATAGAAGACCCCGGTTTCATCGGCTCACTAAGTGGATTTAAAAACTTGAAATTACTGGCTTCAATACGTCGTGAAATATCGGATGATGATATTCGCCAGACGCTGATTCGAGTAGGGCTGGACCCTAACAGTAAGAAGCATGTGCGTAAGTATTCACTAGGTATGCGCCACCGGTTAGGTATAGCTCAAGCAATAATGGAGAAACCCAAGCTGCTTATCCTGGATGAACCGATGAATGGACTGGATAAACAAGGCGTACTTGAGATCCGAGAGATTCTGAAGGAACTGAATCGGCAAGGTATTACGATTATTCTATCATCCCATTATGCAGAGGATATTGAAGTGCTCTGTGATACGGTCTGCGAAATGGATGGCGGTGTACTAACACCTATTAGGGGATGTGAATCCACAGTTTCCTAAATGGTAAATAGGCAATAGTTAAACGGCGATTTCGCCGTTTTTTTTATTGTGTCTATTTCTTCTCCACACTAAAGATGACAATTTTAGATCAGCCTTGGAGTGAACTGCGATGATACAATACAGTTACCTACCTTAAGGAGGCGTGCTTGCGTGAGCTACATGGAATGTTTTCAGAAGAGTATCGATTATATTGAGGAACATCTTCAAGACAAAATAACGGTGGAGGAACTATCCGACATTGCAGGCTTTTCACCGTACCATTTTTACAGACTTTTTGCCGCATATGTCGGCTTGCCTGTCATGGAGTATGTCAGAAGAAGACGTCTTGCTCACGCGGCGGCTGAACTGGCTAAGGGTAAGCGGGTCATTGACATTGCGATGGAGTACGGATTTGAGACGCATGCGGGATTCGGTAAAGCATTTCGGAAGGTTTATAGCTGCTCCCCAGAGCAGTATCGTAAGCACTCGAGTGGACAGATTCCGGGTAAGGTCGATCTTACCCTATATAAGAAACTTCAAGTTACAGGGGGCGTTATATTGGAGCCAAAAATCGTAACGAAGCCGGCATTTAGCATTATCGGCTATGCGCTTGAAACCACGGTGGAGCGAGATCGTAAGGATCGTGAAATTCCAGCATTCTGGAGCCATTTTGATATCACGGGACTAGAAGCCAGGCTGTATGAGTTGGTTCAGCCGAAGGAGCACGGTGAGTATTTTGTATGCTTTCCAGTCGACATGGAGACAGGTAGTTTCACATATGTTGCTGCAGTTAAAGGAGATGAGTTGCCGTCTGGAGAGGAAGGATTGTTCAAGGGAGTGGTGCCGGAAGCAACCTATGCGGTGTTCACGACGCCCCCGGCGGATTACGCCAATCAGGGATTCGTACAGACGGTGGCTGGAACATGGAGATATATTTTTGAAGATTGGTTCCCTAGGTCGGGTTACGAGTACGCTCCGGATAAAGTGGAGTTTGAATTCTATGATGAGCGGTGTCATGAAGAGACGGGAGCCGTTATGGAGATTTATATTCCTGTTGTGAAGCAGGTGTAGTTGTAAGCGCACAGACCTCATCTGTGCGCTTTTGGTTATCTAATTTGGAGCTATACATTTATGCATGCATTCAGCCGATACACTTAATGATTCTTATAACAAGGTAATATAGAACAGGGGAGATTGGGTTTGAGGTGTATCGGTATGGTGATGAGAACACTATTGGTGTTCGTGATTCTTATGAGCGTGATGTTGAATGGAAGCAATGGAGCGAGTGTACAAGCTGAAGAAGTCCATTATACGTTCGAAGTGAAACAGAACTCGGATGATTCGTTGAGTGTTCAGGGGCTGGCGCCTGATGTCGTTGGTGAACAGGTCAAGATTGAGATTTCTACAGGTGAATTTGTGAAGGAAGGGAACAGCCTGAAATATGTAAACACAATCCTTTCCGAGACATCTGCGACTGTAAATAAAAAAGGATACTTTTCATTAGTTACGCCTCCGGTGGATAAGAGCAAGGTTATTAATAAAGAGATCGGAATTAACCTAAAGAATGCACATGGAAAAGAGTCCGGATACACCACAAAGTTTCCGATTCCCGTCCGTGATACCTCTGATCTGTTCGATAAGCCTGACTGGTATGAGCCATATAAAAATGACTCAGATTTAGAAGAAGAGCTACCACCCGTTCCAGAGAATTCAGATACTCTTTGGCAGCAAACCATGCAGAACAAGAATAAATTTGCAGCGGGAGACAGAATTTCTTATGCCGTGGATGGAAAGGGATCTCTATGGGCATGGGGGAATGTCCCTCCGGAGTTGACTGGCAAGAGTAGTGCAAGCAGAGACACGCAGTGGCGCCTTCCGAAAATGGTACAATCGGTAAAAAGTGTGAAGCAAATTACAGCCAATGGGTCTGCTGCAGGAGCACTAACTGAACAAGGCATCGTGTGGGTTTGGGGCATTTATGGTGTATCCGAAACTCCGGTTAAGGTTACCCAATTAAAGGGTGCTGCTCAAATAGCTATTGATTCCAAAGGAAATGGTCTCATTCTGAACAAGAATGGAACGGTTACGAAATGGGAAATTATGAAGGGCTCAGGCTCCTCGGCTACAGGAAAGAGCGCAAAGCCTACCGTAAAGCTGACGCAAGTGAAGAAGCTGAGCAATATAGTACAGATTCTGATCGGTTACCACAACCTTTATGGAGATAACTTTATGGCTCTCGATAAGTCAGGTAACGTGTGGGCATGGGGGGATATGAGTATCATCCTAAGTCCTACCAAACAGAGCAATATTACGAAAAAGAATAAGGACGGTTCAGAAAGCTACTGGCATGAAAGAATAGACACGGTCATTCCCCAGAAGCTTTCGGGTCTTCCAGCCATGAAAGAGATTAGTATCATGAACGGGCGACCGTTAATGATTAGCCGAACCTTTGAATTCTGGTCTTATTTAAATACGGATAAAGTGTTCGTTCAAATCCCAGGTAAAGTGGCAGATGATGTGGTTGGTATATTCAAAGATACCTCGGCCGTACTGAAAAACAATGGACGTATGTATTCGTGGAATACCGGATCGGACACCCTCAACAGCAAGGCTAATTCTGGTCTGAAGGATATGACAGCCTTGGCTTACGGAGACTCCTCCGTTTCTGAATCGGACCATTACTTGGCGATCAAAAAAGACGGCTCTATAGTGAGTTGGGGAGCGAACAACGGAGGGCAATTAGGTGTAAGCTCAAGCATCGCTATCCCTTACGAGCCAAGTGTAATTAAGATTCCATCACCTGTTAGCGTAGCGGCTAGCGAATCGCATGTGATTGCTCTAAGTAAGAATGGAATGGTGTATGGCTGGGGAGATAACCGGAAGAACCAGCTCCGTGGGGGAGATACCGCAGAGATTTTAGCCCCTGTGTCTTTGGGACGTTTTGAACAGGTGAAGAAAGTCGAGGCAGGGGACAACTTCTCACTGCTTCTGAATAATAAAGGTGAACTATTCGGCTGGGGAGATTTGAACTGGCTCGGGATCAAAAAGGTAACCGGAACGCCAATGCTTATCGACCTCGTACCTGAACCGATTGCCGACATTCAAGTGTATGAGAAATCAGTTGCAGTATTGACGAAGAGTGGCAATGTATATCAGTTAGGCGGCGTCTCTTGGAATAATAGTGCGGCTGCACAATATGTACACAATCATTATCGTAAAATCGAGATCAGCAATGTTAAAGCCGTGTCGATGGGTGGATTTCGTGGATATGCCGTGAAGAAGGACGGTACATTATGGTTCTGGAACAATAGCATTATTAAGGGGAAGACACAGACGAAGGTGATGCCCGGATTTAAAAATATCGTTAACGTGTCCGCTGCACAAGCGAATGGAGATTATCTGGTCGCGATGGACAAGAACAATGATCTATGGGCATGGGGAGATAATACCGCAAGGCAGCTAGGGCATCGCGTTGGATCGCAGATGTATAGCCCGAACAAAATAACCGACAAACCTATACGGATTACAGATCGTGAGGTAACCTCGGTGGGGAAAAATCTGAATGTTCAGTCAATGTCACTAAGTAGTGACGGGGGACTCCTTATTACAAAGAACAAAGAAATGCTCTTTTTTGGATACACAGCAGTGGTTACGAAGCAAAATAACTTATATAAAAATGTATCTTTTGTTGAGACGGCAGACAGTAATATGTACTGGATTCTTGAAGGGAAGCTGTGGGTGTACGGCTATAATAATAAGATGGGCCAACTCGGAATTGGAGTGAAAGAATACTACGATACGCCTCAGCAGGTGAAGACTAGTGCAGGCTCCGCGTTGTTTGTGAAATAGAAGAGGGGTTCTGAAGCGTGCAGACTAGTATCTGCACGCTTTTTATATGGAGTGTGATCCCAAGGCGCAATACATGGTAACAAAAAAAGATATATATAAATGGTTGACAGTTAAGCTTAAATAAAGTACATTTATACAAGTTGATATTAACTATACAAAAGTTAGTTGATGGAAAGGGGTAAGCTCGAAGTGTTTATGTTGTAGCGACTTTTTTTTGGAAATATATCTTGATATAAAGATTTTTAAAGTGATTATATGTATCACCATAATATATAAATAATGGAGGAAATAATAATGAATATGGAACTCGGTTTGCTTATTCTTCGTCTGGTTGTCGGTTTGTCTTTTGCAGCGCATGGTGCGCAGAAATTGTTCGGTTGGTTCGGTGGTTATGGTCCAAAGGGAACAGGAGGCTGGATGGAATCCATCGGTATTAAGCCTGGTGTGACCATGGCTGTGCTTGCTGGTCTAATGGAGTTTGTCGGTGGAT
The DNA here is from genome assembly GCF_058781425.1 of Paenibacillus sp. FW507-14B1B. Classification (NCBI taxonomy): domain Bacteria; kingdom Bacillati; phylum Bacillota; class Bacilli; order Caryophanales; family Paenibacillaceae; genus Paenibacillus; species Paenibacillus sp. FW507-14B1B. Next base: position 289,177 of record NZ_JBYSWS010000003.1, on the reverse strand, counting down.
TGCTGTTTGCTGCAGGATTCTTGACGATATTGGGTGCAGCACTAATTATCCTTGCGATGCTTGGAGCTATTGTGAAAGTACATGGACAGAACGGTTATTGGGCAACGGCTAATGGATATGAGTTGAACCTACTCATTATTGCGGTGGCACTCGCTGTTGCTTTGATGGGTGCAGGAGCATATTCGCTCGACGCAGTTGTTTTTAACTAAAAAGATCATAGTATTGATTATTAGCCAAAAGAAAAACCGCCTTTGTAAGGCGGTTTTTTCAGTCAAATGGTTATTTTGTTTTGCGAAAAGCTACCAATGAGCCTGTAGTTTGTTTCCGTTCGGGTCAAAAAAGTGGAAGTACAAATGCCCATGATCCTCTTTCATTTCATCAACGATGACTCCATGTTCAACCAGCCTTTCGCGTAAGAGATGAATATTAGGGCTGGTGAATCCGACTGCAAATTCCGGTTGTCCATTTTTAGTAAAGTGCCCGCGTGATTCACGATCTGCTTGTACCAGAACTAATAAGGGACCCGCATTTAATTCGATAACTGCTAATTCTTCTGTCATGCTCCGTAATGAGAACCCTAAGCATTCTGTATACCAATGTACAGATTTCTCCAAATCAATGACTGGAATACGGAAATAATGAATCTCATCAATTAACGATTGTACTTGAGACAATAGAATACCCCTTTCAGGAATAATGTTGCTTCTCAGAAGTGATATTCCACACTGTGTTTGAGGAATCCTTTTCCTAGAAGCATATATAAATAAGGTCCACTTATATTATATACTTGAGATAATATTCCAGAAGGGAGGGGTACTATATGGTGAGATTGATAGCTCGCTCCATGCAGGTTTGTGCGATAAGCAAGGCGGTTGTATGTATGGAGCCTATGATTCATAACCGCTAATAAATCCGAGATGGGTATATGAATTATCGTGCAGACTTTGCGACCTTAGAAATCAACTACTTTTTAAGGAGCAGAGCGAGTATGAAATATATGAATGCGGATGAGGTATTTCCGGCAGAACTTCTGAAGGAAATCCAGAAATATGTGAATGGTGGGATGATTTATGTCCCGAAGCCGGAAGGATCAAGGAAGAAGTGGGGAGAGAATACGGGTGCCAGAGTCTATATAAAACGCAGGAATGAAGAGATTCGTAAGCAGTATTCCGGCGGTATATCGATGGACCAACTAGCAGATCAGTTTTGTCTTTCTTTTGAAAGTATTAAGAAGATTGTGTATGCCAAGAAATAAATGTCGAGGGCCACGCTGAAGTATGGAAGCTGACGTGGCTCTTTGTGGTTTCATCTCAATATGACTTATGTAAAACATCGTTCTAATCGTTCCCTACCTATCATCTCGGAGATAACTGCCTCACAATGGAGTCATCGTGTTAACCATTATGGGAGGAATGAAGATGAGATCATTTTTTCAATTCGATACCGCTGCTCATAGGAATTCGTTATTGAACCGGGCACGAGGCGTCGCGCTTTCGGCGCTCCAGCAGTATGATTTGGCATGGGAACAGATTCAATTTATCGGACTTTCCGATACGATTACATATAAAATAAAGACAAGCACCGGGGAAGCTTACTTGCTCCGAATTCATTCGGATCACATGAGCCAAGAAGAGATCATCTCTGAGCTTAAGTTTCTTCAGGCGTTGAACCAATGCAGTGACCTAGCGGTCCCGATCGGCGTGGCAAGTCGTAATGGAGCACATGTCTTGGAGATGGAGACAGAAGCAGGGTATCGCCGTCCGTTTATTACGATGATGCACTGGGTTGAGGGAGAACATGCTAGTGGTGCAATTACAGAGAGCCAAGCTTATCACATGGGACGATTGATGGGGAAGCTGCACGAGGCAGCTGTAAATTTCATTCCACCGTCTGATTTTGTACGTCCTACATGGGATGCTGACAGTTTCAGAAGGAAAATGAATAGATTAGAGCGATATCATTCGTGTTTTCTCTCGCCCGAGGGGTGGGCATTATATCAGGCTGCGGCCAACAAGATTGTATCAGAGCTTTCGATCATGCGACCAGAAGTTCATAACTTTGGATTGATCCATGCAGATCTTCATCCAGGCAATATTGTTTTTAACGATGGAATGCCTTATCCGATTGATTTCGGAATGTGTGGTTACGGGTATTTTCTGTTCGATATGGGTGGGGCGCTTGTGGGGCTTCATACGAAGCCAAGGCATGCGTTTATAGAAGGTTATAAAAGTGTCCGTAATCTCGACAACGATTACTTGAAACATCTGGCGTGCTTTTTCATCATGGCTATGATTGAGAACTATTGCCATCACGCCTCTGATCCAAGAGAAACGGATGCATTGATTCAAGAGCAGCCTCTTGCCCAAGCATACATAAAGGCTTATTTGGAGGGGACACCTTTTCTTTTGAATGCAATCGAGCTTGGAGATACTTATTAATATCTACGACATAAGGAGTGACTGCGAAAATGTATGAACCGAAAACCAAACCAACAGATCACAGTGTTCTGGAGTTTATCGAGAATGTAGATAGCCACAAGAAACGTGAGGATGCGTACCGGCTGTTGGACATTTTTACGGAAACGACAGGTTACGAAGCGAAGATATGGGGACCGAGCATTATCGGATTTGGCTCTTATCATTATAAATATAAGACCGGACACGAAGGAGATGCACCGCTCGTCGGATTTTCTCCTCGTAAAGCGAAGATCAGTCTGTATTTTGCTACAGGAGATACAAAGCGTGATGAGTTGTTAAAGGAATTCGGAAAGTATACCGCTGGAAAAGGGTGTGTATACATCAATAAGCTTGCAGATATCGATACGGACGTGTTGAAAGCCTTGATTAACCAATCCGTAAGTTTCTTGAACGAGCTTTATCCGAGTCATGAATAGTAAGACGCCGAAAAATAAGACAGGAAGAGGCATCAGATTAAGATATCTGACCTTTATCCTGTCTTATTCTTTTATGGAGCCAGATTCTTAATCTGGTCCATCGTTTCTTGAATGTTGCTCAGCGTCTGCGCCATTTCCGTGTTCTTGAAATCGGTGATCCCGTTCTCGATTTGAGTTCGATACTCGTCGATCTGCCCGCTTAAGGTTTCGTTATAACCGACTAAAGTTTCGTGAATGTTCTGGGCAAATGCAGGAGCCTCTAACCCGTTGAACTCAGCAATGTGTGTCTTCATGTTCTCAAGCTGTTCGGTCAGCTTCTCCTTGGCATCCAGGTTATTCGCAGCTTCCTGTGCCAGATCGGGAATCGTTCCAGCGAACTGAGTTGCTTCGTTCACAAAGGTAGTAGCCTGTTCCGTGTAGTCCAGCGAATTGTTTACTTCCTCCACTAGCGAGCAGCCGGATAAGAGTAGGAGCACAAGGGTGATCCCCAGCCATTGTTTCATGGATATACCTCCTGGTAACAGAATAGTGTATCTTAGTCCTCTATTACGTAAGAAAAGAGCGTGTGGTTCGAAAAAAGTGTACTAGTTGTTACCCGATTGGAGGGTTTGTTGAAAATGACATAAGGGGCTAATAACGCTTGTTGCTTCGAGTAGGATCTACATTGTCAAAAAAATCTCCGAATCGCACCGATCGCACTCATAATCATGATGATCAGCGTCCCAAGTACGGCTGCTTCAAATTCAATCCCTTCCGATTTTATAGGCTGAATCACACTTGTACCGGGACCAAGCAGTTCGGTATTCACGTCTTTTGCCGGACCGGTATTACCGCACAGTAGCGGGCTTAATTGTTTATTTTGATTACCAGCAAACACGACATACTCTTCTCCACGCTCAAAAGGGGTCCAAAAATTCGAGTGAAGCATGACCTTGGATTGAGAAGAATCTCCTTTCCACCACTCGGATACCTGAAAGGTTAGAATATTATTGGATTCAGCAACAAGAGTACCCTTAAATGTAAGTGTAGAATACTCCATTTCCTCAATTATAGGCCTCGGTGAAGCGCATTTTAATGCAGAAACATCCGGTATACGGAAACCGAGTATGATACTGAGAGCAAACACCGTAACGGCAAGCAACCGAACCCCTTTTTTCATGATGAACTCCCCTTTAAACACTTATTTTATATACTGACGAACGGCTAGTTTCAAAGTTGCAGCATTAGATTACGGTTGAAGGATTTATTTGAAATTTCAATAAGCGGGTGAAAAAGTGCCTTTTCATTCATTCATTCATTGCAGGAAGTAGGTGGTAGCTTGCAGAAGATGAGGTAGAGGAATTAAAACGCTTTCATCACTTCAATATGACAAGCTAGAAGGGGAGAGACTTCAATCATGCCAAAGTTTGAAACTCGCATCGTTAGCTCATTAGTTAAAATATTTCCTGACCAAGAATGGACTGAACATGAAGAAACGAAGCAAGGGAGCGCTCTGTTAAATGAGACGTTTTCCTTTCAAGTTGCCTATCGCACAGACGGACTGCTTAAAGGAATTCAAGTACGGATTGAGTCAGCGTTATCCGAATCGATTTCGGTAAGGCGGGTAGGCGTTGTTCCTTCTGAATTACCTGTATTTCCAGACCATGATGAACACGTTCTGCGGTCTACGCCGGGACTATATCCTGACCCCCTGTATCCCTTAGCTGAAGGTGAGACTTTGGCTGCTTTACCAGGACAATGGCGGGCCATCTGGATCACCGTAGAACCGAGTGGTAAGGTGAATCCAGACAAATATCCGATTGTAGTTCATTTGGAGAATGCCACAGGCGAATCCTTAGGAATGGAGAAGTTTGAGTTGGAATTAATTCCAGCACGTCTGCCTGAGCAGAAATTGCTGCATACGGAATGGTTCCATTTAGACTGCCTTGCAACGCAGTATCAAGTCGAAGTGTTTAGCGAAGAGCACTGGCAACTAATAGATCGATATGTGGAGACGGCTGTTAAACATGGAGTGAACATGCTGCTTACACCTTTGTTCACCCCACCTTTGGATACAAAAGTAGGCTGGGAGCGTCCGACCGTTCAGTTGTTGGATGTTGAAGTGTTGGATGGGCAACAGTATAAGTTTGGCTTTGATCGATTAAAGAGATGGGTGGATTTATGTCAGAAGAACGGGATCCAATATTTCGAATTCTCTCACTTGTTCACACAGTGGGGTGCGAAGCATGCTCCAAAGATTATGGCTACTGTAAATGGGGAGTATAAGCGGATCTTTGGCTGGGAGACGGATGCTGCTGGCCAGGAATACTATAGTTTTTTAAAGCAACTCTTGCCGGAGTTAACATCTTGGATCAAAGCACATGGGCTAGAGCATAACAGTTATTTTCACGTTTCGGATGAACCGAATATAAGTCAGCTCGAATCATACGAGAATGCCAGCCGAATTGTGCGGGAGCTGCTGCCTGATTTCCCGATCATTGATGCCTTATCCGATTATGACTTCTACTCCAGAGGTTTAGTACAAATTCCAGTACCAGCGAATGACCATATTAGACCTTTTCTTGAGCATGAAGTAACTCCTTTATGGACGTACTATTGCTGTTCTCAGGACAAGGGAGTATCTAACCGGTTCTTCAGTATGCCTTCTGCCCGTAACCGTATCCTGGGAATTCAGCTCTACAAATATGATGTCACAGGATTTCTGCATTGGGGCTACAACTTCTGGTATTCTCAGTATGCTGTAAAGATGCTTGATCCGTTTCAGGTTACAGATGCGGATGCTGCATTCCCTTCTGGAGATGCCTACTTGGTGTATCCAGGAGCGGAGGGACCTATTGAATCTATACGTCTTGAGGTGCTTCAAGAAGCTTTGCAGGATTTACGTGCACTACGTCTGCTTGAAGAGATCTATGGACGCGAATATGTACTGGATGCGCTCGAGGAAGGGCTAGAGGAGCCTATTACATTCAGTAACTATCCAAGAGACGCCTCATGGTTGTTGTCTAAGAGAGAGTGGATCAACAGCCGTATTCAAGCGCATTACGTAGTACATGCAGAGGGCTAGAGAAGGTCTACTGTATCGCTGATCTATGGTCTGAAAACACAAAAAAACGGCTGCACAAGTTCGAAACCTTGTGTAGCCGATTTTTTTTTACTAAATATCCATTTGACCGTTCTCACTCAAAGTCCTAGTTCCTCTTCTATTTCTCTCATCATCTCAAAAGCACCAGAGGAGATATTGGCACACACTGCAAGCTTGATTTCTGCCTCAGGGTAATATGCGGAGTGAAAACACACGCCAGGATCATAACCCATCACATGATACTTATACACTGCGTCGTTCTTCATCCCGATCCACACGCCGTATCCGTAACAATTCCCATCTTCCTCTTTAGTGTGAGGAGTGAGCAGCTCAGTGGTCATATCCTTACCTAACAGCTTGTGATTCATGAGCGCATCCCACAGCTTCATCATATCCGGTGCCGTAACAAAAGCTCCACCGTCCGAACCACCTTGTACCGGTATAGAATAGATATTCGTCCTCCAAGTGCCATCTTCATGATCTAAGTATCCAATCGCGGTATTACCAGGCAGCGCGTCGAGCGCGAAATAACCAGAATCTCTCATGCCTGCCGTGTCGAAAATCCGTGTTTGTACATAGCGTGTATATTTCATGCCGCTAATATTTTCGATGATTAATCCAAGTAGAATGAACCCTGTATTGTTATAATGAAACCGTTCGCCAGGAGCAAACTTCATCTGACCATGCTGGAATAGGGGAAGGAAATCGTGAAGTCTGCGCATATGGTACATTGGCCTCTCAACCCACAATTGTTCAAAGTCATCCATGACGTCTTCATCAAAATAATCCGGCACCCCCGACGTATGCGTCAGCAGGTGACGTATCGTAATATTCGTATCGAAATGCGGAAATGACTCGTCCAGACATTCATGCAATCTAGAATCCAGCGAAAGCTTCCCATCCTCTATAAGCTGACAAATAGCAATAGAGGTGAAAAGTTTGCAACCCGATGCAATACCGTAACGTGTCTCTGTGTGATTACTCAGTTGTTCTGCCCGATTGGCGTAACCGAAACTGGAGTTTGCGAGGATATCCTCATTCTTACGCACAAGGATCGTTCCTGAGAAAGCGTTGTTTTTTTGAATATGATCAATTCTCGAAAGTAAATGTTCAGTCATAGAGTGTCCTCTCCTCAAATGTAATAAAAAAGCAAGCGGGATCTCTATTTCACGAGGATCTGCTTGCTGACTAAACAGCGGGATGCTGCACTGCAGTGATCGTCTTATTCTTGCCGCTTCGTTTGGCTGCATAGAGCATGGAATCAGCTTCGGAGAAAATAGCAGCTTTTCCACTTCCGTACCGATAAGAGGCGAGTCCAATGCTGACGGTTACGTTCTTGCCGTTCATTTCATGATGGCTTAACATTTCGACCTGTGCTCGAATACGTTCGATGGAATCGAACGCCTGTGCTGGCGATTTATCTGCGAAGATTACCGCGAACTCTTCCCCGCCGAACCTTGCCGTAATATCATCTGGAGATAATATGTACTGTTTCACGACCTGAGCTACACGTTCGAGAATAATATCGCCAACGGCATGTCCGTATGTATCGTTCACTTTTTTGAAGTTATCAATGTCGATAATGGCTAATTGTAGGGGTAACTCATACTTGTCACTTTGGGCAATCAGATTGTCTAAGTATTCATGGAATGTCTTATGATTATATAAATCTGTCAGTGCATCGAATTTAGTCTGTCGATCCATGATGATCGTTCGGATGAGTAGATCCTGTTCTGATTGAATTGCCTTGCCTAAAAATCTAAGCAGATCTCGTCGCTGTTCTAATAACCCGTACAATATGCCGGAGGCACCCAGCATGACAAGAACATAAATCATGAGGTCGCTAATCGATGTACGTTCATATAATTGCGGAATCGTGAGGTACAGACCTGTTAAACACACCGCTGCAGATATCAGAGCAAAGACGAGTTTGCGATGTTCATCATAGATTAAAGACAGCATTATCGGAAAGAGTAGTACATATTCGAATCCGTCTACGGTTGAATATGTAGCAATCAGAATGGAGGCGAGTCCGATCCCTGTTGTGATAATAAGATAAGGGTGCTCCCATTTTAACCGAAGGATAATAATTTCGACAGCTCCCATGAGGATAAGCTGTAAGACAAAAGGGATCACCACATCATAGATAATATATTCATTGATTTGAAGCATTGGTTGACCGATCATAATGAACAAGGCTGCAAGCTGGGTCATCAACGATACAAGGACGATAATCCAGTATGTATTCATAATTCTTCGGTTCCACAATCTGCGTTGGAGTTGCATCCATTCCAGCTTGTTCATTTGATTCTCACCACCCTTGCGAGGTATATCACTATGATTTTAATGTAAAAAAATGTAAAATTATACTTCGGGTATAATCATTGTAATATAGGAAATCAGAATAATCTACAACATTTGGAAAAGGATCAAAATAGCTGTAATAATGTTAGCAAGAAGCATAGGGTATCAAAATTCACGACCCTTTTATATGTCGTTATTGGAGTGATATATTCTATATGTTATTCTTGAGGAATTGAGTATTCCAAGTGGTTATGAACGGAAGGAGGATCATGTGTGACTCAACAGAATGAAATATCTTCTTCATTATATGAGTTCTTAAATGGGAGGAATCTGGAGGACAAACAGCATGAGGCAATGATGCTACTAACCGTAACCGAAGATCTTTGGCCGCATACGGCGATGGTGAGTGTAGGAGAGGTTATTGCAATAGATCAGAAGACATTGCGGCTGTCACTATGGTTGGGCACACAGACAACGGGAAATATCATCCGTAGTGGTAAAGCTACGCTGGTAGCTTTATATGATGGAGTTGCTCATTATGTACGTCTAGAGCTATCCAAGTTGCCTGAGCTTCCTATGCCTCTTCATCCTCGTGAACGCTTTGAGGCCAAGGTCGTTTCGGTTCGAGAGGATATGGCCAAATATGCTGAGATAAATTCGGGTGTGAAGATTACTTTAAAAGAGCCAGAGGAAGTACTTATTCGCTGGAGAGAGACAATTCGGGAACTCCAGTCGTAGTGGGTAAAAACGGAATGATTGACGAATTCATCCGAGGATAAATTTTGGTCGTATGTTATATTTTTCATCATATTTGCATAATATAATAAAAAAGATTTCTCACAAAATATGACTTCAACATTTGCCATTACGCTCTAAGTGTGATAATATAGGACTATCGAAATCGACCTGAATTCACATATTGTAGAGGGTTGAAATTTCAGGTAACCTTGTACAATATGTGAATTTTTTTATTCGTCTACGAAGTAAAAAAAGGTCATGTAAATAATCTTCAAGGAGGTACACCCCATGCAAACAGGTACTGTTAAATGGTTTAATGCAGAGAAGGGCTTCGGTTTTATCGAAGTTGAAGGCGGAAACGATGTATTCGTTCACTTCAGCGCGATCCAAGGCGATGGCTTCAAAACATTGGACGAAGGCCAACGCGTAGAATTCAACATCGTTGAAGGAAACCGTGGACCACAAGCTGAGAACGTTGTAAAACTGTAAGACCAAAAAGGCGGACTGCCCTTAATGTGTAACATTAAGGGCAGTTTTGTTTTATTATTCTGCGACGAGGACAAGGAGGAGTGTTCATGTATTCGCGTAAGAACGCAATGGAAAGCATCCCCGAAGAAATGACAGAAGTATGGTCATGCACGAAGGATGATTGTAAAGGTTGGATCAGGGATGATTTTGCATTTGAAACAGAGCCTGTCTGTTTGCTGTGTGAGTCTCCTATGGTGAAAGAAACGAGAAAGCTGCCCTTGCTCGTCAATACGAATAAGAAGCAAAAGTCCCTTAGTAAGGGAATCCTGATCGATCGGAAGTAGCGGCTAAGACCAGCGAAAGCGATAGGTACGGTCGGTATCTTTTCGAAGATGTACGAACTTCCGTAGCATCTAACGATGCTCCGTTTAAATTTGACGGAGCTGGTTAGTAATATATGTTCCGTTTTTTAGACGCAGGGGCATGTAGAAGGTGCGGAAAGCGCATAAATTCCAAAGGAGTGAACCGTATTGAATACGCAAAACGAGGTACTGAAGCGCAACATTGACAACATGATCATACAGGAGAATCAGGAAGGCTTGAATGACCAGGAGAAGTTCATCATGCAGAAGCTCATGAGGGACAAATATCAAATGGAGCATGAGAGCAAATTAGAGAACAGTGAAGACGATAACGCGAACAAGTAAGGATTTTACTTTAATCCGGTAACGAATGACTGTTTCATATAAAAGGCGTGAACAAGCGGATTTATCTGCGGTTCGCGCCTTTTTTTGTTTCCGCCATAAATATCGTATGAAAGTGCTGTCTGATGCGGAGTTTGAGGATATTTAGCGATTAATAGGGAACAATTTACATTAATTGGTCTTCCATTGTAAGGATAAAACATGTAATCTATGAAAATGTTAACTAATAACATGTGTATTAGGATCTCCTAACAAAGGAAGTGAATGTATGGAAGTTGAATCCCTGCTCCAGGTGGAGAAACTGGCACGAAAAAAGATGAAGATTTTTAAACAAAGCAAGATACGCTATTTGGCACGGTCAGCACTGGCAAGTATGTTCATCGGGTTTGGGGTCATTGTTGCTTTTAAGACCGGAAGCTTTTTCTATGCAGAGCATTCCCCATTTACGTACCCAATGGCAGCCTTAACATTTGGATCAGCTATTATTCTGATCGCTTATGGTGGAGGTGATTTGTTTACGGGCAATACTTTTTATTACTCGTATTCGGCTATTCGTAAAACGCTGAGGTGGATAGAGGTTATTAAGCTTTGGGTTACAAGTTATATTGGTAATATTCTTGGTGCATGTGCATTTGCACTGTTGATTTACCTGACGGGGTTGTTTAACGATCCGTCCGTGAATGGTTTCCTGATGGGTGTGGTTGAGAAGAAGATGAATGCCCCGGTGGTTGAGTTATTCTTCCGTGCTATTCTGTGTAACTGGTTGGTCTGTCTGGCCTTCTTCATTCCGATGGGACTGAAAGGTGACGGTCCGAAGCTGTTCGCGATGATGCTGTTTGTGTTCTGTTTCTTCATTTCTGGTTACGAGCACAGTATTGCTAATATGTGTACCTTTGCGATTGCACTGGTGGTAGAGCATCCTGATACCATCTCGCTTGGTGGTGTATGGTACAATCTTATACCAGTAACCTTGGGTAACTTGATCGGCGGCGGTGTGTTCATGGCGTTTATGTATCATTATGTGAATAAGCCGTTTATGGATGAACCTTTAGATTAAAATATGAGAACACAAAAAGACACCTCGTATGAATGAGGTGTCTTTTATATATGAGATGCCCTATTGAGCAGGCTCCAGCAAAGACAGTGTCATCTCGATTTTGCGTGTAATTTCCTTCTGCCATTTCTTATCTCCTAGCTGAATGGCAAGATTGAGCAGGTCCAGGTAATCGTCAACCTGCAAGTTGCTTCGTTGAAGATTAGAATTCATAGGGCTCTGGTTCTCCTTTATATATGTTATCTCAATCAAATTCTCATTGTATTCTCAAATACATGGTAATGATAATCATTATCACAACTTCTTCTAATCCTTATTATAATGTGTTCTCGCTGGATTGCAAGTTATATTATGCAAAATACTCAGATTACGAAAATTGCTGACGATACTTCCGAGGAGAGATTCCTTCCTGTTTTGTGAAACAGGAGGTGAAATAGGCGGCATGATTAAATCCGACCTCCTCTGCAATCCGACTCACGCTCTGATCGGTCTGCAGAAGCAATACCTTAGCTTGCTCAATTCGATAGCGGAGCAAATATTCAACAGGAGAGCATCCGAACTCCTTTTGCATACAGCGGGCAATATAGACGGGATGAAAGTTGATGTTCTCCCCGAGCGTCTGGGCCTTGAATTCCTCGCGAAAGTGCTCGCGTAAGTATGTAGCAGCTTGTTCCGCGCAGGAAGAGAATGGGGAGGATACGGACGTATTCCTAGCGGCTGCGAGCTGTTCGATCAGTTCTTGAAAGAGTAGCTGCTGTCTCCATAGTGATTGAATGCGGTGCCCGTTTTGGACAAGTGCGGCAAGGGAGTCGAGCAGATCATAGACTTTTTGCGGTTGTGGTAAATTGCTGAACTGAGGAACGCGAATAGTGAAGTAATTCGAAGTGAAAGGTTGAAGCTCTGGCAATTCTTCTTTCTTGGGCACAGTACAGTGCTCATCTAAGCTCCACAAACCTGAGGACTGAAAATGAAGCCAATAATAGATTGTATCCTCAGTGCAGCCTTGTGTCGGATAATGATGGGCATCCGGCCGCAGAATTAAAAACGATCCAGCTTCGATAGCGTAAGCCAGTTCATTCTCAGAGACATACAAGCATCCCTGACGAACGACAAGTAGATCAAATACACCTATATTTCGGCGGTTAGGGTGTTTGGCTCCTATGTTTGCTGTTGTTGTTCCACTGATGATGTATTCAGGAAGAGGAGGGACTGTAAAGTGAAGAATGGTCATATGCTAAATTTCTCCCTCTTTTTTGAAGTTTGAATCTTTATAATTATAGTTCATAAAATGATACTTTTAAAACAGTATACCATCTATAATTAGAAGCTGTTATAAGCAACTATGCTGGCAATAAGATTCAGCTCGGGGAAAAGGTTGGAGGTTTGAATATTGGATAAAGGAAAGAATAATTTTACATTATGGGTTCTGGCATGGCCGATCTTTATTGAGTTGTTTCTTCAATTTCTATTAGGTGCGGTAGATACACTCATGGTAAGCCGGATATCAGATGATGCGGTTGCTGTGGTTGGATTCTCGAATCAGCTGTTCCAAGCAATGACCACGCTATTCATGACCGTGGCAAGTGGTGCGGGGATCCTGATTGCTCAGAAGCTGGGGGCATTTAAAAATCTAGATGCGCGAAAAATCGGTATCATGGCTCTAAGTGTTAGTACAATTATTGGTGTGCTTTTGAGCGGTGTTTTATATATATTTCCAACACAGATCGCTTCTGCGCTGCAGCTTCCAGATCGACTGTTGCCACTGGCGGATACGTATATTTCGATCGTAGGCGGAGGTATGGTTCTGGTCGCTATGATGTCTACAATGAGTACGGTTATTCGGAACACAGGCAATACGAAAGGGCCGATGTATACGGCGGTCGGGATGAATATCATCCACGTATTCTTGAACTACGGATTTATATTTGGTGCATTTGGTCTTCCGCAATGGGGTCTGATGGGTGTAGCCATATCCACAGTGATCAGTCGGTTATTGGCTGTGGTCATCCTCATGTTCATGTTCGTGCGGTCCTTCGAATACCGCATTCGCTTAAGAGAGTTCCGCTTATTTGATAAGCCGCTGTTCAAAGAAATTATAAATATCGGCTGGCCGCTCGGTGTGAACATGTCTTGCTGGGTATTCTCTCAGCTCATTATTTATACGTTCATTGCACAGCTCGGGGCAATCGAGCTTGCTGCCCGGACTTATATGAACACGCTGGAATCCATGTGTTTCTTGTTAGGAATGTCTATTGCAACGGGAGCCCAAATCCAGATCGCGCATCTGTACGGTGCAGGACGGACAAAAGAGGCTTATAAGGCGGCGTACCGTGCGTTCGGTGTTGGTTTTATTTTTGTGGGCGTGAGCGCGCTGGTGATCTACGTGTCTGGAGCTCAAATTCTGGGGTTGTTTACACAGGATCCTGAGATTATCGCAATCGGTGTTTCCTTGCTTGGACTGAACCTGATCCTGCAGCCGGGTAAACTGCTTAACATGACGCTCGGGAACTCGCTGAATGCGCTCGGAGATACCCGGTTTACGATGTATATTTCACTGGGCTCGATGTGGGTCATCGCGACAGGGATGTCTTATCTGCTCGGGTTACACTATGGATGGGGACTGGTCGGGATTTACTGTTGTATGATTACGGATGAATATGTACGTGGTGTGCTGTCATTCTTCCGCTGGCGTGGTCAGAAAGTGCTTAGGAAGGCAGAGGCCCAGAAAAGCGAGTCTCATGAGACAGGACCACAATCTGCATTATTTGAAGGTGTGTGATAAATATCATACCAAACTCATTTTTGCTACAATGGGTGATAGATGCATTCATTCAAATAGCAGGAGGAATCAATGATGAATATAAATGAAGCTATTCGTACACGCCGCAGCGTGGGTAAAGTGAAGCAGGATGCCGTCCCTCAGGAGAGTATTGAACAGATCTTGGAGGCGGGTACATGGGCACCTAACCATAAGCATACAGAGCCATGGCGTTTTTTCGTCTTGAGAGAAGGTGGGCGTGAGCTGCTTGGGAACGCTTTGGCTAATATCGCAGTGAGTAAGGCAAGTGGGAAGACAGAGGAAGATCTGGACGCTGTTCGTGAATCGGCTAGAAGTAAAGCAATGCGTGCGCCGGTTATTATTGCTGTAGCTGTTGAGCCATCAGATGATCCTAAAGTAATTGAGCTTGAAGAATATGGAGCTGTATTTGCGGCTATTCAAAATATGCTGCTTCAGACACATGCTCTTGGGCTTGGTGCGGTGTGGAGAACAGGGGAGCCTTGTTTTCATCCCTTGATGAATGAAGCATTTGGCCTTCGCGAGCAGGATAAGATGCTGGGATTCATCTATTTGGGTGTACCAGATATGGAGCCTAAACCCGGTAAGCGACAGGATGCAGCGAGCAAGACGGTATGGGTCGAGGAGTCCGTTGAACGTTTGAACGGGTAACGAAAGTGAGCGATCTTGATTCATATTAAGGTTTTTTCATAGCGATCTATCTTGGTATGGGATTTTCTAGTATAATAGACCTATGTTTGTCGGATTATGACTGCTCTGAAACGTTAGAGTATACATAGGGGGATTAGATTAAATTGAATTTTCAAAAGTGGGATATGGGGAGTAAGATGATATTTATTGCCTCATGCGCTGCATTTATCTCATTCTTTTTCAAATGGGTGGATGTTGGGTTCATATCACAGAACGGATTTACTCAAGGGGCTGTATTCTTTATCCTGCTGTTTGTATATCCATTTCTAATGGTGATCCGCGAGAAGCGGATGAACAAGAAGCTTAGTTATGTTATGGCGATCCTTGGGATTGTTTTTGGGATTATTTATATATCTTCTAAAACGGTTGACTTCCTCAGCTCCACCATTAATGTGGCTTCCAGTGGCCCATATTTGTTTATGGCTGCTAGTGGACTACTGGCGCTGGGTGTGTATAAGCGTAGAAACTAGCATTAATGGCATGAATGAGAATAATATAAAATCCAAAGTAGACGAGTCCAGAAGAGGGCTGACCGACATGCAGTTCAGATTGCATAGGTCAGTCCTTTTCTGTATTCATTTTTAGAAGAAATAAAGAGGATAGAGAGAAGATTTAAAACTTTTTGAACCATATCCATTGGTAAGTCGTACTATATCGTAGGCTTGTAAACTAAGGAGGGGTATTATTGAATAAGAGATTATCTTGGATATTAACGGCTTTACTGGTACTCATGCTGGTCATTCCTACTGGTGCAATGGCATCTAATGCGAGTGACAACGAGGTAACACAACCACAACAAGGGGTAGAGAAGATCGCAGCGGAGAAAGCGAACTTGCTCACCAAGACATATGGGACGGTTAGTGTTCAGTATGCATTAATGGATAACGGTAAGATCACGGTATCAGGTCAGTCAGGTTTGAATGATATTGAAGGGAAGCAACCGCTGACTAAGGATACGATGTATGGTATAGGTTCCACAAGTAAAGTATTCACGACAGCTGCCGTTATGAAGTTAGTCGATGAAGGGAAGATTAAGCTAGATACTCCCTTGATACAGTACATACCTGAATTCACGATGAAAGATGAGCGTTATAAGCAAATTACGCCGCGCATGTTATTGAACCATTCCTCAGGGCTACAGGGCTCCAGCCTTAACAATGCCTTTTTGTTCGAAGATAACGACACTTATGCGCATGACAACCTGTTGAAGCAATTGTCAACGCAGACTCTGAAGGCCGATCCAGGTGCATTCTCTGTTTATTGTAACGATGGATTTACTTTGGCTGAGATACTCGTGGAGAGAGTCAGCGGCACGAACTTTACCGCATATATTCATAAGAATTTTACAGAGCCTTTAGAAATGAAGCATACGAAGACACCGCTGGATGGACTCGTATCAGATGAGTTGCCTGGTCTTTATTATCCAACGTATCAAGGACAGCTTCCGAACGAGACGGTTAACGTGATTGGAACCGGTGGGATTTATTCCACAGCTGAAGATTTGGTAAGGTTCTCTCAAATTTTCACAGGACAGAAGAGCGGTATCCTCTCCGATACTTCGGTAAAGGCGATGGAGCAGGCGGAATATAAAAAGGGATTATGGCCAGCAGATGCGGATAATTCATTCGATTACGGCCTTGGTTGGGATAGTGTAAGATTATTCCCATTTAACGATTATGGGATTAAGGCTATCGTTAAAGGTGGAGATACGATTCTGTACCATGCTTCTCTAGTTGTGCTTCCGGAGAAGAACATGGCGGTTGCAGTGTTGTCATCCGGTGGCTCTAGTTCACTGAACCAATTGTTTGCAAGTGAGATTCTGCTTCAAGCGCTGAAAGAGAAGGGCGAGATCAAAGAGATTAAGCCTGCCAAGTCATTCGGCAAGCCAGTAAAGACTGCTATTCCTGATGACGTCATGAAACAAGCAGGAATCTATGGTTCGATGGGGCAACAGGTAAAGATTAGCCTTAGCAAGGATGGAGAACTAACGTTAACTACAGCACTTACTCCAGATGTTTCAGGACTCAAATATGTTTATACGGCAGAGGGAAGCTTCATCAGCGAAGACGGTAGCTCTAAAATCGATTTCGTAACGAAGAATGACCGCACTTATTTGTGGGTTAGAGAATATACAGCGGTTCCGGAACTAGGACAGATGGCGTTATCTCATTATGCAGCTGAGAAGCTTGCGGACAATAAAGTGTCTTCAGAGATTGCGGAAGCTTGGGCTAAGCGGGATGGGAAGACCTTCTATCCGGTAAATGAGAAATATACTTCTCTTATTTATCTTCTCACACAACCAACACTTACCATTGAACTTACAGAAGATCTACCGGGTTATTGGGGAGACAGAAAGCTTACAGGATTGAACACCGCTGCGAGCCAGCTTCAAATTCCAGGTATGGGAGGACGGGATATGGCTGAATTCCGTTTCTATACAGAGAATGGAGTGGAGCATCTTGAGGCTGCAAGTGGTATTTATGTAGGAGAAGAGAAAGTAAAACCTCTCTATCATGGAAAGAAATCGACGGTTACACTTAAAGATGATGGATATGCTAGATGGTTTACCGTACCTGATAAGGCCGCTGGCAAGACGATGATCGTCAAATTGCCTGCAAAAGGTGGTTTTGCGGTATATGATGAACAGGGAACATTGGTGAACTTTACCGTTGTTAGTGACGGTAGCCAAGTGAAATTACCTGAGAATGGAACGATTGTATTTGCAGGAGCAGCAGGTTCAACATTCGGTATTACTTTGAAGTAAATTTGCGGAATTATGTACCGTTCATACTATCATTTCAAGGCTCATTCCTCTGGTTTTCTTAAAGAGGAATGAGTTTTTTTGATTCTCTTCAATATATTTGGATTAAATGGTAAAATTTAAATAATATGATAAAGGGTTAGGGGATGCGGCAACTTATGAGTGGGGAAGGCGATAGAGGCAAGCTGTCTGACATACAGCTAGTTCGGGCCATGGCGATAATTGGTGTTCTAGTTGTACATGCGACTTCGTTTGCAACTGTTGCAATGAAGGAATCGAATTTTTATGTTGTGTACAATTTGGCTAACATTTTCATGAAAATCGGTACACCCGTATTTTTATTCTTGAGTAGCTTTGTGCTTTTTTATAGTTATTATTTTCGTCCTCTTGATACACAGCGAATCGGGAATTTTTATAAAAAGAGACTTCAATATATCGTAGTTCCATATATCCTGTTTTCGGTGTTTTTCTTTTTAATACGTCATTTCATGTATTATTCGGTTCGCTCTCTGGAAGAGACTGTGGAGAAGTTTGTGGTTCAGCTATTCACCGGCAAAGCCTATACGCACTTATACTTTATATTTATTAGCGCTCAATTTTATATCATGTTTCCGTTATTCTTGTGGCTATTTAAACGGAAGCCTAATCTTGTGAAATGGGCCATACCTGCGGGATTTATAATACAGTATGGATTTGTGATTATGAACAAGTATTTCTTAATTGCTGAAAGACCTGCGAGCTGGGCACTACACTATATGTCTTATTTTATGCTAGGCGCTGTCTTAGGAATCTATTATCCGAAACTGAAGGGATGGCTGCAGATCCACAAACAAAATGCAACAGGTTCCCGGTTGCTAGGCTGGATCATGTTATGGGCAATATGGCTAACAGCGTCAATAGGCCATGTATATGTTAATCATACCGCCCGTTTGTATGGTGTGAATTATGATTCCTTGTTGTATCACACTCTTTGGAACATTCAGACGATCACGGCAGGACTTGTGGGGATCCAGATAGCTCAAATATTGCTCAGGCATGCAAAATCATGGCAAACTGAAATGATGACAAGGCTTGGGGAGCTGTCTTTCGGTATTTATCTCATTCATCCATTTTTCTTACTAATCTATCGTGAATTCCCGCCAGAGACTGGATTCTCGCCACTCATTCATCTGTGGTATCTCGGAGGATTTATATTTGCTCTTGCAGCATCATGGGTGGTAGTGTCCTTGACCGTACGCTGGATGCCTAAGTCATGGATTGTATTTGGTAAGGTGCCTCCTGCGAAACGGAAATCCCGCCTTGTACCTGATAGGGGAATCACTTCGTAGTCAGATAATCATGACAAAAAGCAGGTCACTCAGGAGAGTTCTCCTTTATAGTGACCTGCTTTAATGATATTGTCAGACATTTATTCTTTCACGATGGTTTTCGTGCTGCGGACCGTATCGATTGGACGCACCATGCTCTCGATCTGTTCGCGCTTCGGCTCTAGGAATGGAGGCAGGGATAATTTCTCACCCAGTGTCTCGTACGGCTCATCTCCCATAAATCCGGGTCCGTCGGTAGCGAACTCGAACAATATTTGCGGAGCAACACGTGAGTACAGCGATTCGAAGAAATAGCGATCCACATGGCCGGAGTTCCGGAGCTGGAAGCTGTCCAGACGATCAATCCATTCGTTCAGTACGGAACGATCTTCTACGCGGAAGGCTGCGTGGTGAACCGTTCCGAAACCTTGACGTGCTCTAGGTAGAACGATGTTATGTTCGACGATGACCTGAGCTCCGTTACCTCCTTCGCCAACTTCGAACAGATGGTAGGAGCCTGATTGGTCAATCTCTTTAAATAATAGAACTCTCTCCATGATCTCTTTGAAGTTCTCAAAGTTGGACACCCGTACGAAGATCGGGCCGAGTCCCGTAATAGCATATTCCAAAGGAACGGGACCATTCTGCCAAGGTGTACCGGAAGCGACACCCTCATTATGTTCATCTGAGATCAGTTGATAGTGCTGATCATCGAAATCAACGAAGAAAAGTGTCTTCTTCCCGAACTGCTCTTGAATGCCATTGTGTCTCACATTCAGGCGGTCAAATCGTTCTACCCAATAAGAGAGTGCAGCATCACTTGGTACACGGAATGAAGTTTTAGAAATCTCATCTGTACCATGGATTCCCTTCGGTATACCTGGGAAGTCAAAGAATGTCATGTCTGTACCGGCACTGCCTTTATCATCGGCGAAAAATAAGTGATAGGTCTGAATATCATCCTGGTTGACGGTCTTCTTAACGAGTCTCATGCCCAGAACATAGGTGAAGAACTCATAGTTCTTCTCTGCACTGCTGGTGATGGCTGTTACGTGGTGTATTCCTTTTAATCCGTTCATAATTATATCCTCCAGTTATATATTTGATAAAATCCTAATTGTTGACTGTGACGGTTATCTTTGTATTAAATATCTTTAAGTTAAGATAATTGTAACATGTGAATCTATTTTCGTCAAATCCACGGGTTCGTTAACCAGGCGGACTGTTGTTTGAGTGAAGATCTGGGAGTTGATATACTATATAAGCGGCATCAAAAACCGTAAACAGTTTATATAGTCCAGGAGGGATTCGTATGACCAACCCAGTAAATAAAGCTTTTACCGATGGGCCTACGCTACATGATGGCATCAAGATGCCTTGGCTAGGACTCGGTGTATACAAGACCCAAGAAGGCGAAGAAGTCATCCAATCCGTTAAATCGGCTATTGCTGCCGGATATCGCAGTATCGACACAGCAGCCATCTATGGCAATGAAGAAGGTGTTGGACAAGCGATTCGTGAGTGCGGCGTACCTCGTGAAGAGCTGTTTATTACAACTAAAGTATGGAATGAAGACCAAGGCTACGAGTCTACGCTGAAAGCATTTGAAACAAGCCGTAAGAAGCTTGGACTAGAAACGCTTGATTTGTACCTCGTTCACTGGCCCGGAAAAGATAAATATAAAGAAACCTGGAAAGCGCTGATCCATTTGCAAAAAGAAGGTCTCGTTCGTTCGATCGGTGTCAGCAACTTCCAGATTCATCATCTGCGTGACATTATTGAAGATTCAGGTGTGGTTCCAACCGTCAATCAGGTGGAATTGCATCCACTTAACAACCAGAAGGAACTGCTTCAGTATGCACGTGATAACAATATTGTACTGGAAGCATGGAGTCCACTAATGCAAGGGAATCTGGATCAACCGGTTCTAACTAAACTTGCAGAGAAGTATGGTAAAAGCACAGCTCAAATCGTGCTTCGCTGGGATCTCCAGAATGGTGTCATCGTTATTCCAAAATCGGTCAAGGAACACCGGATTCGGGAAAATGCAGATATCTTCGATTTTGAGTTGTCTGCTGAAGATATGGCATCCATTGATGAGTTAAATGAGAACAAACGCTTCGGTCCGCATCCAGACGAGTTCTTGTTCTAATACGTTCTTTTTTTAACGAAATCAGGCCGATCAAGGATTACCCTTGATCGGCCTGATTTTATTTAGCTGATAGATTTAATGGTCTGCGGCTTGTTTAGGAGCTTTGGGCTTCACAACAACCCGCTCATTGCCCATCATCAAGACAAAGACAAAGGCAAGAACAGCGGGTACGAGTGCCCAAGTGAAAGCTTGTGCGATGGAGTCAGCCAAGGAAGATATGGCATGCTCGCGTATCGCAGGAGGCATCTGTTCAAGTGCCCCTGATGACATGACTGTATCTGGGTTAACAGCTACTCCTTCCGGTGCGTTCCCGCCTGCCATCCCAGTGACAAGCTTATCCGTAAACACATTACGCTGAATGATACCGAATATCGTGATACCAACAGTCATCCCGAGTGAACGCAGGAAGGAGTTGGTCGATGTAGCGGCACCCCTTTGACGGGCATCGAAGTTATGAATTGAAGCCATGCTAAGCACCGAGAAGGAGAAGCCCACCCCAAAGCCTGTTAGCACCATGAATAAGGTGAGCATCATTCTAGACGTCTCAGGTGACAGCGTGCTTAAACAAAAGATTCCGGCAACAAAACAGAGTGATGAGAAGATCATAATGTTGCGGAAAGTTGTTCTGGTTGTCAATATACCGCCGATCTGACTACCGAACACACTTCCGATCATCATAGGCATCAAGATGAGACCGGAATTCGTTGCTGTCCCTCCATATACACCAGAAACGAATATCGGGATATACACAGTAGCGACAATGAAGCCTGCACCATAGCAAAGAGCAATGATATTACTTGAGGCGAAGAGACGCTTCTGGAACATTTTAAATGAAATGATTGGCTCGGCTGCTTTGGTCTCTGTAATTAAGAATATGATCAGCAGGACAAGGAAGCCGGCGAACAAGCCAAGAATCTGTGGAGAATCCCATGCATAAGTGTTCCCGCCAAGTTCCAGACCGAACATGAGACAGATGATGGCACCGACAAGGGTTGCGGCACCCGTCCAGTCGATTTTTAGTTTGGCGTGAGACAAGGTCTCCTTATAAGAAGTCATGATGAAGATAAAGGATACGATCCCGATCGGTAGATTGACATAGAATACCCATTCCCAGCCGATGCTGTCTGTAATAAATGCACCAAGCATTGGACCGAGGATACTCGAAGTACCGAACACTGCACCGAGTAGACCGGTCATTTTGCCGCGCTTCTCAGGAGGGAATAAGTCGAACACAATGGTAAATGCGATAGGCATAAGCGCACCGCCACCGATTCCCTGAATTGCACGGAAGATAATGAGTTGTGTCATATTTCCGGCCATACCACATAGCATGGAACCGACGAGGAAGACGACGAGTCCAAAAATGAAAAAACGTTTGCGCCCGTACATATCAGATAACTTACCGAAAATCGGTGTACCTGCCATGACGGCAACCATGTAAGCTGAAGTAACCCAGACGATCTGATCAAATCCACCAAGGTCCTCTACAATGGTGTACATGGCCGTAGCCACGATGGTGTTATCCATGGCCGACATGAGAATCCCGAGGAGCAGTCCAGCTACCACGAGCTTGATGTTACTTTGTTTAGCGTTCATATAATGTTAACGGCTCCCTTTCTATGTATACTTTTATATAGATAGTTATTATATTTTAGCTGGATTGCCAAGCTTAAAGCAAGAAAAAACGTTAGAACCTCCACTTTATAGCAAAAAACCAGCCCCTGCGTCAAAGGACACAGAATAGCTGGCTTGGGGTCGGTCAAAGGTTCTTGTAATGAAATGTGAAATTCGGTCTATTTTTTGAGAGGTAAGCCTTCTGGCACACTTGCTGCCTCAATCGTAAAATCGTCATAATTTACAAGGATAAAGATCTCTTCCTTCTTCTGATCCTTAATATATCCATTGAGGCCAACCGTATGCGCGAGATCAGGCGGAGATATGGTATGCTTCGTAAACTCCACTTCAACCCCGTATTTCTCATCAAAATATTTGGCGGCAGCTTCCTCCGATAATTGAACCGTTTGTTCATCCTGGTCCGTCATTTGTTTACAGCCTCCTAAAAGTAGCAGGATTAATCCGACAAGCAGCAAATATGTGAATAATGACCTTTTTCCCATTTATTCTCCCTCGTGTATCCTAATGTTTACCAATAATATTATAATGTATAGAAGCGATTCCTTACTATGGTAAAAAGGGTGGAATTATGGGCGACAAATATATATCAGATAAATTATATAATAAAGCATCCCAGATCGCTTACAATGACGTGCCCCCAGGAAAGCTTACTGAAGATGGACTGGAAGGCTGGAGCGTGGTAGAGCCTGACGGAGCAAAGCTGCACCGTGCCTCTGGTTTTGATGCTATGGTGCTGCGTAACGATACGACAGATCAGGTCATTATCGCGTACCGGGGTACGGAAGCGGGCGGGATGAATATAGCAAAGGGAAAGGACATTTATACAGATGTTGTCGATGTCGTTGGTGGCAGACCGAAGGATCTGGAGAACAGCATGGATCATCCCTGGAAGACGCTTTGGAATGATGGGCCGTTTAAGCTTGCTGGCGATAAAATACAATACGAGAACAATCAGTTTCATCAAGCAGAGGAATTGTATGATGCAGTCAAAGATGCTTATCCGAATGCAGATATCTCATTGACCGGGCATTCCCTGGGTGGAGGACTGGCGCAGTATGTTGCGGCCCGTCAGGACCTGCCAGCGGTAACCTACAGCGCACCAAGCACACTGAATTCACTTTCAGATGAGCTGGCGGCAAAGGTTACGAATGGGGATTTTGACCATCAAATTATTAACTATGTCCACCCTAGCGATTCTGTCGGTGCTGGTGGTGTGGGGGAGTATGATCGTCACATCGGCTCGACTTATTATCTCGGGAGCGACTTTGATACAGCTAACGCAAAGTACAACCAAATCTTGAATATTCCGATTCCACTGCGTGGCAGCGTGTTAGGCGTGGGCTTGCCATATTATAATATGGAGATCGATACGGGGAAATATTACATCGGGGATATGCGGCGGTTCTATGATTCGGTTATCAACGGTGATACGAACTATCATTCACCTTCACAATATAAATTCGATGAGAATGGCAATTTGAGAGGACCACTTGTAGACCGGTTGACGGGAGAGACGGTGGACGGATCTCCACGAGCTGCAGCTTATGCTGCAGCAATGGAAGCAATGGCGAGATTAGTGCAAAGCGGTGGCAATGGGCTGAGAGCACTGCTAACAGGGGGATTAATAGGTGCTGCTGGAAGCGGAGGGGCACACGGCTTAATTCAGCTTACACCAGAAGAACTACTTGCAGCTGCTAAGCAGATGCGGCAGAGTGCAGAGGGATTTTCGAGTGAAAGCCGTAGTGCTGTTTATTTTATTGAAACGAATATTCACTCAAGTGAAAGTCGTTCTCTGACCCCTGTTGCTGAGAACACAAGCGCAAGTCTACGCGGTATTCAGCAGTGGTACGAAGCAGCTATGCTGGAGATCGCGGATTATATTGACCGGAAGGCGCAGGATTTCATTCTTGCCGATGAGTCATAGATGAAGAAGATGCAGGAGGGAGATGAATGGCATAATGAGCCGAATTTCGGTACAGGTTGATGATTTAAGAAGAGCCATCATGCAGTGTGAGCAGCTTAGGCAGCGACTGTTGCAGCAGGTCACTACGGTAAGAAGTATCCATGCCCGCCTGCAGGACTGGAGAGGGAAATCTGCAGAGGAGCTGAGCAGCAAGATGGAGCTTTTTATGCAGGGAGCTGCTGTGAAAATTCAGGAACTGGAGCAGCGTATCCGCGAGCTGGAGGCTTATATCAGCCGTATGCTCGAAGCAGACAGAAGTCTGAACTAGATACTCGATTATAAATACATAACAAAGAACCGCGCTTAGTCGTAAATCACAGCGCGGCTCTTTGCTATGGAACTTTTAATTAATATGATTGCATTGAGCATATCATTTTCCTTTATATTTCTGAAGATGATGCTAAAGGTTTTTCAAAGGGTCTTTTAGCGCCGGCCTGCTGGAACAGGAGCTTCTTTTGTGCCCGGCTTCATAGGTGATCCGCACAGTGGACATGCCTTATGTCGGTTAGCTCTATTCGAGCCTGAATCCATCCGCTGCCAACCCCGGCAACCCGAACCGGTGCAGAGCCAAGCCTGTACAGATTCGGTGCGTCTAGGCTTATCGTCGACTGCTTTAAGGGAGGGACTAGGCTTAACCGGCACACGAATGCTCTCCTGATGGGAGTGGAAGTCGGATTGTCCGTTAGCACGGCGGCTAAATTTGTTTCCAGTGGTAGAATCTCCGCGTCTGAATGAAGACGATCCACTTGCAGTGCTAGTGCTGCCTGCTCGTTTCCAATCACCACCGGAACTATTCGTACCACCTCGGCGTTCTTTCTTCGCTGGTTCCGCACTTGGAATGTGGAATACGCTCTGAAGGAAACGGGACACCTCCACTTTCCGTCCACGATAATAAGCGGGTGAGCTAATGATCAGTTCATCTCTAGCCCTTGTAACGGCAACATAAGCCAGACGACGTTCCTCTTCCAGTGCAGCTCCTCCCTTGTCCTGCTTGGACGTTAGCGGATGGTTATCATCCCTATGCTCAGCTTCCAGTGATGACGTATGCGGAAGAATACCTTCTGAAGCGCCAATCAAACATACAGAGGGGAACTCTAGCCCCTTCGCTTTATGGATCGTCATTAGTTTCACGGCATCGGCGGTGTCGTCTTTTTTACGGATAGCCATTTCTTTATGAATCGCGATGAGGCGATCCACGAAGTCGATGAATGCACCCACATCTTTGAAACGCTTGGCCGAGGACTCCAGTTCATCGAGTCCTTCCTGAATGAACTCTTTATGCATCGTTAAGTCCTGTGCTCCATCAGCTTCGAGGTACTTATCGTAGAAGCGGAGCCTGATTTCGCGGACTGCATCTGCAGGTTCCATGGCTTTCAAGGCTTTGATCAACTTGGATCTCTCCCGAATTTGCTCGATCTGAAAATCTTTAAGACCCGGGTAAGAGATCAGGTGGGCAAGGGGACCTTTCTTGGGACGTGGGGCATCCATTTCACGAATGAAGGCAATACCCTTTTCTCGATTGATATACAAGGTGTTTAAGATTCCTTCCATTGCCTTGAAGTCACGCCGATTAAGGGAGAGGCGTAAATAATCGATTACTGGCTTGACCATCCACTGCTCGTAGAACAGATCACCTTGCTCGAAGTGAATAAACGGAATCTCCTTCATGACAAGCTGTTCGAATACAGCTCGGCTGTTGTTCGATGTACGGTACAGAATGGCATAATCGCTGTAAAGCTTTTTGCAGCTGCTTACTTCTTCAGAGATATGCTTCAGAAGCAATTCCGCTTCTTCATCGGGATCTCCAGGACGAATATATAAAGGAACACTTTCGCTCTTACGTGTGGATTGGAGCTTCTTTGTTCGTCTGCGCTTGTTCTCTCTAATGATCTCGTTACCCAGTCCAACGATGCTTGAGAAGGAGCGATAATTCACGTCTAGTGTGACGACCTTGGCGCCGGGAAATGTCTGATCGAATTCTAGAATAAATTCATTACGTGCACCGTTAAAGCTGTAAATCGTCTGGTCATCGTCCCCAACAACCATGAGGTTGGCATGAGGTTTAACCATCATTTTCAGTAGCTCGTAAGGGAGAAGACCGGTATCTTGGAACTCATCAACCATGACATAACGATAGCGTCGTTGTAAGGAAGCGAGTAGACCTGAGTCAGAACTCAGCAGACGGAAGGACAGGACGAGAATATCGTCAAAATCCATCTGTCCGTTCTCTTCCTTCCATGTTTCGTATCTGGCGAAAATTTGTCTTTGCTCGACTTCTGCTGGCGTGTTTGCCGGCAGTTCATCAAGACCGATCATATTCATTCGGTAGGCGGACCAGAGAGATAGAAGCGTTTCTGCTTCATATCCATCTTGGAGTCCCATTTCCCGAAGTATTCGCTTAATAATAATCTGCTGGTGTCTTGAATTGCTCAGGATTTCTTGCCGGAATCCACGGGTTCGTAGCAAGTATAGAAAAAAGGAATGGAAAGTCCTAGCGGTTACTTTCGCCGTTTCTCTAGGATCAAGCCCTGGAAGGCTCATAATTCGCTCCTTCATCTCAGCGGCAGCCTTCGAGGAGAAGGTTACAAGCAGGATGGAGGAGGGAGCTACCCTCCCACAGGCCATTAGATAACCAGTTCTACTAACTAGGACAGATGTTTTGCCAGAACCGGCACCGGCTAAAGTTAATAGAGGTCCGTCTTGATGTCGTACTGCCTCGATTTGTGCTCTATTCAGATATAATCCTTGCTCTTCCAGTCCGCGGAAAAAGGCAGCATCTGCAGCTTGATTGCTGACCAGCTCAAGACTGCTGTGGGAAGAGGCAAGGTTCGCGAAAGGAAGGTCCTTCCGTTCACTTCCAAGTGGGCGTTTATAAAAAGGTATGGATGTCATTTAACTCACCAATCATGAATGATATAATAATGCCTACTCAGTTTACCGGATTACCGGCATCGTGGCAAAGGAAATGCTCTCCCTCATATCGGGAAATCTGAAGAATGGAGGGACAAACAAGTGAATGTACTCATTGTCATTCTGCTGCTCGTTATCATCGGTTTGTTACTGCATATCAATAGTAAATTACCTTCGAACAGGCCGAAGGATAATGTTGCGGAAGCGATGGAAAGGGATAGGAAAGCGCGCGAGGAGCGCATGGCACGTAAGAAGAGAACATTGGATTAGAACTGATTATACTTTAATAACTAATCAAATGAATAAGTTATATTCATATGGAGGTTTCTGTGTACAGAGACCTCCTTTTTTATGGAGATAAACAAAAAAATTCACACGAAACACACATGAAGCTCACTGGATATTCACACCAAAATATAAATTATTTGATACATTATATCTAATTAATTCATTTGAATGAGCAAAAGGAGGAGTCTGTACGCTAGTTAAGTATATTCAATCTTCAGTAGGATCAAGTGTAAGGGCTTACAAATGAAAAGAGGGGGCACATTTATGAGAAACTTTAGAAAGACTCGGTTTATGTTACTTATTTCTACGTTCCTTGTTTCACTTTTACTCTCTGCATGCGGAAGTTCAAATGGTAATGAAGTAGGATCAGGATCAGATGAGAAGCCAACCGATGAAGGAACCACCCCTTCCACTGAACAAGTAACGATTAAATTCATGACACCATGGGGCGAGAATGAAGTGAAGTCTCGACTTGCAGATGCGTTAGAGGCGAAATATCCGAATATTAAAATTGAACATATCGGTGCATTCGCATCGGCTGAGAAGATCCAGGAAGCGAATGCTGCCAATAACTCGCCGGACATCATGCTCGTAACAGACCCGTTCGTGACATTACATGATTTGGAAATGACGTATCCACTAGATACTCTAATCGCGGAAAGCAATCTGGATCTGACCAAATTCCGTGATGGTGCAATAGACGCTGTTCGACTGCGTGATCCCGAACAGCAAGGCCGGTTACTCGGTTTACCTTTTGAAGACGTCATCGTAAATTTATATTATAACAAAGATATTTTTGATAATTTGGGTGTTGAATACCCAAGTGAAACCCCAACATGGGAAGAAGTGCTCGATAAAGCTGCAAAGATTGCAGGAAAGCATGGTGACGGAAAGTATGTAGGGTTGGCTACGAACGGGCTATCGCAGTCTATGCTTCAGTTATCTACGCCAGGTACGAATCCTGAAACTGGAGAGATCATGTTCGATAAGGACCCTGCTTTCGCAAAATATTTTAGTCTAATCCAGCGCGTTGTTAGTATCCCAGATAATGTTCCAGCAGAAGAAGAGAAAGAGAACTTTGGCTTCGATAAAGGTAATGTGGGAATGGTCTTATCTTTTGTTAACGCCGCTGCATTGTACGCTAATACGGAGGGCTTGAACTTTGGTATGTCTGCATACCCAAGCTGGAGTGATCTTCCGGGCGTATTGCCGAACAAT
This sequence comes from Paenibacillus sp. FW507-14B1B, assembly GCF_058781425.1. Classification (NCBI taxonomy): domain Bacteria; kingdom Bacillati; phylum Bacillota; class Bacilli; order Caryophanales; family Paenibacillaceae; genus Paenibacillus; species Paenibacillus sp. FW507-14B1B. The sequence goes on along the minus strand of NZ_JBYSWS010000003.1, from coordinate 260,213 downwards.
ATTCCGCTAACATTAGCCATTAATCCGAACAGTGAACATATTAAAGAGGCATTCCAAGTGTTAGAGTTTGCCGTTTCTGACGAGAACCAGATGAATCTAGCGATCGGTGGAGCCCCACCGGTTATTAAAGATCCAGAAGTGCGTCAATACTTAGCAGGTAAAGACTTTGTAGGGGTGTATAATATTGATGCTGCCTATAAAGGAGAACCAGCAAAACCAGTATTCTCACCGTTTGGCCCTGATATTTTCTACTATGAAGCGAATATCATTAGTGATAAAACTGCAGAGTTTGTTAAGCTGAGAGGTAAGGAAGATGTGAATACATTCCTGCGTAAAATGACGGAGGAGTACGCTGCAATCTTAAAGGAAAAAGAAAGCAAGAAGTAATACGGAAATCAATGAATGAATATACCAATTGATGATAAATAGAGAGAAGCAAGCTTGTCTTTGACAGGCTTGCTTCTTTTTATGCATTCTCCCTGTTTGCGGTGAGGCTGTTAGATGATAGAATAAATGGATATTGAATATACTAAATTATGGGAGGGGAGGGAAAATACCATGAACATTCTAATCGTTGAGGATGATGAATCGATATGTAACATATTACAATCATACTTAATGAATGAAGGTTGGACGGTATACACCTCAGAAGATGGTAATGATGCTCTGCAAAAAATTCATAACTTTAAAATTGATTTGTTGATTCTGGATTTGATGATTCATGGCATACCGGGGGAAGAAGTGTGCCGAAAAGTGAGGCAATCTTCAAGCATGCCGATCATTATGATTACATCCAAAGCTCGTGAAATCGATACGATCAATGGTCTTAATCTAGGTGCGGATGACTATATTACGAAGCCATTCCGGATGAAGGAAGTCATCGCTCGAATTCGTGCGCTGGAGCGAAGAATGAATATGCTCTCTGTTAATAGTCGAACGGTGATGCGATTTAATAAAGGGCGACTGGTAATCAATTTTGAATCCAAAGAAGTTTATCTGAATGGAAAGCTCGTAAACTTAACGGTTACTGAATTTAAGCTGCTCAGCGTCTTGCTCAAAAGCCCTAATAAACTGTATAGCAGGCAAGATTTATCTTATGAAGTTCAAGGCTATCGTGATATCGGAGATGGAAGAACAACAGATACCCACATTAAGAATATTCGCAAAAAAATTGAAGAGGATCATAAAAATCCAGTCTATATTGTAACTAAAATTGGTGCAGGGTATAAATTTACATTTCATCCGGATGAGGACTACTAATGGGCTTGAAGCATAGATTTCGACAGACGCATTATGTTCTTTTTATTACCTTTGTTGGGACGTTCGTGATCTTCATCTCGGTGGCCTATTTCTTATTCAAATTCACCACTGATCGTTCATTAGAAAACTATAAGATGACATTCGCCAAGGATCAAACACAGAAGATTGCTTTTGCATTACGTACGAATCTTGAACCGGGTGGCCTAACAAGCGAGATGATAGAGTGGTTGAAGCAGGTAGTCAGTGTGTACTCCATGGACGTGCGCTATTATGATGCTGACCATAAAACCATTTTGTATGATTCATGGCCTGAGGGTAAGAAACTCGAGAGGCCTTACACAGCGAGCAGTCCGGTTTATATCGATGGTCGGCTTATAGGGGTTCTGGATGCTACGGTTGATCTTAATGACGATTATAATACACCAACATTGTCACTCTTCTCGTCTACGACATGGAAAGGTAGCGGTGCTGCTGCCATTATTCTACTCTGTTTAGCCGCTTTTATTTGCTATTCTCTGTCCAAGAGATTATCAAAGCCGCTTCGAGTAAGCAGCCTTCAGGCAAAGCGAATTGCCGGAGGACATAGGGAGACTTTAATACCGGAGACCGGTACAGAAGAGTTAAGACGACTCATTGTTTCTATGAATAAGCTTGTAAAAGATTTGAATGGGCAAGAACACTGGCGTGAGCAATCGATGCAAGACTTAACACATGAGCTGCGCACACCACTAACTTCGATGTTATCTAGAATGGAAGCGCTTATCGACGGTATTTATCCAGCGAACGAAGAAAATTTGAATCGTATTTATGCTGAGATTGATCGGCTATGCCGTCTGGTAGATGATGTAGAGAAGTTATCAGAAGCAGAAGGGGCTAAATTCCAGCTAGATATTGAATTTATCGATATACGTAATCTAGTTAAGGACGTCTATGAGAACTTAATCTTTCTAGCGAAAGCCAAAGATATTACTTTTAATTTACATACGGTTTACATACCTTGTCCTGTTGAAGTAGATTCGGACCGTTTTGTCCAGATCATGACGAATATTATTTCTAATGCAATCAAATACACGCCGGTTGGAGGGACGATTGATATAGGGGTAACGATCGACTATAAGGATATGATCACCATTTATTGTAGAGATAATGGAATCGGAATTTCGGAGCAGGACTTACCATTAATCTTTAACCGCTTTTATCGGGCGGATAAGGCCCGTTCAAGAGATACAGGTGGTATTGGAGTTGGATTAAGTATAGCGAAAGCACTTATCGAGGCTCATGGGGGCACCATTCATGCTGAAAGTAAACTTGGTCATGGTTCGATGTTTCGAATTGATATTCCAGAAGCGCGCCTACCAAAAAATGAAATGATGGTAAGCCAGTATTCTAATTACTAGTTGTGACGGAGGTTTTACTTCATAATGAAAAAAATATTCCGCTTGCTATTCAAAAATCCATTACTCCTTATTTATCCGATTGTTTTGGATGCGCTATCATTCGCTATTGGACTTATGATTATCGGATTTATTGGCGCCCCTTCCACATCCATGCGTCTCATTCTGGAGATGGGAATTCCGTCCGTCAGTTATGTGAGTAATATACCGCAGTTTGTTAATCAAATGCAGTTCATGGGGGATACGGTATCGGTAAGAGCATGGATTCCTGTGCTAATTATGCTACTACTGATGGCTTTTGCTCAAGGGGGATATATAGCCTCTGTGCGTAATGTTGTGGAGGGCAGTCCCATTTCAATTGGTCAATTTATGAAAGATGGTAAGAGAAACTGGGTACGCTTTATCTTCTTGTTCATGATCATAACCGCTGCCAAAACCGCAATGACGACAATGCTAGCAGCATTTTTAGGCTTTATTGGTTTGTTTCTTTCTCTTGTTGTATTTGTGATTCTTCGAATCCTCTTTATTTATGTAGAAAACTGTATTGTGGTAGATCAATTGAATGTTGATGCAGCTTTTCGTCAGAGTAGACGTTATTTTAAAGCATCGAGCTTTAATACCACAGGTATTGTTATTGCGATGATGGTCAGCTCGGCGATCATTAGCTTGGTCATTCACCGTTTGTGGAGTCCGGCAGCTATTATTGTTGCGATTCCGATTTGTGCAGTAGTTCTGAGTGCAATCCAAATTGCATTTATGCAGCAGATGTGTCAGGTCAAGCGGTTGCATGGGAGTATGGAATAAAGAGAACTACATATTAACATCATTAACTCTATTAACAAGCAGTAAGGACATGCATCCTTACTGCTTGTTTGCGATGTAGATCATCACATGAAATACGCAGGATCTTCACACCAGCTTCACAACAGAATTGTTACGATAAGAAAAATTGAGAGGGGGGCTCTATGTGATAACCAATTCAATGATTAAACCAACCCTTAGACAAACAGAGTATCAGGGCTGGGAATTCGGGCTGTTCTTGCATTTTGGTCTACGTACATTTTATGAGGGGTATGTTGATTTTGATAAACGAGCAATGTCAACTTCAGAATTCAACCCCGTTCAGCTAGATTGTGAGCAGTGGATTCGAACAGCCAAAGAAGCAGGGATGGAGTACGCTGTCTTAACAGCTAAACATCATGATGGTTTCTCTAATTGGCCATCGAAGTACAGTTCGTTCACTGTGGCACAATCACCATGGAAAGAAGGAGCAGGAGATGTTGTTCAGGAGTTCGTTGATGCTTGCCGCAAGTACGATGTAAGACCAGGTTTGTATTATTCTCCATTCGATGGCTCAGCAGATTTCTATAACCAGGATGCCAAAGCTTATGATGATTACTTCGTGAATCAGATTACAGAGCTGCTTGGGGACTATGGGGATATTGATATATTGTGGTTTGATGGATGTGGATCTGAGGATCATGAATATGACTGGCCAAGAATTATCGGAGAAATCCGCCGATTGCAGCCGAATATATTGATCTTTAATATGGGCGATCCAGATTTCAGGTGGGTAGGCAATGAAGATGGGGTGGCACCTATTCCTTGTTGGAATGTAACCGATGCAACCGAGTTCTCAATATTAACAGAGCAGAAGGATGCATTAGGTGAACAGATATGGTTACCTGCAGAATGTGATGTTCAGATGCGGGCGAATTGGTTCTATAGCGATAGTGACGAGCACACCGTCAAGAGTCTGGATGAACTGATGGGTCTGTATTATTCCTCGGTAGGCCGAGGTGCGAACCTGTTATTAAATATTGGACCGGATCGAGAAGGCCTATTACCAGCAAAAGATACAGCTCAGCTGCAAGCGATGGGTAAGGAGATCTGCAGAAGATTCAACAATCCGATCGCAACCATTGAGCAGTGTTCACCGAATAATACAGGATGGTCTTATGTGGCTGAGAAACCGCATTTAATCGATCATATCGTCCTTCAAGAGGATTTAACGAACGGAGAGCATGTTCGCAGCTTCCGAATTCATGTTACGACTGCCAAAACAGCACGGTCCATTACAGTGTACGAAGGTAGGAACATTGGCCATAAAGCGATTATCCGTATTCCCGTGATAAAAGCTCGGGGTGTACAGTTAGAAATAATTGATAGTGAAGGTGTGCCTTCTATCCGTGAGATGGGGATCTATTATGTGGGGGAAACCTATGCTTCCGAATAAACAATTGAGGTTCAATAAGGATGGCTTTTTCAAAATTGTACAGTTCACCGATACCGAATACTTAGATGATGATCACGGATTTAATGAGAAGACCGGGAAGATGATGCGGGATGTCATTCGTGCTGAACAACCTGATCTGATTGTGTTCACCGGTGATGTTATTGGGAGTTTACGTTGTGTAGATCCAGAGCAGACTTTTCGAGATGTGGTGTCCGTAGCGGAACAATTCAAGATTCCATGGGCAGCTGTTTTTGGCAACCATGATTCTGAGGCAGGCATAACACGGAATCAATTAATGGATGTTCAATTAAGCCACGAGTATTGTGTTGCGAAGCCGATAGAAGAGACTCTTAGCGGTTCAGGCAACTTTGTCTTGAAGGTGATGAGCCGTGAAGAGAAGGCTAGCGCAGCACTTTATTTTATGGATAGTGGCAGTTATTCAACGCTTGGGCATGTGGGTGGATATGAGTGGATCCATCATGACCAGATTGAATGGTATGTCACACAATCAAAGAAATGTACTGAGAATAATGAGGGGGTATCGCTTCCGTCTCTGGCTTTCTTTCACATTCCCCTTCCGGAATATGATGAGGTCTGGGACACGAAAATCTGTTACGGGGAAAAACGTGAAGGGGTTACCGCTCCGCGTGTGAACAGCGGCCTTTTTACGGCGATGCTTGAGATGGGAGATGTGATGGGTACTTTCGTTGGACACGACCATGGGAATGATTATTTTGGTGATCTGCACGGGATAAAGCTTTGTTATGGCAGGTCTTCAAGTTATATCTTGTGGGGCAAGGAGATTCCAACAGGAGCGAGAGTCATTCAATTACAAGAGGGGGTTAGATCGTTCGATACCTGGCTTCATCTTAGTGATGGAACCGTCATATCAGAACAACCAGAGCATCAACCTGTAGGTAAGAGTTAGGTGGTAGTGTTCTTCTCATCCTGGTTGTGGATGGGGGGAGCAATACTCCATGATCCATTATTTCAAGTGAGGGGGAATTAATTGTGCTGAAAAACAGAAAAATTTGGAACGTGTTCATGATTATATGTCTTATGTTCACCATATTTGTAACCGCTTGCAGTAGTTCGGATAATACCGCCAATGAACCGGAGAGTACGCCTGAAGTTACGGATAATAGTACAGATACAGGCACAGATACAGAGGAAGGCACCGAAGAGGAGCCGGTTGTACCTACCAAAGAATTTAGCAATGAGCCCGTAACATTAAAAATAGCAACGCCTTGGGGTATCGACTATTTCACACCGAGAATGATTGACCCGATTCAAGAGAAATTTCCCCATATAACGGTTGAGCATGTGGATTGGAATGGAACGGCAGAGAATATGCAGGAATTAAGTGCGCAAGGTGTTGTTCCGGATATCGTATTAGGTTACACCGGTCAGGCGCCATTTGAAGAACTTGAGATGGTCTTCGGTCTGGATGAAATGATTCAGGAGTACGGTGTTGATCTAAGCGGTGTGAACCCTCAGATTCTTCAGGAATTACGTTCCCGTGATAAGGAAGGACGCTTAATTGGTCTTCCAGATGCCGGGGATGTGCTCGCACTGTACTACAACAAAGAAATTTTTGATCTACTAGGTGTTAATTATCCATCTGAGAACATGACGTGGGATGAGCTTATTGACCTAGCAAAGCAGTTGACCGTCAAGAAAGATGGTGTTCAGTACAGTGGTCTTGATTTAGGAGCTATGCCAACAGCATTATTCAATCAATTATCGATGAATTATACAGATCCAGAAACGGGTGAAGTGTTATTCGATAAAGATCCTAAATTTGCAAAGATGATGGAAGTGCTTAAGAAATATTACAGTATACCAAACATCTATAATCCAGAAGAAGAGAATAAGTTTGAAGGCAAAACAGCTGCAATGGTTGTGAATTGGCACGGATTCCTAACTTGGTTTGGTGGAGCTGTGGAAGAGAGAGTTGAATATGAGAAAAGTATGGATATACTTCCCGTTCCGTCGTTTGCAGATAGCCCGGGGTTAGCTCCTAAACCAGGCGCTCATCCTTGGATCATCAATGATTTCAGTGAACAGAAAGAAGCAGCGCTACAGGTATTAACATACGTAATCTCTCCTGAATACCAGATCCAATATCGGATGAGGATGGGTACTCCTTCCGTATCCTTAAGCCAAGAGGACGGGGCATTGTTCGGTGCAGACGATCCAACCTATACCGATAAAAATGTGACTGCGATGTTCCAGAATACATTTGCAGAACCGCCAGCACGTAAAAGTCCTTGGGATCGACATGTTGCGATCGGTGAAGCTCTTAAGAAGTTCGCGACTACGGATTTGAACGTAGCTGAATTCACGCGTGTGTTGAAGGAAGAATCCGAAATTAAGATTAAGGAAGAGCAGTCCAAAAAATAAATTTTGGATGTACAGGGGGAGCGTTATATGAAGCTGAACCGCGCATTAGTCCTACTGTTCGTGTTTATTTTGTCCATATCGATGTTGCTATCAGGGTGCAGTACAGATGATAGTGGCAAGCAAGAAGACACAGCAGATTCGGTGTCCGTGGATACGCCGTCTACGGATACACCCTCCACAGATGCGAAAACGGAAGATGAGCAGACCGTATCAACAGATGAGGTTACAACGATCAAGATTTTGTATCCATGGGGTCAAGATGCGTTCGATAAGCTTTTTAAGGACATTGATGAGAAGCTCCCTAATATTACGATTGAATTAGTTGACTCCCAGGCACAGTTAGAGCCATTGCAAGAGCTGAATGCCAAGCAAATCGTTCCGGATGTTATGTATGCGAATTGGGGAATCGATGCGCTGCAGGAGCTGGATATGATTGAGCCGCTTGACGAGTTGATTGAGAAACATCAATTTGATCTGAGTGGTATAGATCCTTCCATCATAGCTTACTGGCGTTTAGTGGACTCCGAGGGCAGGTTACTAGGAATGCCAACAGCGAGTGACAACTACGCGATGTATTACAACAAAGAGGTATTTGATCTGTTCGGAGTACCTTATCCAACAGGCGATCTGACATGGGATGATATGGTTGATCTCGCGAAGAAATTGACAGGAGAGCGTGATGGTATTCAGTATCATGGACTTGAGATGGGTCCTGGATTTGCTGGAACCGAAGCCACTGTACCTTTAAAGCAATTAAATGTGAATCTAACAGACCCAGAGACAGGCGAAGTGCTGATCACAAAAGAACCAGCAGTGACGAAATACCTTGAGTTGATGAAGAAGTTCTACAGTATTCCTGGCATTTACAGTAGTGATCCTGAAGTGAGGAAAGATTACTCTTTTCAAAATAAAAATGTCGCGATGATTGTGTCTTGGCCAGGTTACATCAAATGGGGCGTTGGAGATCCGGAAGTGACGAAGAATTTTCATAACGTACCTGTACCGGTATGGCCGGAATTACCGAATATCGCACCACCTTCATTCTCCCATCCTTTCATTATTAATAAGTACAGTGAGCATAAGGATGAGGCTTTTAAAGTGCTCGCAGAGTATGTATCCCCAGAGCATCAGACGAAGTTAGCTCGAATTGGGGACCGCCCTGTACTAACTGATCGGAAGGTATACGAAGAGTTTGGTGCTGAGCTTGATGTATACGACGGCAAGGATATTAATGCATACTTCTCGCGTGAGCCGGCTGTTCCCAAAACGATCAGCAAATGGGATAAATATGTCGATCTTTCAGGAAGTCTTATGAAATTCTCGGAGTCAGATATGAACATTCCAGAGTTTCTAAGGGTGTTGCAGGAAGAGTCTGAGGCGAAGATCAAGGATGCCATGGCCAAAGGTCAATAGCGTATTTGTACTTAAAGAATGAAGCTGAACAAAGAGCAAGTTTGTCTACCCAGGACAGACTTGCTCTATCTATAATGGCCTTTGTCGAATGGTAGGGGATAAGACAATATTCACACGAAACACACATCATCCTCACACTACCCCCACATAAAGGTTGATAAGATACAAATTAAGGTAAAATGCTTGGGAAAATGGCGGGATCATGCAAAGGAGGAAATTCCAGTGTCGAGGATTATATTTAATCATGTGCACAAGCGTTACGGAAAATATAAAGAATATGCGGTGAAGGACTTCAACCTCGAAGTAGAGGATGAAGAATTTCTTGTCTTTGTAGGTTCTTCAGGTTGTGGAAAGTCAACAACCCTACGTATGCTCGCGGGATTAGAGGATATTTCAGAAGGCGAAATTTACATTGGCGATACAATTGTGAATGATATGCCTCCTAAAGATCGAGATATATCGATGGTCTTCCAAAACTATGCGCTATACCCGAATATGTCTGTCTACGAAAATATTGCCTTTGGTTTACAAATGAGAAAGCTTCCGAAGCATGAAATTGAGTCATCGGTGAAACGGGCTGCCCGTGTACTCGAAATTGAGAATTTCTTGGACCGTAAGCCAAGAGAGCTATCTGGTGGTCAGCGTCAGCGGGTTGCACTGGGCCGGGCGATCGTTCGTACACCACAAGCCTTCCTTATGGATGAGCCACTCTCCAACCTCGATGCTAAGCTGCGTGTGCAAATGCGTTCCGAGATTATTCGTCTTCACAAAAAGATTGGTGTCACGACGATTTATGTTACCCATGATCAGATCGAAGCGATGACAATGGGTGATCGAATTGTGGTCATGGAGAAAGGTATTGTTCAGCAGGTCGATACGCCGGAGGTCATTTATAATGAACCGGCCAATTTATTCGTAGCTAACTTTATAGGGAATCCTCCGATGAATTTTGTGAACGGTAAGATCGAAGAGCGTGATGGATTCCTTGAATTCCATACGAAACGGTTCGGTCTCAGGCTGACAGAGAAGCAAGCACACACGATCAGACAACTGAATCTTGTTGACCGTGGAATCATTATTGGCATGCGTCCTGAGAACATTAGTTTCGAAGAGATTATGTTGGAAGCGTATCCAAAATCAATTATTAACGGAACGATGGAACTCAGTGAGTTTGTTGGGTCGGACCGTTATTACCATATGAATATTGGACTTGAGAAATATTTAGTTGCTCGTGCACACCCACGCTATCACTTTGATGATGGAATGAGAACGGCTGTGGCTGTGGATATGAATAAGGCATTATTTTTCCATAAAGATACAGGGATTCTATTAACAAAGTGAGGAAGGGATACGAATGGTAAAGAGAAGTAAATTTCTTAACCGATTATTGCTCGTTATCTTATCCGTAGCCCTTATAGGCAATCCGGTGTTGCCAGGTAACGCACAGAGTGATTCCAAGACTGCAGAACCAGGCAGTGAGGGCACATCTACTCCAGATTTGCTAAGTCACGAGCCTTATTTCTATACGATTTCGAAAGAATGGGAACAGAAGAAAGTACCGATGGGAACGAAGGAGCTTGAGATTGACGCTAAGAGCTATCATGCGAAATCGGATGATGCTGTCATCTCCGTTGGCTCATATGAAGGTGAAAATGATGTTTTGTTATGGTCTCAGCCTAAGGGATGGGTTGAATACAAGGTGGATGTAGATCAAGAAGGGCTCTATGAGCTTGCGACAGATTATCATCCCTTTCTTTCAAAAGACGGGCTCGGACGACAGTCCGTGATCATGAGTGTCCAGATCAATGGAGAATATCCGTTTCGTGAGGCCCATTCCATATCGCTGGAGCGTCGATTTTCCGAGGTGAAACCTGAGAAATTTGATGATGAAGGCAATCAGCTTCGCTCTCTAATCGATGAGGAAGTGGGTTGGAAAACAACTTCTTTTCGTGATTCTGAAGGATCTTACAGCATGCCACTGCAGTGGCATTTAAACAAAGGGGAGAATACGATTCGGATCGAGACGATCCGGCAGTCGGTTGCACTTAAATCGTTCCGTCTTCAAGCCCCCAAGTCCATTGCTAATTATGAAGATGTAAAAGAAACGTATAAGACGACTGATACAAATGGGAACAAGGAACCGATTGTCATTGAGGGTGAACAGTTCAGTCTGAAGAACTCATCTTCCATTCAAACACAATATGATCGTAGTCCTTTATCGCAGCCGAAGTCACTTGATCTCGTTCGCTTTAATACGATCGGGGGATCGGGGTGGAACAAAGGAGGTCAGGCGGTCACATGGGATTTTGAAGTTCCTGAAGATGGCTTGTACAACATAACCTTTCGCGTCAAACAAAATTTACGTAAGAACGCTACTGTATTTCGCAATATTTACATTGATGGGGACATTCCATTCACTGAGTTAAAGAACTATCCATTCCCATATAGCAGCGATTGGAAGAAGGTATCGCTTGGGAATACGGATGGGGAAGCATTTGATTTCTATCTCACCAAAGGAAAGCATTCCATCAGGATGGAAGCCACGGTCGAACCGTATATCTCCACTATAGCTGACATCGATCGGATGTCTAAAGAGCTTCGCGATGTGTCTAGAGAGCTTCGTATTGCTACAGGAAATAGCAGTGATGCTTATCGTGTATGGAATATCGAGAAAGATATTCCTGGCATGACCAAGAGACTGGAAGTGTTGAAGGATGAGTTCAACCAACTTACAGAGCGAATGCTCACGATTAATACGGTACGAGACAACGTATCCCAATCTTTTAACTCTAGCGCCCGGGACCTAGAAGATTTATTGAAAGATCCGAATGAAATTCCGTACAGTCAGTTAACCATTGGAACGATGCAAGAGAAGATTGAGGCCCAGCGTGTGGATTTGATGAATTCCCCTCTGCAAATCGATCGGATTTATGTAGCAGTCCCCGATGCAAAGCTTCCTAAGATTGAAGCGAATTTCTTCGAAAAGTTATGGAATTCAATTGTTACGTTGTTCTATTCGTTCACAAGCAAGAACAAGCTAGACCGGAATGCAGAAGATGAATTGAACATCTGGATGTTCAAAGGACGCGATTATGTAGATGAACTACAGCAGCTTGCCAATGAACGTTTTACACCAGAGCATGGCATTAAAGTGAATATTAACTTGGTGCAATCAGCGGATTTGGTTGTTCTCGGTAAAGCCGCGGGGATCTTGCCTGATATAGCGATTGGGGTACCGAGTGCATCCATTTTTGATTATGCACTACGTAACGCGATCTACGACTTTACGAAGTTTGAGGACTCGGATGAAATGATGGATCTATTCCATCCAGGCATTATGCAGCCGTATCGTTATGACGGTGGTGTGTATGGGATACCTGAGACCAATAACTTTAACATCATGTTCTACCGTAAGGATATTATGAATCAGCTTGGCTTATCGGTTCCGGATACTTGGGAAGATGTATACAAGATTCTGCCAACGTTATTGCAGAACGAAAGCAACTTCTACATTCCACCGGATAATTTCTCATATCTGTTCTTCCAAAACAATGTGGAGCTGTATTCCAAGGATGGTCTGACAAGTGCACTGAATGAACCTAAAGCTTATGAGTCGTTCAAAGAATGGACGGAAATGTTCAATGTGTATGGTATGGAACGTCAAGTTAACAGCTTCTATCAACAGTTTAGGGATGGAACAATGCCTATCGGAATTTCAGATTTCAATACATACATGCAGCTACTTGTCGCAGCACCGGAAATCATGAATGAGTGGGCGATCGCTCCTATTCCGGGAACGAAGCAGGAAGACGGTACGATTACAAGATGGGCTGCTGCGGGAGCCCCTACAGCGAACGTTCTATTTAACGAAACACCGGAAGAAAAACGTGAAATCGCTTGGGATTTCATGAAGTGGTATATGTCCGAAGATATTCAGACCGAATTCGGACTGAATCTGGAGCAATATCGCGGTGAGACTTTCCGCTGGAACTCCGCTAACGTTCGTGCCTTCGCCAACATGCCATGGAAGCAGGATGATCTTAGTGTGATCTTGGATCAATGGCAATGGATGCAAGAATGGCCGAATGTACCGGGAGGTTACATGACAGCTCGTGAACTCGGTTTTGCATGGAACAATGCAGCTATCGATCAAATGAATCCTAGGATTGCGCTCGAGAAGGCGGTTAAAGAAATTAACCGAGAGATGAAGCGTAAGCAACAAGAATTTAATTACGTTGATGAGAATGGCAACGTATTGAAGAAGATGGATCTGATTCGAATTACAGAACCTTGGAAAGGAGCAATTCTGAATGACAGATAATGCGACAGCCCTTTCTAAAAAGATGAATGAAACTCCAGCCAAGCTCGGTAAGACGAAACCAGGCATTTCGGAACGCATGAATTTTTTAATGAAAGAAATGTGGAGATATCGCTTATCCTACCTGTTTATTTTACCGTTTATGGCGATGTTCATCATATTCATACTCATTCCTGTTATTTCAGGTATTCTGCTGAGCTTCACCTATTTTAATGCCTTTGATTTCCCTTCATGGCGTGGATGGCTTAACTACCAGAACTTATTCTCACAGGACATTATTTTCTTGCAGTATGTATTACCGAACTCATTTAAATTTGCTGTATTCGTAGGGCCTGTCGGATATATTCTTGCGTTCTTGTTAGCTTGGTTAATCGCGCAGCTGCCTAATACGATGCGTACTTGGTATGCACTTGCCATGTATGCACCATCGTTATCCGCAGGTATAGCGATGACCGTAGTTTGGACGGTTATGTTTACCGGGGACCGATCGGGTTACATTAACAGCTTTTTGCTCAAGTGGGGACTTATTGAGAAGCCGGTTTTATTCCTACTCGATAAAGACTACTTGCTTAACATTATGATTGTGGTCTCCATTTGGTCATCCATGGGTATCGGGTTCTTGGCGATCTTGGCCGGTATTCTTAACGTGGATCGACAATTGTACGAGGCCGGACGAATTGACGGGATATCAAGTCGACTTCAGGAAGTGTGGTACATTACGGTACCGATGATGAAGCCGCAGATGATGTTTGCGGCCATAATGGCAATTGTTCATACGATTAAATCCGGTGGTATTGGTGTTCAATTATCGGGTACGAACCCGACCCCGAACTATGCGGGACAGTTATTAATTGACCATATTAATGATTATGGATTTATACGGTTTGAGCTCGGATATGCGAGTGCGATTTCTATCGTCGTTCTTCTGATGTGTTACGTGTTAAGTAGATTTTTCGGTTATTTATTTGCACCGAAGGAGGATGAATAATGCAAGAGGCACGGATGACTGCCATGCAGCGGAAATTAAAGATAAAATGGAGCGATTTCGTATTAGCTCTGAGATTGATCGATCGAGCACAAATATGGATTGCCATCTGTTTGTTGCCGCTTGCCATTTTCATGCTCCTTCCACTCGTGTATTTGTTCAATCATGCTTTTAAGCCATTACATGAGTTGTTCATGTTCCCACCCACATTTATTGTTAGGGAGCCAACAACAGGGAACTTCTCGGAACTGTTTGCCATGACAGCAAGCACGATTGTACCGGTATCCAGATATGTATTTAACAGTATTGTCGTCACCTTGTTATCAAGCGTTGCGATGGTCATTACAGGAGCGATGTGTGCTTACCCGTTATCCAAGCACCCATTCCCAGGGTCCAAGATTGTACTAGGATTAATCATGCTGTCATTGTTATTCGCGACAGAAGCCATTGCGATTCCACGCTTTATCGTTATTCAAAGCTTAGGGATCATGAATACTTATTTAGGGCATGTACTGCCTCTAGTTGCTATGCCAGTGGGTGTATTTCTATTGAAGCAGTTTATGGACCAAGTACCGAACGAACTGCTTGAAGCTGCAAAGATGGACGGTGCGAAAGAATTCACCATTTTCTTGCGCATCGTTATGCCAATTGTTACACCTGCGATTGCTACGATCTCGATCCTAGCTTTCCAATCGGCATGGGGGAACATAGAGACTTCAACGTTATTCATGCAGGAAGATTCCATGAAGACACTGCCGTTTTATATGGGCACATTAACATCTGGCCTTAGTAACTCGGTAGCTAGACAAGGAGCTGCTGCGGCGGGAGCGTTGATTATGTTCTTACCGTCATTGCTAATCTTCTTGATCTTCCAAAGAAAAGTGATCACGACGATGGCGCATTCGGGGATCAAATAAGCAGAGGAATAGGGAGGTGTACCATGCACAACAATCAAAGCAAATCGAAATATGTGCTTTGGCTAGTCTGCTTGATTGCCTTGACTGGATTCCCGATGAAAGCGAGTGCTGATGTTCCTTATCGTACGTTCACAGAGGATAGTTATGGGCGTACGATTATGACTCAATCTGCTTATTCTCCAGTCGGCGTTATAGCGCAGGAAATTCCAATAGTCAATGATAAAGGTGAGGTTGAATATTCATCACTGCAACGACCTCAGGACTTATTCATAGCGGACAACGATGATATTTATATTGCGGATACGGACAATAATCGGATTGTTCATCTGAGTGAAGATGGTGAATTTATTCGATCCATCACCGTACCAGAGAGCCCGCTAAATCAACCTCAAGGTGTGTTTGTAACAGATAATGGTGATATTTTCATCGCCGATACAGGAAATAAGCGGGTTGTTCAGCTGGATAAGAACGCGAAATTACTGAAAGAAATTGGACGGCCTGAATCAAGATTCATCAATGAATCTTTCGTATATGAACCGACGAATATGGTTATTGATAAACGCGGTTTTATATATGTCGTATCCAAAGGGAGTTATCACGGGATTATCCAATTTACACCCGAAGGGAAGTTCGATCAGTTCTTCGGAACGAATAAAACAGAAGTCACGGTCATGGACGTTATTCGAAGACAGTTTTATTCGAAAGAGCAATTAAGTCGTCAAGTACGACTATTGCCTGTAACCATCCGAAATATCGATATTGATCAACAAGGCTTTATTTATACGGTGTCCGGTTCCAAGACAGAGCAAGTAAAGAAGTTGAACATTCGCGGCGAAAACATATGGAAAAAAATGTCGTTCAATGATCGATTGTTTTCGTTAGCTACTGTAGAAACCGATGAGAAGATCGAAAAGCAGCTTACCGACGTATCCTTAGATCAAAATGGAAATGTAACAATTATTGATAAGTCGCGTAACATTGTTTCTCAGTATGATGCTAACGGAACGATGTTGTTCTACTGGTCGGGACGCTCTGCATTAGGGAACTCACTGGTTGGTTTAACCGCAGCTCCCGTTGCCGTAGAGACGAATTCGAATAAACGCCTTTATATTTTGGATGAAGCGCTGAACCTCATTCAGGTCTATGAGCCGACTGAATTTGGAGCAACGGTTCATGAAGCGTATCGCTTGATGCAGGAAGGTAAGTATGTAGAAGGGGAGCAATATTGGGACAAAGTTCTGAAGTTGAATGCTCACTTCTCCCCGGCATACAAAGGAATCGCCGAAGCAGCATATTCGCGCGGTGAGTACGAACGTGCTAGAGACTTGTTTAAGCTTGCAGGGGATGGTGAGGGGTACTCTGATTCATTCTGGCAAATTCGTTTGCAGTGGTTCCAGAAGAACTTCTCTACCTTAGCGAATGGTGCTATTATTGCGGGTCTCTTGCTCTGGTTGTATATAAAGCTGAAGAAAAGACTGAATTTCCGAATCATGCCGGAAGCGAAGAAGCTAAATAAGCGAACCTGGTTCCAGCAATTAAAACATGTATTCTACATTTTGAAACATCCGATTGATGGTTTTGGAGATTTGAGATACCTGAATAGGGGTGGCTACATTAGCGCCTTCATTATTCTGATCTTAACGGTAATCATGCTACTCGTGAAATCATTCTATACGAGCTTTACCTATAATCCGGTGCCGGTCTATGCCAAAGGGTCAACCTATATGCTGACGATTTTCTTAGCCGTATGGTTCTCATGGGTGATATGTAATTATCTCGTCGGTTCCATTAAGCAAGGTGAGGCGCGGTTCAAGGATGTATTCGTCGGAAGCTGTTATTCCTTATTTCCAGTCGTGTTGTTCGGGATTCCACTTGCGCTTATTTCGAACATTTTCACACTAAGTGAAGCATCTATCTACAGCTCCATTGAGGTAGGTATGCTCTTGTGGAGTGGGCTACTATTTTTCTGGAATATTCAAGCACTGCAGAACTATGGCGTTGGTGAGACGGTACTGAACATTACACTTACGGTCATCACGATGACCATCATGTGGGTGCTGGTGTTCATCTTAATCGGACTTACATCTGAATTTGGTAACTTCATTTACACGATCTATCAGGAGGTGTCGATGTGATGCGCTTATTCCGCTCCAAAAAACTATTAATGGTAGCTGCGATCTGCGTCTTATCCGCGTCGACGCTCGGCAGTTTCATCTTTGCTAAATCCGATTCAGCGGATAAGAAGCAGCCTGAAACGCAGACCGAATCTAAGACAGCCACTGAATCCGCAGCTCAGAGTGAGACCAAGGTGGAAACGCAGACCGCAACACAGACGAAGGCTGCAGCACCTGCGAAATCGAGTGGAAAGCTACCCGATGAGACTCAATTCGAGCAGATTGCGGAGAATGGAAAGTTATTGCTCAGAGTAGATAAGGCTTCAGGTCACTTTACCGTTACGAGCAAAGCAACTGGCGAGGTATGGCGATCATTTCCGAATCCCAAAGATTTTCAGGATAAGCTGAATACAGATGCATGGAAGCTGCATCTTGCCTCGCCGTTCATGTTCCGCTATGTGGAGTTTAATCTGCGTAAAGATTTGCTGAAGGAGACGAACCTTTATGCACAAAAGGGTGTAATCAGCCAATTTGAAGCAATTGATCAGGGCTTTAAAGTGGTGTATGAAATGCCGGACTTGGGCTTCATCATTCCGATAGAAGTAAAGCTTGGCGAGGACTTTGTGGAAACAAAAGTATTAGCTGAAGGTCTGGTGGATGAGAAGGTCATTCCGAAGGAAGAACCAGCGGCAACGACCGTGGATAAGAACGGGAAAGAAGTGAAGGCGCCGAAGCCGAAAAAAGATCCAATGGCTCGCCTTGCATCCATTCGGTTATTCCCTTTCCTGGGTGCACAGACCTCGAATGATGAAGATGGCTTCTTATACATTCCGGACGGCCCGGGAGCATTAATTGACTTCAGAGAACGTCGTGCAGGGACACAGAACCTTTATACGGAACGTGTCTACGGTGACGACTGGGCATACAGTAACCGTAATACCATGTCAGATCGTAATCCCATTACGATGCCCGTATTCGGGATTAAGTCGAATAAGCAAGCGGTTCTGGGCGTCATCACGGAAGGTGAAGAATACGCGAATGTGGTCGCAGCACCTTCAGGATCATTCAGTCAATTTAACTGGGTTGCACCGGAATATCAATATCGGTTCAAGTTCTTTCAACCGACAGATACGAAGAAGCAGAACGGATACTTGACGTATAGCAAGGAAATTACGAAGACGGATCGTGCGACTCGCTATTACATGATCGAGGAGAAAAGCGAGGAGATCAGTTATGTAACACTTGCTGAACGCTATCGGGAACTGTTGATGAAGGAGTCGGCAATGAAACCGTTAGAAGGCGATCAAGCAAAGCTGAGGCTTCAGCTGCATCTGCTCGGTGGAGATACGGAAGACGGATTTCTGTGGGATTCCTACCTGCCTTTAACAACGACCAAAGAGGCCGAAGGGATTGTCCAGGAGTTGTCTGCGCTTGGTGTAGATAATATGGATATCACTTACCTCGGATGGCAAAACGATGGATACAGTAAATTTGGTGGTGACTTCCCCGTTCCCGATAAACTTGGTGGTAACGAAGGGATGAAGAAGTTTACCAATTTTGCTCATTCAAAGGGTTATAGCGTTTATCTTGATGCCTCTTCCTATACGTACAATAGAGGTGGGAAAGATGGATTCCGTAAAAATAGAGACGGCCTACGTGATCTAGCTTCTTCGGTCATTGAATCGATGAACTGGGATAACAGAAGTAAGACATTTGTCAGTCCGCAGTTCATGAAAGGGGTTATCGAAGGAGATCTGGAAGAAGCGAAGTCGTTAGGCATTAATGGCTATTTATTCGGCCAAGGAATTGGAACGTTCTTGAATACGGACTTTAATGAGAATTATCTAACATCAAGATTAGAGTCAAAAGAAATTCAGAGCGCTTTGTACGCGAAGGCAAAAGAAACCTTCGGCAGTGTCAACGGATTTAGAGGAAATTCTTACACTTATCCATACATTAGCCATATGGACAATATGGCCTCTAATTTCTCCTATGATTTGTTCGTGGATCGTGTTGTACCATTTGCCCAAATTGCGCTGCATGGTCTTACAACATACTCATTCGAGTATGCGAATCTAAGCGATGATTACGCGGATAATTTCTTGAAAGGGATTGAATATGGTGCGGTTCCTTCATTTGTCGTAACGAATGCTTCTTCACAGGAGCTATTGAAATCTCTTTCTCTGCATGAGTTCTACAGTACGAACTACAAGGACTGGATTGATGAGATCGTGTCCCAGTATCAGAAGTACGAAGAGGCGCTTGGGGATGTACAGAACGAGTTCATTACAGGACATCGTGAAATTGTAGGCGGCGTATTCGAGACAACTTACAGTAATGGTAAGCAAGTTGTCGTGAACTATAACAATAAAGAGGTTCGTGTAGGCAACCTGGTTGTAAAAGCAAAAGATTATATCGTAAGTAAAGGAGGTGCGTAATATGGCCCCTAGGCGAATACTGTCTGCAAAAAGATCACGTAAGCTTGAAGGGGCATTATTTATCGCACCATGGCTGATTGGCTTTATCGCTTTTTTAGGGTTTCCGCTAGTCTTCTCACTCTTTATGAGCTTTCACACGGTCAAAATATTACCGAAGAAAATCGTGTATGACTTCGTTGGTGTTAAATATTATCGTGAAATCCTGTTTAATAGCTCGGACTTTTACGATAAATTGATCCCATATTTTCAAGAAGTCGTCATCATGATCCCGGTTATCGTTATCTTTGCCTTGATGATCTCCATCATGCTTAACCAGAAGCTACCCGGTCGATTCCTGTTCCGTGCGATCTTCTTCTTGCCAGTCATCTTCTCTACAGGTGCTGTCCTGATGTCCTTTATTAATCAAGGGGAAGGAAACTTAGGCTTCCTTGAACGATTTAATATTGGTGGTTACATGGATATGTTCCTGGGAGATAGTTCTTGGGCGAAACCTGTAAAGACCGTATTGAATCAGTTTGTCCTCGTATTATGGTATTCCGGGGTGCAAATTTTGCTCTTTATTGCAGGGCTTCAGACCATTTCGACTTCGGCCTATGAATCAGCTCGTATCGATGGCGCTTCGCCGTGGGAAGTATTTTGGAAAATCACACTTCCAGCCATGTCACCGTTCATCCTGCTGAACCTAATTTATACCGTTGTCGATATGTTCACGTTCCCTTCCAATCCTGTTATTAGCTTAATCAATACGGGGAACTACGGATTTAACAGTGCACTAGCATGGATTTACTTCGCTATTATTCTTATCTTCTTGGGAATTGTCATTCTCATCTACAGTAGAATTAACCGGAAACATACCGGAGCAAATCGTTAATGCGGAAGGGAGGCAGAACATGAAGATTGACTTAGCGACGCGTGTGAAACAGAAGGTCACGACGAAACGTGGATTGCGGCAAGTGAAGTACACCATTCTAGGACGAGAGATGAATCAAGGACTATTATTTAAATTAGTCTTGTACGGAATATTCATCGTAACCTCCTACGTGTACATGAACCCGATATTAAAAATGCTTGTAAAAATGGTCATGAGTGCCAAAGATTTAATAGATCCAACGGTTACATGGATTCCATCATCGGTTTACCTCGGTCATGTGGTTGAAGCATGGAAGCTGCTGGATTATCCAAAGTCACTTTCCATCAGTCTACTGATAGCGATTTCAACCGCTGTACTACACTGTATTTCGTGCGGGTTAGCAGGCTATGCACTAGCGAGGCTGGATGTCCCATTCAAGAAGACGATTCTATTCCTTGTCTTCTTGGCATTCATCATTCCGCCGCAAGTTGTTATTTTGCCGACGATTATGGTGTATACCAAGCTCGGACTGAACGGTCATTTATTAACATTAATTCTGCCTTCTATCTTTGGGTTTGGAGTTAAGGGCGCATTGTTTGTTATCATCTTCCGTCAATTCTTCTCCACGCAGCCAAAAGCACTGGAAGAAGCGGCTCGGATCGATGGTGCAAGTGCAATTAGATTTTACATGCGAGTCATGTTTCCTCTGGCAAGACCAGCGATTCTTGTTGTCCTGTTGTTCTCGTTCGTTTGGACTTGGAATGATACGTACTATCCTAGGATGTTCCTCGGTTCAAGCGGTGATATGCCGCTTGCACTAAAGATGTCCTTTATCGATAGCCAGTTAACAACATTCATTTCGAACGGGGGGTTGCCTGAATATTTGGCAGAGCCGATTAAGATGGGGGCGAGCTTCCTGGTTATTTTACCTCCACTAATTCTGTATTTAGTTGCACAGCGATACTTCGTTGAAAGTGTTGAGCGTACTGGTTTGGTTGAGTAGAAACGAAAACCTTATTGAGATAATACAGGAGGGTATATATGAAGAAAAAAATGTTTTTTCTAATCATTACTTTTGTATTTATGCTCACAACAATACTTTCAGGTTGTACCAGCAATGAACCGGTAGCTAAGGAACCGGAGGTTGAAATTGAAGCAAATCAGGTGGAGACGAATGAAGATGCACAGGAAGAAGTAGACTGGACGAGTAAAGCTGTAACCGACTTTAGTAAGGAAACAACCATTACAATTCAGCATGAGTGGGGGCTCGATCAGATTGCCCCACTCATGCAGCCAATTGAGGATAAACTCAAGGCAGAAGGGAAGAACATTACGGTTAAATGGATTCAGGGTGATTCTACTTCGGAAGCTTTGCAGGAGTTGAATGCTACGGGGGTGGTCCCTGATATTATTTACAGCTCCAAAGGGACTGACGGATTGAAAGAACTGGATATGGTTGAGCCCATTGATGATTTAATGAAGATATATGAAATGGATGAAACCACAATCAACCCTTCGGTAGTATCGTTGTTCCGCTCCTATGATGATAAGGGTTCTATGATCGGTGTTCCTACGTTCGCGGATACAATCACGTTATTTTACAACAAAGAGATTTTTGATATGTTTGGCGTGTCCTACCCGACTGACCATATGACATGGGATGAAACTTTTGAGCTTGCGAAGAAGCTGACGGGTAAGAGAAATGGTGTATCTTATCGTGGTCTGGAGATGGGCTACACGAACAGTGTGACGAGTGAGGCTCTAGCTCCTCTGAGAGAAATTATTACGAATGTGGTTGATCCTGAAACGGATGAAGTATTACTGACGAAGGAGCCTGCAGTTACTAGGTATTTGGAATTGATGGAAAAATTCTACAGCATACCTGGCATCTATGAACGTGATCCGGACAAACAAGCCAGTTTCTTCGCGGGTGGAACTGCTGCAATGTTAGTATCCTGGCCGACATATTTGGAATGGGGAATTCCTGAGACCATTCGGCCGAATACCGATGCCGTTCTCATGCCAATCTGGGGCGGGGAGGAGCAATTTGCCTCACCAACCCAAGCTCATATGTATGTATTGAATAAATACAGTGAGCAAAAAGACGCGGCATTCCAATGGATGAAAGAGGTCGTTGCAGAGGATATGCAGATGAAGTTCTCTGCTGCTGGATATCCAACCGTACTGAAGAGCCCGGAAGTCATTGCGACATTCGGAAGTGAGAAGGATATTTACGAAGGTAAAAACGTGAAAGCGTTTTTTCCTGAGAATGCAAGAATCATTGAAGGTCGAAAATCACAATATCAAAGAATGGCAGAAGGGTTGATCGTAGAAAAATTAAAAGACTTTGCGAATTCAGATATGAATATTGCTGAATTTTTAAGAAAACTAGAAGAGGAGTTGACGATTAAGATCAAGGAAGAGAAGCAGAAGAAAGAAAAAAGTTAAGTCTTTGTCCGAGTTAGAAACAATCGTATTTAAGTACCTGAATATTTAACATAGCTAATAAATTAGGTGCAAGCTTCCTGGCTAATTTACCTCTAATAAAATCTGTACCTAGCGCTCCAGTGTACTTTGTTGATAGTGCCATAATGTACAGGTTTGAAGGAATCTGTATGAAAAATTGAGGTAATACAGGAGGATAATAAAATGAAGAAAAGGTCCATTTTTCTAATCATTACTTTTGTATTTATGCTAACAACATTACTTTCAGGCTGCACTGGGGGCGGAAGCGATGAGCCGGTAACGAAGGACCCGGAAGTTGAAGCTACAACAGAGCCAGCTGGGGACAACGAAGAAGCTACGCAGGAAGAAGAAATCGACTGGACGAGTAAAGCAGTTACCGATTTTAGTGAAGAAACAACCCTTACCATTCTGCATGTATGGGGTCCGGAAGCAAACGCTACGTTCATGAAGCCTATTGAAGATAAGCTCCAAGCAGAAGGTAAGAACATCAAGGTGAACTGGATTGGGGGTATACCTGATTCCAATACATTACAAGAAGTAAATGCTAGTGGTGTTGTGCCAGATATTATATATACATCCATTGGAACAGAAGCTCTAGAAGATCTGGATATGATTGAACCGATTGATGATTATATGAAAATATATGAAATGGATACAAGCCAGATTGATCCATCCGTTATTTCTTTACTTCGATCCTATGATGATAAAGGCTCAATGATCGGTGTACCTACGTTTTCGGATACGTATACTCTCTTCTACAATAAAGAGATTTTTGATATGTTCGGGGTGCCTTACCCAACAGATCATATGACATGGGATGAGACGATTGAGTTATCTAAGAAGCTGACGGGGGAAAGAAACGGTGTGAAATACCGTGGTCTGGAGATTGGATACGGAAATAGCACGACAAGTGAAGCTCTTGCTCCTCTGAAGGAACTTACCTCAAATTTCGTGGATCCAGAAACGGATGAAGTACTATTTACGAAAGATCCAGCGATAACTAGATATTTTGAAATGATGAAAAAGGTTTACAGTGTCCCGGGAATGTTCGAACGTGATCCAGAGAAACAAGATAGCTTCTATGTCAGTGGAACGGGTGCCATGCTAGTGTCCTGGCCGACATTCCTAAGTTGGGGAATTCCTGAGGATGTTCGAGCCAATACGAGTTCAGTACTTCTCCCATTATGGGGAGGAGAGGATAAGTACACCCCACCAATCCAGGCACATATGTTTATCCTAAATAAGTATGGTGAGCAAAAAGATGCTGCTTTCCAATGGATGAAAGAATTTGTAGCGGAAGATATCCAGATGCAGTTCGCGATCAGCGGGCAACCAACCGTGTTAAGAAGCCCTGAGGTTATTGAAGCATTCGGTAAGGAAAAACAAGATGTGTATGCAGGTCAGAATGTTAAATCCTTCTTCCCTGAAAATGCACGAGTTCTGGAAGGAAGAAAGTCAAAATATCAACGTATGGCTGAAGAATTTCTGGTGAGTAAGTTAAACGAATTTGCAACTTCGGATATGAATATTGCAGAGTTTTTGCGTAAGGCAGAAGAGGAATTAACGATTAAGATCAAGGAAGAAAGGCTGAAAGTAGAGAAGTAGAGCTTCCGTTATATAGCAGAGACACTGTAAATAGGTGCAGGTCCCTTAGTTACGATGTCTCTGCTATGCTTTTATATCGGTACTTCATCGCAATAAAGTGCAAGAAAACTAGATGATAAAGGGGATTCACATGAAGAGAAAATCAATATTTTTAATCATTACTTTAATACTCTTGCTAACAACAGTACTCTCAGGCTGTAGTAGTAGTGGTTCGGGAGAGACAGAACCAGAGAAGATCACTGAAGCACAATCAGAGGGAACGGAAGAAGTGGAAGGTACTGAGGAAGAAGAAGTGGACTGGGCGAGTAAAGCGGTTACGGATTTCAGCCAAGAGACAACGATAACGATTCAACATGAATGGGGTGCTGATCTGACCTCTGTCTTGATGAAGCCGATCGAAGACAAGCTCAAGGCAGAAGGAAAGAACATAACGGTGAATTGGATTCAAGGTAGTGCGGATTCTGTAGCGCTGCAAGAATTAAATGCTAGTGGTGTTGTTCCTGATATCATCTATACATCGGTGGGGGTATCCGGCTTACAGGAGCTTGGTATGATCGAACCAATAGATGATTATATGAAAATATATGAGATGGATACAAGTCTGATTGATCCATCGGTCATGTCCTTACTTCGCTCATATGATGAGAAAGGCTCTGTAATTGGGGTTCCTACATTTGCGGATACATTCACACTATTTTACAACAAAGAAATTTTTGATATGTTTGGAGTACCTTACCCAACAGATCATATGACATGGGATGAGACGATTGACCTTGCGAAGAAGCTGACTGGAGAACGAAACGGAATACAATATCGCGGTCTGTCCATAGGACATAAGAATAGTGTGACTAACGATACACTAGCACCTCTGAAGGAGCTTACTTCGAATTTTGTAGATCCTGAAACGGATGAGGTCATTCTTACGAAGGAGCCAGCAGTCACGAAATACTTTGAGCTGATGAAGAAGTTCTACAGCATCCCAGGCTTATACGAACGTGATCCAGAGAAGCAGGCAAGCTTTTTTGCTAATGGTACAGCTGCGATGTTAGTATCTTGGCCAACATATATGGAATGGGGAATTCCTGAGGAGGTACGGGCCAACACGAACGCCGTTCTCGTTCCAATCTGGGGAGGAGAAGATATGTTCACACCACCAACCCAAGCGCATATGTTCATCTTAAATAAATACAGTGAGAATAAGGATGCAGCATTCCAGTGGATGAAAGAAGAGGTATCCGAGGATATGCAGACATATTTCTCTGCCAATGGATTCCCAACCGTCTTAAAAAGTCCAGAGGCGATCGAAACATTCGGTAGTGAGAAACAACAAGTGTATGAAGGTCAGAATGTAAAGGCATATTTCCCTGAGAATGCAAGAGTCTTAGAGGGAAGAAAATCGGAATATCAAAAAATGGCTGAGGATTTCATCGTAGAGAAGTTACCGGAGTTTGCAAATTCAGATATGAATATCGCAGAATTCTTGCGTAAAGTAGAAGAAGAATTGGAGATTAAAATTAAGGAAGAGAAACTTAAAGTAGAACAAGCGAGCTAGGATCGTACTCGTTGCATATCTATTGGATCAAGAACCTGAGGCTTAGCCTCAGGTTCTTAACCTATGACAGGAGAGGGAGATTTGGTTATGTATGATAAGCTTCCCGTGTTAAGTCCTGAGGAAACCATTCCGCTCTTGCAGGATCAGTTCTATTATCCACCTTACATTACGCTGGCACATATGTATAAGCCCCCGGCAGGCTGGTTTATGATTCCGCAGGAAATTAGCCAATACCAGCTTCTATATGGAGTCGATGGGGTAGCAGATAATATGATTAACGGTGTGAAGTTTCCAGTTGAAAAAGGAGATATTTACATCATCAGTCCCCATGCTGTGCGTTCATTACAGCCATCTAAGCACAATCCCTATGTAGGGATTACTATTTCATTTCATTTTGGACGATCTAAGTCTCCAATCGATTCGATGCTCCGTGGGCGGGATTATATGAGAGGGCATGATTCCGAGGGAGTGTTATTAGGTAAACTCATCACTTTAATCCAGGCCACCCAGCAGCAGACATTAACAAGCAATATGCTTGCACAAGGCTTACTACTGCAAATACTATATGAACTTACGGATAACAATGCTGTAGAAGGTACGGAGAAACCAACAACCAAGATTAATGCGAAAATGGTGAAGATATGTAATTACATTAAAGAAAACTATAATACAACAATTCGTTTAGATACACTTAGCGAGATGACAGGTCTCAGCAGAAACTATATTATACGTCAATTTCGCAAGTGTTATGGGATGACACCGTCGGATTATCTCGCTATGATTCGGATCGAGAAGGCAAAGCAGCTTGCGCATGAAACGGATCTCTCAATAAGCGAGATTGCGAATCAGGTTGGATACAGTGAGCTACACTCTTTCAGTCGTATGTTCAAAAAACGGATGGGAATCAGCCTTAGTCAGTTCAATGCAACACTGATATCGTCTCTAGATATTGTCTCCCCCCTAGAAGAGTAGGGGGTTATTTTTGTTATAAAAGTGTTACTCTGGGCTAAATACTTCCCATGGCTAGGCGAGTAAACTATGAATTAAGAACTGTGTGGAAAGCGCTTTCTCAGTTGAGGGATCTAGATTCAGAATGAACTTGCTAATGGCAAGGAATCAGGACGGAATGGATGTTGTATATCCTGAAATCATTCTTTTCTGATTGGTTTTTGTGAATTTGGTAATGTGATTAAGGGAGGGGTATGTATGAAACGAAGAAATGCTAAAGGTCTGAGTCTGCTTATTATCATGTGTTTTCTGTTTATGTTAGTGCTCGGGGCATGTTCTTCTGGCGAAAGCAGTGATGGAGCAAGTGATTCACCAGTGACAACAGAATCGACAGAGACAGGGGAGAATGCAGAACAGCAAGAAGAACAATCAGTGGAGGAGCCGGAACCTGTAGAAGTAAAGCAGTTCACCAATGAACCGGTTACGTTAAAAGTAGCCACTCAATGGGGCGAGGAGAACTTCATGAACAATTTTGCTAAAGACATGAAGGAACTCGTACCGCATATTACATTCGAATATGTAGATTGGAATGGGACTGCTGAAGGGATCCAAGAGATCAACAGCAGTGGGACGGTAGTCGACTTATTAACACCTAACCTTGGGGTTGATGTATTACTTAATCTGGATATGGTACAGCCACTGGATGACATGGTGAAGGAGTATGGGATTGACCTAAGCACCGTTGACCCTTCGTTTCTTGCGCTGATTCGCTCACAAGACCCAGAGGGACGACTAATCGGATTGACAGGCAACGGGGGAATATATGGTTTCTTCTACAATAAAGAAGTGTTTGATCTATTCGGGGTTCCTTATCCTACAGATAACATGACTTGGGATGAAGTGATTGAGCTTGCTAAGAAATTGACAGGGACCCGTGATGGGAATCAGTATATCGGTTTGGAGTTCGGATCAGATACAGTAGATGCCGCACTGTTACAGTTATCTACCACCTTAACAGACCCGGATACAGGAGAAGTACTTCTGTCTAAGAATCCGGAATTCACTAAGTACATGGACCTCATGAAGAAGATTTATAGTATTCCAGGGATTTACAACCCCGATGAACCGGATAAATTTATGCAAAAAACAGCAGCTATGGAGTTTAACTGGCACGGTTTTCTAACTTGGTTCGGTGGAGAGACACCGGAGGAAAGAGCTGAATTCAAGAAGGACATGGACATTCTCCCGATTCCTTCATGGTCAGACATTCCGCAAACCGCACCAGCGGTTCATACGGCACCTACCGTAATTAACCCATATAGCGAGCACAAGGAAGCAGCACTTCAAGTACTGCAAGCGATTATTTCAATAGAGAATCAAACAAAAGCAACAAGGAAGGGTACAATCCCAGCTACTTCGGATGTTGAAATCCGCAAACAATTTGGTGCAGATAATCCCGATCATCAAGGTAAGAATGTTATGGCCATGTTCCAAAATGAGTTCGCACTTCCTGCTGCAAGAGCTAGTGTATGGGACAAATATGTTGATCTGAATGAAGCCATGAAGAAGTTTGCGACCTCAGATATGAATATTCCAGAGTTTATTCGAGTGCTTGAAGAAGAATCTGCGATCAAGATTAAGGATGCTAAGAACCAACAGTAAACGCATCACGGGCTGACGTGAATATACGGAATAGGAGCGAGGAGATCATGACAGAGTGGATGCATAAGGAAGGCTGGACTCTCGTTTTTAACGAAGAATTTGAGGGTCCAGAGCTTGATCAGACCAAATTCTCACCGTATGGGTTGTCACACTGGAAGACGTTAGAGGAGGCAGAGGCCACATATCAATTCCGTAATAGCTGTATCGTTCTACAGCTGCCTGATGAGCATCAGCGTGTGTCGGCTATTGTTACAGGGATGCGAGATGGATTGCACCGGTACGGTGATGATTTAGGGCTTAACCATCATGATCGTGCCTTCATGAATTTGGTGACGAAGTATGGTTATTTTGAAGTGCGCGCGAAGGTAGCGAAAGGAAGTGGACTGAATTCAGCTTGGTGGATGATTGGGTTTGAGAATGAGAAGGAGCAGAATGCAGAAATTGATATTTTTGAAATGCTAGGAAAAGATACGCATCTACTGAATACGACACTCCATGCGTTACGGGATACGAAATTGAAATATGCGCATATCCCGTATCGTACGGATGTGGACTTATCTGAAGATTTTCACGTGTATGGCTTTGAATGGGATGAATCTGGCATGAAATTTTATCTGGATCATGAGTTATATTGGGAAATTGATCAGTCACCGGATTATCCGATGGTTACCTTGCTTCAGATTAATGATGGGGATGGGGGCTGGATTGGTGAACTGGATCGCTCCATTCCTTATCCGAAGGAGTTCCTCGTTGATTATTTAAGGGTGTATAAGCGTGAAGGTATGCCTATGGAGCTCATTCCGCTGGAGGGTACGGAAGGTAATCTCGCTCGCTATGCTCTTAGTGGTGTCGGTAATGACATTACATGGGGAGATCTGTATAACGCTCAATCGCATATTTGTTACATTAATGACGGTGATCCGAATACCGCATTAATAAGTAAGCCAGGGGAGGCATTGCCTCACTATATCTATTTGGATTGGATGCAGCCACATATATTCGATATGATAACTTTAACAACACGAGCTGGTTTGAATCAGGGACCAACACAGTGGGACATTGAAGTATCATTAGACGGTACGAACGATTGGTATAAAGTTGGAGAGTCAGGGCTAGTTGAATGGAGTAACCGTGAGGATGAGGCTGAAACATTCGAAGTTAAGCTGGATCAAGTCCATCAAGCCAAGTCCGTTCGCCTGGTTATTCGCGCATTTAATGGGGAAAAGGTGACAGGAGCATATCTCATTCAGGATATCGCCGTATATTTGGATAGCAAGAGGTAGCATTTCTCGTTAAAAGTAAACAGGCCGCTCAAGGGTTTATCCCCTTGAGCGGCCTGTTCGTTTAGGAGGCTTAACATATATATTACCGCTGCCGTGAAGAGCGATGTAAGCTCGATTTATGTGCATAGATCACAGCTTTATCAGCAATAAATGCAGTGAACATTAAGAGAAAGACTCCATAGGGAAAGCCAGTACCATCGAGACTTGGGACGAGCCAGTCAGCTGTGATGAAATACAGCAGTGTAAGTAGTACGGGCAGCTGTCGCTTTAGACGGTACTTCCATACAGACCACACGAGGCCACCGACACCTGTGTACAGTAGTGTTAGCCGTACTAAATCTAAAGCTGATTGGACTACACGCCGAGCTTCCTCCTGATCGAAACGGCCAGCATACTTCGTTGAAACTCCACCGAATATACTTCTGTATAGATGAATAATGGGATTACCTTCGATAAAGCGTGCCTCTAGCCAGAGCGGCGCAATATTCCACGGGCCAGGAAGATACATTAGCTTCTCGAACAGGGGGATACTGAGCCACCATGGTGACAAGACCAAAAGATATCCGAGTGTAATCAGCAGTGTTCCTCCAATAATGACTCTCCACGGACTACGGTATACTCGCCACAGGACGATAAAGAGAACGGGGTATAGTAGAGCCTGTAGATTGAAATAGGCCACAAAAGCTGTAAGAATACCAGCAGCGGTATACCATCCTGCTTGTTTGAACTCGAGTGCACCAATCACTGCACATACGAGCATGAGCATAAGGGTCTGCATCGTGGTATCCGGCAGGATCAACCGGACCACGCCATATGCTGGCCAGTAAAGGGCATAGATGGTACAGGCTAATAATGCCGTCGATGTATTAAACATATATCTACACAGAACAAATACCAGGTAGACAGAGAAAGCATGAAACAGGCATTGAATCAATCGATAGGCCGTGAGCGCATGTCCATCATCTCCGAACAGTTTGGTTAGTCCGGCTATCATGAGCGGTACGCCGGGCATGACTACAGAAGAAGCGCCCTCATGGTCTAGTTGACCAATCATGGAGGCACTCGTTAGATATTTTTGCTCCATTTCAATAATGGCGCCTTGAGGCCCGTTCTTTCCGCCTCCAATAATCAACAGACACGACATGAGGAAAACTCCAGCAATAATCGCAAGCAGCAGTTTTCGATTCATTCGACTCAGGGACCAAATGGAAAACAAATTGTCCACTCCACTCTATGTGTTATCTCTAAGTGCTTCCAATTCATCTCATTATTTATGAACCGGATTCTCCCTATATATTAAAGAAATCCAGATCATATAAAAAGACTCCGTTGTCAACGGAGTCTCATATCGGACATCCATAAGGTATGTCGTTAGAAACCGCTATGATATTTCGAATCCGTGGATGAGCGGTTTTTAGACGTCCCGTCCCGGCGTTTCTCTTCCTGCTTCTCTAAATTCAGATCTTCCATGGGGATGGGGTCGACATGCTTCTCGCTCTCAAATCGATCAAACAGACTTTCCTCTTCTGTAGGATACTGTTCAGGGTGATCTGTGTTTCCGGGTCCATTGTGTAGCGGAAGGTCCTTCTTTTTGTCGGCCATTAATCTCACCTCATTTTGATTGATACTTTATTTATACCTTTTTTTAGGAAGCATCAAACATCTTGAGATCAGCTTAAGACTCGAACCCAGCTGCAGGTTGCTGCTGTTCCCGAATACGCTGTTCCATATAACGGATGAAGATTTCTACAAGTTCGGGATCGAATTGGGTGCCTGAACATCTTCTAAGCTCAGCAATTCCTTCTTCGTAAGTTTTCGTATTCTGATAGGGTCTTTCCGTGGTCATTGCGTCAAACGAATCAATAACCGTGAGCATTCGGCACAGTTTCGGTATTTGAGTACCCTTGAAGCCATGTGGATAGCCACCACCGTCATACCGCTCATGATGAAGCTCAATATAGGGCACGAGTTCTTTGAATTTCTCATTCGTTTCGGCAATTCGTTTACCCCAACTTACATGACGTTTGACCGTTTCCCATTCATCTGGGGTAAGTTTATCTTTCTTATTTAAGATTCCCCAAGGTATTTCAAGCTTTCCGATGTCATGAATGAGCGCACCAAGCACAAAAGTTCTTCGCTCCGTGCTTTCTAACTGGAGCACTTCACTCATTTCTACCGCATAGCGGAATACACGTTTCGAATGCTTAAAGGTATCGACATCTTTATAGAGGAACAGCTTTAGCTGCTGCTCTATATCACGTACATCTTCTGCGAAATCGATTTCATATTCTTTTGACGAGCCACTTCCATAGATGTGCACGGTGTTCTTGCCTTGCTTCTTGGCATAATAGAGCGCTTGATCAGCGAGATCGACCATCTGTGCTTTATCATGGATGTCATCTCGATAGCTGGCAATTCCAGCTGAGAAAGACAGACAGCCAGCAGGGAAGATTTCAACGCCTTCAAAATAGCTATCGTTCAGTTTCTTACGGAGACGATTCATGAAATGCTGAGCCTTGTTCTCGTCGAAACCAGGCATAAGAATCGTAAATTCTTCTCCACCAAAACGAGAAGCGGTGACCTCAGCCGGTTCACATTCATTCTTCAGGAAGTCACCTAGAAACCCGAGTAGTAAGTCTCCTTTCAGGTGACCGAACTGATCGTTGTATTTCTTAAAGTCGTCGATATCGATCATAGCTAGTGAGAGAGCAGTTCCCGAAGTTTTTGATTTCTTCATTTCGGCATCGAGTAAGTTCTCGAAATAGCTGTGATTGAATAAGCCGGTTCGCTGATCTTTAATCGCTTTCTCCTGAATTTCGTTGTACATGGTAAACAGTTGCTTAAATGAGTAGGAGAGCATGGTGCTGAGACCTATAAATAAAGCTAGTCCAAAAATTCCGTTATACATGATTAAAATAGATAGAACCAAAGAAAGAATGAGCGTGCTGAGATAAACGAGTAAAGTATCTTTAAGAAAGCCATTAAGTATCTCGATGAGAGATCCTTTATATAATAAGTAGTAATAGAAACCAACTAGTCCTACATTGATCGCAAAATATACGGTTAGTGTAATGATGTAAGCTAAGATATTCTCATTTTCAATAGGTCCTTCATGGCCACCTAGAGTTTCAAAAATGAAAGCAGAGCCTGTGATCATCATGGAATAAATGGAGAAGTTTACAAGATGTTTCCACCAGGAAACTCGTCTTTCATATACTGCTGAGATAATAGAGCTGAGCAGTAGAATAGATAAAGTGAAAGAGGTACCATAGACAAACAGAGAAGCTAAATATACGGATGAATCCATAGATTGCTTATTGCCTTCAGGAGGTAGCTGAAACGTATAATATTCAAGTAATAAGCAAGCTCCGAGCATAGCATAAATCCATATCCAATCCATCATTGAATAATTAACAAAATCCCAATGATGGTTATACAAAAACACAGAGACGCCCACTAAGGTGATAAAAATAGCGAGTAGATGGCTCGATTTAAGCTTGCTAATATGAGAGAAACTGAGTTTTGACATAGACACTACTTCTCCTTGGCATACATTGATGATGTCTCCATATTTTATGATATAAACCTTGGCAATACAATGTGATAAATAAAAAAACAGGCTGATATCAGCCTGTCTTTTGCATTATTATCCAATCTTGTAACCGGAAGTCAAAGCAACTACGACCGAAGCTACGATAATAGCGTTAATAACAATACGGGAATACTTGATTTTATCTGTTTTTTTCATGTTTAATCCCCTCCTTTCGAGAAATCGTGAACTCGAATATATTATGAATTTTGAGGTTCACCAAGATTAGAGCGTTTAGCATCAGATGGATTTTTGCTAGGTGTCATTAAATGAACGATGTACAAGAAGATGCCAAAATTCATCACAATATCTCCAATGCTAATCGCTTGCGTTCTGGGATATGGAGGAGATAACGGAATGATATCACCTAGAAAAGGCAGTTTGGTTGAAGCATCCATCAAGAAGTGTTTTGAGATTACGGCACTGCTCTTGAGCATGTCCACATAATAGGGATCAAGCACAGATGCAGCTTGAAGTGAAACTGGCATTCGACCTCCATTTGCAGCCATGACTAAGAAGTTAAGGAATACTCCGAGTAGAACGAGGGTAAACCCTTTTTGATTACGGTTCATCCACAGAAAGATCATTCCGATAATATAGATGAGTATAAATGCATAATTACTTGCAGATGCAAGTGCCTGATTGTTATCTTGGAAACGGAAAATAGCGAATTGGATGATTAGTAGTAGTGGGAAGATAAGGCCGCCTTTTAGTTTAATCTGGCTGAACTTCAATAGCCCGTTACGGATACCACCTCGAAGAAATCCAACAATCAATCCTATGATAATACCGTCAAAAACCATTGAGTTTCCTTCTTTCGTGTAACTATGTTTGGTGTAATGGATCATATGTATAATTCTCACAAATTTAATTCATCGACTAAAAAGTAATCATTTGTGAAATAAGGAATTTTATTGGTCTATCTCGACATTTATAGATTATTATACCAGCGAAAAAAGCGAGATAACATCTTTTTTTATAAGATAAGAGATAAATATTTTTAAATATGTCTTAACATATCAAAAAATGGTTTGGGCACACTATATATAGTAGAAAAAAAACATATTGCGCCTAACAATGCAGCGAAGTGTGTTTATTAATCACTTTACATAGCCATGGGGGGTATAGTATAATGAGTGCAGTGATTAATGAAAGTAGCTACAGGGTACTAACCGTAGAAGAAGGAATTTCCCTTCATTTACGTAATGGATCACATCACTAAGGTTAAACTTAGTGAGTGGATGTAGATAACCCGGTGAAACATCGGTAAATGAGCTAAGGAGGAATTACGATGAAAGAAATTACACTGAACGTTGAAGGCATGTCATGCAACCATTGTGTTAACTCGGTAGAAGGCGCGCTGAAAGAAGCGGGTATGAGCGGCAAAGTAAATCTGGCGGCAAACACCGTGACGGTGGAATATGACGAAACTAAGGTAACTGTGGATCAGATTAAGGAAACAATCGAAGAACAAGGATACGATGTCGTATAATTGAATCATTCATATCGACACCCGTCAGGCTTATAAGAGTCTTACGGGTTTCTTGTTGTATAATGGATAAATGAAGGTGTAAGGGGAATAAGTATATAAACGAAACTAGGAGTGATGATCCAAGTGAATGAAAATAAGAATGAAACGATATCTTTACTTATGAATCATCGGTCGATTCGTAAATATACCAATCAGCAGGTTACAGAAGAACAACTAAATACGATTATTGAGGCAGGACAGATGGCTTCCACCTCAAGTAACGTTCAGGCATATAGTGTTATCGCCGTCAGTGACCCGAATCAGAAGCGGGCATTATCGGCTCTTGCGGGCAATCAGGCATATATTGAAGAATGCTCGGTGTTTCTCGTATGGTGCGCAGATTTATATCGTCTAACACAAGTAAGTAAGGTGCATATGGAAGAACAGCCATCTTATGTGGATTCGACTGAGAATTTCATCGTGGCAACCGTTGATGCCGCGCTGGCTGCGCAAAATGCAGCCATAGCTGCCGAATCGATGGGACTAGGAATTGTCTATATCGGAGGCGTACGTAATCAAATTGCTGAATTTGCAGAACAGCTGAAATTGCCGGATCTCGTGTATCCACTGTTCGGTATGTGTGTCGGATATCCTGATCAGGAGCCAGGTATTCGCCCACGTTT
Source organism: Paenibacillus sp. FW507-14B1B (assembly GCF_058781425.1). Taxonomy (NCBI): domain Bacteria; kingdom Bacillati; phylum Bacillota; class Bacilli; order Caryophanales; family Paenibacillaceae; genus Paenibacillus; species Paenibacillus sp. FW507-14B1B. The sequence goes on along the minus strand of NZ_JBYSWS010000003.1, from coordinate 224,626 downwards.
GCCACGAAGCGGCGTCCTACACAAGGGAACCTACAACGTAGAGCAGACGCTAGAGGCGGCTGCTAACTACGACAAGGTATATACTGAATACATGCGTGCACGAAGCGGCGATAAGCCAGCTGCAGCTTGGTCGCAATTTATGTCTAAACGTTTAGCAGAACCAGTTCGACTTCATATGAAGGATTTCTTGCAGGGCAAGGGATTTATGAAGCGTTAGAAGCATAGTTGAATGAGTAGGGATTGTTTCCTCATAACAACAGCACATCCAAATGGATGTGCTGTTATTCGTTACACGCTCTTCCGGGTTATTCCTCGTCTCTGCAATGCTCTTCAGCATTCTCGACGGCAGAAGTGAATTCCTCTTCGTTATGGGAGGCCAGCTTGTCTCCGTATTGATCAAGCCGATCTGGGCTGCTGGATGGTCCGTCGTTCTTCGGTTTGTTGTTTCTTCCTGTCATGTGTGGAACCTCCTTGGAATGCAAAATTATGTCCAGGCTTATCGTTTTAGCAGCAGTATTCCTGCCAACGGTTAGGTTGTTCCGGTGCTTGGCTTAATATTCATATACAGGAATGACCGATGCATGAGCGATTGTTTGCCTTGGGAAACGCGTGTTAATATAGTAGACTTGTAGGATCATAGAAGTAGGATCATAGAACATCGATTCATGGATATAGATTGGAATGGGGGGAAGACATTGAAGCTGGTATCTTGGAATGTTAACGGCTTACGAGCTTGTGTCACAAAAGGATTCATGGATTATTTTAAACAGGCAGATGCTGATATATTTTGTGTTCAAGAAACAAAGCTCCAAGAAGGGCAGATTGAACTGGATCTAGGCTCCGAATACCATCAGTATTGGAACTATGCGATCAAGAAGGGCTATTCCGGTACAGCTGTATTCACTAGAATCGCTCCACTGTCAGTTTGGTACGGGATTGAGGAGAACAGCGAGCCCGAGGGCCGGACAATCACCCTGGAATTTGAAGATTTTTATCTAGTGAATGTGTATACGCCGAATGCGAAGCGCGATCTTAGCCGACTGGATTATAGACTGGAGTGGGAGGAGCGGTTTCGCAATTATTTGCAAAAGCTGGACAAACTTAAACCTGTAGTGGTCACTGGGGACCTTAATGTCGCTCATGCTGAGATCGATTTGAAGAATCCAAAATCCAACATGGGCAACTCCGGTTTTACACTCGAAGAGCGTGGTAAGATGACAGACTTGCTGGCAGCCGGATTTATAGATACCTTCCGTCACTTGTATCCGGACCGCACAGACGTCTACAGTTGGTGGTCGTATATGGCAAAGGTGAGAGAGCGAAACATCGGGTGGCGTATCGATTATTTCCTCATGTCATCACGTCTGGAAGAGAAGCTCGTTGATGCGGCAATCGATTGCCATGTGATGGGTAGTGATCATTGCCCGATTTCGCTGACATTAAGAGATATTCCTATAGTGAACTAATTAAAAATAGACGTTCAAAAGCGCCCCTCTATAATCTGTAGGAGGGACGCTTTTTTTCTGTATAATGATTGCATTTCACTATAATTAATGCGTACTCAAACCATAAAATCTCCGAGCATTATCGTACAACATCTGCCGAGCCTTTCTCAGTTCTATCCCCTGAATATCAGCCCAAGCTGCCGCAACATCTGCTGTCATGCGGGGATGTGTGACTCGACCTTCAAAAGGACCTTCGAATGGCCAGGGCCCATCGGTTTCTGTCATGACCTGAGTTATCGGATACTTTTGTGCAAGAGCACGAATCTCGGGTTCATATAGAATATCCGGGGTAAAGGAGATGAAGTATCCTGCATTCGCCATTCGGCTGGTCGTTTCAGGTGAACCCTTGAACCAATGGAAGTGTGCGGACGTTACACCGTGCTTCTCCAATAAGTCACAGGCGATATCGGCGTCTTCGTAAACAGCATGTAATATGATTGGCTTGTGATGTTTTTTGGCGAACATAATAAACTGCTCTAGCAAATCCTCGTAAGGACGATTGTTCCACACTTCACCGGCACCTAACGCCTCAAGTCTAGAGTAGTAGGGGAGTCCGACCTCACCCACGGCAATCATGTCATTCAGATGGTCCTCCATGAAAGAGAACAGAGTCTGAATTTCATCTATAGATGGAGCAGGCTGTTCGGGATGGAAGCCGAACGCAGGCTGTACAAGTTCATGATATCGGCGAGCTAGCTCTAGGTTTCGATGGGAAGACTCCAAATTCATGGATACAGATATGACCGTCTCTAAACCGCTTTTTTGCAAATCCTTGAGTATAGTAAGCTGCTGATCTTCAGGATACGTATCCAGATGGACATGGGTATCGATTAAGGAAGAAAGGTCATCGTATGTCATTTCTTTAGTTCCTCCCGCATCATCACCGAAATCGCACCTTTCATCTCAAGAAAGGCTGGATCAGATAGAATTTCTTCACGCCTTGGCCTAGGAAAAGGAATGTCGATTTTTTGCAATACCTGTGCAGGACGGCTCGACAATACATACACCGTATCGGATAGAAGCAGTGCTTCCTCAATATGATGCGTAATCATCAGGACAGAGCGGCGGTTTTCTTCCCATATATCAAGAAGCCAGTGCTGCATATCGCTGCGTGTCAGTGCATCTAGCGCACTGAACGGCTCATCCAGACACATGACTTCATGCGGGCTCATCATCGCTCGAAGGAATGCAGTTCGTTGCTGCATCCCCCCAGATAGCGTATGGGGATAAGCTTGCTCGAACTCGGAAAGACCGGCCCGCTCAATCCAGCGCCGAGCCTCTTGGATCGCGTTCTCCTTATCCATACCCGCCAGCTCCCTAGGGAGAAGAACATTGTCTAGGACAGTTCGCCATGGGAAGAGGGCAGGCTGCTGAGGCATATAGGCAATGCGACCTTTTTGCCCCGTTACATCTGCGCCATTCATCCAGATGGTGCCGGCTTCAGGGGCAGTTAGTCCGCCAATAATATGAAATAACGTACTCTTTCCGCTGCCTGACGGTCCGATGATGGAGACGAATTGTCCAGGCTGAACAGCGAGTGAAAGACCGTCCAGCACCTGAATCTCCTGCTTGCGTTCACGGAAAGTTTTATAGATACTACGCGCTTCCAGAGCTGGAGGAGCGGACGATGAATTCAATTGGCCTTGATGATTTATAGGATGTTCAGGGTTCTGTACGGTTGTCATCCAGAACACCTCCCTTGTTGTAAATAGACTGTTATTTATCCTGCTGTGGACTCCAGCGAATCAGTCGTCTCTCCAGCAAAGTAATGAGTGCAACCATAAGTAAACTTAATAGGACAATAATAAAAATAGCGACAAATACTCGGTCTGTACGATAAGCGGATTTTTGCAGGAGCATGAAATAGCCGATGCCCTTTTCAGAGCCGATCCATTCTCCAATCACGGCACCCATGACAGAATACGTTGCTGCAATCCTTACACCGGAGAAGATGGAAGGGAGGGCGTGAGGAAGCTCCAGTTTACTGAAGGTTTGCCACTTGCTAGCTCCTGCCATCTGCATATAGTTGAGCATGGTCCGATCAGTCCTTGCTAGACCATCCATGGCAGCGACGGCGACGGGAAAGAAGCAGACAAGTGTAATGACAATGACTTTGGGCAGAATTCCAAATCCGAACCAGATCATTAGAAGAGGGGCCAGCGCAATGGTGGGCACATTTTGACTGATGACCAGAAGCGGGTAGAGAGCGGTTTTTAGCCATGGGATTAAATGTAGTGTCAGCGCAATGACAAGTCCTACCGTTGTTCCAATTACGAATCCGATCATCGTCAGCTGAAGTGTGGCGACCGTATGTCCAAGTAATCCTTCGGCACTGGCGACCGCTTCTTTCGCAATGTTCGAAGGTGGTGGCAGAATCCATTCTTCGATATGAAACCAGGATACAGCCAGCTGCCAGCCTATCAAAAAGAGAAGAACCGCCACAATGGGCGGCCATAGACGACTCCACCAGCTTGTCATGGACGGTATTTCTCAGTCAGCTTGTCCATGCTGATTCCAGTGGGGTATTGCGCTATTTTCACTTGGGATATCACACCTGGGCAGCCAGCTTTAAAGAGCGCCTCATGCATGTCATTCACTATCTTGAGCAGATCGGGCAATTCTCCTTCTAGTGTGGTCTCCAGTGCATTTACCTGATATTTGACGCCCGACTCCTGAATGACCCGGATGGCTTCATCGACATAAGGAATGGTGTCCCGGCCATCAGGTGTCTTCGGAATAACTTGAATACTGAGTAGTGTGCTTGCCATGATTGGTTTCATCCTTTCATATTTCAAGTCAAATGACTTCAGATTTCATAGATATCGCTTCGCTTACGGACGCTCTGGCAAAAACTCATTCGTAAACGCACTGTTCACCTCGAGTTCTTTATCTAGCAGTTTACGTTCAAACATCCAATCAGCATAGCCTTTCCAGACGCTTTCTTTCTGTTCTCCCCAGCGTGCAGCATCATCCTGATAACGTGGGCTCAGCCATTTCTGGCTTTCTAGCACCAGCTCTTTATCCAGTTCTGGCACAGCCTTGGAGAGAAGGGCCGCAGCTTCCTCAGGTTGCTTAATAGCGTAGTCATAACCTTTGGCTGTGGCCCGCATGAATGCTTTAACGAGTTCAGGGTCCTCTTTGATCATCTTCTCATTCGTGACGAGTACAGGTGTATAGTAATCCAGTGCTTCCGAGTAATCCTTAACATAGATCATATCAAGGTCGTCGCCACGAAGCTTAGCTTCAATCCCAGTCCATGCGTAGAAGATCCATGCAAAATCGATGTCTCGTTTCACGGCTGTGAAATAATCGGCATCGCCCATATTGATTATTTTTACCTTACTAACGTCTGCGTTATCCTGCTCCATAATGGACTTCATCACGGCTTCTTCAACAGGAGAACCCCATCCTCCGTAAGCTTTACCTTCAAAGTCAGCTGCTTTCTTAATATTGCGGTCCACTGGAGCTGCAAATCCGGATGTATTGTGCTGAATCACAGCAGCGATGGATACGAGTGGCACACCTTGCGTCCGAGCAAGAGTAACACCTTCCTGATAGCTGACACCAAAATCGGCTTTACCTGAAGCAACCAGGGCATCGCTGCCCCCAGCGCCAGGCTGTACAATCTTGACATCCAGGCCTTCCTCTTCATAATATCCAAGGTCTCTGGCTGCGAACAACCCAGTATGGTTCGTATTAGCTGACCAATCGAGCATCAGCTGAACCTCACGAAGTTCTTTGGGCTTATCCGTTCCTTTAGATTCCTCGTTGTTCGGTTTCTCCTGACTTCCGCATCCGGCGGTCATAAGTAGTACAGCACAGATCATGATCAAGGCCATCCATTTCCTATTTCTCACCATTTCTCTCTCCTTCTGAACAGTAGCTTCATGAAGTATAAAGGCAGCGGCCATCCTTACGTGACAGCAATACCTCATTCACCCTAATCGTATAAAAAAAACGTCCCGAATCTTCGGGACGTATGACGAGCGCAAAAAGTTGTTAGCGTATATAATACGCTTCATCCACATTCCTACGCTGGCATTACCCAGATCAGGTATAACGGTCAGTATCTTTAAGGGATACAATCTCAGCCGGCCAATTCCAGCACCCCGGTTCTATGAAGTTGTTCGATATAATTTAACCGAGCATTTTACATCATGCAACATGCTCAACTACGTGTATTATAGTCTTGGTTTGAAAATATGTCCAGAGAAGTAAGCGTAGCGATTAGCGCTGGAAGAACTCAATATTTTCCCCTTCAGGGCCATGGATAAAAAAGTAACGGTGTCCATTTGGCAGCGTAACAATTTCTTCATCTAGATATGGAAGATCTAACGCTTTAACCCTTTCATATTCTTCCTCAATATTGTCAGTGCTTATGGCAAAATGATGCACTGTCCCTTCGGCAGGAAGGGAGTTGCTGTATCCTTGTACAAGCTCAACCTCCGTTTCATCTTGGCCGTGGAAACCTAGAAAGGCTAGCTCAATGACACCATTCGTATGTGTCAATCGTCCTTTGAGTTCCAGACCGACAACTTCCGTATAAAAGGCAAGTGTCTTCTCCATATCCCGCACTACAATCCCTACATGATCCAGTCTTCTACGTGTCATTTACCAAGCACCCCTTATATATGAAAGTTAACAAAATTAACAGCATCATAGCATGTATTACTTAGCTGTCAAGTAGGGTTGGCATAGGGTTATTCTGAAGTACCTCTCCTGAGGGATACACGATGAGCCATTTCTTTTTTGCTCTGAAAAAGGTTCAGATTTGGTGAGGCGGGTACACTATGAATACAACCTATAGAACTAGAGAGGAGCAGGAGAAATGGATAAATCACAACTGGAGCAAAAAATCACAAAAGCACTGGATGCGAACAAATTCTGCACGTTTGCTACAATTGAAGGAGACAAGCCAAAAGCAAGATATATGGCTTTGTTTCATGAGGGTCTAAGTCTTCACTTGGCTACAGACCGCAAGACGCATAAAGTTGAGGAACTTGAGAATAATCCCCATGTATTCCTGCTTGCTGGATTTGAGGCTGGCGGAACGAAAGAGGTTCTCGAAATTCAAGGAATGGCATCCATCACCAAGAATGACGAACTTCGTCAAAAAGTATGGAACGATGACTTTAAGGAATGGCTTGAAGGTCCGGACGATCCGGATTATGTGGTGCTCGATATCGAACCATATCGAATTGAATATACTGCGCCAGGTCAGCAACGAGAAGTATGGGAGAAATAGAATTGGAGTAAACTTACGAAGATCCGGAATCTAACGTATCCGGATCTTTTTTTTGTATATTATAGTCAAATAAGGGGTAAGTTCTTCCATGGATAGGCTCATTTCTTCCACTTTCCCGTTCTCATCTTTACTTCATGATGGGTAGAAAGTATCATTGGATTTGATAGGGATTATAATCCAATAGACCTAAAATTTACATCATGTTATGACAAGCCAACCTTTTCAGGGGGAACGCTTATGAAATGGATTCAAGAGATTAGAACACCGCTTCAACTGGCTGTGTTATATCTATTTATTCAATGGATATTTATCATTTGTTTACCATCTGCTGTCACGATTCACACTCTATTTGTGATTATTGCTCCATTAATCGCTTCTTGCTATCTAGCACGAGTTGCCTCGAGGCACCAAGGTCCGCTAAGGGTGTTTTGGTTGCTAATTATGCTAGCTTTAATCTGTGAAGGTTTTGCTCAGTTCACATGGGCGCTACCGTTATGGATCCGTGGTGAAGGATATGGATTTAATGTTGCTGAGTTGTTGTGGATTTCAGAAGCAGTACTCTATACCGCTGGACTCGTGTATTTATTTCGACATGAACAAGGGGTGCTTAGAGGTCTACGATTCTTGTTCGATATTATGATTATATTCATCGTATTGATGTCAATAAGTTGGGAATACATATTGAAGCCATGGCTTTTGGATGACCGCTATACAGGTGATGGCTCGATGCTATGGATGGATCTAGCCTATCCCGTGTTTGGTATGATCCTGATATTTTTTACGATAGTTCTCTATTCTAATGCCAAGCAAGTTCGGCGTGAGGTTGCGGCGTTCCTCTGTCTAGGAGGAGGAGCTTTTGTGCTGGGGAACCTGATTTATCTAGTGAACGTTGATTTAATGGGACAAGCTTCGAGCACTTATCTGAATCTGTTCTGGACTTCAGCCGTGTTCCTTATCAGCTTCGCAGGTTCTCATTCCATACCAAGACTATGGACTGCCAGGCCATTTAAGGAGAGAATATCGGCAACGAGGGCTTTTTTTGTGAAATACCTGCTTCCTTACGTGGTGCTTGTAAGCTTGCTTATCTTAACCTTTGACCGATTCGGTGGATGGGGTGGATTGTTTACAGGTCTGTCGCTTAGTATCCTGCTTATCATCGTGCGACAAGTCCTTATTCAACTGGAGAATGATCGTCTGCTGGAGCGCCTGCACGACAGTCTAAGACACAGTGAGTATTTGGCGCATCATGATGACCTTACCGGCTTGTATAATCGCCGTTATTTCAATGCTCGACTAATTGAGGGAATCGCGGATGCGGATCGTCATGGGAATAAGCTAGGGCTGCTCTATATGGATCTGAATCAATTCAAATTGATTAACGACAGTTACGGACATCGTGCTGGTGACATGCTTATTCAGATGGTGGCCGAGAGACTAGGCTCACTGAACAGTGAGCGGCTAGTTTCCTCTCGTCTGGGTGGGGATGAATTCACTGTTATTGTTTATCCTCCGGTGGATGATAAAGAACTGATGGAGTTGGCCGATCGTATAAGTGACTTGCTTAGTAGACCATACAAGCTGGATGAGTATGAAATACATACGGGATCAAGCATTGGGCTTGCCATTTATCCCGATCATGCTGCAAATGATCAAGAACTTATTGGACGAGCGGATGCTGCGATGTATACTGCAAAAGAAAATGGATTAGGATGGCAGTTTTATACGGAATCTCTACAGTCACCTCACTCATAAAATTGTTAAAAAACTACAAAGGTTTGTGGTTCAAATGCCGATAAGTAGTATAGGGAGTGAGCTTGCTGAGGAGGACAAATATGTCGTGCTATAACTGCATCGCTATAGAACCAATTGAGGACAACGGAAAGATATTTATCCGACCGACAAGTCCTGAATTAAACTTGATATTTATTGAAAACGGATACGCTGTAGAGAAGATGGAAAATAGTTGCGCTATTCAATACAGAGATCGTGAGGCTATGCTCTCCTTGCTGAAGCTGTTACAAGGACTTCCCTTATTCATTCGAGAGAAGTTGAAGTTTTGTGTAAAGGGAGAAAATGAATCCGGTTATCAGCAACACTGGACTCCTCTTGACCAATTTGAAGAACGTATGAAGCGCTATGATGTGGTCAACATTATTCTGGAGAAACAATTCACAAGTTATATGCAGCCGATTGTGGACCACACAGAAACGATTGTAGCTTATGAGTTCTTGCTGAGGTCAAGGGAGTCGGGCGTTCCATTTCAGCCTAATATACTGTTTGAAACAGCACGTTCAACCGGTCTACACTCTTTTCTAGACCGTGCAGCAAGAATATCTGCGATTGAGACAAGTGCGGTATGGTTACCCAAGGGTGTGAAGCGATTCGTGAATTTTCTTCCCTCCTCGATATATAAACCAGAGTTCTGCCTCAGTCATACCTTCGAGACGATTGAACGGTTATCACTCGAACCTAAGGACTTTGTGTTCGAGGTTGTTGAAACAGAACGGGTTGATGATGTCAGGCATCTGCAGTCGATCTTCGATGTATACCGGCGTAACGGAATATCCGTAGCCTTGGATGATGTAGGAGCAGGGTATTCGACACTTGAACAGATGATTCGATTGAAGCCTGATTACGTTAAGATTGACCGAGGCCTCATTGATCATTGTGATGAGAGTTTAGAAATGCAGCAAAAGTTGACGAAAATAACAGATATCGCTCATAGCTTTGGCGCCAAAGTGTTGGCTGAGGGTATAGAGCGGTGGGAAGAATACGAATTCTGCCGAGGGATTGGTATGGAGCTGGCTCAAGGATATTTATTCGGAAAGCCTGCAGAAAGGCCACCAGTGGACCATGAGAATGAGGGCTGTATAACGATTTAGAAATGGCGAATGGTTGAGCATCAAATAGTAGAGCGTACCAAGGATTATCCTGGTACGCTCTATTTATTTTAGATGAAGGTTGCAAGGAGTGTGTTATGAGGAGGTTGTAAGTTTCAAATTGACCGAGACGGCATAGTGATCTGAAGGATAGGCCCCTTCAAGTTGATCACGGTAAACCTGAGTTTCGATCATTTGAATATCGGATGTTGTGAAGATATAGTCAATTGGCTCACCCTCGGTATCTCCTTTGAAATCATGGAAGGTACAGCCCACCGGCTCATGGAGAAGGGAGTATGCACTGTTCAAATGCTGTTCGAGGAGCTCAATTTCCGGTTGATCTGGAGAAGCATTTAAGTCACCCATTAGAATGACCGGAATTTGTTCTTTATCGCGTAGTTGTCTCATGTGATCCAGGATCAGCTTCGCACTTTGTTGTCTTGCAACAACTCCCATGTGATCAAAATGTGTGTTCATGACATAGAAGCGCTGACCTGCATTCTCTTTACTCTGAAAGAGCCCCCATGTGCATATACGAGGAAGTGAGCTGTCCCAGCTTATGCTTCCAGGTACTTCAGGTGATTCAGATAGCCAGAATTGTCCCTGTTCTATTAGAGTTACTGTGTCATGTCTGTAAAAGATTGCACAGAACTCATCGTAATCGCTTTCAACACCTGTACGACCAGCACCAAATCTTCGGTAGGCAGGCAAGGCCTCATCCAGATTTGTCAGCATCTCAATTGTTCCTTCCTGTGTACCAACTATATCAGGTGTGGCCTCTGCAATGACAGCTGCTGCAAGATGTTTACGATGAGGCCAGGCATTGCTTCCGTCGCTCGATACATTTACGCGCAAGTTGAATGTCATCGTGGTGATACTCATGTCTACTCATCCTATTCTTTTCTGTAATGGGTTCATCATCTACCTTTCAATGATATCATCACCCAAAAGATTGTACGACTGCAAGATTGGTGTACCGAGAATTAACTTGAATCATGCTACATGATCTCATTAAACAAGGGCTATTCCACGCTGCACGCGTCGAATGGCCCTTGTTTAACGGAGTAAATTAAAATGCTTTATATATTGAATATGTAATGCTCTAAATTATTCATAGGGTCTGATTATTCATACCGTAATAGATGTACTCATTAGTTCCATCAGGCTTACGCTACTTACGATAGAGAAGCCTTGAGCACGGTGAATCCGTAAGCCGGTAGCTTCACGGTCAGCTGGCCTTTATGAGATTGAATGGATTCACCATCGTTCCAGAGATTCATCCACTTCTGGTCATGGACAGGAATGATGACAGACTGGGTGAATTTATCGTTGTTGATAATCACCAAGATGGATTCATGATTATCCTCACGCAGATAAGCGAGCTTTCCTCCCTGGTTCTCAGCTATAAGGAATTGGAACGTACCTGTGCGCAGAACGGTATGATCTTTCCGCAGTTTGATCAGCTTCTGGTAGAAAGAGAATAGGTCCTTATCCTGCTTGTTCTCATCCCATTGCATACATTTGCGGCACCCTGGGTCTGGTCCACCATCCATACCGATCTCGTCTCCGTAATAGATACATGGTGTACCGAAGTATGTGAACTGAAATAGGGCAGCAAGCTTCATCAGACGCTTATCGCCATGTGCGAGTGTAAGGAGGCGAGCTGTGTCATGACTATCCAGCAGGTTAAAGGCAACTTCACTGGCTTGATGGGGATAACCGGCTAGTTGCTTGCCTAGCATGAAGGAGAATTTCTCAGCATCAACCGTGCGTTTAACGAAGAAATCAAGGACGGCATAGGTGAATGGATAGTTCATAACGGCATCGAATTGGTCGCCTTCTAGCCAGATGGAAGACTCATGCCACACCTCACCTAGAATATAAGCATCCGGGTTGGCTTTCTTCACGACCTTACGGAATTCTCGCCAGAATTCATGTCCCACTTCGTTCGCTACATCGAGACGCCAGCCGTCGATTCCGGTTTCTTTGATCCAATACTCGGCTGATCTTAGTAAGTATTCTTTCACTTCAGGATGATGCGTGTTCAGCTTCGGCATCAGCGGCTCGAATGAGAAGGTGTCATAAGTCGGGATACCGTCCACAACTTCCAGAGGTAGGGAGCGGATATAGAACCAATCTTTGAATCGGGACTGAGCGCCATTTTTTTGTACATCGACAAAAGGAGCGAAGGTTCTTCCTGAGTGGTTGAATACCGCATCCATGAGGACGCGTATTCCGCGTTCATGGCATAGCTTGACGAGTTTTTTGAGCGTATCTTTATCACCGAATTGTGGATCGATCTGCATATAATCCTCGGTATCGTACTTATGATTGGTCGTTGCAGTGAATAAAGGGGTGAAATAGATGGCATTGATGCCGAGCTCCGTCAGATAATCCAGATGATCTATGACGCCTTGAAGATCTCCGCCGAAGAAGTTGGTGGGTGTTGGGTCGGCACTTCCCCAGGGGAGGGCGCCATCTGGGTCATTACTTGGATCACCATTGGCGAAGCGCTCAGGGAAAATCTGATAAAAGACTGCGTCCTTTACCCAATCTGGTGTTGTAAACACATCTGCTGGATTGATGAATGGAAATTCAAATAGCCGATCGGGGTTTGCAGGAGGTTTGCTCAGAAAATCATATTCTGTCATCCAGCGCTTCTCCTGACCCTGCTGCAATAGGAATCCATATTTAAGTCTGCGGTAGGGCGGCTTCACTTCACACGTAAAGTAATCAAATAGCTCATCAGAGGCCAGCTTTGACATTGGTATATATTCGATGGTTTGGTCCCATAAATATTTATCACCTGTTAAAGCGTATACCTCGGTCAGGTCATTTTTTTTCGCACGAATTCGAAGATGGATCGTCTGGTTGTCAAAAGCATAAGACCAGTTTTTCCCTGGACGATGATAGATTGCTTCTAGGAACATAAAGAAGTCCTCCTTAGAAAAATAAAAAAGATACACCCAGGACTAAGTATAGCCGAGGATGTACCTTTTAAAAGATAACATTGCCTTTAAATTGTAAATTTAATGAAAATATATCATGACTTATTGTAAGACACAAGCGATGAATCCCCTGTGATTCGTGTTAGCGTTGAACGAAAGCGTATGTCTTCCAGCCCCCATCTAGATTCTTCACTTGGAATCCGTTCTCAGCAAGGATTCGGGAAGCGAGATAACCCCGAAGTCCAACTTGACAGCTAACATAGAGGGTCTCATCTTTTGGAAGCTCATGCATACGGTCCCGTAGATCGTTCAGGGGAATATTGATGGAGCCCTGGATGAATCCAGCGTTCCTCTCAGCAGGTTCACGAACATCAATCAGTGTAGCACCAGCTTTCACCAGATCATCGATTTCATGCCATTGGACCGTGTCAACCTGCCCATCCATAATATTGGACGCTACATATCCAGCGTAATTGACCGGATCTTTGGCCGAAGAGTAAGGTGGAGCGTACGAAAGTTCAATCTCCGTTAAGTCCTGTACATCTAGATTTCCCTTTATCGCCGTCGCAATAATATCCATTCGCTTGTCCACACCATCTTTACCCACAGCTTGCGCTCCATAAATTTGTCCATTGTCCGGATTGAACAATAGTTTCAGAGCAATAGGATACGCCCCAGGGTAATATCCGGCGTGGGAAGCGGGATGAATATGAATCGCCTGATAAGGCAGACCGAGCTGCTTGAGCTTCTTCTCGTTGCTGCCGGTAGCCGCCACGGTTAAATCAAATACCTTAGCAATCGAAGTTCCGAGCGTTCCTTTGTAAGGTACGTTCTTCCCGTAAATATGGTCAGCTACCAAGCGGCCCTGGCGGTTTGCTGGTCCAGCTAGTGGAATCATCGCAGGGCTCTGGTGTATATAATCCATAGTCTGAACGGCATCTCCGATTGCATATATGCTCTCATCACTGGTCTGCATATATTCATTAACGATAATTCCTCCGCGTTCACCAATATCTAGCCCTGCGTCTACAGCAAGTCCATTCTCAGGTCGGACACCGATGGATAGGATGATCATGTCAGTAGATACCTTCTTACCACTGGATAGCTCGATTGTTTTTCCTTGGTTGGAGAGAGCTTTGACACCATCTTCAAGAATCAGAGTAACTCCTTTTTCCTTCAGATGAGTATGAACGATAGATGCCATTTCATAATCGAGAGGCGCCATTACTTGATTGGCCATTTCAATAAGGGTGACCTTAACTCCACGATCCGCCAAATTCTCGGCCATTTCGAGTCCTATAAATCCACCACCGACCACAACCGCTTCGGCAGGTTTACGCTGGTCTATATATTGCTTAATCTGATCGGTATCTGGAATATTGCGTAAAGTGAAGACGTCCTTGGCTTCATCCAGACCTGGAATATTCGGAACAATGGGCTTAGCTCCAGGAGATAAAATAAGTTGATCGTAACTCTCTGTATAGACTTCTCCAGTAGATAAGTTTTTAATCGAGACGGTTTTGTCTTCGCGATGAATAGATATCACTTCACTGAGATTACGGATATCCAGCTTAAATCGTTTGCCCATTCCTTCAACGGTCTGTACCATTAGCTTGCTGCGATCTTGAATTGTTTCTCCAATATAGTAAGGAAGACCGCAGTTGGCAAACGAAATATATTCACCACGCTCAACCAATACAATGGTTGAGGTTTCATCTAATCGACGTAATCTTGCGGCGGCCGAAGCTCCACCTGCAACTCCGCCCACAATAACAATTTTCTTACTCATGATGTATCCCTCCAACGTTTTATTTAATACCCTTGGGGGTATAATAACATATGCACGACTAAAAAAATGTGACAAATATTTGATTGCATATATACGCTTCATATTATAATAGCTGTCGTTCGAATCGAGGAAGGATTTGAACAAGCGACATAATATAGACTTGACTAAATACCCTAAGGGGTATATATTATGGACAGGTGATATATAATTGCAATAAAGGGTATGACAATATATAAGCGGAAGGATAGGAGGAACAAACATGATGGATTACAATGATCAGATGAAGAACCGTGTTAAGCGTATTGAAGGACAGCTTCGTGGTATTTTGAAGATGATGGAAGAGCAGAAGGATTGTAAGGAAGTGATCACCCAGCTATCCGCAGCACGAACTGCCATTGATCGGACGATTGGGGTTGTTGTCAGCTCAAACCTTGTAGAATGTGTACGTACTGCAGAAGAGAACGGCCATAATACGGAAGAACTTGTGCTTGAAGCGGTGAACCTGTTAGTGAAGAGCCGTTAGTCTTTGGAAGGGTTGACACCCCTTTCTGTATCCTTTAATATACCCGTATGGGTATATAGATAAAAGTGACTAACCATATTGATATTTAATTTGAGGAGGAATTATAAGATGATGAACGCCGATAAAGTACTTGATGCTAAGGGATTAGCTTGTCCTATGCCGATCGTGAAGACGAAGAAGGAAATGAAAGATATGGAGGCAGGTCAGGTATTGGAAATTCACAGCACGGATCAAGGTGCGAAGAACGATCTGGCAGCTTGGGCGAAATCAAGTGGCAACGAACTTGTCGAGCATACGGAAGACAATGGTGTGCTGAAGTTCTGGATTAAGAAGGGATAATATATTTTTTTACACTATAATATACCCCTCGGGGTAATTAGGGATATAATAAGGAGGATATAAATACGTGTCTGATACGAAAAAAACAACAATTGTGCTGTTTAGTGGTGACTACGATAAAGCTATGGCGGCTTACATTATCGCTAATGGTGCAGCGGCATACGATCATGAGGTCACTATTTTTCATACATTCTGGGGACTGAACGCCCTTCGTAAAGATGAAGATGTCATGGTTCCGGTGAAGAAGGGATTCATGGAGAAGATGTTCGGTAAGATGATGCCAAGAGGCGCTGATAAAATGGGTCTTTCGAATATGAACTTTGCTGGTATGGGGCCTAAAATGATTAAAGATGTGATGAAGAAGCATAACGCCGTTCCTCTTCCACAATTAATTGAAATGGCTCAAGAGCAAGACATAAAGCTGGTGGCATGTACGATGACGATGGATTTGCTTGGACTTCAAAAAGAGGAATTGCTGGATAGCATTGAGTATGCGGGTGTTGCAGCTTATCTAGCGGATGCCCAAGATGGCAATGTAAACTTGTTTATCTAATGAACAGAGGGCAAAGCCCTGTGTAAGGAGAGGGATTCGAACTTGGATTATCTCAATATGATTTTAATCGCGCTTATCGTATTATTTTTACTAAAACGCATCCTCCCAGCCAAAGGAATCCGTCAGATCAGTACGTCTGAGCTGCGTCATGAATTACAAGATCATCATAAGCAGTTCATTGATGTGCGTACACCGGGTGAATATGCCGGCAACCATATCCGCGGGTTCAAAAACATTCCGCTTCAGCAGCTATCCCAGAAGACGGGAGAACTGTCTAAAGACCGCGAGGTTGTTGTCATTTGTCAGAGCGGAATGCGCAGCAACAATGCAAGCAAACTGCTGAAGAAAGCAGGATTTGAGAGAGTGACGAATGTTAGAGGCGGCATGAGCGCCTGGTCATCAAAATCATAGATTAATGGAGGTACTAGGATCATGAAAGAGATCACACCGAAGGAAGTAGAACAACGGCTAAATGAAGGTAAAAGTCTGGATATCATTGATGTGCGTGAAACCGAAGAGGTAGAAGCAGGTAAGATCCCAGGTGCGATTAACATTCCACTTGGACTCGTAGAATTCCGTAAGCAGGATTTGGATAAGTCTAAGGAATATATTATGGTATGTCGTTCTGGTGGAAGAAGTGGTCGTGCTACAGAATATTTAGAGAGCCAAGGCTATAATGTCATTAACATGGCCGGTGGTATGTTGGCATGGGAAGGTAAGACTGAGTAGTAACAGATGTAGTAACAATTAGAAAAACAGCTTGATCGGTGCGTTCAGCACCATTTTTTTCGAAAAATAATATACCCCCGGTGGTATAAAAACAGGAGGTACTTATCATATGAATTCGATTCAATCGAACGTTATGTTGGACGCCAAGGGATTAGCTTGCCCGATGCCCATCGTAAGAACCAAGAAAGCAATGAAGGATATGGATGCAGGTCAGGTTCTAGAAGTACAAGCAACGGATAGAGGCTCAAAAGCAGACATGAAGGCATGGGCAGAAAGTGCAGGTCATCAATATCTTGGTACGGTTGAAGAAGGAGATGTGCTGAAACATTATTTGCGCAAGTCCTCTGATGAAGCAAAAGAGACGCATTCCTTTCCTCACGTGGCAGATAACGCACAGTTAGAGCAGAAGCTTCAGTCGGGAGAGCACGTGGTTGTGCTAGACGTCCGTGAACCTGCGGAATACGCCTTTACGCATATCCCAATTGCGATTTCGATTCCATTAGGTGAGCTGGAAAGCCGTCTCGGGGAACTGAACCAACAAGACGAAATTTATGTGGTATGCCGAACTGGAACGCGGAGTGATCTGGCTGCTCAGAAGCTGGCATCTAATGGATTTGACCGCATCTTTAACGTTGTGCCCGGCATGAGTCGTTGGAGCGGCCCCGTAGTCGATATGAATTAACGATAGAACGATGACCCTTAAGCAGTGAACCCATGAAATGAAATAATATCGAGCAAACATTAAGGAGGAATATATAATGGCAGTCATTGAAATGCAAGCGAAAGAAGTTGCGGAGAAGGCAATCTCTAAAGAGAAGATGTTCATTCTGGACGTTCGGAATACAACGGATTTTGAAGATTGGAAAATCGAAGGTACCAATTTCGAATATTTGAACATCCCCTATTTTGATCTGATTGATGGCGTGGAAGAGATTTTGGATCAGATTCCGGCGAATCAAGAGGTACTGGTTGTATGTGCTAAGGAAGGATCATCTATTATGGTGGCTGAGATGCTATCTGAGCAAGGACGTACCGTGGGGTATCTGAAGGGCGGTATGAAGGCTTGGAGTGAGCACCTTGTTCCCGTCAAGGTCGGTGATCTGAAGGATGGCGGTGAGTTGTATCAGTTCGTACGGATCGGTAAAGGATGCCTTTCCTACATGGCTGTTTCCAATGGAGAAGCGGCGGTATTTGATGCAACACGTATGACAGACACTTATATTGACTTTGCCAAAAGTGTAAATGCTGAGATCAAGCATGTGTTTGATACACATCTACATGCGGACCATATATCCGGAGGACGCTCAATTGCAGAGAAGACAAATGCAACTTACTGGCTTCCACCAAAAGATGCTGGAGAAGTGGTATTCAAGTATCAGCCGTTAGAGGATGGAGACGAAGTGATGATTGGAAGCACTAAGATCAGCATTGAGGCACTATACTCTCCGGGGCACACGATCGGCTCGACTTCATTTGTTATCGACGACCATTATCTACTGACAGGTGATATTTTGTTTATCGATTCGATCGGTAGACCCGATTTGGCTGGACTGGCTGATGACTGGGTTGGGGATTTGCGTGAAACGCTTTATTCCCGTTATAAAGATCTCTCGAATGAACTGCTTGTCCTACCAGCTCACTTTATGATCATGGAAGAGCTGAATGACGATGGTACCGTGGCGAAGAAACTGGGTGAGCTGTATGCATCCAATCATGGACTTAACATTGCCGATGAGGAAGAATTCCGTAACATGGTTACGAAGAACCTTCCGCCGCAGCCGAACGCTTATCAGGAAATTCGTCAAACGAACATGGGAAAAATCAATCCGGACGATGAGAAACAACGTGAAATGGAAATTGGACCGAACCGCTGTGCGGTTCGATAACAGACAAACATAAAATAGAGGAGGATTTATGAATATGGAATCTGCAAAAGTATTAGACGCTACAGGTCTAGCATGCCCAATGCCGATTGTTAGAACAAAAAAGGCCATGGTGGAGCTTGAGTCAGGTCAAGTGCTTGAGATTCATACAACGGATATTGGATTCAAGAACGATCTTTCTTCTTGGGCCGCAGCCGGTGGACATGATCTTGTGAAGCATGATACAGAGGGCAGCATACTGAAATTTTGGGTTAAAAAAGGCTGATATTTAAGGGAACCGAAGCGGTTCCCTTTTCTAAACTGAAAAATTGAAATTCTTATGTAGAAGGAGGTTGAAAAGATGGATATGAGCTTTGCATATATAATTACCATCTTCTTAATTGGATTTATTGGCTCTTATATTTCTGGGATGGTTGGTATCGGAGGTTCTATCATTAAATATCCGATGCTGCTCTATATCCCACCGCTATTTGGACTGGCGGCATTTTCCGCACATGAGGTGTCAGGTATAAGTGCCGTTCAGGTATTATTTGCAACGATCGGCGGCGTGTGGGCATATCGAAAAGGTGGATATCTGAATAAGACGCTTATCATCTATATGGGGGCTGCTATTTTGATCGGTAGCTTTATTGGAGGATTCGGCTCCAAGTCGATGAGTGAGGATGGTATTAATATCATCTATGGTATTCTGGCTTTGACTGCTGCCATCATGATGTTCATTCCGAAAAAAGGTGTGGACGACATTCCCATGGATCAAGTCAAATTTAATAAGTGGCTCGCAGCCGCACTAGCCTTAATCGTTGGGATCGGTGCAGGTATCGTAGGTGCAGCTGGAGCGTTTCTGCTTGTGCCAATCATGCTAGTCGTGCTAAAAATTCCGACGAGAATGACCATTGCGTCCTCACTTGCTATCACATTTATATCTTCAATCGGTTCTACGGTTGGGAAGGTTACGACGGGTCAGGTCGATTATTTCCCAGCATTGATTATGGTTATCGCCAGCCTCATTGCATCGCCGCTTGGCGCTTCCGCGGGTAAAAAGATGAATACCAAGGTACTGCAGATTATATTGGCGGTGTTGATTTTGGCGACGGCGATCAAGATATGGCTCGATATTTTGTAAGGGGCAAGAATGGTTAATAGTATAGAAGTACTTGAAGGAGGTTAACCATCATGTCCATCAATGAAAAGATTCTATTAGCTAACCGACCGCAAGGTATGCCAGATCAAAGTACTTTTTCGATGCAGGAGGAGCCTTTACCTGTACCACAAGCTGGGGAGGCCCTTGTCCGCACGTTGTATCTATCCGTTGATCCTTATATTAGAGGAAGACTAAGTGAGACGAAGAGCTATGCTGAGCCTTACCAAGTTGGCGAAGTTATCAAGAGTGGTGCCATAGGACAGGTTATGGAATCGACAGATCCGAAGTATCAACCCGGAGATATTGTGGTTGGGACCTGGGGATGGCAGCGTTATGCAGCAGTCGATACATCTACGCTTCGATCTGTTGATCCGGGGATGGCTCCAATAACAACAGCACTTGGCGTTCTTGGTATGACTGGACTAACTGCCTATTTCGGACTGCTTGATATTGGTCAGCCGAAGGAAGGTGAGACCGTTGTGGTGTCTGGTGCAGCAGGTGCTGTCGGAATGGTTGTGGGGCAGATTGCTAAACTTAAAGGGGCTAGAGTCGTAGGGATAGCGGGTTCGGATGAGAAGAACACGTATCTGAAGGAACAACTCGGATTTGATGCGACAGTTAATTATCGTACCGAACGGGATCTGAAGACAGCACTTGAGAAGGTATGCCCGAATGGGGTGGATGTGTACTTCGATAATGTGGGCGGAGAAGTATCCGATGCGGTATTATTACGGATTAACAAGAATGCCCGAATTCCAATCTGCGGTCAGATTGCGTTATATAATCTGGAGAAGCCGGATCAAAGTCCACGGATTCAGAGTCTACTGCTTACGAATACGGCTTTAATGAAGGGGTTCCTTGTTGGTGACTATTCAAAGGGATTTCCAACAGCTATGGCTGATTTGGCGCAGTGGGTATCTGAAGGCAAGATTCAATATGCCGAGAATATAGTAGAGGGCTTTGAGCATACCATCGAAGCCTTTCTAGGGTTGTTTGCTGGAGATAATCTGGGGAAACAACTTGTGCATGTGAGTGATGTAACGAAATAGAATGCGTTAATAGCATGTTTATATAAAAAGAAAGCCGCCCACGACCGTGGACGGCTTTTTTTTGCCGCGCGAATTACAAGGAAAAAACTCAGTAATCTTACGTTACACTACCCGGTGCAGGATACGTAATCTCCTTGTATTGGCGGTACATTGCCAGGCGCCAATGGGTGATCATACCGTATGCAAGGAGGAAGAACAGCGCTGCTGTCTGAGGAATGGAGATGAACTCCTCGATATATCCATGAAGAAGTAGACGCACAGCCAACAGTCCGAGCAGAATATACACAAAGCTACGAGAGCGTTTGATGAAGACTTGGTCATCTCTTTTCTCGAATTTGGTACCACGAATTAATGGATACGAGAAGATGAACCATCCAACTAGAAATGAAAGGAGTCCCCATAAGATAGGAATTCGCACATCAGGCTCGATAAACATCAGAAATCCAGTGGTCATACCGAGCGGTGGGATAATGATTTTCTTAACAGTGACAGGACGATTGCTTGCTTTCATACGAATGAAGATAACCGCTAGCGCCATGACCAACATACCGATCGTGGTGCCTATTTGAAGAATTGGGGAATTCAGATCAACCACAATTCAAGACCTCTTTCCATTATAAATGTCACATACCTATGTATAGATGATTATAGCACATAACATGAAGGGAAGAGGAGAGTGCTTATCTTCAATGCATAGACTTTTTTGGAGGCTTGACGTTGATATATGGGTGAGCTGGATCTAACCACTGAATGCAGCTTCCGCTTGCATGATGGCTTTATTCATCGCCTGGGAAGGATTCTTTATCATGGAGCCGTGTCCACACCCAAGTAGGGAGGGCTTAAGCGCGGCAAGTTTTTTTGCACTCTGCAGGGCACTCTCCTTATGCCATGTGGCCATAGCAGGGAAGGGGAATAGCAGCCGGATCACACCGGATACAGCGAGTCCTGCACGGGTCTGCCAAGCATCCCCAGCGATAAGAACACCGCTTCGCGTATCGAGGTAAGACATATGGCCTGGTGTGTGGCCCGGTGTAAAGATAGCCTGAAGGGAACCAATCATATCTCCATCTTCAAGTAAACGGCCGGGACGAGTTGAAATACCTTTCGGTATGCTACCACGGATGGGCGTCTTTGGTTCACCAGCTTCAAGTGTATTATTGCCAGTGAGCAAAATGGAGTCTCGACGCGAGATGATCACTTCAGCTTCGGGAATCGATTGTTTTAGGCTGTCGAGGGAGCCGACATGATCTTCGTGAGCATGTGTAAGCAATATCCGTTTGATAGGCTTACCCGCAGAGGCGGCCGCTTCCAAAATCCCTTTTTTACAAAATGACATACCGGTATCAATTAAAGTAAACCCGTCGTTCTCTTCTACAAGATAGACATTGATCGGAAATAACCGCGGTAGAAATGCTAACTGTGTTACTTTATCTTCAATCGTAATTTTCATTCAAATCCCCACTCCCAGAACTAAGATTATTAAAAATATAACTAATGTCATTAGTTTTAACAAGAGTCGTTTTTAGTTTTTTTGTTTTGAAATTAGAATAAAAAATGTTTAAAAAGCAGAAATATTAATATATTTACCAAATTTTGAGTGCAATTTTGTTATGTTTGAGTTACCATAAAGTCATGGATACGGAAAAAAATGTAGATTTATGAACCAACGACACAGAAGAAAGTGAGGCTGTGCTAATGGATCTGTACAAGCGTATTGTTATATTCTTGCTTATGTATACCGTTTCTTTATACTTACTATTCATAGCGAGTCAGCATACACCTTATCTGCTTCCCGTCATATGGTTTGCGGCCTTGATCTTGCTTGTATGCGGCGTTTGTTATATCTTTCATCATTATGTATTTCGTCCTAGGAGAAAGAGAAGTCGATAATTGTAAATGATATATTGGAAATTCTACTGTCCACATGGGGACAGTTTTTTTGTGTTTATCCCTTCGTGGATATCGATTTATAAAATAATAAAACGTTATGCTATTGAAGTCAGTCTAATGTTACAGATCGAAATAATAAGGGGTAGTAGCAAGGGGGAAAGCTCGACATGGAAGATCGAGAGCTGGCACAAGCCGCCTGTAGAGGGGATGAAGCCGCATTTCATGCCTTAATTACAAGGCAGAGGAGACGGTTGTACGGCATAGCTTATAGTTATTTGCATAATGAGAATGATGCGCTTGAGGCTGTTCAGGAGACCGTGTGCCGGGCGTGGAGTAAATGTGGGCGACTCCGGAATCCGGAGTTGTTCGTTACCTGGATCATTCGAATATTAATCAACTGCTGTGTCGATGAGCAGAAGCGAAAGAAGCGTGTTATTCCTTATGAGGAGATCCAACAGAGACATGCGAAAACCGGCGAGATGGTGAATGACAGCAAGTTAGACTTAGAGCGAGCCTTGAATCGGATGAAACCTAAATATCGACATGTACTAATTCTGAAATACTATCAGGATATGACGGTAGCGGAAATTGCCAAGGTGCTTGAATGTCCGGAAGGAACCGTGAAGACAAGACTCTATCAGGGATTAAAGCTGCTGAGGCAAAAAATCGAGCCAGGGGGTGCAGCAATCCATGTATGAAAAAGAAGAACAAATGCTGAAAAGTTACTTTCAAGATGCTGAGGCGTGTCACCCGGATGTGTCAGATGAGAAACTAGAAGCCGCAGTTCAGGAAGGGATTCGTAGAGGGAAACAGCTCAAGCGATCCCGCATCCGGTACAAGGGGGTGAGCCTTCTTGCGGGTGCTTTAGTCGCAGTCTTCCTGCTGATGTGGGGCGGATCACTACAGCAGACGGGTCAAGTCGAACAAATGGCTGCAGGGCCGTATCCGTCGTTACAAGGGCATAGCTTTGAAGAAGATAAGATATTGAACACCGCTAATACACAAGGGCTGATTCAGCCCGTTGGAAAGTCTGTAAGCCAGGGAGATTACACGGTAACAGTGGATGGTGTCTTAATTGGATCACATCAGTTACGGGTGTTCTACACGTTAGAGAATCACTCAGACAAGAAAGTAATTGTAAGGAACACCACTCTTGAAGATACAGATGGATTGTTTCCGATTTCTTATAGTTCAAGCACGCAAGGAGGCAATGAATTTGACCCAGGGATACATCGTCTTCAAGTCGATTTCTCATTTAGTAAGGAAGAACAGTTAAAGATGTTTATGAATCTTATTTTTACTGTAGCCCCAGCTTCTGCGAATGCTCGTTATGGGCATGAGGCAGAGGGAGAAGAGAAGCTGAAAGTGAGAATAACGCTGGATCTCGATACCTATCAGAATTATATTCGGACGGTACCTTTAGATGAGGTCTTTGAGATTGAAGGACAGAAGATGAAGCTGCAAAAGGTTGTATTTTCTCCGACAGGTATTGTCCTAAAGACGAGAATTGACCCCGAGAATACAATGAAAGTATCCGGTCTGTGGGAAGGCTATTTAGATTCAGTGACGGACGGGAAGTCCACAAAGTTAATGAGCCCCTTGAGCATGGGCCCAGATGAGAACGGAGAACAAACCTACTTCTTTGAGGGTACCATATTAGAAGCGCCGTATTCACTCACTTTAAAGGCTAGTGGTCTTCATGCCGTCGATCCTGCCAAGCTGAAAGTGGTGGTGGATACCAATCAGGGGGTTGTGCTCAGCGCTCCGGATGACAATCTAAAGTTCGGCTCATTTACGAAAGAAAAAGGAGTGCATACCTTAACGCTTGATTTTGACGAGACCAGTGAACGATATTTCGGTAGTGTAAATGTTTCTGATACATTTATCGACGGGGATGGGAAGAAGCATGAGCTTAGTGAGTCGGCAGAGGGAGTCCGATCTACGAGTACGTCAACGGAGAACGGAGGGCGTAAATCAACCGAGTATCTGTACCTGAAACCAGAGGATTATCCTCAGCCGCTCACGTTTACACTTAGCAGCTACCCAGGTGTTATTGAGAAGAACATTGAGGTGCCTATTATCGTTCAAGGACAGGATGTTAAGTACTGGAGGTCAGCTGTCTTAGACGAAATTCCGAAGCCGGAAGGTGCCAAGGAAGCAGGAGTTGTCGCATCCGGTAATCCGAATATTCGAATGGGCCTTCAATATGATCTTAAGAATATTGGAGGCGAACAGGGGCTTTATACACCTACAGCATATTTTCAGCAAGTAGAAGCTGACGGATGGGTGGAGATGGAAGACAAGCGAATGGGTCATGTTCATTTTTTTGAGAAAGATGATGCCGTTGTAGCTATTGAAGTCCGTCAGGATGATATTGTTATCTATGAAATGGAAGAGGGGAAGAATTCTCTCTAACCATAACGAAAAGGAACGATCCTTAATAAGGACCGTTCCTTTTTCTCGTTGTTATCTTGACCGAAGCGAACGTTATTTTCGAAATTCCGTAGGAGAGCTCCCTTGCGGGCCTTTGGCATCGAGTAGCTCGATGATGGCTTTCGGAACACCGTTCAGAAGTAGCCACTGACGTAGCGTTTCAATGGCGCGGATATGTCCGTGACCTTCGTCTTTCCAGGTGAGGAGTTCAACGACTTTGATGATAAGGGCCATTAATTCCGTGTTGTCTTGTTCTGTTTTCTCAGCACGAACCTTCTGGTAGACGGCTTCCTTTTCCCAATCAATTAAAATTTCCTCTCCGATGGTTGGTTTCATGAGTGTGTATCCGTAATCGCAGCTTGGACAGCGAATGCTCTTAAGTTGCTCTTCTTCAAACGTTACTTCAATATTCTCTTGGCATTGATGACAAGGGAATTTGACTTGGATGACCGAATTCATGTCTATCACAGGATTGCCTCCTTGAAAGTGCAAGTTAGTAGGTATTTAATTCTTACCCATAACTTGATCAAGGGACCCATGTTTCTTATTCCGTAATTACATAAACACAACGACAACCTCCACTTGCGAGGCATTCGGTTCGTTCAACCTTCGCTTGAAGCAGAGATGAGAATAGCTCCAGTTCACAACTGCAAGCCTTGTTATATCGATTGGCAATTTGGGAGATGGGGCAGTTATGTTCTTTAATCACATATTTGCCTTCTTCGGTTTGTTCACACTCCGCCATGTACCCATTGTCATTCTGAATATCTGTCAGGGTTTGTACCCGGTCAGCTAACGGTTTGCCTGCAACTCCCGATTCATAGCGTTGCAGTAACTTGTCACGCCTGCGCTCAAACAGACGAGCAACCATACCTTCGCCGGCTTCTTCTGCTAGTTCATCTAGCAGATCCAGTGTTAGCGTGGAATACTTGTTCGGAAACAGCGATTCTGCATGTGGTGAAAGACGGTACAGGGCTAGTGGTCGACCCATCGGTTGACGAATCAGCTCGGTTTCAATGACGCCTTCTTTCTCAAGACTACCCAGATGGCGTCGAACAGCCATTTCAGTGACGAGAAGTGCAGATGCGATCGATTTGGTGCTGAGTGGTCCTTTCGTCTTTAGCATATGAAGAATAGTATCCCGGGTGGACAGATCCTGTGTGTGTTCCATCTTGATCACCACCTGATTATATTGATGAGAAGTTCCTTATGAGAATTATTATCGCTTATCCGTGGGGACCTGTCTACCCGAGAGGAGATGTATATATCCGGCTGAAGATGCAATTCGTGAAGATGATATCTGTCTATGGGAAAAAATATGTCTGGGGTTGCTTCTGAAATGACAACACCCCGTCCTTCACGGTATGCCTTGAAGGACGGGGTGTAAGAGATGGCTAGAGATTACTCGGTAACATCGAGTACATCGTAAATGAGCCATTGATTATTTTTCTTTTGTAACCAGTACAGGTTGGATGAATGATAGCTATCACCATCAAAATGATTGGTTTCTTCCACAGAAATGATGGCATCGTTATCTTGGAAGTAGACGATGCGAGAAGAATCTGCATTTAACTTGAAATCTATTTCATCGAGCAAACCTGCATCAATAAGTGCTTCCATAACTTCGAAATAAGGAGAGTTAGGAAAGAGCGCTGAATAGAAAAGCTCGATATTCTTGTCATTCAGCCCTTTATAATGGGTATCCATCGTATTCATGAGTAACTCTTTTGTGGTCTCAGGTACTTCCGGTTTGGCTTCGAGAAGACCATCTGAAATGTGGTACTCTAGGTCAAACATATCATTGTCATATTCTTTCCATTTGCCAGAAGCGTCTTTTTTCAGGATCACATCGAGATATACGGTAAAGTCCCACATGAATGGTCCACCTGTGCGCTGGTAGTTCTTCTCAACTGTAGCGTGTACAGATGATCCTGCAACCATAACGTCATAGACGGACGCGGAAACCTTGTGTTGGTAAGCGGCTTGTTCTTTATAGTTGTTCTCATAATCCTTATATGATGGTGATTTCGGATGAATAGCTGTCATCGCTTGTTTATAATCGCCTTTTGTCTCCGCGGCAGCCTGATCTTTATAAAGCTTCTTCACTTCAAGGCCGATTTGGTTCGTGATTGTCTTGCGATCGATCTTAATGGTGCGAGCTTTGGCATCCCATTTAACAGGGAGTCCTGTAGACTCTGCCACGAAGCGAAGGGGTACAAGTGTGTTTCCGGACTGTGTATAAGGGGCAATCGCCAGCTTTATTTTCTGTCCGTTTACATAAGCGATGGTTGATCCAAGCTTCATTTGTAGCTTTTGGTCAGCGAAGGTACCGGTAACCTGTTTTGTTGTGTTATTCCAGTTGACGGTATACCCAAGGGCCTGGAACAAAGGGCGGAACTGAACGAAAGTAACACCGTTCTTAATAACGGGTGCTGCTTGAAATTTGATTTCTTTACCGTCTAAGAATACACGGATTTGGGCTGGTGCTTTCGCAGGAGCCGCTTGAACGGCACTGGTGAATACGAACAGCATAGCGAATACTAGTAGTCCAATTCTTCTCTTTATCATAACTGCTAACTCCTTCATGTTGAGTAAAATAGAGGTATTAAGTCCAGCGGTAATCATACCTGACAAACCAAAGACCAGCAATACCTTTCGAAACATGTAAATATTGGATTATAATAGGGTTCGTCATAGAAACGATATTTTTGTGAAATAAACGCAGGAGGGGGTCAATGGAAGGCTGTGCGGGTTAATACAAAGTAATGAAAGCAATCACTGTTATCTTTTTTATAAAATAAAGGAGTGTGGCCGATTGTGACGATGCAATATTTCTATATAGGAACCTATGGTTCCGCTGATAGCAAAGGAATATATTTGGGTGCCTTAAATCCAGAAAACGGTGAGCTGAAACTTCTGGATGGAACTGCGGGAATTGAGAATGCGACCTATTTGGATTTTGATGAGCTTCATGGGGTATTGTACGCTGTCAGTGAGGCAGGGGCTAGTGAAGTGGTTGCGTATAGTGCAGATCCAGAGACAAGTAAATTAACTGAGGTCAGCCGCACATCGACAGATTCTTCAGGAACCTGCCACGTATCTCGCTCGCGAGATGGTAAGCATTTGTTCACGACGGGATACAGTGATGCACGTATTACCGTGCTTTCGCTTGAAAATGATGGTGCCGTGGGAGAGATTACTTCTATTATCCAGCACAGTGGACGAGGCCTAATTGATGATCGTCAGTCTGAGGCGCATCCACACTCTATCTTCCAAGATCCACAACATAAATATGTAATCGTTAGTGATCTGGGGATGGACGAGGTTATTCTGTATCGCCTTGAGGACGGTAAGCTTGTCACCCATAGGGAGATCACTCTGCCACCGGGGGCTGGTCCACGTATGATTGCATTCCATCCGTCAGGGCAATGGGTGTACGGGGTGAATGAGCTGAATAGCACAGTGACGGTCTATGCTTATGATGCAACATTTGGAGACTTAAAGATGCTTCAGCATATTTCCACTCTTCCGGACGATGTGGTTATGGATAATAACACAGGATCTCATCTTCTGGTGACGCCGTGCGGACGTTTCCTGTATGCATCCAACCGTGGTCACGACAGCATTGTTCAGTATGAGATTGATACGGATACAGGAATGCTGCGTGCTGTGAATTGGGTTTCTTCCGGGGGAAAAACACCGCGCCACTTTAATCTACTTCCGGGTGGTTATCTGGTAACTTCCAATCAAGATAATGGCCTCATTGCAAGTTATAAGATCGATAAGAATACAGGCCATCTGGACGCAACCGGATATACAATCGAAGTTCCGCATCCAGTATGTATTTGTCCAGTAGAGAAGGCGTAATTGCCTGTAAAGAAAAAAGAAAAGAACCAGGCCGCTCAAGGGTTGATCATCCTTGGGCGGCCTGGTTTTTGTGGTTTAAAGACTTTTTCATCAAAATAATTACCTAGCAAATATATGATTCCCGATCTTTACCGTACGGGGGCGTGACAACATCCATTTACTGGATGTGATTTTCGGATTAAAGTAGTAGAGAGCTTTCTTGGACGGATCGACACCACGAACGGCATCGAGAGCCGCTTTATAAGCGGTCTGACTCGGTTTCAGGTTAAATTGTCCGTCCGTTACTACGGTGAACGCGTTCTTCTGATAGATAACGCCCTTCATCGTATTCGGAAACTGACTGGATTTGAATCGGTTCATAAGGACCGCGCCAATAGCTACCTGTCCTTGATAACTTTCTCCACGGGCTTCACCGTAAATAACTTTAGACATCATATCGACTTCATATTTACTCATTGAAACTTTCTTGAGGGCTCTCCATGTGGCAAGACTAGTCTTGCCATCGGGATACATCCCATTTTTCTTCTGATAAGCGATAACTGCCGATTTCGTACCCGGTCCATAATGTCCATCGATCGTACCACTGTACAATTTAAGCGTCCGTAGACGATATTGAAGGTCCCATACATCTTTATTGGAATCACCGTATTTGACGGCTTTCTGAGCCTCAGCTGTGTGAGACATGCCCATAGTTGTGTTCACTAGCAAGAGAACAATAAGGATCGAAAGTACTTTCCATTTTTGTTGTGCGATTGTAATCATCTCCTTCCGGTAGAATTATAAGGATGGAGGAAGTATGGTACAACCGCCACAAACTGGTAATCCGCCGCAGGCCGCACGGTGTTTGGGACCGCGCCGATTCAATTTTTCTTCGAGGTAAGCACACTTGCATAGTGGAATCAACTGTAATTATACATAGGAGGTAAATGCTGTATGAATGCTACTATACTGCTTGTTGAAGATGATCTTTCCATTGGAGAGATGGTTGTGAGTTACTTAACTGGTGAGGGTTTCAAGCTTATACATGCACATGATGGGGAAGAAGCGCTGAAGATGTTCAGCAGACAGACATACGATTTGATTCTGCTGGATCTTATGCTTCCGAAGTTAAATGGTATGGACTTCCTGCGTCAGATCAGAGCGAAGAGTCATGTCCCTATTCTTATTCTGTCCGCAAAGGGTGGAGAGGCAGACAAGGCAATTGGACTTGGGTTCGGAGCAGATGATTACATCGCAAAGCCGTTTTCGATGATCGAACTTTCAGCAAGGGTGAAAGCCGCGATTAGGCGTGCTACACACTATGTAGATCCATTTCCGCAGTCCGAGTCTCGTGTGATTATAGTGAACGAGTTATCCATGAACATGGATAATCTTACGGTGAGCAAGAAGGGCGTAGAGATTAAATTGACTGCGAAGGAACTGCAGATTTTACAGCTTTTTTTGACGCATCCGAACAAGGTATTCACGAAACAGCAAATATTCAATTCGGTATGGAATGACGATTATTACGGTGATGAAAATGTCATTAATGTTCATATGAGCCGGCTGCGAGAGAAGATTGAAGATCAACCTTCTGCACCTCAATATATTAAAACATTGTGGGGAATTGGCTACAGGCTGGGGGAATTCTAACATGGGCCCCACACTACTGCTCCTGGGTATGATCGTAATCCTCGGGTCTCTGAATGTATACCAGTACATAGCCCGAAAGAATACAGCAACTCATCTGGAATATATCACCGCGAAGCTGGAGACCGTGATGAATTCCAACCGAGAAGAACAAGTGCTGCTCGTAACACAGGATTCGGATATGCGTGAACTGCTAAATACGATCAATCGGCTACTTGAACTGAAGCGCCAGTATGCGTTGGAGTTTACCCGGGCTGAACTTGCGATGCGCAGAATGCTGGCCAATATTTCACATGACTTAAAAACACCTCTTACGGTAGTCCTTGGTTACATAGAGATGATAGCCAGTCATCCGAATATGGACCCTGAGCAGCAGAAGCATTTACTTCAAAAGGTTCACGCTAAAGCTGTAGAAATTGTGGATCTAATCAACCGTTTCTTTGATCTGGCTAAGCTGGAATCGGGTGACCAAAATATCCCGCTGACGAGAGTGGATATGAATGAGGTGTGTCGCCACAGCATTCTAATGTTTTATGATCTGCTGGAGTCGAGCGGACTTATAGCAGCTATTGATATTCCAGATCATCAGATCTATGCCAGAGCCAATGAGGAGGCGCTAGGCCGGGTGTTTGACAATCTTCTCTCCAATGCAGTTCGCTATGGAGGGGATGGGGATAAGATCGGCATGACCCTACGCTGTGATGAGAACGATGTATACGTGGATGTATGGGATCAGGGCAAGGGGATTAGTGAGCGGGATCAGCGGCTTGTTTTTGAACGAATGTACACGCTTGAGGATTCGAGAAATCAATCGTTTCAAGGCAGCGGACTTGGGCTGACGATAACCAAAAGACTTGTGGAACAGATGGACGGAGAGATTATTGTGCGGAGCAAACCATTTAAATCGACCATATTTACCATAAAACTGTCCAGACTAGCTTGAACAGATACATACTTAAGAGATTCGTAAGAATTGCGCAATAAATATGATAAAGCTTATAGCTAGAATGTAGTTAAGAAGCAAGTAATGAGGAGGAGCGTAAGCTATGAGTTATATCGTTAGCACTCGGCATGTCACGAAAGTGTTCAAGGGTAAAGAGGTTGTATCTGATGTCAGCATGAACATTCCTGAAGGGCAAATCTATGGGTTTCTTGGACCGAACGGCGCGGGTAAAACAACTTTTATGAAAATGCTGCTTAATCTGGTGAAGCCGACAAGTGGTGAAATTGAGTTGTTCGGAGAACGTCTGACTCCCTCCTCGGTTGAATTATTTAAGCGGATTGGCAGCATTATTGAATATCCAATTTTCTATGATAAATTAACGGCGAAGGACAATCTAGAGCTGCACTGTGAATACATGGGGCTATATAATCCCAAAGCAATTAGCGATGCACTGGAGTTGGTGAAGCTTACTTCAGTCGATGGTAAGGCAGTTGGAGAGTTCTCGCTTGGTATGAAGCAAAGACTCGGTATGGCAAGAGCAATCGTGACAAAACCCGAACTGCTCATTCTAGATGAACCCATTAATGGCCTTGATCCAGCAGGAATTAAGGATTTCAGAGATTTGTTTCAAATGCTCAGCCAGGAATATCGCATGACTTTATTTATCTCCAGCCATCTACTTAGTGAAATTGAACAGGTCGCTGATACGATCGGCATCATTCAGAATGGTATTCTAAAAGAGGAAGTTTCGATGAATGACCTCAAGAATCGTAGTTCAGATTATATCGAAATTGTTACCCCGGACTGCCGGAAAGCTGTATTTATCCTTGAAAATAATCTGAAGATTAAGAACTTTAAGGTGATCGGGGATCACACCATTCGGATTTACCAAGCTGGTATTTCGCAGCCGGAGATATCCAAGGCACTCATTCTGAATGATATAGCAATTGAGTCTATTCACCAAAAACGTACGTCGCTTGAAGAATATTTTATCGATCAGACGGGTGGAGGGGAAAAATATGCTTAAGTTGATGAAGTTAGAACTGAAAAAGCACAAGATGGGATGGTACTTGAGGGGCGCATTGATCGCAAATCTTTGTGTCATCGTGATTACGACGATTCTTCCGTATATTGATCAGGAGCTTGAATCGGCTTTTAGTTCATTTGATGAAGTGTTTACGGCGATGAGCATATTGGTAAGAGTGATATTTGTTATTTTCGCTGCGGTTCTGATCGGTAAACTCATTATTAACGAGTACAATAATAAGACGATTTCAGTTCTGTTTACGTATCCGGTGCCACGAAAGAAGTTGATTACGGCTAAAATTTTGCTGATCATGGGGATTACTCTTTTTACGCTTCTGATATCAAATATCTTGGTCATTTTCGCCTTTCTTGTTCTGAACTCCATGCTTCATATATTACCAGGCGCTCCTTCGAAGGATCTGCTCCTTCACCAAGGATTTGATATATTGATTCAAGGATTGTCTGCAGTCGGAATCAGTATGGTGCCTTTGTATTTCGGGATGCGTAAAAAATCAGTCTCCACCACAATTGTATCTGCGATCATTCTCATCTCGCTCATAAGTTCCAATAATGGAGATTTCTCCATCAGTTCTTTTATCGCGGTTCCAATCACAATCGGATTGATTGGATTGTTTATTGCTTATATGTCCTTTAGAAATGTGGAGCATGTGGATGTTGGATAATTTTATAAAAAACGTTTGACAGGTTGCTATGAAGTCATTACAATAACCTATAACATACTAAACAGGTAGGAATTATAAAGATTGTTCTCACCGTATGAACGGAGGAACACCCGAAAGATGAAGCAGATACGGCTCAGGGGCCGATTTGACCTCATTCTCCGGGTTTCCTCCGTTCTTTTTTTGTATTCCATGTTTAGTAAAGAAGAGTAGGGGAGTGATTCCATATGAAAAATGTATTGAAACGAGGAGTCTTGATCGGTTTAGCGGTAATGATGACGGCGGCCTTGGCAGCTTGCGGAACAGACAAAACAGACACTCCCGCATCCGCAAAAGATAACGAGAAGACAGACGGCACGGAACCTAAAAGTATCGAACTCTTAAATGTATCCTATGATCCGACACGAGAATTGTACGAGAACTATAATAAAGCATTTGCAGCATATTGGGAGAAGGAGAAGGGACAAAAGGTTACATTCCAGCAGTCCCATGGCGGGTCCGGTAAACAAAGTCGCTCGGTCATCGACGGCTTGGAAGCTGATGTGGTCACATTAGCGCTTGGATACGATATTGATGCGATCCGTCAAGCGGGGTTAATTGAGCAGGGCTGGGAAAGCAAATTCGAGCACAATAGTGCACCGTACACTTCGACCATTGTATTTCTGGTACGCAAAGGTAACCCGAAAGGTATTAAGGATTGGCCGGATCTAATTAAGGAGGGCGTGGAAGTAATTACACCGAATCCGAAAACATCCGGAGGCGCTCGTTGGAATTATCTTGCCGCTTGGGGATACGCATTAAAGGCCAATAACAATGATGAAGCGAAAGCTGAAGCTTTTGTGAAAGAGTTATTTACGCATGTACCTGTACTGGATAGTGGAGCCCGCGGAGCAACAACAACTTTCGTGGAGCGTCAGATTGGTGATGTGCTGCTAGCTTGGGAGAATGAAGCGTACTTGTCGATCAACGAGCTCGGTCCAGATAAATTTGAGATTGTGAATCCCTCGGTAAGCATTCTGGCAGAACCCCCGGTAGCTGTGGTGGATAAGATTGCTGATAAGCACGGTACACGTGAGGTGGCTGAAGCCTATCTGAAATATTTGTACAGTGAAGAAGGGCAGGAGATTGCCGCGGAGAATTACTATCGTCCTACGCTCGCAAAGGTAAAGGATAAATTCAAAGATCAGTTCCCTGCGATTGAACTGTTTACACTGAAGGATATATTCGGAACTTGGGAAGAGACGCAAGCGAAACATTTTAACGATGGGGGCATTTTCGATAAGATTTACGTGCCCGGCAGCTGATCAGCCAAGCAGGCTGAAGGCAGGAAAGGATGAGGAATGATGGCTTTACTACGTACCCGGAGCAAAGGACAGCGTCAAGTGCTACCCGGTTTTGGAATTGGGATGGGATTCACTGTGTTCTATATGAGTCTAGTCGTGCTCGTCCCTCTCTCGGCGCTACTTCTTAACCATACGGGGCTTACCTGGAGCAAGTTCTGGGACATTGCGACTGATCCGCGTGTGCTCGCTTCCTATAGGGTTAGCTTAGGGACCGCCGCACTAGCCGCATTGATCGATACCTTCCTTGGCTTGCTGCTGGCTTGGGTGCTCGTCAGGTATGAGTTCCCCGGCAAGCAGCTCTGGGATGCCCTCATTGATCTTCCGTTTGCGCTTCCGACTGCCGTTGCAGGAGTGGCACTAACTGCGATCTATTCAGCGAATGGTTGGATCGGGTCCTTATTAGAGCCAATTGGTATCAAGGTGGCCTTCACACCACTTGGCATTACACTCGCCCTGATGTTCATTGGTATTCCGTTTGTCGTAAGGACGGTTCAGCCTGTGCTGCAGGATGCAGAGCGGGATGCAGAAGAAGCAGCGGCAACGCTCGGGGCAGGACGATGGCGAACGTTCCGTATAGTAATCTTTCCCGCACTGGTTCCACCACTGTTAACTGGATTTGCACTAGCATTTGCACGTGGTATTGGAGAATATGGTTCCGTTGTATTCATCTCCGGCAATATGCCCATGAAGACTGAGATCGCCCCACTGCTCATTATGTCGAAGCTCGAACAGTTTGATTATGCTGGAGCAACGGCTGTTGCGCTATTACTGCTACTTATCTCTTTCCTGATGTTACTGGGGATTAATCTACTGCAACACTGGACGCGGAAGACCACTCGTTAAACAGGAGACGAAGGAGGAATCTAAGATGACAGCAACCATACCGCAGGGGATGGGAGGAATACGTGGTGGAGCTTCTTCTTCTCCAGCGACAGCAGAAAAACCTTGGTTAAAATGGACGCTAATCAGTGTTGCAGGGATAGTGATGTTATGGCTGATTGTGTTGCCACTCTTGGTTGTACTTACTGAAGCACTGAAGAAAGGGGTGGATGTTTATATCGCGGCTTTGTCCGATCCTGACGCTCTCTCAGCGCTGCGCCTTACGCTGCTCGTGGCTGCGATTACCGTTCCGCTAAATACCTTATTCGGTGTTATTGCAGCTTGGAGTATGACAAAATTCAGCTTTCGGGGAAAAGGTCTGCTCATTACACTTATCGATCTGCCCTTTGCTGTTTCTCCAGTGATTGGTGGGTTGGTCTTCGTTCTGGTCTTTGGCCGGCAAGGATGGCTTGGCCCCTGGCTTGCTGATCATGATATTAAGATTATATTTGCACTGCCTGGTATTGTATTAGCGACTCTATTTATCACCTTTCCTTTCGTTGCGAAAGAATTGATCCCACTAATGGAAGAACAGGGGACGAAAGAGGAAGAAGCGGCAGTTACCCTTGGTGCGGGAGGCTGGCAAATATTTTGGAGAGTCACACTTCCGAATATTAAATGGGGCCTGTTGTACGGTGTGATCTTATGTAACGCAAGAGCGATGGGAGAGTTCGGTGCTGTCTCGGTTGTATCCGGACATATCAGGGGACAGACGAATACACTGCCGCTGCATGTTGAGATTCTGTACAATGAGTATCAATTCTCAGCCTCTTTTGCCGTAGCTTCGCTCTTGTTGCTTCTGGCTCTGATTACATTGCTACTCAAAAATTGGTTTACACGAAAAAGTGCCCATTGACAGCTGTTTCCAGACCATGCTAAGTTTAATTCATACTAATTGGGTTGGAAAACAATGTTATTTAAAAAGACCGACTGTTTTCGGATGGAACGTCTAATTATAAGCATTTATATCAAGGGCATAGCCCCCGGTAAAGGAGGCGGTATCCATGGCGAAACCTTTAAAAGTAGATGAGGAGTGGCTGGAACGCATTGCAAGCCTACTAGACGACATGGAGTTCGGTTCACTGCATATCGTAGTGCATGAGGGACAAATCGTCCAGATGGAACGGACGGAGCGCAAGCGATTTGGAAATACATCCTCTGGCGCCGTGCCGTTAGAGAAGCCCGGTCATCGTACAACCAGACAATCAACGCCCTCACCTCGTTCGGGGATAAAGTAGTACAGAACATGTTAAAAGGACTTCCAGAGCTTATCCTCTGGAAGTCCTTTTAACATAATGAGCTATTATTCATCCACGCTGTGCTGGATTAGATGGTGTAGGTACTGCTGGGGAATTGTCCCGACCAAGCCTGCGACTTGCTGTTTCTTTTCTTCCGGTTGCTGGAACATGACGCCCTGCCTTAGCGAGTCCGTAAATGGGCATATTGTTGTAGACCGATTCATGCTGTCCTTGCTGCACGAGATACGTTTCATGATAAATACCAACAGAGCCGTCCGTTCCGATGCTGCGATTGAAGTTTCTCCAAGCTTTCAGGTGCTTGTCTCCATGTCTTGCGTAGTGTTCCAATTCCTCAAAGGATCTCCAATATTGAATGAGGCTTGCCCCGCGCCACGATAAATGCACACTTCCGTTAAGAAAACCAAGATCTCGGTTCATGTACAGTTCACGAATCATGGGGCCCATAGCAAGAAAGACAGGAAGCCATTTATGAATAGCCCATACACGGTTCACTCGCATTCCAATAATAAACACAACAAATGATTCGTCCATCTCTGCTGTATAACGGCCAGGCACGACTTTACCCAAATCTATTCCTCCTTATCATTTAACTTCAATGAATCTAAGCTGGGTCTCATAAAAGCTGAGGATGTCCTCTGATGCATACAATTGGGAGGTAAGAAAAGCACCATAGAATACAGTAAACAGAAACTGAATAGCCTCCGGAATGGAAATTCCATCTTTCAGCGTCCCATCCTGCTGGGCTTCGAATATACATTGTTCGAATAGGGCGAACATGTTTGGAGATTCCGATCCTATCTGCTCATGACCGGGGAATAGGAGCTGAATTTCAGCATGACTTAGCGTCGGCATTTCTGGGTGCATCTTCATCTCTGCCAAGAATGAGATCAGACTGGGCATAATTCCGGGTTTTTCTCTTGCTTGATCCGCAACACTGACCAGTAGATGCCGGACAGCGTCGAAACCGCGCAGGCTCTGCTCCTTGATGTCAATGATTTTGCCTGTTAGCCAGACACGCATGTAGTACAGCAGCAGATCCTCTTTTTTGCGGAACATATTAAAAAAAGTAACTCGTGAAACCTCTGCCATCCGGCATATGTCCTCCAGCATGACATCACGGAATACGCGATCTTCGATCAGGGACATGGAAGCTTCATACAGAGCTATCTTGGTCTTCGCTTTCTTAAGTTCCCTTAAAGGGATTGGGGGTATCATCATGAGGGTCTCCTTATACGAGCTGCTTACAATTAAATTTAACTCATGTAAATAAATTAACACGAGTTAATAATTTTGTCGATATGGGAATTAGAATACCACTCTTGTTGGTGAATACCCCCATAATAAAAAACGCCCTGCGGGCCATAAATTGACCACAGGGCGAAGCTAATCATTTGTTTGTTAAGATCGATTTCTACCACCTGAACTACTGTCACGAGGAGGCAGCGGATCAGGATAGGACGATGAGCCGTTCTCAGTGATGGCATGTTCTTCGGTGCTACGTGCCGATTGCTGTGTATACATCTTCAGCAGCTCGGGGTTACCCGCATAAGGACGTTCTTTTCTCGAACGTGTGGAGGTAAACCAGAAGCCTGTAAGATAAAGTAGTGCCTGCACAGCGAGCACGTAAGGGGATGCCTGAGCCCAGAATAGGTTGAAGAGTGCAGCTGCAGCGATCAGAAGATGGAGTCCATAAAAGATAACACCGAGGGAACGGCGTTTGGAGTCCATCAGTAGCCGATAAAAGGATACTGTGGCAATCATACAAGTAAGCCATAGAGTCCATACATGGAGATTTCCCCATGCGTCAGGGCTCCGAAGTTCAGAGATTAGATGAAAGGTCCAGAGTATAGCAGCGGAGAAAGATATGCCGGGTACAGCTGGTTTTAGTAGCATCCAAAGGCCAGTTCCCCAGCCCGGGTTCTCAATTCGTCGAAGAAGCTCACTGCGTTCTTTCACGAGGAGATTCATCTCTCGTTCTAATGTCTTACTTAGGTGTGGCAAACGGGAATCGTCTCGTTCATGAAGATAAGTATCAATCTGCTTCAACAGATCAATGGTAAGGCGATCTGCGGCTTTACATTCTTGCAAGAGGCTCACAAGATGCTCATCAGATATGTTGTCATCTTCAGAGCGATCAACAACGGCGGTAAGAGGCCCAGCTAACTGTGTGTAGAGTGTCAATGACTGGCGTATACGTTCAAGCGTCTCCATTCGGGCCGCTTGAAGACGTGCAGCACAGTATATGTATAAGCCCAGGAATACGGCTGCTGCAAGCATCACCGCTAGCAGTCCTTCCATCGAGCCGAAAAATGTATCTATCCATTCAGCAAGGGACAAGCCGATCCCTCCTTCTATATTCTACTTTCACTATTGCACAAGAAAGGTCGGATTTCAAGACAAGCCACTCTAAAGAATCGTATTCACTTGTCTATTAGGGAAGAAGGATATATCCAATTTGGCACCTTTCGATTTCGTATCCGTAATCCAAAGATTTTCCTGAGGTAAACAAATTTAGCTGGGGTCAAAATATAAAGAGCAGAATATACTGAAAATATATACAGGGTTTCAGATTTTTGGCGGGTTGGAAAGCTTACTTTTACATGTGGAGGGATACGCATGAATACAGAGGTACAGATTGAAAAGGGCCCCTTAAAACGTGCCAAACTGACCATCGGCTACGTTCTGCTGTTTCTTTTGGCTGCTTGAAATGATGCAGCACACCATGATTGGAGTTATGCGGAGGATGGACGAACAAGAATAAAGGCTGCCGGTTTCCGGCAGCCTTTTAATGTATGAATTAATTACGGGGTAATGGTGCGACCCGACATCTCTTTCCATGATCTGTAATCATGAATGGCTATACCATTATAGGATGGAGTCTTGCCTGCTAGTACATCGACAAGCTTGAGTTGTTCATTCATGAATGCTGTGCCCTCTTCATAGAAGGTAATGAATGCACCTTCATTGCTAGCTTTCGTTTCAACTGCAATGATGGCTTTCTTACCGAGCTCAGTCGCTTCTGTCATTTCTGGCAGAGCTAAGTTGTGAATAGAAGTGGCCTGATCGCGATAAGCCATAATGACGACGGCATCTACCTTGGACAAGATCCAACGGCTCATGCTCATGGAATTGTCCGGTAGGTTGTGTGTATGAAGCCAGAACGGAATATCGGCTGTAATTGGAAGATTCAACTCTTTGGCACCTGCAACAAGGAAGGAGATACTGCCCTGCCATTGTTTCATAAGACCAGAACGGTTACTGTTCCATTCTCCAAGCACATGTGGCTCAACATCAATATGGATACCCTTAAATCGCTCCGATGGAGCAGCAGAAGCCTGATAGTCTTTAATCCAATCAATAAAGGTTACCAAACGGTTGCGCTCAGAATCAAGTGCCCACTTGGGCGATCCGCCAAGAATATGAACTTCGATCTGTCTGGCTGTTGCTTGGCGAATGAAGCTTTTATAGTATTCTGGACGCACATCTTGATTCATCTGTAGGTAGATTGTAGTAACACCATTGGCAGTTGCAAATGACAAAATGTCCGCAGCAGAGTCTTTTATCATAGGGGTATCCCAAAACCAGGTTGCTTTCTGTTTTGGCTGGGCCTGAGCATTACTAGAAGGTGTGTTTAAGCCTCCTAATAGCAGTAGACAACAAGCAAGCACAAGGCAGAGACGGTGTTTGGTTTGTTTTTTCATGGGGGTCAAGCTCTCCTTACAACATATTTTGATAAAACGAGACAGGAGGGACTAAACTACATATTATTCATTGTTATTCGACTTACATGAGCGAAAAAAGTCGCGTGGCGTAAGTCATGATTGTGAAAAAAAAGTTTCGCAATTATGCATGTCTATATATACTATCGGAGAGACTATTGCCGTTTTGTATAGTTCTATGGTTGTTTTACGGATAGAAATATGAATTGTGAAAGTTTGAAGAATGTTTTTTACGGATAAGTAATTAGGAAGAAGGGTATTTAGACTCCCTAGTACCGGGATTGCCAGAAATACGATAGCATAGTCATCACAGGAGAAAGGGGCACTAATGATATGAATATCGCAGTAGTTGGAGCAGCAGGAATGATTGGAAAGCGAATTGCAGAAGAAGCTTTACGGAGGGGGCATCAAGTTACGGCAGTTGTTCGAAATCCGGACAAGCTTAGTGAGTATAAAGAGAAGATGAACATTGTTTGTGCAAATGCAGTAGACCCGTCCTCGATTGCCGAAGCGGTTAAAGGGCATGATGCAGTCATCAGCGCTTACGGGCCGAAATTTGGGGAAGAAGAGGAACTCCTTGAAGCAGCTCGAGCTTTAATTGAGGGGGTACGCCGTGGTGGTGTTAAGCGTCTTCTCATTGTTGGGGGCGCAGGCAGTCTGATTACAGACAGTGGGGATGCATTGATGGATACACCAGAGTTCCCAGAAGAACTACGGACTTTGGCGAAGGCACATGCGGATGCTTACGGTATTTATCAAGAAAGTGACCTTGAATGGTCTTATTTGAGTCCAGCTGCCATTATTGAACCTGGTCGGAGAAGTGGGCAGTTTCGCATTGGAATCGATCGGTTGGTTACGGATGAGAGTGGATCAAGCCGTATTTCCGTAGAGGATTATGCGGTTGCCATGCTTGACGAGCTAGATGACCCGCAGTTTATAGGGACTCGGTTTACGGTAGCCTACTAATCAATAAAGCTTCT
The DNA here is from genome assembly GCF_058781425.1 of Paenibacillus sp. FW507-14B1B. Lineage (NCBI taxonomy): Bacteria > Bacillati > Bacillota > Bacilli > Caryophanales > Paenibacillaceae > Paenibacillus > Paenibacillus sp. FW507-14B1B. The sequence continues at coordinate 183,395 of NZ_JBYSWS010000003.1, read as the reverse complement.
TGATAATGGTTGATTTTTAATGGTAATGATAAGAACGCTGCCTATATAGACGAAATCGACTGATAACGTCTGTAGGCAGCGTTCTTTGTTATAAGAGATCAATTATATAATAGTCCAGCAGAGTAGCGGGATTACAAGGGCGAATAGAGGTGTTGTCAGCGACTGACTAGTAAAGATCTGCTTACCCCAGAAGTACATAAGAAGTAGGAGCGCTCCGGCCCCCCCGCGTATCCAGATGTTATCTGTATCACCTCCAGTAAATAACGCAAAGAACATAACTCCTGCTGCAACGGAAAAGGCAGCTTGTTTCATGCGGCTTAATGAGGGGAGAAGGGCAAGTATGGCATCGGCAGCAAGAGAGGCAATTAGTCCATAACCGTATACCCAGTGTTCAAGTGGAATTGAGACGCCGAGGATGGACTCAGGCCGGCTGGCACCAGATGGCCAGAACCAAGATAAGATAGTCAGCAGTAACAGAATAGCACCAGCACTGGCTAGCTTATTTAGTGCATAAAATCCCATATCTCTGCGACCCGTCAAGCGATTGTTACCGGAGTTCATCATGCTAACCTCCATAAGGTTGTATTATTCTTTGTAGGTATTGCTTACCTGACATTCTGCGTTATATTAATAGATTCTTTCTGACAGTATGCTAATTGTTTCAGTTCTGTGAAATTGTCCTCATATGGAGGACTTGAATGGCTAATATAGCTGTGGATACATTCTCAGATCACAAGGGATGTGTTAAAATGAAAGCGTAATCAAAGTGAGTTTAGTATTTCAAAACCTGTGGCTAAAGATCTTGCCGTAACCCTGAAATAGAAGGGAAGATAACTCCTCGGCAGGGCAGAAGCTGCCGGTTATTCCAGGAGGCGAGAGCGTGATGTTTGAAGGTTTCTCGGACATGCAAAATGTAATTAGTCGCATGCACACACACACGGATTTTGATCAAGAAAGTGAGTACTATCGCTTAGAATTTGGTTGCGAACGGTTTAAGCATTTCTCCGGTACCGAGGTAGACGATCATCGAATCCGCGTGAAGGAGGAGCCATTTTTTCGGTTGAAATGGTGGAAGCATTAATTGTTCTTATGTTAAGGAACAGTAAGAATATGAATCTGTTAAGCCCGGAGAACTCCGGGCTTTTTTATGCTGTTTCACGTTACAAATTGATAAACAGTATTGGTGATGTTCCGAATCCTCAAAGGGCTCATATTTTGGTGGGCGTGTCCTTGTATGGTGGACGAAATGCAGCTCGCTCATTGGTGTGTCCGTACCAAATATCGAGCATCACTCTCCTCCTTGGAATCCATTCTATATTTATTGGGCTGCTTTATCTCTATGCAGCTGCCCAGAAGGAAGTGCGGTAAAGATATGAATTTCGAATAAAGAGGTGGTTTATTTCTCGAAATCACCTACCGGATTGGATGTATATGGTAATATATCCCTGGGTAGACGTTTTAAATGAAGGGGGACAGACATGAAGCCAGTGAAACGGTCGAAACTTCGTCTGTGGGCGGGTAAGCGATATTTTATGTACCGTCGTTATTTGGAATGGATGATGAGTCGGAAGACTTTTGCCGAGCAGACAGAGCAGTCTCCGTTGAAATATCTAATATTTACGCATAATACACCGCTCTATCGTCAATTGAAAGATGTGGATGTCTGGTATCACCGAAACAAGATAGTGAATCTACAAATTGCAGTACAGCAGCTAGATGGGCTCTTAATTCGTCCTGGAGAGACGATGTCCTATTGGAGAACTATTGGACGCCCAACACGGAGAAAGGGTTATGTGGATGGGATGGTCCTGTTTTATGGTGGGTTTAAAGCAGGGCTTGGGGGTGGATTATGTCAGTTGTCGAATCTCATCTATTGGATGACACTACATAGCTCATTAAAGGTTACAGAAAGACATCGTCACAGCTATGATGTGTTTCCAGATGCTAATCGAACACAGCCGTTCGGTAGCGGAGCAACCTGTGCGTATAACTATCTGGATCTTCAGATCTTTAATCCGACGAATGAAGTGTATCAATTAAGGCTTAAGGTAACAGATCAACAATTGGTTGGAGAATGGCGTTCCAGTGGCAGTCAGCTATATCACTATGAGGTATATGAGAAGGACCACCGCTTTACTCAAGAAGTCTGGGGCGGATATGCCAGGCATAATATCATTGGCCGTAGAGCATTTGCGCTAGATGGGGATCTTGTCGCAGATGAGGTCATTACAGAGAATCATGCACTCATGATGTACTCTCCATTGTTAACGGAGGCAAGTTCGCCTGTGATTGTTGAACATATTTGAGGCAAAAAGAGGTGTAGAATGACACAAAGACAGCTGATCTTTTTATGGAGTTTCTTCCTTTCACTCTTGTCCATTTACGCCACGCTACGACTTCAGTATAGCTGGCTTATTACCTTAGAAAATTCAGGCCCGCGAACTTCTAGGGGATTTAGCTTAGACCTAATTCGTCCTGTAGCTAATCCTGCAATTTTCTTATTGGTTCAGCCTATGGTTCTGTTTATATTGCATAGTGGACTACATTGGCTAATCTATCGTCATCGGGTTGATCATTCTGAGGAACAAGGGATGTCACTTCTTCTGCTTCTGCCTAGACGAGACTCACTTCGAATGAATGGTATTAGAGTACTGCTATATGTATTACTTGCTGGACTATTTATGTTTACTCGTTACATTAATGGGACAATACCTTCAACGATTATCGGGCTATTGCTCGTTATTCAGTATGGATGGTGGGTTCTAGAGTGGGAGAAAGGCGCACGGTGTAAGGCTTCCTAGCATTGACAAAAGCGGAGACGGATTGATAACATGTTACTAAATCAGATGAATTCACTATGAATTTGTCTAAATAGGTTACGACCGGACCACCGGAGGACTTTACAGTAATCTTGTGAAGTCTTTTTTTCTGGATAGCGGCGAAAAAAGCCCGTCCTAAAGAAGAACAACAATAGGACTGAACGCCAACAAGGCGACATGATAATGAACCTATAGGGGGGATAATAATGGCTAAAGCCGTCATTATTAACGGTAGTCCGACAGTCGGATCTCGACTGACTGCCATTATGGATTTTGCAGAACAACGTCTAAGAGATGCTGATTTCGAGGTAACGAGAATCGATGTGGGCCAGCTGCCACCAGAGGATTTGATTCACACGAAGTTTGAGAGTGAACATATCGTAAAGGCGAATGGACTCGTTGCAGAAGCTGATGCGGTTATTATCGCAAGCCCAGTATATAAGGCTTCGTACACGGGTGTGCTTAAGACATTTTTAGATCTTATCCCTGAAAAGGGGCTAGCGGGAAAAATCATTCTGCCACTATTCATCGGCGGAAGCTTAGCACACTTATTGTCCATCGACTATTCACTTAAACCGGTGCTGTCATCCATCGGTGCTCGTCATATTCTAGGCGGTGTATATGCGGTTGATGCACAGGTAGCTCGTACAGAAGATGGCGGCTTCGATATGGCAGACGTACTTTCGGATCGTTTGAATTCTGCTGTGGAAGAATTAGTAGAAGAAGCATGTCTAAGAATCAACAGCACAAGCAAAGCTTGAAGTAAGCAGTAAATCAGAAGTTTCAAGATGGAGGTATGATATGCAAAAGCTAGTTTTTTTTGTTGGTGTGGCCGGAACGGGTAAAACAACGGTTGCGAAGAAACTTGCAGTCCGCATTCCTGCGGCATTTCTAGATCGTGATACCGTTGGTGGACGATTTGTTGAGAAGTTCTTGGAAGCAAATGGCCTGGACCCGAATGATCGGGATTCCGCATTTTATAAGGAAAATCTTCGTGATCTAGAGTATGATACAACGAAAGATATTTGTATTGAGAACCTGAATGCAGGACAGAACGTATTTATGATCTCCCCGTTTACGGCTGAGCTGAAAAACCGGGAGTGGATTGAAGAAGTTATTTCAGCAGCAGGTCTGACTAAGGCTGAAGTTGATGTGAAGGTTATTGTAGTTACGCTTCAGGATATGGATTTACAAAAGGAGCGTATTATTGACAGACAGACCGAGCGCGATCAATGGAAGCTGGATCATTGGGATGACTTTAAGAAGCGTGTGGATTTTGTTCCTGAAGTCAACTGGGATATCCCGCAAACTTCGATTAAGGTGTTCGACAACAGTGGAACACTAACGGATGAGAAGGTTGAAGATCTTTATCAATTCTTATTGAATGAGAAATAAATAGCGATGAATATATAATAGAAGCGGCGGATTCCTGAAGAGTATGAGGGGGTCCGCCGTTTTTCGCTTATGGGATATCTGTTATATTGGAATGGATTAGAACCAATACCACCGTGCTAAAAGGCGGGCAAGAAGGAGGGCGGAAAAGATCGATACTTCCACCTTGAATGCTTATTTAAGAGCCGTAACTTTGCTTAGAGATCGAATACCTTCATTTGATCAATATCCATTTAACTTGCCAGCGGTAGCGATGCTTGATGAACTGAAATTCCATCCGAAGGTAACGTATATCGTTGGGGAGAATGGGATGGGAAAATCGACATTGTTAGAAGGAATTGCAGCTGCTCTAGGTTTTAATCCAGAAGGAGGGACGCTGAATTTCTCATTTGCTACGGAAGAGACACACTCGGATCTGTACCGATATATTCGAGCGGTAAGAGGTGTACGTAAGCCAAGAGACGGATTCTTCTTCCGTGCGGAAAGTTATTATAACGTGGCCTCTGAGATTGATGCATTGGAGCGTGAGCACCCCGGGCTGTATCAATCCTATGGGGGGAAGTCACTGCATCAACAATCACACGGGGAGTCTTTCTTTGCTACCTTTTTACACCGGTTCAGTGGGAATGGGTTGTATATAATGGATGAGCCTGAAGCGGCGCTGTCTCCATTCCGACAGATGGCGCTGCTGACCCGGATTCATGATCTTGTCCAAGACAACTCACAATTCATTATCTCTACTCATTCGCCTATTCTGATGGCTTATCCAGATGCCCGGATTTTGAGACTACATGAAGAGGGGATTGATGAATGTAGTCTTGAAGAGACCGACCACTTTATGATTATGAAGGAGTTCGTCAATAACCGCGAGATGATGCTGCGAGAGTTGCTGGCGGATGATTAGAATAGAGTGTAAATCATACAAGCTTTCACTGATGCCGGATTAGTGAAAGCTTTTTTTTATTAAAAAAATATGTTATTCATTTCATATTATAGTACAGTTATTCGAACTACTTATGGTATAAATAATGAAAATATAATGAAAAATAATGAAAATTCCATTTACAAGTTTGAATATTTGAATTAAAATTGAATAGTAACTTGGAGGTGAATGATTCTGAAACACAGTCATGATACGAGTGTGGAGATGTTAATGGACGTGTACCGCGAGTTATCAGATAAGATGACAAAACACCGTGTGGTCTCGTTTCTCAAATATCTTAGGAACAACGATTTGAACCTGAATCAGTACTCGATTTTGAGTTTTATAGATCAGCAGGGGCCATGTCTTCCTCTCCAATTTGCAGAGCATCTCGAACTTAAAGCGGCTACGATTACATATTTGGTGGACTCACTTGAGCAGAGAGGGCTAGTTCGTCGGACGCCCAATCCTCGGGATGGTCGCAGCCATTATGTTCATTATACGGATGCTGGACGGGAGCTTGTACAAGGCGCACGAAGTGAAGGCGATGAGAGCATTATGGAATCCTTTAAGCAGCTTGATCAGGATGAAGCTGATATGCTCTACATTATGCTGAATTTACTGCGTCGTAAGTTATTTACTTGAAATGAATCCAGTTGATGAGGGTCCCACCTTAAGCTCGCTACATGAAAGAGCGCTGAGGTGGGTTCTATGTTTTATACACATCGATTGACAATCTGATTTATGTTTGGAGGCAGCTTGTGAAAACACAAAAACAATCATCTTTTTGGCTCATCATGAGCGCAATCTTCTTCGGTAATTTTCTGGCTGTATTAAGTATCACAACCATTAATGTCACCTTTCCCGTAGTGATGCATACATTCGGTGCAGAACTTAGCACGGTGCAGTGGCTAATGGCAGGTTATTTGCTCGCTACAGGGATTGTTGCCCCGGTTGTTGGTTATATGGGCGATCAGCTAAGTTATAAACGGTTGTTTATTATTTCGCTAATCGGCTTTATTCTATTCTCAGCCCTGTGTGCTACCGCATGGAATATTGAATCACTGATTACATTCCGAATTATTCAAGGGATATTTGGCGGAATGATCATTCCGATTACGATGACGATCATTTATCAAGTGTTTGATCGTGAGCGTCAGGCCTACGCAATGGGACTCTGGAGTCTAGCGTCCATGCTGGCGCCTGTAATCGGACCTACTCTTGGGGGCTGGATGGTTCAGTATTTTGGCTACAAGTCCATATTTATTCTGAATGTCCCCATTGGAATTTTGTCTATTTTTATTGTGGCTAAATTCATTCCATACTACAAATTGAGTGAGAAAAAGTCTTTTGATACGCTCGGATTTCTATCTGTTGTGATCAGTAGTTCATTCCTTCTGTTGTCCGTTAGTCACGGCAGTGAATGGGGATGGGGTTCATGGAAGACGGTATCGCTGCTTGCGATAGGTGTTTTGTTACTTAGCTTCTTTATCGTATGGGAGTTAAAAACAGCAACGCCACTCCTTCAACTGAGAGTATTCCGTTTTCCACGGTTTCGCTATAGCTTGATCTTAAACTGCATTGTGACCGTTTCGATGTATACGGGAACGCTTCTCGTTCCGCTCTACTTGCAAACAGTACTTATGTTGTCACCGATGGAGACAGGACTTATCATGCTGCCAGGGGCGCTTGTTATGGCTGCAGCGTCACCGATCATTGGTAAGTTCTATAACCGTATTGGTCCATTCAAATTGGTGCTAGCAGGCATCCTGATCATCGTGGCAGGTTCTGCAGCATTTAGCAATATTACGGCAGCTACCTCGATCTACACGATCGCAGGTCTCCAGCTCGTTCGTTGCCTCGGCATAGCGCTATGTAACATGCCGCTTACGAATGCAGCGATGAGTGCGGTCTCCAGTGAATATTCGGGGCATGCTTCGTCGATTACGAACTGGGCACGTCAGGGACTGGCGTCTTTATCCATCGGCATATTCAGCGCATTGATTGTATCAAGAACATCACATTATGTGGGTGAAGGCGTTATGAATCAACCGATTGCGATGACGATGGGCATCGACGATGTATTCCTGGTCGGTACCGGCATTGCGGCTGTAGCAGTTCCCTTAACATTTTTATTGCGGAAAAAAGGAAAAACGGCAGTGGATCTAGCTGTGTAAGAATGGGGAGTATGCTAATCCATTATCATTGAATACGGTGGTCGACATTTAATATGAAGGATGAGTTATGGAGAGGGGAACCTTTTCAGGCTCATCCTTTTTTGTGAATAATGATTGATGTATCTACTGAGATTATGAAGTTGATATATATTTATATATGAGTATGAAATCGGCTAAATCCCCGAGTGGTGTACACTCTATATTTGCGGTAAAGTCTTCCAATAGGAGGGGTGTTATGCGTATTTTGGCCTGTATGTTTATCATATTGTTAATTTTAACGGGATGTGAATCAGAATCAGATGGGCCCGTCATGAAAAGTAAGGATGGACCTACAAAAATCACACAGAAACCAGTTGATCTATTCAAGGGTGAAGGAGCAAAGTTCAAGTTATTTCTAGGTGATATGTCTGGTGCTTTTAAGTTGCGATATGAAGGGGATAGGCCCCATGCAAGCTTGGACATCGATCTATGGAAGGAGGGTAAGAAGGTAGGTTCAGTCGGATCTATAAGGGATTTGTTCTTTGAATCGGTAGACGGGAAGACAGAGGGTGAAATAGAAGTCATCGTGTCTTTGGATGCCATTTCTATTGATGGCCAGGCTGATGATTTGAAGATAAAAGTTAGCATCCAAAATGAATCGGGCGCAAGTCTCTCTACGTTAACGACTCCATGGGATCAAGCTTTGACCGCACGAGGCGTGATTCAAAATCAAGAACCGAAGACATTCACTACTGAAGAATCTATACATTTATGGGGAATGCAATCAACGAGCAATCAAAAAATTCAAAACTTGGATTTCTCACCTGAATCGTTAAGCCGTATTGAGCAGGCTATTATTTTTACGCTGCGATTTGAAGATTGATTTTAAATTCTAGTGGGCCCTATACTAGTCCCTATTTCATTACAAACTCGTTACGGTGATGTCATTAATATCCGTTATGATTGTGGTACGCTTGGAGCTTCTGAATAGATAGTTAGTAGGAGGTATATATGACATTCATCCGTAAACTATGGGCGTTCGGCATACAGCAGGCGCTGTCGTGTATTTTTCCAGTGATCATCTTCGCTACACTTGCGCTGACCAAATATATAGAAGTTCCAGGACTAGCGCGTTATGACCTGATTCTGATCATCTGCCTGCTCGCTCAGATCGGCATGGTAGTTTTTAAGTTGGAGACATGGGATGAACTTAAGGTTATCTGCGTGTTCCATGTGATTGGGCTTATGCTGGAGCTGTATAAGGTGCATATGGGGTCTTGGTCATATCCGGAGGAAGGTTGGAGTAAAGTTGGGGGAGTGCCACTATATAGCGGCTTCATGTATGCGAGCGTTGCCAGTTATATTTGTCAGGCATGGCGCCGGATGAACCTGCGGATAACGGGGTGGCCATTACCGATTCTGACTGTATTAATAAGTGCTGCTATTTATGCTAACTTCTTTACGCATCACTATATATGGGATTTTCGTTGGGTGCTGACTGCACTGCTCTTTATTGTATTTCTCAGAACGGTTGTGCAATTTGATGTGCAAGGTACCACCTATCGGATGCCGCTAACGTTGTCTTTCTTGTTAATCGGATTCTTTATCTGGATTGCAGAGAATATTTCAACGTTTCTGGGTGCTTGGACATATCCGGGACAGGAGAAAACATGGAGTTTGGTACATATCGGGAAGATAAGCTCATGGTTTCTGCTGGTTGTGATCAGTGTGATTATTGTGGCACAGCTGAAGCATCTAAAGATGGAGATAGGTGGGAGGAGGAAGGAAGCACCGAAAGGAACGGTATTGTAATTTCATAGATCAAAAAACCTCCGTACCCTTTCCAAAAAGGAAGAATACGGAGGTTTTTTGATGTGTTTATATTATAGATCGTCGAATCCGTTGTCGTCGCCGACTTTACCGTAGTTACGGGACTTCGCTTCGAAGAAGTCTGTCTTGGTTGCGTTCAAAGCTTCGTCGGAGAAAGGCTTAATCCAAGGCATGCAGTTTACATCTACGCCTTCATAAGCTTTTTCCATGCCCATCATTTTCAGACGACGGTTCGCAATGTACTTAATGTAATCGGACAGCTCGTTCAGGTCAATGCCGCGAACGTTGCTGAGTGTGTAGTGAGCCCAGTTTGTTTCGAGCTCAACAGCACGGTCGATTGTGCGGTACAAGTAGTCCATGTTCTCTTTGGAGTTCAGTTCAGGGAAATCAACAAGTAGCTGCTTGAACACTTCAGCGAAGAAGTAGCAGTGTTGATTCTCATCACGCTGAATGTAAGAGATCATCTGGCTTGTCGCCATCATCTTCTGGTCACGTGCCAGGTTGTAGAAGAAGGCGAATGTGCTGTAGAAGAAAATCCCTTCGAGAATCAGGTCAGCAACCATAGATTCGAAGAAAGTCTGTGGTGATGGATTATCACGGAAAGACTGATAAATATCTGCGATGAAACGGTTGCGATCTAGAAGAACCGGATCATGCTTCCAGTATTCAAAAATCTCTTTTTGTTCTTGCTCCGATACGATCGAAGAGAGAACGTAGGAGTAAGATTGGTTGTGGACAACTTCCTGTTGACCGATGATTGCCGAGATCGCTTCAAGGGAAGAATCGGTGAAGTAGCGTTTTACATCCCCAACGAACATCGTCTGCATGGAATCAAGCACAGCTAGCAAGGAAATGTTAATTTTGAATGTGCGCTGTTCTTCCGGATCAAGGCGTGGGAACTGTGATGCATCTTTGGACATTGGAATCTCATCAGCGATCCAGTGGTTCAAGAGTAGCACTTTGTATAGTTTGTACATGTGCGGCATACGGATGTCGTTCCAGTTCAGAATACCTGAACATTCACCTTCGATGATACGAGTGGATTGGTTAGGGGCTTCCGTATTAAATATTTTTTGCATTTGCATGCTTAATCTCTCCTTGGAGGCCGGATATCTGGGACGGAAATCCCCTCTACAGCCGCTGTTGTTATCCCTTTGCTTGGGATTTGTATTCATAGAGGTCGCAAAGGGATAACAAAGGCAGACGTAAACTCTTCCGATGGGATATCCTTAGCCGATGTAGTCTTTAAATGATTTAGTTAGTATATTCAATTGCTGGTTTGCGGATCGCCCGCTTACAGCAGAAGGATGGACGAAGTAACATAAACAACTCACAGGTTATGCACTAACCCACAGCGTATCCCGTAGGGAGAGCGCTCTGAGCAGGTATGAAAGGTATAGAAGCACAGAGTAACTCACAAGTTATGCACTAAAATAGCGCAAATCCCAAAGGGAGGGCGTTCTTAGCAGTTAGTAACTCTAAAGAACGCCTAATTCACAGGTTATGCACTAAACTCACAGCGATTCCCGAAGGGAGAGCGCTCCAAGCAGGTAGTAGAGGTAAAAAAGCGCAAAATTAACTCACAAGTTAAACACAAACGTGGAGCAAATCCCGAAGGGAGAGCGTTCCTAGCAGTTAGCAACACTAAAGAGCGCCCATGTAACTCACAAGTTACGCACAAACGTGGAGCAAATCCCGAAGGGAGAGCGTTCCTAGCAGTTAATAACTCTAAAGAACGCCCATGTAACTCACAAGTTACACACAAATGTGGAGCAAATCCCGAAGGGAGAGCGTTCCTAGCAGTTAATAACTCTAAAGAACGCCCATGTAACTCACAAGTTACGCACAAACGTGGAGCAAATCCCAAAGGGAGAGCGTTCCTAGCAGTTAGTAACACTAAAGAACGCCCGTGTAACTCATTATCTTCGCTCTAAAGTAGAGCGTTCCCGAAGGGGAGTAAGCGCTCCTTACACCAGCAAGCCGTACCTCAACCCAAATCACTCCTTAATCGAAGCTCTATTTCCGGGTGTCCAGAGGGCAGAGCCCTTGGGGCCCTCCCTTGGAAGGGAGGGTTTGGGAGGGATCGAAAAATCAGCTAGCACATGACTCACATTCTTCAATCGTAAGCGCACGGCTACGTACATAGTAAGTCGATTTCAAGCCGGCTTTCCAAGCATGAAGGTGAAGTTCCAGGAACTCAGAAGCCTTGATGTCCGGACGAACGTACAGGTTGAAGCTTTGCGCTTGGTCAACGTGACGCTGACGAGCGGCTGCCATTTTGATGGACCAGTTCTGATCGATCAAGAAGGCTGTTTTGTAATACCAGATCGTCTTTTCGGATAGGTCCGGAGCTGGGTTAGCAATCTTGTAAGTTGTTTTCTCTTCATAAGAAAGAAGTTCGTACAGTGGATCAATACTTGCCGTAGAGCCAGCGATGATGGAAGTCGATCCGTTTGGTGCGATCGCGAAGAGCCATGCGTTACGAACACCATTCTGCTGCACTTCTTGCTGCAGTTCACGCCACTGTTCTGTTGTTACATATTTGCCTTCATGCTCACCATCGGTGTAACCACGGAACGTGAAGTATTCACCGTTCTCCCAGTCAGAACCTTTGAATTTCGGATAATGACCTTTTTCTTTGGCCAGTTCCATACTGGATTTAACGAGCAGGTAGTTGATTTTTTCATACAGACTATCGTTATAGGCAACCGCCTCATCAGATTCCCAGCGAATACCTTCAAGAGCCAGCAAGTGATGCAGACCGAAGGTTCCGAGACCGACTGCGCGGTATTGGCTGTTCGTGTATTGTGCTTGCAGTACTTCGATATTATTGATGTCGATAACATTGTCGAGCATACGCACCTGAATGGGTACGAGACGTTCGAGCACACCCGCTGGAACTGCACGAGCCAAGTGAATGGAGTTCAGGTTGCAGACAACAAAATCACCAGGAACTTTGGAGATGACGATGCGAGTCTGTCCATCCTTGGTTACAAGCTCTTCTTGTTCCACAACGGTAGCCGATTGGTTCTGCATAATTTCAGTACACAGGTTAGATGAGTAAACCATACCGTGTGCGGAGTTCGGGTTAGCGCGGTTAACCGTGTCACGATAGAACATGTACGGTGTACCGGTTTCTAGCTGGGATTTCATAATACGTTTCATAATGTCGATGGCTTGAACCGTAATACGGGAAAGCTGTGGATTCGCTACAGCCTCTGCATATTTTTCACGGAATTTGCCTTCGCCAAGTTTCTCGTCATAGAAGTCTTCTAGACCGAGCGGACGACCGTTCTCGTCTTTCCAACCCATTACTTTCTTCACTTCGTGCGGGCAGAAGAGACTCCACTCATCACGAGCTTCAACAGCTTCCATGAACATATCAGGTAGACATACGCCGTGGAACACGTCATGTGCTCTCATACGCTCGTCACCATTGTTCAGCTTCAGATCTAGGAAGGCAAGGATGTCTTTATGGAATACATCCAGATAAACGGCAATTGCACCTTTACGTGTACCAAGCTGGTCTACGCTAACAGCGGTGTTGTTCAGCTGACGAATCCAAGGGATAACGCCGGAGCTTGTGTTCTTGTGTCCACGAATGTCTGAACCACGGGCACGAACCTTTCCAAGGTAAACGCCGATGCCGCCACCCATTTTGCTGAGACGAGCTACGTCCGTGTTGGAATCGAAGATGCCTTCAAGTGAGTCATCCACGGTATCGATGAAGCAGCTGGACAGCTGACCTGCTACCTTCTTGCCGGCGTTGGACATGGTTGGCGTTGCTGCGGTCATATAGATATTACTCATTGCCCAGTATGCTTCTTTAACAAGATCCATACGTTTCTCTGCAGGCTCTTTGTGCATGAGGTACATGGCAATAATCATATAACGCTCTTGCGGAAGCTCCATCACACGACCATCAAAATCAGTAGCAAGATAACGCTCAGCGAGTGTCAACAGTCCGATATAGTCAAACAGTAAGTCACGGGTATAATCAATTGTTTCTGCGAGTTCTTCAATTTGTGCTTTGGTATAGCATTCCAGAAGCTCTTCACGGTAGATACCTTTTTGCACCAGCTCAGTAATGAGAGGATATAGGTTACCGTATGGCTCGTCCGGATAAGCTTTGTAACGACGATGGTTAGCCGCTTTTTTATATAAGGATGTCAAAAGCGAACGAGCCGCTGCGAACTTCCAGTTCGGTTCTTCTTTAGTAACAAGCTCGAGTGCCGACATGGTGAACGCATTGCTGATCTCCTCACCAGTTACTTGTTCGCCACGGAGTTTAGAATTCACACCGCGAAGCAGTTGCTCCTTATTCAGCATGTCTAGTTCATTCAAAATCCGATCGGCATATACAGAGAGGCGATTTGGATCAAAAGCTAATTGACGGTTGTTCGGTTTAACTACGATTTGGGGCATGGGTAAATCCTCGCTTTCTTAGGGGGAAATGGGAAAAAGAACATTAAAAAAACATTTTCCAAACCTTAGGAAGGCTGAAAATGTTCGTATGCGCTGTGGGTGAAGTGTGCATAGTAGCTTGAGCCGCCGTTTTAGGGCTCGCTGATATGTACAGACGCAGTAAGAGAACACTTTCCTAATTTCCCGTAGGATAGGTGCTTTACTGTATACAGGCAGGTCTCCTGACTTGGGGTATAGAGTTCGGCGCCTTCCCAAAGGTCTAACGCAGCCTTCAGTGGCTTAAAGCCGAAGTCATCTCAGAAACGCAAAAAATGCGATCTAAAACCCTTTACAGTGGCGGGACCGTGATGGATTTGCACCATGCTTCCCTATTAAGTGTGACAACTCTATGAAGTGTCAAACACCTGCATACACTATATTTGGTTGATGTTTATTAAATTTAACCCAATATATTGTGCTTGTAAACTCTTTTCTTAAAAATAGACGCAAGGTGAATTATAGCAAATGAGGAGGGAAATCGCCAATCTGCAATCCGCCAAAAGAGGGTGAGATTTCGCACATTTTGACGAATTACGACCTTTTCTAAGGAGATACACGCTTTATGAGTCATTGCGTTTGAGAGCATTATTTGAACGAGAATCGGTTCATATGAGAATTTGAAATGATGTCCTAGACTGGTACAATAATGTTATGTAAAAGCCTATATTAGGAGGTTATCGTCCATGGCCATTGCTGAAGTAACTGTCATTCCGATTGGAACGGCTACAACAAGCCTAAGTATGTATGTTGCAGAGATGCAGAGGGTGCTGCAGAAGCAGGAGAGAATCTCATATGAATTGACGTCAATGAGTACAATTATCGAAGGTGAATTGAGCGATGTATGGCAGGCTATTGCCGCGCTTCATGAAGCGCCATTCTTATCCGGTGCCAAACGTGTATCCACAGCTGTCAAAATCGACGATCGCCGGGATCAAGCTTCATCAAGCAAACAAAAGCTTCAATCTGTTCAAGACAAGCTGGGTGGTTAACAAGGAGAGTATATGTTTTAGCTCAACTCTTTTCGGTAACCTAGCTATAAAGGGATAATTAGCGCAGCTCTCTGATATGGGGGTTGCGCTATTTTGCTATTGTTGAATTGACATAATTAAGGTGCATTCACTCCTTGCTGCTTTTAAAAACCTAATACTGGAGGATATAACCTAAAGGTATTTTGTGTGTTTATATATTAAGCCTATTAAAAATACCATCGCCATGAATTACTGTAATACTGGTGGGTGGTACGTAATATACACATATTAAGTCTAAAAAGTGGCAGGGAGCTGAATATCATTTCTATCGAATTAGCAACCATTACAGCAGTATCTATTATTGTGATATCTAGTACCTACCCGTTCTTATACTGGAGAAAAACAGGGAGTAATCGGTATCTTAGCGCAGGGTATAAACTCGTTTTTCTCATACTATTTATGTTGTTATCTGCATTTATACTTCATTTAATAGTCTAAAAAAAAGGATAAAATGATCAAAAAGAGCTGCGGATCTGCAGCTCTTTTATATTTATTATTCAGGCATAATCCATACAATCTCAGCGATACGAACGAAGAATTTTCTACCTCTAGTTTCGATAATGACATGATCTGGTTTTACGCCAGCAACGCATCCTTCCACGCTTCCGCGTGTCGTTTCAATAACAACACGTTTTCCCATAACCGATTGTAAGGTTTCTACAACACATGGATCGACAGGATATACAACAAGTGGTTGTGACATTTGATGTGCTTGGTGATGGTGGTGCATTGGGTGTTGATGCATTTGATAATGATTCAATGAGTTCACTCCCATATTTAAGTTATACCCTAAGGTATGCTTCTGCCTATAAAGTGTGCTGGGCAGGGGGCTAATCAGTACTAATCTTATTTTCGAGATAATATGCTAATGAACAAGCTATTCTTAAAAACTTTCATAGAATGAAGTAGAAAGGCAGCATCATTAAGTTCATAACAGAAAGGTCGTGGGCGAAATGGAATGGAACATGATTTTTGAAATGATTGATCCGAAGTTGTTAATGGTCGTAGCGGCTTGTTGGGTTATTGGTTATATTCTGAAACTTACCCCGAAAGTGCCTAATTGGAGCATCGTGTATATTGTAGTTGTGTTCGCTGTACTTTCTGCTATAGGTATCATGGGCTGGGGGGTTGAGGCGATTATTCAAGGAATTCTGACGGGGGCTTTCGCTGTATTCGGCCATCAGGCTATGAAACAGATGAGAGACAGGGACAAGTGAATAAGGTTATTGTGTAAAGCGAGACTCCTTTGACCGATATAGTCTAAGTAAACCATTTGAGAATTCAAAGGAGAAACAGGTATGAACGTATTTGATTTTACCGGGACCTTAATGAGTGGAAGAGAAGTTTCGCTTGAGGAATATAAAGGGAAAGTCATTCTGATTGTGAACACAGCAAGCCAATGCGGATTCACTTTCCAATATGCCGATTTACAGCGGCTATATGATCGGTACAAAGAGAAGGGATTTGTAATTTTAGGATTCCCGTGTAATCAGTTTGCAGAACAGGAACCAGGTACGAATGAAGAAGTAAATACCTTTTGTATGATTAACTATGGTGTTTCCTTTCCGATGTTTCAGAAAGTTGAAGTGCGTGGGGAGAATGCTCATCCTTTGTTTAAATTCTTATCTGCATCCAAACCATTCGAAGGCTTCAATCCGTTTCATTCTGTAGCCAAATTACTAACAGCCATGTTAAATGAGAAATACCCGGATTATCTGCCTGGAGATTCAATTAAATGGAACTTTACGAAGTTCTTGATCAGTGCAGAGGGAGAAGTGATCAAAAGGTTTGAGGCGACTACAGACCCATTAGATATGGAGCAAGATATTGAGATGCTGCTGCAATCTTAATCAGAAAGTTTAATGACAAGTCTTAGGACTTGTCTTTTTTAATACAGATCACTGACGCATGATTTGGGCGTCATGATTGCCGAAACGCCCTGACCATTTGACTCCAGCGACATAAGATATGGTGTGGTTAAAAACAAAGGAGGAATGAATCATGGGTGAAGTTGTTGGAGGATACGGCGTAGGTGGCGGATACGGTAGCGGAGTTGGAGCAATCCTCGTATTGTTTATCCTGCTTGTAATCATCACAAGTGCATTTATCTAATAAGGTATAGTAGTTTAAAAACCCCTGACAGCTAAGCTGTCAGGGGTTTTTTATCAGCTCATAGAGGTATCGTTATTCAGTATGTTATCCTCCAACACAGCAGATTTATCGCCGTACTGTTTGATAATATGACCTTCGCCCCAATTACATAAAGAATCGAGTATGGATTTAAGACTCCATCCATATTCGCTAAGCTCATATTCCACTTTTGGAGGTACTTGATTGTATACGATTCGATTCACGATCCCGTCATGCTCAAGCTCTCTGAGCTGCTGCGTTAACATTTTCTGAGTGATTGCGGGCATGAGTCGTCTCAGATCACTCGTCCGTTTTTTTCCATGGGTTAGATGGCATAAAATAACGCATTTCCATTTACCTCCGATCACCTCAAGTGTAGCTTCAACGGAAATATTGTATTTTTTCTGTGTCACCGGATCAACTGCCTCCATATCTTTTTATCGTTATAGGTACTTTTTAGTGCCTATAGCACTTAAAAGTACGTACTGTTCATTTATATTCACAAGATAGATAATAACATCACCCGGCCGGTGAATACCATACAGGAGTGGAAAAGATGTCGCAGGACAAAAAGCGAAGTGTGATGGCACTCATTGCACTTGCCATAAGCGCTTTTGCAATTGGAACAACAGAATTTATTAGTGTGGGACTTCTCCCTATGATTGCTGAGGACTTAAATATATCGATTACCTTATCCGGGTTAACCGTTACTTTATATGCTCTAGGCGTTACATTTGGAGCGCCTATATTAACATCGTTAACAACAGGGGTTTCACGTAAAACGCTGCTGATGTGGATTATGCTTGTCTTTATCGCAGGCAACAGCCTTGCTGCACTTTCGAGCGGTATTGTCATGCTGCTTACAGCCCGTGTTATTTCAGCACTTTCCCATGGTATATTCATGTCTATTGGATCGACCATCGCAGCGTCACTCGTACCGGAGAATCGCAAAGCCAGCGCGATTGCAACGATGTTCTCCGGACTCACAATCGCAACAGTAACAGGCGTCCCATTGGGAACCTATATAGGGCAGCAAATCGGTTGGCGAGCTGCTTTTATATCGATTGTCATTATTGGTCTTATTGCTTTGATCGCGAATATGGTATTGGTTCCATCGCATTTAGGTAGAGGCAGTAAAATCTCTTTTCTTGATCAGGTTAAACTAATTACCAATAAGCAGCTGCTCACCGCGCTCATTATTACCGCACTCGGATACGGAGGAACCTTTGCTGTGTTCACTTATTTATCCCCTTTGCTTCATGAGATAACCGGATTTAAGGAGACATCGGTCGCTTTTATTCTTCTGCTCTATGGTGTTGCTATCGCAATTGGTAATATCATCGGAGGGAAGCTCGCTAATCGAAATCCGCTCTCAGCCTTATTTTATATGTTTGCTATACAGGCTGTTATTCTCTTTATTCTGGCTCTCACGGCACCGTATAAAGTAGCAGGGTTAATAACCGTCCTAGCTATGGGGCTACTGGCCTTTATGAATGTGGCCGGGCTTCAGGTTTATGTAGTTACGCTGGCGGAACGCTATGTACCCAAAGCAGTGGATATCGCATCCGCTCTTAACATCTCTGCTTTTAATGCAGGGATAGCAATAGGGGCATATCTAGGTGGAATCGTTACGGCTCGTATCGGCTTGATTCATACAACATGGATTGGTGCTCTCATGGTGCTGGGGGCTGTTGTTTTAACGGCATGGAGTCGTGTTCAGGAAAGACAAGCTCACAACACTAGCACTGCAGGAACAATTCAGCATTCGTAAAATTATTAACTAACTTTCAGGAGGTCATAATGATGACACACAATTTACAAAGCAAAAGCACCCTAAACAACGGTATTGAAATGCCATGGATGGGACTCGGGGTATTTAAGGTGGAAGAAGGAGTAGAACTAGTTGAGGCAATTAAGTCTGCCGTGAAACATGGATATCGAAGTATTGATACGGCTGCGATCTATGGCAACGAGCGTAGTGTCGGGCAAGGCATCCGTGAAGCGCTGGCTGAGAACCAGCTTACAAGAGAAGAGCTATTCATCACATCCAAGGTATGGAATGCAGATCTCGGATATGAATCTACACTTAATGCTTATAAGACAAGCTTGGATAAGCTGGGTCTAGATTATTTGGATTTATACCTCATTCACTGGCCTGTGGCAGGTAAGTATAAAGAAGCTTGGAGAGCCCTGGAGACGTTATATAAAGAGGGGAAAGTCAAAGCTATTGGAGTGAGTAACTTTCAAATGCATCATCTCGAAGATCTATTACAAGATGCTGAAATTATACCCGTTATCAACCAAGTTGAATTTCATCCGTTCCTGACCCAGAAAGATTTACTAAGCTATACAAAAGAACAGAACATTCAGCTTGAAGCTTGGTCACCCTTAATGCAAGGTCAGCTTCTGGATAATGAAGTGCTGAAAGGTATTGCTGATGCACATAATAAATCTATCGCTCAAGTAATATTGCGTTGGGATTTGCAGCACGGTGTAATCACCATTCCAAAATCTACGAAAGAACATCGGATTATTGAAAATGCATCAGTATTCGACTTTGAACTAACCCTAGAAGAGATGAAGAAAATTGATGCATTGAATCAGGATCACCGTGTTGGTCCAGACCCAGACAACTTTGATTTTTGATTTCGCACAAAAAGGGACGGTCCATCTAGGACCGTCCCTTATTATTAAGATAACCTACTATTGTAGTGTGTTATTTGATGTTCAATCAGATGGTGAAGCCATTTGGATATCCACTACATTCACTTCCGCAATCCGGCCTGGTGTCACAATAGTCACTTGGCTTCCTTTAGTAGCCATAAGTAGCTGGAACCCCAGTGGAGAAACGATCGACATGCAGTGACTGCTCGGATCCGAATCCTCCGGCATACATAGTGTGTAGGAGATAACCTGTCTAGTATCAACATATTGTAGTGTAACTGTGCTCCCTAGAAAAACGAAATCAGGACAAGGAACATCCTCACCAGTTGTATGGCTATTCAGGTGCTGCTCCAGCTTGAACATATAACGTTCAATGAAAGCTCGGGTGTTTTTACGTTCCCGTTTAATCCGAACATCTTCGGTAGGGGGGAGATATTGATCGAGAAAGAGCTTGAGCTGTTCGTCAAAAAATGATAACTGGGAAACGAGTGTTTCTCTAATGTTGATCTTCTGCAAATTCAAATTCATCGTCAATCTCCTTTACTCGTACTATGGTTCATCGTAGATTGAGATATAGCAAAAACGAAATATGATGCTTTTACC
Source organism: Paenibacillus sp. FW507-14B1B (assembly GCF_058781425.1). NCBI lineage: Bacteria > Bacillati > Bacillota > Bacilli > Caryophanales > Paenibacillaceae > Paenibacillus > Paenibacillus sp. FW507-14B1B. The sequence goes on along the minus strand of NZ_JBYSWS010000003.1, from coordinate 163,387 downwards.
AATCCATTTCATCAATGATCCTCCCTGATGTACAAATGTTCACTTCAAGGTTCCGAACATGGTCTTCAGGATAATCTCGACAATTATAAATATTAGAATTGCGGTTGAGATGCAGGATACCGCAAATATGAAGATGCCTGCCCGATCTTTAGGTTTCTTTCCTTGTTCGGTTTTAGGAATAATCATATAAACATCCTCCGTATTCATAATCTTAATGGAAGGAACGTCTACAGTGATATACCGATAGCCTCAACCTCCTATTTAGCAGCCCGGACAAGAAATGTTACATTTAATGTAAAAATATTAGCGATAAACATGAAGGCATTTCGTTTGTGGTGTACAAACGAAATGCCTTCATTGTGGCTGCCGGATCTATGGCTCCATTATGCCACAAAGGCAGGGAATCGACAACATAAATGGCATGATATGTATGTTAAAGGGTGGTGTAACATTTAATTACTTTTTTGATCCATCTAAATCATGTAAATATAGACGTACCCTGCAGAATGTATTCTGCAGGGTACTTAATAATTCTGGCGTTCAAGCGCCTATATATTTAACCCCTGACGGCCTAATAAGGCACTACCAGTCGGTTCCTTGTGATTGAAGTTTAATATCGGGAACATTACTTCCAATACAACAAAAGCCCTGCCTCTCTTTCGTCCTTGCGGCTCCGAAGACCGCTCCAGTGTGAATCAGAAAACCAACATCTTTAAACTCTTACTTTTGGGTTAGAAAATAGGAATTTTTCTCAACTTCATGTGAGAATAGAAATTCTTGATGCGAGGAACTTACGGGGTTAAATATCAACTTACATTCAAATATCTTAACATATAGAATGAGAAAAAACAAGGGATATTATTTTATACGAGTAATATGCAACAAAATCGCTTGATTTTTTTGTCGATTCCAACGATATTCAATATACAGGTAAATTATACCTAATTTATATCTATTGGTTGCGATCTACCCTACAGCTGTGATTATACCGGCATAATACTATTAATTGCGACGAAAGTAGGCATTTTATGGAACTTTATAAGTCCTTCTTAAAACAGCTTATCCGTAATTATTTGATTGGTTCTTTAATTGCTGTACTTGTGGTGGGTGGTGTGCTGCTGATTACCACCTTTGAGGTTTCTTATATTGAAGGAATACGCCTGTTAATGATTATGGGTATTTCGTTTCTGATCATGGTTGTCGCAGAGATGTGTGTATTTATGAGGCATCTTCGTTTGATTAAGGAGGCGTTAACTCAACCGAGTACGGATCTGGGATCCTTGGAAGCGGCCTATCTTCAAGCACATCTTATGCCGCGGCGGGCTGTTTACCGGATTTATGGGCCACATTTATTAGGATTGTCTGTACCGGCCATACTTATGACGATTTGGATGTTGAACCATGGATTGTTGAGTATTCCTTCATTTTATATTTGGTTAGCATCCCTTGGGGCTGTATTGATTGCCAGCTGTCATGCAATGATCGAGTTTTTCTTAACCGTGGCAGCCATTCGGCCAGTGGTGAAAGAGCTAAGAAGACAGGCATTGTCTCGATATGGAGTCGATTTTTCGCTTGAAGGACATGTGTTCACTGCGATTCGCACGAAATTTTTGCTTAGTACGATGCTCATTGGAACGTTTCCATTATTTCTGTTCAGTCTGGCGGCCCAGATTAGGCTGGAGAAATTTGATGAGATCGTATCTCAGGAGTACTGGGGTTGGGCTGGAGTTATTCTATTGATTGGTGTAGCTTTTGCCTATATAGGGGCGCTGCTCCTGACACAGGATGTAAATCGTCCCATCCGTCAGATGTACCGAGCTATGAACGAAGTGAAGGAAGGTAACCTCATTCAGACTTCTAATCTGTATTCAGATGAATTCTCCACTTTAGTTGCTGGTTTCAACATGATGGTTCGTGGTCTGCAGGTGCGTGAGGATCGTAATCGGAAACTGCTCGACAGTTACTTTGCTGCGCTGGCTGCTGCACTGGATGCAAGAGACCCCTACACAGCGGGGCACAGCTTTCGTGTTGCCGAGTATTCGGTGCTTCTTGGAAAGTTAGCCGGGCTATGTGAGGAAGATATTGATCTGCTGCATAAGACCGCACTGCTTCATGACATCGGAAAAATCGGAGTGAGGGATAATGTATTACTAAAAGAAGGACGTTTAACGGAAGAAGAATTTACACAAGTGAAATCACATCCGGAGCAAGGAGAGAATATTTTGCGCCAGATTGAACCAGCAGATGCTATGGCACCTTACCTAGAGGGTGTACGTTCCCATCATGAGCGCTACGATGGTCGCGGCTATCCTGACGGGTTAAAGGGAAGAGAAATACCACTCTATGGACGCATTATAGCGGTTGCGGATGCTTATGATGCGATGACATCCGATCGCCCTTATCGGAGTGGTATGAGGGCGTCTGAAGCGCTGAACATTCTAGAAGAGGGCCGAGGAACGCAGTGGGATCCCGATTTTGCAGGTATGTTCGTGAATTATATGAGGGCTACTAAGGAGAGCGCTTAAGAAGCTTAACAGCGATGTGCTCTGCTCTAGATCCTCATAATTGTCAGAACCATACGACAGTATATAACTATAATAACAGGGCACCCCTTCTTAATTAGAAGAGATGCCCTGTTATTTTTAATTACTTCATGAGCTTATATTGGTCATTTGTCATTTCCAGTACTTTATCCATACCGGAGGTGATGTATACTTTCTTGTCCTTCGTAATAAACAGAGCCTCCACATGATCTAACTGTTCGGCAAATTCAAGACCACGATCAAGTCCCATAGAGAAGATGGAGGTAGACAACGCATCAGCATCAACCGATTTTTCTGTGAGGATGGTGACACTGCTTAAGTTATTATCAACAGGATAACCCGTCTCCGAGTCTAAGATATGGTGATAATATTTGCCGTCTTCCTCGAAGAAACGTTCATACACTCCTGAGGTAACAATCGTCTGGTTCTCAACTTTCAGATTGCCAATAGGGATACCGCGTGTAAGGTCTGGGTCTTGAATACCGATGGTCCATTTACGACCGCCAGGCTTCTGACCAAGAGCAAGAACGTTCCCGCCAAGATCAATGATGGCGCTATGGAAGTCGTTGTCTGTCAAATATTTAGCAATAACATCTGCGGAGTAACCCTTGGCGATACCACCGAGATCTAGTATCATTCCTTTTTGCTTCAGATATACTTCACGCTTATCAGGATTGAGCTCGATCAGATCATACTGGCTTAGTGGAATCAGTTCATTAATTTCGGCTTGATCAGGCACATGCGCACCTTCATTACCTATATTCCATAAGGAGACCAGAGGTCCGATTGCAAGATTGAAACGGCCATCTGTCATCTTGGAATAATCATAAGCTTTTTGGATGACACTAAAAGTCTCCTCAGACACCTGAACAGGTTTGATACCAGCATTACTATTGATCTTAAAGAGCTCACTAGTATTATTAGTACGACTCATTTCAGCGTCAATCTTGTGTAGAAGCTCCTCGATTTCATTGAAATGCTGATCTGTGATTCGGCTATCATAAACCTTCACCTGAACGATGGTGTCAAATATATAGTATGACTTCTTTATGGGATCTTTAATTTCCGTCTGTTTACTAGTGGTCTTATCATTCGAATTTATGGAATTAGGGCCGGCGTTTGAACATCCCCCAACAATTAACAGGGCGGATAGGAGCAGAAGCAACGGAGATAGCTTGTTTTTTTTCACATCAATTCCTCATTTCCACCTGGTTTCGACTGGATTATAGCAGAGCCGACTGACGCGGGGATGTGAGACTTCTCATATTTTATTTAAAATTTTGATTAAAATTTTGGATTTGGTGATGATTTTGTGAAATCATTCTCAAACGTGCAAAAATGGTTGTTTCCTACATTGAAGGATTGCCGGAGAGTGAGTATAATGAGGACGTCTAAGATTTATATAATCAAAAAATAAGGAAGATGCCTATGAAACGCGGTGACATGGTGCTGATTTCAGTTCTACTGGTAGCAGCCCTTATATTTCTTGTTCCGAGATGGTTAGGTGGAAGTGAAAGTGAAAAAAATCACAATATTCCATTGACGGCAACAATTACGGTAGACGGCCAATTGTATAAGACAGTGGAGTTAACGGAAGAAGAACAGATCATTGAGATCAAGACGGATCATGGACTGAATATTCTAAAAGTACATGATTATGGCATCGAAATGATCGAGGCAGATTGTCCAGATAAAGTGTGTTTAAGCTTTGGCTTTGTTGATAAGAAGAACCAGAGCATTGTTTGCTTGCCGCATAAAGTATTAGTTGAGTTGGAAGGTACTTCGGGAGGAGTGGATCAGGATGAAACCGACGCCGTTGTCAATTAGTGATTCAGCATTAATGCTAAAAAAGACAGTCATCATCGCCATATTTGCGGCTGTAGCTGTTGTCCTCAGTATCGTGGAATCGCTGATTCCCGTGAACCTGTCGGTACCCGGTGCCAAGCTTGGACTTGCCAATATTATGGTGCTGACCTGCTTGTATTTCCTTCGTGGAAGAGATGCAATCACATTAATTGTGTTGAAGACCGTACTAACTGCAATGATTTTCGGAACCTTTTCCAGTTTCTTGTTTAGTTTGTTTGGTGCAGTTTTCAGTTTTGTAGTGATGTATGGACTTCTTAAGATAAGTGGAAAGAGATTGAGTCTGATCGGAATCAGTATCGCAGGTGGTGTAGCACATAATATTGGCCAATTGACGGCAGCTTCGATTATTTTCAAGACTTCTTCCATATTCTATTACTTACCGGCACTGCTGTTAACCGGTATCGTGACAGGTATTCTGATCGGGATCTCGGTAAGATATTTGGTGCCGTCTCTGTCGAAGTTATCTTTATTTGCTGGATTTACAGATTAATATACGTAGAACGAGAAGAAGAGGGGGAGCTTGCGTGGATAAACCTGAACTTCATAGTCAAGATCATATGGAAGTTAACAAGTATGAGCGTGATAGTACCCCTCAAGCTCTAGCTGTATTAACACTTCAAGATGTTAGTTTCTCGTATGACGGAGAGTCGGAGAATATCCGCTCGGTTAGTTTAACGGTAACGAAAGGGCAGTGGGTGAGCATTGCCGGGAGCAATGGGAGTGGTAAATCAACACTGTCCCGGCTGTTTAATGGTCTTTTGTTTCCGGATGATGGGTTAGTTGAAACAGGTGGACTAAAGCTTATACCTGAGCATTTGAGCGCCATACGTCGTAAGGTAGGTATGGTGTTTCAGAACCCAGATAATCAATTTGTAGGCAGTACGGTAGAAGAGGATATCGCCTTCGGACTTGAGGGCTTGTGTATGTCTCGCTCAACTATGAGAGAGAGAATTGATCGCTATGCAGAGAAGTTTGGTGTCAGTCACCTGCTTGGCAAGCATCCTTCGGAGTTGTCTGGCGGTCAGAAACAGCGAGTAGCGCTCACCTCCGTGCTAGCGATGGAGCCAGAGATTCTGGTGCTTGACGAAGCTTCCTCCATGCTGGATGAACAGGCCAGAGGAGACTTAATTCGAATCCTGAAATCGATGTATGAGGAAAGAAGATATACGATTTTGTCGATCACACATGATGCGGATGAGATTATGGCTTCGGAGAGAGTGCTTGCGATGCGAGAAGGCGAAGTTATTGCTGATGTATCCCCTAGAGAATTGTTTGCGAACAAGGAACTGATGGCACTGTGCAATTTAGAGGCCCCATTCTCACACAAGCTAGCGCAGGAGCTGGAGGCACGTGGAGTGCACGTAGGGCGATCTAGTCATGAACAGGAGCTGATGGATTTCTTATGGTCATTCAATTAGATCAAGTATCTTTCGATTATGATGCTCGAAGTCCTTGGGCGAGTGCGGCTCTTCGTGATATTCATCTTGATGTAGAATCAGGCGAGTTTATTGGCGTAGCTGGAACGACCGGATCTGGGAAATCAACGATGCTCCAACTCTTTAACGGCATTATTAAGCCGACTGCAGGCACGGTATCTGTGCTGGATGTTACGATTCGAGCAGGAGAGAAGTCCCCGAAACTGCGTGAACTGCGGCGGCGAGTTGGATTGGTTTTTCAGTTTCCTGAGCAGCAGATGTTCGAAGATACGGTTGAGAAGGATATGTGTTTTGGACCGATGAACTTTGGCGCAACGGAAGATGAAGCGAAGCAACTTGCTTTGAAGGCTTTTGGCAAAATGGGTCTTGATCCTGCGTTATTGCAGCGGAGTCCGTTTCAGCTAAGCGGTGGGCAGATGCGTAAGGTGGCTATAGCATCTGTACTTGCAATGGAGCCCGATATTCTCGTCCTGGATGAACCAACTGCTACGCTGGACCCGGTTAGCAGGAAAGAGCTTATACAGCTACTGGAGACGTTGTGCAAGGAAGAAGGAAAGACGATCATCATGGTTACACATCGTATGGATGAACTGCTGGAAGCCGCAGATCGCTGGGTTATCCTTCACGCTGGGCAGTGTGTCTTTGATGGTAATGTTCGTAAGCTAGCTGGCCAGCTGGACCTCATGGAGCAGTATGGCATGGCTGTGCCGCTTCCACTTCGCTACTGGAGCATTCTGGCTAAGCGATTTGATCTTGAGCATGAAGAGCCATGTATTACCGCTGCGTCTTTAGCAGAACGGATTGTGGCTCTTAGGAGTTCAGACATGAGGGAAGTGAGGGAGGATCATGCGTGAGAAGTTATTAATCGGAAGAAGCATTGATACAGGCTCGTGGATTCATGCGCTGGATCCACGAGCTAAACTTGTATCTATGCTTCTATACGTTGTAGTGATTGTTCTTGTATCCTCATGGCCTGATATGCTTATGACGGTCATTTTTTCCATCCTGGTGATGTGGAGTACACGAATTTCGTATAGATACTACATTAAAGCAATGAAACCGCTACGCTTCCTAATGATATTTATATTTATTGTTCAGCTTCTAACCGTTAAGAGCGGGGATATCTGGTTCCGTATTGGTTCATTAACGCTATATAAAGAAGGATTGGAATTGGGGCTACTCAGCGTGCTGCGTATGGCTCTTCTAGTATCATTTACAGCCATCCTTACCTTTACGACAACGCCAGGCAAGCTCAATTTGGGATTAGAGGGTGTTCTAAAGCCGTTAAAGCATATCGGGCTGCATCCAGAACGTTTAAGTCTCATGATTAGTATTGCACTTCGGTTTATCCCGACAATTCTCGATGAAACGTACAAAATCTTAAAGGCTCAAGCCTCCCGTGGAGCAGATCTGAAGGAACTGCCTTGGAAGGATAAAGCTAAGATGCTGGTTTCCTTGCTCGTGCCTGTAACGGTCAGTGCCTTCCGCAGGGCGCAGGATCTCATTCATTCGATGGAGTCCAGAGGTTTTGTTATAAACGAACCGCGTACCAGCCTCTACAAGCTCACATGGGCATTTCAAGATACCTGTTATCTACTATTGTTCATTCTGTTAGGTGCTGTTGTTCTACTCGTATAATCTGCTCGCTCTCCTTCGGATATCCCAGAAAGAAGGGAGCGAAATCTCGCAATCTTGCCTCAGTTTTAAAAAAAGGTGTCTGAGCAGCCGCTGTATAGGCTTCTCAGACACCTTTTATTTGGATTGTTTTAGATTAAGCTGCGGTGAAATATTGAAGAAGGACGCCCAGATCTTGATATGCAGGAAAACGGGATAACTGCTGAATGATAGCTTCTGCACGCTCTAGAAACGAGTGACTGAACTGAGCTGTCTTCTCAAGCGCTCCACTTCGCCGTATGGCTTCGAGAGCCTGCTGAATGTCAGCCTCAGAAGAATCCGGGCCAATGGAGCGTATCATTTCGGATAAAGCGGGATCTTGTAAAGCATACATGACAGGAAGGGTCACCTGACCGTGCCGGAGATCGCTTCCGGCTGGCTTGCCAAGTGTCTCGGCATCTTTTGTGAAGTCCATCAGGTCATCCTGAATTTGAAAATGAAGACCTAGGCATTCGCCAAATTCATATAACAGGTCTGCCGTCTGTGTGTCACAGCCCGAGGAGAGGGCACCGGTCCGCAGACACGTGGCCATCAACTGGGCGGTTTTATTACGAGATTTCTCCACGTATTGTTCCAGTGTTTGATCGTAATCAAAAGCATGAGACATTTGTTGATATTCTCCGATGCACAGCTGTGTGCTAGCAAGTGAAGATAAATCATGAACGTATCGTTCCTGATCGGAGGAATACTGCGAGAGCAGCTCAACAATACGTAGTGACATATAATTGCCGATGTGAACCGCCTGACTTACACCTGTCTTCAAATGCATGGCCGGCTTTCCCCGGCGCAGATCCGATCGATCAATTACATCATCATGAATGAGGGAAGCGGCATGTATGAATTCAGCTGCTGCTGCAAGCTGCCATTGTTTGCGCCCAAGCGGCTTCGGTCCGAAGCGAGCACCCACGAGCACCATAATTGGGCGAAGACGTTTACCGCCAGAGCGGATCAAGTCCAGCACGCTTTTGGCTACAATAGATGAACGGGGGAGATCGGGATCAAATTTTACAATGTTCTCGATTTCCCGGTTTACCCGGTTAATATCTATGCTCAGTGCTTCGTGCAGTTTCATCTCGGATTCCTCCCCGCTACATGGCTCTACCTGCCTGCTTGTGCTTAAATTCTCCACACAGAAATGTCTCGAATTGTTTCGTTAGATCTTCATCTACGAAGCGTCCTTCAGCTAAAGCGATCTGCTGCCGTTTGAGTACAGGAGACAGATAACACACAAGATCGGTCTCGCGGTACTTGATGGCTAACTGTAGATAGAAACTATATAGATAGTCACCATCCAATATATGTTTGGTCAGTTCGGGATCACTGAAGGAACAGTTGCGATGACGCTCCTGTGCCATGTAGAGCAAGCTGTAGAGGGCCATTAGAACCGTCTGCCGCTCAGGCTCCAACTGATGAGGATCCAGCACGTCAGCCATCCGGTTCATATCACGACAAGGAACATCGAGAATGATTCCGGCGATTGGGGACCATTCTTCTTGCAGTAGACGGAAGGTATCGTTCATCAGTCGAGAATTCATAAAAGCCCACTCCTTCGAAGACGTTTTGCGGATCAAAGTCCTTAAATAATTCTGTAGTTACAACGGAAGTCATATGCAATATGACATGCACATGACTTCCGTCTTATCATCAATATCGTTTCCTAATCAGTATACAAGTACCATCTTTTCACCAGAGGAACGTTCTTCCAATGTTTTTTGAGCCAAGGTAATACGTAGTAGTCAAGACCAAATGTGCTTCCTGCTCCGCCAATTGTTGCAATACCAGCAGTTACGAACCATAACATTTCATAAGGAGCCATACCGGATGTCCAGATCATAACACCCATTGCGATGGTACCAATGGAAGCTACGGCTGTGAACAGACCAGCGATAAGCATTAGACCGAACACGATCTCAGCTGCAACCATGCCGATTTGGAATACAGAAGCAAGACCTGTGTAACCGCCATCTGCTGTATAGAAGAACATATCCATAAATCCACTTACCATGTCACTGATGAATCCAGGTACCGGCAAGGCTTCAACAGCATCCTTGGCAGTCGATACTGCAGAAGCAGCAGTTTGTGCATCTACAGTTTGAGTAACAGCTTCCACTGCTTGGCTGGCTGCAGTTGTTCCATCTGCTGTTGGAGCAGGAGGGATTAAGAAAATGCGGTTCGGATCATCGATAATTTTAAGCAACTTCTCCCAGCCTTCTGTCAGCCACATAACCCCAAGATAAATACGAAGTGGAACGAGCCAGAAATTCGGGGAACGCTTCGAGAAATGTCCTCCGACAAAGCTTCTACGGTTATTAACATGGAAGAACTCATGCATCATATAAGTCCATACTTTATTGAATCCAGCAACGGTAAACAGGTAGAACATATTAATGAAGTGTTTGGACAGCATCGCCATGAATCCGGTCAGCATGAACATTTTATTCGGCAGTCCTACATTTGCGACACCGTAGCGGCTACCAATGCAGACCATAGTTCCGTGGAACGCTGGTTTATAAGATTTCTTGGTTCCGCCTGTAATATCTGCGTGCAAGTTGTGTGCGATGAGTGGAGCCGCATGCTCAGCGTTCTCAACCATTTGCGGTACAGGGCGAGTCTCACCTTCAGGGATGAAGAAAATGTTATCGCCTACGATGTACACATTTTCATGATCAACACTTTGCAGCTTGTCGTTGGTTACGATACGCTTACGACCTTGTTGTTCAAGATCCAGGTTTCCGACAAGATCGGAACCTTCGACACCAGCAGTCCAGACAATCGTACTTGCAATGATTTCTTTGCCTTCTCCAAGAATGACGCGGTCTTCACCGACACCAGTGATTTTAGCTCCGGTGATGATCTCAACACCCATTTTTTGAAGACGTTTCTCAGATTTAGCAATCAGCTTATCTGGCAGGATTGGCAAGATTTTTGGTGCCATATCAGCAACAACGAGTCGAACTTCCGATTTATCGATATAAAATTCTTTGCACAGCTCATCGCGGAACTCAGCCATTTCGCCGATAAGTTCGACACCCGTAAAACCAGCACCTACAACAACGAAGGAGAGTTTGGACTTGCGTACTGCAGGGTCCAGCTCTTTAGCTGCTTCACGGAAGCTGTGACGAATTTGTTCTTTCAAGCGAACAGCATCTTCAAAGGACCAGAGGGTAAATGCATTTTCCTCTGCACCTGGGATGCCAAAGAAGGTTGGCTTACATCCAGTACCAATGACCAGGTAGTCATATTCATAAACAGCTGTTTCTGAAGTCAATTTCTTACCATCGAAGTCGATGTTATTGATTTCATCCAGTACGACATTTACATTTTGCCCTGCAAATATCTTTTTAAGATCAATCTTTACCGAATCCTCTGGTGTCCGGTTACATGCTACTTCATGAAGTTCAGTCAGCAGAGTATGATATGGATTGCGATCGATCAGTGTAATCTGAACATCTTTACTCTTTTTAAACTTTTTAGCCAGCTTTTTCGCTGTTAGAACGCCGCCATAACCGCCGCCTAATAAAACAATCCTTTTCACAATCGTCACCTCATTAGTTACAGTGTGTTATAAAGGGCAGAAGCGGGAGCTAACTCCCGATCTTCTGCATGTAGTCTATTCTTTCAAACGATTATTTAGCTCCTTCAAGTGCCTTTTCAGCCAGTTTGAAGTATTCTTGAACACCGATGGAAACACCACTAATTCCATCCGTTTTACCTTCGTCGTTGAAGCTTACGCTACCTACACCTTGGTTCTCAAGGAAGAATTGCTGTGCTTTTTGAACTTGTTCGTGCCATTCAGCTTGAGCACCGCCTTTTTCCTTCATGCCATATTTACCTTCTTTGGAGAAGTCTTGTTTGTCTTCACCTGCTGCGTTAACGCCGCTAAAGTAAGCTGCAACAACTTTACCGTTAACAACGGTCAGATCAACGGTTGATTTCCAGCCGCTGTTTGCATCCATCTCACCTTCAGCGTGATAGGCACCATCTTTGTATGGACCAGCTTCGGTTGGGCCAGCCTGCAGTGCTTTTTGAGCAAGTTCTGCGAACTCGTCTACGCTGATGGAAACACCGCTGATTGCGTCAGTTTTACCTTCATCGTTCACCGTAATGGCTTTAGGATCTTGCTTCTCGATCAGGAACTGCTCTGCTTTCTCAGCTTGCTCATGCCATTCAGCTTGAGCGCCGCCTGCCTTCATGCCATACTCACCGGATTCAGATACAGTTTTCTTATCAGGTCCGGCTTTAATATTCGTAGCGTTCCAATCCACGTCAGTGATTTTTCCGCCTTCTACTTTAAGGGTTACATTGGACTGCCAACCCGATTTCTCATTCATTTCACCTTGTGCGAAGTAAGTTCCGTCTTTGTATTCTCCTACTTTTACATCACCAGCAGGTGCTTCCGTCTGAGGCTTGTTTGTATCGTTCGCTTCGGGAGCTTTGTCTCCTCCACAACCTGCGAGTAGACCGCCAAGGATCAGTGTGCCGGACAAAATGATGGACAATTTCTTTTTCATACAGATGACCTCCACTATTTATTTAATATTTTGGTGAAAAATATGGTATTAAAATGTTGAAACATTTTAACAACGTAAGATATTCCCGGAATACGGCGCTAGACATAGTACCTTATTCCGTTCTAACGTGATAAGACATATGCGGCTTTTTACCCGGTAAAAGCTTGGAAAGGTGAGTCGCTATGACTACCATTCGATGGAATCTTAGCATATAAAAAAAGACTTTAATGTGAAAATAATCACTAATTATTTAAAACCTGAGTTTTTAATTAAAATTTAATTATTTTTAGGCGATATCAGGCTCGAATTACTGAAATGAAAGGCTATTTAGGATTCAGATGGGGGCCACTCGGGTAATCCCAAAATATAGAGAATGACGAATAGAGGAGTGAATGGGAATGGATAACAACGTATTCAAAGGGAAATGGAATCAACTCAAAGGTGAGGCTAAGAAGCAGTGGGGCAAATTGACCGATGATGACCTTGATGTGGTTGCAGGTGAAAAGGATAAGCTGGTAGGCAAGCTTCAAGAACGTTATGGACATTCCAAAGATGCGGCAGAGCGCGAATATACAGATTGGAGTGCCCGTTTTCGTGACTAGAAGGCACTAGATCATCAGGCAATTTGATTCCATCAAAGGAGAGGACTTGTCATGTATGGTACCAAGGTTGTGACTGGCAAGATAATCGAAATTCGTGATGATACGGTAGTCACCTTACATGGCGACACCGTCAGTACTTATCACCTGAGGTATTATAAGATGATAAGTGAAGAGCCTCTTCTGTTGATGGAAAGTGAATGTGCCGAATTAAAAGTGGGGCTCACATCGGATACAGCAGTCCATTCTAGCGGGTGGTTTCAGAGCGAGTGGAAGCCGCTTGTGTCTAGGTTGTCAGCTTTGATGAAACGTGTGAATCGCGCTTAGAGCAAGGAAAAAACGGATGCCGCTTTTAATAAGCAGCGTCCGTTTTTTTGTATTACTGGAAACCGATGTAAGCGGGTACATACAATATTTTCTGTACCTTATTGACAGTGGAAGATGCAGGTGTAGAATGGGGTCAAAGAGAGTTTAATCAGCCATTATAAGACATCAAAGGAGTGTATCCCCATCAAGGCTGTAAGAGTTATGCACAGACCGCATCGGGTGGTTTCCAGTCAGAGAAAACACTTGTTAACAGCTACTTGGGAAGGTGTTCCGGCCGTCATCTATCAGACGTTGCTGGGAGGACCGTTCTTAACAGGCTATTTGCTGTATTTGGGTGCTGAATCAAGAGAAGTTGGGTTTGTGCTTGCCGTTACGACGTTTTTTAATGTTATTCAGATCTTGGCAGCTTATTTGATTCAACGGTTACAGTACAGGAAGAAATCAATGATTGTGTTTACCATCTTAAACCGATTAATGTGGGGTGCAACGGGAGTTATACCATTTGTCTTTCAAGAGAAATGGTGGATTCCTACGTTTTTGGTTATGTACATGGGTGCTTTTATTACAGGTACAGTATCAGGGATACTCTGGACTTCGATCATAAGTGACATGGTTCCAGCTAAGATTCGGGGGCGCTATTTTGGCATTCGGAATACGATATTGAATGCTTTAGGCGCGCTCGTTCTGTTTGTTGGTGGGGTGATTCTAGATCGTTATCCGGGTGGTATGGGATTTCTAATCTTGTTCATTATTGCTTGGATTGCTATCGCGGCGAATTTAACATTATTCTTCTTTTACCCGGATCCACCATTTGAACGTTCGAAAGAACGAAGATTTTGGCCGATGGTACGAAAGCCACTCTCGGACCAGCCATTTATTAAATCTACACTATTTCTGGGAGCATGGTTGTTTTTACAGACGCTTGTCGTCCCACTATATTCTTATGCTATGCTAGATGTACTCCATATCTCTTATTCCGTTATGTCGATTATGACTGTAGTTCAGACTGCAATCATGATGGTGGGATTCTATGTGTGGGGGAACTTGAACGCACGTTTCAGCAATCGGACATTGTTATATTGGACGCTTCCTTTGATTGCCATGTCTTGTTTGTCCTGGGGCCTCATATCTATTCTACCGATCATTCCGGTCCTCGTGCTATCTCACATCCTTTTAGGTGCTGGAGTCGGAGGATTCAATCAGTTAGCGTTTAACTTTATGATTGGAGATACACCGAAGGGCGAGCGACCGATGTTCATTGCCATGTATTCAGCAATCACAGGGCTAGCATCATTCTTAGGTCCTATGATTGGTGGGCAAGTATTCAAATGGATGGAGGGTACCCCGGCATGGATTCAGCAGTACGGATTTCAGACCATTGTTGGCGTAATCATGCTGCTAACGGCTTTTACGCTCGGACGTAAAGTACTTCAAGCGGCGTAGGGACTATTACTTATAGTAGAGGAAAAAGGGGGGGCTTCCATGGGGATGACATCACTCGTTATGGGAGCGACGGGACTTGTCGGACGTCAGGTGACCCTGGAGCTGCTGAATCGTGATCACATCAGCGAGGTGCGGCTCCTGGTTAGACGTCCGTTAGACATCGTCCATCCCAAAGTGACAGTAATTGAGACAGATTGGGACAAGCTGGATCAATATGAAGAAGCTTTTGAGGGTGTGCATAGTGTATTCAGCGCTCTAGGAACAACGATTAAGAAAGCCGGCTCACAACAACAGTTTCGCAAAGTTGATCTTGACTATGTGCTTGCTGGAGCCAGACTGGCCAAGCAGGCACAGGTACGTCAATTTCTCGCTGTGAGCAGTATGGGCGCTGATCCGAAGTCTAAAGTTTTTTATAGTCAGGTTAAGGGAGAGATGGAGGAGGCTTTATGTTCCCTTCAGTTTCCGGGACTCCATCTGTTTCGTCCATCACTCTTACTTGGAGGCCGGGCTGAAAGACGGCTTGGAGAAGATTTGGCTTCTGTGCTCATGACGAAGCTGGACTTCATATTTAAGGGGCGCCTTGCCTCGTACCGTGCTATACCGGCTTCCAAGGTTGCGAAAGCTATGGTTAACATTTCGATGACCAATACAAGAGGAAATCATGTATATCCGAACGATGTTATTCATGTACTGGGCGAATGATTGCAGATCATTTATGATGGAATAAGAAATATGGTTTAAGAAAGGGGAATTACATATGACGAAGAATATTATATCGACTACGAAGGCTCCTGGAGCGATTGGACCTTATAGCCAAGGTGTTGAAGTTAACGGGATGGTCTACACATCTGGTCAACTCGGTTTAAATCCAGAGACAGGAGAGTTCGGAGAAGGCGTTGCTGAACAGACAAGATACTCGCTAAACAATGTAAAGGCAATTCTGGAGGCTGCTGGAACCACATTGGATCAGGTAATTAAGACAACGGTATTCCTGAAGGACATGAATGATTTTGCTGCGATGAACGAAGTGTATGGTAGCTTCTTCGCTGAGCCGTACCCAGCGCGAAGTGCTGTTGAGGTGGCTCGTCTTCCTAAGGATGGTCTTGTGGAAATTGAGGTTATTGCAGTTAAGAAATAGTTTTCTCTAAATAGGTAAGGGAGCTGTTCCACTACGCGACTAGAATGCCTGATCGTGTGGTGACAGCTCCCTTTTGTTTTAGTTTCGCGCTTTATTTCGAGTGAAGAATAACCATATGGAATAAATGAATAAGACAGCAGCCAGAATAAAGGCAGTGAGCAGAATACGATCCACATCCTTATGTTCAACGGCAATGGCGATATATGCCCAGACGAATACTAAAGGTAGGATGCTGTCACGGCTAGGATAACTGATCAAAAAGGCTATAACTGCGCCAATACATAGTAAGGTAATACTCCAGCCAAGCTCCGTAAGCCCTAACGGGGACCATCCATTTTTATGAATAACGATTCCCACATTGACTAGAAATGCGGCACAGATCCAACCTAGATAAATACTGAAGGGGAGTTTTACAAGCAGCTTTTCTCCTGTTGTAGGATATGCAATATGGCGCGTTTTTCGGTATATGATACCCACTGAAATGACAAGCAGCAGCATCGCGATTACGGACCACTCGATATAAAGGTAATGCCATAGGAAAAGCCATGTCATGTTGAATACGCAACTTAGAATAAACCATATGCCGATATGACGAATTGAATCGCGCGTCCCTGTGTCTCTGCGTATTTGGTAGATAACAAATCCACCCAGCAGTAGATAAATTAAAGACCAAATGATAAAAGCATAGCCTGCAGGAGTCATATAAATATAATACTGATCCGATATTTCTTTGGTACTACGACCGCCGAGTGGAAGCGCATTGGACAGGATATTGACGGTAATAACCGCAGCATAGGCTAGAGCGTTCCACCATCGAAACGGATTGGTTCGGTACATGAAAACTCCTCCTTATAAGGTATTGGATGATTTTATGATGGATATTTTCAAGGTATTCACGATTCATTCACTATACTGAATATACCCAAATTCATTGAAATCAAGCCTTAACTTAAAACGAAGGTTACACGGATTGTTCTTTTCGGTAATCATTGGGTGTCTGGCCTTCAAGCTTCTTGAAGACTTTGCTGAAATACTTCTCGTCTTGATACCCAACCATCTCAGCGATTTGAACCATTCTTAAATGAGGGTTGAGAAGCAGTAATTTTGCCTTATCTATGCGTATTCTTCCAAGAAAATCGGATAATGTGACGCCAAATTCCTGTCTGAATTTACGAGAAATATATTCCCTGCTTAAAAAGAAACGTGATGCAATATCCTGCAAAGAAATCTCCTCATGATACGAATTCTCCAGGTAACGCGCTATGTCATGGATAATGTGATTTTCCTTCGAATGCATTGGAGTCATCATTCTTGATGCTGCATGAATACGCCCTGTAATTTGCGTCTTCCATCGGTCCCAAGAGAGCATCCCCTGTTCATCGAATGGCAGGGGAGAAGGGAGGTCTTGAGATATTTCATCATCTTCTACAGGTGTCTGATCCCCGGTTTCTTCTGGCTCAGTCCATGCATGTTGTAGCCAATCCAGCTCCGCATTCCAGCGGTTAAGATGTTCGGGGGAGACTGCCCCTTGCTTCTGTACTTCAACTATCCATTGATTGACAGCAGATTCAATCTGTTCTTTATGACCACTTAGGGCAGCTAGTCGGAATTTCTCTTCGAAGGAACCCATTCTTAAGTTCCTAGCACCACTGCTCTCTACACAACGTCCACTGTGGATACGGGAATCGTTAATTAGCAAATTACGGCACCAGAGTGCTTGTTCCGCCTCTTGGTATGCCTTCGGCAGATGCTCAGGGAAATCTGTTGTGCTTGCTATCCCAAAGTGGACATAACGCCGAAGCGTGGAATAAATGCCATTGTTTATCTCGTTAAGAATTGTTGATAAGAAATTGGTGTCACCCCAGTAGAGAATGATAATGATTCCTGGTTTATCCATATGGCGGAAGGCCGTTCCTGTATCCTTTAGCATCTCATTACAAATATTGACCAGCGTGAAGGCAAGTAGGTCACGCCGGTTTCGAAACTTAGAAAGAAGATCTATGTCGAAATGGATATCACTAATGACTGCTACAGAACAGGTAGTAATATGGGCTGGAAGCGGTATTCGATCTTTGAGCTGTTCCATTCGCGAATCCTTATTTCCTTGTCCCTGAATCAGGTCAGTCCAAAGACGCTCTATATACAGTGGCTTCATCTGATTCATTTCGATCTTTTGAATCGTATGAAGGTGGCGTTTCTCTTCGTCACGGTACCAAGATGTTGCTGCTTTTTTGAGCGCTTCGTTTAAGGCAACGGGGTTGACAGGTTTCAGTATATAATCCATCCCTCCATGGAGGATCGTATGTCGAACGTATTCAAAGTCATCATACCCACTGACGACAATCACTTTGATCTCTGGCATATAGGCATGAATCCAGGTTAAGAGCTCGGTCCCATCCTTTCGGGGCATACGCATGTCGGTTAATACAATCTGGGGAGTGTGCTCTTGGATCAATCCTATAGCTTCTTCACCATCAGCAGCTTCTAGAATTTCCGTAATTCCGAGCTCATCCCAATGTGCTAACAATCGAATAGCGTCTCTGACGTGTTTCTCATCATCTACAAGTAATGTTTTCATCTGCAGTTACACTCCCCTTACGTTTATTTCTAAGGTGACAGCAACACCTTGGGGCTCCACATTCTCGACGGAGAGCAGAGCGGTATTATCGGAGTATAAATTAAGCCGCATCAACACATTGTTCAGTCCAATGGAATACCCGGTATCTGCTTCCTCATTCCTGGAGGCATGAAGAAGCATGTCCTGAAGCTTAGTCAATTCTTCAATATCAATCGAAGCTCCGTTATTCTCTATCCGGATGCGGAGACGACCATCTTCGCTCACATTTGTTGAAACAGTTAGTCTTCCACGCCCTGCTCGATTATCCATTCCATGTTTGAAATAATTCTCAGCAATAGGTTGCAGAACCATTTTAGGAACTGGCGACCCGAGGCTTTCCGGATCGATATCCCATACCACCTCAAGCTGATCACCAAAACGCTCTTTCTGGAGCTCAAGATAGAGCTCAAGATGATTAAGTTCATCTCGAAGTGTAACCATTGCCTCACTGTTCCGCATGTTATAGCGCATGATGTCGGCGAGAGAGGACAGAAGTGAATAAATTCGAGGTACGTTATGCTGAAGGGCTAACGTGCCAATCGACTGCAATGAATTATATAGGAAGTGAGGGTCGATCTGTGCCTGAAGCGCTTTTAACTGGTTCGTCTTGTTTGCAATTTCAAGCTTGTATTCTCGAAGAATTAGGTTATTGATGGTGTCCATCATCTGGCGGAAGCGCCGGGCTAATGCTCCGATCTCATCCGGGCTTTTTACATCGATTTCGATGTCCAGCCGGCCAGTTTGCACCTGATTCATGTAACTCGCAAGTTGTTTAATGGGTTTTGTAATACGAATTGAAATCCATAGTGTCCCGAAAATGACAGTTAGAAGTGCTAATGCCGCAATAATGACATTGATGCTTGTCAGCTCCGTAGAATTTTTATACAAAGACTGGTGCGGAATTTGTTTCACCAAAGTCCAGGGGGCAAATGGCACATCGAGCTTTTCGTATATACTCATCGCCTTACTGCCATCATAATAGCCCCTCTCCTTAGAAGAAATTTCATTCATCAGCATTTTGTCGTTCAGTGTTGTTCCAATTTCATCTGGTTGTCCGCTGTATATTACAACACCCTTGTTATCGATCAAATACAACTGCTCCTCACCCTCAGCGTAGAGCTGCTCGCAAATTTCGTTAATGCTATCTAATTTTACATCGATCGCGAGTAATGCCTGCTGATCTTTGGAGGGGATATTCGTGATTGAACGATAAAATGTAAACACATTCTCATTAGACAAATCAGCCGGTCTTGGCGTGAAACCGTAACTGTGACTTAGATGTACAGGCTCAATAGCGGTATCACCCGTTCCGAAGTCCTCCAATCGGCGGTATGACTCTGAGCGATATTCCCGGCGGGGGACACCGTTCGTAACTTGGGTAGATTGATAGGACAGATTGTTATGAAGGTATACCTGATAAATATCCCGATTCGTGATCAAGATGGTTTGAAGCATGGTATAAATTTCAGCAACTACTCGGTAGTTATCCGGACTAAGTGCCAGATTACGAAGAAAATGAGGATCAGAGTATACGGAAAGAGAAGCGCGATTAATATTATTTAAATAGTTGGACAAGTTCGTTTTCCCTTGGTAGATAAGCCTCTCGTTTTCATTCACGGTCTGCTCCTTCACGGATTCCCGGGTATGAAACAAGGTGATGACAAGTGACAGCAGCAAGGGGATGGTTGTGACGGCAAGCATGAATTGAATAAGCCTTGTACGAATACTACGCATTTTCATAAGGTCACCTCAGTGTTTCAACTTGGAACAGATCAAAAAGGTCAATATATTACTCCTAATGGTTCATGATCCTCAGTGTTTTACAGCTCTAGACTACAGGATAATGGTATTACATATTAACCAAAGTATAGAAAAGGGGGAGATCAGAATGCAACGGAAGAAAGCTTCAAGGTGGATACAACAACTCGTTTTCGTGGGACCCTCCACCATTTTTTTCGTTCTTATCATGATCGTTCCATTCCTGCTGGGCTTGTATTATTCATTTACCAACTGGAACGGGGTATCGGATCAGGTCAAGTGGGTCGGCTTGGACAACTTTATAACGATTTTTACGAATGATCCTAAATTCAGAGATGCCTTTGGATTTACGACTCGATTTACCGTGCTTGGGGTCATCTTTACGAATTTGCTCGGTTTTTTCTTAGCTTATTTACTGACAAAGCCTTTGAAGACCCGAAATGTGCTCAGAACGATCTTCTTTATGCCGAATGTGATCGGCGGTTTATTACTTGGATTCATATGGCAGTTCATTTTTGTGAAAGGGTTTACAGCAATCGGCAACCTGACCGACATTTCCTTCTTTACACTACCTTGGCTGGGTACAAAAGGAACGGCCTTCTGGGCCATCGTCATTGTATTTGTATGGCAAACTGCTGGTTATTTGATGGTGATCTATATTTCGTCACTTAATAACGTACCCAAAGATATTCTGGAAGCGGCGGAAATTGATGGTGCAAGTCGTGCTCAGGTGCTTCGGACTATCATTCTACCCCTTGTTATGCCAGCTGTCACGGTCTGTATGTTTCTGGCCATCTCTTGGTCATTCAAAATGTTTGACCTGAACCTCTCCCTTACCAAGGGAGGACCATTTGGCTCTACGGAATCGGTTGCAATGAATATTTATAACGAGGCTTTCACGAATAGCCGTCTGGGCCTTGGAACTGCTAAAGCGGTCATCTTCTTTATTGTTGTTGCTGTTATTACAAGTCTGCAGGTTCGATTCACGAAGAGTAAGGAGGTAGAAGCCTAATGGATACGATCAAAAAATACAAGGCTACTACGCTCATTACAGAAATGATCATGATTGTTATCGCGCTATTGTTTCTGGTTCCATTCTACTTTCTATTTGTAAATTCGGTTAAGACCTTCGGTAATCTGCTTACCGACTCAGCCGGCTTACCCGTAACCTTGGAGTGGAGCAACTACTCCCGTGCCTGGACGATTACGAAGTTTCCATCTGCACTTGTGAATTCGCTCATCGTTACGGTAGTGAGTAATCTATTGCTTGCTCTGTTTAGCGCCATGACCGCCTATCAGATGGTACGGAGGAATACCCGGTTTAACAGACTGCTCTTCGCGATGTTTGTGGCAGCGATGGTCATTCCATTCCAATCGATCATGATACCGCTTGTTAAAGTAACTTCAACACTTGGGCTTGGTAACAGCTTGTTCGGCCTTATTGTGTGTTATTTGGGATTTGGAGTGCCGCTGAGTGTATTTCTGTTTCATGGATTTACGAAATCAATTCCGCTGGAGATTGAAGAGGCGGCAACGGTTGACGGCTCAAGTCCTTATGGGGTATTCTTCCGAGTTGTATTTCCGCTGATGAAGCCGATGTTCGTTACGGTCATCATTCTGAACACATTGTGGATTTGGAATGACTATCTACTTCCATCCCTCATTCTGACCTCAGCGGAGCTACGGACGATTCCGATCGCGACATTTGCCTTCTTCGGACAGTATACGAAGCAGTGGGATCTCGCCTTGCCTGCCCTTGTGCTTGGTATTACACCAGTCATTATATTCTTCTTGGCTATGCAGAAATATATCATTGAGGGTATTACGGCAGGGGCAGTTAAAGGATAGGGGATAAATAGTGGTCAATTCCTTCTCCCTCTTTTATCAATATTGTCTCTGATGTTTAGGAGAAGGGTTTTCTATACTGAAGAAGTAAGCGAAATGATCATTCATATTAGATACGGCTATAAACAAAAAAGGGAGGATTCACTGATGAAGAAATACAGTAAATTTGCACTGGTTATGTTGCTTGCCTTTTCAACACTTTTGGCGGGTTGTGGATCAAAGGACGAAGGTAAGGAAACAGCTGGTGATCAGAATGGAACCAAGACATTAAAAATATTCCAGTTCAAGGTTGAAATTGCGGAAGCGATGAGTAGAATGAAGGCTGATTATGAGAAGGAACACCCAGGTGTTAAGCTGGATATTCAGACTGTAGGTGGTGGTTCCGACTACGGCGCTGCACTGAAGGCACAATTCGCTTCTGGTGAGGAGCCGGATATCTTTAATGTCGGTGGTTACAGAGATCTAGATACATGGCTTGAGAAGCTTGAGGATCTATCTGATCAACCATGGGTTGGAGATGTCGTAGATGTAGCTAAGGAACCTATGACAAAAGACGGGAAGTTGTATGGTCAACCCATGGCTATTGAAGGATACGGATTCATTTATAACAAGGATCTATTCGCGAAAGCGGGAATTACAGAGCTTCCAAAAACCATATCAGAACTGGAAGCAGCGGCTCAAAAGCTACAAGAAGCAGGTATCACACCATTTGTAAATGGTTATCAGGAAACCTGGATTCTGGCTAACCACTTGCTAAATATCGGCTTTGCACATCAGCCGGACCCGAATGCGTTTGTGAAAGGTCTGAATGAAGGTACTGAGAAAATAGTAGGCAATCCTGTATTCGACGAGTGGATTAAACTGTTTGAACTTACTACGAAATATGGTCAGAAGAATCCACTGACAACCGATTACAACACTGAAATTACAACCTTTGCTAGCGGAGAAGCAGCGATGACTCAGAACGGGAACTGGACGCAAGTACAGATTGATGGTATCAACCCTGATCTGAACATTGGATTACTACCAATGCCGATTAACGACAATGCGGAGCAAAATGATAAACTTCCGGTAGGTGTACCTAATAACTGGGTGGTGAACAAGAATTCCAAGATGAAGGAAGAAGCTAAAGAATTCTTGAACTGGCTAGTCACCTCGGAGACGGGTAAGAAATATATCACAGAAGACTTTAAGTTTATTCCTGCCTTTAAATCCATTAAAGCCAATACGGAGCTGTTGGGTGATCTGGGAACCGATGTGATGAACTATAGCCAAGAGGGTAAGGCGCTAAGCTGGGAGTTCAATAAATTCCCTGACGGGGGTATGAATGAGTTTGGCAGTCAAATGCAGGGGTATGTAGCAGGTAATGTAGATAAAACGCAATTGTTCGAGGTCTTGGAACAATCATGGGCAAGTCTGAAAGCGAAGTAAGAACCATCACTACTTGGATAGAAGCATAAATAAGAGGTGTCTTAGCTTACCGTTAAACGGAAGCGGACACCTCTTCTTGTTATTATAATGGGAGGTTGACTGATATAGATGAATCCTGTTAATTATTTCGTATCAGAAGATAAACAATGAGGCCTACAACCGGGAAGAATAGAAGCCCTAAAACGATGAGTAAAGCATACTCAGAACTTCTTCCCCTGGCTTGTGCATCACGATAGCCCCAGACGCAGATCGCAATGTGAAGTCCAAAGAGCAGTAACGGAATTAATAAACCGAAAATTCCTATAATACCAACAGCGGTACCCATATCCTAAATCCCTCCCCGTACAAAATGTTATAATAGATATTTACGAAGAGAAAACCAAAAAGTGTCATAAATATAAGGAATTATCCAAACAAGGCGATTGTTTATTTTAATTGGATATTGTTTTGAAATTAGTCCGCTTTCGTATAAGATAATAATAATATCTGTAAAGCAGGAAAAAGACAGGAGACAACGATGAATCAACCGCTGTATGGCGTATGGCTAGGAGACGCATTTTTTTGTTTTTCCGGTGAAGTATCGGAACCCAGAGTAGACGCATGGAGCAGAATCATAAGGAAGTTGCAGCTGGAAGACGGAAGTCGTCCTTTTGCACATGCTGCACTTCGATTGGCAGAAATGAGATATCCTGTCCAATCGGCAGTGGTCAAGAATGTGAGGCGCAACGAGCGCAAAACCCTCGGAGGTCGAACGATGGAAGGTTTAGCTCTCACTCCAGGGGATGCGTTCAATATGCTGTTGTCTCTAGATGCTGATCTGTATCAGAGTCAGGGTCTAGTACTGGGAGAAGAAATGGAATACTGGGTAACAGCAGCTAAATTTGCGCTTGAACTACAGCTTCGAGGGAGAATTTCGCCGGGAACGGCCGAGGTTCCTACGGCTGGACGCCGACGTAGTGCATCCATGCATGTAATCAAGGCTGTATGGAAGCCGCAGCTAATCGGTGAAGATGCTGAACGCTTTCTTCAGTTAGCCGGGAATATACCTCCCATATGCATTGGAGTTCCCGCTGCACTTGCTGGAAGCGAACCAGCTACAAGGGAAGAGGCAGGAGCTATTGTACTTTACTCTTTCCTCTGCTCAATCATAGATGCTGAAGCGAGAGAAGCCGTTAGGGCAATTGAAGGAAAGCTCTCTTCGTACTTGCGAGATTACCGCCGTGGGCGTTCGCCGCTCACAGAGCTTTGGTGGAATAGTCTGCTTACCGTAAGCCGTGAGATTGCGGTACAGGGAGCTGCGGAAGAAGTTCATGAATTGGTTCAAGAAGTTGAGGTTGCTGGGCATACGGCCCTACCTTATACGGAGGGCGAAGATTTGCCGCCTGAGAACGGGAGTATTCGGTTAGGCCTTCGTCTGGAGCCTCCGCTTACAGACGGGCAAAAGGACTGGCGTTTATCTTTTTGGGCTGGAAGCCGTGAAGATGAAGGGATGTTGCTGCCCGCTCGCAGTATATGGAGCAGCCGAGAGAAGGATATGTTGGTTCGAGGACGTATTTATGCATCGGTCCAAGAACAGCTGTTGAACGCTATTGGAGAAGCCGCTGAACATTCAGCAGAGCTGTCTGAGGGATTGTCTGGCCCTGCACCGGAAGGCGTGATACTGCCGCTTGAGAAGCTCTCTTCCTTCATGAGGGAATCTGTTCCGAGACTCACACGCGCCAATGTTACGGTTCAGATGCCATCCAAGTGGAGCCGGGAGGGCCGTCGCCGAGTAGGGCTATCATTAAAAATGATGCAGGAATCCTCTTCAAGGGTTGGTGTAGACCATCAGCTGCCCGTTCTCGGCATGGAGCATCTTGTGTCTTTTGAGGTATCCGCAGCTGTAGGTGGGCAGCAGCTCACGAAGGAAGAATTAACGGCGTTGGCAGAAGCCAATATGCCTTATATAGAGTTTCGAGGCGAATGGATTGAAGTGGACCTGAAAGAGATTAATCAGGTTCTAAAGTTTATGAGGAAGCATGAGAAGGGTGAAATGGAACTGTCAGAGTGGATGCATCTGACGGCAGAAATGGATGGAGAGCGCATGTGGAAGGGGCTCTTTATCGAGGAAGTGGAAACGACAGGCTTGCTGTCAGCGCTGCTCGATGGAGAAGGAGAGCGCCGTTTGCCTACTCGTTCGATTCCTTCATCGCTTCACGGTCAGTTAAGACCATATCAAGAGCGAGGTTATCAGTGGCTTAGTGTGATGCGTGATTTAGGTTTTGGCGTGTGTCTTGCTGACGATATGGGTCTTGGTAAGACGATTCAGGTTATTACATGCCTGCTAGACCGGAGAAGGGAAGAACAGCAACTAGAGAAGGATGAGAATGAGGATAAACCGCGGGAGCAGCTCTCTGAACGTGAAACGGCTCTTATGCGCAGCGGCGGTCCTGTATTGATCGTCTGCCCTACTTCACTGCTCGGAAACTGGCAACGTGAAATTCAGAGATTCGCACCAGATCTGTCACTATACATTCATCACGGTGTACGGCGTCTGCGAGGTGAATCGTTCCAGCTAGAAGCGCTTCAATATCATATTATACTCACCACCTATCATTTGGCTGGGCGTGATGGCGGGGATCTATCGGCTATAAGTTGGTCTAGTGTGGTTCTAGATGAAGCTCAGTATATTAAAAATTATCGTACGAAACAGGCGCAAAGTGTGATGAAGCTGTCCGCACCACATCGAATCGCTATGACTGGTACGCCGGTTGAGAATCGACTCGCTGAGTTATGGTCGATCTTCCATTTCCTTAATCCGGGTTACTTAGGTTCGTTCAATGCCTTCCGGCAACGCTATGCGCTAGGGGAAGGTCAGGAGGAGAGATTGCAGGAGCTGCACAGACTGGTATCGCCATTCATGCTGCGCAGACTTAAGAGTGATCCGGATATCCGTAAGGATCTGCCTGAGAAGCTGGAGATGAAGTCTTACTGCCCACTTACAGAGGTGCAAGGGGCTATGTATCAAGCGGTAGTCGACGAAATGATGGGACAGCTTGAGAATCGCTCGGGTATGGCGCGCAAAGGCTTGGTGCTGTCCTCACTGACGAAGCTCAAGCAGATTTGTGACCATCCACAGCTGCTGCGGGGAGAGGACAACCGTTCAACCAAAATGGAATCCTCGGGTAAAATGCAGCGACTACTTGAAATTCTCGACAGTATTGCGGATGTGGAAGAGTCCGCGTTGATCTTCACACAGTATGTGGGGATGGGTGAGATGCTCGTGAAGTTCTTAGCGAAGCGATATGGCAAGGAACCTGCATTTCTTCACGGTGGAGTGCCGAAGAAAGAGCGTGATGAGATGGTCCGTGCTTTTCAGGAAGGGGAAGGTACAAGCTTCTTCGTGCTTTCATTGAAAGCAGGAGGAGTCGGCCTGAATTTGACACGTGCCAACCATGTGCTGCACTATGACCGCTGGTGGAATCCGGCGGTAGAGAACCAAGCCACTGACCGAGTGTTCCGAATTGGACAGAACAAAAATGTACAAGTGCATAAGTTGATCAGCCAAGGAACACTTGAGGAGCGGATTGACGAGTTGATCGAGCAGAAGAAAGCACTGTCCGAGCAAGTGGTGGGGTCCGGTGAGACGTGGCTGACTGAAATGTCAGATGGTGAACTGCGCCAATTGATCGAACTCCAAGGACAGGATTGGATGTGACAAGCGAAGCTGCTCTCTATATAAGTTTCATGCGAGATAAAGTTTGCGGGAAGGAAGGGTGGATGCTGCGATGGTGACGCCGGAGGATCAGGAGAAGATAAAGCTGGAGTTTAGACCCGGATTGCTAAGCGGAACGATAGTAGGTGATCCGTCTGCTGAAGTCAGTATTCCTTGCAAAATGCTGACTCTGGAAGCCAAGGAAGGCTTGCTTCGCCGCCTTACCAGCGACCCGCAGGCGCTCTATGGCCTGCTGCAAGGTCGTCCAGCCCCATGGCTGGACGAATATGTCCCTTCATCCTTACTGGATGAAGGATCGGCCGCGCGCTGCACCTGCGGGCGCGCAGCCTGCGAGCATGCCGCAGCCGCGCTGGAGGCTAGCGTTCTGCGGCTTGCGGCGGAGCCGCTCCAGCGGCTGGCGCTGCTGGGCCTGCCGCGGGAAGAGCTGCTGGCCCGCGTCTTTGACGCTTGGGCCAAGGCAGCCCCGCCAGCGACAAGCGGCTCCGCCGGGGAAGCGGCCGCCCGGCCGAAAGAGAAGGCCGCACCCGGCCCTTCTCTGGGCGAATGGCTGGCCGAGGCAACGGCCGAGGGCCGGCTCCATCGCCCTGGGCCGCTCATGCAAGAGGTGGAGCTTAGGCTAGCGCCGCCGCCTCCACCGGATCAGCTTGTGCCGGCAGGGGACTGGGCCGGCCTGCTACCTCAGGTACGCGGCGCATCTAAGGCGCTCGGGCTGGTTGTTCGCCAGACAGCGAACACTGCAGAGCGCCGCCGCCGCGCGCTGAAGAAGCCTTGAATGCTAATCGATATGAAGCAGATAGAAAACGAGTGAATAGCCGAAAAAACGATGTGTCTGACGCATCATAGGGCTTTTTGCCAAAAAGCTGTCATTTTCTGTCGTTATTCGATTTGTCCCTCCAAAAAGGAATAAGGTACAATGGACATCTAAGAGATATAGGACGAAAGGGAGACGGATAATGAGCAGATTTAGAGGGAAAAGAGCACGGCAGACAAGCCTGATGATATCTTCCCTAATGCTTGCGGGAGCACTTTTGGCCGGCTGCCAATCCGAAGGATCAGGAGCGGCTGAAGGACAGGAGTTGCAGGCACAGGCTGGAGGACAACAGGGCGGTACACTACCTGGGGCATCGGATAACGATGGACAAGCTGACCCTGTAATGGCGAAGCGCAGTGAGAATTCCCTTCAAGCTACAGCTCGTGAAGAGAATGGTAAGCAGATCGTGACGAATGCGGAGTCGGTTACGGTGATCGTCAACAAGCAGCGAAGCTTGCCAGACGGGTACGAGCCGACAGACTTGGTGGAACCGAATGTTCCATTCTCATTTAATGAACCACATGAGAAGCGGAATATGCGGAAGGAAGCAGCCGAAGCGCTGGAGAAACTGTTCGCTGCTGCGGATTCGGAAGGCATTGAGCTAAGAGCCGTATCAGGTTACCGGTCCTTTGCAAGGCAGAAATCGGTTTATGACAATCACGTGGCTACTAAAGGTGAAGCTGAAGCCTCCCGTATTAGTGCGGTTCCAGGCACGAGTGAGCATCAGACCGGCCTTACGATTGATGTCTCTAGTCCGAGCGCAGGTAATGCATTAGATCAGTCCTTTGGTCAGACAACAGAGGGCATATGGCTTGCAAATAATGCTCCGAAGTATGGTTTTATCATTCGTTATCCAGAGGGACAGGAAGGCATTACGGGATATGTCTATGAACCATGGCATATTCGCTACGTTGGTGAAGACCTAGCTCCGGATATTGCCGACAGTGGCCTAACGCTTGAGGAATACTTCGATGAAGAGAATATTAAATTGTAAGTGTAGGCATATACAACATAAAACCCGAAGCCAGAAAGGCTCCGGGTTTTGTTCTGTGTGCAGTGCTGTCTTGCAATAGGCTTCGTTATTTATTCAGTGGTGAATCTTCATAGCCTGGATCATCATAACCGGTGTCTTCCATTTTGGAGATAATATTCATGCTATCAATTAATTTCTTGGTCTTCTCGTCTCCATATTGGTAGAGATAGGTGTACAACTCGATGGTGCGATCATCGAATTCTTCGGCTGCATCATCATGATCAGCAGATTTAAAGGGAACAAAAGTACGCTTAAACGCGTATTTATCACTTTGGCTCACTTCATCCATTAGATCTCGCAGTTTGGTGAGCTGCTCATCATTCATACGTACGACAAATTCATTGGAATCATTGGGGACGTCCTGAATCAAGTTATGGGCTACGGAAACATAATAGATTTTCTGGTCGTTCATCATTAGAATCCCTCCGTGTCCCGGATTGCCCAAAAGGCTCCCGGTGTTAATTTTTATATAAGAAAGTATACGCATTCATGTATACTTGGCTTATATTTTAATAGAATCGATCTCTATTCTTCCTTTTCGAAGAAGCGGATTGATTTCAGAGTAGCATTTAAACTATGTTTACACGGTCATGGTAGGCATGAAACAAGAGCCTATTCTGGCAAGGCCTTCCTTTTTCCATCAAGCTAGTAAATTTGGTATGATAGAGTCACCTTATTGGTTAAATAGAAGTGGGAAGTTTAGGCATGGAGTTAACTGCATCAACATAGTGTTGTGACAATGAGATTATATAACCCGGAAATATTGGCATAGAGAAATGAGGAGGAGACACGTATGAATATTTTGCAGAAGTTGAAAGACGGAGCCAACAAAGCAACGGAAAAAGCTCAGAATGTTGTAGAGATCAATAAATTGAACAGCCAAATTTCAGATATTGAGCAGAGGAAAAGCTCCTACTATTTAGAAATGGGTAAGGTGTTTTACGAAGGATATCGTTCTAAAGATATGTCTATAGCTGAGAAGGAAATGGTGGACCTTGCTAAATCATGTGATAGTCTGCAGGAGCAGATTGATGAATTACGTAACCGGATAGCCATATTGAAAAATGAACGGATTTGTCAGTGCGGCCGTACGGTTGCGCTCGATGCGATCTTCTGCCCTTACTGTGGTAACAAGCTTGCGGATCTGACGGTTAGACCTGAAGCACGGACGGAGCCGAAGGAGCCTAAAGCAGAGCGTGACATCTTCTTCTCTGAGGAAAGTGTAACTTCAGAAGTAGATGATACTCCATATGTTTACCGTCCAGAGCTTGAGAAGCATGAAGCTGAAGTCGATATAGATATGGATAAGGATATGGACATTGATACGGAAGAACAACCGTATTATGAGGTGGAGGACGAGGAAGCTCGCCGTTACGAGGTGGAAGAGCGAGAGCGGGAGCGCAGGCATCTGGAAGAACTAGAGCGTGAACGAGAGCGCCAATTGGAGCTTGATCGACGTATTCGTTTCTGGCAGGAGAACAATCAGACTCAGGATAACCTGCCTAAAGATGGAGAGGTTCGAGAGACAGTGAAATGTCAAATCTGCAGTGCAGATTTGCCGAAGGGCTCCAAATGGTGTCCAAGGTGTGGGGCAGAACAGATCTAAATAGCTTCAGAGGTAAAGCCATAGTGCGCGAGGATTGTGGAACAAGCGAACGATGGTTCGTTCAGGCAGCTTTGGGAGGACAGGAGAATGGAACAGTTATTGAATCATTTGCGCAACTTGGGATTTACGGAAATTGAGTCGAAAATAATGATCGATCTTGCCGAGCATGGCCCAGCTGGGGGATATGAGGTTGCGAAGCGCTTGGGAGCATCTCGTTCCAATGTGTATGCAGCAATGCAGCGGTTGGAGCGTCAGGGCGCACTGCAACGTGGTGAAGGGGAACCGGTACGCTACAGTACGCTGAAGCCGGAAGAATTAACGCGGATGATCTCTGGTAGAGTCGAAGCATCTCTTGCCTATGTGGAGAAAAGCTTACCTCGACCAGAGGGCCATGCTGCCCCTTTTCATAGCGTAGAAGGCGACAAGGAAGTACTGGAGCTGGTTGCTCGGAAGCTGGCTCAGGCTGAGAATGAAATTGTCGTTGATGTGTGGCGTGAAGAGGCAACATTGCTGCGCGAGGAGCTAAAAGCGGCAGAGAACCGCGGGGTTCGGGTGCTATGGGCTTGTGATGGTCCAGATAATGGTCTATCCCGAACGCTAGCTTGGAGTGGTTGGAAGGGAATTGAAGAGCGGAAGCATGGCGGACGCAAATTTTCTTTTGTTATTGATCGAGAATGGTGCATGCTCGGTATGCGCGGAGGAGAAATGGAGACACAGGCTGTAGTTACTGCACATCCTGTGATGGCAGAGCTGCTCTTGCACCATTTTTCACAGGAGATGGTTCTGTTCGAGTTAGAGCAAGATATGGGGCGTGAACTTGAAGACACCTATGGTCCCCATTACGGTCGTATTCAGAGTAAATACATCGCTTCTGACACGGAAAACGTAGATGAAGTAACGAGAGATGAATCAGAATAAGAACCAGTTGCTTGCAATTATGCTTTTTTCGAGGGAAATGGTTAACTTTATCATTTCTTCAAGCAAGTAATTTGAATACACTGGATATACTATCTAGGGATGCGCCGGGAGTCGATCCCGGCTTTTGCCGTTATTTGAAGAGATAATTCTAATATACATACTCTGGCCATAGTGATCACTTCTGATCGCAAGGACAGACCGGCCTATCAAGCTGAGGGAAAGGGGAGACTTTAAAATGGAATGTATCGTTCGTTTTACGGTGGTGTATAAAGAGGGGCCCAAGAAGCTGAGGGGGCTGATCTTCGTAGATGAAGGCAAACTGCCAGATAAGAATCAAGTGCTTGAGATGTTTCATGATATGGAATATAAAGTGGTCCCGGATGAGAATGAAGAGCTCGTGTACAGACCAGCAGATCCGAAAGCTGCGTATCAATATATTCGGGTGAACGAACTGGATATCGGTCAGGATAAATACACGGAGGACCGAAATTTGAAATCAATTGTAGGTAATCTGCTCCCGAAGCGACCCGGCTTATAATTGATGATCTTTTAGCTGTGCTATAAATATCCTCTTGCTATAATGGTTGTAATGGAAGGGGATAGCGATGTTTATTGTTGTGGGAATTCTAATGTTATTGATCTATGGGTTGCTTGTCTATTATATAGGTCAGACGCTCTGGAAGTGGATGAGCCCTAAGTCATCCAAGTTTTTCAAAGTCCTATATTTTGTTGTGCTGACGGTTGTAGCAACGTCCTTTATTACGGGCCGTTTTCTTGGTAATTTAACCGTGTTAAATATCATTGGATCCTACTGGATGGCCGTATTCTATGTACTGATCATACTTCTCCCGATCATGCATGTCGGCTTATGGCTGATACGCTTGACTGCCTTTCGCGGGCGCAATATGGAGAAAATTGCAGGGTACGTAGCTATACTTGTGATGGTTCTAGTGATCGGGTACGGTTCATTTAACGCCTACAGTCCGACAGTTCGGTCGTATGATATCCAAATCGCAAAGAAGGCTGGATCATTAGACGAGCTGAATATCGTGATGGCTTCCGATATGCATTTTGGATTGCTTTCGGGAAAAGCTCATGCAGAGCGAATGGTACAAGAGATCAATGCCCTGAAACCGGATATGGTTTTGTTTCCTGGTGATATTATCGATGATGACCTGGATGCCTACTTGCATCAAGGAATCGATAAGATTCTGGCGGGTGTTACAGCGCCATATGGTGTATACGGTTCTCTAGGGAATCATGATCGTTTCGAAGGGGAGATCACAGAACTGATTGATGTTCTTGAGCGTAGTGGAATGACTATTCTTTATGATGAAACATTAGCTATAGATGATCTCACTTTGGTAGGAAGACGGGATAAACAGGACAAGAACAGAGCAGAGTTATCCTCCATCATGCAAGACACAGATCTGCAGAAACCGGTTATTCTTCTCGATCATCAGCCTAATGCGCTAGGAGAAGCTGAGCAGCAGGGAGTGGACCTTGTGGTTTCTGGACACACGCATCGTGGACAAGTATTCCCCGCGCATTTAATTACTCAAGCGATGTTTGAAAACGATTGGGGCTATTTGCAAAAAGGTCAGCTGCATTCGATCGTTTCGTCAGGCTATGGATTCTGGGGCCCTCCGATTCGTCTTGGCTCTCGTTCCGAGATCGTACAGATTAAAGTGAAATTCGGACCGTAATCAAGGAAGTCCTATTTTAATTCAGGAAACATAAACTTCCTGAAATTTTCACTTTATTTTTTCATTCATAATAAGGTATACTTCATTCATTCACGAAATGTAAATTTCATAGTGTACGTTTCTCGTATATGTGCAGGAATTGGCCAGCATGTTTCTACCCAATCACCGGAATGATTGGACTACGGGATGACAATAAGCAGATTTGTTCGGGTCATAGACAATGATGAGGACATAATCTTGGTTCGTTGTTCAAGCCCATTTGTTCCATATACCGGTTCGGTAGAGGGACAGGTGGGTTTTTTGAAATGTAAGAATGTGTCATTTCAATTGTACATTATGGTGATTAAAGCAAACTTACAAAACATAGAGGAGGGGCATCATGCAATTGCTGCAGAACAAAGTCCGGGAGGAAGGAATCGTACTGAGTGGACAGGTCTTGAAGGTAGACTCATTCCTGAACCATCAGATGGATCCGGTGCTAATGAAAGAAGTGGGTCGTGAATTTGCACGCCTGTTTCAAGAGGAGAAGATTACTAGGGTGTTGACGATTGAATCGTCAGGTATTGCTCCTGGTATTATGACGGCACTAGAGTTGGAGGTCCCAATGATCTTTGCTCGGAAGCAGAAATCGCTAACCCTTCGTGAAGATATTTATGTGGAAAAGGTATACTCTTTTACGAAGCAGGAGAGTAACGATATAACCGTATCTAAGAAATTCATTCATCCAGGTGACCGTGTACTTATTATCGATGACTTCCTTGCTAATGGTGAGGCTGCATTTGGACTGGCTCGGATTGTCGAGCAGGCTGGTGCAGAAGTAGCGGGTATCGGTATCGTGATTGAAAAAGCATTCCAACCAGGCGGACGGTTGCTGGCAGAAGCGGGCTACCGTGTCGAATCGCTAGTACGTATCGCTGCATTGGACAACGGCGAAGTTACGTTCGCGTAATGTATAAATCCATTATTCAGGAGGCTTTCAAATTCCATGGAAGAACAGAAGTTGTCCAAGCAGGAACCCATTTTTGATAAGCGTCGTCACCCTGTAAAAACATTATCGCTAGGTATTCAGCATGTTCTAGCAATGTATGCAGGCGCTATTATCGTACCGATGATTGTTGGTAAAGCTCTTAGTTTGACCACTGAGCAGTTAACTTATCTGATTGCCATCGACCTGCTCGCTTGTGGGCTTGCAACATTGCTTCAGGTGTTTGGTAACAAGTATTTCGGTATTGGACTTCCAGTTATGCTTGGTTGTGCATTTCAAGCTGTGGGACCGATGATTATTATTGGCTTGGAACATGGGATGTCTGTTATTTACGGTTCCATAATCGCTTCGGGTTTATTCGTGGTTCTGTTCTCAGGATTATTCGGTAAACTGATAGCTGTATTCCCGCCGGTTGTGACCGGCTCAGTAGTCACGATTATCGGATTGACACTCATTCCAGTCGCACTGACGGATCTTGGTGGCGGACAAGGTAGCGAAAATTTTGGTAGTCCACTTAATTTATCATTGGGATTTGGAGTTCTACTCTTTATCATACTTATGAATCGCTTCTCCAAAGGATTTCTGAGATCCATCTCGGTATTGGTTGGTCTCATTCTTGGAACGTTGGCAGCTGCAATGTTTGGTGGACTGGATATGACTCCACTTCATGAAGCAGGCTGGTTCCGTGCTCCACAGCCATTTTACTTTGGAACACCGGAATTTAAGCTGGTTCCCATTCTGACCATGATTCTGGTGGCGATTGTTAGTGTCGCTGAATCTACAGGCGTATTTATGGCTCTTGGTAAAATTGTTGATAAAGATATTACTTCGAAAGATTTATCTCGCGGTTATCGCGCGGAAGGGCTTGCTATCGTAATCGGTGGTATTTTCAACTCCTTCCCATACACAACTTACTCACAGAACGTAGGCCTGATTCAGATGAGCCGTGTAAAGACACGTGATGTTATTGTCGTAGCGGGTAGCTTCCTGATCCTGATCGGATTCCTACCTAAAGTTGCGGCATTGACGCAGCTTGTGCCAGCTTCGGTATTAGGCGGGGCTATGGTTGCTCTGTTCGGAATGGTTGTTTCCTCAGGTATTCGTATGCTGGGAGATCAAGTTGATCTGAACCGTCATGAGAACCTGTTCATCATCGCCTGTTCCGTAGGTATGGGTCTTGGTGTAACAACGGTGCCGGATCTGTTCGCGAAGCTTCCGGATTGGATTCGTATTCTTGCGGATAATGGTATTGTTGCCGGTAGTTTAACAGCGATTGTTCTTAACCTGATGTTCAATGGATTAAAACCTAATAAGGCTGGTTCTCGTCATACGGATGAGACAGCAGAAGGGCATGCCGCATAAGCGGATGCCCTTTTTTTGTGACTACATCTTTGCAATTTGCTTCTCGGCAAAGTGACCAATCCAAGGGAGTTTGAACCATCTACCTTGAATAGCGTGAAACATAAGCAGCAGCCATAGAAGCACACTGATTAAGCCGAGGAGAGCTGATGCTAGCAGACCGATGATGGGCACAGCACCTGATAACACATGGGCCAAGGCTAGAATGCCGAAGGTCAGCAAAGATTGGAGTGCATGGAACATCACGTACCGGCTTCTTTTTTCCAGTGCAAGAAAGAGGATTCCACCGACCATCGGGAAGAGATAACACAGGGTTGCAGCAAGGTTCTCAGGGATTCCTGTGGACGATTTAAAGGGAGACATAACAACCAACTCCTTGTCTTAAGGCAAGCTACTATACCATATGAGCGACTTGGACAAAGTATGATGGATAAGAGCAATAAAGATGGTGTATATCGTTATGATTTTTTCGAAAAAAGCAAAAAAAAGCAGATCCTAAGCACCTGTTAAGATGCTTAAATCTGCATAATGATTGAGATTTTTTTCAGAACTACACTACATTTGAAGATGATTACTCAGGATGGGGATCGCTTGTGTATTTAGGTGTAAGTTTCTGCTGTTTACCATGACCGGTCTCTTTGACGATCAGCCTTTCGTCGGTACGGCCGTCATGGTGATTCTCAAATTCCAATTCGGTTAGGCGCCACTCTGTTGCACCAAGGATAGGGTCAGCAGGAAAAGATTCTCCTCGTTTAAGACGTTCCTCACGTCCCCATTCATTCGTGTAAACACCGTCAACTTCAACTTCCTCCCGTGAAATAGGAGGCATTTCATTATATTTATCAGACATAGCGGTACTCCTCTCAGGCTGTGTATTATGATCCTATGTTTAACGTATCCAGAACGTAAGGGGAATATCCTGCTGTCTTGTTTATGCTTTTATGGCTTTCAAAATAAACTGCTCTAACAGCATCCGTGGATTTTTCCAACGGCTTACATGGCTATCTTGGGTGAAGACAATAACGGTATCCAGTGCCGGAAACAAGTAGATCTGTTGACCGCCATGACCATGCGCCAGAGCGAAACACTGTCCATCCATTTTTCCAGTCCACCACTGAAATCCATAATCACCGAAAGCGGGGTAGCCATTAATCTGGGGAGCAAGCGCTTCTTTGAGCCATTCCTTAGGGATCACTTGCTTCTCATTCCATTTGCCTTCATGTAGACAACATTGACCGAACTTCGCCATATCCCGTGAGGTAAGATATAAACCGATATGTCCCATGCTGTGTCCCTCAGGGCTTGGAGTCCAAGCGTAATGATTGATGTCTAAGGGCATGAATAGTTGTTCTTTTGCATAAGTGAGGGCATCCATCCCTGTGGCTTCGCTTAGTGCGACGGACAGAAGGTGGGAATCCGTGCTTCTATATTGAAAAGTCCCCATTTCTGCTTCCATAATCGGAAGTGCTAAGGCATAGGAAGCCCATTTTCGATTTCGGTGAAAACGATGAATCAGTGGCTCTCCAAGCTTTTTTCCAGTCTGCCATGCGAATCCGGAAGTCATTGTAAGCAGATGACGGAACGTTATACGTTCAAGCAGAGGATGAGTGCGGCGCGTTGCATAATTCTTGAGTAGTGGGAGAACAGGAGTATCGATAGACGGCAATTTACTTTGATGGACAGCCATACCAAAAAGGGTGGAGATAAAGCTTTTAGTGGCAGATCGAAGATCATTAAGCGTACCCGCATGATGATTCCCGTAATATTTTTCTTGAATGAGTTTACCGCCTCGGGTGATAAGGAAGCTGAACATTTTGGGATAGCTGCGAGTAATGGTCTGATGTGCTTTATCAAGAAGTTCTGAATTACAGCCTTGCTCATTCGGCTCTGCAGTAGGAAAGGCAGGGATGATGGCAGTAGGTGTTGTGAGCACGGGTACAGGTTGTTCCATATGCTGTGTCTCCTTTTTGTTTAGCATAGACGGGCATACATACATAGGTATCTTAACCAAAAAACCTGTCACACTCGGCTGGTACAAATTTATTTCGCCCAAAAAAACATTTTTTGGGAAAGATGAAACAAACGATGGAATATGATACAATAGATTAATGATTCAAATACATGCCTTTGTGGTATGTAAGTGTCAGATGCATTGGTAAGTTGCTGAATATCAACCTATCACCGCTAGAACTGCAGTCAGCACAATTTAACAGGGTAGATCTTTTTCGGCATTCTCTTAAACGGAGTTATCATTTTCCACGTTTTGGGAGGGATCATCATGGCAACGAAAGGTCACAATGAAGTTAAAGAAAGTCTGCGGGAAATGACACGTATTTTCCGGCCTAAAGATCCGAAAAAATTTGTAAAGGAGTATGTCCGGAAGTATCATATTATGGGAGGATATGAAGAAGAGCTTACTCTTGTTGTAGAGAATGAGCTGGGAAGACTTAATTCTTCCGTATCATAAGACAACTTCAACCCGCATAAGAGAAACCATTTGCATGCTTTTCATAACTTGAATTCTTCATAAGATTAACTACTTTAAACCGTTTTTGGGGCAATCGCCTTGATAAACGGTTTTTTTGCGTCTACTCACACATATATTGTTAGCGATCCCCTTTGCTAATGCGAGAACGGGAATATGCAGCAGAAGGAGTGTGAGGGAATTGAAGATCCGGATTAAGAGCAAGCAGGAAATTGAATATATGCGGAAAGCAGGTCGTATTCTGGCTGATTGTCATCGTGAAATATCAAGATGGATCAAGCCAGGTGTTACAACGCTGGATATTGATGCAAAGGTTGAAACGTATTTGAAGGAAGCAGGTGCCTCTCCGGAGCAAAAGGGTTACAAAGGATTTCCGTTTGCTACTTGTGCCTCCGTTAATGAAGTTGTGTGTCATGGATTTCCGAGTGATATTCCTTTACAGTCTGGTGATGTCGTTACCATCGACATTGTAGTGAATAAGGATGGATGGCTTGCCGATTCTGGTTGGACCTATGCGGTATCAGAGGTGAAACCGGATGTTGCACGCTTGATGGAGGAAGCTCAGACTGCTCTTAATAAAGGGATAAGTATGGCTAAGATAGGAAACACCTTGGGGGATATAGGATATGTAATTGAACAGCATGCTTTAGCCGGAGGTTACGGGCTTGTTAAGCCATTGGTTGGACACGGCATAGGCCAACATATTCACGAACCGCCTGATGTACCTAGTTATGGTGTTCGAGGAAAGGGGCGTAAGCTAATGGAGGGGATGGTGATTACAATAGAGCCTGTGCTTACACTTGGACCATCCGGAGCGGTCTTCTGGGAGGATGACGGATGGACTATTTCATCAGCAGATGGTAGTGTAGGGGTTCAGTTCGAGCATACAATTGCGATCACCCGGGAAGGACCTTATATCCTAACAGAATAAAGAGAGAGGGCACGTCCCTCTCTTAATTATTATATGAATAAAAGTTTCAAAACAGGCATTCAGTCCATATATATACATAATGTTATGCTTGCTGGAAATTGTCGATGTCAAGATTAGAGGAGGGGGGCAAGTTATGAAAGAAAACTATGAAAACGGTTGCAAAATCAGATACAGCGCGACTTTGACAACTTTTCGAACAATTTGTGAACTCCCTGTGAATGATTGACAAAAGATGACCTTAAACTTATATTTAATAGGTGATTGCATTAATTGACAGGATTATTTCATCCGTGATACTGCAGGTAGATTACCGCTGTTTGCGCCGGATGGTAATCTACGAAAATCGGAAAAGTGGGGTAGATCAATGATGAAACGGTGGCAAACTGTAAAGCGTCTCCTTCCTTTGTTGGCCGTGTTTTCTTTGCTCTTGTCCGGCTGCGGCCGTGAGGACTTGTCGGTATTGAGACCACAAGGTCCGGTAGCTGAGGGGCAATTGGATTTAATCAAGCTTTCGATTTCGATTATGGTGGTTGTAGTCATTGTAGTATTCGCCATAGCGACGTACGTGCTGATTAAATTCCGCAGAAAACCAGGACAACAAGAGGTTCCGGAGCAAGTAGAGGGAAGCTTCAAGTTAGAGATCATTTGGACAGCGATTCCACTTGTCCTAGTTCTCATACTTGCAATTCCTACGATTCAAAAGGTTTTTGCTTATGGTGAGAATGATTGGAACGACAAAGATGCATTACAGGTTAAAGTTACATCTCATCAATTTTGGTGGGAGTTTGAGTATCCACAATACGATAACTTGAAGACAGCTCAAGAGCTGCTCATCCCTGTGGATAAGAAGATTGCTTTGCAGTTGAAGACAGCTGATGTGCTTCACTCCTTCTGGGTTCCTTCCCTTGCGGGTAAAATGGACACCAACACGGAAGGTAGCGTCAATAACATGACGATTAGCACACCAAATGCGGGTACATATATCGGGAAGTGTGCCGAGTTGTGCGGAACATCTCACGGCTTCATGGAATTCCGCGTGAAAGCGGTTGACCAGGCTTCATTTGACAAGTGGATTGAAGCTAACAGAGCGCCAGCCATACTTCCAGAGGACACACAGCTTGCTGAGAAGTTCAAGACCAACTGTCTCTCTTGCCACGCTGTGGGAGATCAAGGCGGATTCTCCGGTCCTAATCTAACAGGTATAGGATCGCGTGAAACTGTAGCGAGTATCTTGCTGAATGATACGAACGGTGCAAAAGGCTCGAAGCCGGTAAAAGACAATCTTGTGGAATGGCTGTCCGATCCAGAGGCTGTTAAACCAGGCAACCTGATGCCTGCTCCTAAAGATCTCGGATTCAGTGATGAAGAGATTGAGCAGATTGCCGATTACTTGGCCAATTATAAATTGGAGTATTAATACAGCAAGAACTTTTAAAGGGGGTACCAATCTTGGCTCATGCTCATGCTCATAGCCATAGCGTCAAGCGCTACTCAGGGTTGATGGACTGGCTAACGACCGTTGACCACAAAAAAATCGGGGTATTATACCTGCTCGCGGGTGGTTTGTTCTTCGGTATCGGTGGTATTGAAGCGATTCTAATTCGTATGCAGCTGATCAAACCGATGAACGATTTCGTATCCGCGCAAGTGTTCAACGAATTGATTACGATGCACGGAACGACAATGATCTTCCTAGGCGTTATGCCGATTATCTTCGCACTAATGAATGCAGTTCTTCCGTTACAGATCGGTGCACGTGACGTCGCGTTTCCGTTTCTTAACTCGCTCGGATTTTGGACGTTTTTATTCGGCGGAGTCTTACTGAACCTAAGCTGGATTATGGGTGGAGCCCCAGATGCGGGTTGGACGTCATACACGCCATTATCGAGTAGTGATTACAGTACAACTCACGGTGTTGACTTCTATACCATAGGCTTGCAGATTGCAGGTCTGGGTACATTGATTGGTGGTATTAACTTTCTGGTAACGATCATTACGATGCGTGCTCCAGGAATGTCATTCATGAGAATGCCAATGTTCACATGGGCTTCATTTATTACTTCTGCAATGATCTTGTTCGCTTTCCCAGCGGTTACGGTTGGTTTGGTTCTCCTGAGCTTCGACCGAATTATTGGGGCTAATTTCTTTGATGTAGCAGCGGGGGGAAGTCCCGTACTTTGGCAGCATATATTCTGGATCTTTGGTCACCCTGAAGTATATATCCTGATCTTGCCTGCTTTCGGTATCATTTCTGAAGTTATTCCAACGTTCTCTCGTAAACGGTTGTTTGGATATAGCTCCATGGTGTTTGCAACGATCTTGATTGCCTTCTTGGGCTTCATGGTTTGGGCTCACCACATGTTTACAACAGGACTTGGTCCGGTTGCCAATGCGCTATTCTCCATTGCAACAATGTTGATTGCGGTACCAACAGGTATCAAGATTTTTAACTGGCTATTCACCATGTGGGGCGGACAAATTCGTTTCACCAGTGCAAACTTGTTTGCAATCGGCTTTATCCCGACATTTGTAATGGGCGGCGTAACTGGAATCATGCTAGCTTCAGCACCAGCTGACTTCCAGTTCCACGATACGTATTTTGTTGTAGCTCACTTCCACTATGTAATTGTAGGTGGTCTGGTATTTGGACTATTCTCCGGATTACATTACTGGTGGCCTAAAATGTTCGGTACTTTGCTTAATGAAACGATTGGTAAATGGACGTTCTGGACCTTTGCTATCGGTTTCCATATGACGTTCTTTGTACAGCATTTCCTTGGTTTGCTTGGAATGCAGCGTCGTATTGTCACC
This sequence comes from Paenibacillus sp. FW507-14B1B, assembly GCF_058781425.1. Lineage (NCBI taxonomy): Bacteria > Bacillati > Bacillota > Bacilli > Caryophanales > Paenibacillaceae > Paenibacillus > Paenibacillus sp. FW507-14B1B. Next base: position 121,839 of record NZ_JBYSWS010000003.1, on the reverse strand, counting down.
TACCTTCCGAACCAGGATCTCGATTTGATGAACTTCATCAGTACAATCGGTGCTTTCCTGATGGGAGTCGGTGTTCTGTTATTCTTGTATAACATTGCTATTACATCACGTAAGCCGAAAGATGCTCCGGCTGATCCTTGGGAAGATGGTCGTACTTTGGAATGGAGTATTCCTTCTCCACCACCAGAGTATAACTTTAAACAGATTCCTCTTGTACGTGGTCTGGATGCTTTCTGGAAAGAGAAGATGGCAGGTAACAAAGAGATGACTCCGGCTGAGCCGCTTGGTCCGATCCACATGCCTTCGCCAACAATCTTGCCATTTGTTATGGGTCTTGGTCTTTTCATTGCAGGACTCGGATTTATGTTCAGTGACGAAAAGTTCACGAACTCATTCATGAGTTTTATCTTCAATAATTATCTTGTTCTGATTATCGGTCTTGTGATAACGTTCGGCGCAATGCTTGTACGTTCTCTGTTTGATGATCCAGGCTATCACATTGATCCTGAAGAACTGGAAGAGGAGGGAAAAGCATGACATCCGCACACGCAGAACATGTAAACGGAGAACTTCCTCACGAGCCGGAAAAAGCGACCTTGGAAGGCCGTAATAAAGTGCTCGGCTTCTGGCTCTTCCTTGGTGGAGAAGCTGTTCTCTTTGGTACATTGTTCGCAACGTTCCTAGCATTACGGAACCAGACGAATGAAGGACCAACAGCTAATGAATTGTTCTCACTTCCGCTTACTGGGGTGGCGACATTCATCCTACTATTAAGTAGTTTGACCAGTGTATTCGCTATCCAAGCAATGCACCGTCACAATGTGAAGTCTCTAAAGATCTGGCTTGCTGTTACCGTTGCTCTCGGTCTTGCATTCTTAGGTATTGAGATTTATGAGTTCTATGAGTATGTAGTTCATAAGAATTTCGGAATGACAACAAGTGCGTTTTCATCAGCGTTCTTTACGCTGGTCGGCTTCCACGGTGCTCACGTAGCTTTCGGGGTAGTATGGATTGGATTATTGATCGGTCAGCTATTTACTAAAGGCCTTACGGTTGTTACAGCACCGAAGATTTATGTGTCTGCTATCTACTGGCACTTTATCGACGTAGTGTGGGTGTTCATTTTCTCAGTAGTATACCTACTTGGAAAGGTGGGCTAAAGAATGACTGCAGATCAACAGCAATCAGAAATTCATGGGGTTAAGCATCGTCATCGTCATGAAGGACCACAGAAACATGTTATCGTATTTATCTTCTCTATTGTGTTGACAGCGATCGCCTTTGCGATGGTTGCTGCCGGTGGGATAAACCCAGTCTTTACGGTAATACTTCTTTTGGTGATGGCCGTACTGCAGGTGTTTGTACAGATGGGGTATTGGATGCACTTGAAAGATAAAGGTCATCTCATGCCGATCCTGTTTATGGTTGGCGGATTCTTCGTCGCTAGTACAGCTATTGTCATGGCATTGTATTGGGTTTGGTGGTAAAATAAGAAGAGGTGGGCTTTGCGCCACCTCTTTTTTTCGAAATATTAAATTGGCATGAGACTCAGAATCAGTGGGCTGATGCTTCCCTTAGAAACGGTTACCGTCTGCGATTTGGACGGACAAACCGTTTCTCTCTGTTAGAAGGCCCTTGTCACAATTTAGACAGAATTTCCACCCATTAGGGGAGGTTTTTGGCATGCTGGGTTTAGAATATTTTTCGTTTGCAGCAAAATGGAGTCCGCTGTTTCTTGCATTCATGTTAATCGTAACAGCAGGTTACTTCTTAATTACGGGTCCGCTTAGTAATCGGTTTAAGGGGAGTGAGCCTGTATCCGCTGGCAGAAAGACACTCTTTGTTTTTGGGATGTTAACGATGTATATGGCTCAGGGTGGTCCGATAAATCTATTGGGTCATACGATGTTCTCATTTCATATGGTGAGCATGGCGATGTCTTATTTAATGGCGACACCGCTATTGATCCTGGGCATTCCGGTATGGTTATGGCGTGAGATCGATCGGAAGAATCCGTTTAAGAAGCTTGCTTTTCTGACGCGTCCGATTGTGGCTGCAGTCGTATTTAACGGTCTATTTTCGTTCTACCATATCCCTGTTATCCATGACTTTGTCATGTTGAACTTTTGGGTTCACCGTCTGTACTATTTATTACTGTTTATTACATCGATCACAATGTGGTGGGCGATTATACAGCCAATCCCTGAGAAGGACAAGACTTCGGGCCTGATGAAGATGGGATTTATCTTCTTAAACATGGTTCTTCTGACTCCAGCATGTGCATTGATTATCTTCTCAAGTGAACCGATGTATGCAACATACAGTGATCCTAACACATGGGCTAAAGCAATGGGGTATTGTGTGCCAGGAGATCCCTCCATCTTGCTGGAACAGTTCGGTGGACCTTCCTTTTTTGGATATTTGGAGCCAGGGATTGACCAGCGAGTCGGCGGAATCATCATGAAGTTTTTCCAAGAGATCATCTTTGCATCTATGCTGGCTTATGTATTCTTCCATTGGTATAAGCGTGAAAATAAAGAGGATGATCCAATGCCAACGGAGATGCCAGTTAGTCGTATCAATCAAGTGTAATTTTTAAGGAGGATGTTCATGGATTTATTCTTTCTGTTTCCTACCATCAGCACCACATTTATCGTAATTAGTGCTGTGCTTGTAGCAATTGGATGGAGACTAATCATCAAAGGCAAGAGAGATGAGCACAAGAAGGTGATGATCTGGGCTGCCATTGCAGCGATTATCTTCTTTATCATTTACTCATCAAGAACAGTGTTCATTGGAAATACAGCGTGGGGTGGACCGGATAACTTGAAACCATATTATCAAGTATTCCTCATCTTTCATATTACGCTGGCTACGGTTGCTGCCGTATTTGGGATCACGACACTTGTTCTTGGATTCAAGGAGAAGTACTCGAAGCACCGTAAATGGGGACGTGTAACCGCGACGATCTGGTTCTTTACTGCGATTACAGGAGTTGCCGTATATACATTGCTATACCTATTGTACCCAGGCGGTCATACGCAGCCGGTATGGAAAGTTATATTTGGAATGTAGCATTAAAGGCTAGAGAACATAGGAGAGGCTGTTCCTTCTGTAGAGAATTCTACAGTTGGACGGCCTCCTTTTTTTATGCGCAAATTTGGAATAATTAGGGTTGACAACGATAAAACAGGACTATATACTGTGTATAAAGATATACACAGTAAGCACAGATAAGCACACCTATATACACACCGAATGAAAGGGTGAACCGTGTTGCAGACCGTCAGCCAAGCGATGAAGATCATATCTAAAGATTTAAGGAACGACAAACTGCAAATCGTGTGGACCATTATATTTATGCTTTATATGGCAACGGTATTAAGTTTTTTTGTGAACAGTATGTTTCAAGAGCCTGAGTTTGTAAATCCTTTTGCGGACTTTTTGATGCTTGTATTCATTCCAATGCTTGGATTCATCTTCTCACGTAGATCATTTAAGTACTTGACTGAAGATTCATACACACAGATGCTGTTCTATTATCGAAGTATTCCAGTTCCTACAGAAGCCGTTATTATGAGCAGAGCGCTTATGGGGATAGGTGCTTTTATCGTGAATGGAACTATTTTTTTCGGAGTTACTTACGCGATTGCATCTGATCTAAGGGCCAACATGAGTCTGGCGAGTTACGTGGCTTTTGGACTTACATGGATCGGTATTGGAATTTTGATTAATGGGTCTTATGTATACTTCGAATGTATGAAGAATGGAAAATCATATTTCTGGACTAACTTTTTATTTACGCTGGTGTTTGCAATTAGCATTCTAGGATTGTTTTTCATAGGCTTCCGATTTAGTCTGTTTAACTATCTAATAGACGTATCAGGTAAGTGGAAGCTTCTATCTCCCTATATGTGGGGGTCACTGATCATAGGTATTTTAGGATATGCACTGATGTGTCGTCTGACTTACAAGCGGATTAGGCTTAGAGATCTGTCATGATGAATGATTTAGGAATGCATTGCAAGTCCATGGAATATGTAGACAAGGTGAGGTGAAATAGGTGCGAATCCCGATTCAAATTAACGAGCACAGTGCTGAGCCCCTGTATCACCAGATTGAGACGCAATTAAGATCACTTATTATAAGCGGACAGATCGAGGAGGGGACACTCTTGCCATCGATAAGGGAGTTTGCCAGCGGACTGAATTGCAGTGTCATTACAGTACGTCGGGTATATCAGGATTTAGAAGGCGAAGGATTGCTGAGAACAAGACAAGGTACGGGTACATTTGTTGCCGGAGTAGGCGATCAGACGCGAGAAAGATTTAAGAGAGAAACGATTATCGAGGTTCTAGAAGCTGCTGTCGAAACGGGACTTTCCGTGCATTGCAGTGAGGAAGACTTGAAAGCCATATTTATGGAGATTGTACAGCGTAAATACCATAAGCAAAAAGGTGGTGAAACTTAGTGGAACCCCAATTGATTGAACTACGTAATGTCACAAAGCGGCGGCGTACAAAAAATATAGGTCCGATAGATCTTTCGATTCCAGAAGGATATATTGTTGCGCTAGTAGGACCGAACGGATCGGGAAAGAGTACAATCCTTAACATGTTAATTCAGACCGTACTCCCAGATGAAGGTGAGATTACTTGGTTTGGCGAAACCAATTCTAATGGCCTTTCGATAGATATCCGTCAACAGATCGGCTTCGTTCCAGAGCAGCTAAGTACCGAAGAGAAGTATATGACAGCCGAAGAAGCGGCGGGCTTCCGATCCAATTGGTATAACAGTTGGGATGGTTATTATTTTGATGAGCTATTATCCAAGTTTGAGGTACCGCGTAGTGTGAAGCTGCACAAGATGTCCAAGGGAGAACGACGAAAGTTCGAGATTGCTGCAGCTCTAGCTCCTAGGCCGAAGCTTCTACTCTTGGATGAACCGTCATCGGGCCTTGACCCTTTTGCATGGAAGTTAATGATCGATCAACTCCGAAACTGCATGAAAGACGGAAACACCACAATTGTATTGTCTACTCATGTTGTGGACGAAATCCGCAGGCTAGCTGATTTTATTGTCCTTATGCATCATGGGAAAATGCTCGGTATGGTAGAAAAGGATGGGCTGCTAGACAACTGGAAGGAATGCTGGGTAACGGGAGACTCCTTATTGGTAAGTGAACTGCCGGGCATCGTGAGTTTTAAGCAAGAATCAGCAACCACGGTATCTTTTGTCACAACCGAATGTTTGGAAGTGGAGAAGATACTACAATCTGCTGGAATACCATTTATACAGACACGTAGTTTGGAGTTAGATGAAGTTCTAGGCTTGTGGATCAACGGGAATAAACCTGCCGGCGTGCGGGATTAAGAGAGAGGAGATCATACAATGCAACGATTGAAATTAGAAAACGTGGTTAAGGTTTATGCTGACAAAACAGCAGTCAATCAGATTTCGCTTCAGGTGGAAGAGGGGGAAATATACGGTCTACTCGGAGCGAATGGCGCGGGGAAAACGACAACGATGCGTATGGTGCTCGGGCTGATCTACCCTGACGAAGGGACCATTCTATACAACGGACAGCAATATAGTAAAGATCTGCGCCGCATCATGGGATATCTTCCAGAGGAGCGTGGATTGTATCCAAAAGTAAAAGTAAGTGAACAAATTTCGTACTTGGCTCAATTGCGGGGGATGTCAGCTAAAGATGCAGATCAGAGTCTTCGTTACTGGCTTGAACGTTTTGAAGTACCGGAATATTACAATAAGAAAATCGAAGAGCTTTCCAAGGGGAACCAGCAGAAGATGGGCTTCATTGCGGCAGTTGTTCACAATCCAGAAATATTGATTCTTGATGAGGCGTTTAGTGGACTAGATCCCGTGAATGTGGAATTGCTGAAATCAACAGTGAAAGAGCTTCGTGACAAGGGTACTAGCATTCTGTTCTCGACACACCGGATGGAGCATGTTGAGGAGCTGTGCCAGAACATTACGATTTTGCATCGTTCTAATACGGTCGTAAAAGGTAGCCTGAAAGAAATCAAGTCCCGTTACCCGCGTGAGGAAGTTGTGCTAGGTACTTCTAATGAAGTAAATGGGCTGGAAAAACTGCCAGGTGTAACGGGAGTTAACCGCACAGAGGATGGCTATTCTGTTCGAATCAATGATGTGAATGCAGCACAAGCCATTCTTAATACAGCGATGTCACAAAGTGTAATCCACCGGTTTGAAGTGAAGGAACCAACGTTAAACCAAATATTCATTAAGGCGGTAGGTGAATCCAATGAATAGTATGTGGACTGTAATTCGATTTACATTTATGAATAAGGTAAGAACGAAGTCTTTTATTGTCTCGACGCTAATTTTTGCACTTCTTATTACCATCGGTATTAATATTCCATTCTTCATTCAATTGTTTAGTGGTGATAAAGCAGAGGGACCAACCAAGATTGGTCTTGTGTATGAACAACAACAAAATTTAGCCGAAGATTTAACCCAAGCGATGGGTGGTCTTACAACCAATTACGAGCTGGTGAAATACGATAAGCTGGATGAAGCTGCCTTGAATAAGGATGTAGCTGATGGAGTTATCGAAGGGTATATTCAATTTCAAGCACAAGAGGGAAGTGAATTCCCGGCTGTAATTTATAGCTCAGAAGATGATGCCATTAGTCCAGAGCTTCAATCTACACTGCAAGCTGCACTCCAAGGACCTAAGACCCGCAGCGTAGTGGAAGGGTTAACCCTAACGGATGAGCAGATTAAAGAGATTAATACCCCTGTTCAGATTAATGCTCAAAGTGTCAGCGGTTTAGGCACTGGAGAAGAGAACGGTACGCCTGCTGAAAAAGCAGAAGATGAAGCCATCAATTACGTAGTTGTATATGCACTGGTTATTTTGTTCTTCGTCACGCTGATGGGAACAGGAAACATGATTGCGTCGGAGGTTACAACGGAGAAAAGCTCCCGTATTATGGAGATCCTCATTACAAGTGTATCTCCACTCAGTCAAATGTTCGGTAAAGTCATCGGAATGTTCTTACTCGGACTTGCACAGATTGCTGCTTTTGGTGTGGTTGTCGCTGTGAACTTGATGCTTCCGCACAATGTTGATGCATTATCATCCCTGAATTTAGATTTGAATGCTGTTGATCCCATGTTACTCGTGTTCGGGCTTATCTTCTACATCTTTGGATATTTCCTATATGCGGTTATTTACGCAGCTGTTGGTTCCATTGTGAGCCGCACAGAAGATCTTGGTCAAGCGATTATGCCAATCACTATGCTGTCGCTTGCAGCATTCTACATTGCAATCTTCAGTCTCGGTGCACCGGACTCTACGCTGATGAAGGTAGCATCATACATTCCATTCATATCGCCAACGTCGATGATCGTCCGTATCGGTCTTGGGGAACCACCACTGTGGGAAATTCTCGCATCCCTTGCGATCCTGATCGTATCGATCTTACTCTTGGGTTGGTTGTCAGCGAAGATCTACCGCACCGGTGTTCTCATGTACGGTAAGCGTCCTAGCTTGAAAGAGCTTGGTAAAGCGATGAAAGCTTATAAGATGTAGAATTTTAGTAAATCTATTTAGCACAACTAAACTAAATAAAAAACACCTCCAAGAAGTTGCATTCATATCGAAAGATATGGATACAGTCTTGGAGGTGTTTTTTATTGGCGGCAAGGTTGTATGACAATTGAAATGAAACAGTTGTATGGCCTAAAAAGTATTATTTCGAATTAAATACTGAAAACTCCCAGAGAGAATATCCAAATATCGTCGCTCTTTTGTGACAGACTATTCTCACATATCGTCCAACAAGATTTAGATTATCGAGTTCATGTATTCCTTCCTTGCCTGCATGCTCGGAGTAAATCGTAGACCATTCTTCTGCGTCCTCAGAGATTTGAATATCATACGCTAAGGCGTGAGCACCCTCCCAGTGAAGTCGAATTTTGTTAAACTCCTTCTTCCAACCTAAGTCCACATAGATGGATTGATTGTCATTGTAATCACTGCTCCATCGGGTAGCTGGGTTGCCATCAACAACAAAGCAACTTAGAAACTCTTTACTTTCAACGGAGGATGCAAAAACAGGTTTATAGGATGATAGATTTCCATGCGTCTTTAATTCTGTGGTTGTGGCTACAACTTGTTTCTTTTCACTGATCTGCCCATATTGATTTTTTGCAATGATATGAACGGAATAGTCTTTGAGTGGTTCTAGATTGGGAATCGTATATTGGTTACAATCGCAACTTGCAATAAGTTCGTTGTTAAGAAAGATGTCATACTGTATGGATTCAAATTCCTGCTGCGGGTCTTCCCACACTAACCACATACTCGTATCGGTTACGTGTTCAACTAGAAATGTATTTGGGGGGGATAATTCATTTAGGATAAGGGTCTTTTTAACACCTGTTTTTATTTCATGTTGAATGTCTTGGAGACATTTCATGTCGAGTTGTTTAAGAACATCGCATTTTTCTTGGAACGTATTAATATCGAATCTTTTAGGGGCATAGGTAGCTTTCATGAGATAGTTCTTGATGGATTCTGCACTTTTGGAGATATGTTGCAAGGAAACGGTGGATGCCTCTGAAAAAGATGTTGCGTTCATAAACAAAGAGGTTAGCGCTCGCGACAGTGAAATAACACCAAAAACTTGAATGGTTCTGGTCATCCAGTGCTTCCATTCCATATGATGATAGTCATTTACGACCCCATCGTAAATAGAAAAATCATGAGAGAGATTTTGGATGCAATGCTCAAACAAAAGGATGAGCTTATTTTTTGCCTTATTATCGATTTCCGGATTGGTTAGCGCATACCGTGTTACGGTTCGTTTTTCTGCATTTACATGGTCGAAGCCTGCCTGGATAATTTCTTTTGAATAACTTTGTTCAAAGGGATAATCAATTACTGAATAACTGCCCTCAACATAGGATGTCAGTGTAAGGGAATGTTCACCATCAGGGTCGCTGTCCGTCATCTCCATATGAGGTATATACTTGTTTCTTGTCCAAATATAAACCTCAGATGAATGACTTAACATATCAGATATATGATGTTCAGCGGAATCGAAGTTTTCAAAAAGGACTTCAATTTCCTGGATACCAAGTAGTTCGTTGTCTAATTCAATGGCCCATGGATAACTCCAGCCATTCTTCCCACCTTGCATAATTTCCTTATAAATATTTGCATTATCTTCATACGCATTGAAAAAAAGATACTCAATAGGTGCTTTCCCTGTGAGCTGACGTAAAACTTGGGATTTTCGACAGTTCATATAACTATAGAATAAGGTGTTTGACAAAATATCCATATAATTAGATCGCCCCATAACTTATATTCTTGTTTCTCCACCTTTAAATTGGTAAATATTATACTATTTTACGTAATTAATCTATTTTATATCTCTAAATAAGTCAACAGTTTTATGCCTTTAAAACCGAATATCTCTTCGTTTTATTATTACATATATTTACTTATTATTTATATATTAGATTATTTTAGCATATCGATGAATATTATCACATTTTTTGTAAAATTCGTGGAAAACTATAATAAATCAGCGTTTAATAACCTTGTTGAGGTATTTTAACTGGAATAAACTACTAAATAGTATATTTATATACTTTTATTTCGTTTTCTTTTCAATAGGGATTTAATATTCGAAAAGTGAGGTAATTAATTTGGCCAAAAATGAAGTAGTAGTATGTAAGACATTTAGTTTTGATAGTGCACACCAGTTGGTAAACCACAAAGGGAAATGCGCAAATCTTCACGGACACACGTATAAATTAGAAGTGAAATTAAAATCAAGTCTTATCAGTGAATCGAATCCTTCTGACGAGGGTTTTGTAATTGATTTTAGTGATTTGAAATCAATTGTAAAAAGAGAGATCGTTGATAAACTGGATCATGCCTTTATTGCTCAGGGGAATGAACCGGCTTATGAAAAAATGATCGAATCCGGTTCTAAAGTATGTCATTTAGGTTTCCGTACAACAGTCGAAAATATGGCTTTATATATTTGCTGGCGTTTGATGGAGCTTAAGTTACCGTTATATTCTGTGCGTCTGTGGGAAACTCCAACCGGATGGGCAGAAGTTATGGCTGAAGATATCCCTGAGACTGGACCTTACTTTATGGCTGAATTAGGGGCGTACATTAATGAATAAGACAGTTAAGAAGTCAATCATTCCCATTTCGGAGATTTTTGGTCCAACCATTCAAGGTGAAGGCATGATAATTGGTAGAAAGACGATGTTCGTGAGAACATCCGGCTGTGATTATTCATGCTCATGGTGTGATTCTGCATTTACATGGAATGGTACTGAAAAAGCGACGATCCTAGAGCCAGGTAAAGTACTAGAGGAACTTAGAACTTTAGGTAAGGATAACTTCGATCACGTTACAATTACGGGCGGAAATCCGGCTTTAATTGGTCAAGGTATGCAAGATTTAATTCATCTCCTTCATGAAGATGGAATTTCAGTAGGGGTAGAAACTCAAGGTAGTAAGTATCAAGAGTGGTTTCTAAGCGTAGACGATATGGTCCTTTCTCCAAAACCACCAAGTTCAAAAATGAAGCCTGATCTCGAAACACTTGATGAAATAGTGAATAAGGTGAGCCAAGAGGGTAGGAAACTTAGCTTAAAAGTAGTTGTTTTTGATCAAGAGGATTATGATTTCGCAAAATTTTTGCATGATCGCTACCCATCCATTGAATTTTATTTATCCGTAGGAAATATCGAACCTTATAGTGAAGATGACGGCATTGACCACATCTTGAAAGGTTTAAGATGGCTATGTGATCGTGTCATTCAGGACCCGAGCATGAACGATGTCAGAGTATTGCCTCAACTGCACACATTAATTTGGGGAAACCAAAGAAAAGTGTAATTCAATCACACACCCTGAAATTCCATTACTCAACTCTTTTATTGCAAGATTTGAAATGTGCTCTGCACCGGTATTGGTACATTAATTGAAAATAAAATAGTAGGTTGTGATCTGAATGAAAAAAATAGAGTTTAGCAAGAAAGGACAACTAATTCTTGGTTTAAATGGATGGTTAGAAAGCGGACATGATGCATCTGCAGTACTTATTGAAGTCACGCCTCATTCCTGTGAGATTTTAGGGGGACTTGAAGAAGAAAAAGTTACACGGAATAAATGCGCCTTTGATACGTTCCCTGTAAAATCGATTGATTATTTGCTACAGACCTTTCAATTGGATGTAAATGATATTGACTATATCGTTTTTGGTTGGAATTATCCGAAGTTATACGATTTAAAGGGTGCTCGTTTTCCTTTTCCAGATGATAAGGATTTATTAAAGGAGCTATTCCCCGGTGCTGAGATTCATAAAGCTATTCCTATTAAATATATCGATCATCACCTGGCGCATGCCGCAAGTTCTTATAGAACATCAGGGTACAGTGATTCGTTGATTTTTGTGCTAGATGGACAAGGAGAAACAGAGTCTTCAAGTATTTGGATCGCGAAGAATGATAGTATCCAGCTTATTGATAATATTCAGGTAACAGAGTCTTTGGGCTACTTATATGAGGCAGTAAACAGAATGCTTAACTTTCAAAATCACGAATCTGGAAAAACGATGGGACTAGCTTCTTATGGAACCCCCCGTTATTTGGATGAGCTAAAAAAGTGCTTTGTTTTTAACGAGGGTAAAGTACATCTAAACGAATCGATGAACAGTATATACAAAAGGATAAATAGATTTGCAGATAAGAGTGCTCTTGGAGATCAAGCTGGTATAACAGCGATGTGGGAATTTTACTTTAAGGAAACACTAGGAATATCTCATTTGAAGGAAAAAGTAAATTCTTTCTACGAATTTGATGATGTCTATAAAGATCTGGCTGCTTCTGTTCAAGCATTACTCGAAAGTATTGCTTCACAAATGGTGGAGTGGCATGTGGGGATACATGGCATAGACCATATCTGTATGAGTGGTGGAGTAGCTTTAAATTGTATTATGAACGGTAAATTATTGAATTTGGATGGTGTCGAGAGCATTTTTATTAATCCAGCAGCAAATGATGCAGGTGTTTCACTCGGAGCTGGGTTAGAACTTGCTTATCAGTTAGGTTATCCAGTAAAACTAGAGGGCGATTTCTTCAACCCCTTTATTGGCATTGAGTATGAGAATGAAGAAATCATTGAACATTTAAATCGAAGGAATCTATCTTTTGAAGTGACCGATCGTGCCGAATCTTCCATTGCTGAAAGCATTGCAGAAGGCCATGTTGTTGCGTTATTCCAAGGTCGAAACGAATGGGGACCTCGTGCCTTAGGAAATCGAAGCATTATCTCTTCCGCCAAAGACGTAAAACGTCTGGATTACATTAATAGCGACATAAAGGTAAGAGAATTAGGGAGACCACTCGGACCTAGTATGTTAATAGCTGATAGTGTAGAAGTTGTAGACCATCTGAAATTGTATGGGAAATATATGAATATCGCTTATAAGGCAAGTGATTCTAGTTTAGCGCATCCTGCTATTATTCATGTGGATCAGACATTTAGACCCGAGTTTGTTGAAGAGGCTTTCAATCACGATTATTATAACCAGCTTTTAGCTATACGAAATAAAGTCGGAAGTTCAATTGTAATTAATACCTCATTTAATTTAAAGACACCCATTATCTTTCATATAGAGGACGCAATTGATTATTTTGTTAATAGTCCTTTAAATGTTTTAGTGTTTAACAACCAAATCATATTGAAGAAATGAAAATGAATGTACGATGTATCAATTTAAATAGGAGATCCAACTCCTCAACTACTAACAATAGGATGTGTATATATTATGGAACATTTATATAAAGAAATTATCGAAGGTATTGGAGAAGATAGCACGAGAGAGGGACTGCTAAAGACACCAGCACGTGCTGCTAAAGCGATGAGTTTTCTTACAAGTGGATACAATGAAGACTTAGATGAACTATTCAATGGAGCTATATTTAATGAAGACTCTCACGATCTAGTTATCGTAAAAAATATTGAATTTTATAGTTTGTGTGAACATCATTTGCTTCCTTTCTGGGGGACTTGCCACGTAGGTTATATCCCAAATGGAAAGATTGTAGGTTTGAGTAAAGTAGCACGGCTTGTCAATCATTATGCAAGAAGACTTCAAGTGCAAGAGAGATTGACTCAACAAGTTGCGAATACGCTTACAGACTATCTAGGAGCACAAGGGGTGTCTGTAATAATACAGGCAAAACATCTTTGCATGATGATGCGGGGGGTTGAAAAACAGAGCAGCGATACGTTAACCAAATCCATGACGGGTTGTTTCCTAGATTTAGACAGGAGAAACGATGAGTTTATGAAGTTAGTAGGCATGGGCTAATGGAAGGAGCAAATAAATTGGAGCATTCCTTAAGTGAAACTGTCATTCAACATATTGTTTCTCTTAAAAATATGGACTCAGAACGAATAGTTGACCTTGATAAGCCGCTTATTAGTTATGGAGTTGATTCTGTTACATTTATTCAACTCATACTCAGAATAGAGGAAGAGTTTGATGTTGAATTTGATGATAGCGTGCTGAATCAGAACGATTTATCTTCCATTAACAAGATTGTAATGCATCTTCAAGAATACCTTCGGAAGAAAAACTGTGAGGTTCTCTGATGAGATATTTAAATGAAATAGATTGTGAGCGTATTTCTCCCAGTTGGTCTGACACGATTACAGTAATCGAAAAAGCGGTTAGTTGTATGGATACGAAAGATTATGCTCAGCCTATTAAACCCTATTTAAAATATCGCGAGCCAGACAATCGAATCATTGCTATGCCTGCTTTTCTTGGTGGTGATTTCGATGTGGCAGGAATCAAATGGATAGCTAGTTTTCCTCGCAATCATAATTTAGGGCTGCCCCGTGCACATAGCAGCATCATACTGAACGACTCGCACACGGGCAAACCTATTAGTTTCATTAACGGTGCTTTATTAAGCATTATTAGAACGGCTTCAGTAAGTGGATTAATAATAAAGAAGTATTTGGAAGCAAGAGAAGATCAGTCAGTCAAAGTAGGCATTATAGGGTTTGGACCGATTGGTCAGTATCACTTGAATATGTGTGAACATTTAATTGGAAGTAAGCTCGATCAAGTCTATCTATATGATAAGAAAGGGATCGATCCTGACAAGATTAAGGAAGTCGCACCGTCTTGCAAGGTCAATATTGTTGATCATTGGGAAGATAGTTATGAAGAAGTTGATATTTGTATTACTTGTACAGTAGCTAGCGAAAGATACATAAATAAGAAACCTAAACAGGGCTCATTATTATTAAATGTATCATTACGTGATTATTGTACAGAAGCCATTTCTTTAGATGAGATGGTGATCGTCGTTGATGATTGGGATGAAGTTGCAAGAGCAGATACAGATATTGAAAGGCTGAAAGATTGTTATGGTTTAAGTAGAGAACAATGTATCTCGATAATGGAAGTTGTTTGCCATAATTACTTGAAATCGGTTTCTAGAAACCAATCGGTTATGTTCAACCCTATGGGGATGAGTGTGTTCGATGTTGCTATTGGGCATTGTTTTTATGAAGAAGCGGTTAAACGAGGCATCGGATTGATATTGGATTAAAAATCGTTAAAAGAATGGGGAATATTATGCAGTTATTAGAAAAAGTCGGTAATACGCCTCTGATAACGCTATTCATGAACGGATTTGAAGAGTTGGAACTATTCATCAAATTAGAATATTACAATCCCACTGGAAGTATCAAGGATAGAGCTGCATCGTTTATTTTGAATAAATTACTTGAAGAACGTCTGATTGATAAAGAGACAACAATTATTGAATCTTCTTCCGGGAATTTTGGAATCGCTCTATCTACTTACTGTAAATATCTTGGTTTAAAGTTTTTATGTGTAATTGATCCGAATATTACGAAAGTGAATGAAGCGTTAATTAGGAGCTTAAGTCATGAAGTTATAAAAGTAAGTTCCCCAGATAAACATGGAGGTTATTTGCTAAACAGAATTGAGAAAGTTCAAGAAGTGTTAGCTACACGTGATAATGCATACTGGATAAATCAATATGGAAGTCGTTATAACGCAGATGCCTATTATTCATCTCTTGGGAATGAGCTTTGTAATGAATTGGATCATATTGATTATGTTTTTATCGGTGTGAGTTCAGGGGGGACAATCACAGGTCTTTCAAGACGTATAAAGGAACAATATCCGAACTGTAAAATAGTAGCCGTAGATGCTGTCGGATCTGTAATTTTTGGAGGCTCTGCGAAGAAAAGATTTATCCCGGGTGTTGGTTCTAGTATGGTTCCTGACATTTTAGCCGATTCCCTTATAGATGAAGTCGTTAAAGTAGAGGAATTTAAAGCAATAAAAATGTGTCATCGCTTACTTAATGAATCCTTTATTCTTGCAGGAGGGTCCTCTGGTCTGGTGATTAGTGCTATAGAGGAATATTTTAAAGGGAAAGTGTTAACGAAAAAGCCTAAGGTATTAACCATATTTCCAGACAGAGGCGATCGATACATGGATACGATTTACAATCAAGATTGGATCCATCAACATTTTACAGCCTCAAATCTTGCGAATGAATTTTAGGGAGAGTGAATCTGATGAGTCAATTGGTGCATGATTATTTGAGAGATAATTTAGTACGTACAAGTGACAATGTTCTATTAAAAGAAAATAATGTGTGTATGACACACGGAGAACTTGAAAAGCATTCTAATCAGTTTTGTAACTTTTTGTTTGAATTAGGTGTTAGTAAAGGTGATAGGATCACATTATTAATGGATGCTTCTATAGATGCTATTGTGATGTTAGTGGGCATCATGAAGAGTGGTGCAATCTATGTCCCTATCAATGTCACTAGCAGTAAAGATAATATGAATCATATCATTAATGAGACGGAGTCGAAGTTGTTAATAGCAGAAGATAGATATCTGCACGATCTATTGCCTTTAGAGCGAATGAAGGAATTAAAAATTATTGTTCATGGTGACGGAAATGACCTGGCAGACTGCATCTTATTTGAAGAATATTCCCGTTTTCCTTTAGAGCTAGTAAAGAGGCCGATCATTGTAAGTAAAGATATTATAAACATTATGTTTACATCAGGAACAACTGGAAAGCCCAAGGGCGTCATGGTTAGACATGAAAATATTACTCCATTTATGAATTATGTTACTAAACGATTTAATCATAACGAAGGAACAAGAACTTTATGTAAAACGCCACTTTCATTTGATCCATTCCTTACAGAGATTGTCCCAAGCTTTATCGGTGGTGGATTCGTATATTTATATAAAGATATAGTATCCATAAAACATTTTCTTAAGGTACTGCAAGAAGAGAAAATAACAAATTTCGGGTGTGGTCCTTCTTTGTTATTACTTCTTGCAGAGCATAAAGATGTCCTTATTAAATATGACTTATCGCAGCTTGAGCAAATATATTTTGGATATGAAAATTGTCCAATTAATACAATCCGAGCATTACAGCAGTACTTACCTCAAACTACATTTATTAATGGATACGGCACAACCGAGACATATGCTTGTAGTACTTTCCACGAAATCAACTATATAGTTCCTGATCATATAGAAGGATTTCCTTTAGGAGAACCGATAGATGGTACAGAATTAATGATATTAAATGAGTCGAACCTAGTTACGGAACCCGATGAGATCGGAGAGTTGGTTGTAAGAGGGAACAGTATTATGAGTGGGTATTGGAAGAATCCGGATGCTACTTCAAATGCACTGCGTCTAAACCCATTATTCCCTGAAAGCATGGAGAAAGTATATTTTACAGGAGATCTAGTGAAGAGGAATCTGAATGGCGATATTTTGTTTGTTGGGCGTAAAGACACTCAAATAAAAATACAAGGTTATCGTGTGGAGATTTCTGAAGTGCAAATGATGATAGAAGCGCATTCGATAGTTAAAGAATGTTGTGTTATCGCTGTAGAAGATAGAGGGACCCATAAAATGATTTGTTATCTTGTTACAAAAGGTAACGCTAATAGTGAACTTGAGGAAGTTAAATCATATTTAATTGCCAATATTGAACCGTTTAAAGTACCCCAAGAGTGGATATTGATAGATTCGATCCCTAGAAACGCCAATAGCAAAGTGGATAGAAAAATGCTCCTGTCCAAATATCAAACGGTTTAATAGAAGGGGGAAAAGTGATGCATCCAACATCATTTGAAGAATTATCCGATAAATATGATTCTCGGGTTCATGTATTGATGGTATCCGGTAACGAACAAAAAGATAAATCAGCTATAACTAAAATGTTAGACTCCAACGTGCCCTCTAGATATATACTTCCATTAATGATTGCGCCTAATCATAATCCTCGTTACCAAACTTATTTATCTCAGTTAGTTATGACCTTCGACCTTCAAGACCATGAAATATATTATATTGAAGAAATACAGGCATTATACTCCGAAACTAGTGAGAAGAATATTCTTACGGAAGGTGAGGATGTATATGCTTTACCTCATTATTTTCTGACGGTTCTCTCTCTAGCCATTGCAAGAACGGAAGCAGTGGGGAGTGAATATCTGTGGGTTCCATGGACGAAACATGATATTCAGAACATTTCGTACCAAGTTAATGAATATATTGATGCAATCAATGAATTGGCGAATGTAGGAACATTAGAGGGGCATTTTATAGATATCAAATTCCCTATTCTAAATATGGATTTCCAATCTCGTGTCGATCAACCTGAACCGATCAGCGTAAATGACGATGAAGCCCTTATTATGTTCTCCGGAGGATTAGATTGCACAGTTGCTGCATACATCATGAAAGAATTGGGCAAAGGCATATCACTATACAACGTTCAATACGGCCAATCCAACCGTTATCAGGAACAATATTCGATCAAAAAAATAATTAATGACTTTAGGCAACATGACAATGTACCATATGACGAAATAACGCTGAGCTGCATCTCGAAGATTGGAGGCTCAGCTCTGTTACGAGATGATACTAAATTGCAGAATGATAATTCCAAATTAGAATATGTGCCTTTCCGTAATACAAACCTCCTTAACTTTGGAATTATCTATGCACTGAAAAATAACATTAAATTTATCGTCACAGGTGGACATCATGACGATACCCTCTCACCAGATAATAGACTCCCGTATTTTGAAGTGTTTCAAAAAGTCCTTAATCTCCAGAACTGCTCAAAAGAAATTGAACTGTACCCCGTACTATTGTATTTAGGTGGTAAAAGCGAATTGGTATATGTGGGTAGCCATTTGAATATTAATTTTAAACATTGCTGGTCGTGTCTGAATTATGTAGATCCCAAAGATGTGGGTGCTCATTACAAAGCATGTGGAAGCTGTGGTAACTGTGTTACTAGATATCATGCTTTTAGGAGAGTTGGCTTGGTTGATCCTATCGACTATGAAGTTGTGCCACGCGCGAGGGAACAATGGTATGGTTGGGCGAACGGTAGTGAAGAACTGCTTAAGAAGATGAATATTAGAAAAATAGAATTAACCACTAGTTCTTAGGAATTAGGAGGGGTGATGTACATGGTTAAGATCTATCGGAATGCTAACACAAATATCGAATATCGTGAAAAGTATGTTGAACATTTAGGTAGCAACCGAGTGCTAGATTTCCATAAGAGAATTCCTGGTTATCAACTTAGCCCACTCTGCAACATGGATGAGCTAGCTAGAGAAATTGGTGTTGGTGAATTGGTTGTAAAAGATGAGTCCAATCGGTATGGAATACAATCATTCAAAGGTTTGGGTGCGAGTTATTCTATATATTGTATCATCCGTGATATTTGGGGAAAAGTGAAACAAACAACATTTGAAGTGGAGTATTTATGGGATTCATCTCTTAATACACTAGAGTCTATTACTTTTACAGCAGCAACAGATGGTAATCATGGCAAGGCAGTTGCCTGGTTTTCGAAATTAATAGATCAACATGCTGTGATATATATGCCTAAGGATAGTGCTGATTCAAGAATTAAGAATATAGAGACAGAAGGGGCGAAAGTTGTACTCATCGACGGAACTTATGATGATTGTGTACAAGAGTGTAATAGGGATGCCCTTCAAAAGGGATGGCATATTGTATCTGATACGGCATATCCCAATAATATGGACCGACCACTTGATATCGTATTAGGCTATACTTCGTTGTTTAAAGAGTTGGAAATTCAAAGAGACAGAAGTTTTGACTATGTAATTGTTCCAGTGGGGGTTGGAGGTATTGCTTCAGCTGCAGCCCTTTATTTTCATCATTATAGAAAGTCTAACACCAAGATTATAACAGTCGAACCTTTAAGCTCAGACTGTATGATGGAATCTTTAATCAAAGGCGAGCCAACATTTAGCATAGGCAAACAAGATTCAATTATGGCGGGGCTAAATTGTGGATATCCCTCGCTAATAGCATGGGATTTATTGAAGAACAGCATCTATTTAAGTGTTGCAATATCAGATAATTACGTGACTAAAGCAATGAGAATGTATCATGAAGAAGGAATCATGGCAGGTGAAAGCGGTGCAGCTGCACTTGCTGGATTATTGGCCATTATGGATAATCAGGAGCTAGCCTGTGATTTGAATTTAGATAGCTCCTCCATTCTTCTTTTAAATACGGAAGGCATTACGAATCCTTCTTTCTACACTTCTATTATTGGAAATTAGGATTATATTAAAGTAGTTACTGATTAATAGGAGGAAATATGGACCTGACCATTCTAATTGCAGTGGCGAATGATTTGAGAATAGAACAATGTATTCAATCCATTGATGAAGATTGTGAAATACTCGTCATTGCTAACGGACCAACGCAAGAAGTTATGAAATTGCTTCAAAAATTGCAAGAAGAGAAGCAAAAACTAAGGATAGTAACGATTGATGAGAGGAATTTAAGTAAAGCAAGAGACGTTGGTATGCATGCTGCTACATATCCAAAGGTCATATTAATGGACTCTGATTGTGTGTTTTCAGCTGGGACCATTAGAAAGTTTTATGATGCATTGGAAGACGAAATGATTGTTAACGGGAAGATTAATTTTATGAGTAATGGTTGGGAGAGTAATATTGTTAAACAAGCGCGTGAGTATCTTAATGACCCAACCAATACAGGTTTTGCCTTTGCCCCTGGACTAGGTCTTAGAAAGGAACTTATTGATTATGTATATGGCTATTACTTTGATCATCAGATCAAATGGGTTGAGGATGCAGAACTCAATGTACGTATACGAAAATCTAAAGTTAGGGTCTTTCCTTTACCTACAGCAGAAATAAATCATGTACCGCTGAAGATAAAACAAGATCTACGTGCTGCTTTTTATTATGGGACTGGAAAAAGAATAGGAGTCAAGAAAGGGATTATGAGTGGTGTAGGGGCTTTCTGGCACGAAGTTCCTGATGTTGCGCGCAAAAAGGGTATTCAAACAGCAATATTTATGGTTGTGTGGAATTTGTTATATACATCGGGTTACTATCTGCAACCATATATTAAAACATAAACATATGTATACTCCTGGAGGGATTTTGCTTGTTAAAAAAGTGTTTTCTCATCTTTAAGTGGTGGATTGTTGCTTATATCGTTTTAGGATTTTTTCTGCAGTTTTGTAATACCTACGGAATAATGGTTTTTCAAAAAATACTAGATAAGGTATTGGTGGTCAATCAGCTTGAAGAACTTTTGCAACTGCTTATTCTTTACGGGGTATTGCTTGGTGCCTCCACGATAATTAGTTATGTCGTTGAGTATCCCCAAGTGTACTTATCGAATAGTATTTTAGAGCGTCTTAAAGTGATGGCATTAGGCAAAGTCTCAAAAATTGATTACCGCTCCTATCAAAATATAGGTACTGGAGAAATGATCAAGGTAATTGATAATGGTGCCTCTGCAGGGATGAACATGATTTATTCCTTCTATTTAAGGATATTTCATGAGTTATTGCCTACGATCATTTTCAGTTTATTATTTATCAGTTTTTACAATATCAAGATTATGTTCGTTATTGCTTTTGGATATCTTGTTATTTTTGTGCTTACCAATATACTGTTGAAATTTTTATACAATATCAAATCCTCCTTACTAGTCAGCCAAGAGAAAATGTCGAAGTATTCCATAAGAGGCTTCATGGAGCTTGTCGTCTTTCGAGTGAACAAAAGATATGAAAAAGAAATCAATCGCCTGAATATGACGGCAAATGATATTGTTAAGAAAAGTGCTCAAATCAGAATGATCCATGAATCATTCTTTGCTATCTTCGCTCTTTTGGTGAACATCATTAAAATTATTGTGTTGATTGTCGGCGTGAATAATATCTTAGCAGGAAATGCTTCGATTGGTATGATTGTGGCACTGATTATGTTTATTGATAAAGTATATATGCCAGTTGCGATTTTCAATGTCATCTATGTCGATTACAAATTAAATAAAGTGACCTACAAAAGATTCGAAGAATTCTTAAACTCACCTGAAGATAAAAACTTAGAGTCTGGAGAGGAATTAAAAAGTTTCTCTGGTGCAGTTAAATTTGAAGACGTGACATTTAGTTATGGAGATACCAATTTCTTGAATCATATTTCGTTTTCAATAGACAAGGGTAGTTCTGTAGCGATTGTCGGGTTAAGTGGAAGCGGGAAGTCGACGATTGTTAAATTAATGTTAGGGCTTTTGAAGAAGTCGTCTGGAAAAATATTGATTGATAATCAGGACATTGATAATGTTAAACTTAACAGCTTTTACGATCATATTTCATATATTTCTCAAGAAGCGCCGATATTTGACACTTCCATACGCAGCAACATTATTTTTGATGACAAGATACCTGATGATGAAATATATGAAATAATGGATAAAGTTCATCTTAAAGATAAAATTCTCAGTTTCCCAGAGAAGCTTGATACATTAGTTGGCGAAAAAGGAATGAAGTTATCGGGTGGCGAAAGACAAAGATTAGCATTTGGTAGGATCATTGCGCAGAAAAGAAATTTAATAATCCTTGATGAGCCGGTATCTGCGCTTGATAATATAACAGAAAAAAGTATTATGGATACGATTTTAACGCTCTATAAGGAGAAGACAGTAGTCATTATTGCCCATAGACTTGGTTTTGTGAAGAATGTAGATAAGATACTACTTGTCAGAGATGGAATGATTGTTGGAGAAGGCAACTTTGATCACCTCTATAAAAACAATAGTTATTTCCAAGAACTATGGAATAAAGATTCCAAGAACGAAGACGATAGTGAGTTGTTATCGAGGGTTTAATGTTATGCATTTGAAACTCTATTATGGGTAGATGAAGGAGAGTCTAATATGAAACATTGGAAAAGATCACTCTTATCGCTCATCATTTCTGCAGGCATGCTCGTATCAGCGGCTCCTGCATGGGCTGCTCCACAACAGCTAGCATTGAAAGTGAATAATCAAAACGTTGAGTTTACTTTGAATGTACCGATCGTTGATCAAGGCACTACCATGGTACCTTTGAGAACAACGCTTGAGGCAATGAATGTGAAACTGACGGGTGTGCAGGATGGAAACATCTCGGTTGTTATTAATGGCAAGAAAATTACGTTAAAGAGTAAGACCAAACAGATTAATGGCGTAACCTATGCACCGATTAGAATCGTTGGTGAAGCTGCTGGCTACGAAGTGCGCTGGGACCAGAAGTCCCGCACAGTGCTCTTGCTATCGAAGTCAGTTAAGGAAGGCGCACGTGGCTTCATGTGGGAAGTGAAGAATAACGGGAATACCGTTTATCTTGTCGGATCGATTCATATCGCTGACGATAGCTTTTACCCTTTGCGTTCTGCCTTTGAAGAAGCTTTCGCGGAAGCGGATTATCTTGGAGTTGAGATTGACATCAGCAAAGCGGCAGACAAAGAGCAGCAGCAACTGATTATGAATATGGGGACGTATCAGGATGGTACGACACTGAAGGATCATGTCTCCAAAGATACATATGCGAAATTAGGAGGAATTCTTAAACAATACGAGATGCAGCCTAATGCCTTGGACGCGTTTAAGCCATGGGTAGTTGAGACGACCATCAGTAGTCTGAAGTCGATGGCAGCTGGCTACGAAGCCGAAGCCGGTATCGATTTGTATTTCATCCAGAAAGCGATTGAACGCAAATTGCCGGTCCTTGAGCTGGAGTCCTATCAATCCCAACTGAGCATGTTCGATGGCTTCTCCAAGGAGCTTCAAGAGAAGAATCTGAAATCTACATTGGATAATTTCGACACGCTGGATGACAGCGTAGGGCAATTGACGGATATGTGGAAATCAGGGAATGATCAACTGTTGCTCGATTTCACAAACAGCATGGCCGTTGACCCAGAGTATAATAAAGCGATGCTGATTGACCGGAATATAGGCATGGCTGATAAAATCGATGGTTATCTGAAGAGTGATAAGAAAGCAGAGTATTTTATCGTAGTTGGCGCAGCCCACTATCTGGGTGAGCAGGGGGTTATCAAATTGCTGGAGGATAAAGGGTATACGGTCGTACGTAAATAAAGGAGAGTACAACCTTTATTCAATATAGATTTAAGAACCTTGATGACCAGACAAAAATGGGTCATCAAGGTTTTTTTGTGGGGAAATATTGAACGCGCGTTATTACTAATCAATCGCTCAGAGATAAAGAGACAGCATCTCTTTTGTTCAAAAAGTACTAAAGCGGGTACTTACATTTAGTTGGTAAAGAGATTAATGATCTAAATTGGAGCAGGAAAGGTGACGAGGATGCGAAATTCAAAATTCTTAACAGGCATTATTTCGATAGCTGCCGTCTTTACACTATCTGCATGTGCAGAAAACGGTGATCATACACATACACCTAATGAAGACTCGACAAATATTGAAATGAATGAAGGACATGGATCACATGATGGTATGAACCATTCTGGCTCAGGGGAAGTGCCAAAGGATTTAGCTGTTGCTGAGAATCCAACCTATCCGGTGGATAGCCAGGCGATTATTCAGACAGATCACATGAAGGGGATGCAGGGAGCCGTTGGGATTATTGCAGGTGCTTACACCACAACGGTATATAGCGTGTCTTACACACCTACTACGGGTGGTGAACAGGTGAAGGATCATAAATGGGTCATTCATGAAGAGATTGACAAGCATGGAGAAGAACCCTTTAAAGAAGGAGACGAGGTTACTTTAAGAGCAGACCATATGGAAGGGATGGATGGCGCTACCGCGGTCATCGATTCTGCTGAGGCAACGACTGTTTACATGGTGAATTACAAAGATACGGAATCCGGTGAGGAAGTTACGAATCATAAATGGGTGACAGAAGCGGAGCTATCACCTGTTGAATAAGAGGGAGACACCTGAACTCATTAAGCATCTAAGTATCGTACACTTGTACAAGAGAGCTTGTATAAGAGATCAGGTGAACGTGTCTACAACTCCATAGCTTTCCATACATTCAAGGCGGCCCCGGTAACGACGGCGGCCTCTTTGAGTTGTCCTTTGGAGAATTGTGGGGTGTACTTGGGGTAGTAGTAGGCATTTTTCATAGCAATATCCGTAGCTGTCTCGAAATACATCTGACTAGAATTGATCAACGCTCCGCCCAGAATAACCTTCTCTGGATGAAAAATATTAATCAGGTTAGCTAGTCCAATGCCGAAATAAGTGGCAGATTGGCTGAATAGTTCCTGCGCGTAGGAATCACCCGAACGCTGAGCCTGCAGCAGCAGATCAAAGTTGATCTGCTCTGGCGGGACTTCCTTATGTTGAAGCAGGGGGAATCTGCCCATCTTCGCTTGTGTCTGCGCTTGCTTCTCCAATGCTTCTATGGAGGCATAGGCTTCGAGGGCCCCATAATTGCCAGAGTTGTTTAACCTTGGTCCATCCGTCTGAATAATCATTTGTCCAATGGAGCCTTCCATATCCATCGTTCCATGGACGATTCTTCCGTGTGACATCATCGCAGAACGCAGGCTGACTCCGGCATGAACATATAGTGCATGCTGAATATTCTCATGGCGAAGCGCCCATTGTTCGCCCATTAATGCAGCATTAGCGCCATTCTCAAGGCGAGTCTGCCATCCTGTTTCTTTCTGAAATAAATCACAAATCTGAATATGAGACCAACCCTTAGCTGGGAAATACAAAGGATCGAGAATGGTACCAGCCGAACGATCCAAGGGGCCTACAGCACCAATTCCAAGGCCGAGTACTTTCTCAGGTGCAATGCCATGATCTCTAAGAAACATTCGGATTTGACGAATGGTGTATTCGAAGAAACGCTCAGGGGTCATCGCTTCATCCATGCGCCAATGAATGAGTGACTTGGGATTCAGATGCATATCAAACAGACCAAGCGATGAATGAATCCTCGACACTTCGAGTCCGAAAATATATCCATAGTCAGCATTAATTTGATACAAGATAGGCCGTCGTCCACCTCGGGATGGGCCTAAATCAGCAGCTTGAATCAAACCTTCCTCGATCATTTCCTCAAGCATACGGGTTAGAGTACTGCTGGTGAGATTCGTATATGCTAGCAGGTCGGCTTTTGCTGCCGTTCCCTTTTCAGCGATGAAAGAATAAATGAGTTTTTTAGACGATGGAATGTTTTCATTCTGCATTCGATTCTCCTGATTCTCCTTGAATTGAATTTGCGAATTGTTATCCTGATTATAGCGGATGAATAGTGCTTTTTCCACGGCTTACTTAATACCATATTAGTATAAAGTGTGATGAGTATAACAGTTAGTTATGTGGAATGGAATTTACATCATTTGTTTTATAGCCTTTTTTATCCATTTTTTATATTGGGAGATCTAAATTTACTAAAGTTTATTCCAAAATGAAATAAAGGTGGTACAATGGAGTTAACGAATGAAGGGAGGTGGAGATTGATGAGTATGACGCGTGATAAATGGAGCATGGTTTTGCAGCTGTTTGCGACCTTTTTTCGGATCGGTCCTTCAACTTTTGGTGGCGGCTATGCGATGATTCCAGTCATCGAGAGGGAAATCCTAGAGAAGAAACAATGGATTGATGAGAAGGAAATGGCGGACATGGTTTCACTGTCAGGATCGGCACCTGGAGGTGTAGGGGTGAACGCAGCCGCATTTGTTGGATACCGAAAAGCTGGATTAGCTGGCGCTGTAGCAGCCGTTGCAGGAATTACGCTTCCGACATTTTTGATCGTAATAGCACTAAGCGTCTTCTACCTCCTCTTCCATGATAATCCTAAGGTCGAAGCGGCTTTGCAAGGGGTGCAAGGAGCAGTTATTGCCTTGATCCTTATGGCTGCTTATCGGATGGCGAAACAAGCGGTGTTTGATGTGGCAACAACTTTCATGGCGGTTAGTGTCGTGTTAATTTTGCTACTGGTCCCAATCAGCCCGATATATATGATCGTGTTCGGCTTACTAGCGGGTATTGTATTGGTTAAAGGAAAGGAATGGATCGGACTTAAAGTACGTACAGAGAAAGAGCATGAGTCTGTATCCAGTCAAGAGTCAATCTATCCAGAATACTACATTTAATGGACTTATTCGAAAGAAGGAGAGTTATGCTCTGGGAATTATTTATTACCTTTTTAAAAATCGGCTTCGTTTCTTTTGGCGGGGGATATGCGGTCATTCCATTGATTCAATATGAGGTCTCTGGTAACGGATGGTTAACCATGACAGAGTTCCAAGAGGCAGTGTCGCTTGCGGGCATGGCACCGGGACCTATTGCCACGAATAGTGCCACGCTAATTGGTTACAAAGCTGCTGGACCACTTGGAGCGATCATGTCCACCTTGGGGATGGTACTTCCATCTCTCATTATTATCATCGGACTGGCGGCGCTTTTTTTTCGCGTGCAAAATAACAAGTGGGTTAAATCGTCTTTTTATGGACTAAGACCTATTGTAACGGGGCTTATCGTCTATGCAGCTATCCACTTTGGGTTTTTGGGGAAACAGGAATCCGTTATTTCCTGGGTGAGTATTGGTACTCTCCTGATCTGTGGGGTTAGTATATTCCTCTTGTTAAAATATAAATTTCATCCATTTATGCTTATTCTTGCGGCAGGGGCTGCAGGCATCGTATTATTTTAATAGATTGAATTTATTTCGTTGCTTTCAAAAGTTATGAGAGAATTCAGTGTACTATAACGATCCTTGGAGGCATTCAAGTGAACAAACCAACATCCTGCTGTGCAGGTACCAGAGAACAAGTCACATTGCAAAAATCGGGGAACACGCAGCAAGATGCAACAGTGGTTCAAGATGTGAGCAAGCCGAGTTTAGATCACATGGTAACGATTCCTGGCGGGTCTTTTGCGATGGGAACAGATACGAAGGAAGGATTCCCAGCAGATGGTGAGGGACCTGTTCGTCAAGTTGTACTGGATTCTTTTCAGATTTCTCCGTATGCGGTTACAAATGCAGATTTTAAGCTTTTCGTGGATGCCACGGGATATATAACAGAAGCAGAACAATTTGGCTGGTCCTATGTCTTTCATCTGCTAGCTTCAGAACAGATCAAAGAATCGGTTGCGAATGTGCCTCAGGAAGTGCCTTGGTGGCTCGTAGTAGAGGGGGCTTACTGGCGTACGCCAGAAGGTCCGGATTCTCATATTTTGGACCGGATGAATCATCCTGTTATCCATATATCCTGGAATGATGCAGAGGCTTACTGTAAATGGGCAGGAGTTCGACTTCCAACGGAAGCGGAATGGGAGTACGCAGCACGAGGAGGATTAGAGCGGAAGACCTATCCATGGGGGGACCTGCTAAAAATGAATGGCGAGCATCGTTGCAACATTTGGCAAGGGAAGTTCCCAACCCATAACAGTGCCCTTGATGGCTATATTGGCACAGCTCCAGTCGATGTCTATGAACCGAATGGATATGGACTATATAATATGTCAGGGAACGTATGGGAGTGGTGCAGTGATTGGTTTAGTCCTGCTTATCATCTTAAGACAGCGGCACATAATCCAGAATATAAGCAGGCAACAGGAAGACGATCCATGCGTGGAGGCTCTTATTTATGTCATAGATCCTATTGCAATCGTTATCGAGTAGCAGCACGAAGCTCGAATACACCAGATAGCTCAACAGGTAATTGTGGGTTCCGAGTGGCTCGGTCGCTGACTCCATAAGCAGTGGGTTTGAATTACAAGATAAGGGGGAGTGCAGTATGATGAGTCTGCATTCCTCTTTTTCTATAGGAAATTACATTAATTGTTCTTATTCCTCTTATAGAAATACTTGCAACAAAAAAAATGATATGATAATGTATATGTGTAACCGGTTACACATGGATAAGGAGATATGATCATGGCGACAATTAAAGAGGTAGCAATCACCGCAGGTGTGTCTGTTGCGACAGTTTCAAGAGTACTGAACCAGAACGGATACGTTCATGAAGATACTCGCAAGAAAGTAGATGAAGCGATTCGCCAGCTGAACTATACACCGAATGAAGTGGCGCGTTCTTTATATAAGAGAAAGTCGAAGTTAATTGGATTGTTGCTTCCGGACATTACGAATCCATACTTCCCGCAGTTAGCTCGGGGTGTGGAAGACCAGATGCAGGAGAACGAATACCGTTTGATCTTCGGGAATAGTGATGAAAGCCTGCAGAAAGAGATGGACTATATCCAGACCTTCGTACAAAACAATGTCGTGGGTGTTATCTCCTCAACAAACGACCCTGATGCTGACATTTACACCGGGTTAAAGATACCGGTTGTATTCTTAGACAGAACCTCGAATGATCGTCCTTCCGTCTACGCCGATGGTCGAGAAGGTGGCGGGATCGCTGCTCGCGAGATTGTACAGCGTGGTAGTAAACGGATCATTGTATTGCAAGGCCCAGCGCATGTGCGCCCCGCTATTGACCGTTTTGAGGGAGCAATTGAGGTTCTGGATAAACAAGGTGTTAACTATAGTGTGCTTGAAACGACATCCTTTTCTTTAACCGAAGCCGAAGATTGGGCCCAGGAATTATTCCGTAAGTACCCAGACACGGATGGCATTATAGCGAGTAATGATATGGTTGCATCCGCTGTATTGCAGGAGGCGCATCGGTTAGGGAAAAGGGTGCCGGAAGATGTACAGATTATTGGGTTTGACGATATTCCGTTAAGCAGACTGCTCGCCCCATCCCTATCTACTATTCATCAGCCGGCTTATGAAATGGGGCGCGAAGCAGCGCGATTGCTCATTCAGCTTATTGAAGGAGAGCATGTAGAACGCAACAGTATGAAATTCCCTGTGGAGTTTATAGAACGACAGACAACAAGAAAGGTTGATTAAGAGATGACGAAAATAACGGTAGTAGGTAGTGCTTCGATGGATTTGGTGGTATCTTCAAACAAACGTCCCGCTGCAGGGGAGACCGTGCTTGGTAACAGCTTTAAGACAGTTCCTGGAGGTAAGGGAGCCAATCAAGCTGTTGCTGCAGCTAGACTTGGCGCAGAAGTAACGATGATCGGGTGTGTTGGCGATGATCATCTAGGCAACTCGATTTTGGACAACTTCAAATCAAACGGTGTGATCACAGATTATGTACAACCGATTGCTGGTATGGAGAGTGGCACAGCTCACATCATATTGGCTGAGGGAGATAACAGTATTGTAGTCGTTAAAGCTGCTAATGATTGTGTTACACCGACTTATGTTGATCAAGCAGAAGAAGCTATTAAGGGATCGGATATCGTCATGATCCAGCAAGAAATCCCCGAAGAAACCGTCGTTCATGTCAGCGAAATGTGCGCAAAGTATAATGTTCCGCTTTTGCTGAACCCTGCACCAGCTCGATTTGTACCTCAGTCTGTTGTTGAACAGGCCGCTTATATTACACCGAATGAACATGAAGCAGCTATTCTATTCGGTGATGAGCCGCTGAGTGATGTATTGCGCCGCTATCCGAATAAGCTGCTAGTAACAGAAGGTAAGAACGGAGTCCGTTATTTTGATGGGACAGAGGAAGTTGTCGTGTCTGGTTATACCGTAAATGCGGTGGATACAACGGGTGCGGGTGATACGTTTAATGGAGCATTCGCAGTGGCATTAGCAGAAGGAAAGAGCCTGAAAGATAGCTTGAAATTTGCGAATCGGGCAGCATCCCTGTCGGTTACGAAATTTGGTGCGCAAGGCGGTATGCCAACCCGCAGTGAAGTTGAAAGCAGTCTCTAAGAGATTACTCATGAATTTTGGGTCACAACTTGAATGAAAGCAGCCTGCTTTCCCAGATATTATCTAGGGAGAGCAGGCTGTTTTATGTTGGAAGATGCCGCGTATGCATAGTGATGACTTTAATCTCCCTTGCGCAGATGGGAGGGAGGGCGTCCCTTTAACGATTTATATACCCGATTGAAAGTTCGAATACTTGTGAAGCCGCATTCCATTGCAATGTCAGTAATACTTAATTCTGTGGATTCCAATTTGATTTCAGCGAGGGATATGCGAACGGTGTTCAAGTATGTCTTAAAGTTAAGCCCGAGTGTGGACTTAAAGGTTCGACTGAAATGATGGGGATCCATATTAAAATGCCGGGCAATCGATTCAAGTGTTATTTCTGAGCAGCAGTTGTTTTCTATATAGGACAGGATTTTCTGCATCCGTGCTCTTTGCTCATGGGGCTCCTTATCCTTGGGAAGTGTATGGATGTATCTTGGAAGAGAGCCACATAGCTGAAGCAGGAGACCCTTAATGACCATCGTATATCCAGTCGGGGTGTCCTTATTCTCTTGAAGAATCGAATACATGAGATCAACTAAATAGGCTGTTTCCGCATTTTGCGACAAGTAATGAGTAGCGAACTGGAAGTCGCCAGGCCATATACGCAAGGAACCAAGCAATTCCGGTTTGAAGATCAGGATAATCACCCTTGAATCTTTACCCTTGTCATGTTCAAAGTAATGGATGTCATTGCTGCCACATACAACAAACCCACCTTCTCTGACAAGCTGTTTCTCCTCGTTCACTCCGATCCATAATGAACCAGATTCCACATAGATGAGTTCAACTTCCGGATGACAGTGAGGATGGTAGCTGATATTGTTCTGAGAAATGACAGTGAGCGGCAATTCGCTCTCGAAATGCCAATCCTGATAAAAAAACTTCATACTACATGTTCACCACCAGACATCATAGGCTGCAAAGGAAGTATTCCTTCCGGCAATTTTATCATAGTTATGCATCTAGTTGTCCAGAAGTAAGGGCTTTATTCGCTCCTTTATATAGTCATAGCTCGGTCTGGCATCCTGCTTCGCATAAAAGCGGAGTGCATCCACCGCTTTGAACAACATGTAGCAGCGAAGTCTTTCTTCGAAATGAGGAATGTCTATATCGTGTGATCTACATATGTCCCGTACTTTCTGAGGGAAATCCAGCGCAGGCCACCAAAAGTGAAGACCGGCAACGTCAAGCATGAAATCACCATGCATAGCCATTTCCCAATCCACGATACCTGTAACCTTGTTACCGTCTGACAGCATATTTCCTAAATGAAAGTCACCATGCACGAGGAGCGGGCTCTTTGGAGCATATCGAAGCAGTTTCATCATTGCCGAGAAGCCCTCCTCGAATAGGGGACGCTCCAAAAAACTCTCGTCATATAGCCGTGTCCAATCTTGATAAAATCCGTCTGGGTCAATCGCAAAAAACTTTTCGATAGTCTCGGTCCAAGAGGTAGATGTGGTGCTGCCATCTGGCCCGATCCAGCCATAACCGTGGATATGGTCAATGTTCAATTGCCCTAGCTTAACCAGTTGTCTGGCAACATCCATTAATATAAGCTCTTGCTGGACTGGATCAAAGGTACTTATCGGATTTCCGATAACTTTCTCTGTGATCGAATAGAATCCCTCGTCTATTTCTCCAACCTTGATGACCTTGGGAATGGGGAGACGCGAACCATAGGCTTCATACATATAGCTTGCTTTCACTAATGAATCTTTTTTTTCTTTAAAATGGGCAACGTACGCTTGCCCCTCCCATTCGAAACTGAACACTCTGCTAAGTTCCCCCATCTCTATAGGGGAGAGATTAGCTATGGTGCTGCCAAGGATAGCTGTTAAATATTCCGTAGCGCTTTGAATGTCCATACTTAATTTAAATGACTTCACAAGATCATCTCCATTCAAGTAGTGTGATGAACTCGGTCAAAAGAACGCAAAAAAGTCGTGACGAACCCTTACATAGGATCAGTCACGACTTTGAACCGCTTTTAGCAGTATACACTTGTCCTGCTAAGGCGGTACATTCCAATCGCAGTTATGATGATCGAGTTCTTCTAAGCATCTATGCTTGAGCATGCCATGAGAAAGAAACGTCTACGGACGTGTCAAAAAATCTTAGAGCATTCGTATCAAGCATAGGCGTTATTCAATTATTCATTATTGAATAACTGCCAAGAACACGGTCATCATCATCATGATTGGAACACCTCCGTTGATTAATTAGGTTATATTGTAGTTCAACATATCTAGAAATACAATACCTGAAATCAAGCACTTTACAGAGTAAAAGGCCGTCCGACCAGTGGCTCGGCAGGCTCACACGTGCTCTTCATGTCATAGTAACTGCCAGAATCAGAAGAGAGATGGAATGCCCACATGGCCTCCAGCACATGATAAGCAACATGGCCGCTGGCACGGTGTTTGCGCTGCAACAGCAGAGCGTCAGCCATATCAGCCGGGCCGATGCCCCGGTTATTGCCATCATATCCGTGAATCAAAGGCTGCTTCGTCCAATCGTTTTCTCCAGACTTACGGTACATGACTTCACCACCAAATCCATTGGGGTCAGGCACAAGTAGGCTGCCTTCAGTACCATGGATTTCGATATGAGGAAGTGAACTGCCTCCGAAAATATCGAAGCTGGTAATCATCGTTGCGACAGCACCATTATGAAATTCCATCGTACCCGCAACATGGGTTGGAACGGTTACAGGAATGGGTTGACCATATTTTTTCTCACTCGTAATGATTCGCTCTGGTAGAGCTTTACTCGTAATACCAGCCACTCTTCGAACAGGTCCGAGTAACTGAACCAGTGCGGTCAAGTAATAAGGGCCCATATCAAACATTGGTCCGCCGCCATCTGCGTAATAAAATTCTGGATCAGGATGCCAGGACTCGTGACCGCGGCTCATCATGAAGGCAGTAGCCGCCACTGGGCGACCAATGGCTCCTTCAGTTATTAATTTCAGAGCCGTCTGAACTCCAGCTCCCAGAAAAGTATCAGGTGCACTGCCGACAAGCAAACCATTTTTCTCGGCAGTCTCAAGCACTGCCTGTCCTTGTTCAAGCGTCAAGGCTAAGGGCTTTTCAACATATACATGCTTACCTGCTTCTAGCACCTGCAAGCTTACCTGAGCGTGAACGGCTGGAATAGTAAGGTTAATCACAAGTTCAATCTCTGAATGGGCCAGCAGTTCTTCGACCGTGCAAGCCAAAGGGATATCATATTTATCTGCTTGAATTCTGGCTTTATCCATATCAAGATCGGCACAGGCGATGAGTTCTAAGGTACTGAATTTTTTGCCGTTTTCCAAATAGATCCCACTTATATTCCCACAGCCAATAATACCTACTTTAATGGTTCGTTGTGTATGCATATCGTTATCTCCTCTACTTCATCTCAGCCATCTTGTAACCTTCAGCGGCCCATAGGAATCCGCGTGCCATTAATTCCTTAACGCTCGGCATTTCAATAATGCTCGCCTGATGGCCGAGTGAGTTGTAATATACTCTTCCATGCCCCCAGCGCTTTGTCCAGATTACAGGCATATCTACAGCCTTATTGAATCGGTGGGGGCCGTCAGCGATCGGGAAGCGGGTTGTGGCAAGTACCTCGACTGCTGGGTCTACATGCAGATAATACTGCTCTGATACGACAGTGAAATCTTCGATTCCCTGAACAATCGGACTAGAGCTCTGTTTGATCTCTACTGTATATTTCACGTTGTCATTGCCGGGATGTGCAACCCACTGGCCTCCGGTCATGAATTGCCAGTCCACGTTGTTGCGGAACGAATCGCACATCCCACCGTGACATCCTGCGAGTCCTGTACCGCCCTGAACGGCAGCAGATACGTTCTGTACATATTCCTGAGGAATTTCGCCCATCGTCCACACTGGGACGATGAGATCCAATTCTTTTAGCTTCGATTCATCGGCAAATGCATCAAGTGTATTCGCAACCTCTACGTGAAACTGCTCTTTTGTAAGCATATCTGCAAAAATTTCAGCAACCTGTTGTGGTTCATGACCATCCCAGCCGCCCCATACAATCAGTGCTTTTTTCATGGTAAGTACATCTCCCTTTGTTGTTATAATTCTGAAATCTTCACCCAGCGTCGTTCTTCTATGGAACGTTCGACCGCTTCAAGTACTGCCTGACATTGAACTCCGTCATGGAAATTCGGCTCGGGCTGTCTGTCTTCTGCAATAGCGGTCGTGAACTCTAACATTTCGTGTATAAAAGTATGTTCGAAGCCAATGGTATGACCTGGAGGCCACCAAGCTTCAGCGTAGGCATGTGCAGGATCTGTTGCCAGTACGCGGCGGAATCCCTGCACATCCTCATCATCTGAAGTGAAGTAGACATCAAGCTCATTCATACGCTCGAAATCAAATTTCACACTGCCAAGACTGCCATTAATCTCAAAAGAATTTGTGCTCCGGTGTCCGGCCGCAAACCTTGTTGCTTCGAAGCTACCGAGGGCTCCGCTTTTGAACCGAGCCATAAATAAAGTGGCATCATCCACGGTTACTTTGCCTTTTGGAGCATTCTTATTACCCTTGGCACTGAGTCCCGTCATTTCCTCTGCCAATGGCCGCTCTTTAATGAAAGTTTCGCTCATTCCGATCACCTCGTCTATTTCACCGACGAGATAATGGGCAAGATCAATCAGATGGGCGCCAAGGTCTCCGTGAGAACCGGAACCAGCAATATCCTTTTGTAATCTCCAGACAAGTGGGAACGCCGGGTCCATGATCCAATCCTGCAAGAACCAAGCCCGAAAATGATAAATGGTTCCTAGTCTCCCGCTCTCGATAAGCTTTTTGACAAGCTGAACAGCAGGGGAGAAGCGGTAGTTAAATCCGGTCATATGCTTAATTCCTGCTTCTTCTGCGGCGACTAGCATCTCTCTAGCATCATGTAGGCTCAGTGCGAGAGGCTTTTCACAGAAAATATGTTTACCTGATTTAGCGGCGGCAAGTGCAATCTCCTTATGTGCATTACTAGGTGCATTGATATCAATGACATCAATATCATCTCTTGCAATCAGCTCTCTCCAATCGGTTTCTGTACTCATCCATCCGAACTGGGAAGCGGCAAGTTTAACAGCATTTTCATTGCGACCACATATCGCCGTCATCTCCGGTTTTACAGCATCAGGGAAAAACATAGGCAGGGAACGGTAAGCGTTGCTGTGTGCCTTCCCCATAAACTTGTATCCGATCATACCGATGCGAAGTTCTCTCATCATAACCTCCCAAGTTGAAGAAATGGTGTAGCGCTTACATATCTAGATTCTTTCATTATAAAAAACAATCTTATATTCCTCTCGCCAGTTTATGTTTTGTGGTGGACAAAAATTGTTGTAAAGGCGTTATTTTTTGATTATAGGGGTACATAAAGATTGAAGAGAGAACGAGTAGAAGTTAAAGGGGGATGTATAGTTGGATTCTGTATTGTACCTAATTATTACAGTGTTATATGTCGTATTGTTTGGTGTTGGGATCGTTTTGTGGAAACAGGATTCCTCTCGCCCGATTCGTTATCTGTTGTTTATCGTCACAGCAGCGCTCATATGGGATAACGGTATTATGGGTATTGGGAAATGGATTGGAGAGGGGGAAATGTTAGAGAGTATGAACCTGATCCGTTTCTGGTTGCATGCGTTCTGCACACCACTACTTACTGTGATCTCACTAGGTCTGATGCAGCGATCTGGTATCCAATGGGCTCAGAGAGGTATAGCCATTTGGGGAGCTTGGATTTTCACAATTGTACTTATTGTGCTAGAACTGGTTACGGAAACTTTATCTTTAGCGATTAAGCCTGTATTGGAGTATGGAGCTTTGCGTTATGTGCCCGTAGAGAAGGGGAGTGGTCCTCCGCTTATGGTCCTTCTGATCTTGATTCCGTTGTTTATAGCAGGAGTTACCCTCTGGAAGAGAAAGGTCACTTCTGCGTTGTTTTGGGGAACACTCATTATGACTATCGGTAGTGCCGTTCCTATACCGGTAGCTAGCTCTGCAGTGACCAATATATTCGAGCTGGTGCTGATTGCATCTCTGTGGCTTTCTATTCAAAAAACAAATACACGCTTGGCGGCAAGCTAAAATATTGCCATACATGATCCTGTTAGGTCTCTTAGACCTAACTTTTTTTGTGTTGAATTCATAAATTGGGGCTTTCAGCAAACACTCAGCGTGGCCTAAGGGTGTCATAATCCTGCTCTAAGTTCATCCTCAGGTTCGGGTTCTATACTTCGTTGTGTAGGACAAAACAAATCTAACGAAAGGAAGAGAGATTATGAAACAGAAGCGGGGATTGTCATGGATCTGGATAGGCATTTTGGCAATTGTCATCGTATGGCTTGGTATTAAAGCGGTTAGTGTAATCGGTCATGTAGGACCTAACGAGCTGTCTCGTGGATTTGGACGGGGGCACGAGTTTGGACATCGAGGTGGAATTTTCAATGGTAGACCTCATCCTGTTATGGGACTGATGAGTATGTCAGCACTCCTTATGGTATTCATAAAAGTCTTCTTACTTGGAACATTTGCTGTCGTATGGGCAAAGGGGCGGGGACTGCTTAAATGGGCAGGAGCTCTGCTCACTGGATTGTCATTAATGAGCTTACTGACGCCATTTTGGGGACTTGTTGTAATGATTCTGTTGTTCCTTGCACATATCAGAATGAACCGATTAAAAGATGATTATGGAGATACACCGGTTGTTCCAATTCATCATTCTGTTAATGGACTGAACACGTCCATGACATCGTCATATGAACGCGGAAGAATGCTTGATGAATAGGAGAAGCGTAATCATAAGGAGGAGAATGAATAATGAGTATTTTCGGAAGAGTGAAAGAGATGGCAGAAGCGGATATTCATCACATGCTGGATAAGATGGAGGACCCCATTCGTATGGCCAAGCAGTACATCCGGCAGGTAGAACAACAATTAGATGAGACGCGGCATGCTTTGTTTCAGCAGGTGAATGCAGAGCAACACTATGATGTTATGATTGCAAAAGCTAGTCAAATAGCGGTTAAAAGACTTCGCCAAGCGGAATTAGCGATTGAACGTAACGAGGAGTCTATTGCTGAAATTGCTGTACAGGACAAGCTGTATCATCAGCACTTAGTACAGGAATATGAAGGACAAAGAGAAGTCATCCGACAGCAGGCTAATACGCTAAGAGAACAGATTGTGCAATTAACGGATATGCATCAAGATCTACAGAATCGTTTATTCTTTCTTGAGTCACGTCTTCAAGCTGCTCAAAGTGTAAAAGCTGCTTCATCCACCATTGGAAGTCTTGATCAAGAAAAGTTAGCAAGAGGCTTTACACGAATGGAGGAAAGGCTCCGTTATTTAGAGATGGGTGTCCATTCGCAGCAATATGGTTCAGCTGTGTTGGATCCGGCAGGAAAGCTTGATGCTTATGAATCACAAGAAACAATTAAAGCTGAACTTAACAGGATTAAAGAGTCCCAAGGAAAGAAATAGGGACGACTAACTAAAATCGATACTCGAAATGGGTATCGATTTTTTGTATTAAAGGGAAAATAAATATTGACCTTAACGTTACGTGAAGGTGTAGAGTGAAATTGTCAGGAGGTAAACTCATGGAATATACCGTTCAGAAACTCGGAGCGCTTGCAGGGATAAGTACGAGAACACTTCGCTACTATGATGAGGTTGGAATTCTGAAGCCGACTAGGCTGAGTACAGCGGGCTATCGTATTTATGGGGAGGCAGAGGTAGACCGATTACAGCAAATTTTGTTTTACAGGGAACTCGGGCTGCCGCTAGAGCAGATTAAAGAAATGATGTCCTCTCCTTCTTATGATAGTACCGCTGCCCTGAGGCATCACCGTGAGCTGCTTCAGGACAGACGTAGACAGTTAGATC
Source organism: Paenibacillus sp. FW507-14B1B (assembly GCF_058781425.1). Classification (NCBI taxonomy): domain Bacteria; kingdom Bacillati; phylum Bacillota; class Bacilli; order Caryophanales; family Paenibacillaceae; genus Paenibacillus; species Paenibacillus sp. FW507-14B1B. Next base: position 83,636 of record NZ_JBYSWS010000003.1, on the reverse strand, counting down.
TTTTAATTAAGAATGTGGACAAAACCATTGCTTCAAGGGAAGGGAGAATGAGTATGAGTGACGAAGAGAAATTCGAAGGATTTAAACAGACGATGGTCGATGAGAATGAGAAGAAGTATGGCAAAGAGATTCGTAAAAGCTATGGTGATGATGCCGTTGATCAGACGAATGCCAAGCTGAAAGGCATGACTAAACAGCAATATGAGGAGGTTACCCGGCTTGAGCAAGAAGTAAAAGCAGCTCTATCGGAAGCTTTCAAGCAGGGAGATCCAGCAGGTGAGCTTGCACAAAAGGCAGCAGAGCTTCATAAGCAATGGTTGACGTTTTATTGGAAGGAATATAGTAAAGAAGCCCATGCAGGTCTAGCCCAGATGTACGTTGACGATGAGCGTTTCACAGCATACTATGATGCTGAACAGCCTGGAACAGCCGAATTTCTAAGAGATGCCATCCTCATCTATACAAATATCGAACAGTCCTAGAAATATGATGAAGAACTTTAGGCCATCCTAATTGATAATGATCAATAGGGATGGTCTTGTTGTATATATATCCCTGTTTATTTCCCACAAATAACCACTTGTTTTGTAGGGAAGTTTACAGGTTATAATATGATTTTCAGAATGTTATTTTAGGACTAGATTATACAACGAGAGGAACATCATATGGAGCAGGCAATTCAATATTTTATTGATACTATTAATGACTTTATCTGGTCGAAACTGTTAATTGTGATGCTGATCGGTGGTGGTCTGTATTTCACCTTTAGAACAAGATTTATGCAGTTTCGTCTTTTTCCAGAGATGCTTCGTGTTATAAGGGAATCGAAGGATAGTGAGCCAGGCAGTATTTCTCCTTTTCAGGCGTTTGCCATTAGTATGGCGGCCCGAGTAGGCACAGGAAATATTACCGGAGTTGCGCTCGCTATATCACTAGGGGGACCCGGATCCGTATTCTGGATGTGGATCATTGCGATCATTGGATCGGCTTCGAGTTTTATTGAGAGTACTTTAGCTCAGATATACAAGATTAAAGATCATAAGACAGGCGGTTTTCGCGGAGGTCCAGCGTATTACATGCAACTAGGATTGAACAAACGCTGGATGGGGGCGCTTTTTGCGGTGCTCATTACGTTGTCCTTCGGTCTTGTGTTTAATGCGGTTCAATCGAATACGATAACCGTTGCATTTGAGAACTCGTTCGGTATTAATCGATTCACGCTGGGGATTATTATGGCTGTGATTTTTGCGGCTATCATTTTCGGTGGTGTGAAGCGAATTGCAAAATGGTCCGAGCTGATCGTGGTAGTGCTGGCTGTAATTTATGTTGGTACAGCATTGTTTATTGTTCTCATCAACATAACCAAATTGCCAGATGTACTTGCACTTATCGTGAAAAGCGCATTTGGTTTCGAGCAAGCTTTCGGTGGAGCTGTTGGGGCTGCGCTCATGAACGGGATCAAGCGTGGCTTGTTCTCTAATGAAGCGGGTATGGGTAGTGCGCCGAACGCTGCTGCCACTGCAACGACAAGTCATCCGGCCAAGCAAGGGTTAATTCAGTCTTTGGGTGTATTGATTGATACCCTGGTCATTTGTACAAGCACCGCGTTTATTATCCTGTTCACAGGAGCTTATAAACAAACTGGGCTGGATGGAATCGAACTCACTCAAGCAGCGTTAGGAATGCAGCTTGGTCCATGGGCTTCTGATTTCCTAGCGATCATGATCTTCTTGTTCGCGTTCAGTACCCTGCTAGGAAACTATTATTATGGTGAGACGAATATTGAGTTTCTTAACTCCAAGCGGATTTGGGTCTGGATTTACCGAGCGTGTGTGCTTGGTATGGTTATCTTCGGCTCAGTGACGAGCGTGCAACTGGTGTGGAATATGGCTGATTTGTTTATGGGATTGATGGCCATCGTCAATCTGATCGCAATAGCCTTACTTTCCAAATTTGCCTTTGCGACCCTTAAAGACTATATGAAGCAGAAGAAAGCAGGGCTTGACCCTGTCTTCACTAAGAATAACATCAAAGGTCTCCACAATGTGGAGTGCTGGGATGAACCAATAGACAATAAGTAATCATATGAATGATTAACCATATAAACGCTGTATTCTGTAGCTGATTGCTGCGAATACGGCGTTTTTTGTGTTGTAACAACTAACTTATTCATGAAATAGGTGTTATACAAGTTGAACAGGATGGAGGGATGAACTAGATATGAAGGATCATGATAATGCTGAAACAGTGGAGTTCACGACAGATTTAATGGTACAGAGAAAGAGAAGGATTAAATGGAGAAATAGGATAAGAATTGGTATGAGGCTGATAGCGATTTTCTTTATCGTTTCTTTTGTATTCTTAATATATAGCTGGGGAACCTATTTCTATTATGAGAAATCCGGTAAGAACTTTCAGTTCGAACGTGCTGTCGTTACCTTGACCGAGTTGAATGGACATAAGATAGATAAAGAACTTGGATTAGTGAGGTTAAGCCCGATGCTTAAACAATCGGTCTCCACCAAAGTATACCGACAGATCGGAGAGCGAAGACGGATCGTAGGTGAGTTGCACGCGGAACAAAGCTTGTTTGGTGAACTGAAATATACTGTGAAGGGTGTTTCACAGTATTTGGACAATAGCGGATTAGACCTTTGGATGCCGATGACAGTTATTTATGGTGGCGGAGATACGGTTCGTAAAAGGGAGAAGGAAGATAAGTTAGAGCAGTTAAGTCATATCGAGGATGGATTTGTAGCAGAGATGAGCTTCACCTTAAATAAAGCCGTGCCACCCCAGCAGCTTGCCGAGCTTTTGGCTGACTATGATCTGTGGATTACGGGGATGGCTATGTATTCAGGAGAACTTCAAGAAGTGAAAGTATCTAATTATTCCTCAGCTGGAGATTCGATTAGTGCACCTCACCTAACGTTAAGGCCCTTTTTCAGTTACTCGGAAGATGGATTAGGAAGAGCAGAAAGCCTTAGTATTACGAGCGATGATATAGATCTCGCAGTAGAGCAAATGCTGAAGGATCTGGAGTGGCTGACAGCACATGTAACCTACAATGGAGTTCTTGAGGATCAACAGCGCCTCGCTTTTATAAAGAAACACGGTGTCCAAGTATATGGTGCAGTCGTTACAGGTCCGGTTAGAGAGCTGGAAAAGTTAAAGGATGTACCTGAACTTAGCAACTTTGGACTGGGCCAGATAGAAGTGTGGGATTGGAATTAAGTAGCTTTCGCCCATATCAGATGAACCATCCCCCCATAATAGCGCTCAGTCTTTATTAATTCCACATCAGAAGAGCGAATAATACCTAGAATATCTCGATTAAAGTGACATCCAGATATACGGCGGGCAATCGGATTCAAGATATTCTGTGTTGTACCAAGCAGCTTGTTATGGCTGATTCCATGCTCAAGAAAGCAGATTTCACCACCCGGTTTACACCACTGATTCATTTTATTTACGACGTGTAAGGGATCATCATATCCGCAGAGTGACAAGGTGGACACAACAGCATCGAAGGATCTTTCGGGTAGCTGAAGCTTCTCGATGTCTTGCTGCTTGAATGTCACCTTGAGATCTAGATTTGAAGCCATTCGTTGTGCACTTCTTAGCATTTCAGGACTAAAGTCAACGGCAGTTAGATCGACCGTATCCGAATTGTAATAAGGAAAGTTAGCTCCAGCGCCGACTGCAAGCTCCAGCACGTTTCCATCTAGATGTTGTAGCAGACGGCTTCTCCATACGCCAAGCGTACGTTGTCTGCTATTGCGCTCATACATGGCGGCCTGTTTGTTAAATTTACGAATCAGTGCGTTTTTATCCAAATGAAAGACTCCTTGTTATCAAGACATAAGAAGATCGGATGCAAGAAGGCATCCGATCTATTGAATCAGCTCTGTTTTATTCTCGCGGAAGTCGACGAGCGACACCGGAGCTGATCGCTGCTTTAACAACGAGCTCACGGATCGCTTTTACAACGTTCTGGTTAAATACACTTGGTATGATATACGAAGAATTGCGCTCTTCATCCGAGACCGCAGAAGCGATAGCCTCTGCAGCTGCAAGCTTCATTTCTTCGTTAATTGTCGTAGCTCTGCAATCTAACGCTGCACGAAAAATACCCGGGAAGCAGAGTACATTGTTAATTTGGTTCGGGTAATCAGAGCGACCCGTAGCAATAACGGACACAATATCCTCTACTTCTTCTGGACGTATCTCAGGTGTTGGGTTGGCCATAGCAAAGACAATCGGATTATCCGCCATAGACTGCACATCCTCGCGTTTTAGCAGACCACCGGCTGAAAGGCCAATGAAGACATCGGCTCCTTTAATGACTTCCTGTAAGGAACCTTTAATGCGGTTCGGATTGGTGTTCTCAGCATACCATTGCCACATGCTATTGTTGTAGGTGTTTCCGGATACTAGAGCACCTTCTCGATCCACACCGATAAGCTCTTTGACTCCGGCTGACAGCAGTATTTTGCTGCAAGCAACACCTGCTGCCCCAATACCACACACGATAATCTTCACTTGGTCAATGGACTTGCCAGCGACTTTTAATGCATTGATCAGTGCTGCATAAAGGACAACAGCAGTTCCATGCTGGTCGTCATGAAAGACGGGAATATCAAGCTCATTACGAAGCCGATCTTCAATTTCGAAGCAGCGTGGAGACGCGATATCCTCCAGGTTAATCCCACCAAAGGCGGGTGCGATTGCTTTGATGCAGGAGATAATCTCTTCGGTATCCTGTGTGTCTAGACAGATGGGAAATGAATCGACACCGGCGAGCTGCTTGAATAGCATCGCTTTTCCCTCCATAACAGGCATGGCGGCATAGGGGCCTATATTACCAAGACCTAATACCGCGCTTCCATCGGAGATAACGGCTACCGTATTTCTTTTGATGGTTAAAGTGTAGGCTTTCTTTGGATCCTCATGAATAGCCGTACATACCCGGGCTACATCAGGTGTATATACACGCGACAGATCGTCACGATTTTGAATCTTTATCTTGGGTTGAGTTTCGATTTTGCCTCCCAAGTGCATAAGGAAGGTACGGTCTGAAATATTGACTAGACGAACACCTTGCAAGTTCTTGACAGCAGTAGTGATCTTACCGATATCAACGCTATCGGTTACCGTGATCGTGATATCTCGTACAGTGGTATGTCCGCTTGCTGATATGACATCAATGGCGACCATATCGCCACCCGCATCAAAGATCGTCGAAGCGACCTGTCCGAATTTAATTTCCTGCGTGTTCATTTCAAGCCTGAGAATGATGCTTTTTCCCCCGAGTCCAGTGTTCTCCATGGTTACCTCCATCATTGTATTCAGATAACTTGCACTAATCAGTTCGTGATAGGGCATACGGATTCCTCTATTTAGCTTATGTAGAAGGAGTCTGCTAATTTAATGCAATTGTCTGTGTTTGTATCGAAATTAGGCATGATAAGCCTTAGTACTGAGGATGTTATAAGTGTTACCATTTAACATGTATAGATGCAATGACATTTATCAGTGCCGCTCTTTCTGTGATACAATGACGATAACATATGGACTAGGAGTTGAAATCGATGGACAAAACATTAAACGAGCAGGAGCTTGTCGACTATATCGTAGGACAGACAAAAGCGACTCCACAGAACATTCGCCTTGTGATTAAGCATGAACAGGCATTTATAGAAAATGCACATAAAGGTGCCAAAGGCGATATCGACATCGACAGCGATGATCTTGTGGATTATGTCATGAGCCGCAAGGATGTTAAGCTGGACGAGCTTACGGTAGAGAACATCTTGGATGCGGAGATGGATTACCTCACGAAAAAAGGCTTTGTAAGCTATATGGATTAAGCGTTACGAATGAAGTAGGTTCATGTCTTCCCTGGTGGGGTTGCATGGGCCTTTTTTATATTTACATAATCTATGACTTGGACTAACATTGTCCGAATGTTCGGAATGTACAATGATATAAAAAGGGTCTTAGCAGAGAAGGGATGTATACATGAAGGATATACTGAGTTCAGTTCGGCAACGGGTAGCAAGTTTAAATGGTGAGCATAGAGGCTTGGATCATATAGATTTGATTCAGATTGGTTCAGGCATAATGAAGGAAATTCCAGCATATTTGAGGCAAAAAGGATTCCAGCGTGCTGTTATTGTGGTTGATGCTAACACCTATCGCTGCGCTGGTCGAAACTTAGAGTCGTTGCTGCGGCAAGCGGAAATTGAGGTTCATAGAACGATGCTCTCTCCAGACACGAAAGGGGATGTGTTCGCGGATGAGGCTTCACTCCTTCATGTCATTCTGGATATTCAGAAGTCCAACGCTGATGTAATATTGGCTGTAGGTGGAGGCACAATTCATGATATATCGCGGTATGCAGCATTTACAGTTGGCATCTCCTTTGTAGCAGTCCCAACTGCTCCTTCGGTAGATGGTTTTACTTCGAAAGGGGCACCGATTATCGTTCGTGGGAAGAAAATAACCATTCCAGCAATTGGCCCATCAGCGGTTTTTGCTGATACAGAAGTATTAATTAAGGCTCCCGCTTCTCTCATCGCAGCGGGGTTTGGCGATATGCTCGGTAAATACACATCCTTGTTCGATTGGCGGTTTGGTTCGATGGTGTCTGGAGAGCCGTACATGGAGTTGTCTGCTGAATTAACAAGATCTGCGCTTAAGAAATGTGTGGATCACGTAGACCACATTGCAGAACGAAGTGAAGTAGGAATTACGGTTCTGATGGAGTCTCTACTTGAATCAGGTCTTGCGATGCTGCTATTCGGTCAATCACACCCTGCCTCTGGTTCAGAACATCACATGTCGCATTTCTGGGAGATGGAATACATTCGTCTGGGTAAGAAACAGCTTCTGCATGGAGCCAAGGTGGGCGTTGCCTGCATTGAGATATCTAAGTTATATCATCGTATTCGTAGGGAAGGGCCGGATAAGTGGAGTTATGAGGCTGCTTTCGGGTCTGGAGATAAAGGCGGTGCAGCATCCATTTACGTGAACTGGGATATCATTGCTGAAGAGATTGCATTAATTCCGAGCGAAGAGACCCTTCGGAGCCTGATGCTTCAACTTGGTGGTCCGGTATCACCTGCGGAGCTTGGGATTGGCTATGATCTGCTGGATCTTAGCCAGCGGGAGTCACATGGTGTGCGACCTCATCGATATACACTGCTTCGGGCGTATAATGAGCGAAACCGTGAGCAGAGCGGAGGTGCACCGTGGAGAAGCGACCGCTAATCGAGATAAAGACTGTCTTATAAGCAGAAGAACCTGCATAAGACAGTTTTTTTGTTATCTAATAAAAGAGGTTTAGTAATTCATAGATGGATCTTCTGTTAGCGAATAAATAAGGTATAATGTTGGTAATGAAAGCGCTACTCATTACTTGTTCATAATCGCGGTGCAATGAAGCAGCATTATTCTACTTAAGAAAAGCGAGGTTGCAGAATGAAACGTTGGATTGGAATCGACATTGGTGGAACAGGAATCAAAGGAGCATTGGTGGATACGGATGGTAACATGACAGAGCCGATAGAAGTGAGAACTCCAGCTCTGGAAGGTAGTGAACGTATTTTGGAAGCGGCTACAAATGTAATACGTGCACTTGAACAACAAGCTGAAGGCGCTGAAATTATCGGAATTGGTATCGGTACTGCTGGCCGAGTAGACCGTACGACGGGAAGCATTATTTACGCAACGGATAACATGCCAGGCTGGACGGGTACAGAAATTAAGAAAGAAATTGAGAGTCGCTTTCCCTACCGTGTTTCCGTTGAGAATGATGTGAACGCGGCGGCTTGGGGTGAGGCATGGCTTGGTTCAGGTAAAGGGGTCCATTCCTTTATGCTCGTTGCGCTAGGCACCGGGATTGGTGGAGCTTTCGTTTACGAAGGAAAGGTACTGCCAGGTCTGCGCGGTGGATTTGCAGAGATTGGTCACCTCATCGTGGATAAAGATGGAGCTGCATGTACTTGCGGTCAACAGGGCTGCTGGGAGACCAAGTGCTCAGGTACAGCGCTTAGCCGGATCGCGAAGTCTGTGAATCCCGAGTGGAGCAGCAGATACCTCGTACAAGCTTATGAAGAAGGTAATCAGGAAGCTACTGCAGCGATGGACGTATATTTGTCCGATCTGGCAAGGGGACTTATCTCTGTTCAGCAAGCATTTGATCCAGAAGCAATTATCCTGGGCGGTGGGGTATCTGACGGTTATCTTTCATGGAGTAAGGAACTAAATGACAAGCTTCAAGAGATGTGTGTGCTGCCTGTACGTCTTGCCAAGGCGGAACTAGGAAACCGGGCTGGTATCATCGGAGCTGTGAAGTGGGCTATGACGGATCAAGCAAATTAAGAAGAGAAGGAGAGGTTTGCATGAATGTTGCTATTATCGGCTGCGGAACCATGGGTACGACTCATGCTCACAATCTAGGTAAAATGCCAGGAGTGCAGGTGTCCGGAGTTGCAGACTTGATACAAGATCGTGCCAATCGAGCGGCGTCTGCGAGCGGGGCTAAAGCTTACACGGACTGGGAAGAGATGCTTGAGAAAGAGAAACCCGAAACGGTTGTTGTATGCGTACCCTCATTTTTGCATAAAACTTTTGTTCTTAAGCTTGCTGAGCGTGGACTGCATGTCATCTGTGAAAAACCTGCTGCGCTGTCGCTCGAAGATGCCAAGGAAATGGAAGCGGTATGTAGCAAGCAGGGCGTACGGTTGTTTATCGGCCATGTGGTTCGCTTTTTCCCGAATTATCGAAATGCCTATGATCAGGTGAAGTCCGGTAGCATCGGTGAGGCCAAAATGGCACACTTCAAGCGTTGTGGTTCTTTTCCGCAAGGGGTAGATCAGTGGTACCATGATCACACCAAGAGTGGTGGTGTCATTATGGATTTGATGATTCATGATATCGATTATGCGAGTTGGTTGTTTGGTGATTTAGAATCTGTGTATGCATCGATTACGAAATCATCCAAAACGGAAATGGAATATGCTCAGGTAACGATGAAGTTTGTAAGCGGAGCTATTGCCAATCTGACAGGCTATTGGGGTTATTCAGGACCATTTACGACTCAATTTGAAATCTCAGGCAAAGAGGGTATCATCCGTTTTGATAGTAATCAGATTCAGGCTGTTGATGTACGAAGAGCTTCTAGAAAAGGTGGACAGAATTCAGCTGTTCAGGTACCATCCAGCCCTACGCTTCACGATCCTTATTACGATGAGGTACAGCACTTTATTCAGTGTATTCGGGAAGGCAGTGAGCCGATTGTCAGCGCAGCCGATGCTTGCCGAGCTGTTGAGATCGCCTTGGCTTGCGAAAAGTCAGCTAGTACAGGACAACCTGTTCGTATGGGAGGGGTAACGTCATGTACAAAATGAAAGTAGGCTTTATAAGCTTTGCTCATATGCATGCTGTAAGTTATCTGAATGCCATGCTTCAGAGAAATGACGTTGAAGTCATTGGCATTGCGGATGAGAATGCTGAACGTGTTGCTCCATTTACGAATCCCCGTGGAATCGCATATTATGAGGACTATAACGAGCTGCTTGCACAGGATGTGGATGCCGTTGTGATCTGTTCAGAGAATGCCCGTCATGCGGAGCTTACGCTTAAAGCAGCTGAAGCTGGCAAGCATATTCTCTGCGAGAAGCCGCTTGGCTTATCGGAAGAAGAAATGCTTCAGATGATTCAGGTATGTAAGGATCAGGGCGTTCAGTTAATGACGGCATTTCCCTGTCGCTATCTGACATCTGTTCGCCAAGCGAAGCAGGCGGTTGATGTCGGCCTAGTCGGAGAGATTGTAGCGATGAAGGGGACGAACCGCGGCACGATGCCTGGTGGATGGTTCCTTGAGAAAGAACACTCCGGTGGAGGTGCTGTTCTTGATCACACCGTTCATGTTATGGACTTGATGCATTGGTTTACAGGGAGTGTAGTAGAGGAAGTTTATGCTCATGCTGATACGCTGTTCCACGATACGGATATTGATGATGCAGGTATGGTGCATGTAAAATTCGCTAATGGTGTATTTGCCGTACTCGATCCGAGTTGGTCCCGTTCCCGTAGTTTTCCGACCTGGGGAGACGTGACTCTAGAGATTATTGGAACCCAAGGCAGTCTCACCATCGATGCTTTTGCTCAGAAGAACGATGTGTACAGTGATGCTGCGATGAAGGCGAACTGGAGTTATTGGGGAGACGATATGGATATCGGACTCGTGAACAGTTTCGTGGATAGTATTATTCAAGGTAAGCCTGTTCAAATATCAGGTGAAGACGGTTATCTGTCTGCTCGGGTAGGGCTTGCTGCTTATGAGTCTGCTCGTACGGGTAAACCGGTCCAATTAAAGACGTTGCAAGACTAACAGAGGGCCTCCATAAGTATAATTAGATACCTTATTAAGAAGAGCATTCGTGAAGCAGTTAGCTTTATGAATGCTCTTCTTTCTAGTTTGTGAAAGGTAAAGCGACTGTAATTATTGCATCATGTAGGCAACTTTGAACTTGCTGGCTGCGTTTTATATGAAAGGGGGGGATACCCATGATACGAAAATTGATCTTGCTTGCGCTAACCAATCTGCTCGGAGTCACTTTACTCACGGGATGTGCTAAATCCAGTTCAGAAGCTTGCTACGCAGGTATCTTAACCATAGACGACCAGGAATATCTGTTGAGTGGCGACGTAGATAACAAGGACTTCACAGGCGGAGAAAAACTAGGAGAGGTACAAAAGAAAGTAGATCCCGATGTATTCCCGAAAGAAAGTTTCTCATCTAACATCTTAGAGATTGGTGAAGAGATCTATTCCTCGAATGAGGATAGCACAATTCTGATCGTGAAGCGTGGGGATGGAGAATATTTAAAGTTCCAGCGGAGGGACCAATAAAAGTGAAAAGGACGCCTCCTCGGCCAATGACCTGACCATAGGAGACGTCCTTTTTTAGCTTAATACCAAACATTAAAACCAAACGAGATAAATCACAGCCGCTAGCACAATACGATAGATCGCAAACGGCACGAGCTTGACCTTGTTAATCAGCTTCAGGAAGAAGCGGATGGAAACAAGAGCGAATACGAATGCACTAATAAATCCAGCGATAAAGAACGGCAGTGCGCTTACTGAGAAGTATTCTAAGTTTTTTACAAGTGACAATAGACTTGCACCGAACATAATAGGTACGGCCATGATGAACGTAAAGTCCGCTGCGGCGCGGTGGCTCATCCCGAGCATAACACCACCGGAGATCGTTGATCCCGAGCGTGAGAAGCCTGGCCATAGGGACAAGCACTGGATAAGACCCACACTGAAAGCTTTCTTGTAAGTAATCTGGTCAACCGTTACGATACTCGGCTCTTTTTTGCTGAACTTGTCCGCAATGATCATGAAGATCGCACCGACTACAAGGCCGATTAATACCGTCTCAATTGAGAATAGATGATCATCGATATAATCCTCGAACAATACACCAAGGATACCTGCTGGAATTAATCCAACGATAACTTGAGTCAGTTTCAAACGACCGGTTCCGGCAGGAGCACCTTGATCCGGCTTTTTGCGTTTGATGTTCAGAAGATCGAGGAAACGGTCTTTAAACACGACGAGTACGGCGAGAATGGAACCAAGCTGAATGACGACTTTAAAAGTATTGGCAACATATTTAGTTAGGAACTCTTCAGATTGCAGCCACATATCGTCAACGATAATCATATGGCCTGTAGAGGATACAGGAGCGAATTCGGTCAAGCCCTCCACCATACCGAGAATAATGGCTTTAATAAACAAAATAAAATCCATAAACACGAACCTCTCCCTTATTTCAAATAATAGTGCACATCCTAAACTTAAGCAGATTTTCTTCGTTTGCGGATAAAGAGAACAACGAATACAACAGCTGCTATGGCAATAACGGCATAAGCTATATTAGAGTATACATCCATGAAGGCCAGTATGTCTCCCCAAGACTCCCCGAGAATAGCCCCCAGCGTGACGAGCAGTACGTTCCAGATGAGCGTCCCGAGCGTTGTGAACAATAGAAACATACCAAATTTCATATTGGACATCCCTGCTGGAATGGAGATTAGACTTCGGATCAAGGGAATCATACGGCAGAAGAACACTGTCCAATAGCCATACTTGTCAAACCACGAATCCGCTTTGTGAATATCCTCTTTTTTTACTCTTAAAATATGTCCCCAGCGGTCGATGATCTTCTCAAGTCTTTCTACATCAAGCAGTAATCCGATACCGTACAGTATAACAGCTCCAATTACGGAACCAATAGTAGCTGATAGAATGACACCGGGAACCGTAAGATCCGTGTAAGTGGTCATGAACCCACCAAAGGTCAATATTACCTCAGATGGAATCGGCGGAAATACGTTCTCCAGTGCGATCATCAGGAGGATACCGAAGTAACCGAACTGCTCCATAAAATGTGTAATCCAGTTTTCCAAGTAAGTACACCTCTTTCAAATGTTTAACCTATCCATTCATGATCCATATGAATTGTTTTTAAATCAGTGCCTTTTTCAGCTTGCGCAAGTACTGACTTCGAATGAAGAGGAAATATAGGACCTGTGCAATAAGAAAGCCAACAAGCACAATGCCCATTTCTGCTGCAATCGATAAGAAGAAGTAGCTTTGAAGAGCTATAAAAGCGAAGATACTATGAAGAATCGCTGTGCCAATCGGTACGAAGAACAGGAGGGCTAGCTGCCCTGTGACAATTCGGCTGAACTCTCGGTCTGTCAGTCCCATTCTGGACACCGTGGCATAGAATCGGAAGTCATAATCCAAATCTGCATATAAGCGGAAATATAGAAAGCTTCCTGCGGCTATGAAAAATACAGTCCCCACTAGTAAGGCAGCAAATAACATCATACTATATAAGCTGCTCTTTAAGGCAAATAGCGTTCCGCTAACCGTAAGGGCATACGGCTTATCCATTTCATAACGAACGGCTCCTCTTGTAGAGATGTGAGAGGCAATACCTTCCGTTTGTTGGAAATCTTCTACATAGAAGCCTGTATAATGATCCGTTCTCAAGGGCGAGGAGATTTGACTGAACCGTAAGTCGCTAACAACAAGTCCACCGAATAGAGAATCCTCATCCAGCTCAGGCAGCAAGTATTCAGGAATCGCGACATAGCGAGTATAGCCAATCTCATTAATCTCAGTTTCCGAGTCCTGGAGCATGTAGGTTGCTTGTGCACGCTCCCGGATATGAGTTCGGTTATTTTGCGAATTGACAAGTACAAGAGCATCGTTTCCACTTAAGGGTTCTTCGTCAAAGGGGAATCCAGCCATGACAGCGGCTCTACGGTAGTCAGAGAATGACATCAACGGCAACTGCTCTGGTGGATCCTTCATCGTTGATGATTCGACGCCGACATATTTAACGGGCAGTGACAGCGACTCGAACGATATGTGTCTTTCTGTTAGGTCATGCCGAATTTCTTGCAGATGCTGTTGTTCCATCAAATCACCTGCTTTAGCCATATAGCCAATAGCAGCAGGATAGTCTTCATTAAATTGTTTTGTCAGCACAGGAATGGAAGCGAACACGCCAACAGAACAGAAAGACACAGCTAACACGGTCGTTACCATAAATAACATCTGAGCATTATCCTTTAAGCGAAAGTCCAGGCTCGAAAGGGAAATTAACCGAGTTCGGTTCCAAGTGAAACGCCTGCTGTGCTTAAGCAATCGGATCAGGAAAATACTTAGCTGTGTATATAATAAGTAGGTTCCAATTATGGTCATTAAGGTCACGGGAAACATGCGATACATTAATGAAGCTGCAGTCGTGGTTGCTGCCAAAGTATAACTGATCAATAAGAGTGCTGCAGCAACCCATGACAAAAGTGGTGATACTTGTGCCTCAGGCTTCGGCTTAAGTCCAGACTGAAATAGTTCAATGAGTGTATCTGGCCGAAGTATGAGAGATGTAAAGAGAGAAATCATAACGAACAGCAGCATGTATCCTCCTACCGTTAACCCTATGGCTTGCAGCGATAGGTGAAAAGGTAGCGGCGGGACACTTAGAAAGACGGAGCCTGCCATGAGAAACAGCTTGCCTGTAATGATCCCGGATATGATTCCGGTTAAGATGGACCCGATCCCGATAATCATATTTTCTAGAAAGACCATGATATTGAACTGACGCTGCGTCATCCCGTGCATGAATAGAACACCAAACTCACGTTTTCGTGTTTTGAGAAATGAGCTTACTGAATACAGCACGAAAAAAAATGAGAATACGTACATGATCAGCTCAGCCCCAACCATAGCTTGCAGCACCACAGGATAGAACATCTCATCACGAATCTCCGGATTAAAGATGAACAAGGCGCACACAAAGAAAATCATGACCGAAAAGGAGCTGCTCAGAAAATAGGCGGCATATGTACGCTTGTTTCTGACAACATTCCTAAAAACGAATTGCCGAAAGGTCATGGTTTCCTCCTCCAAGAAGTGCAAGCATGTCGATGATCTTCTGGAAGAAAGCCTGACGGTTATCTCCGCAATAGATCTCATTATATAACTGGCCGTCCTTAATGAACAAGACGCGATCACAGTAGCTAGCAGCTACGGGATCATGTGTCACCATAAGTACAGTGGCCGAAGCCTCTTTGCTCATGCCAGACAGGGCCTGCATTACATCCTTGGAAGCTTTGGAATCTAGATTACCTGTCGGCTCATCTGCAAGAATAAGGGAAGGCTGCTGAATCAGTGCCCGTGCGATAGCAGTTCGCTGCATTTGGCCCCCTGAAATTTCATAGGTACGTTTGTTTAAAATGGACTGGATTCCGAGCTTTTCTGTAATCTCGCTCAGCTTTCTGTCCATTTCACGCAAGGGCTCACCATCTAAGGTTAAAGGGAGAACAATGTTCTCAGCTACCGTCAGCGTATCGAGCAGATTGAAATGCTGAAACACAAACCCCAGCTCACGCCGGCGGAACAGCGCAGCTTCCTTACGATCCAAAAGATGCGGGTTTCGTCCATTGATGTTTACTTCACCAGCTGTCGGTTGATCGATGGTTGCGATTAGGTTGAGAAGTGTTGTTTTTCCACTACCGGATGGCCCCATGATGCCCACGAACTCACCCCGCTCGGCGGAAAAGTGAATATTATTCAGCGCTTGATGCGCCACCCGGCCTTCGTAAATTTTGGTTAGATGCTGGACACTTAGGATGGCCATCCTTGTCACACTCCTTGCCTTGTATCTTTATTGTAGACAGTGCATGAAGCTATCGCCATGGTGATAACTTACAGTTACCTTACAACTCTGTAAGGTTCAAGCATTGTGAAACTGAATACGGACCGTAGTTCCCTCGCCAACCGTGGATTCTATAGACAGATCATGGCCAAGCTTGCTGCATATCTGCTTCACCAGATATAATCCCATACCGGTCGATTCCTGGTACTTTCTCCCATTCTCTCCAGTGAAGTATGGGTCAAACACACGTGGCAGGTCGCTTACAGGAATGCCGATTCCTTCATCTCTAATTTCTAATACAACATCTGTACCCTGGCGATAGCCTTTAAAATAGATTTTTCCCCGTTCAGATGCGGTGTAACGAACGGCATTCGTAATCAGCTGGGACAGGACAAAGGACAACCATTTTTCATCGGAAGTCACAGATAGGTCTGCTTCGATATCTATGGAAGGGAAGATTCGGCTGCGGATAAACAATCGTTTCTGCTCTGATGCGGCTGACCTTACAATCTGCTCCAGAGGTATTGTTTCTACATAGAAATCTCGCTCGAAAGTATCTAGACGAGCAGTATGAAGCACGAGGTCGAGCCCTTTCTTAAGCCGATCTAACTCGTCCCCGATCGCTGTTGAATCCGGGTCATCCTTCTTCTGCAGGATCAGATGAATGACGGATATCGGAGTCTTCATCTGATGAGCCCATTGATTGATAAACTGGATATGAGACTCAATTTTATGTTTATAGTTGTGCAGATCGGTGGTGTAATGACGGAATTGGCTCCGAAGCACCTGCTGCAGTGCTTCGGCGAGTGGGGTCTGGGAAGGATCACCCGAGAATTCTCCCTGAAAAGGCTCAGGGGAGGCATGAGGATGTTCCAATCGGGTGTAGAAAGAGCGGTTAGCGATGTAGCGGAAGACAAGATAGCCGATGAGCAGACAGCCACTGATCAAGCAGGCATAGATGCTGACCTCCATATTTCGGAATCCGTCCAGCCAATAAATAAGAGTGATGATAAGAAGTTGAGTAATGTATACAAAGATCAAAGGACGCTGTTCACGCAAAAATAACTTCATATCTACACACTCCAATTCGGACTAAGGCGATACCCTCGTCCTCTGATTGTCTGAACACCATCTTCAATACCAAGCAGAGCGAGCTTCTTACGTACACGGGTGACGTAAACGTTAAGGGTGTTGTCATCGACAAAGGCTTGATCATCCCATATCTTCTCGAGTAAACGGTCCCGGCTTACAACTTGTCCAGATCGCTGCATGAGCTCGTCCAGTATTTTAGCTTCGGTGTGGCTAAGGTCAGTCTGGGCATTGCCGAGGGTTATAGAGAGTCGTTCAACATCCAGTGTCAGACCGTCAATGGTCAGTGTTCGATCATTATTGGTAGCAGCATATGAGCCGTAGGCTCTCCGAAGCTGACTTTTGATTTTGGCCATCGCAATTTCGTAGTCAAAAGGCTTGGTTATATAATCATCGGCACCATTCTCAAGCGCCATTACCTGATCCATCTTGCCATCACGGGCAGAGATAAAGATGATGGGGCAGGTGGAGATGCTACGGAATTGGCGGCACCAATAATAGCCATCATACTTAGGAAGATTGACGTCAAGAAGAACAAGCTGGGGATCATAGGCTTCGAATTGACTGCGTATAGTCTCGAAGTCGTTTACAGACTGTGTGATGTAACCGAATTTATGAAGATGCTCTTTGAGTAGGCTGACCAGGTGAACGTCATCCTCAACGATAAATATTTTGAACATATCGAAAATCCCCTTCTTCAGGCATTAACAAGTGTATTTGACTGTAATTGTACCAAATTGTCGATGACAAAGGAAAAACGTCACCTCTAAGAACGAGTTAACGTTTTTCGTGATTGAATATTTGTAAGTTGTTTTATAGAATCATGTAACAGAAGTGGAAATTATAAAGAGGAGAGGATCAGGTAATGAAAGAACAATATAGTCAGCTTTTCGAAGTATTGAAACTGAAGAACGGCATCGAGCTCAAGAACCGAATTGTTATGGCACCGATGACGAATTACTCCTCGAATGAAGATGGAACGGTATCTGATGAGGAAATTAACTACTACATTCGCAGATCGGACGGAGCAGGTATGGTCGTTACTGCATGCACATATGTTACGGAGAATGGGAAGGGATTCCCAGGGGAGTTCGCAGGAAATTCAGATGACATGATTCCGAGCCTGCGCCGTCTAGCAGAAGCTATTCAAGGTCAGGGCGCGAAAGCTGTTCTACAAATCTTCCACGGTGGACGTTCCTGTCCGCCAGAGCTAGTACCGGGCGGTGATGTGCTAAGTGCGAGTGCCGTAGCTTCAGTAGAGCAGCCAGATGTGCTACCACGTAGTCTTACGGAATCTGAAATCGAGGGCATTATCCGAGACTTTGGGGAAACAACCCGAAGAGCGATTGAAGCCGGTTACGATGGTGTTGAACTTCACGGCGCGAACGGATATTTATTCCAACAGTTCTTCTCGCCTCATTCTAACCGCAGGGAAGATCGTTTCGGTGGAAGTGTAGATAAACGAATGACCTTTGCCTTAGCGGTGGTTAACGAAGTGAAGCGGGTTATAGCAGAGCACGCCAAGACACCTTTCATTATTGGATACCGTTTCTCTCCGGAAGAGACGACAACACCTGGCATTACGATGGATGACACCTTGAAGCTGGTGGATACATTAGCAGATCAGGGACTGGATTATTTACATGTTTCTCTGATGGACTATAAATCGAAACCAAGAGTGGGAGTGGATGAGAGTAAGTCCCGCCTCGAGTGGATCGTTGACACTGTTCGGGACAGAGTACCCGTTATTGGTGTAGGTGGTGTTCATACACCGGATGAGGCTGTGGAGGTGCTGGAGACAGGCGCTGTGCTTGTCGCGCTTGGTCGTGAATTGATCATGGAGCCTGATTGGGTATCCAAGGTAGCTGAAGGACGAGAGTCTGAGATCAAGACCACGCTGAGTAAGGAAGACCAAGAGCGGTTGGTCATACCTGATCGGTTGTGGCACTACATTATGATTCGGACGGGATGGTTTCCAGTCGAGCAGTAACGATAATTACTTCTAAAAAAAGCCGCGGTTGAGCGATAATAACTCTTCCGGCGGCTTTTTTGTTGCCTGTGGTTGTATTTACAAGGACAGTCCTTCACTGGTTAATGTAATGGAATGGAGACGCGAAACATAGAGCCTTCGCCAAGCTTGCTATCTACGTCAATCGTACCGCCATGGGCTTCCACAATGGATTGTGTGATTGCTAAACCAAGACCCGAACCTCCGTATTTGCGACTTCGAGAATGATCACTGCGATAGAAACGTTCAAACAGATGGGGCAGATGATCGGCAGGTATGCCCGGTCCATTATCATGTACGGCCAGAATGACCTGGCGGGCGTTGTTGGTTAAACTAATCTCAATCCTTCCCTTCACAGGATCGGTGTGCTGGACTGCGTTATGGAACAGATTCAGGATTACCTGCTTGAATTTGTCCGGATCGCATAGGCACACCAAATCTGGCTTCAGATTAACAATGAGCTGACGTTCACCCGCGAGCATTTCCATATGAGGCTGCAATTCCCTTACGAGCAGTTCAAGTTGGATATCTTGCTGCTTAAGCTCAGGAGCACGGTCGAGCTTGGCGAGAAGCAGCAGATCCTCGATCAGTTTCTTCATTCGCTTAGACTCTCCGTGCATACTGCGCAGAGCTGCTTCCAGTTGCTCAGGATGATTGGCGGCTCCGCGGAGCAGCACCTCTAGAAAGCCATGAATAGAAGTTAGTGGAGTCCGAAGTTCATGGGATGCATCTGCGATAAAGCGACGCATTTGCTCCTTGGATTCGCGCTCTGCACGAAAGGATGCATCTAAACGTTCCAGCATGCCATTGAACGACTCCGCCAGTCGGTCGATCTCCACCTGCCCTTGATTTGTTGGAAAGCGGTCTGCAAGATTCCCCGCATCCGTTCGTTTTACGGTCTCTACCATATTATTGAGTGGATTTAAGGTTTTGCGCAAAATGGGTAGATAGAGTAGAAGGCCTCCGGCCATGGCGAGTAGGGCAAGTATAGTAAAGGTTAAAAGCTGACGCAGGATAACCTCTTTAATGGGAGCTGTGTCTTTTCCCATTTGCAGTAATCCCACAGAATTTGAAGGATTGCCCGCAGGGAGAAAGACAAGTAACTGCTCTCCCTCATTAGGATCCTTGGCTACCCGGTACGTTGCAGGTTTTCGTTCCTTTATCTCATCCATAATAGAATTATAGGTAGCAATGTCCAGTTGAGGCGCACGCCGTCCTGAAGTGATCTGCAGGTCATTAACATGGCCGTCCGAATCTACGAAAGCTAGGGAAGTGTCCGGCAGGAAGAACAGAGGCCTTCCTTTATTTTCAGGTGCTCTATCCTGATCTTCATTACTTATCTGGCTCGTATGCTGCTTCTCTAGTATATTTCTCGAATTATTCCAGACGTCTCTTGGCACAGACCGGAGCTGAGTAATCATTGCATCAGCCTGACTACGGTACATTACATTTTGCATCAACACATATTGCAGGAATCCGATCAGAATGAGAAGAATAGCAAGAACGAGCAGAGACCTGGATAATAGTTGAATTCTCAGCGAACTTGGCTTTTGAAATAATCTCCTTATGTCTTTCATGGAAGATCTACCCGGTATCCAGCTCCCCGAAGAGTGCGGATAAGGACATGTTCCTTATCACCCAGCTTTTCACGGAGTGAGCGGATATACACCTCAACAATGTTGTCCTCGCCACCAAAGTCATAGTCCCAGACGATATTGAGAATTTTGCTCTTGCTTAACACGGTACCATGTTTGGTTACTAATAGTTTTAGAAGATCGTACTCCGTGGGTGAGAGAGTAAGTGCCTGTCCCAGGTACGAAATTTCTTTCTTCCGGTCATCTATTCGGAATGGTCCGACGGTTATCTCTCCAAAAAGATACGGGAATTGATTGCGGAGCCGGGCCTGAATTCTAGCAAGCAGCTCCTCGAAGCTGAAGGGTTTGATCATATAATCATCTGCGCCCGTTGTCAGTCCGCGCACACGGTCATCCACCTCATCCTTTGCCGTAAGCATGATAATAGCGGCCTCGTGCTTATTCTCTTTTAACTGCCGGCATACTTCAAACCCATCGATTCCCGGCATCATAATATCAAGGACAATGACATGAGGATTGAAGCGCTCAGCCAATTGAACAGCACTCATACTATCCGTCGACGATTCAACGATAAATCCTTCACTTCGGAGCCCAAGTTCGAGGAATTGAAGAATATTCGGCTCATCATCGACTATCAAAATTTTAATACCTTCTATATTATTCACGTTATATGCCTCCGTCATGATTTTAGCTCTAAGATTTTAAGACAACTAACAACTATGATACAACGCAAGTCTGAGGATTTCCTAAAAGTAGACTGAATGCAAGCTGAAAAGCAGTCCAAATAATACTAGTATAGCCATACTTGATAATATCTTAAAGTTGTATATTATGAGTTCAAGAGACAGAAATCATACAAAATTGTAAGGAGGAGACAGGACATGAGAGGGATGCTATATCCGCCCGAATTGCAAGTCAAGGGTTTTATCGATGGGAGGAAGATTTCGGAGTTGAAGCCAATCGGCTTATCGGGAGAGGGCTCTGCTATTACACGGGTAGGTCCTTTATTTTACTGGTCCTGGTTTTACGCACCTCTTGAAGGCTATGTAAGATTGCACTCGCATCAAGGATTTGAAATTATCACCTATATGATACATGGCAGGGCAATTCATATAGATAAACTCGGCACGAAAAGCGAAGTGGATGCCGGCGGCTTACAGTTAATGCGTTCTGGTTCTGGAATTCAGCATGAGGAACGATTTATAGGACCGGATGCAGAGGGATTTCAGATATGGTTAGAGCCTCTTCTCAGAGATGCATTGAAGCAAAATCCATCTTTTCGACAATATCGACACTGCGATTTTCATATCAAGCGTGAGGATGGTACCGTTCTAAAGACAGTCATCGGTGATGGATCTCCTGCTGATGTATCTGTGGACGTAAGAATGTACGAGGTTCAACTTCATGCTGGCAAAGTGATGGACTATTCCTTACAGACCGGGCGTATATTAAGCGCACTTGCCATCCGAGGTAGTGGAAGCTTTAGTGGACAAGCGGATGGGGAAGAATTAAAGTTTCGCCATCAAGACGTTGTGCTGCTCAGTTCAGATACCGAGGAATCTATCCAGCTGACCGCTGCTGAGGGTTTACGAATGATTTTAATTGATGTTCCAGAGAATCCGGGTTATTCACTTTATGCGAAGAGACCTTAAAGCAATAAGTGAACAAAGATTACATTCAGAGGATCGCCTCCACATATTCGTGGGCTGACGGTTCTTTTTTTTATGCCATGGAAAATATACGAAAATCTCATTTGAAGAATAATCCTACATACCCACCATTATGTGTGATTTGCGACAAAAGTCCTAGTTAATTACAAAATTTGGTGGTCTTTTTTGTGAGAATGGGAGCATGCCGTCCCGGTTTTAGCCTGTCTATAATGGGGGACGGGAAGACGAAGATCATTATTTCGACATCCTAGAATCTTTACGACATCAGGAGGAAAACATCATGATGAAAATGAATTGGAAAAAAGTAATGGCTGGGGCGATGTTGTCTGCAGCAGTTATGAGTTCTTACACATACGGATCAACAACGACTTATGCAGCAGCTGCATCAACTGCTCAGGTCACTGTACAGCAGGGACAAGCGAAAGGGAATGTTAATTTAAGAAGTAAGCCATCTACATCGGGTAAAATTATTACGCAGATTAGAAAGGGCGAGAAGGTTGAAGTTATCAACAAAACCAGCAGCTCATGGTATGAAGTAAAGACAAGCACGGGAAAACAAGGCTATGCTTCTTCAAAATACATCACAGTGAGCAGCTCCAATACAGGAAATGGTGGAAGCTCATCTAACGATAATAGCAATTCGAATACGAATAGCTCTGCCGTTATCGAGAAGGTTATCCAGACAGGTATGAAATACCTAGGCACGCCATATGAGTATGGATCGGACCGTAATAATACCAAAACGTTCGATTGCTCAGACTTTGTTCGTCAGGCATACTTGGAAGGGGCTGGCATTAAACTGCCGAGCAATTCCCGCACCCAAGGCGCTTGGATCAAAGATAAAGGAACAGATGTCAGCAAGATCAGTCAGTTGAAGCGTGGCGATCTAGTCTTCTTCATGAGCTATAAGGGCTCCTCTGCATCTAATTATGCAGGTATCGACAAGTCCAAGGAACGTATTACCCACGTAGCGATCTACTTAGGAGATAACAAGCTCTTACACACGTACTCCCAGAAATCGGGTGGTGTATTGGTCGGCGATTTCAGTAGCTCTTGGAAGAATCGTGTCCTCTTCGGTGGAAGTGTACTTTAAAGCTATAGCATTATATATTAAACGCGGAAGATCAGGTTTAAACACCTGTTCTCCGCTTTTTTTATATTTGCAATTGTGGATATAATTTCGTATGGTGTAACTTAATCAGAATCCAATCAACGAATGATGGATAAATAGGAGTGACATCTTATGAATGGACAGAATCGTTCCGATATTAAACCGGGTATTGAAGTCGATATTGTATTGAAGCAAGATCAGCGGACAGGAAAGCTGACACGCGGTATTGTGAAGGATATACTCACTAACTCTCCTCGACATCCGTATGGCATTAAGGTCCGTTTACAGGACGGACAAGTCGGTCGTGTCCAAGCTATTCATACCACATAACCCATTAAAGGACATCTTACGAGATGATCCTTTTTTTTATGTGAAATGATAGTTACATACATACAAGGTTTGGTTTTGTGGGTGTTAAACATATGCGGGATAAAGGAATGGAAGATTAACAAGTAAATGTAAAGTGAAAAATAAAGATACATGGAAAAATAAAGGGGGATCTTATGTTTAATTGATCCTTAAAACGGTTGAACCTTATATATATTAGTACTATTAAATGTCTCTGATAAATGAAATCAAAAAGGATTTAGATGATTGGAAGGATGGAGGTGAAACATAGATGTCGTATACGGTAGTAGAATTATCGCGCTTGTCAGGTGTCAGTGTAGAAACATTGATTTATTATGATGAGATAGGCCTGTTGAGTCCGATTCCAACAACCGTGACCACAAACGGATCTTCGTTATATGAGGAGAGTCATCTGTTAAAGTTGCAGCAGATCATGCTTTATCGTGAGGTAGGTTTAACCGTAGATGAAATTAGAATACGAATAGATCAGAAGATGGATAATACTGATAAGTTATTGTTCCACAAAGAGCGACTGCTTAGTAAGCAGTACCGTATTCAGGTGTTGATCGATACGATTAATTATACGATTGATTATTTGAAGCGAGGGAATGAACTATCCCATCAGCGGCTTTATGACGGCTTCGATTTAACGTTGCAGGATCAAGAGAGAAACCAGACACCGAACAATAATAGCGCGAAGCCGTCAACCACTGAGCATTCGGAGGAAGCTAACCCCAAATGGTCCAAAGATGATTATCTAAACACCCAAAGAGAAGCAGATCGGATCTATATCGATCTGTGTAATGCTCTGGAAAAGGGTGAGGATCCTGGTAGCCCATCCGTCCAAATGGTCATCAAGCGTCACTATGAATGGGTAAGTCACTTCTATACCCCTACAAAAGAGATCTATAGCGGCCTTGGTGAGCTTTATGTGGATCATGAAGATTTTAAGCAACTATATGCTGGCTACCATCCTCAACTAGCACAGTATCTACGTGATGGCATGAAGATCTATGCAGAGCAGCACATGTAATAACATGTGAGAGTTTATAATTGACCCTCTAGAATGTGTACAAACTGTTCAAGGAATTGTTGGTCCTCTTGATCAAAACGGCTCTTTAGCGGACTGTCTATGTCCAACACCCCATATAAATGTCCATCTTTTAAGATAGGTACCACAATTTCGCTATTGGATGCGGCATCACAAGCGATATGCCCTGGAAACTGATGGACATCATCGACAACAAGTGTACGAAGTTCACCAGCTGCTGTTCCACATACACCACGATTCATGGGGATACGAATACAAGCGGGAAGTCCTTGAAACGGACCAAGTACAAGCTCTTTACCGTCATAAAGATAGAATCCAACCCAATTGATATCTGTTAGAAAATGATTGAGCAGTGCTGACGCATTGGCGAGATTAGCTACGGCGCTGGGCTCATCGTGAATAAGTGCTTTAAGCTGTTGAAGGACTTGGGAGAATTGTTCACTGCGTGTGCCCCCATAGGATATATTTTGGAACATATGCATCTTCCCTTCTTGGATGTAGTGACTAATCTTAATTAATTTAAGATAGTACACCACTTGGATGGCGTCAAGCATGAAGGTTTATGGGAACAACGGTTACTAGGATCGTCTGATTCCAGAGTAATCTGGCGGGGTAATGATTGTTGATACCAGGCCGCAGCCTGAAGAGTGGAGGGAGAGAACGGAATGCGTGCAGATGTACAAAACTTGTTTATTGGCATTCATATGCTCTATCACGCCCATGAACGGGATCTCACAATAAGTGATATGCAACCCGAGTTAGAGCGTCACGGTTATAAGGTTGCTGATCGTGAAGTGAAGCAGGAGCTTGAGCGGTTGACGGAGGAGAATTTCTTGACATCTCACGGTGATGGTTACAGCATCACAGGGGCAGGAATAGAGGAGTTTAAAGAAATTCAACGAAGACTGAAAGAGCTGAGTGATGAGGTGCTTAAACCGGTAAAACGGAAACAAGCAGATACTATAGTTTAAACAATGTTTAGATTAGGCGGTTTTCTGTCCCGCAGCGAAACAGCCCCCGAAAGAGTGCTAACCTTTCTGGGGGCTGTTTTTTATACGGTTCCGAGGGAGTTATCTTGGAAATAATCCATTTCACTCTGCTCGGCGGCAGCTTTTGGTTCTCGTATGCCTATATACTCATTCAGGAAAGAGTGAATTTCATCGCGATATTGATTCGGTCCAATATGATACGCGTTGGCATGAATTGCACCCTCGATAAGTACAAGCTTTTTAGGACCTGGTTTTGCATCATACATTTCTAGACTCATTCGAGTGGGTACATAGGTGTCCTTGGTGCCGTGAACGAACATCACCGGTATGTGACTATTTCGTACAGAGCGGATCGGGCTGACTTGCTCAAAGCTAAAGCCAGCTTTTTTTCGAATTCGATTGTTGACCCATTGGAAAAAAGGGACAGAAGGAATTTTGTTGAGTTTCGTTATTTGATGCTTCATCAGATCGGTCAGAT
The DNA here is from genome assembly GCF_058781425.1 of Paenibacillus sp. FW507-14B1B. Taxonomy (NCBI): domain Bacteria; kingdom Bacillati; phylum Bacillota; class Bacilli; order Caryophanales; family Paenibacillaceae; genus Paenibacillus; species Paenibacillus sp. FW507-14B1B. The sequence continues at coordinate 58,044 of NZ_JBYSWS010000003.1, read as the reverse complement.
CAGAATAAGGGCAGTCTGCAATAACAGCTTTAACCTGAGGTGCAGCTATGGATAAATACTCTAGGACCGTTCCGCCTCCAAGAGACTGACCATGAAGCCCAATTTTGGTATCTACACCATGCTGCTCTACAAGCCAATTTACCCAGGTCTGAATGTCGTATTTCTCATAATAACCATAGGTGGTATACCGTCCTTCACTTTGGCCATGCCGACGTTGATCAATAAGAAGAACGTTATAGCCTTCATCGGTGAATATATCAATGAACTGAGTGGAGACGGCCCTGGAGCCCGTGTATCCGTGTACGATAATCATCCAGCGCTTGGAATCAGGATATGGCTTGATGGCCGCACCACTTAACTTCAGCCCGTCAATGCTTGTAAGTACGATTTCTTGTTTAACCAATGCTTCATAGCGATCTCTGCTGTACAAGCCGAGGCCTTCAAGGATGGCGAACAGATTAAGATCATTCTTTACCCTCATCTGGGTGATTTGCACATATCCAAAATGAGTAATACCTGCCGCAAGTGCAGCTAACAATAACACAATGATGACCGCGATGTACATTAAGAATGCTCCTCCTCTTCATCCGTTAGATTCAGCGGGGACGAGGGATCTAATATTGACGGGAACGTTCCGTGTGACTCAATATAGAAGCGACTGCCCCGGTGACTTGACTAATGACTCATTGTAATACACAGACTAGTATCACCGAAAAGTTAAAGGACAAGTCAAGTTTTTTTAACATAAGATGATTAGATTGAACTGTACATAATTCAGGGGCGGCTTGAGATAGTTAAGTTCATCTGGATTGGACTAAAGGAGTGTCTATTGAATGTATCGATGCCATGGGAGCATACCGGAGCTTCGGGGGAGCAGACTACGTCTGAGAAGGTTATCCGTGCGTGATGCGGAATATTTGTATCCGTGCTGGGCTGACGAAAGAACAGCGCGGTACTTGTATCTGCCCCCCATAGTTGAGCAAAAAGATGCAGAGGCTCTGATACTGCTGCTTAATGAGCTATCGGAGTCCGATGATTCCATTCGCTGGGGGATCGAACTGAAAGACAGCGGAGTGATTATCGGGAGTTGCGGGTTTAACGGATGGCAGCTCGAAGGCGCCTATCGAGGAGAATTTGGCTGTGAGTTGGCAAGTTCATATTGGGGCAGAGGGTATATGCAAGAGGCGGCTTCCTTGGCAATTGAATACGGATTTCAAGTCATGGGACTGAATCGAATTGAAGCCTTGTCGGATGTCCGTAATGAACAGGCAAGTGGATTCTTTGGAAGATTCGGTTTTGCACATGAAGGCATTCTTCGGCAATATAGGCATACAAGTTCAGGATATGTAGATGTTAATGTTTTCTCGCTGCTTCGCATGGAGTGGGAGCGTGCATTATGGAGTCCTGATCTTTAGTCCATCCTAATGTTTGAAAAATGATGTCTGTCCTTCTCCCGTTCAAACCACTATAATAGTAATATTGCGCAAAATACAGGTGAAGGCGCTCCTGCTCACAGGAAGCGTCTTTTACATGATAAATATATACACTTTGGCATCATTGGGATAGCCAATTCTTACATTTCCTAAGAGGGGCTGTCTTTAAGTAAAGGAGAATTATGAGTGAATACTTTAAATCAAACCAAACGCGGCTTCATTCTTGCAGGAATACTGCTATCGACTTTTCTTGCAGCTATTGAAGGTACGGTTGTTGGCCCAGCAGGGCCCGCAATCATCGGGAATTTCGGCAGCGTTAGCCTGATGAGCTGGATCTTCACTTCCTATCTGTTGACGATGGCGGTAACAACACCGATCTTCGGGAAAATTAGTGACCTATACGGACGTAAGCCCGTGTTCTTGTACGGATCTGTACTATTTCTTATTGGTTCGTTATTATGTGGATTTTCACAAAGCATGACCCAGCTTATTATATTCCGTGCCATACAAGGTATTGGTGCAGGTGCAGTTATCCCTGTTACGTTTACGATCATTGGGGACATCTATAAATTAGAGGAACGCGGGAAGGTTCAAGGCATGCTTAGTTCCGTATGGGGAATTTCTTCGTTAGTGGGTCCGCTACTTGGCGGCTATTTCGTTGATTACTTGTCTTGGCGCTGGATCTTTGGATTCAACGTTCCATTCGGTCTAGTCTCGATCTGGCTGATCTATCGTTATCTCGATGAGAAAAGAGAAAAGCGCCACGTATCCATTGACTTCGCTGGAGCTGGGCTGTTTACGGTAGGCATGACACTGCTATTGTTCGCTCTGGCGGCAGGTGGACAGGCCTATCCATGGTCATCACCAATGATGCTAGGCATTCTGATCACATCGGTTGTTCTGTTGGTTGCCTTTTTATTCGTTGAGGCTAAGGCAGTGGAGCCTATGGTTCCCCTCAAACTATTTCGTATCCGGGATATTTCAGTGTCCACCATTGCCAATTTGTTAGTTAGCGCATTGTTAATTGGACTAACTACCTATCTTCCTCTTTGGATTCAAGGGGTAAGGGGTGGTAATGCAACATTATCTGGTCTTACACTCGCTCCGATGTCTATCGGCTGGTTGTTCGGATCTGTTGCAAGCGGAAGATTGATTATGAAGACGGGTTCACGAAAAACGGCGCTGATCGGTGTTATTGGATTAGCTGCTGGAGCGGTAGGACTTGCCTTTACACATGAAGGAACTCCGCTCATCTTGCTGTTCCTATTTACATTTGTATACGGTTTGGGCTTTGGTTATATATCTACACTTTTCTCCATCATCGCGCAATCTTCTGTTAGCTATCAGCTGCGCGGTGCATCTACTGCGCTAAACACATTCATTCGGACTTTAGGACAGACCGTAGGGGTTGCTGTATTTGGTACGTGGCTTAATAGTGGTATAGCAAGAAGGATTGCCGCAGAGCCATCCGGATCTGAGATTAGCGGAGATGATATCAACAAGCTGCTTACACCGCATGGTGACGTAAATCTTCCGGCTGAATCCAGCGGGCTACTGAAACAGGTGCTTGAGAGCAGTCTGAACTCTTTGTTTATTTTCATGGCAGTCATTGCATTGGTCTGCTTTATCATTGTTGCTCGTTATAATAATCGGCCACCTATGCCAGAGGACGAAGCGGCAGATGGACCAGATGAGCTCCATACTTCTCCAGCTCAACATTAACATCCAAAAAAAGGCTGATCTTAAATACTCCTAAACAGGAGTTCTAGGATCAGCCTTTTGATATATAATCCTGTAATCCAAGTACATTTCAGATAAAGCAGGACAAAGACCGGCGAGAATAGACCCGCCGGTAAGTTTGTGCTATATTTCACTTTCTCATCAATGGTGAGAGCTTCTCAGCTTGTTTTCCTAGTCTTTTTAGAAGATGGATCATCTGATCTTTCTCTTCTTCCGATAATCCGCTGAGAGCAAAATGAATCCGTTCCGCATACTGCGGGTATTGCTCGTTCATCAGCGCTTCTCCTTCAGGAGTTAGCTCAGCGTAAATCACTCTACGATCTTTCGGACAAGGTCTGCGAAGCAGGTATCCCTTGCTTTCTAGTTTGTCGATAACGTAAGTGACATTTCCGCTTTGGAGCAGCAGTTTGGCACCAATTTGTTGAATGGGTTGAGGCCCTTTGTAATAGAGAACTTCCATAACCGCAAAAGCTGTAGGGTTGAACCCTTCGATTTTGCTACCGGCTACAGCATGTTCACTTACACTCTTGAATGATTTGGCAAAAACCCGATATAGGTGCAATGACAACTGTGTATCGCGTTCATGTGACAGAATCATGCTTCTTCCCGCCTTTTTGGTCATGCCATAGATTTTCAGATTGCTTGAGTATAGATTACTCTAATCTGTTTAATAGGAACATGTGATTTATCACAATTAGACTTATTTTTTATATTTAAAAATAAAAAGGCCTGCTCATTTCATCCCCATGGTCAGGGGTAAACCCCTTCTTGAGACCGATACGTCATCAGATTCCGAATTCTATACTAAACTTACCAATAATTCGTAATGGTTAAGGGGATGGAATGATGGATCAGAATGTACACAAGAATAGGAGTAACAGTCTTACCCGCAATCGAAATTTCATGATGCTGCTTGCTGCACAATTCGTTTCCAATCTTGGGGAGTGGCTATACTTGGTCGCTCTTCTGACAATGGTCGGACTAAAGTGGAATGCGACCCCTTGGGAAATCACGGCGGTAACGTTAAGCATGGCTCTTCCTGTTCTGGTCGGTGGTCCAATAGCGGGCGTGATCGGGGATCGTTTTGATCGAAAAATGCTCATGATTGTATCGGATTTGGTTAGAGCGTTAATACTGGTAGGCATCTTGTTCTCAGGAAGCTTATGGCAGGTGTATATATTACTCGTCTTAAAAGGACTGATGGATGTTCTGTTTTCCCCGGCGAAGAGCGGAAAAGTGAAAGAGGTTGTTCAGCCGCAGCATCTCGATCAGGCTGTTACTTTTAGCTCATCTGTGGAGCAGATGATGAAGATCATTGGACCAGCATTAGGCGGGCTTGTGATGGCGTTATTTGGAATACGGATGTGCTTTGTGGTGACATCCATTACTTTTCTGATATCAGCGCTTCTATTGATCGGTGTTCAAGGAAGACCAAAAAGCGCTTCTGTGGGAGGAGTGGGGAACGGTATCCCTACTGAGGCTTCCAAGTCGGATACAAAATCATTTTGGCAAGACATCAGTACTGGACTATCTGTTATTTACAGTATGCCTCTTCTTCTGAGCGGTCTCGTGACTTTATGCTCCGTGCTTCTAGTACTGCAGATGGCAGATACTCAAACCGTAACGCTGTTCCGGATGATTCCTGGAGTTGCAGACAACATGCTAGGATACTGTATTTCTGCAAGTGGCTTTGGTACTTTGTTAGCCGTTCTGATTGTTCGCAAAATAGGATGGAGCACGCTTAGCAAAATGGGTGTCGGTGCAGCTGCAACGGGGATTGTATTTGCCATTTCTGCAGTCGCTGTCGTATCTCCATTGCCTGAGGCAATGGTTTACGTGATTCTCTTTACTGCCTTCTTTTTAGCGGGAGCAGGGGGCGGATTTGTATTCATACCGTTCCAAATGCTGCTGATGAAACGAACTCCAGAGCATATGACAGGTCGTGTCTTTGGGACGGTGGGAAGTTTGACGAGCGCGGCGGTTATCGTTGGACCGATGCTTGGAGGATTCTTAGTCACTGCTTGGGGTCCTGTTATGACCTTTATCATTTCTGGTATGGGCACAGCTATGCTCGGATTCATTCTGATTGCACTTAAAGGCAAGATTGAGCGGAAGGACAATAATACCTTGGACGAAAGCTTACCAGTTCAAGCTGTGAGGGAGTCAGCGCTCTAAACAATCGGTTGTAACAATTCTACTTCCCCTGCGTAATGATTAGAGATGCTTTATTATGAAGTTATATATAAACACATGAATGGCAGGGGAGAAGCGTTATGATGGAATTAGGTAAACAATACGGTCCGCTCGTGCTGGAGGTCAATATTGAAGAAGCTGGTTATGAACCAGGACGTCCACGTATTCATAATATACATTTCAACGTTTCAGCGGGGGAACTACTTGGCCTGATCGGACCGAACGGAGCTGGCAAGAGCACGACAATTAAGACGGTGATGGGGCTTCTTAAAGACGCTAAGGCCGAAGTGAAGATTGCGGGTAATCCACCGAGATATGCATATGTACCAGAGCAGCCTGTCTTTTATGATGATCTCACACTGTGGGAGCATCTCGATCTAGCAGCAGCTGCCTTTGGTCTAGACGATGACTATTTTGAGAAGCAGGCTTCCCGTCTACTTCAGCAATTCGGTATGGAACATGTCCGGGACGAACTGCCGGGCGGATTCTCCAAAGGGATGAAGCAGAAAATGATGCTTATGATCGGGTTTTTGTCTGAGCCGGACATATACATTGTGGACGAACCCTTTATTGGACTAGATCCGCGTGCGACGAAGGATTTCCTGGCGCTGCTGGACCAAGAGAGGCAGCGTGGAGCTGGAATATTGATGTCTACACATGTACTGGATACAGCGGAGAAGATTTGTGACTCCTTTGTACTTATCTCCGGAGGTCGTGTAACGACGAAGGGGAATTTAGAGGATATTCGCAGCGCCGCCGGGCTGTCAGGAGCTTCACTCTTTGATTGTTTTGATGCGCTTATATGAGAACTCCAATACATAACCCAGGGCGGCTTTTTAGACGGCGGATGCTCAGCCACTGGAAATATCAAATCTCGGTGATGAAATCGATGGTCGATTGGACCGTCATGCTATACATCTTAATCCCTTTTCTATTTATTGGCGGGGGGTTATATATGGAGCTGTGGACCTCGCCACTTCCGGCTTGGCTTCCATGGATACCTCCTCAGATAGCAGCTGTTCTTCTATTATATATGTTCTCGGGCAACACTCTCTTGTTCGTTGAAGAAGGGGATGTGCTTTTTCTGAGACAGCATCCTGATTGGATGAAGGGCCTCATGGTAAGAGGCATATCCTATAGTCTAATCATTACTGGGTTAAAGGGAATGTTGTTCTTTCTAATAGTGCTGCCCTTTCTGTACCGAGGTTTTGAACTGGATGCTGGAACATTGACAGTGTGGGTCATGCTTGCCTCGGCAGCGGCATGGTGTACCAATCTAATTGTTCATCGAATACGAGTTTCTTGCTCCGGGTTGAAACAATGGATCTACTCGATGATACTGCGAGTCGCTTCTTTTTCCTTCTATTTGTTACTGGTTGAATGGCTGCAGAATATACCGGTTGTAAGCTTTATTGCAGTATGGCTGCTCTTGATCGTTGTCATTCTATTTCTAATACAACGTAAGATTTCCATGAAGGGCAGCTTTATGGCTGATGTTAGAGAGGATGCCCGCACGCGGATGTGGTTTACGAGTAAATTACTTGTACAGGCTGTAGGTCAAGTGCCACGGGTCAAGAGTAAGACATGGATATTCCGAAAGTCAGGCCGGATTTACCGATCCAGCAGTCCAAATAAGCGTTTTGCTGAAGCGGGGGTCAAAGCATTTCTTCGAAGTTCAGAGAATCTGCTGCTCTATGCACAGTTCTCTGTGGTGAGTATTCCGGCTGTATTATTTCCACCGGCGGTCGTAAAAATAATTATATTCCCTGCTCTGATGTTCCTAATGGCTTACTTGCTATATCTGCGCTGGAACGCGTTTGCAGAAGATGAATTCTCATTAGTTCTCCCCTTCACGGGAGTACAGCAGAAAGCTGCAGGTACACTAGCGGTTCGCACATTAATGATCCCTCCTGCGTTTGTGATCTCGCTCGTGCTCGGGTTGTCTTTATGGCCTGGCCTTATAGGAGTGCTCGCGGCAGTACCGCTAACAATGTTATGTGCCATCGTCATTCCTGCATTTTTTTCATTCCCAGTCGTGAAGCGAAAATATGACTAGACCAAATAACAAAACGCGCCATTCTTCCTTAGCAGAGGAAGTAAGGCGCGTTTTATTATTAAAACCATGATACTAGGCTCGCAGCAGAGGGGCTGATTCAGCTGCATGTTTCCCCGCCGTGTAGCCGGTAGAGAAAGCGGCTGTAATATTGTATCCACCTGTATATCCATGGATATCAAGTACTTCGCCACAGAAGAATAGGCCTGGCATTAATTTCGATTCCATCGTTTTGGGTTGAATTTCTTTTAGACTCACACCGCCTCCGGTTACGAAGGCTTCTTTCAGGGAGCGTGTTCCACAGGCTCGGAATAAGAATTTCTTCAGAATCGTTGCAAATGCTGTGATGGACGCTTTAGAGACACCACTGCAGACTGTGTCACCGTCTATTCCTGCCTTAGAGAGAAGAAGAGGGATCATTCTTTCCGGTATCCATCCCTTTATAGCATTTTTGACAGCTTTTTTAGGTTCCTGCTCCAGTCGATCTTTGAATGCTGATTCCACCTCGGCAAGAGAAAGATCTGGGAATAGGTCGATGGCCATATCTACATTTACGGTATCGAATTTGCGCTGGACCTGCCTGATAAACTGGCTGCATCGCAGCGCAATTGGACCGGAAACACCGAAGTGTGTAAACAGCATGTCTCCTCGGTGGGCGATAACCCGTTTGCCTTTTGGGTTCCAGACAGATAGCTCAACATCTCTTAGTGATAGTCCTTGGAGTTCTTTCGAAGCAATCCAGGTTTCAGTTGATACAATGGGCACCTCGGTTGGATAAAGTTCGGTAATTGTGTGACCTGCGGAAGCGGCCCAAGGATAGCCGTCACCTGTAGAGCCAGTCTGGGGAACCGATTGACCTCCAGTAGCAATAATAACGCAGGGGGATTTATACGTTTTTCCTGATTTCAATTCTAAACCGGCTACCTGTCCGTTTTTATAAAGAATCCGCTCAACAGGACTATTCGTTTTTATATCGGTACCAAGCTCTTTCACTTTACCAACCAAAGCATTAACCACACTTGAAGCTTTATCTGAGACAGGGAACATACGACCGTTGTCTTCTTCCTTTAATGGAATTCCAAGTCCTTCAAAAAAGGACATAATGTCACGGTTATTCCAGTGCTGGAAAGCGCTATATAAAAAACGTCCATTTCCAGGTATATGCTGAATGAGTTCATCGGTATCTTTGGCATTGGTTACATTACAGCGTCCACCACCTGAAATACCTAACTTACGTCCAAGTTTATCTCCTTTATCGATCAGTAGGACAGATGCTCCCCGTTCGGCTGCAGCAACGCAAGCCATTAATCCAGAGGGCCCTCCTCCTACAACAATAACATCATATTGTGACATGTTTTCTCATAGCTCCTTTAGGGGTAATTCACGTATACATAACTTCTATTATAAACACAATCTGCACATATCCCAACCTATGAGGTAAGAAAGGAGGTTTGAGGATTATTTTCTTTTTCGCATAATTTTACAAGTATTGTAATCTTATGTCGCCTGTGATTTAATCAACATTATCAGAGGCTTTAAGCAATTGGGGTGATGAAGCGTTGTGTTAGTTGCATTTAAAGACATACTACTACAGATCATGCTGTCCGGTGTGTTCACCTTTCAGATTTTACTGCTCTTTAGTAAGCAATATAATGCTTCATCAAGAAATACGGTAGAGGATAGACAGAACTATCAAAGTCTCATTGTTATAACTTGTGCGGTAAGTATTCTGCTCTGCTTCGGATTATCGACTCCATATAATGGGTTGTTTCCGATTAACTTAGGGATTCTACCACTGTTTGTCGGCATTTTATATGGTAATAGAATGTCCGGCTTGTTGTTGTCGCTGCTGTATGTTGGCTGTCATGAGCTTATATTCGGATTCTCTTTAACAGGAATTTTGCTTCATACGGGACTGCCAATGTATCTCCTCTTATTCTTTTTCTCACCTCAGTTTAAACAGAGGACCGTCATGGAGAAGATTGGATGTCTTTGGATTGGACTGATTCCAGCCTTAATTATTGTTGTAGCTTCACCTATTTTGGAAGGTAGGGTTATTGCTTCGGGTCACACCTCAGAGATGATCTTGGTGACATTTTTATATGTTCTTTTGAGCATTTTTAACGGAGCACTTCTTATTTATTATATTGAAAAAGTGTATAGTCGCATTTTCCCTGATGTTCCTTGTCGAGCCGAATCGGATAAGACACTACTTAAGCAGCTTTTGGATATGATTCCTTTGGGTATGGCGGTAGTGGATCGAAAAGGCGATATAGTGATGTTAAACGAGCATTTGGTTTTGAATTACAAGCAGAACTATCCCCATTTACGCGGTGAGGATTTTATCGGCAGAGCCTTTTATGAAACGTTTGAGGGAGTAGAGCAACGAGATTTCTTGAAACAACGAATTAATAAGTCGATGCAAGGAACTCGTTCTAGCTGGGATTCGATCCGTACAGGCGGCTCTATTTACTCGGTAGGAGCTTTTCCACTATATGATTCAGTTACTCAGTATATTGAGCATTCGGTGATTGTGGTACAAGATATCTCCGAGATAGAAAAGCTTAAGAGTGAGCTTATCAATATTGAGCGTCTAAGCATGGTCGGTCAAATGGCTGCCAGTATTACACATGAAATTCGAAATCCGATGGCAGTTGTACGTGGGTTTCTTCAACTGATGAAAGAGAAGAGTCCAGAAACCTTGGATCATTACTACCGGATCGTGATGGATGAGTTGGACCGGGCAAATGGAATAATTAATGACTTCCTGTCACTCGCACAGAATCGTATTGCTGAAAAAGAAGAGTGTCATATTCATGACATCATCCATGAGCTCAGTCCTCTGCTGTGGGCAGATGCCAATCTTCGCGGACAGAGCATTGATCTGAGACTGGGTAACTATGTCCCACGCCTTCATCTTAATGCCAAGGAAATGAAACAATTGATACTTAACTTATGCCGGAATGCAATGGAAGCCATGGATGACAAAGGAAACCTGACAATCGAGACTCGTATGGCGGGGGAACGTGTAGAGCTTCGGGTTAAAGATACAGGGTTCGGTATTCCAAAAGATAAACTGGATCGTTTATTTGAACCGTTTTATACGACGAAGAGTAAAGGCACAGGGCTTGGGCTTGCTCTATGTATGAGTATCGTTCAACGTCATCATGGAACCATCACGGTTCAATCCGAAGAGGGCGTAGGGACTACGTTTACAATTTCGTTTCCTCTAGTGGACAGGGATAAAGAATTGCTGCTGAAGCCATAATAAGTTCAGAATTAAGTTAAAGGAGGCTTTCAGCATGAGTAAAAGTAATAACTCTAAACAGCAGGAGCAACAAAAACAACAGAACAAACAGCGTCAAGGTGAAACGATTCAAGACAAAAAGCTAGACGGCGTCGACCGTCCTTCAACCTAGAACCTTAGTAGTCTAGATGTTTGGAATAGGGCGGAATTCCTTTTAGGAATCCGCCCTGCTTGTCTTGCTTTCACCCTTAGGCATTGTATAATATAGAATAGCGTAAGATGTTATTATACTTAACAAGATGTTTATATAAGGAGTGAGAGCAGCATGGGTATGTCTTTTGACCGATATATGCGTGATATGGTTCAACCGATGCGGGATGAGCTGACAAGTCTAGGTATTCAAGAACTGACAACACCTGAAGAGGTAGAGGAGCAGTTGCAGGCAGCGAAAGGAACAACCCTTGTTGTTATCAATTCGGTCTGCGGATGTGCAGCCGGTCAAGCACGTCCAGGTGTAGCGCATGCGCTGCAGCACGAAGTGAAACCTGATCATTTGTTCACTGTTTTTGCAGGTCAGGATAAGGAAGCTACGGCGAAAGCTCGTGAGTATTTCGCACCCTATCCGCCATCTTCACCTTCCATCGCGTTGTTGAAGGATGGGGAACTGGTTCACTTTATCGAACGTCATCAAGTAGAGAATCGTTCTGCAGAAGAGATTGCAGCTGATCTCACAGATGCATTCGATCGTTACTGCCGATAAATCGCCAGTAAAGTATTAGGCCCCGGAGCATTCGGCGTTTTCCGAAGCCTCGGGGCTTTTTTGTTCCATCCCACCGTTGTTCAAATACGAAAGGAGTCCTCAGGATGAGTTTACAAGAACAAATCATTGCTGAATTAGGTGTGAAACCGACCATTAATGTGGAGCAGGAAGTAAGGAAACGGGTCGACTTTTTGAAATCTTACGTAAAAGATTCTGGAACATCCGGTTTGCTGATTGCGATCAGTGGTGGATTGGATAGTGCTGTGGCAGCCGGGCTTTGCAAACGGGCTACCGATGAGCTAACAGAAGAACTTGGTAAAGAATTTAAAACGCTGGGCGTATTTCAACCCTACGGAACACAATCCGATATTGAGCATAGCTATGAGACAGCGAAGGCATTTGATCTCAAGTATGTTGTAGAGACAAATATCGAAGATACGGTAAATGAGATTGCTCTTGAGGTAGAACATGCATTAAAGAATATCGGTGTTCATCAGCATATTAGCATTCCTGGCAAAGGCAATGTGAAGGCAAGAACTCGAATGGTTATGCAGTATGCACTTGCCTTTGAACAACAACTCCTCGTGGTGGGAACTGATCACGCTTCAGAAGCAATCACGGGCTTTTATACGAAGTGGGGAGATGGCGCAGTAGACATTACGCCACTTAGCACATTGAACAAACGTCAAGTTCGTCAACTAGGCGCTTATTTGGGAGTTCCACAGTCTATTTTAGACAAGGCACCAACAGCGGGACTTTGGGAAGGACAGACGGATGAGAAGGAATTAGGAATTACTTATGAAGACAACAGTGACTATCTTGAGGGTAAGGATATTTCTCCAGCATCCCGTGAGAGACTGGAAGGTCTTTACCGGAAAACAGCACATAAACGCAACGCAATTCCAGGAATTTAAGTATATTTCCTGAATGGTCCCCCGGAAGCAAGCTATCCGGGGGTTTTTGTGTATATATCCACCATTAAATATAAGCTGTCTCTCTCTTTCGCATGCAGCAAGTCACTGATACAATAGGGACATGTGTGCAATGAAGATCGGATTTCCAGAAGGAAGGAGCGGGAATACTTGATTTATGGAATCGGACATGATGTGCTTGAGATCAGGCGTGTTGAACTGTTAATGGGAGGACCCCACGGTCAAAAGTTTATGGAGAGGGTTCTCACTAAGGCAGAGCGGGCTCTAGCTGTTAACAAAGGTGGAAGCCTGACCGAGTTCGTCTCTGGGCGATTTGCTGCTAAGGAAGCAGTGAGCAAAGCTTTTGGATGTGGTATTGGTAGGACGATCGGCTTTTGGGACATAGAGATACTACCAGATAAGCAAGGAAAACCGATAGTCACGTTATCATCTTCCGCTTGGTCCCGATTAGGGATTGGTGAACCGGATCATTATGCACTGCATTTGACCATCTCGCATCAGACAGAGCTGGCATCAGCATTTTCAATCGTTGAGAAGCTAGGATGAAGTAAGGCTACAGAAGGGAAATACAGAAATGAATAACATAGAGCAACAACGATTTTTTAGCCGTGAGCTACTGGATTGGTATGGTAGGAACAAGAGGGATTTACCTTGGAGGAGACACCGAAATCCTTATTATATTTGGATCTCGGAGATTATGCTCCAGCAGACCCGTGTCGATACGGTCATTCCGTACTTCAATCGGTTTATCGAGAAGTTTCCGACGGTTGAGTCACTGGCAGATGCGCCAGAGGATGAAGTCCTTAAATGCTGGGAAGGGTTAGGATATTACTCCCGTGCTCGTAATCTACAGCATGCAGCCCGTCAAGTGAAAGAGTTATATGGTGGCGTTATGCCAAGCGGCAAGGAAGAAGTATTCGGACTCAAAGGAGTAGGCCCCTATACGGCTGGTGCGATCCGAAGTATTGCATTTAATATTCCTGCTCCAGCTGTTGATGGCAACGTAATGAGAGTCTTGTCGCGCTACTTTCTAATTGAAGAAGATATTATGAAGGGCAGCACCCGTTCACATATGGAGGAACTGGTTATGCAACTGATCCCCGAAGGAAGGGCATCGGATTTTAACCAGGCATTGATGGAACTCGGAGCACTCGTATGTACACCGAAATCACCGAAGTGTCTCACTTGTCCAGTGATGGAACACTGTGCAGCAAGATTGGAAGGTAAGGAAGAATCACTTCCGATTAAGACGAAAGCGAAGCCTCCTCGTCCAGAATACCGAGTCACCGCACTCGTAGAAGGGACGGGTGAATATGCAGGGAAAGTGCTGATTCGTAAACGTCCAAGCACAGGTCTGCTGGCTAGCATGTGGGAACTTCCACATATATCGGTAGCTCAGGATGGTGGAGCGGCGGTTGTGTCACTTCCGGATGAAGCGGCGATGGACAAGCTTGCAGGAGACTTGAAGGAAGAAGGAATCCCGATTCAACCTGTAGGTCATTTCATGAATGCGGAGCATACGTTCAGCCATATTCACTGGAATATGCGTGTGTTTAAGTGTGAGTGGCGTGATGCTACTAGTAATAACTTATATGCTGCAGAGAGTGCTGCTGCTTACGATTTGAGTTCAAATGTGGTTGGAGCTGGTGAAGTAAAGTCCGCTTCTGATGTTCAATTCCGCTGGATTTCTCCCAAGGATATGGAATTATACGCATTTCCGAATGTATTCCTGCGTATTCTAAATCATTATTTTTCTTCCAAATGAATTAAAGTTTTAGACTTTTAGTGATAAACACAAAAAAGAGCCTCCGGTTGCCCGGTGGCTCTTTCTTGTTATACATAGGCGAAATTACTTCGCGTTGTCGTAACGTTTGCCAACTTCTTCCCAGTTTACAACATTCCAGAAAGCGGAGATGTAATCAGGGCGTTTGTTTTGATATTTCAGGTAGTAAGCATGCTCCCAAACGTCCAGACCGAGGAGAGGTGTTTGACCTTCCATGATCGGGCTGTCTTGGTTAGGTGTGCTAGTTACAGCCAATTTGCCGTCTTTCAGCACGAGCCATGCCCAGCCGCTACCGAAACGAGTTGTAGCTGCTTTAGCGAAATCTTCTTTGAATTTATCGAAGCCGCCAAGCTCACTGTCGATTGCTTCAGCCAAAGAGCCGGTAGGATTGCCGCCACCGTTTGGTCCGATGATTTCCCAGAAGAGGGAGTGGTTCGCATGGCCGCCGCCGTTGTTACGAACCGCTGTACGGATGCTTTCTGGAACAGCGTCAAGGTTGCCGATGATCTCTTCCAGGGATTTGTTCTGCAGTTCAGGAGCGCTCTCAAGAGCTGCGTTCAAGTTTGTTACATAAGTGTTATGGTGGCGATCATGGTGAATCTCCATTGTTTGTGCGTCGATGTGTGGCTCGAGCGCGTTGTTTGCGTAAGGAAGTGCTGGTAATTGAAATGCCATAATGAAAATACCTCCTGTAAATTGGTTTTTTTGAATATATGAATAAAGGCCGCCAACATATGGGGAAGCCGTTATCATCCATAAGAGAAATATGTAATTCGCTTACTCTTCATATATTAAACCTTTCCGGGGGATTAAATCAACTTTTATGTTTGAAAAGTCAGAATCGTGCGGATTATATTCAAACACTCATGTTCATATGAATAACGTTCTAACTGGATTTAATGGTGAATGGTGGTTTTTTTTCCATGGCTAAAAATGTAACCGCTTAATATAAAGCGTTTTCATAAGAAAACTCGTGAATTCTAGAGTAATATGTGGTTTAATGGACAAGAAAGCAGGATTTTCGCATTTTTTGTAGTAATTATAAATGTTAGGTTTGCATTAACGGAATACTAATGTTGTAAGCCGCGTAAACCGCATCATGCTAACGAAAAGGGAGATTTTGAGATGCATGTTCGTTCCTTTCAGTTGAGTGACTGTAACCAAGTAACTGAGCTATTACAGATTGCTTTGTCGGAAGAATGCTACGAAAATACGATGGAACCTTTCTCCAGACAACTTGCCTGGGATTCTGACTTGATTATGATAGCAGAAGAGAATGGCGAAATTGTCGGTGCCTTGATTGGGACCATTGAACGTAATCACGGTTGCTATTTCCGGATTGCGATCCATCCAGATTACCGCAGACAGGGTATTGGAAAAGCTCTTATTGAAGCGATGGAGCAGCGGTTCCAATCTCGTAAAGTCAGCCGGATTCTTGTTGCCGGAGACGAGCATAATGCAGCAGCGATGCCACTTTATGAAGCTATGGGCTACGGTGCTAATAAAATCCTGACATCATTCCAGAAGCTGAGTATCGTAAGTCAGCCGTAATGATCAGATCGGATTAAACGGGTTCTTTCGGCCTTTATCGAAATTATACGCTTGAGCCGGGAAACGACATTTATTTCTATATGAAGCATATCTATCGACCGTTGCAAATGGGAGAAAGATATGCTTTTCTATTAATGTACCATTTATGTATTTGGTGCCTCTAACAGAGGTAAACTTGATAGTAAAGAAGGTGTAGCATGGGACAGATCATTCCTCCGGGTTCCGGTGATCATGAAGATGTACCGAATCCCCAAGAGACAGGTGCCGAGAAGAACAGCTGGGTGACAGAACTATGGGATTGGGTCAAGACGATTGCCATCGCATTTTGTATTATGGTTCTTCTGAACATGTTTGTCTTTAATCTGTCTATGGTTAAAGGGGAATCAATGCAGCCGACACTGGAGGCGTCCGAACGTCTATTTATTAATAAATTGGTTTATCGGTTTGCTGATCCGGACCGTGGTGATGTGATCGTGCTGAAGGATCCAAGCAATGGTCCTGACAAGAAAGAATTTCTTGTAAAGCGAATAGTTGGCCTGCCAGGCGACACGATTGAAGTCAAGGGACATATCCTTTATGTGAATGGAGAAGCGCAGGAAGAATCATATACGGATGTTCCTATCGAAGATCCTGATTTTGCTCCTGTTACCATTGAGGAAGGTCACTATTTCGTTATGGGGGACAATCGTCATCATCGTAAGAGTAAAGACAGCAGGGAGTTCGGTAGTGTAAAGGAATCAGACATTGTAGGGCGAGCCGAATTCATTCTATGGCCACTATCCAAAATAAAAGGACTATAAGTTTTAATAGGAAAGGAGGCGCTGGAGATGACTTCACGACTTGGAGCCTATGCTCCTTCTGCCTCTGTGTGGGAGGATCTGAAAGAAGAACTGAAGCAGGCCGCACCTAGTCTAGGTATTGATGACATTGGGTTTACTTCAGCAGATCCGTTTGTTTCATTGAAATCGATTTTGCAGAATCATAGGGATAAGGGATATGAGTCAGGGTTCGAAGAGCCTGATCTAGATAAAAGAGTTACGCCGTCTCTTCCGGGAACCAAACCAGCGTCCATTATCGCTATTGCGGTTGCTTATCCGTCCAAGATGAGTAACCCACCTAAATCCGAACCGGGGAAATATCGCGGCATTATGGCCCGTTCAGCTTGGGGAAAGGACTATCACCAAGTACTGCGGGATGCGATGTCGAGGCTTGAGGCGTTCATTCGTGAACGAGTTCCAGATGCAGTTCTTGAGAGCATGGTGGATACAGGAGCCCTGGTAGATCGAGCTGTTTCTGAACGTGCTGGCATCGGTTTTAGCGCCAAAAACTGTGCGATTATTTCTCCGAAGTTTGGCTCGTGGATTTATCTTGGTGAGATGGTTACGAATATTCCTTTTCCCTCTGATTCACCTGTAACGGAGGACTGTGGAGAATGCACGAAGTGTATTGATGCATGTCCTACGGGGGCACTAGTGGGACCGGGACAGCTAAATGCGCAGCGTTGCGTTTCTTTTTTAACCCAGACAAAAGGATTTCTAGACGAAGAGGTTATGCGTAAGATTGGTAACCGGCTTTATGGCTGTGATACCTGCCAAATCGTCTGCCCTAAGAACAAAGGCCTGAACTGGACACATCATGAAGTATTGCAGCCGGATCCGGAAAAGGCGAAGCCTCTTCTTCTTCCGATTCTTGATATGAGCAACCGTGAATTTAAGGAAACATTCGGCGATACATCGGCAGCGTGGCGGGGAAGAAAACCGATCCAACGTAATGCTGTTATCGCGCTGGGTAACTTTAAAGACGTTTCGGCCGTACCAAAGCTTAGCGAGGTACTGTTGAAAGATCCGCGCCCAGAGCTGCGCGGAACCGCCGCATGGGCTCTGGGCCGTATTGGAGGCGAAGAA
This sequence comes from Paenibacillus sp. FW507-14B1B, assembly GCF_058781425.1. Taxonomy (NCBI): domain Bacteria; kingdom Bacillati; phylum Bacillota; class Bacilli; order Caryophanales; family Paenibacillaceae; genus Paenibacillus; species Paenibacillus sp. FW507-14B1B. Next base: position 40,448 of record NZ_JBYSWS010000003.1, on the reverse strand, counting down.
GCTTTGAACAACTTAGAAAAAGGCATGAAATCAGAACAGGAAGAAACCGTACGAGAGATGCTTAAACAAGCATTGAATAAATTACAGCCTGAGAGCGATGCTGGTGAACAGGAAAGCGTCCCACATGTTGCAGCGGCTAACGCTGTGGTTGAAGGTGGAGTAGCTGAACAGGACGTGTCTGGAGTGGATATGAACACTCCGGCTAGTGATGCTCCCAAGGGGGCCGAGCCGATGGCCACCCCAGCGGTAGAAACGGACGTATTATACTATGATGAGATACACACGCCTATCGGGACATTGACCGTCGTAGCAACTCATCTTGGTGTTTGCTTAATTGAATTCGGTGCTTTTACCGTTAAAGAGGCTGTCCTGCAGCAATGGTCGCGTACCTGGGCCGGAGGAGCCGGATATGAACATAGCAAGGAGCGACTTGCTGAGGTATCATCCCAGATGAAGCAATATTTTGATGGGACACTTAAGGAGTTTACGATACCGCTTGATATGCGTGGTACACCATTCCAACTTCAAGTATGGGAAGCTCTTAAGGAAATTCCCTATGGAACAATTCGTTCATATAAAGATATAGCTGAAGCTATTGGGAGACCTAAAGCAGTGCGAGCTGTTGGAGGAGCTAACAATAAGAATCCTGTTCCTATTATCGTTCCTTGTCATCGTGTTCTTGGGTTAGATGGTACGCTTGTAGGTTATGGTGGGGGACTAGAAATTAAGCGTTCTTTGCTGATGCTAGAGGGATCTATTCCAGATCGCAAAGGTGTATAGAAATAAGCTTAATGGATGACTATGAGGCCTGCGTTTTTTCCATTTGCTGTCCCGAAAAGGACATGCTATGATAGGTTCGTATATGCGCCAGTAAATGGTAAATATTAGTATGAGCTAAAGGTGGTCAAGTGATGGACATTGTTATTCCGATTATTACATTGATCGTGGGTCTAGTAGGGGGATTCTTTATCGGTGTATTCTATCTCCGTAAGCAGTTGGAGAAAATGCAGAACGATCCACAAATGCTGCAGAAGATGGCTAAACAGATGGGTTACAATCTGAATGGTAAACAAATGCAGCGTGCACAACAAATGATGAAAAATCAGCCGGCACCAGGCAAAGGCCAGGCACGCAAGCGTAAATAAAGTTTAATCAGTATAGCCGTTTATTTTTTTGGAACGGGAAGGGGGAAATACCGTGGCGGGCGTGAAAGATTATGTTAACAATAAAGTTGTAGAGCAGCGTGAGCAGATAGAGTACCATGTTGAGCAGATTCTTAAACTGATCGGTGAAGATACCGAACGGGAAGGATTGCTTGAGACACCTGCCCGCGTGACACGGATGTATGAAGAGATTTTTGCCGGTTACGAAGTCGATCCTCGTGATGTGCTAGGCGTTACATTTGACGAGCAACATGAGGAATTGGTTATTGTAAAGGACATTGTGTATTATAGCCAGTGCGAGCATCATATGGCACCGTTCTTTGGTAAAGTACACATTGGTTATGTACCTAGTGGCAAAATCGCAGGTTTGAGTAAACTGGCACGCCTCGTTGAGGCCATTACTCGCCGTTTGCAAGTACAAGAGCGTATTACTTCCCAGATCGCAGACATTATGGTTGAAGTACTTCAGCCACATGGCGTGATGGTCGTTGTGGAAGGTGAGCACTTGTGCATGTGTGCACGCGGAGTGAAGAAACCTGGCAGCAAGACGATTTCATCTGCCGTACGTGGAACATTCCAGAGTGATTCAGCTCAGCGCGCTGAGTTCTTGTCTTTAATTAAAGACTAAGAAGACTTAGCTATCGATTGAGTGTTATAGAAAGGGCTCCGCCGAGATTTCGGTGGAGCCTTTTTTGAATACATAAATGCTCAATAAAAGCCTAAAATGGCTGCCACATCAGTTTCTTTGCCTTTTCGAAGCGTTTCTCGGCCTCAGGCCAGAATACAACGTTCCACCAATCATTAATGTAGTCTTTACGGTTATTCTGGTGCTTGAGATAATAAGCATGCTCCCAGACATCGAGCGCTAGAATGGGTACGACATCCCACTGGGATAAGTTTTGATGTTTCTCAGCTTGTAATATTTCTAGCCGGTGACTGCGAGGACTCCACACCAGAATCGCCCAGCCTCCGCCTTCGACCTTGTCTGCTGCTTCGGTAAATTGTTTTTTGAATTGATCATAGCTACCGAAATCTTGTTTGATCTGTTGCGCAAGGTCTCCGCTAGGAGTACCGCCTCCCTTAGGATTCATAATGGTCCAGAACAAGGTGTGAAGATAGTGACCTGCACCATTAAATGCAAGTTCACGCTCCCAGTGCTTCACTAGATCGAAGTTCCCACTTTTGCGGGCTTCCTCAAGTTTTTTTTCTGCTTTATTAAGTCCATCTACATAGCTTTGATGGTGCTTGTCATGATGGATTCGCATCGTTTTCTCGTCAATGTAGGGCTCAAGTGCATTGTATGGATACGGAAGTGGGGGGAGTCGATGCCCACCGATTGGAACAGCCGATTGATTGGGAGGGGAGGAAGAAACGCTTTGTATAACAGCTTCAATCTCTTCTTGCTGAAATGGTGTGGCTACAGGTCCCTGCGGTTCAGCAGGCATTTGTCCGTGCTTTTCAATAAGTCGCTTTATGGCCCCAGGCTGGTTAAGCTCTTTAAGGACTTCGATGAAGTATTCTGATTCTCGGATGATATGGAGTAATACGGTGTCGGCAAGGGGGACCTTTTGTACAGCAGGACTGTTATCTTTCATCCTATATAGCTGGCGTATAAATTCTCTTGATTGTTCAAGTGAGACATGAAGAATTCGTTCAATTTGGGCAATGAGCTGTGGGGAAAGTGGTCCGGAAGTAGCTAGAACCTGACGAAGTAGTTGATCGGCAGCCCTTTCAGTTTCCCCAAATACGACTGCCCACTCATTCAGCAGCTTAACGTAGGGAGGCTCAAGATCAGGCACGATAGCTTTAATAACCTCCGTATGCTCCATTTCTTGCTGCTTCCAGAATCGTATCTCTTCCAAAATTCTTGCTGGGAGCATAGCTCCATAAATATACAGCATGCGATTCGTTCCTCCTGTCATAATCTTCACTATGAAACTATATTCGACTTACAGCATGTATTATGAAGTTAGATTGCATAAACAAGCCCGTAACATCTCACTGCGATGCTACGGGCTCTAATAAACAGCTCTTATTATTGTTCTGTCACTGTGCTTCCTGGTGGATCTAGTTTCCCTAGGAAGGTGGATACCCTGCGTAAATATTCGCGCGGATACTCACGGAATATAAGTTCGTGACGAGAGCCTTCCACAATCCATGAATCCGAATCGGGATGTGTCTGATTGGAGGCAATCTTCTCAGCAATTGGATAAGGGGCTTTATCGTCATTTGTTCCATGTATGAACAAGGTTGGAAACGGATAATCATACGTCTTCACTTCGTTATATGGAATCTGATCCAGACTAGTACCGTTCAACACAGGGAATAGTAGTTCCAGAATTTCGAGCGAAGGATGACGAGGCAGATCGATTTGGTTTTTGATGTTGTGATATAGGGTGTCTGGCTCCAGCAAAAAAGTACTGTCCAAGATCATCGCATCCACATCTTTCGTTTCGAGTCCAGCTTGTAAAGCCGTTCCGGCTCCCATAGAGAAACCCCATACTACGATTTGCTTCGCACCGCGTTGCTTGGCCAACTGGATGGCACCAAGAAGCTGGCGTTTCTCTTCTTTGCCCCCGGTGGCAACTTCTTTGCTGGTCTGTGAAGCAAAGCCGTAATCGAACATCAGGACATTAAAATCCAAGTTGTGAGCATAGTGGGCTAGGTCGTACATAGGAATCCACGTCTCCTCACGATTGGCTCCATATCCATGACTCAATACAATCGTTCGTGATGAATCCGTGGCTGGAATATACCAACCGCTAAGTGTTTGCTTTCCATCAATGGAATGGAAGAGAACGTTCTCGTACTCCACCCCTTTGGCGAGCTTAGGGTTTGAATACAGTGGTGCAACGCTAGGATTCGACAAAACCCAAGCGATATAGGCATGTAGAGCTATAAAACAAAAGATTAGAAAAAAAACAACCGATAGTATGAGAGCGAGCAAAATATGTCTGAACCGGATCATGCGGGCTGAAAGCCCGGTCGGCGTATCATTCAACTGGGAGAGTGGGGCGTTGTTACCAGTGATCATACTCATGAGTGGCCCCTCCTTACCATGATATCTTACATTAAAATGAAAACGTTAAATTATTATAATCGTAATGCCGGGAATTGGTTAAGTCAATGTAAAATAAGAGATTGTTAGACAAATGTAAAATAGGATTTTCAGTTTACTTCCCGACTATTTTTTCTTATAATTCTTGTAACCAGGTTTCATGTGATGAAACAAGAGAGGGGCAAGCGGGATGGAAGACCGTAAATTGACGGTGCGTGCTGTTGAGCGTGCACTTGATATATTAATGTGTTTTACGAAGAGTCATGAACTGGCTTTAACGGAAATTTCCTCTCTGATCGGACTGCATAAAAGCACGGTTCATCGGTTGATGACCACACTGGAGGATAGAGGTTTTGTCGTTCGGGATAGCAGAACGGATAAATATCGATTGGGTATGAAAGTTTGGGAACTTTCCACACACTTATCTCATAGTGATGATCCAGCCGTGTTATTGTTGCCTGCCATGGAGTCTTTACGTGACAGGCTTGGGGAAACGGTAAGTCTCTATCTTAGAGACGGGGGAGAGCGTATTCGAATACAGGCCGTACAGAGTAATCAAGCCATACGCAGGGTTGCTCAAGTGGGAGCACGTTTGCCTTTATCGGTCGGTGCATCAAGCAAGGTGCTGGTTGCCTATGCGTCACCCTCCGATCAAGAAGAGCTGTTGAATGCTCCGGACTGGCCTCAATCTATTGATCGTAACCTCTACCGGCTTCAGTTACGTGAAATCGTTGAGAAAGGTTATGCGATCAGTATTGAGGAACGTGAACCAGGTGCTGCTGCTGTATCTGTACCGATTATGGATCGAAGTGGGAAAATCGCCGCGGCACTATCCATGTCTGGCCCTGTCAATCGACTTTCGGCAGATACATTAAGGGAATATGCACCTGTGCTGAAGGAAGCGGCACGGGAAATGGGACTGATGCTCTCTTAAAGTATATTTGTTAACGACAACAAGCAGGCTGCTTAAGGGCGTAACCTTAGGCGGCCTGCTTGTTTTTTTTAGATGGAGGAATGATTTGTACTCGGAGAGTTGTTAACCAGATAAGAGTGAAGCAGTAACAATAAGGGCAATAAGTCCGATCATAACAGCCCAAGCCCTTTTGTTCGCAAAGTTGATCGTCCATCCAATACCAAATCTCTTCTCTACAAAAAGGGAAGGATCGTACGGATTATAATACAGACCTCCGAGCTTCCAATAAGCGTCGTCATCGTAAGGCTGTACAGGTGAAGGGGTTCGCTTTGGTCCAATGCGGCTTCCACCTTGCCCAGTTATGACAGTCATAACTAGAGCTCCAATAACGATGAGAGAAGGGACAAGCAAACTTACAAGGGCGAGCATCTCGGTGTCTAAGCTCAGCATCATATTTAGCTGAATAAAGGAAAAGAGCAAGATGATAATAAGACTGGTCATGATGTTGAAGAAGGACCATCTCCGGCGGAAAATCACGTTACGTGCAGCCGAGCCTTCCGGATCACCGGGATTGATCTGTTGTTTGCTCTTTAGAATGGACCAATTGATGAATATAAACGTTATGATCATGACAGCTTGCATGATGTTTGGAAATAGGACGGTAAGGACCGATTTGTCAGCATATCGGATGACATTACCATCGAAATCAAACTTCATAGGCAATAGGTTAGGAATGTAATCGTAGTAGGAGAGGATCCAAGCTGCACTGATGGCTGTAATGATCCCGTGGATGATAAACCAACGGTTGGAGAACACAAGCTTTTGTTGTCGAAAGTTTGTTTGAAGCGCAAGTTTTTGACGTTGCTTTGGAGTTGCTGGGAAATTAGCTTTTAAGTTTTTCATTTTGAAATGGAAGGTTACATTCATAAGTAATGAGCAGATGACCATGCCTGTGATACCAATGGCAAACACAATTTCTTTTGAAACCGCAGGCCATGACATGATGATAAGAAGGCAGCCGACAATGAGGACGATGTATATCAAGCTACTTATTCCCGCGTACTGTCTGCGTAGTTTTCGCAGAGGCTCGCTATGAAAAGTCTCCTCGCTTATCGTGACGCCAAAGCTCAACGTTTCTCTCGTGAAATAAGGCATGAACACAAGCGATGCGAGCAAGGGGAGAGTCATTAACACAATAATTAGTGTTGAAATAACATACATAGTTATTCTCCTTCCTTCGTATGGGTGATCTCTTCGTGCATTTCTGAAACGACCTGCAAAATCTGATCTTTACTCATACCACGGCAGATGGCTTCCGCAATGATTGGTTTAAGATGACTACTACGCTTCTCTTCATATTCTGGGGTGATCTCTGGAAGACCGTCTGGATTAACCACGACGCCTCTTTGGCGGTGTACCTGGATGAATCCGTCCTGCTTGAGTAATGTGTAAGCTTTGTTAACTGTGTGAAGATTGATTCCAATATCGGATGCAAGGCTTCTGACAGAGGGGAGAGGTTCACCTGGACTTAAATCACCGCTAGCGATTCCTTCAATAATCTGATTGATAAGCTGGGTATAGATCGGTACATCTGATTGCATATCAAGCTGAATAATCATTTAAAACCCCTCAATTCGTTATATCTGTTATAGTCGAAGTATAACACGTATATTTTGAAAAAGGAAGTAGGCGGGAGGAATGATTTTCTAGTTATAGTACAGAGACAACACAAAACGCCTGCATCAGCAGGCGTTTTGTAATGAAACGTTATGTATTAGCGTGTCGAACGTGCTATGTTTTTCTCATTCATTTTCTGAGTTAGAATTTCATGAAAAGTCACTGGTTTATCTGGCGACTGATCTTTTTTCGTGGTGTTCACTGTTTGTGGTCGCGGATATTGATGATGAAACGGTGCCATCGTGGATATCGTTAACATGTTCATGATCCTCCTTACGCTTGAGCGACTTAAACGAACGCAACGTTTCTTAATTGTTAACCTTCGCAGTACGCTTCGAAACGTTATATTCCAAATTCAGGAGAATAGTCTCGGTAAAAAGTCTAAAACAGAAAAATCCCCATTTCCTAACAAAGGGAATGGGGATTTGTTCCTGAGGCTATAGAACCTCAGTGCATATTAGTTTTGGTTATTTGCGATCATCTGACGAAGTACCGTTTGTAGGATACCACCGTTATAGTAGTAGTCCACATCGACCATACTATCGAGTCTAGCGATCACAGGGATCTCGAACGTCGTACCATCTTCGCGAGTAGCGATGACGGTCAGATCTTGACCAGGCTTCACATCATTGCTTAGGCCGACGATATCGAACGTTTCACGTCCATTAAGACCAAGGCTGGACCATCCATGACCTTCTTGGAACTGAAGTGGCAGAACGCCCATACCTACAAGGTTCGAACGGTGAATCCGCTCGAAGCTTTCAGCGATTACAGCTTTGACGCCAAGTAGGTAAGTACCTTTAGCAGCCCAGTCACGTGAGCTTCCTGTACCATATTCTTTACCTGCGATAACGATCAGGTTCTGACCACCAGCTTGGTAGTTCATCGATGCGTCATAGATAGACATAACTTCATCTGTCGGTAAGTACGTAGTTACGCCGCCTTCAGTACCTGGAGCAACCTGGTTACGAATACGGATGTTCGCGAACGTACCGCGCATCATAACTTCGTGATTACCACGACGAGAACCGTAGGAGTTGAAGTCTTTGCGAGCTACACCATGATCATTCAAGTAAACGCCCGCAGGGCTGTTCACAGCAATGTTACCCGCTGGTGAGATATGGTCCGTTGTTACGGAGTCTCCCAGCAATGCAAGAACACGTGCATTGCGGATATCTTGGATATCGCTCAGGCCGTTTGCAAGGTTCTCGAAGAATGGAGGGTTCTGGATGTAAGTCGATTTATCATCCCACTCATACAATTCGCCTTCAGGCACAGGAATAGCATTCCAGCGTTCGTTGGCTGTAAATACGTTAGCGTATTTGCTACGGAAGGAATCAGCGCTAACCGCTTGAGCAATCGCATCACGAATTTCTGCACTTGTTGGCCAGATGTCTTTCAAGTATACAGGCTCGTTGTTCGGATCGTAGCCAATAGGCTCGTTCTGCAGGTCGATGTTCACTGTACCAGCCAGTGCATAAGCTACGACGAGTGGTGGTGAACCCAGGTAGTTTGCTTTGACTTGTGCGTGAACACGGCCTTCAAAGTTACGGTTACCTGATAATACTGCAGCAACAGTCATGTCATTGTCTGTAATAGCCTGGCTAACTTCGTCTGGAAGCGGACCGGAGTTACCAATACAAGTTGCACAGCCGTAACCTGCAACGTGGAAGCCAAGTGCTTCAAGGTAATTCATAAGTCCAGCTTTCTGCAGATAGTCTGTTACAACAAGGGAACCTGGAGTCAAGCTGCTCTTCACGTAGCCTGGTTTTTTCAGACCACGTTCAACTGCTTTTTTCGCGAGTAGACCTGCTCCTAGCATAACGCTTGGGTTGGATGTGTTAGTACAGCTAGTAATCGCTGCAATTACAACCGCTCCTGCGCTCATTTCGCTTGTTGTACCGTCTTTATGGTTAACGGTAACTGTCTCTGCGATCTTCTCATCGCTCAGACCGTAACCGCCTTTATCGATCGGTGTACGAATAATGTCATTAAAGTTGTTCTTCATATTCGTAAGTTCAATACGGTCCTGAGGACGCTTAGGTCCAGCCAAGCTCGGTACAACGGAAGCGAGATCAAGCTCGATTACGTCTGTAAATTCAGGATCAGCCGTTTCAGCCGTACGGAACATGTTTTGCGCTTTATAGTATGCTTCCACGAGTGCAACCTGTTCATCAGGGCGACCTGTGTTACGGAGATAAGCGATTGTTTCGTCATCAACTGGGAAGAAACCAACGGTAGCTCCGTATTCTGGTGCCATGTTCGCAACTGTTGCGCGGTCAGCAAGACTGATATTAGCAAGGCCTGGGCCATAGAATTCAACGAATTTTCCAACAACGCCTTTTTTACGAAGCAATTGAGTGACTGTTAGTGCAAGGTCAGTTGCCGTAGCGCCTTCTGCCAGACTACCAGTCAGTTTAAATCCAATAACATCAGGTGTTACAAAATAAAGCGGTTGGCCAAGCATTCCTGCTTCAGCTTCGATACCGCCAACACCCCAGCCAACAACACCAAGACCATTGATCATGGTTGTGTGTGAGTCCGTACCAACGAGGGAGTCAGGGAAGACGAATGTTTCACCGTCAACCGTTTTGGTTGCTGCTACAGAAGCGAGGTATTCAAGGTTAACTTGGTGAACAATACCCGTTCCTGGAGGAACAGCGCGGAAGTTGTTAAACGCAGTTTGGGCCCAGCGAAGGAAACGATAACGCTCTTCGTTACGCTCGAATTCAACCTGCATATTGTATTCAAGAGCTTGGTCAGTACCAAAGGCATCAACCATTACGGAGTGGTCGATAACGAGATCGACAGGTACCAATGGGTTGATCTGCTTCGGATCTCCACCGGCTTTCTTAACAGTGTCACGCATCGCTGCAAGGTCTACAACCACAGGTACACCGGTGAAATCTTGCAGTACGATACGAGCCGGAATGAATGGGATTTCCTTGTTGCTGTCAAGACCTTCATTCCATTTAGAGAGCTGCTTCACATGCTCCTCTGTAATCGCGCGTCCGTCAAATTGACGAACAGCTGCTTCTAGTAGCACCCGGATCGAGAATGGAAGCTTTGATACATCGCCGTGTCCTTGCTCTTCAAGAGCTTGTAAGCTGAAATAACGGTAATTCTTGCCGTCCACCTCTAGCGTGCGGGAGATGGAGAACTGGTCCTTAACTGACATAAGTGAACCTCCTTGAGTCGTATCAATAATTCCAAAATCGTTTCACTAGGTGAAACACAATTTCATAATTAACCTACAATAATTATAACGTTTACAAGCCTTGGCGTAAAGCATTTTTTGCAGAAAATGACGCATTTCGTCAAGCTTATTCGCACCTATTTTTACTTGGAATTCCTGATGAAAAGCGTGGTTCATAGCGACGACCTTTTCTTCATATATTGGTTATAGATATCTTCCCGGATTATGGCGGGCGATTGAAAGTCCGGAAAGGGGCGAGAATAGGATGGTTAAAATCGTTAAAGCACAGCGGCCTTGGAAGAACGCTTTGTATACGTATGTGGATCAGCATAATCAGAGTAAGGTGGAATACGGATCAGGTCTGAGAGAACAAATCGTAACAGATCTTAATTATTTAATGGAACGTGGGGAGAGACAAACACGAATACAAGCGTGGTATTCAGAACGGGAGGTAACGCCACTAAAGAGTGAGACTAGAGCGAAGCTCCTGCGGATCGTTCGTGAAACTGAGGATGACGTCGTAGCAGATGTTCGTTTGCACAGTGTGTTCTTCTATGAGAAAAGAGGTGTAACCCACCGTGAGGATGTCATTAGCCGAGAACGATTGTCGGTTGTGCGTGACGGCGATGCTTGGTTGATTGTTAATATAGAGCGGCTTGAAGATGAACGACATCCGCTTAATGAGCCGTATAAGGATGCTGATAGCCATCATGAAGCTCCTGTCCCAGTCCCTTCAACTCCGTTAATTAATTATGGTGTGTACTCAGCAGGAACCCATTCGCGTGCAGGTCGATATGAACGGGAAGCGGCTGCTGCCTATGCGGATCGATGGTGGGATTCAGGCAATCCAGAGTTTACGACATTTGCTGTGGACTGTACCAACTATATCTCACAATGCCTCTTTGCAGGCAAAGCCCCAATCCACTATACTGGTAAAAGAGAAACGGGTTGGTGGTACAAAGGTTATGTGAGTAACCGGGAATGGTGGAGTTATAGCTGGGCTGTCTCGAACAGCTTCGCCCGGTTTTTGAATACAAGCACTTCAGGTTTAAGAGCAGATATGGTGGAACGTCCGGAGCAGCTGATGCTTGGAGATGTTATCGTTTATGATTGGGACGGCGATGGTGCATTTCAGCACAGTACGATTGTTACGGCGTTTGATGCAGGCGGTATGCCGCTAGTGAATGCACATACAGTCAGCAGTAAACACCGATACTGGGATTACCGTGATTCTTATGCTTGGACCGATAATACGGTGTACCGTTTTTACCATATTCCTGATTATTTTTAATCGAACAGCATGAAATGCTGCAATTCGTAAAAAGAGAGGTTTGGCATGGGACAGGACAAATTAAGAGTAGGATTAGTTTATGGCGGTAAATCGGGAGAGCATGAAGTATCACTTTCAACAGCCTTTGCTGTCATGAATGCTTTCGATTTTGATAAATACGAAATTATCCCTTTCTATATTACGAAGCAGGGTACTTGGAGAATCGGCAGCAAGCTGTCGGCACCTTTCGCAGATGCTGCTGAATTGAAGCTTGAGAATGGGGAAGGCACGCAGAGCGCACTCAATGCTGTATTCAGTAGATTGTATGGTAGTGAGGAAAGCATCGTTGATATTATGTTCCCACTTCTTCATGGTACTTTTGGCGAAGATGGCACGATTCAAGGACTTTTTGAAATGGCGGATATTCCTTACGTGGGTACAGGTGTGCTTGCATCCGCTGCTGGTATGGATAAAGGCATCATGAAAAAGTTGTTTGCTCAAGCGGAGATTCCACAATGCGAATATAGTTATTTTAACAGATCCCAGTGGGAACGCAGCAGTCATGATCTACTGCAGGGCATTGAGGACAAACTGGGTTATCCGTGCTTCGTAAAGCCTGCTAACCTTGGCTCAAGTGTTGGTATCTCGAAGGCCAGAAATGCGGAAGAACTGAGAAATGCGGTTGAGACAGCGCTTCGTTTTGACAACAAGATTATTGTTGAAGAATTCGTAGATGCACGTGAGGTTGAAGTCAGCGTACTCGGAAATGATGAGCCGATGGCATCCATACCGGGTGAAATTGTCTCCTCTAGTGAATACTACGATTATGCTGCCAAATACATCAATGGACAGTCTGAGATGATGATCCCAGCCCCTGTTGAACCAGATACGGCAGATCAGCTGCGCGAGCTTGCGATTTCGGCCTTCAAAGCGATTGAAGGAAATGGTATTACGCGGGCAGATTTCTTTATCCGTCGCTCAGATAATGCTATTCTTATTAATGAGGTGAATACGATGCCTGGCTTTACTCCGTTTAGCATGTATCCGCTGCTGTGGAGAGAAACAGGCGTCTCATATCGTGAACTGCTTGATCGTATGATTGAGCTCGGACTTGAGCGATATAGCCGCAAGCAAGCATTAATTTACGAGAATGAAGCTTAATAACTAAAATGAAGTATAATAGGTATTGAAAACCAAGGGGAGTCCGCGCATATCACGGCTCCCCTTGACTCTAATCTTTTACACCGGAAAGGGAGGCTGGCGCATGGGATTTCAAACCGAGTTCAATTCCGTTTGCAAGTTTAAGAATGATCAGGAGCTTTATGAGCTTCTGGAATATGGTCGTGGGAAAATGCTGAAGGAAGGACTTCGTGTGTTTCCTACAGGTCAAAAGGTAATTGCTTATACACCTGATAATAAAGCGGTTGCTATCGTCCTGATTACTGCTAGTGTAGCGGAGATTAATTTCCAGGGACGTGAGGTAACCTCCGTCGAGTTACAGCTTGTCCGCAAGCTGACAGATGAAGAGTCTAGAGTGCAGACCGATCTTGCTTATGAGATGTTCTTTGGGAACCAAGCATGATCGTCCGCTTTGGTTATGTGGCTATGTCGACGGTTATTCAGAACGCATCGCCATCTAGAACGATGACGATGAAGAGCTTCATGAATCTGAATGACCGTGAGGCCGCGATCCGCAAACTGGAGCGTCTGGCCGCTGAGAACTTGCACAATACACTGCGTCTTTTAAAACATAGCATCGCTCATGATATTCGAGTATATCGAATGACATCTAAGCTCATTCCTCTAGGTACACACGGGGATTTAAGTGAGTGGGACCCTTATCCAGCGCTGAAGGAAGGGTTTGCGGAAGTTGGTCAATTTGTGAAGAAGCACGAGATGAGAGTATCCTTTCATCCGGATCATTTTACCGTGTTAAGTACACCAAGGGCAGAAGTTCTGACCAGTTCGATTCGTGACTTGAGACATCATACGAACATGCTGCAGGCGATGGGATTAAGTGCCGCAATGAAGAACAATATTCATATTGGTGGTGCTTATGGGGACAAGCCTTCTGCTGCTGCCCGGTTTGAGGAACATTTTCATCAGCTGGATGAAGACATCAAGGAACGGATTACGCTGGAGAATGACGATAAGACTTTTAACGCGATCGAAACTCTTGCAGTGAGTCAGAATTTAGGGCTTCCGATGGTGCTCGATATTCACCACCAGTGGGTGAATAATGAGGGAGAAGATCCGTGGGATCTTTGGCCAGACGTTCTAAAGACATGGGAGACGCCTTTGGCACAAGCTGGTTCAGAGCCAGACAAGCCTTTAGCGCCTAAAATTCACGTTTCGAGTCCGAAGAGTCCTACCGATATTCGAAGCCATGCTGATGGTGTCGATGTCGTACCGCTTCTCTCTTTTTTACGCAAAATTGCAGGAAGTACATCGCAGGTCGATGTTATGATTGAGGCGAAGAAGAAAGATGGAGCCTTGTTCGCTTTAATGGAGGAGCTTTCAGGTTACGGGAACGAAGGAGTGAAGATCGTGGATGGGGCGACGATTGAAGTAACTCCTTAAGAATATCGCTTGTAAAGTAGATGTGTTTTTAAGGGAAACGCGCCCTAGCTTCTCTCGTAATACATGAATAGGATGAATAAGTCTCTTAATATAGATTTTTTTGGAAAGTAGAGTGAGCATATTGAATGACAAAGAAAATGTACCCTACGTAGTCTCAAGTAAAAGCTACACTGCGGTTGCGATCAATTGTGCAGCTAAAGCAGGGGAATGGATTCAGAGCAGACTTGGAACGGTTAAACAGCTAAGTACGAAGACATCTGCACAGGATCTCGTGACCGAAGTAGATAAAGGGGCAGAGCAGATGATTCGCAAGCTGATTCTGACTCATTTTCCGGATCATGCGATTCTTGGTGAAGAAGGTGTTGAACCAGGTGCTGAAGCTTCTACCAAAGCTTTGGAGGCCGTGAAGGATGAACCTTACTTATGGATTATTGATCCGATCGATGGTACAACCAATTACGTTCATGGCTTCCCATTTTATTCGGTATCCATTGCTCTAGCCTACAAAGGCGAGGTTATCGTTGGTGTGGTGTATGATCCATCTCGCGATGAACTGTTTATTGCAGAGAAAGGTAAAGGAGCCTATGTTCATGGTAACCCTACCTTGGTTTCTAAGGAGACAACGTTATCTGAAAGTCTAGTAGCGACAGGTTTTCCAATGGATACTTCGGTTAATTTTCCTAAGAACATGGCTGGTATTCATGCTGTTGTTCCGAAAGTCCGTAATTTACGTACAGGGGGCTCTGCTGCACTGCATATGGCGTATGTTGCGGCCGGTCGTTTGAGCGGTTATTGGGAACAAGGATTGAGTGCATGGGATGTTGCGGCAGGAGCGCTTCTGGTTCAAGAATCAGGTGGAAGGGTAACGGATACCCTTGGGCGGCCTTATGATCTGTCGGTACGTAATCTGATGGCAACCAATGGTGCGATTCATGACAGTTTGCTGGATACGTTATCCGAGGCTGAGGCAACGGGTTTTACGAAAGAATAGAAGTAGGTCCTCTTCACAACAGATAAAGGAGTGTCACAAGATGAATGATAAGAAGGATCATGATTTGGAGCAGCAGCTCAGTGAACTGCTCATGGATGGTGAGATGGAATCTAAGAACGAGGAAGAAGAGGGACGCCGTCTCATCCCACCGAAGTATGAAATTCGTATTCAGACGACACAGGACCCTATCGTAGAGGAAACGCGTAAATACCGCAGTATCGCCAAAGAACTTGATGATCGCTATGACAAGTACATGAAGCGGGTGAATCTTGTTGATGATGATACTGCTGGGTCCGGCAGCAACAACTCATAAATATATCTGGGGCGTTGAAGTCTCCTACCTGCCGAAGGCAGTTCCAACTCTGGGACTGCTTTTTTAGTTCGTTTCTTTGTATGATTTACCGTTCAAATGCGCCATTTCAATGGTATCTAAGTAAGCTAGGGAGTGATAGAATAATAATCAGATTGACTTTGGATAAATTAACCAAGAGAGAGGTGGTTGTTTTAATGCTGAAATTTTGGGAAAAAGCTCTGGCTCCAGCCACTAGTATAATGCTGATAGCTGTGCTGCTGCTTGGGCCATGGGCAGGAAGTTCTGTATCAGCACAGGAGCAGCTAACAACAAGAGATACATACCGAATTGTATCACTCGGGGATTCACTTACAGTGGGTTACGAACCAGGAATGGATATGAACTCCAAACCATACGGCTTCATAGATCGACTGCTTGTGCAAGGCTTGTATCATGGGCGTACGGAAGTCGCTAATCTGGGTATATTGGGTTTGAAGACAAAAGGGCTTGATCAATATGTGCAGGCTATCGTAGATGAACGTGCAGTATCTGCGGATGAAATCCAGAGTGGACTTAAGGATCCACGGGCTGCTGCAATGGGAGCAGAAGCTGCTAAGGCTAAATCGGTTATTGCCGGAGCAGATTTGATTACCGTAACCATTGGTGGTAACGACATGTTTGAACTTGTTAAGACAGCGGGAACGTTAAAGACTGACGAGCTTGCCAGTCGTGTTCAGGAGTTGTTTACTGTCTATAAGGACAACGTTACATCCATCGTGAATAATCTACATAGCATAAATCCGGATGCTGTTATTGTATTGGCAGATCAGTATCAACCCGTACCGGAAATTGCTGATAAGGCCACTTATCCGAAACTGCAGGAGTCGGCGGCGCAATTTACGAAGCTTATCGACGGCATGGCGGTTACTTTTAATGAGAATGGCATTACCCTCAAGGTCGCTCATGTTGCTAAAGAATTTATCGGCTCTGAAATAACGATGACTCATATTTTGAAGGAAGATATTCATCCGAATCAGTACGGTTATGAGGTAATGGCGCGTATCTTCTCTGAGACAATCTGGGGAAGTTATACGAAACCAGTAGTGTATGAGGCAGACCAGCCAATGGGGATCATCGTCAGTGGCAAGGAGTTAAAGACACCTTACAAGCCAGTTATTGTGAAAAATCAGAATTTCGTGGCAATTCAAGATATCGTAACGGCCGTTTCTGCAACATCGGTGTGGAGTAACAAAACATCCAGCGCTACAATCACGTATGGAGATAAGAAGGTGATCATCAAGATCGGTTCGAAATCCGTTAACGTGAACGGAACTTCGGTTATAATGGATACACCTGCTTTCTTGAACAAAATAGGCAAAGAGCAGAAGACATATGTACCGCTCGCAGTGCTAGCGTCTGGACTTGGCTTTGATGTGCAGTATAATGCTAAGCTTAGAACTGTATTTATTAATCCCTAATAATAAACAAGATCAGAAAAAAAGGGCAGTCCCAGGTCAAGGTCATTCAACCTTATGGGACTGCCCTTTCATTTAGTTAACCTTTCATGGCTTTAAATGATTCTTCAGCAGCTTCGAGTGTAGCATCGATGTCAGCATCGGTATGTGCGGTGGTCAGGAACCACGCCTCGTATTTCGATGGTGCTAGATTGATACCACGGTCAAGCATGTGACGGAAGAATGCAGCGAAGGCTTCACCATCTGTATCCTGAGCTTCGTCGTAGTTCGTTACAGGGTGGTCGCAGAAATGGGCCGAGAACGATCCGCGAATGCGGTTAATAGTCAGCGGTATGCCGTATTTATCTGCGGAAGCCTGTAGTCCCTCAGTAAGCTTAATCGTTAAGCGTTCCATTTCTTCATACACCCCATCGCCTTGAAGAACTTCCAAGCAAGCGATACCTGCGGAGATGGAAGCTGGATTACCTGCCATCGTTCCAGCCTGATAGGCTGGGCCGAGAGGAGCGACTTGTTCCATGATATGCTTGCGGCCGCCGTAAGCACCGATTGGAAGTCCGCCGCCGATGACTTTACCAAGAGCCGTTAAATCGGGCTGTATAGCCTCGTGGTTATCAAGTCCAGCGTACGTTTGAGCAGAACCATAATGGAAACGGAAGGCTGTGATGACTTCATCATAGATGACGAGAGATCCGTTATCATGCGTCAACTGACAAAGACCTTCAAGGAATCCGGGTTCCGGCATAACCATACCGAAATTACCGACGATGGGTTCAACCATAACAGCGGCTACATCGTCGCCCCACTTATCCAGTGCTTCTCGCAGTCCTTCTAAGTTGTTAAAGGGAACGGTTATGACTTCATGAGCGATGCTAGTCGGAATACCAGCACTATCCGGGATGCCTAGCGTAGAAGGGCCTGAGCCTGCCGCAACAAGAACAAGGTCGGAGTGGCCATGGTAACATCCAGCGAATTTAATGATTTTGTTTCGTTTCGTATATGCACGTGCAACACGAATCGTTGTCATTACAGCTTCTGTACCGGAATTGACGAAACGAACCTTATCGAGTGAAGGGATTGCCTCTTTAAGCATTTTGGCGAGCGTGATTTCAAGCTCGGTTGGTGTGCCATAGAGCGTACCATTCTCGACAGCTTTCGTTATTGCTTGTGTTATATGAGGATGAGCATGGCCCGTGATGATGGGACCGTATGCTGCAAGATAATCGATGTACTGGTTCCCATCTTCATCCCAGAAGTGGGCACCTTTAGCACGTTTCATAAATACAGGTGCTCCACCTCCAACGGCTTTGAAAGAGCGGGAGGGGCTGTTTACTCCACCAACGATATGTTGAAGAGCTTCTTGATACAAAACTTCCGAACGTTTTCTGGATTTGGACATGGTAAAACTTCCTTTCTTCATGAATCAGGACAGGCTGCGATTTGCTGCCTGTCCTGATCTCGATATAAGATACTAATTACGCTGGGAAGATGAACTTGAATCGGAGGATTTATCCGTAGGTTCACCAGTTGAATCTTTACTACCATCTGCGTCGGGTTCTGTTACCGGAGGGTTTAGTATATCTTGGATATACTGTTTAAGAGTATCCGGGTTTCTTACCGTCAGAACGGCAGCGCCACCGATATTAGCTTCAACCAAGAGTTTCATTGGCGGAACTTGTTCGCTGCCTTTCATTTTACTCTGATATCCCACATTCGCAAGTTTCCACATGTCATTGACGTCCATATTCGTGTCAATATAAGGACTTACCGAATTTAGAATATCCGGTAACTTCATAATGGAGGTAGTGGACTGCATTTTTTTAGCAACAGCCTTAATCAGCTCACGCTGGCGTTCGGTTCGGGTGAAATCGCCCATTTTATCGTAACGAAAACGTGCATACTGTAATGCCTTATTACCATCGAGATGCTGCATACCTTGCTTTAGATCAATATCATATTCATTCTTATCCGCTTTACTTGAATATTTCATATCTTTCTCAACGTAGAACTCAATACCACCGACGGCATCTACAAGTTTCATGAAGCCCTGAAAGTCGGTGTACACATAATACTGGATAGGAATGCCGAGCAGGTCGCCTACCGCCTTCATGGCCGTATTCGGGCCGTGGGTAATCGCAGTATTGATCCGATTTTTGCTATGGCCTGGGATATCCGTATATGTATCTCTCAGGATGGAGAATAAATTCATTTTCTTTTGGACAGGATCGATGGAGGCTACAAGAATACTGTCTGAGCGAGGAATCTCACCTTCTTCAAACCCTCGAGCATCCACACCCATGAGCAAAATGTTGACCGGTTCCGTTCCTTCCCATTTTGGAGGCTCAGGTGCCTTAGCATCAACTTGTGCAAGCTCTTTGAAAGGGGAAGACTCTCCTTTCTTCTGTAGTCCTTCAAGACCGCTGTAGATGGTTGACACATAATAAGTTCCATAGCCTAGAATACCGGCAATGATAATGCTGACGGTCCATAGTATTGTTTTCCTTGTTCTTTTGTTCATTGAGTTCTTCCTTTCGGAGTACACTTGTTGAATACTTCACTTGGTAAAGATTTGAATAATCGACATTCATTCTATTATAATTTCTTTCGAAAAGACAATCAATTTTACGGGGGTTCCCCCGCTCATCAAGGAGATGATACAACTTATGACTCAAACTCAATTGCAGATTGGCAGCGAAGTACCTAACTTTACTCTACCAGCCTCGAATGGAGAGCATGTTTCTTTAAGTGATTACCGGGGAAACAAGGTCGTGATCTATTTCTATCCGAAAAACATGACACCGGCATGTACCAACGAAGCATGCGGTTTCCGCGATAACTTTGGAAGCCTTCAGCAGGAGGGGGCGGTGGTTCTTGGTATCAGTACGGATCCACTGAAGTCACATAATAAGTTTATTCAAAAGTATGACCTTCCTTTTCTCTTGTTATCCGATGAAGAACATAAAGTCTGCAACTTGTTCGGTGTATGGCAGCTTAAGAAGTTGTATGGACGAGAATATGAAGGGATTGTCCGCTCTACGTTCCTAATCGATGAGGTTGGTGTACTCGTAAAGGAATGGAGAAAAGTAAAGGTAGCGGGTCATGTTGAAGAGGTGCTTGAAGCAGTACGTTCATATTAATGATATAAGAAACGGTTCCTTAACATGCCTTTAAGAGGTAGTTTTGGAATCGTTTTTTTTATATTGAAGATCAGAGAATCTAGTCTTTTTTTGAAATACGCTCCATATAATCTATCAGAACGCCAAACGAAAACTCATAGAAAAGAAATGGTGGAGGTAGATTATATGTATAAAAATTTGGTAGTAATCACTCGAATTGCACTATTATTCGTTCTGGCAGCAGTCCTGATTCTAAGCGCTATGACAACCTCCTTGCAGTCCCAACATGCTCAGGAGGACATTGCAGAAGCAATCCCTTCACAGGTAAAGGAGAAAGATCGTATGGTGCATACCGTGTATAGCGGAGCGGAGAGCGTAACGACACAGCCCGTATTATCGTCTGCTTCTACAGTTAAGGAGAAGAAACAATCGAAACGAACAGTGTACCTAACCTTTGACGATGGTCCATCAGGGCTTACGGGAGAGGTGCTTGATATATTGAAAAGAGAAGAGATCAAGGCTACATTTTTTGTGCTTGGGGAGCAAGCAAGTCGTAGACCGGAATTGATTCGAAGAATCCATGAAGAAGGGCATATCATTGGGAATCATACCTTTAATCATGATTACAATAAGCTCTATGAAAAGTTCCAAACGTTTTGGAATCAGATTAAACAAACCGAAGAGATCGTAAGACTGATTACAGGAGAGAGACCGCAGCTCGTTAGAGCTCCAGGAGGGACAGCAGGTAAATTCGATGAGACGTATTTTCGCTTGCTCCAGGAAGGGGGATACCGTGTGTTTGACTGGAATGTGGACAGCGGTGACTCTAAGCGTAGAGGAGTTCCAGCAGAGGAAATTCTAAAAGGAGCTACGACCCGAGTAAATAGTGAGGAATCGATTGTGCTACTTCATGATGGGGCGGGGCATGAGGAGTCTGTTAAGGCACTTCCGGATATCATAACTTATTATAAAAAGAACGGGTACCAATTTGATGTTCTGACTCCGGAAATGGAACCTGTTCAGTTCAAACTTCAGAGTAAAGTGAAACCGAAGCTTGACCAACCAGGCGCAAAGTGGATTGCTGAACACGTTAGTGTAAATGCAGCTCTTTTCAAACCAGGAAGGATACTTAAGGTAGATATGTCAGGTTTTGCTACAGAATTCGCTCCAGGAGAATACAGAATTGTAAATAGGAAAATAATGGTCCCTTTAAGAAGTGCTGTAGAAAGACTAGGAGGAGAAGTTTCATGGAATGTTAACAATAAAAAAGTAAAAGTGTCATTGACGAACACGAAATGGGAAGCCGACCCAGAAACGAATACGATGGAGGTAAGTGACGGTAGCGGGAAAACTATTATATCTGAAGTTACATATGTCGGACATACGATTTGGGTGCCGATTCGAGATGCTTTTGAAATATCTGGACATCCGGTTAAAGATGTTCTTTCTGACTCTGATAAATACAGAATTGTAACTTTGTAGGGAAATAGTTGTATTTTGTGTTTGTAATTATGTCACACAAGTTATAGACTAGGATATGTTAGAGATATTTATCACAATCCCACGCGAACGTGTTTTATAAAGGAGGGGGCGGATACTTTTCCCCCCTGCTTTATTTTGGCGCGAACGAGAATATTGGAAGTTCTCACTTTGAAAGTGATGCATAATAACCACCGGTTATCCGTGAATTTCTACTAATCGGTTCTATCGCAGCCAAGTTCTTCATGGGAACTCATTTAAAGTAAAGGAGGCAATTCTTATGACAGAAACATCCCGTCCGCAACAATCCGAAGTTTCGGAGACCGTTGCTGAAAATCAAGGAGCTCCGGTGACGGATCGCCTCGAT
The DNA here is from genome assembly GCF_058781425.1 of Paenibacillus sp. FW507-14B1B. NCBI lineage: Bacteria > Bacillati > Bacillota > Bacilli > Caryophanales > Paenibacillaceae > Paenibacillus > Paenibacillus sp. FW507-14B1B. Next base: position 18,874 of record NZ_JBYSWS010000003.1, on the reverse strand, counting down.
GTGTTCGACCAATTGATGAAGCCAGAAGTTCAGGAATCGCTGACTACACTCGTGGACAACCTTCCAAAGCTTACTGAAATGCTTGCGTTCTTTACGAAAGCTTATGATTTCGGTAAGTCAGTAGCAACTGATCCAGTGCTTGCTGAGGACACTATGGCCTCTCTTACAGGTTTTACGAAGCCTGTGACAGATACCCTGAAGAACGTATCTTCTGCAGCGATTGAAGCTGGAGACCGTGTACACAATCAGAAAGATCAAGGAGCTATCAGCGTATTTGGTTTGATGAAGATGCTGAAAGATCCACAAGTTCAAAAAGGCTTGCGCTATGCACAAGCGTTTATGGACGTTATGAACGAACGCGAACAAAATAAGCGATAAGTCATTTTATTATTCAAAGAACGGAGGATGGTCATGTCTAAACACATTTTAATCTTGGGCGGAGGCTACGGCGGTTTGCTGAGCGCTCTTTCAGCCCGAGAACATTTTGGCGTAAATGACGCTAAAATTACACTCGTTAACCGTTTCCCTACGCACCAGATCATTACGGAACTGCATCGCCTGGCTGCAGGCAACATCTCGGAGAAGGCCGTTGCCCTCCCGCTGGATAAACTGCTCCGTGATGCTAATGTAGATCTGCGTATCGGTACTGTAAAAGAAATCAAGCCGGATGAGCGTGCTGTATCTTTGGAAGATGGAAGTAAGTTGTCTTACGATATGCTGGTTGTTGCCTTGGGCAGCGAGACTGCATTTTTTGGCATTCCAGGACTTCAAGAACACAGCTTCATCCTCAAATCTGTTAATGATGCTAACCGCCTGCGTGCGCACGTGGAAAGCCGCATTGCAGAATACAGCAAAACAAAGAACAAAGCAGATGCTACCATCGTTGTTGGCGGCGGCGGCTTGACTGGTGTTGAGCTTGTTGGTGAGTATGCTGACATGAAGGGCGAACTTGCACATAAATACGGAATCTCCCCTGATGAGATCACCCTGTATTGTGTTGAAGCAGCTCCTTCAATCTTGCCAGGTTTCCCACCTGAGCTGGTTGACCGTGCAACAACTAGTCTTCAAAAACGTGGTGTAACGTTCTTGACGGGTCTTCCGATCACGAAAATGGACGGTACTACTGTTGAACTGAAAGACGGAAGCACGTTTGAAACTAGCACACTCGTATGGACTGGTGGCGTACAAGGTAATTCTGTAGTTGCGAACTGTGGAATTGAAGTGAACCGCGGCCGTGCAGTAGTTAACGAGTTCTTGCAATCCACATCCCATCCAGAAGTATTCTTGGCTGGTGATAGTGCGGTAGTTATGCCTCCAGAAGAAGGCGCACGTCCGTATCCTCCAACTGCTCAACTAGCTTGGCAGATGGGTGAACTTGTTGGATACAACATGTTCGCTTATTCTAAAGGCGGAGCAATGGCTTCGTTCGTTCCTGTGTTCTCCGGTACACTAGGAAGCTTGGGTCGTAAAGACGCGATCGGTACGATCGGTGCTAACAAGACTCAACTCAAAGGACTGCCTGCAACCATGATGAAAGAGGCAAGTAACCTGCGTTACCTGTCCCACATCAAAGGTCTGTTCACACTGGCTTACTAAGCCTTGTCTAAACATAATAAGCAATGAAACTAACCGAGCCCTTGAAAGGGCTCGGTTTTTTAATGTTAACAGCGTGAATCCTGTAGCAGCCATAAGGCTGTTTTTTTTTGATTGACAACGTTTTTAGCTTTTGGAGTCTATCTTTTTGCATTCTTGGAAAACCTATTCATAGAGTACGAACAAGAAGCGGAGGTTTGAGCCATTGTATAGTTCATCTATGTTTCAAGAAGAGACGCCTTACCCGGAGTGGGCTCCAGAATTATTGAATAGAGTGATGAACCGGGTTGGTAGTGTAATTGTCGGGCATGACGAACAGATTCGATTGACATTTATAGCTATGCTTGCTGGAGGACATGTCCTGTTAGAGGATGTTCCGGGTGTAGGGAAGACGATGCTAGTGCGTACGGTGGCGGCTTGCCTTGGTTGTGATTTTGGCCGTATTCAATTCACATATGATTTAATGCCAGGGGATATAACAGGAACTTCGGTCTATTATCCGCATATGGGTGAGTTTGAGTTCAGACCGGGGCCAGTTCTCTCTAATATAGTCTTAGCCGATGAGATCAACCGTGCTTCGCCAAGGGCTCAGTCCGCCCTATTGGAGGCTATGGAAGAGGGCAAGGTGACAGTGGACGGACAGAGTTATCCTTTGCCAGCTCCGTTCTTTCTATTGGCTACTCAGAACCCTTATGAATTTGAGGGGACGAATCGTCTTCCGGAAGCTCAAATGGATCGTTTTCTCATGCGGCTATCTCTAGGTTATCCGGGAATAGATAATGAAATGTTGATGCTTGAGCGCGGACAGAGTAAGGATGTGCTTGAAAGTGTAAAACCACTTATGCTTGGCTCAGAACTCGTATCAATGCAGCGAACGGCCGCTCGGGTTTATGTAGATGAAAGTATCAAAAAATATTTAGTCGCAGTAGCCGATGCCTCACGTAGGCAGCAGGGGGTTCGCTTAGGAATTAGCCCAAGAGGAACATTAGCTTGGATGCGTGCTTCCCAGGCCGCTGCCTTCTTGGAAGGCCGAATGTACGTAATACCGGATGATTGCTTACGAGTAGCAGAACCCGTTCTCTCCCATCGTATTCAATTAGCTTATGATGCACGATCGGCAGGGGTGGGACAGAAAGAGATCATACAGACTCTGCTTAAGCTATTCGAGCTTCCTAGGCAGCGTAGCCGCAAAGGAGGCCGGACATGAAACGTCAAAGTCTGGAATGGGCCAGAGCCTTATGCATATGGTTGGCTAGTTGGGGGCTTTATGCCTGGCTTGGAGGACAAGCGTTACAGTTTCTATGGTGGATCTGTTCCGCTATACTCCTAAATGGAGCGCTTCTCAAAGTACTTGGCCCCTCTTGTATTGATATAGAGCGAATCATCACTCCCAAATGTCTGTACGCAGGGGAAGATACGGAGGTGACGGTAACGATTCAATTCAAGTCTTGGATGCCACTGCCTTGGATCATGCTGACAGATCACATCAGTGATCAGACGATCCAGAAGCTTTGGTTCCCTGGATTTCGCCGTTTAGTTAGTTATTCGTATACCCTTCATCCATTGAAGCGAGGTAATTGGACAGAGGTAGAATCATTTGTGGAGTGGGGAGATATGTTTAGCTGGTTCCGCTCTAGTAGAAGGGTAGTAACTCATACTGAATTCATTGTTTTGCCGCGTCCACTGAGTTTGCGAGGGTTGGTGGATTTACCATATGGCCCTGATGGGGATGCAGAGGGGATGCGAAAGCCTACCTATTCAGCTCTGCCAGGACAAGGACTCCGAGATTATATTCCAGGGGACCCTTTAAACCGGATTCATTGGAGAAATTCCGCTAGGCTTGGGCGACTACAGACGATTCTACCTGAGCCAGGCCGGATACTGGATCGCTGTATTATTCTAGATACGTCAAAAGCGGGTTATCCCTTGAAAAAAAGTTCGAAAGCGGAGTCCGAAGTCTCCTTCGATTGTTTTGAGAATGCAATTGCAGCGACAGCAGGACTGCTATATTCCTCCACAGTTACGCTTGGAAAACCGTCCCTGTGGACTGGGGGGAGGGGAAGGGATTCGGTTCGGTCTGAACGAACGGAGTGTAAGGACGAACAGGAAATGTTGATACCTCTGGCGAGCCTTCCTTTTCAGCCAGATAATAGTACAGCAGCTGAAATTCTTGAACATGCTGCACAATATGAGGGTAAAGAAACAGAGCTGCTTCTTGTGACGGGAACGATGGATAAGGGATTGATGGAGTCCTCCATCCAGATCGTCGCATCGGGTAGGAAATTAAGTGTTTTCTGCATAAGCCCTCCACCAGAACCGAGTGTATCGCCTTTAACCAGAGAGATGGCAGAAGATCAATTCCTTCAATTAGGAGGGCGACTCATGTACATACACGAGGGGGATGTATACGAGATCACCATGTCGAGGGGAGGTGGCGAGGATGGAGAAATTCAGCAGCATATTAGATAGATCAGGCACTTTTGCTGGTAGAGCAGTCCCTAATTCGCTACTTCGTATCCTAAAGCGCACATCCCCCGGCCCCTTTTCCTTGAGACTATTCATAACATTGCCTATTTTGGGTTTGTTTATGGAATGGCTTCTTCCGCTTCAAGGGATGGGGGGAGACAACGGCCCGGTAATGTTGCAGACGCTAGCGATCTTAGCGGCTCTATTGCTCATGCAGGGTCTTTTTGTTATTCGAGGATGGGTATGGTTCCCGCTCAATGCTTGTGCTGTCCTGCTGCTCTGGGGACGGCTCTTTGGTTCGGAACATGCTTTGTTTTGGTTACTTAGGTATATCGTTGATGTTCTTCCTCAGGATGTGAATGTACTTGGAGAGCGATGGCTCTTTAATGATCTCAGTGATGAGACGAAGGCCCTTATCTTACTTCTAGGTTGGGGAGTTATGGTCTCTGCTGTACATATGTTGTCATTATACCGGGGGACAGTATGGTTGTTCGGTGGAACAACGATTGTGTATTTAGCGGTGATGGAAGCTGCACTGGAACATCCGGTGATTGATAATATGTTCAGGTCAGTCTGTTACATACTAGTAGCACAGGGATTAATGCTTCTTCTAAATCTTAGAACGGAAGAGAGTGCGGATTCTCGTATTCGTGGTACTGCATTCAAACTGGATATAAAAGCTTTAATTCGTTGGAGTGTGTATGTTCTATTTCTAACGGCTTCATTGACCGGTTTAGTAGGAGCCCTAGGTTATATTGTTCCTGCGAGTAAGGGGTCTGGAGTTACGGTATCTGCCTTGGCTGACAAAATTCAAGAATGGTCTTCCGGTCTTTCGAATCGAAATGCGATTCCTACAGCGAGTATGACGGGATACGATTCACTTGGTTCTGAAATGGGGGGGCCACTAACGCTCAGTAACGAGCCTTATTTCACGGCAGAGACACCTGTACCGACATATTGGCGGGGAGAAGCCCTTAGTTACTACGATGGAAGGCGCTGGATAACAGAGCGACATGATGGAAGTCATGTAGATATTGGGGAGAAATTGCAGGACATGCTGTTAGATGCGGGCGATCAGACAGATCAGGTGACACAGAGAATTATACTCGAATCGCCGCCATCAGCAGGTCTTCCGCTTTTCTCTGGTGCGACTATTGCTAGAATTTCCGAAGTGAATGGGCTGGATGGTACAAAACTAGAACCCATGATCAGTGCTGATCCTAAATCGGGGACCCTTCGGTTTCAAGAGGAAGATCTTCGTGTTATGGGATATACGGTGGATTCAACGCTACAAGCATCTAAGGAAAAATTACAGGAGGCTTCCTTTGGGGTAGATCCGGAGTCAATCAAGAGTACGTATTTACAACTGCCGGCCTCATTGCCAAGGCGAGTGCGTGATATGGCTCATGATATAACGACCCAAGCCACAGGCAGGTATGAAAAAGCAGTTGCTGTTAAAAACTATCTGGAGCAGGAGTATTCTTATACACTTAAAACGAAGATTCCTCCGGCGAATAAGGACTTCACCGATCACTTCTTGTTTGATTCGAAGGAAGGTTACTGCACACATTTTGCAACGGCAATGGTGATATTATTACGCTCACAGGGGATTCCGGCGCGCTATGTAATGGGCTTCGCTCCGGGTGAAAAAGTTCAAGGAACAGAAAATATTTTTCGAGTGACACAGCAAGAAGCTCATGCCTGGGTAGAAGTGTACTTTCCTGGTGAAGGATGGGCAGCTTTCGACCCAACACCTGGTTATTATGCTGGAGAAGATGAGGTTTCTAATGCAGGGATATCAACGGGTCAGTCCTCTAGTAACTCGCTTCGATTTACGGAAATGATGCAAACCCTAATGACTTCTGCACAGCGCTGGTTTACAGGAGTATCGCTTACGAGGGTTGCCTTGCTTTCACTCATACTGCTGCTTGGTGTGATGGCAGTAATAATGATCAAACCTTTACGTGGGCTGAATTTAAGAAGTTCAGGTGCTTCTCGGGTAATGAATGAACGGGATAAACTCACTTTTATTTCTGACAAAGTATGGAAGTGTATAGAGAAAAGATACGGTGCAATGGAACCGGGAGTTACGGTGAAAAAGTACATACAATCCGTAAGCATTAGTGATGACAATTTTCGCGCTGAACTGGAAGTGTTTGCAAGCCGTTGGGAGAAGGTAGCTTATATGAAAGAACCTTTATCACGTACAGAGAAAAACCTCTATATACGGCAGTGTCGTGAAATTGTAAAAAATCGGGTGTGAAAACTAATCTCGCTTTTCTTGACGGTACGAATTAGGGTTGCGTATAATTAATCTCAGTAATTAAGGGAGGCCCGTTAATGAATAAGCCTAATGAAATCATCGTCGTTTTAGACTTCGGTGGACAGTATAATCAACTAATTGCACGTCGCATTCGTGATCTTGGTGTATACAGTGAGCTATTGCCTTACAATACACCGGTCGACAAAATCAAAGCTCTTTCTCCACGAGGTATCGTGTTCTCTGGTGGTCCATCCAGTGTGTATGCTGAAAATGCACCACATGTAGACCCAGCGATTTACGATCTCGGACTTCCGATTTTCGGAATTTGTTACGGTATGCAGCTGATGGCTCAGCAGCTAGATGGTAAAGTTGAGCGTGCATCTAAGCGTGAGTACGGTAAAGCTGATCTAGAGTTTAATGAAGGCTCTACATTGGTACAAGGATTAGAGCAAAAGCAAACGGTATGGATGAGTCATGGTGACCATGTCGTGACCTTGCCAACTGGTTTCAAACTGGATGCTGGTACGGAGTCCGCTCCGATCGCAGCAATGAGTAATGAAGACAAGAAACTTTACGCGGTACAGTTCCACCCAGAGGTACGTCACTCGGTGAACGGTAACGAAATGATCCGCAACTTCCTTTATGAAGTTTGTAAATGTGAAGGTACATGGTCTATGGAGACTTTCATCGAAGATCAGATTCGTGAGATCCGTGAAGAAGTAGGAGACAAGAAAGTACTGTGTGCACTCAGCGGTGGGGTAGATTCCTCTGTTGTAGCTATGCTCATTCACAAGGCGATCGGCGATCAATTAACTTGTATGTTCATTGACCACGGTCTACTGCGTAAAGGCGAGGCTGAAAGCGTAATGGAGACGTTTGTCGGTAAATTTGACATGAAAGTAGTCAAGATCGATGCGCGTGATCGTTTTATGTCCAAGCTTAAAGGTGTAGATGATCCAGAGCAAAAACGTAAAATCATCGGTAACGAGTTTATCTATGTTTTTGACGAAGAATCAAGTAAATTTGATGATTTTGCATTCTTGGCTCAAGGTACGCTATACACAGACATTGTTGAGAGTGGTACAGAAACAGCTCATACGATTAAATCCCATCACAATGTTGGTGGATTGCCTGAAGATATGAAATTCAGCCTTATTGAGCCACTCAAAGCTTTGTTTAAAGACGAAGTTCGTAAAGTAGGCGAAGAGTTGGGTCTTCCAGAAGCAATCGTATGGCGTCAGCCATTCCCAGGTCCAGGTCTTGCGATCCGTGTACTTGGTGAAGTTACAGAAGAGAAGCTTACGATTGTTCGCGATTCTGATTATATCTTGCGTGAAGAAATCATTAAAGCTGGCCTTGATCGCGAGATCTGGCAGTATTTCACAGCGCTGCCTAACATGAAGAGTGTTGGTGTCATGGGTGATGCTCGTACGTATTCCTACACAGTAGGTATCCGCGCAGTAACTTCCATCGATGGAATGACTGCGGACTGGGCACGTATCCCTTGGGATATCCTAGAGAAAATCTCCGTTCGTATCGTAAACGAAGTGGATAATGTAAACCGTATCGTTTATGACGTAACATCCAAACCACCAGCAACGATCGAGTGGGAATAGGATATTTTTTAATTGATTTGTAGCCAAGAATCTTTGCTGTGCAAGGGTTCTCGGACAATGCAATTAAATTATCCATCCCAAAAAGAGCTAATCGATTTTTAAATCGGTTAGCTCTTTTTATTTTTCTATTTATTCACTGCTTTTTCACTTGCGTTCTTTCGCGGCTCAGTCTCAGCAGGATGTTTAGTTATTGCAGCGTAAAGTAACATTTTTCCCTTGATCGATTAAATGCTTCGTGTGAGACTCTCCCCAAAGACATAAAATATCCAGTATATCCCCTAATGATTCTCCATATTCACTCAACGAGTATTCAACTCTTGGTGGAACCTGTTGATAAACTTTACGAGTAACAATCTGATCCCTTTCTAATTCTCTCAGTTGTTGAATTAACATTTTTTGACTAATTTTTGGGATTTTTCGCAGCAAATCGCTCGGTCTCAAGGATTCATAACGTAAATTGCACAGAATGATAGGCTTCCACTTTCCGCCAATCACATCCATCGTTGCCTCGACACCGATATTGTAAATTTTCTCCTCCATAGCACCTTCAACCCTTTACTGACTTAATACTTACTTTTTAGTTACTATAGCACAAAAAAGTGGGTACTAGATTAATTTTCTGTTTGAAGTGTATATTAATTGATGTAAACAGGATCAGTCATAAGGAGGATACAGAAATGATTTATTCTTTAAAAGATAAAGTTAAATTAGCTAGTGGTGTCGAAATTCCTGGGTTTGGTTTAGGGGTATTTCAGGTACCTGATAATGAAACAAAAGATGCAGTAAAGGAGGCCATCCTAAACGGATACCGCCTGATTGACACTGCTCAAATATATGGTAATGAAAAAGGCACAGGTCTTGGCATTCAGGAGGGACTGGATGCTACAAACCTAAAAAGAGAAGATTTATTTGTAACGTCGAAGGTTTGGAATAACCATTTATCCTATGACGAGACGATTGCTGCTTTCGAAGAAAGTTTGGAAAAGCTCGGATTGGATTATTTAGATTTATACCTCATTCACTGGCCAGGTCACGATGCGTTCAAGGAATCTTGGAAAGCACTCGAACATTTACATCAGAGCGGCAAGATCAGATCAATTGGTGTAAGCAACTTCCAAGTGCATCATTTGGAAGAACTATTGTCGTTTGCCACAGTGAAGCCGGTATTGAACCAAATTGAATTACATCCAAAACTGACTCAAAATGAATTAAGAGAGTTTTGTCAAAAACATCAAATTGCTATTCAAGCGTGGTCACCATTGATGCAAGGTCAAATTTTGACAAACCCAACTATTAAGTCACTAGCTGAAAAATATGGTCGTTCAGCTGCTCAGATTGTTCTGCGTTGGGATGTACAGCAGGATATCCTCTTGGTATCCAAATCAACAAAACCAGAAAGAATAAAGAGCAATGCTGAAGTGTTTGATTTCCAATTGTCTGATGAGGACATGAAAACAATCAGTGCGTTGAATGAAGACTTGCGCGTAGGACCTGATCCGGATCAATTCAACTTCGTGATGTAGTTCACCACAACATGTTGCAGTCTTTGAACCTTGTGAAAGAAAGGAGTGATTGTAATGGATTTAGGCTTAAAGAATAAGCGTGCGTTAGTGACCGGTTCCACAAAAGGGATTGGAAAAGCCATCGCCATAGAACTGGCACGTGAAGGAGCGGACGTGATTATCAATGGCCGTCGGCCGGATGATGTCGATAAAGTTGTACATGAAATTCAGGAAATGTTTCCGAATACGAAGCCAAAAGGCGCTCCGGCGGATTTAGCAGATTCTTCGGATCGAGGAACGCTTTTAAGGGAACACCCAGAGGTTGATATTTTGATCAATAATATGGGTATTTTCCAACCGATGAGTTACTGGGATATCGAAGATGAAACTTGGGATACATTTTTCAGGGTAAATGTTATGTCTGGAAATGCATTAGCTAAACATTATTTGCCTCATATGTTGAAACGGAATTTTGGGAGAGTAATTTTTATTGCCAGTGAGGAAGCGCTGATGCCTTCAGGTGAAATGCCTCAATATAGCATGACAAAAACGATGAATCTTTCCCTGGCGAAAAGTCTGTCAAAGCTTACGAAAGGAACTCAAGTCACCGTGAATACCATTATGCCTGGGTCAACACTAACGGAAGGTGTCCAGGAAATGTTGGAGAACATGTATCAAGACAGTTCTATCGCACGTGAAGACTGGGAATCAGATTTTATGAAAAATCACCGACCTCTTTCACAGATTCAACGGCTAATAAGACCAGAGGAGATTGGAAGATTCGCAGCTTTTGTATCCAGCCCATTTGCTTCTTCTTTCTCAGGGGCAGCATTGCGTGTTGATGGCGGATTGGTTCCCACCATTTTTTAACTCATGGTATAGATTTATCTCCATTATTTGCTATTAAGCAAATAATGGAGATTTTTTTTATGACCATTTAAGATGAAATATGGATTAGGAATGAAGGGGGCGATGATAAGGGGTTATTGAGTTGTTCATTATTTTACTTTCACGCTCTGTTATGTTCTTCATCAGAGTTGAGTACGCATCGAGAAAAACGAACATGAATGGAGAACTACATCATGGAAAACACAGCAGTTGTCTTGATTTTATTATTAATATTGGCAACGATCGGATTTATTCTAGGGATAGTTAAAGGGAACATTAAGTTCTTAGGAATGGACGGTAAAAAGAGAAGTTTATACTTATTAAGTACGTGTTTTGTAGTATTTTTTATTAGTGGATGTGGATTGGTAGTACCTGAAGATGAAAGTACAGTTACTCCACATATTAAAGAAGCCACAAGTGAAAGTGGTAATCTTATAGTGCATTACATAGATGTTGGCCAAGGCGCAAGCCAATTAATCTTAACACCGAGCGGAAAAACAATGCTTATAGATGGGGGGAACAATGACGATGAGGGTCGTGTTGTGAATTACCTCAAAAAAGAAGGGGTTAAGAAAGTCGATGTCTTGATTGGAACACATCCAGATGCAGATCATATTGGCGGATTAGATGCTGTTGTAGATGCATTTGATATTGGTTATATATACATGCCCAAAGTAAGCTCGAACACAAAAACTTTTGAATCTTTACTAACATCTATTGCAAATAAAAATTTGAAAGTCTCAACAGCTAAAGCAGGAATTGATATTAAGCTGGATGAACAATTGACAGTGAAAATGTTAGCTCCAGTTAACACTTATAACGACAAGAACAATATGAGTGCAGTGATCAAGGTTACGTTTGGAAGCAATTCATTTTTATTCACTGGAGATGCAGAAGCAGAGAGTGAGCAGGACATGGTTTCTAGTGGTACTGATCTAAAAGCTGATGTATTGTTGGTTGGCCATCACGGGTCTAATTCTTCAACCAGTCAGTCTTTTTTGAATGCCGTTAATCCTAAATATGCAGTGATTCAAGTTGGAGACAACAATTATGGCCATCCTACAGATCGTATTCTAAAACGGCTTACTGACAAAAAGATTAAAATATACAGGAACGATAAACAGGGGAATATCATTTTTACGTCCAATGGGAAGGATATTACCCGGTCATCAAAATCTACAACAGAGGTTGAAACTTCGATCAAGAAAGAAGAGAGTCAGGAGACTTCTGTGTACTACAAGAATTGCACTGTCGTGAGGGAAGCGGGAAAAGCTCCACTTTACAAAGGTGACCCTGGCTATAGTGCAAAACTTGATCGAGATGGAGATGGAATCGCTTGTGAGTAAAATAAGGAGTGGGACAAGATGAAGGGGATTGTTGACAGGCTTGAGGAAGAGTATATGGTCATTGAAGTCGAAGGGAAAACAATCGATGTAAACACGAAGGAAATAGCTAAAGATGTCAAAGTTGGAGATGTTGTTGTATTCGTTGATGGCATATGGTCAACCGATAAGCATGAAACGAAGCAACGTAAGTCACAGATAACAAAGCTGATGAATCAAGTTTGGAAAGACTAATTATAAATAATACATAGCTTGGAGAGCCTATTTTAATGAATAGGTATCTGCCAAGCTTTTTTTTATGTGTAACGATGTTTCGTGTAATGGCTTGTTGTCGTTACGGCCCATTATACACAGTATCCGTGATTAGTATTTTGAATTTGCTGATCATATTTCAGACTACAAATTGTCTTTATGAAAGTGCTTGCACAAAACATAAAGATATGCTAAATTTGACTTGTCTAAAAAATAGACAGGATAGACAAGTTAGACAAGTTGTTATTATTATCTACTAAAGGAGCAAATGCAGACAATGATTACTACCAAAGAGACACCTCATATTAAACCGAATGGCGTAGAAATTGCTGAAACTATTCTGTTACCTGGAGACCCTTTAAGAGCTAAGTTTATTGCGGAAACCTTCTTGGAAGATTACCAGTGCTTTAACGAAGTGAGAGGAATGCTCGGATACACGGGTACTTTTAAAGGGAAGAAAATTTCTGTCATGGGTACCGGTATGGGACCAGCGAGCATGGGGATTTATTCTTGGGAATTAATCAATGTATTTGGTGTTAAGAATCTTATCCGGATTGGTACGTGTGGTGCAATGCAAGAAGACATAGAGCTTTATGATGTTATTTTTGGTATGGGAACTGCAACGGATTCCAATTACGGTCATCAATTTAAATTACCTGGACAATTTCCATTAACCGCTTCTTTTGACCTCTTGCAGAAAGCTAAGAAAATTGCGGATGAGAAGGGCCAAAAGGTTCATATCGGTAATATTTTATCTAGTGAAATTTTCTACAGTGCTGATCCAAATGCTATGGATAATTGGCGTAAAATGGGAATACTCTCTGTTGAGATGGAATCCGTAGCACTTTATTGGAATGCGATCCAAGCCCGTGTCAATGCATTGTGCATTCTCACCGTGAGTGACCATTTGATTACTGGAGAACAAACGACAACCGAAGAACGTCAGAAAGCATTCACTAAAATGATGGAGATTGCTTTGGAATTAGCATAAGATAATCAATTTCTTCTAGACAAGTCTTCCTTTACTTCAATCATATGAGGTAAAGGGAGTTTTATACACCCAATGTAAGCGCTATTATCACCTTTGACTTCTCATCACATATTGGAGGTATACCATGAATAGTTCAGCCCCAAATAAGCCCGTAGTAAACTTAGGGAAAATCGTCCCGGTTATATTGCTTTTGATGATTTTTTCCCTTGTTATCGATAACTCGTTTAAGATTATCTCTCCAGATTTAGTTGATTACTTTGGCGTTTCAGCAAGTACAGTAAGTTGGCAAGTCACGCTTGCCGGACTTGTTATTGGAATTGGTGCCGTTGTATATTCATCTTTATCAGATTCGATCAGTATACGGAATCTATTGACGGTAGGTATTTTGCTTATATGCATAGGATCTCTACTCGGTTATGTTACACATACGAATTATTGGTTGATCGTTTTTTCAAGAATTGTTCAAGCTGCAGGTTTAGGTGCAACAGAAACACTTTACCTCGTATTCATTACTAAGTATGCATCAGAAGCAGACCAGAAGAAGTATATGGGTTACAGCACAAGTAGCTTTCAACTTGCAACGGTTATTGGTACGTTAACAGGTGGATTTGTAGCTACGTATCTAGCTTGGCAGAACCTATTCTTGATTCCTTTGCTTAGCTTATTACTCTTACCGTTCATTCTTAAACATTTACCTAAAGAAGAGAACAAGAAGAACAATTTAGACTTTATAGGGCTGTTCATTGTTGCTATTATTGCAACTTCTATTATGCTGTATATGTCTTCATTCAACTGGTTATTGTTCGCTCTGTTCGTTGTCTCAGTGATCACGTTCTTGCTGTATATTAGCAAAAATAAGAATGCATTCATCACTATCGATTTCTTTAAAAATAAACAGTTTTTATTCGCATTAGTGGTTGCATTTATCATTAATACACTGTATTCCGCTTATGCGCTAAATACTCTTTCGTTTTTGTTAACGAGCGTTTATAACATTAAACTTGATAGCGTATCGTTAATGTTCATCCCTGCATGTTTGCTAGCTGCATTAGTTGGTGCTCTCTCTGGTAAAATTGGAAAACGCCTGAACAGCAAACAATGTGTTTATCTAGCCTTTAGTTTGATTTTGTTCAGCTTATTGCTAGGTGCCTTTTTCATCAAAACATCCATTGTCGTCTTTGTGATATCTTTGATTTTGTTTTCTTGCAGTTTTGCACTGCTGTATGCTCCGCTTATCGATATCAGTCTTAGAAAAGTACCAACTGAAAAATCAGGAACTGCACTGGGATTCTATAACTTATGCCTTAACATTGCGATGTCGGTTGGTTTCACCTATTCTGCTTTGTTGATTGATAAGAAGGATTTACAATTCAGCTTCTTACGTTTTGTAACAGAGGATTCAGCAGCATTAAACTATAGCAGTATTATCCTCATTCTTGCAGTGATTGCAGCAGTATCAATCGTATTGTTCTGGTTCTTATTAGGTCGTAAAGTAGATAGACGGACTCCGCAAAACTAGAACAGAATTTGAGAAAGGACTGAAGTAGCATGGGAAAATTTAAACGTGTACATTTAATTGTGATGGACTCCGTTGGTATTGGTGAAGGAAAGGATGCAGCCGCATTTAATGATGTAGGTTCCCACACCTTGTTACACATTGCTGAACATATGAGCGGATTGAATCTGCCTAACTTGGCAAAATTGGGTCTTTCCAATATTGAAGAAATTCCAGGTGTACCGAGAGCAGAGAAACCTCTGGCTTATTACACAAAATTGCAAGAAAAATCGGTTGGAAAAGATACGATGACTGGACACTGGGAGATCATGGGGCTAAATATTGATAAGCCATTTAATGTGTATCCGGACGGATTCCCAGAGGAACTCATTCAACAAATCGAAGACGTAACAGGTCGGAAAGTCGTAGCGAATAAACCTGCAAGTGGGACCGCAATCATTGATGAATATGGCGAACATCAGATGAAAACAGGGGATCTCATTGTATACACATCTGCTGATCCTGTGCTACAAATTGCTGCACATGAAGAGATTATCCCTCTTGAAGAGCTATATGATATTTGTGAGAAAGTACGGGAAATCACTAAAGACCCTGCGTATCTGATTGGCCGAATCATCGCAAGGCCTTATGTAGGTGAGCCAGGGAACTTTAAGAGAACTTCGAATCGTCATGACTATGCATTAAAGCCTTTTAATAAGACAGTCATGAATAGCTTGCAAGATGGTGGCTACGATGTCATCGCTATCGGAAAAATCAATGATATCTTCGACGGTGAGGGTGTTACAGAATCCGTTCGTACGAAAGACAATATGGACGGTATGGATCAATTACTTGAAGTTATGAAAAAAGATTTTACAGGAATGAGCTTTTTGAATCTGGTGGATTTCGATGCTCTATACGGTCATCGGCGTGATCCTGAAGGGTACGGTAAAGCACTAGAAGAATTCGATAAGCGCCTTGATGAAGTATTCGACTCCATCCGTGAGGATGACCTATTGATTATTACGGCGGATCATGGGAACGATCCAACCTTCCCGGGTACAGACCATACTCGTGAATTCATTCCCGTGTTGGTGTACTCCAAGCAATTAAAAGATAGTGGCAAATTACCTGAGCATGATACCTTTGCTGATATTGGTGCAACGATTGCAGATAATTTTGAAGTTACAATGCCTGAATACGGTGAGTCATTCTTGAATTATCTAAAATAATCTACTAGTGCAAACCTCCAAAATTTATTTTTGGAGGTTTGTGTGTTGCTTTGAGATAGGAAAGTTGGCATTTCTTGTCGTCTGGAAAGTGGTGTGTCATAATGGGGCCATGATCCATTTTAAATTAAAGAAAAGGACATACAAAAATAATGAATTCAAATAAATCCGATAAATTGAAACGTCCGCTTTATATAAATGTTTACGATGAACTTCTTCTTCAGATTACAAAAGGGGAGTTCCCGATAGGCTCCAGACTTCCTTCGGAACCTGATTTAGCCAAAGAACTTGGGGTTAGTCGGGCCACACTGAGACAGGCTCTAGTCCTTTTGCAAGATGATGGATTGGTAAGAAACATCCGCGGCAAAGGTAATTTTGTTATTGAAACATTTAGTAAGCAAGATGACGTTCAATTAGAAAAGCTAAGTAATCCTATGCATAAATGCCATGTCAGCACATTTGACCGAATTGATTTACATTACCGATTGGACCCAGATACGGAGCATACTAAACAAGTATTAAAGAGGGATTCGACGGCTGTTCTAGCTTTGGAACGTATGTATAGGAAGGGAGACGAATTACTCGCTTATGCTTTTACTTTTATCTCCATGCAAACAGTAGAGAGCCTATCGTTAGACCTCGAGAATAATGAGCAGTTACTCCAATTTCTAGAGGAGGAAGCTTATCTTATGGCCAATCATGGAGATATTGAGATCAGGTATACGCATACCGTTAATTTAGCTGAACGAAAAGAGAAGTTAGTCGGTCACAATGAGTGCTTCTTATTACTCGAAACGCTATACAGTGTTACAGAGTCAGATCAGCCCTTAATGTATACTAAGTTTTATATTCCGCAGGAGTTTTCCAATATAAAGTTAAACGCTTATAAGAGTTAATTCTACAGCGCCTCTTTTGGGACGAGCTGATCTGCAATGCGGGTCGCTTCGCCTAGTTAGGGGTGTTTTTTTGTTGAAAATAGTACTCTTTGACTATTTCTGATCAAATGCACAAGCTGATTTCCGAACATTGCTTTTGATATAAAGTGATAATATTCGCTTTTGTTGTTGACAAGATTCGCGCTTCGTCCTAGAATGAGTTTATCAAATGACAACAACGATAAGTGCTTTTTCGTATAATCCCGGGAATTGGCCCGGGAGTCTCTACAAGGTCACCGTAATGATCTCGCTACGAAAAGAAGAGCGGCAATAGTGCAGTAACGAAGCATGCTGCATCCGGAGTGTGAATGAATAAGTTTGTTCAGGTCCCGGATGGAAGTGTGATAAGCGATGTGCGGTTGTTAAGCAACTCTTTTTAGAAGCAGGTGCCCTGGGAGAATTCTTCTCAGGGCTTTTTCGTCGTTAGTCACTAATTTTAAGGGGGATATCTCAACAATGGAGCGTTTCTTTAAACTAAAGGAACACGGAACAAATGTTAGAACCGAGATTATCGCAGGATTGACGACTTTTATGACGATGGCGTACATTCTTTTTGTCAACAACCTGTTTCTCGGACCTGATGGTGCGGGCATTCCGCAAGAGGGCGTATTTTTCGCCACAGCAATTGGTGCGGGTCTCGTAACGATTGTGATGGGGTTGTTCGTAAACATTCCTATCGCACTTGCTCCTGGTATGGGTTTAAATGCATACTTTATGACTGTCGTATTAAGCTCTAACGGAGCTATTACTTGGCAGGCAGCTTTGGGAGCGGTTTTCCTCTCCGGTATTGTTTTTATCATTCTTACAGTAACGAAAGTTCGGCAGATGCTTTTAACAGCTGTTCCTAACAATCTTAAAATCGCAATCACTATTGGTATTGGTCTGTTTATTACGATTGTGGGATTGAAGCTTGCTAACCTTGTTATGGTTAGTGTTAATCCAGGAACGGATATTAGTCATCCGGTAGCTGGAGGAGCTTTTAACCTTGCACTTGGTAACTTTGTTGAGCAAAAGGATACATTGCTTGCTTTGATCGGACTTTTCTTAATCGCAATATTAATGGTTCTTAAAGTAAGAGGAGCTTTGCTAATCGGTATCGTAGCTACAACGCTGATCGGTATTCCAATGGGCGTTACGGATCTCTCGGGTCTTAGCGGTGCGAGCTGGATTCCTTCGTTTGATAATCTTGCGGTAGGCCAATTGGATATTAAGGGCGCTATTGGCATTGGTCTTTTGGAAGTTATCTTCATCTTTACATTCGTTGAGTTGTTTGACACCTTTGGTACTCTTGTTGGTACTGCGGGCCGTGCTGGTCTTTTGAAGGATAAAGAAGGCGAGAAGAAACTTGGTAAAGCGATGCTGGTTGATGCAGGTGGTGTCAGCGCAGGTGCTTTCCTTGGAACAAGTACAGTAACAACATTCGTTGAAAGTGCATCGGGTGTTGCTGCAGGTGGACGTACAGGTTTGACTGCTGTCACTACGGGCGTATTGTTCGTATTCTCTTTGTTCCTTGCTCCATTGGCGTTAGTAGTTCCTTCGGCAGCTACAGCTCCAGCGCTTATCATTGTTGGTGTTCTGATGATGAGCCAGATCGGTCAGATCGACTGGGATGATTTCTTCGTAGCTTTCCCAGCATTCTTGACAATCATCTTAATGCCTTTCACAGGCGGAATTGCTAATGGTATCTCAGCAGGTATTATTTCTTACGTAATTCTCTCAGTATTCGCAAAAATGACTGGTCGTCGTGATGTAAAGGTTCATGGTCTGATGTGGGTATTGTTCGTGATCATCGTTCTGCGATATGCATTTTTAGGCATCGAGTAAGTCATGATGTTGAAGCCATCTCTTCTTACAAGAAGAGATGGCTTCTTTTATTGTGTGATGATGTAAGAAACGAACGATCAAATTACGGTACATATAATGAAGGGAAATTTCTGAGAATAATTGTTTTATTCTCTTTTGAAATTTTTATAGAAAAACAGTTGCAATCGAGGTTAAAGTCATGGTATATTATATTTCCGGCCGAGAGAGACATGCGGACGGCATACGAAATGAAAGATAGCAAGTTGAACTGAATTGAAAAAAACGATTCAAAAAAAGCTTGCAAATCTCGAAAGAGTATGATAAGATATAAGAGTTGCTGCGGCGAACGAGATTCGCGAGTGACACTGAAGAATTGACCTTTGAAAACTGAACAACGAGTGAGTTAAACTGATCTTACCGAGGTAAGATCAAAAATGAGAATTTTTAATTCTCGTCAGTTTTTCTAAATGAGCGAATCGCTCTTTAAATGATTTGGAA